>NZ_CP020104.1:4287500-5491666 GCF_002056795.1 Spirosoma aerolatum | reverse complement strand
AGCTGCTCCCAGAAATAAAACGGGAACATTTAAACGTTGCACCAGTTTGTCGCCGAGGGTACTCCATAAATGGGGAGGCTGACTAGGACCTATAGAGCTTCCATAACTGACTTTGCTGAATTGTAAGGGTAAAAGCTGCTCGCTGATGCTATCCTGCCGGAAATCGACGCAGGATACGCGATCCTCGACCGAACTCGTTACGCGCTGCAAGCCGCCGTATACGTTCGATTGCCCCGCTACTACAAATACCTCGCCTACGCCTATCCGATCAACCTGTGTTTCGGCTATAACCACCGACCCATTTTTGGCCCGGACTGCTAATCGGTACCAGCCACCGTTGACTGTTACCTGACCCCGGAACGAGGATGTACCTGATAAAAATGAAAGGGATGACCAGTTGGTGAGCGTTCCCTGGCTGGATGATATGGGTATAAAACGTGCCTCAACCAGGGAGGCATTGGTTGGTGCCGTGCCGGTTATGGTAACAGTGGCATTATTCGCTAAGTTGCGCTGGAATACCATTCTGGTTACCGGGCTCGTAATCGTGAGCTGGGCATACAGGGTGGTAAAAGGAAAAACTACCAGTATTAAAAATACTAGCCTCTGTAAAGGTAAACGCATAGACAATCTATTAAATGGATAGGATATAGGATGCGGTGACAAATAGTGTGCCTAAAGACATCGAATTAATTATTGTTTTTAGGATCGATAATGCATTTGTGTTGATTGACGAAGAAGTTGGATTGATTATACAAGAGGAGTTTAGGGCAGATGCGAGGAAAAAGGTATTATTATGAGCGCTTACGTTCTTACTTATGGATGCTGTGTTTAAGTTGGCCTTAACCGGCTATCTGTCAATAGCTTTGCTTCTTTCACAGGAGTTAACAACAAGCCCTGAAATCAGTCAACAGGTGCCACTGGCTACCAGACGACCTAATATTGTTCTGATTGTTTCCGACGATCATGGGCGCGAAGCGGTAGGGTGTTATGGCAATACGTCCATACGCACGCCCCATATTGATCAATTAGCGACCGATGGTGTGCGTTTTTCGAATGCTTTTTGTACTACAGCCAGTTGCAGCCCTAGCCGGTCTGTATTACTTACCGGTATCCATAATCATGCCAATGGTATGTATGGACTAGAGCATCAGGCTCATCATTTTAGCTCGTTCGACACAGTACGTTCTTTACCTGTCTGGCTCGCGCAGGCCGGCTATCGCACGGCCCGCATTGGGAAGCTCCACGTGGCGCCAGAGCCAGTTTATCGTTTTCAACGTATACTTGGTACAGGAAAGGTCAATGATCCTGCATCCATTGGCCGTAGTCCGGTTGAGATGGCGCGGGCGTGTTATGATTTTATGGCGCAGGAATCAGATAAGCCATTCTTCCTGTATTTTGCAACCGACGACCCTCACCGCAGCAATACGATCGCTCCTGATGGCTCACCCATTTTTGACGGTACAAAACCGAATGTATTTGGGAATCGGCCGGGGGGGTATCCGCAGGTGGGCGATCATTTTTATCAACCTCGCGAGGTCAGCGTTCCGGCTTATCTACCCGATAACCGAGCCTGTCGGATGGAACTGGCTCAATACTATGAAGCCATTAGTCGACTCGATCAGGGCGTTGGACGGTTGGTAGATTATCTGAAAGAGACGGGACAGTACGATAACACCCTGATTGTTTATCTGTCGGACAACGGGGCTCCCTTTCCAGGAGCCAAAACGAACTTGTACGAACCGGGTATGCGGTTGCCCTGCATCGTAAAGCTCCCCAGTCAGCGCAAGCGTGGTTTTGTGCAGGATGCCATGGTTTCGTGGGTCGACGTGACGCCTACATTGCTGGATTTTGCGGGTGTTGATCTGAGCAGGATTGCAACACATGGCCGTTCGTTCCGGTCGATTGTGGAGCAGGAGTCGGTGACAGGCTGGGACGAGGTGTATGCATCACATTCGCTGCATGAAATCACAATGTATTACCCCATGCGGGTGCTCCGCGAACGACGCTACAAGCTGATTTTCAATGTGGCCCACGAATTGCCTTACCCAATGGCACTCGATTTATATCGGTCCTATACGTGGCAGGAAGGGTTGAAGAAAGGGGTAAAAGTATACGGAAAACGAACGGTAGACGCTTATTTGCATCGTCCACGTTTTGAACTTTATGACCTACAGACCGATCCCGACGAGATCCACAATCTGGCTGCCAATCCGAAGTATGGCGAGGTACGTCAACGGATGCAGACTAAGCTAAAGCAGTTTCAGAAACAGACCCATGATCCGTGGCTAAGCAAATGGGAGTTTGAATAATATAGGTTTCAACACAGAGACGTGGAGAGTACACAGAAAAAATAGTTTATGCAACTCACGTATCGATAAACGCTGTACCCTCCCCGACCCTGTGTTATACTTTTACTGAATCTGTGTGTCGGCGAAGTAGACCATGGCGTTGTGGAGGAAGGCCCCATAGGCCGGGTTTTCGGTGCCGTTCTGGCTCGTAAACCGGGCATCATCGAGGTATAATTGAGCCAACCCTTTATACGCTTTTGCCATATCTTTCGACTGGCAGACTTCTTCTCCCCAGAAGCCCCGAATATTGGCATAATGCCGGGCTATCTGCTGTTGTACCACCAGGCTGGTCGGGTCCAGATCGACCATTGCCGTTAATTTCTGCGCAATAGCTTGCTGATCGGCTTTAAGTTCCTCAAAACCGGCCTTGCCCATTTGCTGTAGTTTGGCTTCACTACTTTCAACGGCTTCTTGGCCGTATTTTTCAATAGCTTCCTGTCGGTACTCTCTGCCTTTGGGAAAACCTTCGTATAACTCTTCGTTGGTTACCATGACTCGTTTGCCTTTTAAAGTTGAAATTGTTTTATCAATCGTCAGCAGCAGCTTTGACAGTCGAAATTGCTGGGCCTGAAGGGCTAGTTTATGACTTTCGAGTGCTTTCAACGTGTCGAATTCCGGATCTTCCAGAATATGCAGAATCTCGTCAAGCGAGAAATCCAGTTCTTTGTAAAACAGAATCTGCTGTAGCCGGATCAGTTCTTTTTCACCATACAGTCGGTACTTAGCCTCGGTACGGACTACTGGTTTTAATAGACCCACCCGGTCGTAATGATGGAGTGTGCACACACTTACACCTGCCAGATTTGCCAGCTTATTGACCGAATAGTGTCGCATAAAAAAACGTGCTTTGATTGACCCTGGCAAATGTAGGCTATGACGTAAGGGGAGAGTCAAGTAAAAGTTTGATTTTTTACCGCCGATTTACATAACGCAGGTGGGAACCCGCTATTTGGGCCCATTGCGCGGGTTTCCACCTGCGTTACCTAAATCGGAGAACGAGGTGTTTGGGATTTATCGCTGTTTTCGGGCGTTTTATCCCCGAAATTCGACGGTTAATCAATTTGTCATAGGAGCAGACCGACCGATCAGTCATTTTTGTAGCCTCCCTTCCAACAGTAAACAACAACTACCATGAAATTCAAACACTGCTTATTGCTCAGTCTGATTCTGTCATCCTTGATGATTGGTTCCTTAATGGCTCGTAGTTTAAAAGCCCAGCATAAAGCCAGCGCAGCCATGCAGCAATCCCGTTAATTAGCCAACAGTTATCAAACCAGTTCGGCCCAGAGGGCAAACTGGTTTGATAACTGTTGAAAAGGCAAGCGTTAGTTCGTCACAACGGGTCGGGGAAGTCTATTGACCAGCCAAAGGCAGAATAGTGCGTTGAAAATCAGGGTGAACGGAATCACCGAAATATTCTTGAAGAACAGAATGATTGCCCACTCCGACGATTGATCGGAAATCAGGTCGCGGGCTTTCAACGTAATGTAAAGACAGGTTTCGTAAGCAATGTGGTCGATTAACTTGTTGAACAGCAGGGCGATGACCGAAAATGCGATTAAATTGACCAGTAAAGCCCCCCACTTGGTTCGAAGTTTCTGAATTGCCAACTGCCAGTTTTGTTTCCGGCTCTGTTTATTAAAAACGATCTGCATCAGCCGCTTAGCTCCGGCCCCTATATTGGTGAGCCCCAGTGCATACAGGAAAATCAGTATACGGGCCGACTCCACAACAATTTCCAGCAATCCATGCGACAAAGGGCTGATCGGTCCAAACGCTTTCAGTTGAATGGCTCGTCCAACAGCGGCAATCAGCCCCAGGCTGAAAATAAACCCGAAATGTTTTTTGCAGAATTGAATCGTTTCGACCGTCCAGTCGAGCGCTTTGAGGAGGTTAGGGGGTAACGTCATAAGTCAATTGGGTATTAATACTCAGATTAGTATTTAGTTTAAAAGTATTGATAGCCAGTAAATTACTGATTCATGTGAAAAGCCGCGAGGACGCGAAGACGCAAAGAGTACGTATTGATTACTTCCCTGCGCCTGCGCGTCCTCGCGGTTTATGTTCTATACGATTCTTATGCCAAAGTAGCCTCAACGCTGATGGTTGTATTGAACAGCTTCGAGATCGGGCAATTGTGTTCGGCATGGTCGACTAGTTCGTCGAATTTAGCTTTATCCAAGCCTGGAACAGCGGCTGTCAGCGTCAACTTTGAACTGGAAATGCCACCATCTTCAAGAGTGATAGCACAACTTACGTCTAGCGATTCGGCTGCGAAACCAGCCTGCTGAATGTTGAAGGCCAGTTGCATGGCGAAGCAACCCGCGTGGGCAGCCGCTACCAGTTCTTCAGGGTTAGTGCCGATTCCATCTGCAAATCGGGTATTGAACGAATATTGGGTTTTGTTCAGAACCGTGCTGGCGGTAGTCAGGTCTCCTTTTCCATCTTTTCCGGTTCCAGTCCAGTGAGCAGAGGCATTGCGTACGATTTTCATAAGAGTAAGCTTTAACTTGTTTTGTGATTTGTTTTTGATGCCTCAAAGGTAGACAGGCACTTTTTGCCAATTTTTCACCTATGTTAAAAAGAGAATATAGAACACTGATTTTTATGATGATTATGATTTGTCATGATCTGTGTAAATCATAATCATAATAAAAATCAGTGTTCTATTGAACGTAACGAATAGCCAATGCCCACCACGAAACACACTACCTTACATCAGTCTTTACGACAATTTGCTCAGCTTTCTGACGATGATCTCAGGCTGGGTGATCCGTTCTGGACTATCCGAACCATCGCCAAACATGAGTATTTCAATTTTCGGAATTCGGTATGTCGGCAGGTGGGATTTATTCTGAAGGGAATCTTTCGGGTTTACTACATCGATCCCCGAACCGAGCAGGACCATAATCTCTACTTTATTCCTGAATACGCTTTTCTGACTTCGCTAAAAAGTCTGCTGACGAAAACCACCTGCCCATACTTGATTGAAGCGCTGGAAGATGCTGAGTTGCTGGTGATCGACTACGACCATCTGCAGCAGTTATACGAACAGTCGCACGGATGGGAGCGCTTCGGCCGTTTGCTGGCCGAACAGTATTTTGTGTTCAATCAGACCCGTTCGGAGAGTCTGCTGACCCAATCGGCCGAGGAGCGGTATTTAGCTTTATTGACGAATTATCCGGATATTCTGAATCGGGTATCGTTGGGGCATATTTCGTCCTATCTGGGTATTAAGGGGCCGTCGCTCAGCCGCATTCGGGCACAGGTAGCGCAGAAGTAGGAGGCCAGAGCAGTGGGCGTTTCCAGTAACTCGTCAGCACGTTTGGAGGTTCGTTCTATGAATTCTAAATTTAGGCAATAGACCTTTTTCTGCTAAATTTCCAGAACGACTCGTCAAAGCAATGACAAACCTCTCTACTGAAGCGCCTGTTCGTTCGCCCAATCCGTCTCGTTTAGCAACCTCAAGCTTAATCACCCTGCGTTGGACCAGCATTTTGCTGGTGGTGATGGTTTGGGCCAGTGCTGCCTTATTTGGGTTGTATATCCTGGCCTTTTACGCAGCTGCCTTATACAACGGCGACATGAGCCGATGGAATGAGGTGTTGCCCCGATTATATGAACGAAACACGACGATGGCTACGGCCGGAATAGGGCTGCACTTTGCTATGGGGGGATTATTCTCCTACTAGGAAGTATTCAACTGATCGACGCTATCCGGAATCGGTTTCCGTCGGTGCATCGCTGGATTGGCCGTGGCTATGTGCTGGCTTCGCTGCTGGCGGCTATGGGTGGATTAATTTTTATTGGAATAAAAGGGACAATTGGCGGAACCTTCATGAGCATTGGCTTCGCACTGTATGGCGTCCTGATGTTTGTGGCGGCAATTGAAACCTATCGGCATGCCGTAGCCGGGCGTGTTGATACCCATCGGACCTGGGCGTTGCGGTTGTATGCATTGGCCATTGGCTCCTGGCTATATCGTATGGATTATGGGTTCTGGGTTTTGCTGACCGACGGCCTGGGGCACACGCACTCGTTTAGTGGCTGGTTCGATTACGTTATGGACTTTTTCTTTTATCTGCCCAATCTGCTGGTAGTCGAAGCGTTTATCCGTGCGGATCGCTATAAAGCGTCGCCTATCCTTCGCCTGTCGGCATCGTTGGTACTCCTGCTGGCAATGGGCTTTCTAGGTTTAGGTACGTACTACTTTACCCTGTATTACTGGGGACCTGCTATTCTGCGGTATTTATCCATTGCCTAATTGCTTAATAGCCTTCATCCAGAACGAGGTAATAGTTTTTTATAGCCGTTGTCTGGTCGGCATGCTGAAGCGTTACCGTCAGTAATTCGACGTGGGTATAGGCATCAAATTTGACAATCCGGCTATCCATAACCAGCTGTTGCTGGCTAGCAGCCTGTTCCTCAACAAATACCAGCGCTTCTTCCCGCGAGTCGAAACTACCGAGCAGATGGCCCAGGTCAAGAGCAGGCTCTTGTTCTGGAAGTTCACCCGTTGTGTTGGAGATGGGCGATTCAACGGGGGCTGAATAATCAGTAAGTGAGGTGTTGTAAAGTTCGATAGTCATCCGGGTGAAAAGTAGGTATAAACGGATAACTATTTTTAGGAGAAGTAGTTAAAAAATATGGAGATACGATTTGATCATTTGTCGCATATGTAGTGGCTCAACCTTGTCCTGCTGAAGAACGAAACATCTTAAGTTAGTGCTACCTGAGCATTTTTAATCGTTCAGATGCTTCCTACCTCAGCAGGACAAAATCGGCGGTTACAGGCTAAAGATCCTAATAGGCTTGATAATAGGTAGGCCAGAATCGTTATTTAGCCACTCGTTCATACCTTAACAGCTTACTGGCCCAGGGAATAAAATACTGGAAATTAGGCGCGTCGGTATGGCCGCCGTTATGCTGCCGCCACGCGAGTTCGCCGTTCATCAGGCCGGTCAATACGGGTGGCATACTGTCTTTATTGTACTCACTATTGGCACTTAGGTCTTTCGCACCCAGAAGTTGGAAAACCGGCCCAGCCGCTACGGTTGCCTTGTAACTACCCATCTGATCGAGCCATTTGGCATCGCCTTTTTCGGGTATACCGTAACTGACAAACGTTGGCCTTGGTGCACAGAGCGCCAGTAATTCGTGTGAGTCGATCGGGAGATCGCAGCCGGTTTTAGGGCCAGACGAAGATTCAGAAGCGGCATATTTCAGATAATTTCCGGCCATCCAGTGATACTCACCGCTACCCGCCAGACTTTCGACGGCTTCTCCAAAAACGCGCCGTTGCAGCGTAGTACCACCTTTTCCGGACGAACCAATCAGTACCATCGCAAATCGCTGGTCGAAGGCCATCGCCACCAGGGCCGCTTTCCCATAGCGGGAAACCCCCTCAACCGCTACCTGTTTGGCGTTTACGAGCGGATCGGTTTCCAGATAATCGAGTACCCGTGAAGCCCCCCAGCCCCAGGCGCGTAAGGCGCCCCAATCCTCTGGTTTGCGTGGTTGGCCTTTATTGGTCAGACCAATAATGCCTCGGGTAAGGCCCGCGCCGTTGTCGGCCTGGATACTACCCGGTTCCAGGGTGCAATAGCCCCAGCCAGCCGCCAGCAGTTGCTCGGTAGGGGGCGAGTCGCCGTTGGGGGCGGGGGCAAAGAAATTGGGGCCGGGCAGTCGGGTGATGGGTGAGTAAGCCGGGTATTTATCGAAAATAGCTTTTAGCTCCGGGTTGCTCTTGATCATCATGTCCTTAAAAGCGGCATTGATCTTTTCCAGCTCAGGAAGCGAAGGCTGAGCCGGTGCCGGTAAGGTCGGAAAGCCCAGCATGATCATGACGGGTACGGGGCCTTTCACGTTTTGCGGCAACACCAGTACCATGTTGATATTCACACTGATCAACGGATACTCGCTATTATCGACCCGGCCAATCATGTGCCGGGCAAGCACAGGGATACGGCCCACAAATTCGTTGTCGGTAACTTTCGTTGTCCAGGTAACCTTAGGAACGTTGGCCGGTATGCGACCATACATTTCCTTTTCGAAATCCTCAATGATTTCGGGACGACGAACGCTCCACCACTGATCGGGGGTTGTTACTTTCCTGCCTTTTTTAGTGGTAAGCACATCGGGTAGTTGTGGGCATGGATTCGCCTGCGACTCGTCGTAATTGGCATGATTGGGGTCTGATTCATTGCCACTTGGGCCCGGTCTTAATTTGCGGATGCCCAGTTGCTGCATCATGTTGGCCTGATCTTGTTGGGCCGTCATGGTTTTCAGCGGAGGGTACTTGCTGCTATCGATGGCAACTTGTTGAGCGATGGCCCAGCAGGGGAGGCTTGTCAACAGTACTAGCGCCAGATGTTTCGGCATATAGGTAGCGGTTTAGGAAGATTAGTTGTCGGTTCGGAACGGTGAAGCGGGTAGTCCCTCCTTATTATATAGGTTGGGATTCACGGGGTTATCGGCCCAGGCGTATCGCACGAATTTGGGCGAAAGTACCTCGTCGCTCCAAACGACCACTTTATCACCTTCGATTTTTGCCTTTGCCCACACGAATTTTTTGTCGCTGCCCGCAATGGCAAACTCGCCCAGTTCCTCGCCATCATGGGTGATCAAGCCACCGCCAACATGGGTAAAGCTGATCGTTATTTTGTTGCCGTCGACCTGCGCTGATTGATACAAAGGACCTGAAGAAACCAGGTTTTCGTGGTAAGCGGTTTTCAAAGCGGCCAGGGCCAGCCGTTCTCCAACTCCCTGTTTATTGTCGGGGTGAATATCGTTCCATTCGCCCAGGTCAATGGCGACAACCATAGCCGTGTTGGGTACCGATAAGGCGTTGAGTTGACCTTCCCGCAGAATAGCCCAGTTGCTTTCAGAAGGGAGATAGTTGTAGTCCATAAAGCCCGGAAGCTGGATGAATAGAAAGGGCAACGCTCCCTGTTGCCATTGATTTCGCCAGTTTTTGATCAGAGCAGGTAATAAGGTTCGGTACTGCTCAGGTTGTCCGGCGTTACTTTCGCCCTGATACCAGCAAAAACCTTTGATGGCGAACTTGATTTCGGGAGCTACCATGGCATTATACAAGGCCGTTGGCTGATTCTGAGCCGCGATGCCGCCACCAAAAACTCCTTCGACGGGCCGGTAAACGGTGCCGACTTTATACTGCCATGTCCCTTTCAGATCGACCGTATCGGCACCCGCAAAAACACAGTACGGCTTGTCGGGTACAAAGCCACCTTTCCCGGCCATATTGGTCACCCGCACGACAAACACGTTTTTACCAGCTTTCAGCAAATCGGGCGGAACGGCATACCGGCGTTGTGGGTACTGATAGGTGGTTCGACCGACCGACTTGCCATTGATATAGAGTTCGTCGGCATCGACGATTCGCCCCAGAAAGACGCGGGCCGGTTTACCAGCCATAGAGGCCGGGATGGTAATTTCCCGTCGATACCAAACCACACCGTTCAGGTCTTTAATGCCCTGATCTTCCCAATAACCGGGAATATTGATAGGCCGCCAGCCTTTGGGAACGTAAGCCGGGTCATACCATTTGGTGGCTCCTGTCTGTCCTAAATCTACAGGAGGAGCCGGTCGGTGGGTGGGCTGTCGTCGGGACAGACTGTTGATATAGGTGGTGTCTTTATTCTTCTCAGCAGTAGCTTTTAGGGTAACAAAATCGGTCAGGCCCTCTTCACTCATCCAGGCTTCGATGGGGGTACCGCCTACACTGGCGTTAATGATGCCGATAGGTATCCCATACTGTTGGTGAATTTTTTTGGCAAAGAAATAAGCTACAGCCGAGAACGGGCGGACATCTTCCCCAACAGCAGCTTTCCATTGGCCATTGGGCAGATCGCTCTGAGGTCCCTGCAGGTTCGTAAGGGTGGGAATCCAGAACTGGCGAATTTGCGGATAGTTGGCTTTCGCAATTTCGTTGGCATAGGTCACGTCATGAATGTTGAGCTGGTGAACCATATTGCTCTGCCCACTACAAAACCATACATCCCCCATCAGAATATCGTTTACGGTTAGTTGCGTACTGCCCACGATATCCATGCTGTAGGGGCCACCTGCTGCTGTCGATGGCAACTTGACCTGCCATTTTCCGGTAGCATCGGTGACGGTTTTGTAGGTTTTCCGGTTGAAACGCACCGTAATTTTTTCACCCGCTTTGGCCCATCCCCATATGTTCAGGGGCGTGTCGCGCTGCAATACCATTCCGTTGCTGATTAGGCGGGGCAAGCGAAGCTGAGCCTGCGTTGAGTTCGTTAAAATACAGAGCAAACAAATAATTAGTAGGTGCTTCATTATACGTGCATTAACGGATTTAGTATTCTATGCAATCGGTTGCAGAGATAGCGCGAAAAATAAACCGCTACTAAGGATGACTCTCCCATAATTGATCGCGGTTCGAGTTCAAAAAGCATAGACTATCGGTTTACTAACTATTTATTTTGCTCTAAATGATAGAGAAGGCAACTAATACCGTTAAACTCTGGCTTGTGCATATCAGCACAATTAAAAGAGGTACTATAGGAATGTGCTGTTGATGAAAAGCCGATAACTCCGATTGCCATACAATCGTGTGTTTTATGGGGGAGATAGTTTTTAAACGTATCCCCAACTACCTGTTTTCCCAAATGTTTCCAAAATTGATGCAGTGTTTTGCATACACCTGACTGTCGGCTAAAGGGCCGTCAGGTGTATGGACATGACGAGCTTTTTTTTCGCTTACGTTCGACAACGGTTTTTAATAACGAGAAACCGGTACTGGCAAACTGGGTGTATTCTGGTGGGGTTGAGTCTATCCGGGCTACCGTCCTGGGGACAGGCACTCTCGCTGAATCAGGTGGTCGAGCAGAGCGTACGACAGTATCCGTTTCTGAAAGCGAAGCAGGCCGAAATCAGTAGTGCCGAGCGTCGGGTACAGGCCAGTCGGACTGAACTGATGCCGATTATGCTGCTTCAGCATCAGTACAACTATGCCACCAGTAACAGCCTGAATGGGTCTTTCTTCCCAAATGAAAGCGTCAATATTTCTACATCGGGTGGTGTACGGCCTGTCGCGATTTCGCAGGCTAGTTTTGGTAGTTTTTCGACCGCTTCTATCGAATGGCGGGCTATCACGTTTGGGCGGATCAAAGCGAACATTGGCGTAGCCAACGCCGATCTGCAACGGAGTCAGGTCGATTATGAAAATGAAGTGTTTCAGCATCAGGTGCGCACCATCGATGCCTATCTGCTTTTACTGATCAATCAGAAACTGGTTCAGATACAACGGAGTAACCTAGACCGGGCCGAAACCTTCAAACGGGTAGTCGATTCGGGAGTCCGGTCGGGTATGCGGGCGGGCGTCGATAGTGCGCTGGCCACAGCAGAGGCCGTTCGGGCGCGTTTGCTTCTACTCGAGAGTCAGCAGCGCGAGCAGGTACAACGGCTCCGGTTATCCGAACTAACGGGCTTGTTGCAGACCAACCTCCGGGTCGACAGTATGCGCTTCTACACCAATCTGCCTAACGATTCGTTTCTGTCGGATTCCATTTCGCCCAAGAACCCAACGCTTCGACTGTTCGAATCACAGGTCAATCTGTCGGCGGCCCGGAGTTTAGCAACCCAGCGATCGGGGATACCCATGATTTCACTGGTCGGGGTAGGTAATGCGCGTGGTTCGGGCTTTTCCAATCAAGGAGATATTTTTCTGAATAATCAGATTAATGGCCTCGGCTATCAGGTAGGGAATTACCTCGTTGGAATCGTGGCTCGCTGGAATTTAACCAATATGATACGCACCAGACGTGATTACCAGGCCGATCAGTTTCAGATAGAGCGATTCCGGCAATTGTTCAATGAGCAGCGTTTGCGAATCAACCGACAGTACCAGGAAGCAGATACGCAGTATGACGTAGCACTGGAACAGGCGCGTCAGGCCCCGCTTCAGCTACGGGCGGCTCGTCAGGCATACGATCAGGCTAAGGCTCGCTATACCAGTGGTTTAACCGATTTGCCGACCCTGCTACAGAGTGTGGTTACGCTCAATAGGGCCGAAGTCGATGGCTACGTAGCCACCAGTAATGTCTGGCGGTTTCTACTGCTGAAAGCCGCTGCTGAAGGGGATTTGTCGCTATTTATGAATCAGGTAAAATAAACCAGTTTTTAGTGTCTACAGTTGCGAGTCCTCGCCGGGGCTGACGCGTTTGTCAGCCTCACAGCAACTAATTGAAAACTGAAAACAGAATGCTATACTAAGATGAATTCAATCATTCGATCTGCGCTGCGAAAGCCGATTTCGGTGGTGGTAGCGGTTATGGGACTGTTGTTCTTCGCTGTGATGTCCCTGTTTACTATCCCGGTCGACATTTTCCCGAACCTCGATCTACCGACTATTTACGTAGTACAGCCTTATGGGGGTATGGCTCCCGACCAGATGGACGGGTTTATCGCTACTCGTTATCAGGACCACTTTCTCTACGTATCGGGGATTCGCGATGTTGAGGTAAAAACGATTCAGGGACTATCGCTGATCAAGCTGCAATTTTATCCGGGCACCGATATGGCGCAGGCTGCAGCCGAGGTAGCCAACAACGTTTCACGCGCAAAAGCCTATATGCCTGAGGGTACGGTGCCGCCCCAGGTGGTGCGTTTCGATGCCAGTTCGGTGCCGGTAGGGCAATTGGTGTTTGAAAGTCAGAGTCGGTCATTGAACGAAATTCAGGATTATGCCTCGTCTCGTGTGCGGCCGATGTTCTCCCGGATTCCGGGCGTGTCGAGTCCTCCACCGTTTGGAGGGAACCAGCGTACCATCGTTATCCGGGTGAATCCGCAACTGGTGCGTAGTTATCAGCTTACGCCTGAAGAGGTCATTAAAGCCATTACGACCAATAACCAGCCATCGCCCGCCGGGAATATTCGGATTGGGGATAAAGCGCTGATGACCCCCGTAAATTCGCTGGTGAAACGCCCGGAAGATTTTCTGAATATTCCGATTCGGATTGGTACGGGCCCAACGGTGTTTGTACGGGATATTGGAACGGTGGAGGATGCCGCCGACGTAACGGTCAGTTATGCACTGGTCAACGGTCGACGGGCGGTATACATTCCGGTGGTCAAAAAGTCGGATGCCTCGACGCTTGATGTCGTGAACAACATCCGCAAGGCGATGCCCGAACTACAGGCGGCTGTACCCGAAGATGTAAAGATTTCGTACGAATTCGACCAGTCGGTGTATGTGACCAACGCACTTAAAAGTCTGGTGACAGAAGGGGTTTTGGGCGCTATCCTGACTGGCTTGATGGTATTACTTTTCCTGCGCGACTGGCGGAGTGTGATTATTGTCGTACTGACCATCCCGATTTCGGTGCTGTCGGCGGTGATTCTGCTCAATCTGTTCGGGCAAACTATCAACATCATGACGCTGTCGGGGCTGGCACTGGCCATTGGTATCCTGGTCGATCAGGCGACGGTGACGATTGAAAATATTCACCAGCATCTGGAAGAAGGCAAGCCGAAAGCGGTTGCGATCTGGGATGCCTGTAAGGAAATCATTTTCCCCGAATTCCTGATTCTGCTGGCTATTCTGGCGGTGTTTGCCCCGGCCTTTGTGATGAGTGGCATCCCCCGTTCCATGTTTCTGCCGCTGTCACTTTCCGTAGGGTTTGCCATGATTGCCTCGTTCATCCTGTCGCAGACACTCGTGCCGGTGATGGCCAATTGGCTGTTGAAAGCCCATCCTAAGCACGAAGCGCCAACGTTAGCGCTAGACGCCCAGGAACGCCACATGATGCTGGACGAAGCGGCCCATCCAACAAAAAATGCTACGGGTTTTGAGAAGTTCAAGCAACGGTATACGGCTCAGCTTGAAACGATTATAAACCATCGGGGGCTGGTAGTGGGTGGTTATCTGATCGGCTCGCTGGCGATAATTGTGGTTTGTTTTCTGGTGATCGGGACGGATATTCTGCCTCATGCCAACAGCCACCAGTTTCAGCTTCGGTTGCGTGTTCCTGATGGTACACGGGTAGAACGGACCGAGCTGGCGACCTTGAAAGTCCTCGATATTATCAAAAAGGAAGTAGGCCCTGAGCATCTTGATATTTCATCGGCTTATGTCGGTACGGTGCCGTCCAGCTATGGTACATCAAACATCTTTGTGTTCAACAGCGGCCCACATGAAGCCGTTTTGCAGGTGTCGCTACACGAAGATTTTCCGGTGAAGATGGATGATCTGAAAGAGCAGTTACGTAGTCGGATTGCCAGTGCCTTACCCAATGCCCGCATTTCGTTTGAGCCGATTGAACTGGTCGACAAAATCATGAGTCAGGGATCGGCTACACCAATTGAAGTGACCGTAGCTGCCAAAGACCTGAATGAAGCAGGACGGTTTGCGAACAAAATCAAAGACCGGATGAACCAGATTGCTTACCTGCGCGATGTGCAGATAGCCCAGCCGCTATCGTACCCGATCCTGAACGTGACCATGAACCGCGAACGGGCCGGGCAGTTGGGGGTTACATCGACGCAAGTGGCCCGGTCGATGGTGGCGGCTACATCGTCGAGCCGCTTTACCGATAAAAACCTCTGGCTCGACGATTCGAAAGGGCTGGCGTATCAGGTGCAGGTACAGATTCCTGAATATCAGATGGCTAATACCAGCGACATCGGGAATATTCCGTTGAAAAGTGGTGAAATGCGCCCGCTCCTGTCGGATGTGGCTACGTTCTCGGAAGGGACGGCCCCCGGCGAATACGACCGGGCAGGACCAAACCGGCTAGTGACGGTGACGGCCAATCTTCAGAAAAAAGACCTGGGTACGGCCCAGAAAGCCGTTATGCAGGCTATCAAAGACGCTGGCGATCCACCCCGTGGGGTTATTGTGGAGATGCGGGGCCAAACCCGGCTGCTAGCCGATACACTGAGCAGTTTGCAAACAGGTCTGCTGGTCGCGATTATCATTATCTTCTTACTGCTGGCGGCCAACTACCAGTCGTTTAAGCTGTCGCTGGTTATCCTGGCGGCTATTCCGGCTGTGGTAGCGGGGGCCTTGCTGATGTTGCTGGCCTGTGGCGCTACGCTGAACCTGCAATCGTATATGGGGCTGATTATGTCAGTAGGGGTATCGGTAGCCAATGCGATTCTGATGGTAACGAACGCCGAGAACTTACGACTGGAAATAGGCGAAACCCGAAAGGCTGCTGTATTGGCAGCTAACAGCCGGATTCGCCCCATCCTGATGACCAGTATTGCCATGATTGCCGGGATGGTGCCGATGGCTTCGGGTCTGGGCGAAGGGGGCGATCAGATTGCCCCATTGGGTCAGGCAGTTATCGGTGGGTTGATTGCGTCTACATTGGCCGCTTTGCTGATTCTGCCCTGTGTGTTTACGCAACTTCAGGCCAAAGCCGCTATCCAATCCGTATCGCTCGATCCCGAAGACCCGGAAAGCAAATTCTATCATCCCGAACTAAGTGCTACAGCATAAAATTGGTCTTTACATCCTTTCAATGGCAACAGACATGGCTTCTTTTCACGATAATCGCTCTTTCACTCTTTCGCTCTTTCGCTCTTTATCCCTGAGCCTATGCATATCTACAGCTATGGTTGCCTGCACTTCCGCCAGCAGTGACCATAAGATATCGGTTAAAGAGCCCGAAATTCAGCAGGTAGTGGTATCGACAGTGCAGTCGCTCCAGCCCAGCAAACGGGTTACGCTCCCCGGTGAACTGAAACCCTGGAACCGGGTGAGTATGTACGCCAAAGTAAAGGGGTTTGTCCGGGACGTTTCAGTCGACCGGGGTACTGTTGTTCGTAAAGGGCAGGTACTGGCTCGGCTGGATGCGCCCGAAGTTATTTCCGAGCTGAGTCAGGCTCAGGCGCAGCTACAGGCGCAGGAGGCCACGCTGGTGGAACAGACAACCCGTGCCCGTGCCAGCAAACTGACGTATACGCGGCTGTTGCAAACGGCCAAAATGGAAGGAGCCGTATCCGCCAATGAACTCGACCAGGCGCAGGCTCGCATGGAGGCCGACAGCGCTATGGTTGCTGTAGCGAGGGGAACCGTGCAGGCATCCCGTTCCAACTATCAGGCGAAGACCGAACTACGCCAATACCTGACCATTACGGCCCCGTTTGATGGTATTGTTATCGAGCGGAATATCAGCCCCGGTGCCTTGGTCGGCGCGGGTGATAGCGGTAAACCGTTATTTGTGCTGGAAGACAGCCGAACCCTTCGCCTGACGGTGGCTATCCCTGAGTTGTTCGCTAATCAGTTGCCTGCCAATAGTTCGGTTTCGTTTACGGTCAACGCCATGCCCGATCATCGGTTCAATGCAAAACTGGCTCGTTCGGCCCAGAGTCTGGTTGAAGCCAATCGGTCGATGATAGCTGAGTTTGATGTGCCGAATGCTGCACATGAACTGAAAGCCGGTATGTATGCCGAGGTGCAGATGCCTATCGAGCGTACGGCTAAAACCCTGTTTGTACCGACAACTGCCGTAGTCAACTCCAGCGAGAAGATGTTTCTAATTAAGGTACAGGGCAACCGGGCACAGTGGGTTTCGGTGCAAAAAGGTAATGTGCTGGACAGCCTGGTCGAAGTATTTGGCGACGTTCAGCCGGGTATGGCCATTGTCAAAAAAGCATCCGAAGAAATCCGGGATGGGCAGGAAGTGAAAGCCATTCAGCAGTAAAATAGTTAGATGAAATAATGCGTCGAAGAGCTATAAAACCTACGGCTGATTGATGGGAATACCCACCCGATATAAGTCGAACCCGCCTTTGCCTCCCGGACGATTCGAGGAAAAGAGCATTAGTTGATTACTAAACTGGTTTACACTGACCAGAATAGGGCGGTATTCATCATACTTTGTATTGATGGCAGGACCGAAATTGACAGGAGCTGACCAGCCCCCTGACGTCCATTGGCTGTAATACAGATCGAATCCACCATAACCTCCCGGACGGTTAGACGTAAATACCAACTTATCTCCACGGATAAACGGGCATTTATCATCGGCTGAGGAAGACAGAGCTGTTACCTTTTCAATCGGGACATCGGCCAGCGTGGTTAATTGGGCTGGTAATGCGGACGGAGAGAGAGTTGGTAAAGTAGCTTTGTATACATCGAACGAACCGGCCCGGTTAGACGTAAAGTAAATGGTTTGGTTGGTTTTGTCAAACGTTGGATAGGCGTCATCATAGAGCGAGTTGAGGAAGGATACCGGCTTAGGATCGACAAATACCTTATTGCTGACCCGACTCGACAGGCCGCTTACGGAAGTGGGTGATGACTGATAATTATGTGTCAGGTAAATATCCAGATTGCCAGTCCGATCGGAAGCAAACAGCATCAGATACTCTCCGAAGTGCGTATCACTGTATGACGTACTGATGTTTAAATCATGGGTAAACGAGCGGATATAAGGGCCTAATTCGTTGGCATTGGAGTTGGCTTTGCCGGTGGCCCAGGTCAGTGGACTTTGCTCTTCGACAACATCTAAGCCTCCGTAGGGATGAGAATCAAACGTAATTGCTCCGTTTCGTAGATTAAAGGACGTTTCCAGCGATTCATGAACGAAGTCGAAATCGGTTCGCCCTCCTCGTTTAGAGGAGAATACCAGCGCCATGATATTTCCCACAACATGACTGGTCGAGTTATAATCGTCATCGACGGAATTAATATCCCCTAAGTTCTCGACGGTTTCGGGGAACTGGCCTTGTGTGTACTGGTCGGGAAGTAATGGACCGCAGTTACTGGCAATCGCTAAGAGGAGGGATAGGAAAAGAAACCGTTTCATCGTACAATGTTTTAACAGCATAGACTCCAATTTTCAGGATACAGTTGGAACTGTATGGTCTATAATAGATTGGCTAAGAAGTTGGATGCTCATTATAACGTGGGTAGAAACCCGCGATTTAAAAAAAAGAGCGCGGGTTTCTACCCACGTTATAAGTTTTATTTACCGGAAAGATATAGTTTGAAATATATAGTTATGTTTATTCGATAAGCGCTTTTTAATTTGTCAGTTTGGTTAAACCGTCAATTTATACTGTTTTCTACTAGTTCGATACGCGATGATGCTCTTGATGGACGGAATGTATAAAGGAGTTCACTATGAGAATGTGGCTCACTGGGTTCAGAGTTATGAATCCGCATTCGAGCTACTAACGCAACTTGTTGTAAACCAGTGGACGTTGACGACTGCTATCCTTGTCGATAATGGCGATTGCCTGTGCCTGCCTGTTGAAGCATTTGATGGGCAACCGATTCAGATTCACATTCAGGCGTTAGAACAGGAATGGAAGCGACTCCTATCGACCAAGTCCTATACCTCCTCTATATCAGGCGATGCGCGGCTTAAGGATTGGTATGTACGACTGGATATCTATTATGGCGATTTACTGGCCCATTTAGAGAGAATCATTCTTCTGCTGGAAAACCGGAAGCTTAAGATCCTGAATCATCACAATGAAGCGATCAGGCGGCTGCTGAGCAGTAAATACGAATCGCGGCTTGAGCTAAACCGGAAACTGCATCTGCAAACGCAAAACAATCGACAAACGAATCAACAACGTTTACGGCAATTGGAGGGCTAATTCTTAAAAGTTAATACAGTAAATACGGCTTAATCATCTCTTCCCACCTCCTACAGTCAGTTACTGTCTGACTCGTTTGCAGAAACGAATCGAATGGTTGCTCGAACAAGGCTTCTGAGTCAGGTATACCCAGGAGCTTGTCCAGGTGTTGATTTCCCGTTGGGTTCACGTAAGTGGGGTAGGGAGCCCAGCTAAACTCGTCGGGATGAAAGTCGTAGACAAGCTTAATGAAAAGCATCCCAGACAAAACCGCCTTAAATACAGTAGCATCCGTAATGTGAAACATCACCCCCTGGCATAGTTCACCAGCGTATTTACCACTTTGGGGTGTAAACGTCAAGGCACGGGCAATAATACCCGGAACGGCCATCGCATTGAATTGATTCGTAAGCGTATATGCATCCAGCCAGGGCGCACCAGCCAGTTGGAACGGGGTTGCGGTTCCGCGTCCTTCGCTCAGATTAGTGGCTTCCAGCAGGCCCAAGCCCGGATAAAGGACAGCCGATTCCGAATTGACCATAGCTGGCGAGGTTGGAACAAACGAGGGTTGCCAATCGCGTGAAAAATAAGTCCGGTGCCAGCCTTCGGCTTTTACAACAGTAACTGATAGATTGGAAAAACGTTGATGTTGCCAGTACCGGGCCAATTCGCCAAAGGTGCAGGCGTGTCGGAGCGGAATAGCCCATCGGCCAATAAAGGACGAGCAGGTGGATTCATCGAGGATAGGGCCTTCAACTTGATCTATTCGCCCGGAAAGCGGATTTGGTCGGTCGAGCAGAATTAATGGTTTGTCATAGTGCGAACAGGCTTCCATAACGTGCGTAAGCGTCCACAGGTAGGTGTAAAATCGGCAACCGATGTCGGGTAAATCCACAATGACCACATCAATATCGGCCAGGTCGTCAGCTGAAGGCTGAAGTTTGGTACCGTATAGACTGACAATAGGAAGACCCGTCAATGGATCCGTTCCATTCGGCATAGGCCTGCCATCTTCGCCAATCGAATCCAGCCCATGCTCAGGGGAGAACAATTTGGTTACCGGAAATCCAGCAGTTAGCAAAGCATGCCGGGAAGGTATATACGAGGCCGTGGTAGCGGCCTGATTGGTGACAAGAGCAATCCGTTGTTGCTGAAAATTTACTGCCTGTTCTAGGAAGCGATCGATACCAAAGGAAACCATGATGCGGGAGAAGAAGGCCACTTCCTCAAAGTTCAGAACTTTGGAGAAGTCTGCAAGGAATAGGTGTGAATCAGAGATTCAATCCAGAAGTTTGCTGAGTTTTCGTTGCTATTTTCAGAACAAAGATGTCGTTGTCAAGTGTTTACTTCATGACCAACTTAAACACATTCACTATGTCTAGCCAATCTACCCGGCCCGAAGATTTGCTTTTTGAGGCCGCTCGCAACGGCGATGTTCGTTACCTGAACCAACTTATTGATAATGGGGTAGAGGTCAACATCCAGAATGAGCAGGGATTTACGCCGTTGATTCTGGCTACGTATAGCGGTCATTTGGAAGCGATCCGGGTTTTGCTGGACGCCAATGCCGATGTGAATGGACAGGACGTACACGGCAACACGGCGCTGATGGGCGTTTCTTTTAAAGGCTATCCTGACATTGCCCGTTCGTTGATCGAGAGTGGGGCCGATTTGAATAGACAGAATGTCAACGGTAGTACAGCTCTGATGTTTGCTGTCCTTTTTGGCCGAAATGAACTGGCCAGACTGTTACTGGATCATGGCGCTGATGCTTCTATTGAGGATAGCCGGGGGTTGACCGCCCGCGATCTAGCCATTCAAAAGAGCAATGAAGAAGCGTTGCAATGGTTATAGATGTTATTGATGAGCGTAACGTGGGAGGAAACCCGCGATTAAAAAGAAGAGCGCGGGTTTCCTCCCGCGTTACGCTCATCAATAACATCTATCTATTTCCCTCCTGGACGGGTTGGGCGTACTTCAATTTTACTGGGGAGCGTGCGGGCGGGCATTTTGATCAGGTCCGAAACGATCTGACCAATATCTTCCGGCTGGATTTTCCAGGCGTCTTTTTCGCTGGGCTGGTGGTCGTTGAAGTACGTAGCAACCGAACCCGGCATGATGGTCGATACTTTGATGCCTTCGTTTCGCAGGTCGAGCATGACCGCTTGTGTGAACCCGACCAGTCCGAATTTGCTGGCGTTATAAGCCGCTCCTTTCTCGAAGAAGTTTGTACCCGCCAGACTGGCAATGGTAATGAAGTAGCCTTCCGATTTCTTCAGGGCGTCGAGAGCTGCTTTGGCGGTGTAAAATACGCCAGTCAGGTTGATGTCTATGGTTTCGTGCCACAGTTCGGGGGTAAGGTCCTGAATGGACGCAAAGTGGCCGACACCGGCATTCGCGATCGCATAATCCAGCCGCCCCCATGTTTGTAGAATAGTGTCGACGGCTCGTTGCTGTGAGGCTAAATCGCGTACATCGGCACCGATGCCTAATGCATAACCGGGCTTGATGTCATTCAGTTTGGCGGCTGCCAATTCGGCGGCTACCGACGAGCGGCTGGTAATAGCTACCCGAATTCCTTCGTTGATGAGCACTTCGGCAATACCGTAGCCGATGCCTTTTGAGCCGCCCGTAATAAGTGCGGTTTTGATACTATCTGCCATGAGGACTATGAACGGAATGGTTTCTGTTTCGCCCATAACCCCGAAGCCAACAGAAAGGTTTTTGGTAAACCGATTTCATTACAGCGCCCAGGGGATGCGTTCACTGAAACGTTTAGGCTGGTTTACCGTGAATGAAACCGATAGTTTAGCGTAGCAATTCCCTGTATGCCCGGCCAGAACGTGTCCCAGTTTGTGAGGCCAATGCCCGGCTGGTAGGTCATGTACTTATCAAAGAGCAGATAATCCGTACGTTTGCTCAGTCCGATAAATTTCTGGAGGCCGAGGTCCATATTCCAGCGTGGCGAAAACCGGATGTTCATCGCTGCGGTTACACCTAACCCCATTATAAATCCGCTTGCCGATTGCGTGGAAAAAATGTCCTGTCCGCTCGGAAATGATCGAATCGTGGCGTTCTGGTCATACTGGGAGCCAATCAGCAGTACGCCAATCGGCAGGCCAATTCGGGTGGTGGGTTTGACCGTCCGAATGGCGTCGATTCGCGCACCAACTTTGGCCGAAGCGCCCGACGTATTGATGGCGCTGAGGCCGCAATCACACAAATAGCCGGAAGGGATTCGACTGGCATGATTCTGATAGGTATACCCCGCGCTAGCCACCAGCGCCCAACGGTTCAGGTCCGGGCTCCAGGCGGTGGTTAATTCGATTGACCGACCTGGTAGCGTAGCCAGATTAATACCGATCTGCCCTTGCCAGGATTGGGCGTGGGCTATGCCTGAGCAGATCAGTACGACTAGTGTAAGTAGATTGTGTTTCATGGAGAAGGAGGAGTGGTTCGTGAGGTAGTCGTTTGACGGAAGATGACGATAATCAACCGCCTGCTTTCTTCGCTTTGTAGCCTTTGCTGGCCAACCAGGTCAGGACTTTGTCGCGGTGATCGCCCTGAATCAGAATTTCGTCGTCTTTGGTCGATCCTCCCGATCCACAGGCTGTTTTGAGCTGCTTGCCTAAATCGGCCAAATCAGCCGTACTGCCGATAAATCCTCGGACAGTGGTAACAACTTTATTTCCACCTAGTTTAACCAGCCAGATTTTCAGGTTTTGCTGAACAGCAGGCAGCGTCTCGGCCTCCGATGGCTCGTCTGATTCATAGTGAAAATCTGGATTGGTGGAAAATACGATTCCCGACCTGTTTTTCTTGCTCATATGCCATGCCTATTTAAGTACAAAGCTAATGGCTTTAGGCCAAACTCTCGTTCAGTAGATGTAGACCCTAAACGGATGGGTAAGGTTGTATAGACAGGAAAATTAATGGATACACAGCCTCTATAACTCCATCAACTGCCGCACCGCTTCGCCATACGTGCTGCCACTGGTCAGTTTCGTTCCTTTCCGGTCGTTCATCGCCAATACGAATTTACCGTCGAAATGGCGGTGGATTTCACCAATCTTATGCCGATTGACCATAACCGACCGACTGATGCGTACGAACGTATCGGGTAGTTTTTCGTTGAGCGTCGTCAGCGTGTAACTGGTCAGGTATTTCTGGCCGTCGAGGGTGGCCAGGAAAACGTATTTATCTTCAGCCTCAAAGTACGCAATATCAGACAGAGGTATCAGAATGATTTTTTCGCCGGTTTTAACCGAGATCGAATAAATCTCCTTCTTCGGTTGCATCTGGGCCAGTAAGCGCATCACACTGTCGGTCATAGGGTTACTGACGGGTTGACTCGAATCGTTCCGTTCGACCAGGTTACGGATTTTTTGGGCGGTTCGGGCTAGCCGATCGGCTTCAATCGGCTTGAGCAGGTAGTCGACTGAGTTTTCTTCAAAGGCACGGATGGCGTATTGATTGAAGGCCGTGGCAAACACTACCATCGGTACAGTGGTCACTTTTGCCAGCATTTCGAACCCATTTAGCAAGGGCATTTCGATGTCAAGGAAAATAATGTCCGGGTGTTCGGCTTCAATCAGGGTTAGTCCTTCAGCTCCGTTGGTGGCTTCGCCTATAATGTCGAACGTGTCGCGGTGTTTATCGAGCAATCGGCGCAATCGGCTGATGGCCAGCGATTCGTCGTCGATCAGTATGGTTTTTAGGGGGAAAGTCATAACGCGTTGAGATTAAGCGTCGGGAGTTACAGCGGTATCGGTATTACGAATTTTATCCATGCTGATCGAGATCAACACCTGTTTAAGCGGCCAGTTCTGGAGTTCAACGCGGGCATCGTTGCCATATAGTAGTTTTAGTTTATCCTGAATACTGCGAAGGCCATAGCCGCCGTCCATATCGTCGGGAAAAGACGGGCCATTGTCGTGTACACACAGGTGTAACTCTTTGGCTTTTTCGTAAATTCTGACGTCGATCCGACCCGAATCGGCCCGTTTGGCAATACCATGTTTGATGGCGTTTTCGACAATGGGCTGCAATAGAAACTGTGGTAATTTCAGGTCATTCAGCGACGGGTCGGACACTTCTACGCTGAACGCGAGTCGATTGCCAAACCGGACCTGCTCTACCTGTAGATAGGTGCGAACCATTTCCAGTTCGTCCGACAGGGTTGCGTACAGCTCGCCGTTGCGTCCGGTCGAATACCGAAATAGTTTGGACAAGAGTAGCGTCATTTCTTCGGCCTTGTCGGGGTCTTCGTGAACCAGGCTGGCAATGCTGTTGAGGGCATTGTACAGAAAATGCGGGTTAATTTTGGCTTGTAAAGCGTCTAGTTCGGCACGGGTTTTCAGTTTTTCCAGATTCAGCAACTGGAATTCCTGCTCGGAGAGCTTACGCGTCAGTTGCCTGCCTTGTTGTAATACGTACAAAAACAGGTTGGCAATCAGCAGATCTCCCATCACATAGGCATACCAGGGCGCTGTTTGATCGATGCCCTCTGGACGTTTCAGCAGCACTTCGACATGAGGCCGTCCCAGAACCTCATAAAGACCCATATTCACGATAGTGAAGCTACAAATGATAATCAGGCTCATAAACACATGCCGGACCCATATGGCCGGAAACTGATTAATGAGCCAGCCTGAGAGTGCCCAGGTCAGCAGATATGTAACTGCACCATCGGTCATATTCTGAACGACCAGAAACCGATACAAACCCACCATGTTCGGGTCCTGAGTGGTCAGAATCAGATTGGTAAAGTAGATGATGGCGTTCGAGCCGTAGATCAGCAGGGCCCCTAACATCATTCCAATCAGCGTTCCCCAACCTGGTTTTTGTAGAATGGTGGTTAATGTAATCGGCTCAGGACGTATTTCCGATTTTGAACGGTATTTGCTCCGACCTGAAAAGTTGAAGGTAGCTCCTTCAACATTGGCTCCGGTCAGGTTTACCTCTTCTAGTGAACTGAAATTCAGGTTGGCTTCGTAGAGGTCCGCATCCGTAAAGTCGGCCCCTTCCAGATTGGAGAAACTTAAGTTGGCCTGCCGGAGAATGGCTCCCCGAAAGTTAGCTTTACCGAGGTTCGAAAAGCTTAGATCAGCTTGGGTCAGGTCAAGGCCGCTAAAGTCGAAATGTTCCAGATCGGAGCCCATCATATTGACCCGTCGGCCATTCTTGCCAATCGTACCAATGAGTTGTTCGCGCGTCATTTTCTTCGTTTACGGGTTACGGTCTTCAGTTTTCGGCTTACAAATGGCTGACATAAGAAATAGGTTAACCATCCGTAAGCCGAAAACCGTAAACTCATTTACACTTGGCTAATAGCGGTTCGATCTGCTTTTGCCCCCAGTTTGGCGACAGGTCGTTGGCAGGTTTAAATGTAGCAAATTTTTCGGCGGCCTGTTTCAGCACGGGGCAGGCAGTAGTAGGACCACCGCCAAACTGCTCGGGGGTGTACATCAGCGAGGTCCCTTCCAGTACATACGGGCGTGGATTGGCGGCATTCAGGCTTTTCGCTTTTTCAATACCCGCCTGAGCCAATGGGCCGTACTGTTGCCAGCGATTCATGGGATCGACTACCATTCGCGACTGGGCAATGTAGGCTTTCAGTACAACCAGCTCGTCGTTATTGAGTGAGAGGGCTTCGGCTGCTTTCAGATTCGCGTCGGCCTGGTCCAGGTATTTGTCTTTGGCGGCTTCATCTTTTCCCGTAAAGCCCAGATAAACGTACATCAAGCCTGCATAATACCGGGGTAGCCATTCTTTAGTTTCAACACTGGCGATACGTTCAAACTGATTGGCTAGCGCCTGTAAATCAGTAGCTGAAGTCTGCATAGTTTGCGTTTGCAAGGCGCCGATTGCCTGGCTCATAGCCTGCTTGTATTGGTCAGACTGCGCCCAGACTGGGGCTATTGTACCGAGCGTAGAGATACCGAGAAGGATAAGGGTTTTCATGAAGCTTATGTTTTAAGCGAGCCAGGTTCCAGTTTGACTCGATCATCGGTTTAAATGGCCAGCCTGGAACGATCCGCTGGAGCGGGCGGGCCAGTGAGTTATAATTCGTTGACGTTTACGTTGGCTTTTCGGGAAAGCATAATCACACCACCCACAAAAAAACTTCGATACGATTGTGGCCCCACTGCATAGCGCGTTTTGTTGTCGGGAGTATAGCGGTAGGTGTATACATTGTGTGTGTTGAGGATATTGTCGACTGATGCATACAGCACGACCAGATTTTTATTGATTCGGGTAATATGGCTGGCCGAAAAACTGAGGTTATTAACCATCGGCGTCCGGTCGGCCAGGAACGTTTCATTGTTGGGATTGTAATACGGGCGACCGCTGCTGATGGTGTACGTTAGGCCGAGGTTTGTGCTGATTTTCTCGAAATACCGTTTACCAATCAGGCTGATGTTATGGTTCGAAATAAACGTTGGCGTAGCGGATACAGTGAATTGCTGGAAAAGCCGTTTCGAGTCGACATAGCTATACGTAATCCAGTAGTCGAGTCCTTTAATGGTTTTCTGATCGCGCCAGAACATGTCGAATCCCTGGGCATATCCATTTCCCGAATTGTCGGTCTGGCCGATGGGAAAGCGGTAAGGGTTGGCGTCGAACGGCTGCCCGGTGAATTCACGGACCAATTCAGCGTAGTTTTTATAGAATGTTTCGATTCGGAAGGTGCGTTTGTTTTTGATAATCTGGTAGTTAAGAATCAGGTGGTCGGCGCGTTCGTAGGTGAGGCTGCGGTTCAGATACAGGTAACGATAATCCGGAGTCTGGTAAAATTGCCCATAGGCCAGTGAAACCTGACTGTATAGGCCGGTTTTATAGGCCATCGACAGGCGAGGAGCCAGGTTGAACCGATTGATGACCGATGCATATTCGCCCCGAATTCCAAGCTGAATAGCCAGATTCCGGCCCAGGTAGGTTTGCGATTCGACAAACAGAGCTGCGTAGTTATCGTGCAGCGCGTAGCGGGTTCCCATAACTGTATTGCGAAGCGTAACCCGGCTGGCTTCCGTACCGAACAGGAATGTATTGTTATTCGGCAGCAATCGTGTTAGTACGGCTCGGCCCTGTAACCGCTCACTTGATCGGCCAAAATCGTAGGCATCGAAGGTGGTGGCATCTGTATCGTAGCTGTACGACAGGCCAGAATAGAGTAACCAGCGACCATCGGCCCAGCTATCGGTATAGGTACTGGTGGTAAAAAAGTTGTTGTTTCGTTGTTTAAAAGCCGTTTTCCCGGCATCGTTCGATGGGTCGATGAAGTTCATGCCAAGCTGACTGGCCGAATACATTCCGTAGCATTTAAGCATGCCGGTCTTGCTGGGTTGCAACCTGTAGGTGAGTGAGGTGCCCGCAAATTCAGGAACCTGTGTCCAGTCGATATTTTGCCGAACCAGGGTAAATAACGGTTTCAGATTGCCGTAATAGGCCGTTGCCGAAATAGACGATTTATTGCTTGTGTGATCGTAGCTCAACCCGGTGTTAGCCAGATTTATGCTTAGGCCAAGGCCTTCATTTTGGGATTTATCGGTTGTGTTCAGGAGCAATACCGACGAAAGCGCCTGACCATACTGGGCCGAATACCCGCCCGTACTGAACGAAGTACCTTTGAACATAAACGGCTGAAACCGGCCCCGCGACTGCACATCGGGCATCGAACTGAAATAGGGATTCTGTACAATCATGCCATCAATAACAACTTTGGCTTCTTCGCCTGAACCGCCCCTGACAAACAAGCCCGTTTGTTCGCCCACCCGCTGCGTACCGGGTAGCAGGTTCATCGCAGCCGTTATGTCAGCATTAGCCCCGGCCGTGGTAACAATATCCATCGGTTTCAGCATGGTCATGCGCTTTTCATCCGATGCTTCAAACGAGCCTGCTGTAATGACTACCGTATTCAGTTCGTTGGTCGCTTCCTGAAGCCGAATGGTTAGCGGTGTGGAGCTACCAAGGGTTATTTTCTGGCTAAAAGGTTCGTAACCAATGTATGATACCAGCAAGGTTGCCGTATCGTTTCGGGCTGAAGTAAACCGGAACGTGCCGGTACTATCGGTATTGCCTCCATCGTAGGTACCTTTAAGAAACACATTGGCACCGGGTAAAGCACGTCCTTTCTGATCCAGCACCCGACCTGTCAGCCTGGTTTGTGCCGTAGCCGTCGAGCAGAGGAAGAGTATGCAGAGGAAGTAAACAGGTTTCATCAGTGCGGTGGCTGTTTGGATGAACCAAAGCTATCACCTTGTAGAGCCGTGTTAACTCATTTTCTGACGAATCCCGAAAGGAGTGGAGTGAACTAGGGTAGGGGCAAGATGAATTGTTGGCTCCTGATAGCCAGTCGGATCGGAAACTTACGTGGTTAAAAGCCAGTTTTAGACGATAAACATTTGGTAATATACGTAGTTAGTGACGTAATTTACCTTTACACCTGTGACTCCGTCAACTACTACTTTGATTTGCTTCCCCCTTTCTATCGGTCAGTTGCGTCCCTGGCGTGAGGGCGATGAAGATTCATTGATTCACCACGCCAGCAATCGACATATCTGGAATAATGTACGGGATTTTTTTCCGTACCCCTATACCCCCCGCGATGCCCATTCCTGGATACGCTCAAACAAATCGTACCAGCAGCCCAGCAACATGGCCATCGAAATAAATGGACAGGCCGTTGGCAACATCGGGTTTACGGTAAAAGATGATATCTATCGCTACAATGCCGAAATTGGCTATTGGATCAGCGAAGATTATTGGGGACGTGGGGTCATGTCGGAAGCGGTTCCGATCATGACCAATTATATCTTTCAGAATTTTCAGGTAAACCGCATCTTTGCCTGTGTACTGGAAGGAAATATCGGCTCCATGCGGGTGCTTGAGCATGCAGGCTATCGGCACGAGGCCATTCATCGGAAAGCGGCCGTCAAAAATAATCAGTACCTCGACGAGCACATTTTTGCCATTCTTCGATCCGAGCACAAACAGTTAAATGCCGCAGAGGGTAGTAAGTAACTTGTAATACACCAATATTTCGTTGGATTATAGTAGCTATTGCTAAAAACTTGCTTAACTATACGCCATTTTTGTGGTTATTTTGTAGGACTATTGCCGCTTCGGCGGACAACCATTCATGCCGAAGATCGTTATTGCCATTGATGGATATTCGAGCTGCGGGAAAAGCACAACCGCTAAAGCTGTAGCGGCCCGTATGGGCTACGGATATATTGATACCGGCGCCATGTATCGCGCTGTAAGCCTGTATTTTATTCAGGAGAAAGTATCGCTTTCCAGCCATCGGGATGTACTGATGGCACTGGATAATATTCACATCGCTTTCAAGTTTAATTCGCGTACGGGTAAGAACGAAACCTGTCTGAACGGCTTGAATGTAGAAGATGAAATCCGCAAGATGTACATCTCCAATATTGTCAGTGAAGTTAGTGCCATTCCTGAGGTGCGCTGGGCCATGGTGGCGCAACAACAGCAAATGGGTCGCCGACGGGGAGTGGTAATGGATGGCCGTGACATTGGTACCAAAGTTTTTCCTGATGCCGAAGTGAAGGTATTTATGACGGCCGATACCTATACACGGGCTCGGCGTCGTCAGCAGGAGCTACTGGCTAAGGGAGAGCTGGTCAATCTGGATGATATCATCAGTAACCTTGAGAAACGCGACCACATCGATACGACACGGGCTGAAAGTCCACTCGTTCAGGCGCCCGATGCCATTTTGCTGGATACATCGTACATGACCATCGAAGAACAGGTTGACTGGGTAATCGAACTGGCTGACCGACGTCTGGCCGAGCTGCACCGCGAACGGGCAAATAAGGTATTGGTGAAATAAGCCAAAAACTAAGAAAGGAAGGAGAGGTGGAGGAATAACAGCTTTCTCCTTTTCCTTCCTTTCTTAGTTTTTGGTTACTGCCTGAAAATTATGAACGTTGATTTTTTAATTGTGGGGCAAGGTGTGGCCGGGTCAGCTCTGGCCTGGACTCTTGACCAGCGCGGTTGTTCGGTTGTACTGGCCGATGATCCGGCTTTGCCAACGGCATCGACGGTGGCGGCTGGTATCGTAAATCCACTAACGGGCCGTAAGCTGGTTCGCACCTGGAAAGCCGATGAGTTGTTTCCGTTCCTACATACCTTTTACAAACAGATCGAGCAGGATCTGGGTGTTAAGTTCTTTCAGGCCAAAAACATTTACCGACCCTTTCGCTCACTGGACGAAAAGACAGCGTATCTAACCTATGTCAGTGAACCCGATATTCAGCCCTATGTAGAGAAAGTGACTGATGACCAGGTGTATAGCCCGTTTATCTATAACCCATTCGGTGGGATCGAAGTGACGCAGGCCGGGTGGTTGGATTTAACTGAGTTTGTCAGAATCATTAAAGGGTATTTTATAAAAAAAAATCAATACTTTGAAGGTTGTATCTTACCCCGTGACCTGACAATCAGTGATAATAAAGTGGAATGGCAGGGGCTAAGTATCGGGAAAGTACTATTTTGTGATGGGGTTCAAGCCCGCGAGAATCCATTATTTGACTGGCTTCCGTATAATCCCGTAAAAGGACAGGTTCTGACGGCGGTTGCGGAGGGTTACTCTATTAAGAATATAGTCAATCAGGGTGTATTTATTTTGCCGGTTCGGGAGGGGTTGCTCAAAATCGGAGCTACCTATACCTGGCATGACCTGGATTGGCAAACAACCGACGACGGTCGCGAGTTTTTAGAGTCGAAAGTTCAGCAGATTTTAAAAGTACCTTACAGAGTTGTGGCACAACAGGCCGGTATCCGACCTTCGACCAAAGACCGTCGTCCCTTTATCGGACTGCATCCTTTGCATCCGTCAGTTGGTATTTTTGGCGGTATGGGCACCAAAGGCGTGTCGCTTGCTCCTTATCTGGCAGAGCAATTTGCCCGGCATCTACTAGATGGCGAAGATTTAGAGCCCGAAGCGAATATTAGCCGTTGTGTTTCGTTATTATCGAGAAGTGAATAACTTAGGAGTTAGAAGTGAGGAGAGAGAATGATCGATGCAGGAAGCTAGTGCTGCGCTAGCCATTCTCACTGCACCGGTGGCCCGGTTCTCGTTTCTGACTCCTAATACCTGATTGCTAAACACGTATGCGAAATCAGTACATTTTGTTGTTGGGTCTGTGGCTGGGTGGACTTAGCGTGGCAACGGCGCAAAACTATCCATCGCTTGAACGGTTCGGGAAAAACCGTATTCAGTATCGGGACTTCGAGTGGAAAATTATCCGAACCTCCAATTTTGAGATTTACCATTATCAGGATGGGACTCAGATCGCCAATCTGACGGCACAGTATGCCGAGTCGGAGTTCGATCGAATTACCGAATTGCTGGGGTATACGCCTTACAATCGGGTAAAGATATTCCTTTTTAACTCACCCGCCGAGCTAACGCAAAGTAACATTGGCCTGAATGCGCAGAGTGGCCTTAACAGCCGTGAGCAAAATCTATCGAAATCGCGGATTGAGCTGGCCTTCACGGGTGATCAGATCAGTTTTCGGAAGCAGATTATACACGATGTGGCTATGTTGTTCGTGTACGACATGCTTTACGGGGGTAGTCTGAAAGATGCCTTACAAAGTTCATTGCTGCTGACCCTGCCCGATTGGTTCATGCCTGGTATTGCGTCCTATATTGCCGAAGGGAATAGCCTGGAACTGGACGATTATATGCGGGATGTGTCGCTTACGCGCCCGGTTCGGAAGCCATCGTTGCTCTCCGGAATCGATGCGGAGCGGGTCGGCCATTCAATCTGGAATTATATTGTGCAGCGATACGGTCGGGATAACGTGTCAAATATTCTGAACCTGACACGAATCATTCGGAATGAACAAAACAGTATTTCCAGTACGCTGGGTATTCCCTACAGCCGGTTCCTGCGGGAGTGGCGGGAGTATTACGCGGGTATGGCTAGCGGCTTTGCCCAGTCGAATACATTGACTACAGACGGTTTTGAGTTCAATGTTGGCTCTACTGATGATAAGACATCACTGGTAAGCCTGAAATTAAGCCCTGATAAGCAGTTTATTGCATATTCAGTACTACGCGATGGTAAGTTTCATGTTGAGGTTGTCAATACGGCTAATCGCAAACACACAACGGTCTTATCGGGTGGGTATCGGCTGGATGGCGAACTAATTCGTGCGAATACGCCCCTGGTGGCCTGGCAGCGGGATAACAATCTGCTGATTATTACCGATGAATTAGGCGAAACAAACCTTTATCAATATAGTGGTTTTGAAAAACGGCCTAAACGCCAGTTCAAGCGGAAAGTCAATGGATTGTCGCAGGTTGTCTGGATGGATGCATCGGAAGATGGTGGAAGTCTGATTTTGAGTGCCGATCGAAAAGGGCAGAACGATCTCTTTTTATACAGTATCAACCGGGGTTCGTATCAACAACTGACCAACGACCTGTACGATGATATGTATCCAGCCTTTATTGGCCGTACAGCTCGGCAGGTAGTGTTCAGTTCCAATCGCCGGGACGATACACTGGGTGTTGATAAAGGATCGTATAAAAGTATTCGCGATCAGATGGTGCTGTTTTCCCATGAAGGAAGTGCCCGCGACCTATCGGTATCCCGACTGACCGATTCACTGTATCATGCTACGCAACCTATACCCGCCAACGAATCAACGATCTATTTCCTGAGTGATGCCAACGGCATTCGGAACCTGTATAAGTTACAGACTGAAAGTGGTTCAGTGTCGCCCTTAACAGCTTTTCCACAAAGTATTCGATTGTATGATCTGATTCCGTCGAATGGAGGTTTTGTATATAGCAGCCTGAAAAACGGTCGCGAGTTTATTGGGTTCCGTTCGCAAATCAGCCTGACACAATCGGTGGCATCGACGCCTACCCAGCGAAGTGCCGCAATTGCCCGAACAATGGGACCCCGGCCTGGACAACCTAAAGCTGATACGACCACTCAGCCAAAATCGGTTGCAGCTGACTCCAGTAAAGTAGCTCAGGGACAGGCAACTACTCCGCAGTCGAATACGGGGTCGAAACTGGCTCTGGAACCCGGTGAAGTCGATACCGACAATTATCAGTTTGATCCTGACGTTCTAAAAGCAGCCGAGTATCGCCAGCGTCGTTCGATAACAGGATCTTCGCCTAGTATAACCACCACGTTACCACGTAATCGACGTCGGGAAAACATCACCATTCGTGGCCCCTTTGAGTATAAAGGGACTTTTGGGATTAATGAAGCGCCGTCAAGCTGGCGTATCGACCCCATCAAAGGGTTTGGTTACGCCCAGGACGTAACGCTAACGGATTTGCTGGAGAATCATGTGATACGGGCTGGTGGGTTTATCAGCTTGACTAATACGTTGCGTAACAGTGAGTTGTTTGCTGAATATACCAACCTCACCCATCGGATCGACTATGGTGCCCGGATTGACCGGCAAACCCTGTTTATCGATGGAGCTGGGTTGTTGCAGAAGTACCGGTATAATCGCTTTGCCGTTTCGGCCTCCTACCCAATTTCGGTAAATAGTCGGTTTACGGTATCGCCTTTCTATGCCCTGACCCGGCTGATTGATCTATCGTCGTTTGCTGAGCCAGACCATGTATCCGATTACGCAGGTCTGCGAGGAGAGTTTGTGTTCGATAATTCGAAGGTAAATGGCATGAACATGGTTGAAGGCACACGCATGAAACTCCGGTATGAAGAATATGCAGGCCTACGCTCGTCGTCGGAGGGCTTCCGGCGGTTGTCATTTGACTTAAGACATTATCAGAAAATTCATCGCGATCTGATCCTGGCGGCCCGTTTTGCATTTAGCCAGTCAGGGGGGGCGTCGCCAAAGAAAGCGACATTAGGTGGCATGGAAAACTGGATCGGACCTAATCCGAAGGAACCGGTTTCGTCGAACCCTCTACTAATTCCGAATACAGAGCGTAACGTTATTCCTTCCGATTATCGGGATGTATTCTTTTTAGATTTTGCGGCTCCATTGCGTGGATTCCGTCAGGGGAAACTTACTGGTAACAGTTATATGCTGTTTAATGCTGAGCTTCGGCTCCCATTGGTTCGGTATTTATACCGGGGTAATATAACCTCCAATTTCCTCCGCAATCTTCAACTGGTTGCCTTCTCAGATATTGGGACTGCCTGGACGGGTAGTGGGCCATTTAGCCAGCAAAATAGTCTGAATACCGAAATTGTTGGCGGAGGGCCCATACCATTTAGGGCCATTGTCACAAACTTTAAGAACCCATTCCTGATTGGGTACGGGGCTGGGGTGAGGACTATGATTTTTGGCTACTTTGTGAAGTTTGACTATGCCTGGGGCTTAGAAGACAAGACTGTAGGCAAACCGATTGCTTATCTCACACTCGGATACGATTTTTAGGACATTAACAGACTGCTTTCTAAATGCAAAAAGCCACGCTAGCGTGGCTTTTTGCATTTAGAAAGCGAGAATAGTCACGCTAAATAAATAATTACTATTGAGTATGTAATTTAGGCACATAGTTTGATATGTAAAAGATACTGTATAACGATAACTTAAGTATTTATTTAGAGCAATAGCTATATTTTTTGATAGCCTAAATCGTAATTGTTGGTAACAATTCGAATCTCACAAATAAATAAAGAAAGTGCAGAAGTATACAATAGAGTTGGCATAGTTTTCGCTAAGCCCTTTCAGCCTCACCGTAGCCTACAGCCGTAGAACAAAAGGTTTTTATGCTAACCACATAAGCATAGGTATTTCGTAAAAAGTCTCTAAAAGTTGAGTTTTTGGCGATTATTGATCTGATGAGCCAAAACGAAACTGTGGTTTGGCATAGTTTTAGTTAATTTTTAAGAAGCTATTGAGTCTGATATCTCCGGCTAATGAACCGTGGCTTATTTCCACGTGGTTGGCCTGAGTTATTGTAGTCTACCTTATAGTATCCGACTCGCTGAGATCATTCCAAATTAAGTTCCAAAATGGAAGAAATGTCTACGCTACACACAAAACATACCGATCGCTTTGCGCCTGCAATTGACAGTAGGCAGTTACCGAAGCGATACCATTCAGTCAGTAAGCCTCAGCGAAGAATAGGCTTGATTGGAACTCTGATTACCTATATCTGGCAATGGTATGATCAGGCCATGCAGGTCTTCCAAATGACCTTGTTTTCACAAGGGAAAGCGAGTGATTCAGCCTCAATTGATTTCGCATTCAGTCAAACAGAAAGTAGGCAGGGATTTAGTGGGTTTGATCGGGAGCCGCCTAATATCATCGATTCTGGACCACCCGGCTATGGTATCCATACTAGTTCAAACGCTTTTTATTTTCTTGTACGCCGACCAATGAATGAGCAATCTCTACTTAACAAATCACCTCATAAACCGATGAACTTCCCTGTTTTAGTTAGAACATCGGCAGCTATGAGACGGATTCCTCCGCGATGGAAGAGCTATACACAAAAGCTATCCTCGTTTGTTGGCTATACCCATCATAGTGGATCAATGCTTCGCGCATTATCAGTTCTGGCATTTTTACTGCTCGGAATGGCGGCTTTGCCAGCTCAGGCTCAGACGCAGAAGATTAACCTGAGTCTCCATAAATCTATAAACAGCCAGTCGCCAGCTATTGGCGACGTCGTTACATATACGATTGTAGTTGCTAATGCGTCTGGTTTCGCTACAGCGACTAATGTATCCGTTAAAGATGAACTGCCTGCTGGCGGGGTTTCATTTATACCAGGGTCGGCTACTGTCACACACGGTACAGGAACATTCACACCTACCGGCTCACTAACCGCAACAACGGGTACCTGGTCGATTCCGTCAATTGCTTCCGGCGATTCGGCGGTTTTGGTAATGAAGGCTACCGTACTGGAACGTGGTGTCTGGTTTAATACGGCTGAAGTTATTGGAGCCGATCAAACGGACTTAAATTCTATTCCCGGCAATCAGAGTCTGGCTGAAGATGATTATGATGCCGTTTGTTTTTCGGTGCCAATATTATGGTACGTTGGCGATGAATATACGGTTACGATCCCATCTGGGTATGATCAGATTGTCTGGTACCGAGATAATGTACCGGTTAGTTCAACGGCCGTGTCCACCTCACTGGCTGAGGTCAACAGTGATTCGTCCCTGACTATCAAAAGTCCGGGTACATACCGCTTTGTGACCTACAGAAATGGTTGCCCTTCTTCGAACTGTTGTGACATTCAAGTCATTCAGGGGCCTTATGGAAGCTTGGGCGACTATGTATGGCTTGATACAAATCAAGATGGTAAGCAAGATAATTCCGAAACGGGTATTGATAGCGTAAAGGTTTATTTATACGACAACACGGGTACCGTAAAACTCGATTCGACCATTACCGCCGGTGGTGGTAAATACCTGTTTGATAGCCTTACAGACGGAAGTTATATTGTCCGATTTATTGCGCCTTCGGGTTATCAATCTACTTCCGTTAATGCGGCTGGTGTTACTGACGATCTGGATAGTGATGCTGGCCTTAACGGATTTACAGGTATTTATACCATTGATACCAGCCAGCCAGAGTCCAGTACGGCCCGAAATAATCCGACTGTAGATGCGGGCTTCTACATCCCAAGTGCAGGATTGGGCGACTTTGTCTGGAATGATACCAATAAGAATGGTATTCAGGATGATGGCGAACCACCCATTCAGGGTGTAACGGCTGTCCTCTATATTAATGGAGTCGCTTCGGCAACGACGGTAACCAATGCCTCGGGCTTATACAGTTTCACCGGCTTGACCCCAGGCAGCAGCACCAGCTATGCGGTAGGCTTCACGACGCCATCGGGCTTTACGGCAACGCTGCCCTACAGTGGCACCGACCGCACGAAAGATTCGAATGCGGACTTGATCACAGGGATGACCGAATCGGTTACGCTGGCACCGGGCGAGTTCAACTCAACGCTGGACGCTGGCTTCTACATCCCAAGTGCAGGATTGGGTGACTTTGTCTGGAACGACATCAATAAGAATGGTATTCAGGACGATGGTGAGCCGCCCATTCAGGGTGTAACGGCTGTCCTCTATATTAATGGAGTCGCTTCGGCAACGACGGTGACCAATGCCTCGGGCTTATACAGTTTCACCGGCTTGACCCCAGGCAGCAGCACCAGCTATGCGGTAGGCTTCACGACGCCATCGGGCTTTACGGCAACGCTGCCCTACAGTGGCACCGACCGCACGAAAGATTCGAATGCGGACCTGATTACAGGGATGACCGAATCGGTTACGCTGGCACCGGGCGAGTTCAACTCAACGCTGGACGCTGGCTTCTACATCCCAAGTGCAGGACTGGGCGACTTTGTCTGGGTTGATCTGAATAAAGATGGTATCCAGGATGGTAACGAACCAGGTATTCAGGGAGTAACCGTTACGTTATATGTTAATGGTTTGTCTACTGGGACGACAGTAACCAATTCGTCGGGCTTCTATAGCTTCACCGGCTTAACCCCAGGTAGTAGCCTAAGCTACTCTGTTGGTTTCACGACGCCATCAGGTTATACAGCAACGATTCCGCTAAGCGGTTCGGATAAAGCATTCGATAGCGATGCTGATCTGATTACGGGTATAACCGCATCCGTCACGCTGGCACCAGGTGAATTTAATCTGACCCTTGACGCTGGTTACATACCACCAGTACAAGAGGTAGTAAAAGCAAGTCTGGGTGACTTTGTCTGGAACGACGTCAATAAAGATGGTATTCAGGACGATAATGAATCCGGTATTCCAGACGTAGTCGTTACGCTCTATACAAACGGGGTAGTTTCGGCGACGACAGTAACCAATTCGTCGGGTTTCTATAGCTTCACCGGCTTAACGCCAGGCAACAGTCTGAGCTATTCAGTAGGCTTTACAACGCCATCGGGCTATACAGCTACCCTGGCACAGCAGGGTGGGAATGATGAAAAAGACAGCGACGCTGATGTGATCACGGGTAAAACCCGCTCCGTAACGCTGGCCCCAGGCGAAAACAACCTGAATCTGGATGCTGGCTTCTATGTGCCAAGTGCAGGATTGGGTGACTTTGTCTGGAACGATACCAATCACAATGGTATTCAGGACGATGGTGAGCCGCCCATTCAGGGTGTAACGGCTGTCCTCTATATTAATGGAGTCGCTTCGGCAACGACGGTAACCAATGCCTCGGGCTTATACAGCTTCACCGGCTTGACCCCAGGCAGCAGCACCAGCTATGTGGTAGGCTTCACGGCTCCGTCGGGCTTCACAGCTTCAGTTCCCTACAGTGGCACCGACCGCACGAAAGATTCGAATGCGGACCTGATCACAGGGATGACCGAATCGGTTACGCTGGCACCGGGCGAGTTCAACTCAACGCTGGACGCTGGCTTCTACATCCCAAGTGCAGGACTGGGTGACTTTGTCTGGAATGATACCAACAAGAATGGTATTCAGGATGATGATGAACCTGGTATCGCAAGTGTAACAGTAACCCTGTATGTAAACGGTGTCGCTTCGGCAACGACGGTAACCAATGCCTCGGGCTTCTATAGCTTCACCGGCTTAACCCCAGGCAATAGTACCAGTTATGCGGTAGGCTTCACGGCACCATCGGGCTACACGGCAACGCTGGCTCAACAGGGTGGCAATGATACGAAGGACAGTGATGCGGATGCCATTACAGGCAAAACGCGGTCAGTAACATTGGCTCCGGGTGAATTTAATGGTAACCTGGATGCTGGTTACTACACCTGCCCAGTCAACTTCAGCCTGATCGCTTCGAACGATCTGTCAATCTGTAATGGTGATGTCGCGATCTTGACGGCAACTTCGTCGGTGACGGCTGCCCAAATCCGGTGGTACCTGACGCCTTACGATGGAGTGGCCTTCGCTACAACCTCGAATGGTGCATCGCTAACCGTGAACCCAACGACAACGACAATCTACTATGCTGAAGCCTTCACCGCAGATGGCTGTGTAAGCGCTCGTAAGCCAGTGGCTGTTCAGGTGACGACGGTACCAACGCCGGTTTGCTTGGGTATTATGAAAAATACCTGTCCTCAATCGACGGTTGATCTGACACAGATTCATATTGAGAACCACGCGAATGGGCTAACGTATGAATGGTACACCAGTATCGAACGGTTGGCTGAGACACGAGTAACGAACCTAACGGCTGTGGGCGCAGGTAAGTACTATCTATTTGCCAAGCAGAATAACTGTTACAGCACCCCAACAGTATTGAATGTGGAAATCGTTGATTGTAGCTGTCAGAACCCAGCAAGTGTAACCGCTGTTGCCCTGGCTTCGGTTTGTGAAGGTGACCCGATCTCACTGAGAGCGATCCTCGGCGGTTCTGCAACAAGTGTAACCTGGTCAGCAACAACAACGGGTGGTATGTTCAGCGCACCCGGTAGCCTGACAACGACCTATACACCATCGGCAACTGATGTTGCTGCTGGTAATGTCTTGCTGACGGTTACGACGAATGATCCGGATGGTGAGGGTATCTGTGCCCCAGCATCGTACGCTGTACTGGTGAAAATCAACAAACGGCCTGATGCTCCGCTAGGTGTAGCCTGCGATGACACGCTCGTTTGTCAGGGCAGCAGCACGAAGCTGGTTGGCTTCGCACCAAACGGTAGAATAAACTGGTATGACCAGAATGGAACGCTGATCGGAACGACCGTAAGCGGAGGTAAACTGACGGTGACACCTGCAAAAGCGGGCGATGCTATCTACTATGCTGAAACCATAAGCTCCGAAGGTTGCGTAAGCAGCACACGTTCGTCGCTGACGATTACAGTAGGTCAGTGCCTGGCCGATCTGGCAGTAGTGAAAGACGTAGTAACGGCGGGTCCGTTCTCGGTAGGTCAGAAAATTACCTACTCGCTCACGGCCTCTAACAATGGGCCGATTACAGGTACAGATGTGAAAGTAACCGATCTGTTACCAGGCACATTGACCTACGTAAGCTCGACCCCAGTCAACCAGTATAACCCTGCAACGGGTATCTGGACCATTGGCACGCTGACACCAGGTTCGAGCCGGGTGTTGTTGATCGAAGCAACCATCAATGCGGGTGGGTCATTGAAAAATACGGCCATCATCAGTGGTGCGAACAACGATCCAAACCATGCACTGAACGATACATCGAGAACGGTAACGCCAATTATCGACTGCAACGTGGCACCGCCAACGCTGATCTGCGCTATCAGCCAGATCTGTAAAGGCAATACGACAACGCTCAGCGCGAAAGGCTGCGAAAATGGTACAGTCAGATGGTCGAACGGAAGTACGGGTACGACAATCTTTGCGGCCCCAACGGCTACGACGACGTATACAGCTAGCTGCGTAATTGGTCAGTGTGTAAGTCAGGCATCGGCACCGATCACGGTCACCGTAGTTGAGCCTCAGACACCGGTAATTGTCGCTAGTGCAGATAACGTTTGCCCTGGTACATCGGTAACGCTGACCGCATCGGGTTGTCAGGGTGGTATCATCGAATGGTCGGATAAAGCACAAACCGGTAACTCGATTGTTGTAACACCTTACAGCAAAACGACCTATACCGCACAGTGCCGTCAGGGTAGCTGCCTCAGCAACCCGGCTGTCATCACGATCAATATAAATGCCGATCAGCCACAACCCACGATTGTATGTAGCACGTCGGTTGTATGTCCAGGTGAAACGGTAACCTTAACGGTTGATAACTGCATCGGTACACCGCACTGGAACAGCACAACGGCTACGACATCGAGCATCGTTGTAACGCCAACGCTGGGTAGCAATACCTACTGGGTATACTGTCAGAGCGGTAGCTGCACCAGCAAGTCGTCGCCAACGTATACGATTCAAGTGGTGGCTCCAGTAATCCCAACGGTTACAGCCAGTGCTGATACAGTCTGTGCCGGTGGGGCTATCACCCTGACGGCTGCTGACTGCAACGGTACGGTAATGTGGTCGAATGGTGAAACCGGTACTAGCATTACAGTACATCCAACGGCCAACATCAGCTACTACGCACAGTGTAAATACCGCACATGCCTGAGCAATCCTTCCAATACGGTGTCTGTAGCTGTGGTTAACCCACAAGCGCCAATTGTACGGCTCAGCAGCACGAGTGTTTGCAGTGGTGAACCTGTTTCGTTAACAGCTACAGGTTGCACAGGTACAGTGGTTTGGCATGGTGTCGATAAAACGGGTTCGATCATCACGATCTACCCGACCGAAAGCAAGCAGTACTACGCAACCTGTAAGATTGGTTCCTGCGAGAGCAGTGCTTCTAACTCGGTTCGTATATCAGTGAATACCTCGCCAGCACCTGCTCCAACGGTTGTGGCATCAACAACGGCCATCTGTAGTGGTGGATTAGTATCACTGACGGCTACGGGCTGCGATGGAACGGTGAAATGGTCGGATGGTCAGACAGGCGCTGTTGTATCGGTGTCCGTAACTCCGTCGAACCATGAATTCTACGCACTGTGTATACCAGCAAGCGGCTCTGCCTGTGGTTCAGGGAAGTCGAATGTGGTGAACATTCAGGTGACGCCAACGCCGACACCGTCAATCGTTCGTTGCCTGTGTAGTGCCGATACGATCTGCCCAGGTGAAGAGGTGAAGCTGTCAGTGAAAAACTGCCAGGGTACGCCATACTGGAGCACGGGTGAAACCACTACAAGCATTATCGTTTCGCCAACCGTTACAACGGGCTACACAGTATACTGTCAGGACGGCGTGTGCCAGAGCACCACGACCCAGCCTTACACGATTACGGTGATTCCAGTAACGGCACCGACCATCGTGGCTTCGACAACGAATGTAACGCCGGGAGGTTCGGTAACCCTGACCGCTTCGGGCTGCACAGGTACCGTAATCTGGTCGGCCAACGATGTGAATGGCAATAACAAAGGCGCGTCGATTGTTGTGATACCAAATGGTACACAGACCTACTACGCACAATGTCAGTACCATGCATGTCTGAGCGATCCGTCGAACCCTGTCATCATCAATCCTGGCGATTGCGTGGTTAAAGCAGGAAGCTTGACGCCTGTAAATGACAAGGTTTGTGCAAGCACCAGTACAACGGCTGTTGTGGCCGCTACGCCAAATGGCGGACTGATACAACCAACAAGCTACTCGGTGGTCTATGTGCTTGCCAAAGATGGTCTTGTTCAGCAAACAGGTGCTGCACCACAATTTACGGTAGATGCTTCGAATGCGCACTACACGATCCATACGCTGGTATACAATGCAAACTCGGGTGATGCCAACTACCTCGATCTGTCGCAGGTGAAACCGAATCTCTCGACCATTGCCGACGTACAGCAACTGATCGGTAGTAAGTGTGCCAGCCTGGATGCAACGGGTGCTGCTATAAAAGTATGCGTCATCGATGCACCAACGCTATCGGCTACCTCGCTCACCGTATGTTCGGGTGGACCGGTTTCGATCACCGCAACGGGTTGTGAAAATGGTACCGTGAAATGGTCAGATGGCAAAGAAGGCGCTGTGTATACGACAAGTGTCTATGCTGAAACCTGGCTGACGGCTATCTGTGAAATTGATCATTGTGCCAGCAAGCCATCGGCAACGGTACACATCAGCTTAGGTACACCACCTATCCCGATCATTGTGAGCAACAAGTCGGCTCTATGTGTGGGTGAAACCGTATCGCTGACGGCTACCGGTTGCTCGGATGGTAACTATCAGTGGTCTGACGCACAGCAAACGATCGGTTCGATCCTGACTGTAACCCCAACCCAGGATGTTACCTTCCGCGTGAAGTGTAAAGTGGGTAGCTGTGAAGGTGAGTGGTCGGCAGCAACGACGATCCAGGTTGGTAAGCCATCGGCACCAACGATCTCGATCCTGGGTGGTGGCAGCAATGCTACGGTCTGCTTCGGAGCTTCGGTAACGCTGGTCGCTCAGGGTTGTTCGCCAGATAGCTACGTAACCTGGTCTAATAATCAGGTGGGTAATACCCTGGTTGTTTCGCCTGCTAGCTCGACAACGTTCTCGGCACAATGCTGCAACTCGACCTACTGTAAGAGTGATGCGTCGAACACGGTGGGTGTGAATGTACTGCCAAAAGTACCAGTACCAACCGTGTCGGATCTGACGAATACCTGTCCGATTACGACGGCTGATCTGTCGAAAGGCGTAACCAGTAACCCAGCCACAACAGGTGGTGTGTTCGAATACTATACGGACGCTACGTTGAGCACCAAAGTTGCTGATCCAGCGCATGTAGGTACGGGCGTCTACTATGTGATTGAGAAAACGACAAACGGTTGCGTAAGTCTGCCGGTAGCGATTCATGTGCAGGTAACTACCTGTATGGAACCATCGCCCTGTGATGGTGTGAATCCGGCAACGGCCAGCGCTGGCGCCGATGCGAGTGTGTGTGCAGCGAAAACCTATCAACTGAGTGGAACCATGGGCGGTTCAGGTAATACCGCCCACTGGACCACCAGTGGTACCGGTACATTCGACAACCCCTATGCGCTGAATGCCGTTTATACAGCTAGTGCTGCTGATTTACAAGCGGGTAAAGTAACGCTGACGTTGACTGTGACGCCTACGAATCCGAATTGCCCAGTGGCTACGGATGCTATGGACTTGACGATCAATGGGGTTAAGGATGTACCTGTTGTAACGGTAGTCGGTGCTCAGAATCTGTGCTATGGCGACTCGGTAACCCTGAAAGCCCCTGCGGGTTATACAGGCTACAAATGGAGCAATGGTGCTACGAGTGAGACGATCATTGTGAAACATAGCGGAACCTACAGTGTGCAACTGGTCGATGGTTCGGGTTGTAGCTCGGTAAGTTCAGAGCCTGTTATGGTGAATGTAGCTGAGCCGGTACTTCCCCCGCTGGTACACAACCTGCGTAACGAGTGCCCATCGAAAATTGTGGATCTGACCAAAGCGCTGTCGACGACAACGGCTGGTAGCACCTATACGTATCGGATCTGCGAATGCAACACGTCCAATATTGTGATCCGTCCGGATTCCGTTTGCGAGGGAACCTATTGGGTAGTTGAACGGACCGCACAGGGATGTGTCAGCAAACCATCAAAAGTGGTTGTGAAAGTCTTCAACTGTGCCGCAGATACGTTGAATACGGATGTGAGCATTGCCAAATTGGCAAGCACGGCATTCGTGCAAAACGGTGCACCTGTAACCTATACCATTACGGTTAGCAATGCAGGCCCGCACACCGCTTATAATGTAGATGTGCGTGACGTACTGCCCAAAGGTCTGGAGTTAATACCGACTCCAGGTAGCAGCTTCACGATCTCGAACGGATCGATGATCATGCCTGATGCAGGTGGTAGCTTCACCGTCTCGAACGGTGTAGTGTCGAAACACATCGATAGCCTCAAAACAGGAGCGTCTACGCAGATCGTGTTTAACGCTCGTCTGACCGTGAAAAATCAGGAGGTTGTCAATACGGCCGAGATTGTTTATCTCGACAATAAGGAAACCAATCTGGCTAATAATACATCGAGCGTAACGGTGAAAGATACTTCAGCCCACAAAGCCAGCGTAATCGGTCTGGCGAAGTCGGTGCTGGGAACACCTCAAGCGATTGGTGATTCGCTCGTGAAGGTGGCCTACAAATTTGTAGTGACTAACTTCGGTGAGGATACCCTGCGTAGTGTTCAGGTAAATGATGATCTGGCTTATGCTTTCCGCCCGAATACGGTATCGGCTAGTGTAACACTATCGGATGCGGCTTCAACGCTGAAGGTTAACTCAGAATTTACCGGAAGCGGTAGCCATACAAACCTGCTGGATTCTGCCAGCTATATCCTGCCGGGTAAATCGCAGATTATGGTACTGGATGTTACGGTAAAACGCGTAGCGGGCGACACGACGAAAGCGTTCTACAACCTGGCTGGCTCATCGGCCGTCAGCAGTAATGGAACCGTAACGGATATGTCGACTGATGGCGGTGTGGCTGATCCAGATAACGATGGCGATCCAACCAACAACACGGTGGTCACCAGCTTCACGCTGGGAACGGGCCAGCCACAGGGACCAAGCATCGGTCTGGCCCTGGCTGTTGTTAAAGTTGAGCAGCAACCCGATAGTTCATACAACGTTACCTACAAGGCAACGATTAAGAACTTCGGAGATGTCGAACTGAAAGGCTTGAGCCTGACCGATAGCCTGAACAAGGTGTTTATCTCGCCAGCGTCGTATAGCGTGGTTGGTGGCCCAGTAGTGGGCGCAGGCAGCACCTTGGTTGCTAACACAGGTTTCGACGGTTCGTCGCAGCCCGACCTGCTGACCAACGCCAGCAAACTGGCCGCTGGTGCTCAGGATACGGTTGTCTTTGTGGTGAATGTGAAAACCAATGGTAACAACGGTCCGTTCTACTCCAGTGCTACAGTAACCGGTACGACACCAGATGCCTCGCAAACGGTAATGGATATTTCCAATAATGGATTCGATCCGGCACCGCAGGGGTCTACCCTAACCACGGTTCGCTTCGACCTGCCCAAAGGCTTGCTTGGGGTAGCCAAAGAGGTGGGTACACCGACGCTGGTACAGAATGGTGTATATGACATTCCGTATACCATCACACTGACCAACATGGGAACCGAGCCACTGAAGACTGTACAGGTAGAGGATAATCTCTCGACAGCGTTCGGTAAAGGAGCACTGATTGTCAGCAACCAGATTCATGTTGCCAGCACAGGAACCGTAACGGTCGATACGCTGTACACAGGTCAGGGCATGATTACCAAGATGCTGGTCGATACGGCCAGTACGCTGGCGGTGGGTGCGAAAGCTACGCTGACCTTCACCGTTCGGGTTGATGTGTCGGGTGTTAATCCGGATTCGCTGACCTTCTATAACACAGCGCTGGCATCGGCTAAAACGTCGTCTGATGAGCTTGTAGATGATGCATCGACGGCTGGTACGAACAATGACCCAGATAATGACCTGGATCCGCGTAACAACAGCCAGCCGACACCAATTGTGCTGAACGGTCGTGCTACGGATTCGCATATTGGTCTGGCCATGACCGTGGCCGATACGGTCCGTCAGTCAGATGGTAGCTACAATGTCACCTACCAGATCGTGGTGAAAGCCTACGGGCCTGATCCATTGACAAATGTGACCATCTCTGATACGCTCTCGAAGGTATTCAATACCCAGACGGGGTCGATCTTCACGTTGGTGAAAGCACCGTTCATCACCTCGACGGGTAGCGCCCTCAAGCTCAACCCCAACTACAACGGGGTGTCGGATCCGGTCATCGTCCTGGGCGACAGCACCAGCGCGCTGGCGGTGGGTAAAGTCGATACGATTCGAATGGTGATCAACGTCATCGCCGATGGCTCGACCACAACCTTCCTTAACACGGCTTATGCGACAGCTCAGTCGAAGACAGGTTTGGTAAGCGATATATCGACGAGTGGGTTGAATCCGGACCTCAACGGCAATGGTGACCCGACCGATCCCAACGAGCGCGAAGCCACTCCGCTGACGCTGCTGCCGACTTATCAGGAGATTTTCATCCCGCAGGGCTTCTCACCAAACGGCGATGGAATCAATGACCGGTTCGTGATCCGGGGCGCCAATGGGCTGACGGTCAGTCTGGAAGTCTATAATCGCTGGGGTAATCTGGTCTACAAAAACGAGGATTACCAGAACGATTGGGATGGCAAGCCGAACACGGGTATCGTGCTCAGCTCGGCCGACTCCAACGGCGTGCCCGATGGCACCTACTACTACGTAGTGAATCTGAGCGATGGCCGCAAGTTTGTTCGATACATGACTATTAACCGCTAATTCGGATGGCAAACCAGTTTGCAACTAAACTATGGGCCGCGGGAGTTGTGCTGCTGATGCTGGGCATCAGCAGCCGCCCCGTGCGGGCTCAGCAGGACAAGATGTTCTCTCAGTACATGTTCAACATGATGGCTTTGAATCCGGCCTATGCCGGTAGCCGGGATGTACTGAGTATGTCGGCGCTGTACCGCAACCAGTGGACAGGCGTCGAAGGGGCTCCCCAAACGGCGACTTTCACGGCGGACATGCCGCTGAATCAGGAGCGAGTCGGAGTGGGTCTACAGTTGTACGGGGATAAGGCCGGGGTGATTCAGGAAGCGGGTGCGTTTGCCTCCTATGCGTTTCGCATCAAAGTGGGCCGCAAGAGTACCCTGGCGCTGGGTCTACAGGCTGGGGCCTCCAGTTACCAGGCCAACCTGATGGAGGTACGGACATCTCCGGATAACCAGATCGATCCGGCCTTTGCCAGCAATATCTCCAAGATACTGCCCAACTTCGGGACGGGGATTTACCTGAGCAACGACAAGGCGTATGTGGGCTTATCGGTTCCCCGGCTGATCAAGAACCGGTTGAGCGAGTACAATGTGGGGGATTACCGGTCGGTGCAGGCTCGTCATGCGTATCTGGCGGCTGGTTTTGTGGTAGGCCTCAGCCCGGTGGTGAAGATGAAGCCGTCGATGCTGGTGAAGTATGCGGAAGGGGCCCCTCTGGGTTTTGATGGGAACATCAACTTCTGGTTTGCGGACCGGATTGCGATCGGAGCCTCGATTCGTCGGAATCAGTTTTCGACCTGGTCGACCTACACGACGGATGCGGTGGTAGGGATGCTGGAGGTGCAGTTGACGGATCAGTTCCGGTTCGGGTATGCGTATGATCGGACGATGAACGGGTTGCAGAGTGTAGCGCCGAGTTCGCACGAGATCATGATTCGCTATGAGTTTGGATTTGGCAAGAACCGTATCCTGACGCCGAGATATTTCTAAAGAGGGAGTAAGTAAGAACGCGTGCATAAGTGAAAGAGTGAACTGCTGAGACAGGTTTTTCGCTCCGTCACTTGTGCACGCGTTTGCGTTTGGGAAAGGCTGTAAACGTACTGGATGGTTTTTCATTCTTTCACTCATTCTGCCATTCTCGTATTCATTTTCGGCGTAGATTTTGCTTAGGAAAGGGTATATTCTTCTGGATTCCGGTAGAGTGTACCCTTTCTTTTTTGCTACTGAAGTTTTCCAACTTTTATAGTGTATGAAGCATATTTTCTCTATTATCGTACTTGCCTGGGTCATGGTAAGACCGGCTCTGGCTCAGTCGTTAGTAAAACAGGCCGACCGCCAGTTTGATCAGTTAGCCTATAACAAAGCTATTGAACTATATGAACAGGCGCTGAAGAATCCGGCTACACTTCCAGAGACTGATCGATTGGCGGCCCGTGCTAAATTAGGCTACAGCTATCAGCAAACGCGTGATATGCCCAATGCCGAGCGCGTATATCGCGACCTTATCGGTCAGGGTGCACTGCCAACAGACTACACGAAATGTTACTTATACTACGCCCAGACGTTGGCCAGCAACGGTAAATACCGTGAAGCCCAGGAGGCATATGATAAATACGGGGCTACCCAGACGAGCGATAAACGTGGTCAGGGATTTTCGAAGTTGTATCAGGATGTAAGTGCTTTAACGCGTAATGCCGGGAGTTATAAGGTTGAATTCCTGAGTATGAATACCCGACAGGCCGAATTCAGCCCCATGATGTATAAAGATGGGTTGGTTTTTGTGTCGACGGGGAATGGTAGCAGTGGTGTTAAACGTGTGTTCAAATGGAACAATACACCCTTTCTGGACTTGTATTATCTGCCCGATCTGAAGACGATTCGTGGCTCAAAGGCAGCAAGCTTAGGCGGTGGTACATCGGCAAGCAAACGTATTCGTACTCAATTAGTCCGGCCTCTCGGTAGTGATGATTTTACGGCTCCGACTGCCAACGACTCCCGAACGGTTGGGTTCTATGGTGGTACTAACATCAGTCAGGGCTATGAAGATCAGCCTATTAGCGAATCAGACCAGTTTAGCCGGACTTTAAATACCAAGTATCATGAGGGCCCAGCTACGTTTACCAAAGATGGCTCGCGGGTGATCTTTACCCGAAATAACTACAACGGTGGTAAATACCGGAAAAGTAGCGACGGGATTAATAAGCTAAAGTTATACACGGCTACGCAAACGAGTGGGATCTGGAGTAAAGCAGAAGAACTACCGTTCAACAATGACGAATACTCGACCGGGCATCCGGCGCTATCCAAAGATGATCAGCTTCTTTATTTCGCATCTGACCGACCTGGCGGATTCGGGGGAACTGATATATATGTGTCGAAATGGACGAACGGTAAATGGGGTGAGCCCGTCAACCTGGGTAAAGAAGTGAATACGAAAGGAAATGAACTGTTCCCCTTTGTCGATGAAAAAGGGAATATCTACTTCTCTTCCGATGGACGGCCTGGTCTGGGCGATCTGGATATGTTCTACGCTCAGCTTTCGCCCGATGGGCAACAGGCTTTGCTGTCACGAAACCTGGGTGAGCCTCTAAACTCGTCGAAGGATGATTTTGGGATTGTCACCGATGGTGACCGAATGAGTGGTTATTTCAGCAGTAACCGCAAAAATGGCGGAGCTGATGACGACCTGTATCGGTTTACCCGTGAAGGTTCGCTATACCCCTGTCGCGAACTCACCGTCAGCATTGTTGATGCAGAAACCAAACAGCCGCTGGCCAATACATCGGTTGCATTGGATAATCCAGCCAGCAATGGCCAAAAACAGCTTAAAACGGATGCCGAAGGCCTGGTGCGTGTCTGCCTGAATGTTGATAGCGACTTTAAATTCCTGGCTACCCGGGAAGGATATTTGGATAATCAAATCGGTTTTTCAACGAAAGATATGTCCGACGACCAGCCTTCGCGGCTTGAAATTCCGCTCTCAAAACCGAAGGTGGAAGAAAAGCCAGCCCTGGCCATGACGACGCTGCGTGGGCGTATTACGACCCAAACCGATAAACAGCCTATCGAGGGGGTAAAAGTAGTGTTGGTGAATGAATGCGACGGAACCTCTCAGGAAACCACTACCGGCCCCGATGGTAGCTATGAATTTTCTGTAAAACCCGGCTGCGATTATGCCATCGAAGCCATGAAAGACAACATGGGGACAACGGGTAGCCGGATTACCAAAGAGGGGGTTGGATCGACCGACATCGCTATGTTCAAGAAGGGCGATATCATTAAGATTGACAATATTTATTACGATCTGAATAAATCCGCAATCCGGCCCGATGCCGCTGTTGAGTTGGATAAAGTAGTTGCGTTGATGAAAAAATATCCGACCATGAGTATTGAAATGCGCTCGCATACCGACAGCCGCGCATCGGCCAAGTATAACGCTACGTTATCGGGCAATCGGGCGAAAGCAGCCGTTTCATACATCAAGTCGAAAGGGATTGCCGCTAAGCGAATGACCGCCAAAGGGTATGGTGAAAGCCAGCTATTGAATAAATGTAAAGATGGTGTAAACTGTCCTGAAGAGGATCATCAGCAAAACCGCCGGACAGAAATCAAGATTCTGAAGTTTTAGCGTGTACAACTGAATAGCACGGAGCCGATAGGGCACTTTACAGAGAAAAACTACGCTCTACTGTGAAGCGCCCTGTCGGCTCTGTGTTTCGCTATGCACTAATTTTAAGTAGGTTTTTCAGGCAAAACCTTGCAATTTGGGCCACTTTACCAGCAGCTCTATGCGTGTTTTTACGTCTGTACTAGTCTTGTTCTTTTTAGGGGTCATTAGTTTGTTGATTACCAGTCAGCAGGCATATGGCCAGAAGGAAGTGTTGTATTCACAATACCTCCTGAACCCACTCAGCATTAATCCGGCGTATGCAGGAAGTCGCGAATCGTTTCATCTGACGGCCTTTCTCCGGCGGAAATGGATCAGTGTTCGGTATGCGCCCGTTACGCAAAGTGTTTCGGCCGATGGAGCCATTGCGCATGGTCGGGTCGGGTTAGGTTTTCAGGCGTTAAAAGACAATATGGGGGTTTTTACGCCAACGGGTTTTTACGGAAGTGTAGCGTATCGATTTAATCTTCCTGCACTGGCAAAACTATCCATAGGCGTTCAGGGCGGAGTAAGTGTAGTGCCGCTCTACGACGTAACCAGCGCAACAAGTATCAACCGGGCCGTAAGTAGCCTGGGGGTTGGTGTCTATTATCGCTCTGATCGATTTTTTGCGGGTATTTCAGCGCCTGAGTTGAGCGGACAGATAAAGGATATTACGGGCCGATATTCATTTAAAGGGGTTCAGCCTATTATGCTACAGGTAGGTATACCCTTCGAAGTGGGCGAGAATACAGTCCTGATTCCATCGGTTCTGCTGTCGAAAATAGCGGATCGGCCGATGGGATTCGACATCAATATGCGAGCCTGGTTTCAGGAACAATTTGGCTTTGGCCTCTCCTACCGGCAAAATAGCCCGGGCTATATCTCGACCAATTATGTGCAGGCGATTGCCGAATATCAATTGAGCAAATCCATTCGGTTAGGGTATATTTTCAATTCACAAACCCCCGAAAGCCCTAACGCCATGCAGTACGATCAGAAGAGCGTGCATGAGATTATGCTCCGGTTTGCCCCCAACATACTTTCCATTACCTATTGATTAAAAGACCGCGTGAGTCTATTAAAAAAATAGTACATTGGTACTTTAGAAACGTAACATAACGACCGATTGGAAGCCAACGAAGAGATTTTAAGGAACGATATGTTGCGCTATTTGTCGGCCAGCAGTCGTATGCCTAATCAATCCAGTATTCAGAATTTATACATCCCCAGCGACCTCGATCGAGAGTTTCCGTTGGCCCCTCATTTTGTCCAGGCATTTGGTAGCTATCCCAATTACCTTCATTTCAACGATGATTTTAAGCCCTCGGCTCAGCAGTTGCTCGATAGTCGGGGATTTGTGTTAATCAATCACTCAACGCGTGTTACTGATAAAGGATGGCATGTTATAGAGCGAATTTATCAGCATGATGAGGGGTTGGTGCTGAAGGCAGAGTTTGTCGGGGAGCGGTTCATTCGGTTATATGGGTACTTTCGCGACGAAACATCTGCTAAAAGCTTACTGGATGGATTTCAGGAGCACAGATACGTTCATGAAGATAACCAGACGCACATCTACCTCATTCAAAGTGGACTGGGTGGACTGCATACCGAGCGTGTCGAAATTCTGCCGCCCGAAATCGACCTGGAGCTTCATTATAACGACGATTTCCCTGCGGTGCATGAGCGGCTGGTGGCCTTGTTGGCGCAACCCAAAAGTAAAGGGCTGATTTTACTGCATGGCGAGCCTGGAACGGGCAAAACAACCTATATCAAATACCTGAGTTCGCTGGTTAAAAAGGATATGCTCATTTTGCCTCCTTACATGACCAACTACCTGACCTCCCCCGAAATTATTCCGTTTTTGCTGGACAATAAAGATTCGGTGTTAATCATTGAAGATGCCGAACGGATTCTGCAATCGCGCGAGGCCGGTGGCGATACCAACAGCGTGTCCAACATCCTGAACCTGACCGATGGGTTGCTTGCCGACTGTATGCATATTCAGGTCATTGCAACGTTTAATGCCAGCAAGCACCTTCTGGATAAAGCCCTCCTCCGTAAAGGCCGCCTGATGGTCGATTATGCGTTTGGAAAGCTGGCTCCTGCCAAAGCCAACCGACTGCTCGAACACCTGAGTATGGACTACCGGACCAGTCAGCCCATGACTCTGGCGGATATTTTCAATCTCGATGAGCAGACCGTTTCGGGCGAGCGGCAGGAAGTCAGAATGGGTTTTTAATAACATATTGCCACTACCCTAACCGATTGGTTTTCCATTTGCTTTGTTGGGTTGTCGCAACGGTAACACCATGCTGTTTGGGCTTGGCCGTTTCCAGGAGCCAGGCACTCAGCACGGCCGCTAATTCGCGTTCGTGTGTGTCGGGCGCTGGGCTGAGTTTATCGGGAGTGAAATAGCGGCTTACAAACCCAGTGTCGAACTGACCTGACCGGAAGGCTTCATGTTCCATCACAAAACGACAGAATGGTAAGGTCGTTTGTACTCCCGAAATGGTATATTCATCAATCGCCCGGATCATTTTCTGGATGGCTTCTTCGCGTGAATCGCCATACGTAATCAGTTTGGCAATCATCGGGTCGTAATAGATCGGAATGGCCATGCCCTGTTCGAAACCATCGTCGACACGTACGCCATTGCCCTGTGGACGCACGTAGGTGTTGAGCGTACCAACGTCGGGCAGGAAGTTGTTGGCTGGGTCTTCGGCATAGACGCGCACTTCGACAGCGTGACCCTTGATCTGTAAATCTTCCTGTTTGATCGTCAACGGTTTCCCTTCAGCAATGTAAATCATTTGCTTCACCAGATCCACACCCGTGATTTGTTCCGTAACCGGGTGTTCAACCTGAAGGCGGGTATTCATTTCCAGAAAATAAAAGTCGAGGTTGTCGTTGACGATGAACTCGACGGTACCCGCTCCATAGTAGCCACAGGCTCGGGCTACATCCACGGCCGCCCGGCCCATAGCTTCCCGGATTTCGGGCGTCAAAATAGCCGATGGCGCTTCTTCGACCACTTTCTGATGGCGACGTTGCACCGAACATTCGCGTTCAAACAGGTGAATAATGTTGCCGTGCTGATCGCCCAGCACCTGAATTTCGACGTGTCGGGGCGAGGTAACGTACTTTTCAATGAACACCGACCCATCGCCAAACGCCGACTGCGCTTCACTGACCGCGCGGTCCATCTGCTCATCGAAATCCGCTTCCTGCTCCACGACACGCATCCCTTTGCCACCACCACCCGCACTGGCCTTGATCAGAATCGGATACCCAATTTTGGCTGAAATAACTTTGGCTTCAGTACGATCCGTAATTGCCGATGGCGTGCCTGGTACCATAGGAATGTTGTAACTGGCCACGGCAGCTTTGGCCGCCAGTTTACTTCCCATAACTTCAATACTTTCGGGCGACGGGCCAATAAAAATCAGGCCAGCCTCACGAACCTGCCGGGCGAAATTGGCATTCTCCGACAGGAAACCATATCCAGGATGGATGGCATCAACCTGAAGTTTTTGGCAAACGTCAATGATCACATCGGCGCGGAGGTACGATTCAGTGGAAGGGGGCGGACCAACGCAAACGGCTTCGTCGGCATAGCGGACATGCAGGGCATTACGATCGGCTTCTGAGTAGATTGCAACGGTTTTGATGCCCATTTCGCGGGCAGTACGCATAATCCGCAGGGCAATTTCACCCCGATTGGCAACAAGAATTTTTTTTATGGTCATTGGGCTTTGATCATTCATTGGCATAGGTTGTCATTCATTGACCGCCACTATTCATGACAATACAGGACGCTGAATGACTACTTCATAGCAATAATACGGAATTGAATTTTATGACTTCCGTTTGCGCTACCAAAAGATAACCGTATTTTTGCACTTACCGTATAAAAAAACGAGGCTGTAGCCTGATAAACACCAATAAAAAGTGGATTTATTTGAGAAACTGCGTAACAACTTAGGGCCGATCGGTTCACCGGCAAGGGATTTTAATGGCCACCACTATTTCGCATTCCCTAAACTGGAAGGAGAGCTTGGTCCTCACATGCGTTTCCGGGGCAAGGAGGTGTTGAACTGGAGCCTGAACAATTACCTGGGTTTAGCCAATCACCCTGAGATTCGGAAAGCCGATGCTGAAGCGTCGAAGCAGTGGGGACTGGCTTACCCAATGGGGGCTCGTATGATGTCGGGAAATAGCGACCTTCATGAGCAATTTGAGAAGGAACTGGCTCAGTTTGTCGGTAAAGAAGACGCGTTTCTGCTGAACTATGGCTACCAGGGCGTTATGTCGGCTATCGAAGCCGTCGTTGATCACCGCGATGTCATCGTATATGATGCCGAATGTCACGCCTGTCTGATCGATGGGATTCGGCTGCATAAGGCCAAGATGGGTGAGTACTATAAGTTCAACCACAACGATATCGAAAGCCTGGACAAAAACCTGCAACGGGCTACCAAAAAAGCCGCCGAAAAAGGTGGAGGTATTCTGGTTATTACGGAAGGCGTATTTGGTATGTCGGGCAAAGTAGGAAGCCTGGATAAGATCGTTGCGCTGAAAGAGAAGTATGAATTTAAATTACTGGTCGACGATGCGCATGGATTTGGTACGATGGGCAAAACAGGCGCTGGTGTAGGCGAAATGCTGGGTTGTCAGGATGGTATCGATTTGTACTTTTCGACGTTTGCCAAATCGATGGCGGCTATTGGGGCCTTTATCGCTGCCGACCACGACATCATCATGTACCTCAAGTACAATATGCGGTCGCAAACCTACGCAAAGGCACTTCCGATGCCTTACGTGGTAGGAGGCATGAAGCGCCTGGAGATGATTCGCAACTCGTCGGAATTCCGCGATAAGCTGTGGGAAAACGTTCGGGCACTGCAAAGCGGTTTACGCGAACGGGGCTTCGATATTGGCGATACGCAATCACCCGTAACCCCTGTATTCCTGCATAACCTTGAAGGGGGAGTACCAGAAGTGGCAGCTCTGACGAAAGACTTACGCGAGAATATGGGCGTGTTCTGTTCCATTGTCGTGTACCCGGTTGTGCCGAAGGGAACCATTATGCTGCGCATCATCCCGACGGCCTCACATTCACTTGACGATGTAGCGTATACGTTGAATGCATTTTCTGTAGTAGGCGAACGGCTGGAAAAAGGTTACTATAAGCAATTTGCTGCCGAAATAGCTCAAAAAACACTTCAGGTATCAGCCGAAGCGGCTACAGAATAGGGTTTTGTGTTGAAAATAGGATTTTTTGGGCATTTTTTTGGCTCAGCTATTGCGCTGTATAATAGAATGCTTAAATTTCCAACCAAAACCGCGTTTTTAGCGGAATTTGGGCATTTTTCACACTTAAACCCATACGTATCGCTATGGCACGCTTCGATGAAGTAAAGAATTTGGTTATGTCGCTCGAGAGTGATTTCGAGAAGTTTTACGAGAAAAATAACCAGGCTGCCGGTACCCGCGTTCGGAAAGGAATGCAAGATTTGAAAACGCTGGCGCAAAACATTCGGGCTGAAGTTCAAAACACCAAGAACACAGCCACCAAGTAGCGTTAGCATCTGGTCAATTGACCAACTATAAAAACACCCCTGTCAGGCAATAGTCTTACAGGGGTGTTTTTATTTGGCCAGTAATCAGGCAAATTTTGGATGTTTAAGGGTATAGCGTTGTAGAGACGTTACGCTCTAGTTTTATAGTCCTATGGCTTACCAGCCACCTGAACCGCTTATATTTTTTCGCGGTGCATCAGCGTAGCTACGCCCCGTGTGGTGACTTTGCCCGTTTGGACATCTCTAAGTTCGCCAAGGATCTGGGCAATATGTTTAACCGGATCAATCGACTGTACGGTGAACGTAGCTTCGTAGTCGGTATCGACAAACATAGGCCGTAAAAACTCCAGCGTTTGCCCTAAATAAACGGACCCATAGCCTGGAAACTCAGTACCCAGTACTTTCGTGAAGACACTTGCCCCCAGCATACCGTGAATGATAGGAAGTTTAAACGGGGTTTGAGCAGCAAAATCAGCATCGAGGTGCAACGGGTTATTATCGCCCGTAACCCTGGCAAAATCAACTACGTCGGCCTGCGAGAACCGAAAGCTATAGTGATGAACAGCATGTAGGCCAAATTCCATAGACGGAAATGAATAATGAATAATGTAAAATGGAGAATGACGGTGGGGCAAAGATCGTATAGAAGCACGAATCATTAGTCATTTTGCATTATACATTATTCATTGAGTCTTACCTTCGCGGATACTTATGCTTACGAAACTGTTTTCAACCGATACGGCAGCTAAGCGCGTATTTGGGCTGGATGTAATGCGGGCGCTGGCTATTCTGATTGTTGTAGATGCCCATGCGACCATTGCGCTGAAAGAATACTATAATGGGCTATTTATCCACCATCTGCTGCCCGATGGCGTTGAGCTGTTTTTTGTGTTGAGCGGCTTTCTGATTGGGGGCATTTTGATTCGATCGTATGAAAAGAAAGGCCATTTTAACGGGGAGCTACTGCTGAATTTCTGGACACGACGCTGGTTTCGTACCCTGCCGAACTATTATCTCGTACTGACTGGATTGATCCTGTTCGCGCTGGTCCGCGCCTGGCGCAGTGGGCTCCGCCATACATTGCCCGCTAAGGCAACGTTGATTAAGTATTACCTGTTTATTCAGAATTTTGCCAATCCTGTCCCTGATTTTTTCCCAGAAACCTGGAGTCTGGCCATTGAAGAATGGTCGTATATCACACTACCACTGGTATTGTGGGGGATGCATACGCTGCTTTCGGCACGGTGGTCGCGGCAGCGGATTGTTCTGGTTACCATTCTGACCATTATTGTCGGAACCAATCTATATCGGTTCATTACGGCTCTTCAAATCCCACTTTCGGAAGGAGAGTTGCAATACCGGGGCATGGTTATGACCCGGCTGGATGCGATTTCCTATGGCGTGCTGGCAGCTTATGCAAAAAACTACTTCCCGAGCCAGTGGACCAATAAGAGTCTCCAACGACGATTGTTAGTGATTGGGATACTGATCAGTGCACTGGTTTCTTTTTCGGCGTCGATTCTGGTCATTGGATACTACTATAAAGCGGGAGTCCATCTGGGTTACACATTTTTCAAACGGACATTATATTTTCCATTGATGGGGTTAAGCATGGCCCTGATTGTTCCCTATATGGATGGCTGGCGGACACCAACGGGGATTTGGGCAAAGGCCGGAATCAGCCAGATTATTACACACATCAGCCTGATTTCATACTCAATGTATCTACTGAATTTGACGCCCATTATGTTAATGATTATTGAGCGAATACCTACGACATCGTTTGTTGTTGGCTGGACCAAAGTCGGTCTATTCTGGGTAGTAGTGCTTGTTGCGTCAACGCTGCTGTACTACTTCTTCGAAAAGCCCGTCACCGAACTCCGCGAACGGATTTCCGCAAAAGAACCAACGCTGTTGATGAGCGAACGGGTGAAAGAATGAAATTGGTGCCCTGGTGCCACTTGTTCATTCGGTGAATCAGCTCGTATGGTCGCTGATAATGACCCAGCGTCGCTTGACTTTATGCCAGAGTAGGGTAAAATAGCCATTGGCATCGCCTATTTTGGGCCGGGTGAGATGAAACCGGCCAATTACATAGGCAACATTCGGACTCGGAAAATCCATATTTAACACATCGAACCGGAGCTTCCCCATGGCAGCCCGGTCGGGGTATCGCTTTTTATAGTTTTCAAGGGTAGCCTGATAGCCATAGGTAATGCCGGCTTTTCCTACAAACGTGAGAGAATCAGACACCCAGTAGGCGGTCATAAACTTGTCGATACGCCCGGCATTCCAGTCATCGGTCTGACGTTTCAAAATCTGGAGAATTGCCCTTCGGTCAGGGGCAGTGCCGATGGATTGGGCGCGTACACCTGTCTCAAAAAATAAGCTAAGAATAAAAAGGGTAATACGTAAGCGCATTATAAGCAGGTTTTGTGGTGTATAATGAGACGACAATTCGAGTAAGAGGCTGTTGCGTGGCAGTAAGTTAATCAGGAATTGATTGACAAGTAAGCAATAGTTTAGCGTTATTCGCTGCAGGATACGATTACGCTGTTTCTAAACCGGAAGTTATGCGATTACTGAATAAAGTTGCCATCATTACGGGTGCTGCACGGGGTATTGGCCAGAAAGCAGCCGAAATTTTTTGTCAGGAAGGGGCTACCGTTATGATCTGGGATGTGCTGGACGAAGGCGAATCTACCGCACAAACATTGCGTTCGCAGGGCTTTCGTTGTGAGTTCAAGCACGTTAGTACAACGGATGTCGAGGCTATAGAAGCGGCTGCCAAGGAGGTGGTTGACGAATTTGGCCGGATCGATATTCTCATAAATAATGCAGGCATTACGCGTGACAAAACCCTGCTGAAAATGTCGTTTGCTGAGTGGCAGCAAGTGATTGACGTAAACCTGACGGGCGTATTTAACTGCACGAAGATCGTAGCTCCGTATATGGTCGAGCAGAAATACGGTCGGATCATTTGTACGTCGTCGATCAACGGCGTACACGGGGCATTTGGACAAACGAACTACGCAGCCGCCAAAGCCGGTATTATTGGCATGGTCCGGTCGTGGGCTAAAGAACTGGGATCTAAAGGGGTTACGGCCAATGCCGTAGCGCCCGGTTTTATCCAGACTGCTATGACCGATGCCATGCCCGACGACGTTCGGAATCATGCCGTTGCGTCTATTCCCGTCCGACGGATCGGGAAGCCCGAAGATATCGCCTATGCCTACCTGTTCCTGGCATCCGACGAAGCTTCCTTTGTTAACGGCCACGTTTTAGCTGTAAACGGTGGACAGGCAATTTAGCGGGTTTACCGTTTACGGTATTTGGTTTACGGTAGGCCGACGCATAAGTTGCTTTCGCATGGTCTGCCCACCGTAAACCCTTATCTTTACGAATGCATTGACCGTAACTTGATCATGTGGAAAAAGATTCTGGATTTTTATCAGGAGTATAAGCCGTATATTTTTTCCGACGGCTGGTACTATATTTTTATCGTTGTGTTCATTCTCGTTCTGTTTATTTTCTTTTCCTGACAGGGGAAATGACAAGCAGTGCAATCGTAACCTTTAATTCATCTACGTGGCTATTCGGTCAAAAGTTCTGGCCATTATTAATCCCAACTCAGGCACAACATCGGCCGAGCAAAAGAACGTGCTTCTGGATGCGTTTATGCGTCGTGCAGAAGCACTTGCGTATGATCCCGAAGTCCTGTTGACAGCGCATGCAGGGCACGCTACCGAGCTGGCAGCCGATGCTGTAAAGCGTGGCGTAAGCCGAGTATTAACCATCGGTGGCGACGGCACCATTAACGAAATTGCACAGGCCCTGCGTCGGACATCCACGGCCCTGGGTATCGTGCCCATCGGGTCTGGCAATGGGCTGGCCCGACATCTTGGCGTGCCCCTGAATCCATTGAAGGCCATAGACCGGGCGTTGAGTGGACGCCCGGTAGTGATCGATAGTGGTGAGATTAACGAATATCCATTTTTTTGCACAGCAGGCATGGGCTTTGAAGCGTACGTAGCGCACGAATTCGCCAGAGCTCCGGTGCGTGGGCTGCCTACCTATATTCGAACGGCCTTTCGAGCCTTTTGGGCCTATAAACCGCAACGATACGTGGTCGATGGGCAGGTTAAGCCCCTGTTTTCGATGACCTTTGCCAACGCCGGACAATTCGGTAATAACGCCTGGATGGCCCCAACGGCCAACATCGCTGACGGGAAGTTGGAACAGTGCGAAATCAGACCGTTTCCAACTCAGGTGGCTGGTATGCTAACCTGGCGACTTTTCAACAAAACTTTGAACCAGTCGACATACTGGCGTGGGCGATCTATTACCAAAGCGGTGGTAGAGAGTGATGCACCGTTGCTTATTCACGCCGATGGCGAACCGCTGACGTTACCCACGGGGCGGGCAGAGGTGCGCGTCGTTCCGGGTAGTCTGTTGGTACTGTTGTAGATAACCAGTTTTAGCCAACGTTCTAGTACTCAAACAAACCCAGAATAACGCCAAGGGCACCAATCAATGAAGCAATCAGGCCAATAAATGCAACCGTACCAGAGCCCATAATCAGCATTAACAAGCCGCCTATCAACAAAACAGCGCCACCGATCAGAATAGGCCCCTTACTCAGCATGACCTTCTCTGGATGAGCGGGCGCCAGTCTATGGCTGATCTTTTTATTCACTTTCTTTAGTATGATTCGCTCCACTAAATTCAACTTGTGAGGAGTAGCAACGGCCGCCGGTTCCTGCATGCCATGAGCTGTTGCCAGCAGATACTTCATTCGTTCGATACGCTTGCCCAATTTTTTGCTAGCTATCAGTTTGCTATCGGTACGAGCGTACGTAACAGGCAGATTATTCGCAACAGTTTCCAGGGCAACCGACTCAGTAAGTAAAGGAATAGAAGGAGTAGCAGCGGGATTCGTCGTTTGGCTGGTGCGAGCCTGAACGGTCTCGACTGGGCTGCGCTGAAAATAAGCAGTCGGACGGCTACAAGATGTGAAAAGAGCTGTGCCAAACAGGGCGGCTACTAAAAATTGCTTACAGGTCGTGGTCATACATCACTTTTGTTTTGAGATAATACATTGAGTTGTTTATTTGGCCTTCCGTTGCTGCCAGGCTGTAAACCGTATTTCGTAAAAGGCTGGTCAATAAAACGCATTTTGTTGAATTTGTAAGCCGTTGGGAGCCCAGATACTGCCTTATGGAAAAGCTATTGCTTGTAATCGTCTGGTTATCTGAGTGTAGACAACTATTAAAATGTGATTAGTATGCCCCGTTCAACCCGTAAAGTCGTCGTGTCGCTCGATACATATCTGAGTATTCTGGCTGTTGTGTCCAGCTTCTGTGCCATTGGAATAACCTTCTATCAGGCGTATCTGCAACGAACCCAGCAGTATGCATCGGTCATGCCAATCATGGATAGCTATCTGAATGATAGCGGAGGAGATAAAGCCTGGCAAGTCGCTATGATTTTTGTGAATAATGGAGTAGGTCCTGCCATTGTTAAAGAAACGCAGATCACCTATAAAAAGCAGCGGTATAGTGACCTTCGACGGATAGCCGGCATCATTGTTGATGAGAAACTGGCGAAAGGGGAGGTAAAGCCAGCCGATGTAGAAGGTTATACTGTTACTAAGGCTGACCTTTGGCCCGAACGGGTTATCGCGCCGGGGCAGACTATCGAACTTTGCAACATCGACCATAAATACGTCGGGCGCTGGGTCGATGAGGCCATTGGGCGTGGGGATATTCGGGTACAAATCTGGTACGAATCCATTTATGGCGAACGCTGGCGATTCGATACAGTCCCCGAACGGATTGAATTGCGGAATATAAAAATTGAGGAGTAGCCCTAGTTATTGACGAGCCCCAACATTCGCTACAAGTTCCTGCTGATGTCAAGTCAACAATCGAATACAAACCAGCACAGATGATTCCTTAAGGCCTGGTCATCGAGAACAAGCTCACGGATGTTGGCTGGAAGCTGGTCGCGCTGCCATTGACATTCTGCTTGCCCTATTCTGTCCTTCTCATTCTTGTCAACAGATTCTCTAATTGCTCTGATAGCGTAGGCAGCCGCACCAAGTTCATGGGCGGCCACGTGGGCCACAGCCACGGCCTGTCCGGCAGCCAGGGCTGCAAACCGGGCTGCATCGGGCATACCTTTAGCTGCCGCATTAGCCGCAAAAGCCGCATTGTGCGCTTGTTTCATGGTTATTTCTCCGTTTGCCCATGCCCGTGTCAACTCGATAGCTTGCCGTGGGCGCTCATCCTCAGGGTTGACTTGCTCAAACAGATGAAGCACGTGTTCGGCACAGGCAGCGGCCCATAACGCAAGCAGCTGATGGTTGGAGTCAGTCAACGTACCGCCACGCCGTAGGGTAATAAACCGTGAATCGCGTTCTTTCGGTAAGATCATGGTTCGTCTGGTGTATGCCGTTTTTATGCCGTTCGTACTAATTTTTTGTTTTTCCTACGTTCAGCGTTTCTGCACCCCGTTTAGGGAGTCCTGAAATTCCACTTGGAATTATCGCTGTTAAAATCAAATTCGGCTAATGTAGGGGTGCTGTCGCCAGAGGATACCAGCGCTAACTTCTTTGCTGAATTCGGTACGATTTTCGGCATAATCCGATAAGCACCATCCGTCAATTGATCGATTCGCCATAACTGTTCGGGGGCGCCGGTAAAGGTCGGTACGGTTATGACTTCGGCATCGGCAGTGGCCGCTAGAGCCCGATCGGTTCCGGCCAGGGCAATCTTGTAATAGGGGCCACCTAAATACCCGGTGCTATCAGGTGCATCGGTAATCGTCCACTGTTGATGGGGACGCGACATATAGTCGCCTATTCGTAGATGAATAGGGCCGGTTGGCCAGTTTTTCTGCACATCGGCCAGCTGCTGAGCCGGAACAGGCTTTATGGGGTCATTGTTGGGCTGGCCAAATCCCCGGGGTCCAACGGCCATTCGGGTGAAATCAACGGCCAGCTCTAAGGCATAGCCTCGTCGTACGGATTCAATTTCAAACGTGCCTTCTTTAAATTTTTCTCCGGCAATCGGCCAGCCATCTTTCCAGACCACCGGCAATATGCCTAGTACGCTTCGACCACCCTGCGCCAAATCGGCTTCGTAATGGATCGACATTTTTTCAACACCGTTCTCAAGAACGATATGGCCAAAATGACCAGGACCGATTAATCCGCCACGCGTAGCCACCACCATTTTGCCACCCCCTTGCAGCATACTTCGCCCTACATTATCGAGATAAGGGCCGGCTATTTTTCTGGATCGACCCACCACCACATTGTAAGTAGAGTTGGCGCCATCGCAACAACTACCATGCGTGGCCAGCAGGTAATACCAACCATCGCGGTAGACGAGCGTGCTGGCCTCACAGACGATGGCTACATCCACGGGTTTATTACCAGCCTTGAGCTTACCTGTTTTGGGGTCTAATTCGATCAGGCGCGTGTAGCCAAAATAGGTGCCGTAGGTCATCCAAAGGCGTCCGGTCGTTGGGTCCAGCATCAGGCCGGGGTCAATGGCATCGTTCTCTTCATAACCATCCGACGTAGCCACAACAACTGGTTCAGAATACTTGAAATCAGGCGACTTTGGGTCCAGGGTCTTGTTCCACATGGTCAGAATCGCTCCTTTATGGTTGGGTGATCCACCAGTGGCTCCATATACGACCAGGTAACGATCCCCAATTTTGAGGACATCAGGAGCGGCACCACCACCGGGCCTCACTCCACCGCCATACCATGTCCAGCCATCATTGGAAATTAATCCACCACCACCGGTGCCAAACGTGTAATACTTGCCTTCGCATTCCGCGACGGTCGATGGATCATGGATAAACGGTCGCCCGATCTGTGCAATTACGGGTTGGGTTATCAATAAGGCGAAGAAGGTAGTCAGGATGGTGTTCATGTGTGCTAATGTGGTTTAAGCTTTCCTTACCCCTAAATCTCCTAAAGGGGACTTTGTCTACTAAGGAGCCAAGTCCCTTTTAGGAGATTTAGGGGTAAAGCAGCAAATCGTAAACAGGAGCTATTCGTAACTAATACGGAGGTTTTTGATGGGCGATCCTTTTTCATCTAAAAAACGCATACAGAAATTAGCCATTCCCGGTCCGTTTATGACGGCCCCGCGGATGATGTTCTTTCCCTTTTTAAGCGTCAATCGCGCCGAGGTGCCATTGTCGGCAATCATATCCCGGTCGCCGGAGAGTAGCAGGGCTTCCTGACCATTCAGCCACCACATGCTTCCCGAATTGCACCCAGCCGCCATCCTGACGTTCGGGATTTCTTCCGGGCAGTCGATCACTGTGACTAGCCAGACAAGGATTCCGTATTTGGGCTTGTTTAGGGCGTAAGTAAAATGGTATAGATTAAAGTTGAACGCCTTGCTGTCCAGCGCATACCATTTCAGCGCCTGATTGCCCACGTTTACCGTTTCGCCATTTTTAGGGACGAGGGTATAATCACTAGAAAAATTATCCGTCGAAAACGTGGTTCGGAGGTAATTGTCCGTGAAAATATTATTCCTGACAATATCTTTTTTCACGGGTTCCAGCACCAGCCAGCGCTGAATAAATCCCTCAGAATCGGGTGCTTTTTTAGCAGCAGCGGCTGGTATGAAGTGTTTGGATAGGGTATGGGTCGTATCGCCTTTTAGCGGTATGGGAGGGAGGGGGATTCGTTGTCCCGGACCGGGTCCCTGGGCAAACGCCGTAAGGCCGTTTAGTTGCAAGATTGATAAAACGCCGAAAGTGATAACTGGCAACAAGGTTTTGCGTTGTCTGTTCATAGCAGATTGCTCTGGTAAGGATCAGTGTTTCTACAGTAAGCGTAGTTTAAGCAAACCTACTCAGCGAAGCTAGTAAAATAGGGGTGGTTGAGTGAACCTTAAAATCCCCTAAGCTTAGGGTGATTTATATAAAATGTAGCAAGTTTCAGAAATTGTACATTCGGGTTTTCGCTATCGACGGGCGCTGAAACATGACTGATGGGGTGGTATTCCGTCATTTTAAATTTTACTAAACCTTTGTTAGCTAGGTGGGCTTTTATTGATCCAAACCAGTAATCTTTAGTTTGACAAACTGAATTGTACTAGGGTAGAGCTAGCCTCTTCAATACCTATCATTTCCTTGAAATTTAACTTGCGAAGAAGCTTAGTTGAACGCTGATTGCCTTTATGAACAAAAGCGTCAATTGTCTCAAATTTCAGTGTCTTAAAAGTGAATCCAATGATTTTCTTTAATGCCTCATTCATTATCCCTTTGCCTTGATAATTGGATAGAAGCTCGTACCCGATTTCACACTTTTTAAGTTCGTATGAGAAATTAAAAAGGCAAATTGCACCGATAACCTTTTCGTTTCCTGCTTGTATAATCACCCAATAAATACCCGTGCCATTTTTAAAGTTTTCATTTACTTTTCTAATAAAGCTTACTACTTCTTCTACAGTTTCGGTTGGCTGACGGTCGAGATATTTATTTACACTAATGTCAGACCGAAGTAAAAATAGGTGCTGCGCATCACTTTCCAAAGGTTGTCGAAGTGTCAATCGTTTACTAGTCAATATCGGGAAAGATGTTGAAATATTATTCAGCATTTTGCTTCTGTTTGCGGTCGAATCACCTGTTAACTAATAGTAAAGCATTTATGATGGCATGGGAATAGGGGAATGCTAGCCTGATACAAATACCAAATTAAAAAACTGATGCTGAAAATAAGAACAATTACTAAATGCTTCAGGCCGAGCTGGCCATAAAAGGTGATAAGAATTAATGCTATATAGTTGCTGCTGGTCAAGCCACGCTTTTACAAATACATTTGTTACCGGTAGAAGGCAGTACTACTTTTTATCAAGCATCTCCTGAAAAATGTCTGCAAATAGCCCAACATGATAACCATCCATCAGACCATGATGCGCATGTATTGAAACAGGCATCGATTTTAACGGGCCTTGCTCTATCATTTTTCCAAAAGATATTTTTGGAGAACTATCAGAAAAAGAAAAACTTCTGGCGTGAGATAGACTTGTAAAATTCAGCCATGGAAGCACTGAAAAATGAATTACATTTTCTCCTGAAACGGCTGGCAGTAAACCACTTGCCTGTCGAACCTTTTCCATTTCCACACGGGCACTTTCGTAAAACTCATGTTCATTCTCTATATAATCAATATACGAGAAGCCAAAAGTTCCGTTTGGGCGATTAACAGTTGTCGATGCTTGTATACTGTCGTATATATACACTTCGTTTTTATAAATCCGGTAGCGGAAATTTTCTACTTCATTGGCTGCTCTCAGAGCTCGGTACAGGTAGTAGAGAAAGAATGAAATGTTTTTGGATTTTGCCTGTTGGTAAGCAATTGTGCAATTAACAGATATAGTGACGCCAAAGAATGGCTCTTCAAATTTGGAGAAAAAAAGATAGTGTTCTTTCCTGTTCCAGTCGTTAACATTAATACTTTTTTTCATCACTACAACAGGTAGGTAAGGATTTCATTTATGGATTGTAGTTCAAAAAAGCGCTCGTGTTCCACTCTTGCTTCGTAGCGTTCGTGCTGCCAAGTAACGTGATAAGGAGTGTGCGCAGCAAAGCCGCCAAGTTCCAGTACAGGGAGGATGTCTGATTTAATAGAGTTGCCCAGCATAAGGAAGTTTTCAGCCTTGCAATCGAGGTGTTTGATAAGCTTTTGATAGTTGCCAACTTGCTTATCACTCATAATTTCAATATGGTGGAAGTATGGCTCTAACCCTGATTGTTTAAGTTTATTTTCCTGGTCGAGTAAATCTCCTTTTGTTGCCACTACCAATCGAAACTTCCCTTGCAGTTGTTTCAAGGTTTCAACAACGCCTGGCAACAATTCAATTGGTTTCTGCAATAGTACCTTCCCTATCTGGATTACCTTTTCTGCCAGGTCTATATTGGCATTCCCGTTTGTAATCCGGATTGCTGTTTCTACCATGCAAAGCATAAAACCTTTTACTCCGTATCCATACAAAGAGAGGTTTTGCATTTCGGTTTTAAACAGTTCCTGAGCTGTTGAGTGCTGTGGCAGGTAATCTTCCATCAGTTCGCAAAATAGCTTTTCGGCTTCCTGGAAATAAGGTTCGTTTATCCACAGCGTGTCGTCGGCATCAAAGACTACGGTGGTGATGGTATCTTTTAGCATATTGTCTATATTCGGTGGGCAAAAGTGAGCAGGGAGCAAAACAAAAAAAAGGACATTTGTCTCACCGTACAGATTTTATGGTACGCACCAATCAGACGTTTTTAGAATACATCGAAACGCTTTACGAAAAGCAGCACAAAGAAGAAATTATCGTAAAACAGTTTAGAAAGGGGCAAAATCTGTTGAGGCAGGGCGAAGCGGCTACCAAAGTGATGTTGATAAAGGAAGGCATTACAAAATGTTATCTCAGTGAAGAGAATGACAAAGAGTACATTGTTGAATTTCTGGGAACAGGCGAAATCGTTGGCGAAATAGAGAGTATAAGAGCAATCACCTGCTTATGCAGTGTAGATGCCATAACCGATACGTCGGTATTTGCCTTTTCAACTCCATATTTTTTTCACTTACTACAAACTGATTTACAGTTGAATCATTTGCTGTTAAATACATTTGCCGGGCGAATTATTAACACATCCATCCGTGCATCGTTTCAACAACTTTATACAGTAGAACATAGCTTGAAAAAGTTGCTGGAACTGCAGGCGAAACATGGCCTTAAACTGTCAAAAGAAGAAATGGCTTCTTATCTCGGCATTACAATCCGTACGTTAAACAGAAGCCTGAAAGGGTTGCTAGATTGATTATTTTAAAGTTAGGCTTACTAACAGGGGACTAGTGTATAGCGGATTTTATATATCCTATACACTAACAATAGCTTAATATCGCTGTCAACTGGTTTGGAATCGGATTAATGTGTTCTGGTTGGGTGTTAAGTGGTTTGTTGCGAGTACTACTGATGTAATGGTATGCCACTACTAACGAAAGGATAGAAATTAAGTCGGGTTTTTCGGGAACAAGCCCGATATTTGCCCCTCCAAAACTAGACTGATAATCGGGCGGTTAGTAACCCGTTATCTTTTTGCCGATGTCTCAAAAAGTAGTTCTTGCCTTTAGTGGAGGTCTGGATACCTCCTTCTGCGTTAAATATCTGTCCGAAGACCGGGGTATGGATGTGTATTCTGTACTGGTCGATACGGGCGGTTTTTCGGATGCCGAACTCAAAGCCATTGAGGAGCGGGCGTATTCGCTGGGCGTGAAATCGCATAAGACGATTTCGAAAACCGACGATTACTACCAGCAATGTCTGAAGTTTCTGGTGTTTGGTAACGTTCTGAAAAACAACACCTACCCGCTTAGCGTGAGTGCCGAACGGATTTTTCAGGCCATCGCTGCGGCCGAGTATGCCCGCGAAATCGGTGCGTCGGCTATTGCTCATGGCAGCACTGGAGCCGGTAACGATCAGGTGCGGTTCGACATGGCGTTTCGGATCATAGCGCCCGACGCCGAAATCATCACGCCCATTCGCGACCTGCGGCTGTCGCGGGAAGCCGAAATCGAATACCTCAAGTCGAAAGGGGTGGATCAGGAGTGGCACAAAGCGGCTTACTCGATCAACAAAGGTTTGTGGGGTACGTCGGTTGGCGGTAAGGAAACCCTGACGTCCGATCAGTTCCTGCCCGAAGCGGCCTGGCCTACCCAGATCACCAAAACCGAGCCTGAAACCATTACGCTGACCTTCCAGCATGGCGAAATTCGGGGTGTTTCGGGGGCTACGTTCTCGGAAATGTACCCCAATTCGGTCGATGCTATCCGCAAGATCACCGAACTCGCCGGGCCGTTTGGCATTGGGCGCGACATACACGTAGGCGACACCATTATCGGCATCAAAGGCCGCGTCGGTTTCGAAGCTCCCGCTCCGCTGATTCTGATCAAGGCGCACCACACGCTCGAAAAACACGTACTGGGTAAGTGGCAACTATACTGGAAAGAGCAACTGGCCAACTGGTACGGCACCATGCTGCACGAAGGCCAGTTTATGGACCCGGTGATGCGCAACATCGAAACCTTCCTGGCCGATACGCAGGCGCATGTGTCGGGTAAGGTACACGTACTGCTGGCTCCTCACCGTTTCCAGGTGCTGGGCATTGAGTCGGAGCATGATCTGATGTCGTCGACGTTTGGTTCGTATGGCGAAATGAACAATGCCTGGACCGGAGACGATGTGCGGGGCTTCTCGAAAGTGGCCTCCAATCAGGTGATGATCTATGAGAAAATCAACAACCAGTGATCGGTAAAGCCCGAAAATATTGCGCCCCCCGGAGTGTAGCCTATCCACTGCAACTGCTTGATGTCGTAGTGGATGGCTATGCACGGGGAAGCTATTCCCGTCGGGATTTTGGGTCGCCCAATCTGGATACGCCCCTTATACTGGTGATGACATCGGGACATCTGGGTGATGCGCTGATTGTATCGTACATTTTCCCGCTGATCCGGCAACGGTATCCCAATGCACAGATCGATGTGCTGGCCGGAAGTTGGTGCGATCCGATCTGGAAGGGAAATCCCTACATCCGACGGGTCATTCATCTGAACCACCCGAATACCAACCGGCGACCGTTGTCGACATGGGGCAAATGGCAGGAGTTTTACCAGACCGCCAAATCCGCCACCGCAACGTTGCACGATACGGTCTATGATTTTTCGATCGATGTACGGTTTTCGGATTCGCCCATGCATTTTGTACTGCCGTATCTGAAGGTTAAACGTAAAATCGGCTATGGCACCCGTGGCTTCGGGGGCTTGCTCGACGACGAGTTTTTTATGCCCGACGAAGAGGTGCATAACTTCGATCTGATTCTGAAACTGCTCAAGCCGATGGGCATCGAAGCCGATCTGCGCACCGTAAAGCCTTATTTCGTGCATCCAGCCGAATCGCCAGATCAATTATGGAGTAAACTGGATCGATCGGTGCCAACTCAAAAGCCTATTTTGATTTTCCCGGAATCGGGCGATGAAGTGCGGATGTTGCCGCTGGAATACTGGAGTGAACTGGCTGTCCGGTTGTTGCAGGAAAGCACCTCTCCAATAGTTTTTGGCGGCCAGAAAGCGTTCACGACGAACCTGTACGAGCAAGTCCGGGCGGCAGAGCCTGCCTTTGCCGACCGACTGGTATCGGCGGTAGGTAAGCTAACCCTGCAAGATATGGCTAGTCTGAGCGAACAGGCAAAGGCTGCGTTTACGCTCGATTCGTTACCGATGCACCTGTGCTGCCTGGGGTGTCCTACGCTTTCGTTTCAGAAACGTGGTATGGGTATTCAGTTTTTCCCCATTTCGAGCCAGCCAACGCTGGTCATTCACAATCATGAACCGAGCCGATACCTTACCCTCGATCGGCCTGGCTTCTCCAGCGAATACGTCACTACGTTTGATGCTGGCGTAATTGATCGGGCTGTGGAATGGTTTCGGGGGATAATAGGTTAACTAGCTATGATACAGAGATACACGGAGAAAACCGGAGATTCGTTGAGAAAGCTTCACGCTGAAGCTGTTGCCATTTTAACGAGACTTTGAATAGCGTGTTTTGTCATTCCGACGCAGGAGGAATCTCAAGGTATTCCTACCTGAGTGTTTGGAGACCTTGAGATTCCTCCTGCGTCGGAATGACAAAACGTACTCTATTAGGAGCCTTTTTATAAAGCTTGAACAGCCTTATAGCAATAATACCTCAGTGAATCTCCGTGTCCCTTTGTGTTCCAATCCTTTTCATAATGGAAAAAATTAACGTTGGTATTATTGGCGGAGCAGGCTACACAGGTGGCGAACTGCTGCGTATTTTGATTAACCACCCCTTTGTTAATGTCGCGTTTGTACATAGCAAAAGCCAGGCTGGCAAACCTGTCTGGTCAACCCATACCGATCTGCTGGGCGATACTGATCTTACTTTTTCAGGTGCCGAAACAACTGAGCTAGTGGCGCAGGAAGGATTGGATGCCGTATTTCTCTGTTCGGGGCATGGGGCGTCGGCGACCTTTATGGCCGATCATGAGGTATCCGACGATGTGATGGTGATTGACCTTAGCGCCGACTTTCGTGACGAACACGACGATTTTGTGTACGGACTGCCCGAACTACAACGCGAACGGATTCAGGAAGCGACCCGGATTGCCAACCCCGGCTGCTTTGCGACGAGCATCCAACTGGCTTTATTGCCATTAGCCAAAGCGGGTAAATTAACTGATGCGGTACAGGTGAGCGCCATTACGGGCAGCACCGGAGCCGGACAAGCCCTGGTACCCACAACGGGCTTTACCTGGCGGAATAACAACGTATCGATCTATAAAGCGTTCACCCACCAGCATCTGGCCGAAATTCGCCAAAGCCTGACTCAACTGGAGCCTGATTTTAAAGCGGCTATCAATTTTGTACCCTACCGGGGTGATTTTACGCGGGGTATCATGGCCAATGTGTACACCGCATTTTTGGGTACGCTAGATGAAGCGAAGCTGTTGTACAAAGCCTATTACGAGAATCATCCGTTTACGCATGTGAGCGATACGCCCGTTGATGTGAAGCAGGTGGTGAATACCAACAAATGTTTGTTGCATCTGGAAGTACACGACGGCCAACTGCTCATTACGAGTGTGATCGACAACCTGACCAAAGGGGCATCGGGACAAGCCGTTCAGAACCTGAATCTAGTCTTTGGCTTGCCGGAGGATACTGGCCTTCGGCTGAAACCAGTAGCGTTTTGATGATGTAACGCGGCTGGAAAGCCGCAGCCTGATAAGTAAAATCACGGCTTTCCAGCCGCGTTACAGCTATGTTCGAAACAGATCGGCTACTGCTTCAGAAGTTTACTTTCGAGGATGCTCCGTTTATTTTGCAGTTGCTGAATACAGCTGCCTGGCTCCGGTTTATCGGTGACCGTGGGGTACGGACGCTGGATGATGCCTGTCTATATATTCGGAATGGCCCTTTGCAGAGCTATGAACAGCATGGTTTTGGCCCCTATCTGGTCAGGCTGAAAGAGAACGAGCAGCCCATCGGGATGTGTGGCCTGTTCAAACGCGATACCCTGGAAGATATGGACATCGGATTCGCTTACCTGCCCGAACACGTTGGTAAAGGGTATGGTCTGGAAGCTGCCACTGCCGTGATGGATTTCGCCCGTAATGAGCTAAACGCAACGCGCATAGTGGGCGTAGTCGATCCGCAAAATGCCAATTCGATACGGCTGCTCGAAAAACTAGGGTTACGTTTCGTGCGTGCCATTCGTCTGAATGGGCATGAGGAGGAATCCTGGTTATTTGCCAGTGCAAAGTAATTTTTTCGACAGGATTCACAGGATTATCATGATTTTTTAAGACAATATATCCTGTCAATCTTGTGAATCCTGTCGAAAAAATTAGAGTCGGGCTAATGCATCCTGCCATTTTTTGAATGCTGTCCGGTACACTTTATGCCGATGTAAATCCGGTTCGAATGTTTGGCCGAAAGTAACTCGTTCGGCGGCTTCTTCCAATGTTTTGACGAGGCCGATGGCTTTCATGGTCAGCAAAATAGCCCCCATCGACCCACTTTCATTACTGGCATTCAGCCGAACAGGGACACCCGCCATGTCGGCCAGCATCTGCACCCAAAGCGTCGACTGGGCGAAACCGCCATTGGCGTGAATGACACGTGCCGGGCCGGTAAAATCAGTTAACAGTTCGTTGATGCTAAGCAGGTTGAATAAAACGCCTTCCAGAGCCGCCCGCACAAAATGCGCACGCGTATGCTGCCAGTCGACATGAAGGTAGGCCCCTCGAACCGAAGCGTCCCATAAGGGAGCCCGCTCTCCTTGTAGATAGGGGAGAAACAGCAAACCGTCGGAACCGGGAGCAATCGTAGCAGCTTCGTCCAGAACGGTTTTCGTTTCCTGTTGAGTGAGTTTTTCAGATACCCATTCCAGTACATTACCCCCATTATTGGTCGGCCCGCCTACGGCGTAATGCCCCTCGTCCAGATAATAACAGAACAGGCGAATTTGAGTATCTCGTAAGGGTTTTCGAACCGTTTGGCGAATGGCTCCACTCGTACCGATGGTCAGCGTAGCCGTACCCCGCTTAATAGCCCCAGCCCCCAGATTTGCCAGACACCCATCCGATGCGCCAATCAGCAGCGAAACCCCGGCGGGTAAATTGGTAGCCCGAGAATTAGCATTTGGCTGGTAAGTTCGCTGGTAGGTCGTTGAAACAGGTGTCGAAAGTTGGTCGGGCCGCACACCGGCATAGTCCAGGGCTCGTTTACTCCACTCTCGGGCACCTTCATTGAACAGCCCTGTAGCGGTAGCAATCGAAAAATCGACTTCGAAAGCGCCTGTCAGTTTATACCACAAAAACTCTTTAATGGAGCCAAAGTGCGCAGTCCGATGGAGCATTCGTGGATCATGTTCGCGTAGCCAGGCCAGTTTGCAGAGCGGAATCATCGGATGCAGGGGCGTTCCGGTTTCCTGATAGATCGACTTGCCTAAATCGGCCTTCGACGCTCGAAGTTCAGCCGCCTGCGCTTCGGCTCTATTGTCGGACCATAGAATGGCATTACTCAGAGGGTTCCCATCGGCATCCATCGGCAAAAGGCTGTGCATGGCTGTACAGAATGCCAGATGAGTAATAGTATATCCCCCTTTGTCTGCTTCCCGAACTACCTCGGCAATTACGTCGACAAAAGCGGCCCAGATTTCGTTAGGGTCCTGCTCAGCATAACCCGGCTCGGGATTCAGGGTCGTTAGTGGGGCCGATGCATGGGCCAGAATCTGACTCAGATCGGCAGGCATAGCTATCGCTTTTACATTCGTTGTGCCGATATCAACCCCAACAAAACAATCCATAATAGTGATATACGATTATTACACAGAGATACACGGAGAAGGTACTGAGAAAAATAAACCGTTCTGTACCTCCCTCTGTTAAGTTAGTTAAACTTCCCCTAATCGAGTCATAATGGTTTTTTGCCTTCCTGCGTCGGAAGGCAAAAAAAACCTGCTTTCCCAAAAAGAAAAAGTTTAAACAGGTTCTGTGTTATACGTTAAGTCAACCGATAAAATGACACGGCGTTGGCGCCGAAAACTTTCGCCCGTACTTCATCTCCCCAGGGTGCTACATAGTCTTCGACCAAGGTCTTTACCTGGGTGTAATTGGCGGCTACCAGACAGACCGGCCAGTCGGAGCCAAACATGAGCCGGTCGGGGCCGAATTGCTCGAAGACCACATCCAGATAGGGAAAGAAATCCTGCTTGCTCCAGTTCTGCCAGTCGGCTTCGGTAACCATACCTGATAGTTTGCAGGAGACGTTTGGCTGGCTGGCCAGTTGGGTCATATAATTGGACCACCGATTGATTTCCTTTTTCGTAATGTAGGGCTTGGCGAGGTGGTCAATGACGAAGTTGACCTCCGGTACAGCGCGTACCAGTTGCAGTGCCGCTTTCAACTGGCTGGGGTAAATCAGAATATCGTACGTCAGGCCAAACTCAGCCAGTTGACGAATTCCTTCAATAACAGGGGGCCGGGCCAGAAAGTCGTCGGGCTCTGCCTGGGCAACGTGTCGATACCCTTTGATCTGACTATGAGCTGATAAAGCTATTAAGCGCTCGTTTAAACGATCTGACTGTAAATCGATCCAACCAACAACCCCTTTCACAATATCGTAGGATTGGGCCATCCTAACCAGAAAAAGCGTTTCCTCTTCCGATTGCGATGCCTGCACGGCTACACAGCCATCAATGCCGTTTTCTTTGAGGACAGGTTCTAAATCGGCAGGTAGAAAATCGCGCTGGATGACGACCATGGCGTCGTTAATCCAACTGTCACGAACGGGGTCGAAATGCCAGAAATGCTGGTGCGAATCAATGGTCATAAAATGAATGGATAATGAATAATGGACAATGTATAATGAGCATTAGAGGGATAGTTTTCCATTCACCATTACTCATTATCCAGTCTACATGATTCATTGAAAACTTACGGCTACCTGCTTTTGCGATCCCAGCCCTTCGATCCCTAGTTCAACCACATCGCCGGGTTTCAGGAAACGCTGGGGTTTCAGGCCCATACCGACACCAGCTGGCGTACCTGTCGAGATCACATCGCCAGGGAGCAACGTCATAAACTGGCTAATATAGCTGACCAACGTTGGCACGTTGAAAATCATGTCGTCGGTATTCGAGTTCTGAAGTTGCTCGCCGTTGAGGTTCAGCCACAGCGGAAGGTTATTGGGTTCAGGCACTTCATGTTTCGTAACCATGTAAGGCCCCAGTGGGGCAAACGTGTCGGCGCTTTTGCCTTTCACCCATTGCCCATTGCGCTCCAGTTGCCACGCCCGTTCGCTGTAGTCATTGTGAACAGCATAGCCAGCAATGTAATCGAAGGCGTCGTCCAGCTCAACGTAACTGGCCCGTTTGCCGATGATAATGGCCAATTCAACTTCCCAGTCCGTTTTTTCGGAGCGTTTTGGAATCACGATGGTATCGTTTGGCCCACTGAGCGCCGTTGTCGACTTGAAAAACAGTATGGGCTCCGACGGAACGGGTGCATTGGTTTCTGCCGCATGTTTGGCGTAGTTCAGGCCAACGCACACGATTTTGGAAGGCCGTTTCACACAAGGGCCGAAGCGGTCAGGAGTTACTTCGGGACAGGTATGGGCATGGGCCGTCAGCCAGTGGGCGAGTCGTTCGGGGCCGTTGCTGGCGAAAAATGATTCGTCGTAGTCTTCGCCAAAATGGGTGACGTCAATGTGCTGGCCGGTGGGTAGTAAAACACCAGGGTGTTCGTGGTCGGGTAAGCCGAAGCGGAAAAGTTTCATGCGGTAAAATTCAGATTTTTTTTAATAAAAGACGCCCTGGAATTCTTTTTAATTATCAGGATTCGGGTAAGTTGATCATTACTATCCTACCCCGCAAACCAGAAGTTCCGACGCGCAACATACCAGAAGAAACCCATAAATCCTGTCATGGAATTTCGAGTTGGGCGACTGATATCGAAACGATTTCTCACGGCTGGTTTCAGCCTTTTGGTCTGCGGACTCAGCTGTTGGCAACTGGATAGGAGCTCCCGGAAAATTAATCTGAAATGGGCTCATGTGTCTGAAGTAGCCCGTTTTCGTCGGCTGAACCACCAGATACCACCTAGTGCTAATATGCCTAGCCCTGCGCTCCAGGCTACCAATGCCATGCTTTTTTTAAGGGGTTCAGCATCACCAATCAGTAATAGACCGGCCCATTGGTTAGGTAACTGACCCGATAAATCAACGCTGGCCAGATAATCGATTTTGGCTTGTTGAAGCGCAAAATCTTTGGGTAATCCCTCAGCCAGCTTCGTATAAAACCGTTCGGTTAGATCGTAGGTGGCCTCACTTTCCACATTCCAAAGGGTCGTCAGGATACTAGGAACGCCCAGGGCAGTAAATCCTCGTGCCAGACTAAATACGCCTTCGCCGAGTTGATTGGCGCCAATTCCCGTTTTACAGGCCGATAGACCAATCAACTCAGTTGACAATAAACTACTGCCTGATAACTCAGATAGGTGAAGGGCTGAATCCGAAAAGAATAAAGCAGGTTCATGACCTAGGGTATCGGCTTCGGCATGGGTAAAAAGTTGGATTACCTGATACGTATCGGCCTGTTGCCTGAAAGCCTGGCGTGTGGCCAGCTTTCCGGTTAATAAAGTCGGCGAGGAAAACTGATCCCCAATACGTTGCAGTACCATATTGGAGCCGGGCAGGGGAAGCTGATTTAATCGGGTCGAAAACCGGACGGGCGCCATTCCCAGAAATGAACCTGTTCGGTTAGCCCATCCAGTGCTGGTCGCAATTGATTCTTTAAATAGGCGATTGATGGAATAGGCATAGCTAAAGGCATAGCGATTGACCAAAAAATCGGGTTTAGTAGCCGATACGCTCAGAGCCTCGAATGGCAGTAGCATGCCATCGGGCGAAACAATGACCCGGCCTGGCTTGAGAGCCAAGGGGTACAGTAATTGGTTGTATAACTGATTGGAAACAGACAGGTAGCGGGTAAACTGCTGGTTTTGAGCATCCGAACTGGCATCCAGCGCGAGCAGCGTATTGGCTAAGGTAGTATAGCCTGATGCCGCTAGCTTGATCAGTTTTGTTCCACTTGGGCTAATTCCTAGTGCATACAGGCTACTATCGCCTACAAAATACGTGACCAGCGACGCGTCTCGTTTGGCTAGCTGCGTCTGCACCTGACTGAGCGACAGTACGCTATTGTCGTACTTGTATCGATAATAGACGGGGTTGGTCTGTTCGAGCTGGTGAACAAACGCTTCCCGTTGTTCCTGAGCCGTGTGCAGACTATCGAGTGCCTTTGTATAAGCAGATGTGTTCGGCTTTTCAGTCAGTAGTTTGGTTTGCCAGTCGCTTACCCGTTTCTGAAGCCGTTCTTCTTCGATAGCCTGCTTCGGCGAAAGCTGACGATTGGCTCCCAGTTCGTTCAGTTTATCGTTGAGCAACACCGCCCGACTCTTCTCAATAAAACGATAAGCACTAGCAGCATCCTTGAGCCGGAAACAGGTTTCAATGGCCTGTTCATATAGCCGATGCGTTTTGTCACGCCAGAATAGTTTCGACTGTTGCCCGGTATGCTCCCAGCGCATATAGTCAATAATGGTATCGGCCAGCGTATAGGTTTTCAGGGCATTACTGAGCCGGGCTGGATTGTTGTTCGTCTCTTTGCCCCAATCGAGCCAGGTGTCAGCTTTGTCCTGAACTAGGGTCAAAAAATATTCCTTCTTTGCGATCCGCTGAATGACATTCGCAGAAGGGTTGGCCGAAAAACTTGCTTCACTAAACCCGATAGACAGCGTTAAAAGTGCCTTCTGGAAATAGGTAAGGGCTTCGTTATAACGTTTCTGCTGTTGATAGATCGTACCGAGATTGTCCAGCACTCTGGCCTGGTCGTTAGGGTCGTCAAGGTAAGTAAGTGCCTGTTTATAAAGCCTAATTGCCTCCACTTGATTTCCCATTTTGAGTTGGTAGAAAAAACCAAGATTCGTCAGCGTTTGGGCGCAGCCATACCTAAAATCGGCTTTTTTGTTAGCCTCAAACGCTTTCTGATACGTGTCGATTACTGCTTTATAATGGCCTAAAGCTGTGTTTAATAGAGCTTCCTGAGTGAGTATATATGCTTCAGTTTTGGGATTATTTAATAAATGCGTCAAAGGTAGGGCGGCATTAAGAATTTTTTTTGCATCGGAATATCTATGCATTTCCAATAGGGCTTGCATCTGCTGAGCTAGATTTTGAACCATCATTTTGATGTCATTGGCCCGTTTGGCTAGTGCAAATCCTTCCTTAGCTATATCATTCGCTTTTTGATAATCGCCTTGTAAAAAATATAAATCAGCTTTTTTTACAAGAGCAATGGCACCAACGAAATACTTTTCAGGATATTTCTTGGCAATGCGAATGGCTTGATCAAAGACTGAATGAGCAGCTAAGTACTGATTCTTCTCGGCCAATTGTTGTCCAAGATTATTATAGCTGTTGGCCAAATTAGCTTCACGGGCAAGAGGAGTTTGCAGACTGTTAATAGCAATAGCTTTTCGGGTATAAGCAATACCTTGATCCAACTGACCACTTTGCCAATAACTTCTGCCTAAAATATGCATCAGTTTCGCGTAAACGGAATCCTTTGTTGCTCTACAGCGATCACATTGAGTCGCTAGTTGAGTGGCCGCTTTGATAATGGATGTATTATCGGAGAGCTGTTCAATGGATCGCAGTTGCTCGTATACCGCTTCCCGGTCAGGACATTGAGCAACGGCATTGGGCAATAGCCCGGCCAGAGTAACAACGATAAGCAGACAGGCTGGTTTCATAACAGCGACACTCTTTTGTTGAGGTACTGGATTCGTTCTCGCTACTCGGTAGTGCTACTAGTTCCTTCAGCTTGAAAAGGCGGTAAATTCCTGTTTATATAGTAATCGGTATAGCTATGGAGTGGATCGGAAAAATCGATTACCTCTTACCTGATCACCACTGTTCCCTTTATTCATAAGCTGAAGTAAATCGGCCGAACTAGCTATAGCCCCAGGGTTTTCGGCTAAAGACCTGGCTAGCCTTCCTGTTATGATGGGAGTTGCATAAGAGGTTCCGAAAATAAATAAATCAGTGCCAGCCTTCGTTTCGGCAGGGGTAGCTAACCGTAAACGACCTTCTCCTGTATTCATCCAGTCTATATCGGCCCAAACTCCCAATACGATAGCCTGTCCGTAGTTTTGTCGGGCAGAAGCCACAACTTTGCCCCCTGGTGTAAGTACTGTGGTTGCCACCAGCAGTTTATCGAAACCAGATTGCAGACTGAAAGCAGCCGGATAAAAGGTGGTATCCATCGTCGCTAAGTCACGGTTCATCGTCAGTGGCTCATATGGTCTGGCGTTGCCAGCCGCTACTACAATCCAGATGTTGTTGTCAACGGCTCGGGTAAAATAACGTTTCAACAAAGCATCCTCAGCCCCATAGTAACCCAGACTCATGTTAAATACGTTAACCCCATTTAAGCGAGCCGTTTCCATCGCACACATCAGCCCAAATAAATCACCTATACGGTTTTTATCCAGCACCCGCATGGGTATAATGTGTGGAGCTATTAGGCTACCATTAAATTGTTTGGCTAACAGGTTAGCGACTCGTGAACCATGATGGATGTTGCCACTGTCCAGCGTATTGGTTGGGAGTGCGCCATCTGCAACAAAATTCCAGCCTGATTGGCTATTTTCTGCAACGAGGCCTGTATTGGAATGTCCATTTTGGCATTGGCTGGTTAAATGAGTAGATAGGCCTTTAGGTAGGTAACCGGGATTCAGACCCGAATCAAATACGGCTATTTTAATACTCCTATCTGGCTGCTTATTCATTAAATTGATCGTATTCGCCAGATTTTTCTCAATAGTTTCATCTGAACCGCTGCCGGTTTGGTCGTCGTCGTATGTTGAAATAGGATAATTGACACCCGATAAATTAATGCCGGGTAAAGCTACAGTACCTTCTGTTGCTCCATCAGGTGGGCGAGCTGCGAGGTTGCCTCCTTGTCCTTCAATCGTCCAACTAGCGGGAAGCGTGATATTCACTAAGGTTGTATCACAAGGGCAGGAGCGGACTTTTATGGAGTCAGGTGGGAGTTGGGAAAACTGGTTATGAAAAGCCTGCTGGATGGCGCTTGCGGCTATGGGATGGCTGACCGTAATATTCAAGGAGTTGTAATTGACAACAGCTCGCATTGCCTCAAAGTCAGCATTTGTGAGGCTTACGGAAGAGAAACGGTCTCCCGTCAAGTTGAAGCAACCCCCTAGTAAACTGGCTACTGTAAAGACAATAGCGCCCCAGAGCGACAAGCGAAAGGTACGGGTCATAGCAGTGAATGGTTATCTGTTTACGAAGGATGCTAATCCAAGACCTCAACCAATTCCAGAGCTGCCTTCTTGCCTTCTAAGCTCTTGTTTATCACCATATTTAGCAATTGGAAAGCGATGTTTTTATCATCCGGTCGATTTCGCTTCAGGCGGGCCAGAGCTTCATAAAATAAACCGGGGTTTGCTCTCAGATTTGCCTGCTGGCTCAGCCGATGGAATTGGTTAATGGCTTGGTCGTAATTTCCTTGCTGGAGGGAAACAAGCCCGGCAATTTTTAGTAGCTCTGCGCTGCTGGTATCGCGTCGTTGCAGGGCGGTTATAATGGCATCCGCTTGGGCAAAGCGCCTGTCGTTATAGGCTTGATGAGCACGTTGCAGACTGTCGGGCCGACTGTTCATCGTAACGGGGAGGATGCTGAGATGCGCCTGAATGTAGCGGTCGGCAAGTTGCTGCGCCGATGGCTGGGGACGAAACAGGAAAAATCCTAAGATTAACAGAATGGAAGCCGCAGTAGCATAAGCGAAAGGTACCCAGGTAGGATTGATGGTGCGTTTAGGTTGCCGGCGAATGGCTTCCCAGTCGGCCTTGCGTTGCATCAAGGCTTCCGTTCGGGCAACCTGTTTAGCCTGTATATAAAAGGCAACTGCTTGCGCCAATTCAGGATCACTAACGATCTGCTGCTCAAATCGTGTTTTTTCGCTATCCGGTAACCGACCCGCAAAGTAGTTTTCTATGGTTTCCAGATCGTTCATTTTTTTATCTGATTATAAGCATCTCGTAAGCGTTCCAGGCATCGCAGTCGGCTGGTTTTGGCGACAGAAGCCGTATGATAGCTCATCTGTTGCGCAATTTCTTCATCTGAATAGCCTTCTCCCCAGGCCAGTAACATCTGATAGCATTTCTCTCCCAAACTACGTAGTTGCTGAAGCAGACGCTCCCAATCACTTTGATCGATAAGTTTCTGAACAACCGATCGGGCTGAGTCGGGCAGTTGCATGAGCGAATCATCGAGCGAAATCGCCTGATGAACGCTTTGCCGATTAGTCGTTTTTTTTCGAATAAAGTCAACGCATTTGTTCGTAAAAATCTGATAGAGGTAGGTCCTGAGTTCGGAACGGCCCTCAAAACGCCCACTGCTGATCTGCTCAATCGCTGCCAGAATGGTATCAGCATATATGGTAGCACAATCGTCGTCCGAAAGCTGATGTTTTCGAACTCCATCCCGAATTAGGAAGAGGTATTTTCCATAAAGCCGGTTCTCTGCAGTCAGCCGCGTAACCCCACCCGCAAGCAGGCCTTCGATAATCTCGGCATCGGCTAAATGTCTGGAAAAGAGGCTCATCGGTATGAAGTTGATCGGCCTAAGGTACAAGAAAAAAGAAGTTTTAAAAAAAAGTGCTGGCTTTGTTTCCAAAGTCGCTCGGTCGTACGACTAACTGGTCAGATGCAGCTCAAGTAATCGCTTTCCGCTGTCATCTGCATCTTATCGTATTTCTCATTGGGTACGAAGCTCAATGATTCCAGCAACTTTAATCCATAGTCTACCATGAAAACGAGCCGCGTTTACTCTCGCTTCAGCAAATTTTGCCAGCTATTTTGTTTTCTGCTTTCTGCCCAGGCCCTGCATGCGCAAACGTTTAATGGACAGCCAGCGCTACTGGACTCTCCGACTCAGTTGCAGGCTGTTATTTACCCTGTAAACAACGAGCCGTCCACGATTCGAGTTAACGTCAATAATCCAAAAGGAGGCTCCGTTCGGGTTGTTATTCGGGATGAGAAAGGCAAAGTGTATTACGATGAATTTGAATCAGATGGCCGCTTTCGTCGCGCTTTCGATTTATCGTCGGTGCCAGCGGGAATATACACGGTCGAGTTGAGTAAAAATAGAGAACGACTACTGCGTACATTCATGATTGAACCCCCTGTGGCAAGCCATATCACGCTGATTGATAAGTCTGATCAGCAAATACCTGTTTCATCGGTTAGTAAAAAGCTAATAGTCGATAATTAGCAAACATCATGTCAGGCCAGTTCTGCTGGCCTGACATGAGAGAGGATAGTAAGAGAAGTTACATAAATTAGTATCTTATCGGCTGATAATCAACCTGAACATCAACATGAGATACTCACTACTGCTTTTTATTTGTTTATTGACCACGATCACTCAGGCCCAGATAACGTTTTCGGTTTCGTTTGCCGCTTCGCAGGGCCAGCAACCACTTGATGGACGCGTATTGCTTATTCTGGCAAAAACAGATAAGACCGAGCCACGATTTCAAGTCAGCGATGGGGTGGCTACAGCGCAACTGTTTGGTATCGATGTCAATAGCTTGAAACCCGGTCAGGCCGCAACGATTGATGCCAGCGTGTTTGGCTATCCAAAACCGAGTCTGAAAGACCTGCCTCCGGGCGATTATTATGTGCAGGCGGTACTCCATAAATACGAAACCTTTACCCGGAAAGATGGCCATGTGGTCAAGTTGCCCATGGATCGGGGAGAAGGGCAAAACTGGCGGGTCGCTCCGGGTAACTTATTCAGCAAATCGCAGAAAATCAGCCTCAAGCCAGGAGCTAAACAAGCTGTGGCTATTGTGATGGATCAAGCTAATCCGGCACTGCCTGAACCAAAAGATACCAAATTTATCAAGCACATTAAGATTCAGAGTAAACGACTAACTGAGTTCTGGGGGCGGCCTATGTATCTGGGCGCGCACGTTTTGCTGCCTGCCGGGTTTGATGAACACCCTGAAGCCCACTATCCGCTTTGTATTTTTCACGGCCATTTTCCTTCTGACTTTGCAGGCTTTAGTGCAACACCCCCGCCTGCCAATATGGACACAACTGATTACGCAGAGCGTTTCCATATCTATGGATACAAAAAAATTGTAGCGCAGGAAGCCTATGATTTTTACAAAAAGTGGACAAGTAAAGATTTTCCCCGGATGCTGATCATTGAAATCCAGCATGCCAATCAATACTACGACGATTCGTATGCCGTAAATTCCGAAAACCTTGGCCCATATGGTGATGCCATTATGTACGAACTGTTGCCCGAAATAGAAAAGCGATTCCGAGGCATTGGTCAGGGATGGGCGCGGTTTACGTATGGCGGAAGCACAGGAGGCTGGGAAGCATTGGCGGCACAGGTATTCTATCCCGATGAGTTTAACGGCTGCTTTGCCGCCTGTCCTGACCCGATCAGTTTCGATGCATATACAGTTTTTAATCTGTACAAGGAGAAAAACGCGTATTATCAGGAAGGTACCTTTCGACGGACCCCTCGTCCTGGTCAGCGAAATTATCTTGGGCAAGTGCAATGGACCATGGAAGAAACTAACCACCGTGAGTTGGTCACCGGGACACACACACGCTCGGGCGATCAGTTCGATATCTGGGAAGCCGTGTTTTCGCCGGTAGGGGCTGATGGGTATCCGAAACGAATCTGGAACAAAATGACGGGCGAAATCGATCAGACTGTAGCCGCTTACTGGCGCGAGCATTACGACCTATTGCATATCCTGAAGCGCGACTGGAAAACACTGGGGCCTAAGGTTACCGGAAAAATCCATATATACTGTGGCGATATGGACAACTACTACCTCAACAACGCTGTTTACCTGATGGAGGATTTTTTGAAAAGCGTGAAAAATCCATCCGCCTATAGCGAAGTTGCTTATGGTGATCGGGCGGAGCATTGCTGGAATGGCGATCCAACGCATCCCAATTACATCAGTCGGTTACGCTACAATACGATGTATGTGGATAAAATACTGAAACGTATTGAGGCTAGCCATCCGGCGGGGGCAGATCTGACAAGCTGGCGGTATTAAGACGTAGAGGGAAAAGACAGAAGAAGGAGTAGTATAAATTCTCTTTCTATCTTTTCCCTCTACGTCTTATAACGTTGATAGAAAGGCCATTGTGTCGATACCGTCGGCATAGTCGGTGAGGGATGGACATTGAGTTTGGCCAAATGGAATGCTACCCGTTCGCCACCCCTGCGCAGAAGCTACCACCTGAATTTTTGCAGTATGGGTATGAATCCAGGCGTCTACATCGGCCTGCGTTTGATAGGTTTGGTAGTAAACGACCGAAATGGGCGATACCAGACCATCGTTTTGAGTGACCAATAGATAGCCATTATCCAGATGAGGAATGGCGTTGATCAGGTAAACCGACTTATTATAATCGTAATTGTTCTGGTACTTGTGGTTATCTAAATAGTTCTTAGCCTGAGGCTCCAGTGTCCGCAGGAGAGGGATAAAATCGTAGCCTTCGGGCACCAGCAATGTCGATACGTTACGGCAACCCAGCCCGTAGTAGTCCGAAATGTCGTGGCCTAGTTTTGTAAATTCTTCCTCAGACTCTTCACCCATTAGCAGACCCACTGATGTGCGGTTTTTACGAATAATATGGGGCTTTTTGGCGAAGTAATAGTCAAAGTAGCGGGAGGTATTGTTGCTGCCTGTAGCAATGTAGGCATCTGCCGCATTGAGCCGTTCAGCCTCTTCGACCCAGTCGGAAATAGCTGGATTGATCTCCTTTAATTTTTGTATTAAATAATGAATAAGTACAAAATCCTGGGTGCTGAGTTTGGCTAATAATTTGTGCCCGCTCATGAGCACACAGAGCAGGTCATGAAAGCCGACTGCCGGAATATTTCCTGCCATAACAACCCCAACTGTTTTAGGTGTTTCTGGCTCGATACCATACTGGTTAGCCCAGGCAGTAAGTTTATCGGTAGTCAGAAATTGATCGGCAATGGCTCGTAACGCTTTTTGTGAGTTAATGGGCGTGAACCAGTTATTTTTATGGTAGGCTCGTTGGGCAATTTCGTCCAATTCGGGCTGAGCGTTGGCCGAGCGCAGAAACTCGCCCAAAGCCACGAACGTTTGCAGGCGTTCAGAGTGAAGCATGTAAGAAATAAACAAATGGAATACACCATCAACTAATGTAATGAAATTTTAGTTTGCGGCCAACCTTTAAATAGTTATATTTGTTGTTCAATTTACAGAGACAAAAATTTACGATCTATAAATAAGTACTGCTCATGGCAATCATGATCACCGACGAGTGCATCAATTGTGGTGCCTGCGAACCTGAATGCCCCAACACAGCGATCTACGAAGGTGGCGTTGAATGGACTTGGGGTGGAGGAACCGAACTGACCGAAGTCGATTTTGGTGATGGTACAGTTGTGGGCGGCAAAGATCCACAAGCACCTGTTTCTGACGAATTCTATTACATTGTAGCCGATAAATGCACGGAATGTATGGGCTTTCATGAAGAGCCACAATGCGCTGCCGTTTGCCCGGTTGACTGCTGTGTACCTGATCCCGACCACGAGGAGGACGAAGAGACACTGCTGGCCAAAAAAGCATGGCTTCATGCCGAAGCATAGAGTAAGCTGAGATTTTAATTTTTTTTAGAAAGGCCCTCTCATCTCGATGAGAGGGCCTTTCTGTGTTTAGCCCGAACAAAGCAACCGCCTACGGCCAGAAAGATAACCCCAAAATGCTATAATTTAAGAAAAATAATATTTGGCAAATGAATTAATAAACCAAATATGTTGACAGATGATATTTTTAGCGTATTTTCAGTATTAAGGATAGAATAAGTAGTATATTTTAAATAATATTGGCTAAAAAACACAAAACAGCTTAATTTTTTTGCACTATTACTTGCGTAGAATAAATTATGTAACAAAATTTGCTTCGAAATAAGACCGCAGTACCTACTCTACACAACCAAATTTATAGTATGAAAAAAGCAATTTTACTTATCAGTTCTTTGTTTTTGGGTTATGGAGTTCAGGCGCAGGATACAACCGCTGCCGCCCCCGGAAAATTCACCTTCTCGGGCTATCTGGACACCTATTACTTTGGTAATTTTAATAATCCAAAGAGTCAGTCGAATTTGGGTTTAAACGGTAGTGGGGTTGGAAATGCGCGTGCTTTTGACCAGAAGGCTGGGCAATTTGGAATCGGATTAGTTCAGGCCAAAGCGGCTTACTCATCGGCGCATGTAGACGCGGTGATGGACCTTACCTTCGGAACGTTCGGCGATCTGGGGAACTATGGCAACAACGTTGGCCTGCTGGGCACCCCTGGTTCGACGGCTCTGGCGATTAAGCAAGCTTACATTACGTTGAAAGCATCCGACAAGTTGTCGTTTACAGCGGGTCAGTTTGGAACGCACATTGGTTATGAGGTGATCGATGCGCCGGTTAACTACAACTACTCGCTCTCGAACCTCTTCAACAACGGTCCCTTCTATCACATCGGTCTGAAAGCGCAATATGCGTTCAGCGATCGGGCTTCGTTGATGCTGGGTTTGGTTAACAACGTTGACAACCTGGTTGACAACAACAAAAAGAAAGGGCTTATCGGTCAATTCTTCTTCTCCCCGGTTTCGGGCTGGAACGTGTACCTGAACGCGATTGTGTCGAATGAAGCGTCGAAAGATGTAACGAATCCCAATGGTACAGTAGCTGTCAGTGCAGATAATGCCATGTACCAACTCTTCGATCTGACAACAACCTATCAGATAACGTCCAAATTCTTTCTGGGTCTGAATGCGGCTGCTGGTTCGCAGAAGGGCGATTATCAGGGTGTGGGTGGTCCTGTTACGACGAAGAACTGGGGTGGGGTTGCTGTTTATACGAACTATGCCTTCACCGATAAATTTGGCTTAGGTGCTCGTTACGAAACGTTTGACAACAAGGGAGGTGCCCGTGCCCTGACGGATGCTGCCGGAAATGGCGCCAGCGTAAATTCCATCACCATTACAGGAAATATCACGACTGGTGATGGTCATGTATTGTTGAAGCCTGAATTGCGTATCGACAGCTATTCGGCCAACAAGTTTGAGAAAAATGATGGCTCGTTGACAACCTCTCAGACTACACTGGGTATGGCTGCCATCTTTAAATTCTAGTTCGTATCCCCGTTTTCTTAACCTAGTTTTAAATTAACCAGTACAACAAAAAACCTCAATTATTATGCAAAAGCCCAATTACATTCCTCTGGTTTTGCTGTTAGTATTTGCCGTTCTGGGTATAATACCAGGCTTTAACGGCGTACCAACGCAGATTGTGACTGAAGGCATCAACTCAGGCGATACGGCCTGGATGCTGGTTGCTACAGCCCTTGTTCTGCTGATGACCCCTGGTCTGGCGTACTTCTATGGTGGTATGGTGAACAACAAAAACGTGATCTCAACCATGCTGCAAAGCTTTATTGCCATGGGTGTGATCAGCGTATTGTGGGTTATTGTTGGTTTTAGTCTGGCCTTTGGCTCTGACATTGGTGGATTTATTGGCAACCCAATGGATCACTTCATGTTCAAGGGTGTGCTGGATGGTAAGCCCTGGTCGCTGGCAGCTTCGATTCCACTGGTCGTATTCGCTTTCTTCCAACTGAAGTTTGCTGTAATTACCCCAGCTCTGGTTACGGGCTCGATGGCCGAACGTATCAATTTCCGCTCGTATGTTCTGTTCATGATTCTGTTCAGCATATTTGTATATGCTCCACTGGCCCACATGACCTGGCATCCTGATGGTATCCTGTTTAAGCGTGGCGTACTCGATTTTGCAGGTGGAACGGTTGTTCACATGTCGGCTGGTTGGGCTGCTCTGGCGGGGGCGCTGTACCTGAAGCGTCGTAAGTCGCACGTAGAAGCGAGCTATTTTCCACCAGCCAATATTCCTTTTGTATTGTTAGGTACTGGTTTACTGTGGTTTGGCTGGTTCGGTTTTAACGCTGGTTCGGCAGTAGCTGCTTCTCCATTGGCTGCTTCGGCTTTCGCAACAACGAACACGGCTGCGGCAGCTGCTGGCCTGGGCTGGGTGCTGTTCGATGCTGCAAAAGGTAAAAAAGTATCGGCGCTGGGTTTCTGTATCGGTGCGGTAGTTGGTCTGGTTGCTATTACGCCAGCCGCTGGTTTTGTTACAGTTCCGACAGCTATTTTTATCGGTGCGATAGCCGCTATTATCTCAAACTACATTGCTCACCTGCGTTCGAAATCAACTCTGGACGATACACTTGACGTATTCCCTTGCCACGGTGTAGGTGGTATGGTTGGTATGGTGATGACGGGTATTTTCGCCAGCAAAGGTGTTAACTCGGCTGTAACGGTTGAAGGTCTGGCTTTCGGTGAAACCGGTCTGTTTATCGAGCACATGATTGCTCTGATCGGTGTATCTGTTTTCGCATTCGGTATGTCGTTCGTACTGCTGAAAGTGACCGATCTGATCCTGCCACTGCGTGTTACCGAAGAAGACGAGAAGTCTGGTTTGGATATTAGCCAGCACGATGAATTCCTCATCGAAGCCTAAACGAATGTATGATGTAGGTTATTGAATACGCATGACCTACATCATACTGAGCATATTATACATCAACTGAGCCACAGGCACCCTGTCTAGCCATAATGTCTGGCAGTTTTATCTGTGGTTTTGTTGTACTCATGGAGCCGCTCCCACTTGGGGGCGGTTTCCTGTTTTATGCATATGTAAGAATAGTTAGGCATAGAAGCCCTATTAGAACATTACTACTTGGGCCAACAATGGTTTTGTCTTGCTAAATTATGAAGGGAAATAAGTTGTTTAGGCCTAGTTTCAAACGCTTATATGGACTAGGGTTGTTAAACACCATCTTGTAACACATTACAGTATCTGACTATTCTAGGCAGCACCCGATCAACCCGAACGGATTTAGGTCAGCAGCAAAACCAGTAAGGCGATAATGGCGGGCATCGCCTGAACCCAGAAGATAGATTTTTGTGCTGTTAAAGCCCCAAACACACCCGCTACAATGACGCAACCCAGGAAAAAAATAGCGACGTTTACGCACCAGGCTGGGTCCTGAATCAAGAGCGACCAGATCAATCCTGCCGCCAGAAAACCATTATATAGTCCCTGATTGGCCGCCAGTGATTTGGTAGGTTCAAACAACTCAGCCGGAAGCGATCGGAACGTTTTACGGCCACGGGTAGTCCAGGCAAACATTTCCAGCCAAAGTATATAGATGTGTTCCAGGGCAACAAGGCCGATCAGAATTTTGGTAAGTAGGGACATAGAATAAATGAGAGAGTAAAACTTATTGACTTAATCTCAATAGTTTAATTAACCGCAAAGGCGCGAAGACGCAAAGAAATACACTATTGTGAAATACTTTGCGTCTTCGCGCCTTTGCGGTTGATGACTAATTCAATGCTTCTCTAAAACCACTTCAGGCTCTTCGACTTCCATCAAGCCATCGCTGTTAACGGCCGTCAAGCGCACAGGGAGCGTTTCATTGATGAGTAAAGGGTCGTATTTGGCCACAACCCGGACGTAGTTTTCGGTAAATCCCTGCATCAGGCCTTCCTGAACATCTTCTTCAAACAATACAGTGGCTGTTTGGCCAACCTGAGCGTCGTAAAAGGAACGACGTTTTTTGTCTGATAGAATATGTAACATTTTAGACCGCTCGGCCCGTACATGATTGGGCACAATCGGTTTAATACCTAAAGCCGTCGTATTGGGCCGCTCCGAATACGTAAATACGTGCAGATACGAAATCGACAATTCGTTTAGAAACAGATAGGTCTCCTTGAATTCAGTATCTGTTTCGCCAGGATGGCCTACAATCACATCCACACCAATGCAGGCATGCGGCATCAATTCTTTGATTTTCTGGACCCGATCGGCATACAGTTCGCGTTTGTATCGACGACGCATCAGGCCTAACACCCGGTTACTACCTGACTGTAAGGGTATATGAAAATGCGGAACGAATCGTTTCGACTGTGCTACAAAGGCAATGATTTCGTCGGTCAGTAAATTTGGCTCGATGCTGGATATACGGAACCGTTCGATGCCTTCTACGTCGTCCAAGGCTCGTACCAGATCGAAAAATGTTTCCTGCCGCTGGCCATTGATCAGACCAAAGTCACCGATATTTACCCCGGTCAGTACAATCTCCTTTACACCTCTCCCCGCAATTTCCTGGGCTGCTTTTACGACGTTGGCAACGGTATCCGAACGGCTCTTGCCCCGTGCCAGCGGAATGGTGCAGTAGGCACAGGGATAATCGCAGCCGTCCTGTACTTTCAGGAACGTTCGGGTTCGGTCGTTGAGGGAGTAGGAAGCATGGTATTCGATGGCTTCTTCGATGGGAGAGTTGAAAACCTGCGCAGGTTGGCCAGTGGGAACTTTTACAAACGTTGGCATCAGCTCGTGCAGCCGGAATTTCTCCGATGCACCCAATACCGCATCGACACCCGGAATTTCGGAAATCTCCTGTGGCTTCAGTTGGGCATAGCAGCCCAAGATAGCTACATAGCCATCGGGGTTTATCTTCTGAGCTTCGCGGACGATTTTCCGGCATTTTTTGTCGGCATTGTCGGTCACGGAGCAGGTGTTGATGATGAAGATGTCGGGTTGCTCATTGAATTCTACGCGTTCGTATCCATGCTGCTCCATCAGCCGGGCAAGCGTAGACGTTTCGGAAAAATTTAGTTTACAACCGAGTGTATAAAAAGCGACTTTTTTCACAGCAGATGATCTATCTTGCAAAATTACAAAAAAACGACGGGCTGGGTTCCGTTGGCTTTTATTAGCAGTACCCGCCTGTCGTAAGAGGCTATGGTTTTTGCCGTTAGTTTTGGGTCAGTTCCTTTCTAATTTGGCAACAGTCTCATTCATAGAATACATATGCACTTATTTTATCAACCGGATCCGGTTTCTTATTTGAGTGAAGACGATTCGCGCCATGCGGTCAAAACATTGCGTTTAGGGGTTGGCGAGATTATTGCTGTTACGGATGGACACGGAAATCGATACACTGCCGTTATAACTCAGGCCGATGTTCGGCGTTGTGGGTTTCAGATAACCGAGACTGAGACGACACCGGGAAGACCGTTTTCGGTCCGAATCTGTGTGGCGCCAACCAAAAATCTGGACCGTATCGAATGGTTTGTGGAAAAAGCCGTCGAGGTTGGGATTGAGCGGATCAGCTTCTTTTATGGGCAGCATTCCGAGCGTCGGGTGCTCAAACTGGAGCGGCTGGAGAAGATTGCGATTGCAGCTATGAAACAGTCATTGCAGTCGTTTTTACCCCGTCTGGATGAGGCCGTTACCTTTGGTGAACTGACCAAAACAATCGACGAAGCAGAGCGGTTTATTGCACATTTACCTGGCGTGAATTCGTCTGCTAATGAACCAGTGATTAACTTAGCAAAAGTGGCCGTAGCAAACCGTCGATATGCCGTGCTGATTGGACCCGAAGGCGATTTTTCGGAAATCGAATTGCAACAGGCGGCTTCGGCTGGTTTTCGGATGGTAACGCTAGGGGCGAATCGACTCCGAACCGAAACGGCCGCCCTTACAGCCTGTCAGCTATTGAATTTTGTAAATACATGAGAAAGCTACTGCTTGTTTTCACCATTCTGCTGTCGACATCTTTTGTTGTGCAGGCGCAATACGCCTACAAAATTGCCAAGTTAAAATATGGGGGTGGGGGCGACTGGTATGCCAATAAAACCTCGTTGCCGAACCTGATCAAGTTTGCCAATGCTAATCTGCGTATGAACATCTTCCCGGAAGAAGACATCGTAGAAGCCGGAAGCCCCGATATTTTTGGGTATCCGTTTGTCCACATGACGGGTCACGGAAACGTTACGTTCAATGATGCCGAAGTGCAGAATCTGCGTCGGTATCTGATGTCGGGCGGCTTTTTGCATATCGACGACAACTATGGACTGGATAAGTTTATCCGCCGGGAAATGAAAAAAGTATTTCCTGAACTGAATTTTATCGAACTGCCATTCAACCACCCTGTCTATCAGCAAAAGTTTAAATTCCCGAATGGACTACCTAAAGTGCATGAGCATGATGGCAAGGCACCCCAAGGTTTTGGATTGATTTACCAAGGACGGCTGGTTTGTTTTTACAGCTACGAGTGCGATTTAGGCAATGGTTGGGAAGATCAGAGCGTATATAATGACCCCGAAACCGTTCGTCAGCAGGCATTGCGAATGGGAGCCAATCTGCTGCAATATGCAACGACAACAAACTAAAGAGGCTATAGGTCTCTGGCTTTCATAGGATAAATAGATGTGGTCCAGACTTAAATTATTTGAGGAAGCTAGGGCTAATCCAATGGAAATTCGTTAGTTTTGTATTACTATTTTTAGTGACTTGTAGTTTCACCCTTTAATTTAGTAAAGCTTGTGATTGTACTGGCCGCGTTCATTGGGCACTGGTATTTGTCCCTGTTCTGCCAAACATTTTTTTTACACCGCTATTCTGCCCATAAAATGTTCTCAATGAGCAAATTCTGGGAGCGGTTTTTTTACACGCTGACGTATATCTCGCAGGGGTCATCGTACTTGAGCCCACGGGCTTATGCTGTCCTGCATCGAATGCACCACGCGTTCAGTGATACAGAAAAAGATCCTCATTCTCCGCATCATACTAAGAACATCTTCACCATGATGTGGAAAACCAAAGATATTTATAACGCCGTTCTGCACCGTAAATATGCTGTTGAGCGTCAGTTCGACCGTAATTACCCCGAATGGAATTTTATTGAAAAACTGGGTGATTCGTGGGTGTCGCGTATCGGCTGGGGGGTGCTCTACAGCGTATTTTACATTTTTGCCTTCATTTATCTGGATATGCACTGGGCGTTTTTCTTCCTGTTGCCAGTCCATTTTGTAATGGGGCCTGTACATGGAGCTATCATCAACTGGAGTGGTCATAAGTACGGCTATTCGAACTTCGACAACCATGATCAATCGAAAAATTCGCTGGTGTTGGATGTGGTTATGATGGGTGAGCTGTTCCAAAACAACCACCACAAACGGCCTAATGCCGCTAATTTTGGCGCCAAATGGTTTGAATTCGATCCAACCTATCCCCTCATCGGTATTCTGCATAAACTGCACATCGTTCGGTTGCGTCCGTCGGCAGAGGCTAAGAAGGCACAGCAGGAAGTAGGCCATGACCGTCGGGTTGATGTTCAGGAGGAAGTGGAAAGCTAGATTAAAATGGACGTACATAGCCCGAGAAGGCAACGAAAAAGCCCTGAATGTTCAGGGCTTTTTCGTTTTATTTAGAAGAACAAGTAACTACAAAAGCGCTTTAGCGATGTCATGCCATGATTTAACCCGCCGAAACTGAGTGTCTTCACGGTTATGAAGTGCATCGAAAAGAAAGCCCTCTCCCTGAAACGTGCGGAGGTTTCGGGGTAAATCGTCGATCAGATAGTCTGTATTTAGGACACTTTTATCGCCTAGAAAAATATAGTTATGCCAGGTAATGGCCGGAAAGTGCCGTTGCAGCCAGTCCCATTTTTCGCGAAGTGAGTTAGGGAATTCCTGAGCGGCCGATGCCACAAAAACATCATATTTCTGCATCAGCTCGGCAATGACTTCCTGTGCCCCTTCCATCACCTCAATGTCAGCAAAGAAGCCAGGTTCGTACACCCGTTGCGACAAAGCAAGGTATTCATGTTCGTCGAACAGCTCGTGAAAGGACTTTTCTTTCAATTCATCGAGGGTGTAGAGGGGCATTTCGCCCTCCAGATAGAGTTTGACGAATTTAGCGTGTGTGTCGGCCATGACATCATCCATGTCGATGGCAATGCGTTGTTTCATAATTGTCTGATCGGACCGCCGACGCGGCCAGGATTGAAGGGGTTTTAGATTAATCTAATTTCGCTTTTCGCTTCCTTGAAACGCTTCTACAAAATCAGATTAATCCTGAAATCAGCTAAATCCCGGTTTAAATTGTTCAAGATAATCGGCGACGCGCCGGACAAATTGACCGCCTAATGAGCCATCGACAACGCGGTGGTCATACGAGTGGGAAAGGAACATTAATTGACGAATACCAATAAAATCGCCCTGTGGCGTTTCGATGACTGCCGGTTTTTTGACAATGGCACCAAAGGCCATAATCGCAACCTGGGGCTGTACAATGATCGGTGTGCCCATGAGGTTGCCAAACGTACCGATATTGGAGATGGTGTAGGTGCCACCCGCCAAATCGTCGGCTGTTAATTTATTCTCACGGGCCCGTTTGGTCAGATCATTCACCTTTTTTGTCAACCCTACCAGATTATACTGGTCAGCATTATGGATAACGGGGACAATCAGATTACCGTTGGGCAAAGCCACTGCCATACCAATATTGACCTGTTTTTTGACCAGAATCGTATCGCCTTCTACCGAAATATTGATCATCGGGAAGTCTTTGATGGCTTTAACAACGGCTTCAACCAATAGAGGTGTATAGGTCAGGTTTTCGCCAGTCTGCTGTTTGAACTGGTCTTTGACTTTCGTTCGCCATTCGACAACAGGGGTCATATCGGCCTCTACAAACGAACTGACGTGGGGCGAAATCTGCTTCGACTCCACCATGCGCTGGGCAATCATTTTCCGCATCCGATCCATCTGGATGATGTCGGTTTGTCCATTTAGTGAGCGCGGTGCAGTAGGCTGGACGCTGGGTGCTGGGGGCGTGGAGCCTGTAGCGGCAAACTTTCCGAGGTCTTTACCCCTTTGCTCCGTATTCCATGCCCCATGTACTTTCCCTTCTGCCCGGTCAATTACATAAGCCAGAATGTCCTTTTTGGTCAGCCGATTGTCGGCACCAGAGCCCGGAATGCGATCCAGTTCATCGCGTGAAACGGATTCTTCCTTGGCAATATTCAGGACCAGTGGAGAATAAAAGCGGTTGGCGAAAACAGGACCATCATTGGGCAGAACATGTTTGGATGACGTTGTTCCTGTTTCTGGTACAGCCGGACGGCTACTCATGGCCGAAATGCTGGCTTCCAGTTCACGAGCTACTTCGGTAACATCGTGGCTTTCGGCTTCGGGCTGCGATGTTGCCAATTCAGGATTGGCAACATCGCCAATCCCTTTGGGCGTTTCATAGGCGTCGTCGGGTTGGTCGTTGCTGGGTGTGGTAGCTTGTTCCGCAGATTCCTTTGCGACTTCAATACGGGCGATGGGCGCCCCAATCGCAACTACATCACCGTCTTTTACCAACAGTTCTTTCAAAACGCCCGCAAACGGAGCTGGTACTTCCGTGTCAACTTTATCGGTCGCCACTTCCAGTACTGACTCGTCGGCTTCGATACGGTCGCCCGGTTGTTTCAACCAGGTAATAACCGTACATTCCATTATACTTTCGCCCATTTTGGGCATAATCATGTCGATGAGCGCCATATTCGTTAAAGAGCGAGGAGCGGGGAGCGAGGAGTTAAAAGGGCTGACGCATCGTTTACCAACCATTCTCGCTCCCCGCTCCTCAATCCTACATACTAGTTCATAATTTCTTCCCGCAGCATGTTGAGCAAATAGGTGCTGGTAAGCTGGATGTTCTGGTCGCGGTACTGGCCTAGTTTGAGCAGCCGCGTAACCGTACGGGTGTCCGTCGCACAGGCAATCCAGATCGTTCCAACGGGTTTATCGGGTGTACCTCCGTCGGGCCCTGCAATTCCGCTGGTGGCAATTCCTACGTTTGTGCCGAGTGCGGTTCGGACACCTTCGGCCATTTGGCGTACCGTTTCCTCACTTACCGCGCCAAAGAGTTCCAGCGTTTCGGGTTTTACCCCCAGGGAGGCTACTTTTACAGCGTTGCTATAACTTACAATACTTCCCCAGAAATAAGCCGACGACCCTGGCACTTTGGTAATCTGTGATGATACATAACCACCTGTGCAACTTTCAGCAATGCCCAGTGTAAGGTTTTTTTCTTTCAGTAATCGCCCAACCACGTCTTCGAGTTCGTCATTGTCGAAGCCAAATACGTGCTTGCTAATAAGAGGCATTACCTTTTCTACCTGATCGGCCAATTCCTGATCAAGTACGTTCTCATTGTCGCCGGTTGCTGTTAACCGAAGTTTTACCCCACCAAAGCTGGGTAGGTAAGCGAGTTTGATATGGTCGGGTAGGGCGTCTTCCCAGGCTTCGATCCGTTCCGCCAGAAACGATTCGCCAATACCTACCGTCCGAATCATTTTGTGTTTGATGATCGGGGTCTGGAAATGGGTGGTCAGCTTTGGCAAAATCCGGTTCGTCATGAGGTGCTTCATCTCGAAGGGAACCCCCGGAAGCGATACATACACCCGTCCTTCATGTTCAAACCACATGCCTGGAGCGGTTCCCCAATCGTTCTGGATATAAACGGCATTGGCGGGCAGGTCGGCCTGGGCACGGTTTAAGTCGGTCATTTCCCGGCCTCGCTTGGCAAAAAAGCTGGTTACCAAGGCCAGTGCATCGGGATTTCTGACCATGTCGACGCCAAAATAGGTGCAAAGCGTTTTCTTGGTAATGTCGTCTTTGGTTGGGCCCAGGCCACCCGTAATGATGATGACATCAGCCCGTTGATGGGCTTCGTGCAGCACCTGCAGGATAACGTCGGCCTGATCGCCTACCGACGATTTACGAACGGTTCGAATCCCAATGTTGGTAAGTTCGGTGCCAATCCAGGCGGTATTCGTATCGATAATTTGCCCGAACAATATTTCGTCGCCAATAGTAATTACTTCGGCACGGATGGTGTTGGTCATAGAAATGAATAATGAGTAATGGATAATGAATAATGACTTGGAGCCAGCATTCGGGGGTGTGAATGGAAAAAATATTTACTGACTATCAGGATGTTGAAAAATATTTTTCATTCTTCATTATACATTATGCATTCATTGCTGTCAAAAGTACGAAAAAACGATTTAGCGCCATTGTTCGTTACGAAATAGCAACCTGATAAATGCAATGATGAATAAAACCATTTTTACGGCCGCCCTGCTTGCCTTCGCGCTCAGTCAACCAAGCTTTGCTCAAGATTCGACCCGCCAGCAGCAATCCTCCGGGAGCGGCATTTTTGGTAAAATCCTGAAAGCCGTAACCGAAACTGCCCCCACAACATCGGGCGGGCTGACGAGTACCGATATTGCGTCCGGGTTAAAAGAAGCGTTACGGATTGGGGTTACCAATGGATCGAATCAGGCTTCGAAACTGGATGGCTATTTTAAAAACCCATTGTTGAAAATTGCGTTCCCGCCGGAAGCACAAAATGTAGCAACAAGACTGCGCCAGTTGGGCTTTAACAAGCAGGTTGATCAATTTGAGCTATCGATGAACCGGGCTGCCGAGGATGCGGCCAAAAAAGCGGCTCCTGTGTTTGTAAAGGCCATCACATCGATGAGTATTCAGGATGCTGTTGGGATTTTGCGGGGTAATGATGATGCCGCTACCCAGTACCTTCGCCGGACATCGGGACAACAACTCGTAACGGAGTTTACGCCTATTGTCGACAGTACGTTACGGAAAAACAACGCAACCAAATATTATACCGACCTGGCGAATATTTATAACAAGATACCGCTTGTGCAGAAGGTAAATCCGAACCTGACCGAATATGCCACGAATAAAGCTGTTGATGGGCTATTTATTCTGGTTGCTCAGGAAGAAAAGAAGATACGCGAGAACCCGGCTGCACGGGTAACGGACTTATTGAAAAAAGTATTTTCGAAGCAGTAATGTGGGTGGAAACCCGCGTTTTATCGCTATTAAAACTAGGATTTTATAAATCGTGGGTTTCCACTCACGTTACTGCTCCATATACGAGTCATTGTTGATGTACTCCAGTTTATTGGCCCAGACCAACGCAATCTGGGTAGCTCTCTGACGAACCTGTTCGGCGGTTTCGCCAGTGAAGTTTTCGGCTAAGGTTGCCGAAAATAGCTGCAACCATCGTTCGAAGTGGTCGATGGTAAGTGTATGCTGTTGATTGACAATTAGATGAGGTCGGAATGGGTGTCCATCATAGGCATTGTTTCCCAGGATGATCGACTCCCAGAAGGCGTACATCTTAGGCAAATGCTTCGACCAGTCTACCTGGGCCACATCGGTAAAAACAGGGCCGATCAGCGGATCAACCTGTACTTTCTGATAAAAGGAATCGACCAGAAACTTAATGGCTTCCGGCGAATCCAGCGTTTTCCTGGACATAATACGAATTGGTTTTCAACCGGATTTACAGGATGAATCAGAACTTGTAAATCCGGTTGAAAATACAACCGTTAATCAGGCCGAAAACGTTTCCTGGTACTGCTCTTCGTTGAAGCCCAACGCAACAATTTCCCCATCAGACTCGATCAGGGGACGACGAATCACTGATGTTTTATCGAGCATCAAAGCGGTCGCTTCTTCGGCGTTGGTGGGCTTTTCGGCGTCGGTGAGTTTTTTCCAGGTTAAGCCCGATCGGTTTACCAGCTCTTCCCAGGGCTTTTGCTGAAGCCAGCGCTCGATTGTGGTTCGATCGATGCCTTGCTTTTTATAGTCGTGAAATTGGTAGTCGATACCGTAATTAGCGAGCCAGGTACGAGCTTTTTTCACTGTGTCACAATTTGGGATGGCGTAAAGGGTATACATGCGTGTAGTGCAAATCGAACGAACGGACGACTGCAACGTTTGATGAATAAAGCTCCAAAGTTATTGGTCGAGCTGGAAAATGTTGGCATCTGGATTTTTCTTTCCCTGCATCAAATCGGTGATGATTTCGACTGCCAGAATGCTAAACAGAGTGGTATGGTAAGCCCTTAATACCCCATTCTTGTAAAGCCAATACGACTGTCCACTGAGTAGATCCATGATTTGGTTGAATACCAGCGGATCAAACGGTTGTTGAAGGCAGGTGTTTCAAGAATGGCCTGTGGGTGTGTGGGTTTCCAGCTGTACTCCCTAAATTTGTACTTATGAAAAAATCAGATATTAATTTTTCGGTTGAACTCGATAAGGAAAACGTCCCTGAAAAAATCTACTGGGATGCTACCGATAACCCGAATGAAGGGCTCAGCGATACACGGGCTATTGCTATTGCCCTTTGGGATCACTACCACAACAGTACGCTCAAAATTGACCTCTGGACAAAGGATATGGAGGTAATTGATATGAAGCGTTTCCTGATCGAAATCATGAGTGGTATTGCCGACACAGCTATAAATGCAACGGGTGATCAGCAGATGGCGAATGACATTGAGAAAACCTGCCGGGTTCTCAGCAAACGGCTTGAGGAGGAAATTAAACAGCAGCAAAATCAACAGCAGTAGGCACGAAGTCAACACATTGGCCGTTAATTTGCTAAGGTCTGTTTAATCCTATTTTCTTGAGCAAGTAAGCAAATTTAGATTTGGGCATTCTATGTGACCCCGTCAGGGTCACACAAAAATTCGTTCAAGTTAATTCTGCGTGATTGCTTAAATATGGAGACACGGAGAGCACACAGCATAAAGTGATGTCTATGTTTTCTCTGTGTACTCCGTGCCTCCGTGTTTAATTCATTTATTTATGAAAAAAATTCTTCTGCTGCTTCTGGTCGCTAATGTAGCTCTTGCCCAGAAAGCGGGTATTCAGTTTCGGCAAATTCCGGTGGCGGCTGTCTTCCAGGAAGCCCGGCGAGCGAATAAGCCTGTATTCATCGAAATTTTTTCGCCAACCTGTCATGTCTGTCAGAGCTTTATTCCTACGCTGGAAGATGCTCGGGTCGGTAAGTTTTATAACAGCAAGTTTATCAGTACAAAGCTGGATATTAACCAGCCTACAACCCAGCAGTTTCTGACCAGCCGTCATCTGTTTGTGCCTTCGTTACCCCTGTTTCTATATTTCGATCCGCAACAAAATATGGTTCACTTCGCCATGAGTAATAACTCGACGGATGAAGTAATTCGGCATGGGACGAATGCACTGGACCCGAAAACGCGCAGTCAGACGATGCAGTCGCGGTTTCAGCAGGGGGAGCGGTCGGCCAACTTCCTGATCGATTACGCTATGTATGCCCGCATTACACGCGATACAGTGGCGAATATGGCTGCGATGAATGAATATGCTCATCAGCAATCGTCGGCTACCTATGCCAACCAGACGAATTGGGCGGCACTTCAAAAGCTGGTGCTGGACTATGAAAACCCGCTGTTCCAGTATATGCTGAATCACCTCGATACGTACCGAAAAGCATATGGCGCTCAGGAAACTCAGCAGGTGGCCGAAAATATCCTGATGTCGTCGTTATACAGCGGTCGGGGAGCACAGTTTCCAATTTCGAAGATTCTAGACGTAAAACAGGGTTTGATCAAGATCGGTATTGACTCGAAAGTGTCGGCCAATCGGACGCTCCTGCCTGAAGTTAATGCCTATTTTCGGGCCCGGCAGACGGCTAAAGCGGTTGAGCGAATGGATAATCAGGTGAATTCGAACCAGCTAACTGTACCGGAGTATCTGTACATTACCCGATTGTTTAATCGGAGCAGTCCCGATGCCAGCGATGTACCAACCGTTGTGAAATGGGTGAACAAAGGCTTGGCCCTGAAACCCACACCGAAGGATCAGGCTGATCTGTATTATGAACTAGCCGAGGCTTACCGTCGGGGCGGTAAAACTGCCGATGCTCAGAAAGCGGCTCAGAAATCCATGGAACTCGCTCAGGCCAGCCATATCGATACGCGTCGCAATGTTGAGCAGATGGGAAAACTGAAGTAGTTTACACTGATAGTAACAGAAAAGGGTCTCATTGCAATGTGACCCTTTTCTGTTATATAACCTTTTGAGTGAGTCTTAGCGGTTCACCGAAATATTCATCCCCACTGCCTGGGAGCCAGTTCCTCCGAACACACCACGTGCTAGAATTGTATAGAACCGACCTGCATAAGGTTGGATAGTGCCTGAGACTACGCTGGTAGAGCCTCCGGTTGGCCTGATTTGCACCGGAACGGCTGTAGCGCCGTAAGTAATGGCCGGGATAGGCACAAAAGCAGCGGTTCCTTTTAGCGGAGTAATTCCAGTAGCTACTACGGTTCCATTGACAACCAAGTCGTAGATGGCATTAGCGTCGGTTGTTCCCGTTACGAAGTTCAACAGCCTAATATACGCTTTTGTCGGGTCGCTAACCGTTAGATTATCGGTCAGCGTTAGCGTGCTGTAAGTAGGAGAATTCCCATATACGAAAACGGAATAGTAAGTATCGGCCTGGGTGCTTACGTCGGTTGTTGCCACGGTGGCACCAGGCGTAGTCGTTGTACTGGATGGGGCCACTACTTTTACTTTTGCGGTTCCGGGCGTTACCAGTGCATAATCCTGAATCGGAAATGAGTTGTTGTAAGTAACAGTCGCTGCACTAGCAGGAGGAACCGTGTTTACACCCGAAAACCGCTGGTCGTTAATATAAAAATCGACGCCTGACAAATCAGGAGCTAAGTGATAGAACTTCACTCGGGCTCCTGTTGCGGGCGCAACGGAATCCAGAAAGTTAGCCTTGTCTCCACAGGCTAGCACGAACGAGCCCAGGCAGAGAATGAATAAAAACTTTATGATCTGTTTCATAGATGGCATTGAATGAAAGTAGCGTTAAAGTAGGGTTGGAAAACTGGCCACTCTGGATCTGTTGAGGGAAAGTTTCCACTGCTCTACTATTTCTGACTGAACCATTGCTCAACCGTATGATAATCGAGTGCATTGCCGCCGTACTTATCCAGCGAGGCCCGGTTCCAGACATACTCTGAATTATAGCGCGGACGAACCCGATAAGCCACCTTCCCATTGTTGTCAGGGAAAAGCTGCGTACCATTGGGAGGTGTAAAGCCAATATATACGTTCGGATCGTAATGATACCGACGCAGATCGACCCAGGTTTCAATGATACCATGACCTACCAGCGCTAAGTACTTTTGTAGCATGATATCGCTGATTTTGAGCGCGCTGGCCGATTGGGCTACGGCTGCACTGGTCAGGTATTTGGCTTTGTCGGCTGCCGACACACCCGCGTAATCCATGGCTGCCCCAATACCCGCCTGATAAGCTGCTAATGCAGTCGCTTTGTCGCCTTTAATGAAGGCAGCCTCGGCTTTAATAAACTGAATCTCGGTGTACGTCAGGAGTGGGAACGGAGCGCCATCTCTGTAAATGTATTTGCCCGGCGTGGTACCCGACACCACCAGATTCGGTAATTCGCCCCAGAAAGTCGGAATCCGTTTGGTATTGCCATTTACGTTGTTGGGATCACCCTGGGTGGGTACCACACCCCGATAAACACCATCGGGAGAAGCCGACGTGAGAATTGGTTGACGAGGGTCAACAACACCGCCAAATACGCGACCATCGAGCAGGCTGACCAGAAAATCCGTCTGGCGATAGGTACCGAGGTTGCTTCGGGTAACGCCGAAGAAATTCATCAGGGCTGAGTTCCCTCCCGCTGTAAACGGAATGTTAAAGTTATCAGCATTGCTCGCCAACGACTTATTGCAGTAATCGATGACTACATCAGGGTTATAGCTGGATTTGTTGCTGATGTGATGGGCGTTGCGGGCCAGTACACCATAGGTAAACTTGATCCATTTAGTGCGGTCGCCCCCATACACCAGATCACCACGAGCCAGCGATGCCTGCGAAACGGCCCCATCCGTACGGTTAAGGTCGGTCAGGGCATCGTTTGCCAGTTGCTTGACATAGGCATACACATCCTCCTGCTTGTCGTAATCGAACACATACCGGTTTGGCTCGAAGGCTTCTTTAAGCACAATTTCGCCGTGATAGTCAGTTGTGGTCTGCCAGCTCCAGGCAAAGATTGCTTTCGCTACGCCACTATAGTCCCACTTTTGCTTGGCTTTCGCGTCGTCGATCATAAGCTGGATATTCTGACCCAGGTTCCAGTAGTTCATCCGCCAGATCATCCCGGCATTGTCCGAACCAGCATCATATCCCATTCGGTCCCAGTTGTTGTTAGCCGTGGCCTCGCTCCAGTTCTGAATGTATTTGCCAATGAACCGGGAATCGAACTGCTCACCGAAGGCCATCTGGGCAAACATCGGGGGGAGCAAAACATAACCTTCCGCAATCTGAGGGTTAGAGGGATCGCGGTTAATATCCAGGTATTTTTCGCAGCTACTCATCGTTATCAGGCTGAGTAGCAGAGCGAGTAGGGTAAGTCGTTTCATTAATGTATGATATAGGGTATGTGGTATATGGTGTAAGAATGAGCTTAGGCTATACATTCTGCATCATATATCCTATATAAGTTAGAAGCCTACGCGCAGACCGGCCGAGAAACCACGGGGAACCGATAACGTGCCGAAATCAATACCACCGGCACCGACACCACCCGATGTCGCCGTAGTACCATTTACGTTTGGATCAGCCCCGGTATAGTTGGTCAGCAGGAATAAATCGGTCCCGTTAACGAACACACTGGCCTGTTTGAACACTTTCGATTTGTTCAGCAGGGCTGTTGGTAGCACATAGCTTAACGTTACATCACGCAGACGTAGCCAGTTGATGTCTTTCTCGACAAACTCCGACTCAGGAATCGAGTTATAATAATCCGTGGATCGTAACGAAGGAATGATCTGAATCGTATTAGGCGTTGGCGTGCCTGTATCTTCCTTGCCATCGCGCAGAACGCCCTTGAATACGACCGGCGTATCGCGATCAAGCGTCTTTTTGCTTAGGCCTGAGCGCCAGAGATACATAGCCGTTCCATTGAACACATCACCCCCTTTGCGAATGTCGAGCAGGAACGACAGGCTCAGCGACTTGTACCGGAACGAGTTAGTCAGACCAATCGTGAAATCGGGATTACGGTCGCCAATGGGCAGGAAGGTGGCATTGGTAATGGGCAGACCTGTGGCTGGATTGACCAGAATATCGCCGTTTTTGTTGCGAGCATAACTATATCCGCCAATGGCCGTAGCCGAACCGCTGCCTCGTTGGTAATAGTTGAAGTTATAGCTTCGGTAGGCAGCATTGTCGCTTGGGAAATAGGATGGCAGATTACTTACGAACGCACTGGAACGGGCATTGCCATACAGCCAGGTGTCGGAGTTGTAGTATTCTGGCACGTCGGCAGGCAGGCTTTTCACATCCGTTTTCAACTTCGAGAAGTTCAGAATGACATCCCAGCCGAAATCTGCCTTTTTCACAGGTGAGCCTTTCAATTGCAGCTCAACGCCCCGGTTGTTGAATGTGCCCCCGTTCAGCAGTCCGAAAATGAATCCGGTGGCATAGCTAAGCCGTTGGGTAACAATCTGCTGGGAAAGTGTTTTGTTGTAGTAGGCAAAGTCGAGGCCAAGGCGTCCGCCAAAAAACATCAACTCGGTACCTACTTCATAACTTTCGCCACGTTCGGGCTTCAGATCGGGATTGCTGCCGTAAAAGTCATAGGCAAAACCACCACCCGTAGAGGTCTGCGGTACCAGCGTAGCGGCTACTTTGTAAGGAGGAGCATCGCGTCCCGTCTGGCCGTAACTGGCCCGAAGTTTACCATAGTAAAAGGTATTTCCACGCGCTTTGAGAGCTGGGAGATCCGAGAAATTGAACGCCAGCGAAGCCGCCGGGTAGAAGAAGCTCCGGTTGGCTGCAGGCAGGGTCGATGACCAGTCATTACGGCCAGTAACGGTCAGAATCAGCAGTTCGTCATAATTCAACGTCAGGCTTCCCAGCACACTTTGCAGCCGTTGTTGTGTCTGCGTGTATTTGTTCCGTTGCGTAGTTGGGTCGGTGTTGTTCGTTGAGTTGAAATCAGGCAGATAGAGCCGTTCACCGTAGGCTGTCGTAACTTTATAATTCCGGTCGTCTATAGTGGTTCCGAGCAGGAGGGAAGTGCTTAGCTTCCCAAAGTTCTTTTTGAGTGTCGCAAGCAGGTTCCCGTTTAACAGTTGGCTATTCTCCAATGCATTTTCAACCGAGCCTTTGGTCGAGTATCCGCCGAGTGTGACATCCGTACCCTGCCAGGATTCTGGACTCAGGAAGAGGTTACTTTGAGTCGAATACAGGTCAGCGCCGAAACGACCTGTCAGGTTCAGCCAGGGCGTTGGGTTATAGTTCAACTGGAAGTTGGCAATGGTCCGGTTAGTGATGTCGCCACTCTTGTTTTTGTTGACCGAAAAGAAAGGGTTGTCGGTTTCGCCCTGGTTGATGCTACCACCCAGAATTCGTCGTGTGCCATCTGGATTCAGGTAGTTCCGAACGTCATCGTTGGCAGGCCAGGCAAGCAGACTGATCAGAAACCCATTGTTTCCCCGGATAGCCTTCGTTACCTGCGAATTGACGTAATTCAACGAGGTCATAACGTCCAGTTTCGGGCTGAGCCGTGCCGTACCCGTAAGCCGTACCGACAGCCGTTTGTAACCCGTGGTCGGTACAACCCCCGTCTGATTGGTGTAGTTGGTCGATAGTCGATAGGTAGCTACATCGCTCCCTCCTTCAAAGCCCAGATTATGAACCTGGGTAAAGCCTTTCTGGAAAAAGTTATGAACGTTGTCATAGATCGGCGTATCTGACGGATATTTCGGGCCAAAATAAGCGGGTATGGTAGCGGCACTGGGGTTCGCATAGCCCTGTGTACCCCGGCCATATACCGTCTGTACTTCTGGGAAACGATAAACTTCCGTCGTTTGAAATCGGTTGTCATAGGTTACCCGGCCAGCGCCTTTTCCACCTTTTTTCGTCGTAATCACGATGGCACCCGAAGACGCGTCAATACCGTACAGAGCAGCCGCTTCAGGGCCTTTCAGGACGGTGATGCTCTCAATGTCGTTCGGATTGATGTCGGCGGCCCGGTTTAGGTAGTCGTTATCGCGGTTGGGGCGGTTGGAAACCAGTGCCCCCTGATTGAACGTCCGGTTGTCTATAGGCAATCCGTCGACGACGAACAGGGGCTGGTTATTACCGCCAATTGAACTGGCTCCGCGTAACTGAATCATCGCCGAAGAACCGGGGGTACCTGATGTCGTGGTCATGGTCAGACCGGCTACGCGGCCCTGCATACCCACCAGGAAGTTATCACGCTGGGCGTTGGCAATATCCTGTCCTTTTACCAGGCCAACCGAATACCCCAATGCCCGTTGTTCCTGCTTGATACCGAGGGCCGTTACGACGACTTCGTTCAGTTCTGATTCTGATTCGGCCAGGCTGATGTTGATTTGACTTTGCGCACCTACTTCAACTGTTTGGGCGACCATTCCGATCAGGCTGAATACCAGCGTAGCATTGGGTCCAACGGTAAGTTTGTAGTTACCGGCTCCATCGGTTGTAGTACCACGGGTTGTGCCTTTGACTTGTACGTTTGCACCAGGGAGGGGACTGCCATCTTTGGCCGATGTGACTTTACCCGTGACCGTGCGATCCTGAGCGTACACTTTCGTCAGCATGACCAGACTCACCAGCAGTATACAAATACTGCGTATACATGCTCTCATAAGCAGATAGTTTGGGTTAGTTGATGAAAAAAATAAATTAAAACTGAGTTAACGGGGCAAAGAAACAAAAATATAGGTTCAGTAGAGTAAAGAATTGACTTTTAAAAATGACCCGAAAGGGGCTGCCTATAGGTATAGTTGATTAACTGCCTTGGTAATCAGTTTTGTAGAATTATGTGTAGGTACTTTAAATAGCTGCATAAATAATATTTTGAAATCGTTCGGTTAGGATGCGTTTTATGCGTATGGAGCAAAAGCCTTCATTAGTCGTTTCGTTGACAAACGATTACTTTTGTCGGGTAACTTGTTTTTAAATGATTCGTTTCTACACCATCTTGTTCTGCTTTTTTCTTACGCTAAGTAGATCATCTCTACTTTTTGCCCAGCCTAATCCACTTCGCATTCGTATCCAGGAAGCCAATCAACAGGCGGTTATTGGGGCAACCCTACAACTGACCGACCGAGCCGATACGACCCGTAAGCTGTATGTGCTGAGTGATACGGCAGGCCGGGCTACGTTTACCTTGGCGCCTGGCCATTCCTACCGGCTTCTGGTGACTTCGGTGGGGTATAAGCCGCTTCGAAAAGAGCCTTTACTAGCCTCAACACAGCCGTTATTGACTTTGGTAATGACACCCGACAATGTACAACTAGGGGCTGTGTCGGTAACGGCTGCTAAACCTCTGGTGCGGCAGGAAGACGATAAGATGATTGTTGACCCGGAGCCTGTAGCGGCTACAAGTACCAGCGCTTACGAATTACTGGAAAAGACGCCGGGGCTTTTTCTGGACCCGGATGGAAACGTGTATCTGAGCAGTACAACCCCCGCTACGATTTACATCAATGGGCGGGAACAGAAAATGAGTGCCGCCGATATAGCTTCTATTTTGAAAAGCCTGCCGCCGAATAGCATAGCACGTATGGAGATTCTTCGAACCCCTTCGGCGCGATATGATGCCAGTAGTAGTGGTGGGGTTGTGAATATTGTCCTGAAGAAAGGAATTAGCCTTGGGATGACCGGGTCCGCCAACGCGGGTTTTAACCAGGGACGATTTGGTAATCAGTTTGTTGGGTTGAATCTGAACAATAGCCGGGGCAAACGGACATCCTATTTGAATCTGAATTATACCCACCGGGATTCGTATGAGCAGATTCTGACGAATCGAGCGTTTTCGCCCGATTCTATTTTGCGGCAGGACGCGTATACAACGTACCCGGCTCATGTTTTTTACACCGGGTATGGATTAGGACTTGAGCTTTCCCGGAAATGGGATATAAGTCTGGATGGTCGCTTTTCCTGGAATCAGTCGTCGTCATCGGCTGTCAATCGGAATCAGATCAGCCAGCTTAGTCTCAACCGGTTGGTGTCGGATAATTTGAATCTGACGGATGGCTCCAATCGGATGCTTTCGATTAGTCAGGGAGCGAACCTGAAATATAAAATCGATACGCTGGGTTCTGAATGGATTACTGATGTATCGTACAACTATACGGGTAATCGGAGCGAACAGGTATTCTCAACGCAGTACCTGCTGCCCGAACGCCCGGAGACGCGTGGCGATGGTAACTTTGATTCGCAACGCCAATTGATTGCCCTGCAAACCGATCTGAAATATAAGCTCACCAAAACAATTACGGTTGAAACTGGAGCCAAACTGACCTGGCAGCAATTTACCAGCCAGCAGGATTATTTTACGGTGATCGCGAATCAGCGGCAGCCAACCGTTAGCCGGACGAATGCCTTTGAGTATCGGGAAAATATCAATGCGGCCTATGCGCAGGCGTCCAAAACAGTCGGACCATTCCTGTTGAAAGCAGGCCTTCGGTTGGAGAACACGAATATGAATGGGCATCAGCGAATCCCGACGGATACGTCGTTTAAACTAAGCCGGACCGATTTGTTCCCATATGTATACCTGAGTCGTCGGGTCGCTAAAATAGCCGGATATGAACTACGAAGCTATCTGGTGTATCGTCGATCGATTACCCGTCCGGCCTACGATTACCTGAATCCCGCAGCCCGTTATGTCGATCAATACCTGTACGACCGGGGTAATCCGGCGCTGCGCCCCCAATTCACCGAAAACTATGAGATAAACATCAGCGTAGAAGATCGGCCTTTGTTTGCCATCGGGCAGAACAATACTCGTGATATTTTTACGAATGTGGTGTATCAGGACCCCGTTAATCGGAGTGTTGCGTATCGCACATACGACAATCTGGGTACGAATAAAGAGACGTATTTCCGGGTATTAGCTGGTATTCCGCCCATCAAGCGGTATTTCTTCGTAGTGGGAGCGCAGTACAATTACAACGAGTATTCGGGTGTGTATGAAAATCGTCCGCTAAACTTTAAGCGAGGAAGCTGGTCATTTTTTACCTATCATTCACTTAAAATCGATACCCGCTCTACCTTAACCCTAAATGGGTTTTTTCGCACGAAAGGGCAACTTCAATTTTATGAGTTGAGTAATTTCGGGGCGCTGAACCTGAGCTTGAACCGGAAATTTGTGCAGGATAAACTGATGGTGACTCTGACAGCGAACGACATCTTTTTTACGAATTTTTACGACTTTACCCTTCAGCAAGGGACTGTGTCCGCCAATGGATTACGTCGAAACGATACCCGTCGATTTGGATTGACGTTGCGGTATAACTTTGGCCTGCGCAAAAAGGAAGAGCGAGTAAATATGTTCAACATCGATGCTCAGCCGCAGAATTGAGAACAGGCCGCAGATTGGTATGATTCATATGATTTACACAGATCTTAACCAGTCATAGCCGAAGCCTCGGCCTGGCATCATAACAATCTGCGTTTTATTCTTATTTTCCCTGATAAATAGGCCGTGTAAACGGTGGTTGAAGGAGCAAATGGAATGAGTTTTCATCGCCCAGCACGACCGCCCGACGCAGGTCGTTTTCGGCCTGGGGAAGCTGCCGAAGCTGAATCCGGGCTAATGCTCGCCAGCGATAGGCATCCGGTTGCTCATCGTGGTAATGCCATACGGCTTTGTCGAACTCCCGGAACGCTAGCTGAAATTCAGCCGTGTGGTAATAAGCTATGCCCCGATCCAGGTAACATTCGGCCAGGGTATTATCCCGGCTGATGGCTTCGGTTAGGTCGTAGATGGCCGAGTAGTAATTTTGCTGAACAAGCTGACACTTACCCCGATATGCATACGCAATGGCTGATTTGGGGTATTGCCGAACGGCGTTGTCGAAGTAAGAGTAGGCTTCCGAAATATTGCGCTGCTGAACCAGATCGATGCCTCTTCGAAACCGTTTCAGGTCTTTATCAGAGACAGTGTCGTGGTCAACCAGGAAATACCGGATGGTCAGATAAATTCCAAAAAGCAGACATAACAGGGTAACTTCCATATCTCTTCTGGTTTTCCTAATCCTGCGAATTTAGCGGTTCAGGGCCTATTGAACAAGCAACCCATTCAGTTTAATCCGGCCTGAATGGCTTTGGGTAAACTTTTGCGAACGAGTTCGTAGGAGTGATCGATCCACTCCTGAAGCTCGGCTGTTCGAACCGTTCCGTTGACGGTTATTGTATTCCAGTGTGACTTATTCATGTGATACCCTGGCGCTACGGCCGGATGCTCATCCCGAAGCTGTACGGCCCGTTCCGGGTCACATTTTAAGTTGATTGTCGTGGGCTGACTTTCGGTTGCCAACAGGGCAAACATTTTGCCGCCTACCTTAAAAACGAGCGCATCACCACCAAATGGAAATGATTCGGTAACACCTGGTTTGGCAATACAGTAGTCGCGTATGGTTTCGATATTCATCGGGTGCAGTGACGAACTGAGTACACGATAATGGCGATCAAAAACATTACAATCGAAATTCGATTGATGCCGTGCATCATCCGCAGGTTTACGCTGGTAGGCTGGTTTGGATCAGGCTTGCGGAATACCCGTATGAAATAGGCAAAGACCGGCCCAATTTTCAGATAATTAAGGAGTCTGTTCACGAGAGTGTCAATGTATGCTGTACAAAGAAAAACGGATAATGCGAGTTCCTCACCGGATAACAATCCTAAAGACTTAAACATTACCGCAAGTCCGATTATTCATCCTACATTTTTCATTATTCGTTAACCAGGCTTGGTTCAATCCAGCGGTTGTCTTCCCGAATCAGTTCGATAAGCTCATCGACCGCCCGATCGGCAGGTACCGATTTCTTAATAACCTGCTGACCTCGGTAAAGGGAGATTTTGTCGCGACCGATCCCAACATAGCCATAATCAGCATCGGCCATCTCGCCGGGGCCATTCACAATGCAACCCATAATACCAATCTTAACCCCTTTTAGGTGGTCGGTACGTTGCCGGATCATGGCTGTCGTTTCCTGTAAGTCGAACAGTGTACGGCCGCAGGAAGGGCAGGAGATGTACTCGGTTTTGGTAATACGTGTCCGGGCTGCCTGCAAAATGCCAAATGACAGGTTGTTAAGTGTTTTTAACTGCTCTGGTTGGGGCTGCTTAACAGGCGATAGCATAACACCATCTCCTAGCCCATCGATCAGCAAACCACCTACATCGGTAGCGGCATACAATGGAATATCTTCAGAAGGAATAGCTGAATAGCTACGTTGAACAACTATAGGAAGAGTAATACCCTGGTTAATCAATTCCACAAACAACCGACGTAGTTCGGGCATTGCATGGGCATTGTCGGTTGTGATGACGAGCACAGCCGTTTGATCGTTGCTCAGCATAGCCAGCAATTTGGGGGACAATTCCGCAAGCGAAAGCCGGACGAAATTCAGACGTCCCTGTAAAGGGGCTTGCGCTACTTGAGCCTGTAGATACTCACTGGCTGTGAGCAGAGGGAACGCATTGATCTGATCCGTAACCGTTTGCCAGATGGTATAGTCTACAATCTGTTTCAACCCATTCGGCAGCATGAACGCTGCAGGCTGCGATCCGGTATAGATATAGTCGGCACCCAGGTCGTTCATCCGCCACTTATCGGGTTCGGGTAGGTAAAAGTGACCGATGGGTTTGAGATCATCATGTTGACGGACGGGAATCTGGCTAAAATCAGCAATGACCCGTGGTACATTCTGACCGCCAAAATTAGCGACCTCATGCGTAGCTCGACGCATATATTGAAATGGATTGATCGGATAGCTGGTAATGGCAGGAATTGGCTTGCTCTGGGCGGCTCGATGCGTGTACCGATCAATCAGGGCCTGAGCAACGGGCGCTTCACGTTCGGGTTCTTCGGTAAGGGATACCCGAACGGTATCGCCAATGCCATCTTCCAGTAAGGTGCCAATCCCCAGTGCCGATTTGATGCGGCCATCTTCAGCTTCGCCAGCTTCGGTTACGCCGAGGTGGAGCGGATACGCTTTGAGCCCTTCCTCATCCAGGCGTTGAACAAGTAAACGATACGCTTGCACCATCACCTGCGGGTTGCTGGATTTCATCGACAGGACGATGTTGTAATAATTTTCGTCCTCACAAATTCGTAGAAACTCCAGCGCCGATTCCACCATACCAACGGGCGTATCGCCATATCGACTCAGAATCCGGTCGGAAAGCGAACCGTGATTGGTACCGATCCGCATAGCGGTGCCATATTCCTTACAGATGCGTACCAACGGCAGAAATTTATCCCGAATCCGCTCTAGTTCCGATGCATAAGCCGCATCGGTATACTCGATAAACTCAAAGCGTTTGCGGTCTGCATAGTTGCCCGGATTGATGCGAACTTTCTCAACAATACGTGCGGCCAGTTCGGCTGCATTGGGTGTAAAATGAATGTCAGCAACGAGCGGAGTGGTATACCCCCGCGCCCGAAGTTCTTTGCGAATGTTCTCCAGATTCTGTGCTTCTTTTACACTGGGAGCTGTGATGCGCACATACTCGCAACCAGCTTCAATCATCCGGATGGTCTGCTCTACCGAACCGAGCGTATCCATCGTATCGACCGTTGTCATCGACTGAACCCGAATCGGATAATCGGAGCCCATTGGTACATCGCCAATGTTGACCGTAATCGTTTTCCGGCGGATGTACTGCGTCAGGGAAGGAGTATAGAGAACAGGTGAACCTGATAAAATGGCTGATTGTGAAGGGGTAATCAACGAGTCGAGCATACAGATAGCGGCAGCGCCGTTTGACCACACAAAGGTACGGAAAAACTGCGTTTTCAGTTTCGTGCCGGTTATCTGGAAAACGTTTAGCTTCTTCTAAACGTTCGTTGAGGAACGTTATGACCAGGGCTTTTGAATGGGGCTTGATAAGGTTCTAACTCTATTGGAGCAACGAATCCATAGACAATAGGGTTTGAGTTGTTTCTGATTGTGTATAGATATGGCCCGGACTTAGATGGCCTTGCTGTAAGAAGTAAACTTGATCGGCTAGTTGAGCGATACTTGGCTTGTGTGTAATCAGCAGAATAGCTAGTTGCGGACGTAGTTGCTCCAATAAATCTACGACAAATTGTTCCGTATGATGATCCATGGCGGCCGTTGGTTCGTCGAGCAATAGGAGTTGGGGCTTTCGGTATAAAGCTCTGGCTAAGGCTACCAGTTGTTGCTGCCCACCCGAAATGGCAATACCATCTTCGCCAAGCTTTGTCAGATACCCCTGTGGAAAGGCCTCGAAAAAACGGTTGAAACCGTATTGTTGGCAGAAATCAATCAACTGCTCAGCTTCCTCGGCTGTATTGCCAAGGCAGATATTGTCCACTAGTGTACCTGTAAACAATTTGATCTGTTGGGGAACAACACCAATGGCTTGTCGCCAGGTTGTCGTATCGACGTTATGCCAATCCGCCCCATTCAGGCTAATCTGACCTGCTTCGGGCGTATAAAATCGCTGAATAAGCTGAAGGAATGTACTTTTGCCGCTACCGCTTTCACCCAGAAGAGCAATCAACTCGCCTTTGTTTAATGTCAATGAGATGTTTTCTAACTGCAATGGACGACCCGGAAACCGAAAGTGCAGATGCTGGATCGTCAGCGACGAAAAGGTAAATGAGGGGTCGGGTTCCGATGCGCTTCGCTCGGGTGTAAGGTGGGCATACTCATACATCCGCTCAAAAGTTACGTTGGCCTCCTGAAGTTGAATGTTTGTCATGGCCAGACTAGCGACCGCAGGTAGAATACTGCCCGCTAGAGTTAAAATCGCCATCATTTCGCCCAATTGCAACGAGTGCTGTACAACCAGAACCGACGTGGCCGTAATTAATCCGGCAATGAGCAAGGCACTGATCAACTCGGCCGTCAGGTTGAAGCGAAGACTAACCTGGCCAAGCTGATACACTTTATCCTGAAAACGGCCGTAAATAATGCGGGTAATACCCCCGAAAAACGACTCCCGATTAGTAGCCTTGATCACATCGATGCCCTGAATGGTATCCACATAATTACTTTCCGTATGAGCTGAGGCTGCCATAACCTCGCGCTGACTATGGATGATGCGAGTATGATACAACCAAACCAATCCGCCGTATAATGGAATACTCACTAACGCCAGCAGACCCACCCAGACTGAATACGTAAATAGATAGCCTGCCGACACCAGTACCACTAAGGCGTTAATCACAACTGTACCTGTCAGAAAGCTAATACTGCGCTGGATTCGCCCTGTGTCGTTCAGGCGAGCCACGAGTTCACCCGTTTTGCGGCTATCGAAAAACGACTTGGGCAGGTAGAGTAATGCTTCATAAAAACGGTTGATAATCCGGTTATTAAAATCCCGGCTTTGGCGGTTCAGCAGAAAACCACGCAGATAACCAACTATTGCCCGTGCCACCAGCAGGAAGGTTAATAAAACCAGGCCTAGTATCAGTCGCTGGGTATCGTGTTTGGGTAAAATTTCGTCGATCAGTTTTTGGGAGAAAATAGCAGTCGATAGCCCTAGCCCCGCAGTAATAATGCCGAGCCCGGTTGCGATAGCTAGTAACGGGATATCATCGCGAATAAGGCTAAGGAGCCATCGTCGTTTGGCTTTTTTTTCATCAGCTTGGTAGTGAAAGGAAGCATTCGGGGATAACGTCAGGAGTATACGCGAAGACCAGAGAGTTTCTAATTCTTCGGCTCGATAGGTCCTGATTCCCTGCGCCGGGTCGCCAATCACGAAGTGCTGTTCTACAGCATTCCAGCCATAGCAAACCACATAGTGCTGTAACCGTTGGGCTATCGGACCGTTATCGATCAGGACATGCAGAATAACCGGGCCACTGACATCGGTTTTAAGGTTTTCCACCGATTCGGCTTCCATCCCTTCCCCATCCATACCCAATTGTGTAGCTGCCTGATACAAGCCCAGCAAAGTAGTACCCCGTGGATCGGTGCCACTCAATTCACGTAGCCGCTCCAGGCGGCTATGTCCACCATAGTAGGCCAGTACTGATGCCAGACACGCTACACCACAATCGGCCTGTTCCTGCTGACGGACCAGTGTCCGTTCAATATGTTTACGCGATTTCATATCAAAGGGTAGGATGGGCGAAATACTGAATCAAAAGCCACAGCAAAGCGAGCAGAACGGATAGAATCTGTTCCATAGTTGAATAAAGGGTGGTAGAAAACTTAGAGATGACGGGCGATAGCCTCTATGCTGGTTTCGCCCCGGAAGTGTTTGGCCAATGAGCCGTCTGTATGATAGATCAGTATATCGGGAATGGAAGTAAACCCAAACGTTTCGTAGGCTGCCTTCCGGTCAATGTGGGCTACCTGTACGTTAGAAAGTTTAGTGAGTTGGTGTATTTGGGCAAAAGTTCTCAAGGCTGGCAACGATGCCGACGAAAGCAGGATAATTTGCGCATTGTTCAGTAGGGTGGCTCGTTTATGGAGTTCATCAGCCTCACGCTGGCAATGCTCGCAATCAGGATCGAAGTAGATAAACACCGTTGAACGGTTCCTTAATTCGACTGTGTTAATGACTGAACTATCCAATCCATAGGCCGTAAACGTAGGTAGTGTCTGAATCTGCTTTGCCGTTTTCTGCTTCTGATTCAGTTTGTTGGTAAATCCCCAAATCAGATACGATAACACAGACAGTACCAACAAAGGCAACCCCCATTTCAAATAGGTTCTCATAATAAACTTACCGTTAAGAACATAACCAGCGCCACCCACACCAGTAGGCCCGACCCGTATGAAGCCGCTACCAAACCAACGGCTTTAGGCATAGGTATATCAATAACCTGCGAAACGCCATAAGCCAGCACCAGCCAATAGGCTAACTCGAACAGGTTGGTGAGTTGAAGCGGATAAAGCAGATAGGGAGCCACCGAGTCAGCACCAACCAGGCTCAGAACACTCAACGGATAAAATAACTGCAAGTCGGTAAGACTGTAATCCGTTTGGACAAACAAAAACCAGAGCAGCTTAATAACCGAAGGGAGTAACAGCACCATTTCAGCCTGAATAGCCACCCGAAAAAACGCTTTAAATATCCATTGGTTAGTTCCGAAGTAATACCCTAGACTTAAGCAGGAGGCTACCAGCGTAAATTTAAGGAGATTGAATATTGGGAATATTGTATATGCTAACCAGATGCGTCTGTGGCTATCATCTATTATCTGTTGGATCTGCTTAAACGTTAGCTGTTCAGCTAATTCGTTAAAATACAATTGATCTGTAGTTAGAAGATATTGGCTTGCAAAAAAAGCTAAGATACACAGTAAAGTTATAGCAGTGAAAAGGGCCCAAGTACTTTTGCTAATCCAAAGCTCAGCATAATAATTGCCAAAATTCATAATGTTCAATAAAAACAATATGTTATTTATCTATTTATTTAATATCCCGTTTTTCAAATTGGCTTTTCAACTCGAGGATAATTTGTTATTTTTTAGAATTCCTTAAAAAAAACTCTGTAAGAAATAAAATAAATAGAATGATGTAGCCAATAATTTCCCATGTTTGAGGTATTGTAATATAGCCAACTGAAAAACCTATTATTAATATTATTAGCCCTCTAATTATTTTAAAAACACTTGGTTTCTTCTTCCAAGGTCTATATATAATTTCCATATTTCGAAAATTTTTAATGCCTCTCTTAGGAGAGGCATTATAGTATTTTACCAATTTGCGTATACGGTATAGCCGCAAGCTACTAGTTCAACTAGTCCTAGAGGGCCTCCTGCAAAACATGCTATCAGTGTACCCCCTAAGCATACTAAATAAGCTCCGGGAGCCTTTAATTTTTTAGCTGCTAAATCGTCTAAACTCTGGCCGCCCTGAATAAACTGCATTTTTGAATAATCTAATTTTTTCATATATTTTATCCTTTAACCTACTCTCTTTAGGCTTTTCGGTATCCACCTTTGTTGTACATCAACGAGACAAAGTTGAATACTAAACCCAGTCGGCACATGAGGGAACTCACTCATTTTTCTATAGGTGAGTTCCCTCATTTTTGTATAGGTGAACTCACCTATGGTTGTCTGGCTGTAGGCTTTGTCTGAGAAGCCTCTTTGAACAGTGTACGTAATCGGTCACGGTGCAGTAATGAATATTTTACCAGGCTTCCGGGACCGCCCGTCACATTGAGTTTCTGAGAAATTTTGTATTTGTGGTTTTCAACCGTTTTAGGGCTTATGAACAGCATCTGGGCAATTTGTGGCCCACTATATCCTTCTGCCATTAGCTTTAATACGCTACGTTCGCTCGTTGTAAGCGAGTCCCAACCCGGCAGTGGCTCAGGCCGAACGTAGGCTGGATGAGTCTCTAAAAAGCTTGACGTGTAGAAATACCCTTCGGCAAGTGCAGTCAGACACTCGTTCAACTCCGGGAGCTTACAAAGAACATCGATATCCAAATTGTCCAGTAATGGCCAAAGTAGCGATGGGTTGGCTGCATCGGGCAGTAGGCATAGGACAATTCGGGTAGTAGGCGTATGCTGCCGAATGCTTGCGAAAAGAGCAGGCTGGTCGATGTATTCGCTGGTTAGTAGGGTAAAAGCAGGTTGTTGGATGCGCAGTGTATGCTGGAATGTTTTTTCGTCGGTCAGAAGGACCTCTTCACTAAAATTTGTTACATTGGTAACTGCTTTCATGAGCAGAACATTGCTCCGACGGCGGCAAAGCATAACAATAGCCATAATTTACAACGGGTAAGGTGGGCATTCGGTCAAACATGGCTAATAGAGGCAGGATCGTAGCAAATATAAGGTATTTATATATATTATTGTAATAATAATATATATAAAGTGTATTGAAAATATAGTATTTGTATCCATATAGCTTTTCTTGCAGATAAACGCTCATCTAGGAGTAGTTTTTAAACTGATTTATAAACTACTAGCTGCTATGGGGTAAAACAATTAGCCTCATTAGCAGTTGAATGAGCAACAGATTAGTCAAGTGGTTATAAGCTTACTGGAATCTGCTAATTAAGAATACAATCGTAAACTCAACACGTTATGAAAACCAAGATATTCAGTTCATTGGCACTTGCTTTTATGATCAGCCTGGGAGCTTACGCGCAGGATGCTAGTACCATGACGAAGCAGGAGCGAAAAGAAATGCGTAAGCAGGAAAAAGCTGAACGTAAAGCCCGCATGAAGGAGGATTTGAAGAATACCGGCCGGGCTATTGGCGAAACAGCCGACGAAGCTGCTCAAGGCGCTAAAAGCAAAGCCAAAGTAGCTGGTGAGGCTATCGATAGTGCCGCCACTAAAACGGGTCGGGCTGTGGATCGAGGATTAGATAAAGCAGAAGGGGCTATCATTAATGAACGCGATCGGGTCAGAGCCAAACGTGATTCGTCACGAGCCGAAAAAGCCCGTCGGGATTCGTTGTAGAGCGCAAGGTATGCGGCTTATGACAGGATGGTTCTAGTACCTGTAATGGAACAAGGATTGGGTCCGTGTAAGCTTGATCTAACAGACGGTAATTATTGCTGACGCGAAAGAGACGCAATACCCTGCGTCTCTACGTTAGCTTTGCTTCGATTTTCGTATATTTTCCCCGCCAGTGCTTCCAACGTTTATGTGACCAGAGCCAATCGGAGGGGTGTTTGCAAATACTGGCTTGTAATTGATCTCTATACATTTCGAGAATAGCGCCCTCAGGGATATTTGTATACGGCGGACAGGCAATAAGTTTAAAGGTACCTTCGTAATAACCTCGTCGGATACGAACCAATTCCAGAAAAAAAACAGGTAAGTTTTTACTTCGGGCCAGTCGTTCCGTACCGGGATAGAAAGGGGTATCGCGGTTCAAAAATTCCATCCAATAGCCTTGCTCCGGTACATTCGGAACCTGGTCTGCTACCAAGGCAATTACACGAGGAATGGCTTTTCGAATTACCATTTGCCGGGGGAGTAAATTCATGGGTGTTGGCACAGCCCCATGACTAGCACGCAATTCCTGCATAAACTTCTCCATGTCTGGATTGGTGAGAGGCTTATACACGCTATCCACCGGAATATCAATAACAACTGCAGCCGATGGAACCCACTCCCAGTTGCATTGATGAGAACCTGTGCAGATTACAGTCTGCCCATTTATTAAATACTCCTTAATTAATTCGGGATTGGTATATATAAATCGTTTTTTCAGTTCGCAGGGAGTGATGGCAGATAGCTTAATTGTTTCAACAAGTATATCGGCAAGATTACGATAAAAATTGTTGGCTATTTGCTGGATTGTTTCGGGGGATTTTTCAGGAAATGATAGACGAAGGTTTTCCAGAACAACGTGTTGTCTATAACGGACAACATGAGCAAGAACAGCATATAAAACATCCGAAATGCCATATAAAATAGGAAAGGGCAAACGGGCTAAAAGGCGCAGGAATATCATTTAGATGTACTGAACGGTAGGCAATTAAGACTTTTAATTGCCTTAAATATAATAAATTTTATATTAAATAGTCATAAAAAAACATAACATAGGGGTATGTACCATATTATTTGAACGATAGCCAGTAGAAAAGCGTATAGATTCGGGAAGATTAATCCAACTTTGTCTCAATCTTTGGATATTTCTCTCGCCAATGTTTCCAACGGCGGTGCGACCAGAGCCAGTCGGAAGGGTACTTGCGGATGGTGGCTTCAAGAAGATCCCGGTAGCGTTCTAGTAAAGTACCAGCAGGCAAATCACTGTAAGGAGGGGAGCCAACCGAAAAAAAAGTGGCCTCGTAATAACCACGACGTAAGCGAACTAGTTCTACATAAAAAACCGGCAAATGACGGCTACGGGCTAGTCGTTCGGTTCCCGGATAAAACGGCGTGTCATGGTGGAGAAAGTTTGTCCAATAGGCTTGTTCGGGCACATTAGGAACCTGATCGGCTACGAGTGCAATAATGCGAGGTACGTTTTTGTGCGAGGCCATCCGACGGGGTAGATTATTCATCGTAATGGGTACCGCACCAAAGCTTGACCGGATCATCTGCATCATTTTTTCTGAGAAACCACTGGTTAACGGCTTATAAATACTATCAGCAGGCATTCCATTTAATACAGCCGCCGAAGGTAGCCACTCCCAGTTACTCTGGTGAGAAGCCATGCCGATAACGGGCTGACCAGCCGCTAGACAGGCTTTTACAATATCGGCATTTGTGAACCGAACCCGCTCTTTTAACTCGTCGGGTGACAGGCTGGGCAGCTTAATCGTCTCAACCAGTAAGTCAGAAAGATTATGGTAGAACCCTTTGATAATCTGATTGATTTCGTCGGCTGATTTCTCTGGAAACGATTGGGTTAAATTGTCTGAAATTACCCTTCGGCGATAGCGGATAACGTAGTTGAGCAGGAAAGCTAATATATCAGAAATACCATAAAGGATACTCAGCGGTAAGCGAGATAAAAGTCTAAAAAAAGTCATTGGTTGAACCTAAACCGAACCCACGGCGAAAAAAAAGTTTAATCCAAAAATTAAAAAAATACTAAAATTAGTTGGTGGTATTGTTTTTTTGCTTTACTTGTGAACGGATACATGAGTTGCCTTTGGAAACGTACCCATTAACGCCTGACTCCACCGCTTTACTGATTGAATTACATTACCTGCCTTGTCTGGACTACCTGTCGGGGTTGTTGAAATTCGGTACAGTATGGCTGGAAGCTCAGGAGCATTACCAGAAGCAAAGTTACAGAAATCGTTGCTACGTTCTGACGGCAAACAAGGTAGATAGCCTTACAGTGCCTGTGCAGCAGGGGACCCGGCACCTGCCCATTCGCGACCTTCGGGTGGCTAATGACCAGAACTGGCAGATGCATCACTGGCGATGTATTCAGGCCGCTTATGGGAAAGCCCCATTTTTCGAATATTATGCGCCCGACATTGAGCCGTATTATCGAAAAAACTGGACGTTTTTATTCGACTTGAATTATGAGTTGCTGACAATTTGTCTGAAATTGATGCAGGTACGTATCAATCTGAACCTGACAGAATGGTACGAAAAAACACCTCCGGTCGGCTTATTTGACGCTCGATCCTGCATAAATCCAGCCAATGGGCCAGAATCATACATATTCCATCAGCCAGTGTCCTATCCACAAAATTTTGGACCTGAATTTGTACCTAATTTAAGTGTCATAGACCTGTTGTTCTGCCAGGGACCGGCCGCTAAGGACGTGTTGAAGGCCGGTCTTCGGGAGAGTGAACAAATCCTTAAAACTCTTCGTTAGGCCAGTATAGTACGCTTACCTAAGGAGACCCTAAAACGAATGGAAGCAAAATTCTCAAATCGCGTAAAGGAAGTTATCACGCTGAGTCGGGAAGAAGCCTTACGCTTAGGCCACGATTATATTGGCACAGAGCACCTGTTGCTCGGTATGATTCGTGAAGGGGAGGGTGTAGCCGTCGGCTTGCTGAAAAAATTAGGCATCTCGCTCGACGAACTCCGGGTTACCATTGAACAGGCCACGAAAGGAACCGCTACCAACAATGTGAAAAACCTGGCGAATATCCCGCTGACCCGTCAGTCGGAAAAGACGCTGAAAATCACGTATTTGGAAGCTAAGATCTTCAAAAGCCCGCTCATCGGAACGGAGCACCTTCTGCTGTCGATTCTACGTGATGAAGACAATGTCGCCACGCAGATTCTCAATAAATTTAATATTAATTACGAAGTCATTAAGGAGATGCTGGAATATCAATCTTCGGGTAGCCGACCAGTGATGGGCCCCGAAACCGACGATGACGACAACGACCGGGGCATGTTTGGCGGAAGCAGCTCCAGCTCAGGAAAAGATCCGAAAGGGTCTGAAAAGTCCCGGACTCCCGTTCTGGATAACTTCGGACGCGATCTGACCAAACTGGCTGAAGTAGGTAAACTCGATCCTATCGTTGGCCGTGAAAAAGAAATCGAACGCGTGGCCCAGATTCTGAGCCGCCGGAAGAAAAATAATCCAATTCTGATTGGTGAACCAGGTGTTGGTAAAACTGCCATCGCTGAAGGACTTGCCCTGCGCATTGTGCAGAAGAAAGTCTCGCGGGTGTTGTTCGGCAAGCGGGTAGTTACGCTTGACCTGGCGTCGCTCGTGGCTGGTACCAAATACCGGGGCCAGTTTGAAGAGCGTATGAAAGCCGTGATGAACGAGCTGGAAAAATCACCGGAAGTTATTCTGTTTATCGATGAGTTGCACACCATCGTTGGCGCAGGAGGTGCTTCGGGTTCGCTCGATGCATCGAATATGTTCAAACCGGCTTTGGCTCGGGGCGACATCCAATGTATCGGCGCTACTACGCTTGACGAATATCGTCAGTACATCGAGAAAGATGGTGCGCTGGCCCGTCGTTTCCAGATGGTGATGGTCGATGCTACGTCGATTGACGAAACCATCGAAATCCTGAACAATATCAAGGATAAATACGAAGACCACCACCACGTCAACTACACCAAAGAGGCCATTGAAGCTGCGGTGAAACTGTCGGAGCGTTACATCTCTGATCGCTTCCTGCCCGACAAGGCAATCGATGTGCTCGACGAAGTAGGGGCTCGTGTACACATCTCGAACATCACCGTTCCCGAAGATATTCTGAGACTGGAAGAACAGATTGAGAATATCAAGAAGGAGAAAAATCAGGTTGTCAAGAGCCAGAAGTACGAAGAAGCCGCTCAGCTCCGCGACAAGGAAAAACGCCTGATCGATCAACTGGAACGGGCTAAACAAGCCTGGGAAGAAGATACTAAGAAACGACGCTATACGGTCAACGAAGAAAACGTGGCCGAAGTGGTAGCGATGATGACGGGTATTCCAGTTACGAGTGTATCGAACGACGAAGGGAAGAAGCTCGTCAACATGGGCGAAGAACTGAAAGGTCGGGTTATCGGACAAAATGCTGCCATTGAGAAACTGGTGAAAGCCATTCAACGGACGCGGGTTGGTCTGAAAGATCCGAAAAAACCGATTGGTTCATTTATCTTCCTTGGCCCAACCGGGGTTGGTAAAACGGAATTAGCGAAAGTTCTGGCTACTTACCTCTTCGACAAAGACGATGCGCTGGTTCGGATCGATATGTCGGAATACATGGAAAAATTCAGCGTTAGCCGTCTGGTGGGCGCTCCTCCGGGCTACGTTGGGTACGAAGAAGGTGGCCAGTTGACCGAGAAAATTCGCCGGAAGCCCTACAGTGTTGTGTTGCTTGACGAAATCGAAAAAGCACACCCGGATGTGTTCAATATTCTGTTGCAAGTGCTGGACGATGGTATCCTGACCGATGGTCTGGGTCGCCGGGTTGATTTCCGTAACACCATCATTATCATGACGTCGAATATTGGGGTTCGTGATCTGAAAGACTTCGGTGCCGGTATCGGTTTCGCTACCAAGCGGAATGCCGAAAGCCAGGATGAACTGATGAAGAGCACGATTCAGAGTGCATTACGAAAGGCATTCTCGCCCGAATTCCTCAACCGACTGGACGATGTGATTGTGTTCAATTCGCTGCTGCGGGAAGATATTCACAAAATCATTGACCTGATGCTGGGCAAACTGCTGGGCCGTGTTATCAACCTGGGTTACCGGGTCGAGTTGACCGATAAAGCGAAGGACTTCCTGGCCGAAAAAGGATACGATCAGCAGTATGGTGCTCGTCCATTAAGCCGGGCTATCCAGCGCTACCTCGAAGACCCCGTTGCTGAGGAAATCCTGAAAGGTGAACTCAAAGAAGGCGACGTGATTATGGCGGATTATAGTGGTGAAGGTGAAAACCTGACTATCACGGTTAAGAAGCCTGAAGCTGTGGTCGAATAAGATAAATTAACTCATGAAAAAGCCTCCCGACTCTAGAAGTTGGGAGGCTTTTTCATGAGGCTGGAAAGTCATGAGGCCGAAGGCAAATCAACTTACTACTCTTCGGCTTCACGGCTTTCCAGCCGCGTTACTAGTTGCTACAAATTTCGTTGTTTCACCTGGTCGATCAGGTACTCGCTGGTACGCATGGAAGCGGCCAGAATAGTCCAGGTAACGTTCTTGTCACCCTGAGACACGAACGGAGCTGCATCGACCACAAACAGGTTTTTTACGTCATGAGCCTGCTGGAACTTATTGAGGGCCGATTTTTTAGGGTCGTTACCCATACGAACGGTACCGACTTCGTGAATGATACGTCCGGGAGCTGCCAGGCCATAGCCATGTGCTGTATTAGGCCCAGGTTTTGAACCAAGGGCAATACCACCCATGGCATGGATAATCTCTTCGAAGGTATCCTGCATGTGCTTGGCCTGCTTCACTTCATAATCCGACCATTTGTAGTGAAAACGTAGGGTCGGAATCCCGTATTTATCCACTTTATCGGGGTCAATTTCGCAGTAGTTACTTTCGAGCGGCACCGGCTCTCCACGACCCGACATGCTGATATAGGCACCATAGAAGCGACGATAATCGTCTTTCAGGCCTTTTCCATAGCCACCACCGGGTTTCATCTGGCCATCCCGACCCGGAATGATGCCGTTCAGGGCTTCAATACCTCCCCCAAAACCGGCTCCCGGCATGCCCATACCGCCACCGTATTCGATATGATAACCGCGCGGGAAGTCTAATTTTTTGTTATCGAGCCACCAGGGCGTAAACACGTGCATCCCTCCAACGCCATCTTCGTTATAGCGTTTACGGTCCATCAGGGCTGGTACGAACCCGGATCGGCTGGCTCCTGTAGAGTCGTTCAGGTACTTACCTACTACACCACTGCTATTGGCTAGTCCGGTTGGGAAACGGGCTGATTTTGAGTTGAGCAGTATCCGTGCCGATTCGCAGGTGCTGGCGCCCAGCATTACGGCTTTAGCCTTGATCGTTATTTCCTGCAAAGTGGCTTTGTCAACGTAGCTAACACCCGTAGCCAGACCGGTTTGCGGATCGGTCAGCACTTCACGAGCCATAGCGCCGTTGATTAGCGTTACGTTGCCTGTTTTAACAGCCGGAATGCAAAGCACTGAGGAGGCCGAGAAATCGGCATACGCCTGACAGCCCCGGTTACACTGATGGCAATAAAAACATTGCCCCCGGTCTTTATTGATGGGTTTGGTGAGGATACTCAGGCGAGACGGGATAACCGGAATTCCTACGCTTTTTCCGGCTTTCCGAAGCATCAGTTCATGCAAACGAGGCTTCGGCGGGGGTAAAAAGATGCCGTCTGGCTCGTTGGGCAAGTTCTCGATAGAGCCAAAAACACCGATTAGTTTATCGACCCGATCATAGAAAGGTTTCATATCGTCGTAGGTAATCGGCCAATCGTCACCTACACCAGATAGTGAACCCCGCCGAAAATCGTCGGGTCCGAAACGCATGGAAATACGCCCCCAGTGGTTGGTACGGCCTCCGAGCATACGCGACCGAAACCAGCCAAATTCCGTTCCTGGTTTGGCAGAATAGGGTTCTCCTTCGATTTCCCAGCCTCCCCATGCCGCGTCGAAGTCACCACCCGAACGGAATTCGGTAGCAGCCCCACGCCGGGGAGATTCCCAGGGCCACTTGAGTTGAGTAATATACTTTGGGTCGGCAGGGTCGTAATAGCCACCCGCTTCGAGCAGAGCAACTTTGGCACCCGCTTTGGCGAGCATATACGCGGCCATACCGCCACCAGCTCCCGAACCAACGATGACGACATCGTATACAGTTGGGGCTTTTTTGAGTTGTGGGACTTCCATACGTTGGAGAGGTACAAGAATAGGCTTTTCAGAAACAGTAGCTTTATAAGTTAAAAAGCGGTTAAGTTTACTGATACACCTGTACGAATTATGGTATCAACAACTTGGTAAGCCCGCTATGTTTATCGATTCACCGCATTGCCTGTACGCACTCGGCCACTTTATCGGTATTGATGACGTCCACACCGAGTTTCTTTAATTGCTTCCAGGCATTGGGCGTATCGGGAATTGCCCAGAAACGGATTGGCTTTTTATCGTTGTGTGCCCGTTTAATGACTCGTTTGAGCTTTTCGCGGTCTTCGTCCGGAATTTCGCCGTTGCCATCCCAGTGTGAATATAGTTGGAAATTATCACTGATAAGAGCAATACGCTGGAGGGTTTCTTCGTCGTACACTTCACTGGGCCGACCGTCAAACTGGAGCAGGGGATAGTCGAAATAATTGGGAATTTTAGGCCGATTTCCACTGATAATCAACTGGATCGCTTTCGGATTTGCAGCTCGATTAAAAACGGGTAGATTCTGCTCTAATAAGTTGATCAATAAGGGCAGTATCTCCGTTGGATTTTCTTTTACATCAACCACCAGGTTAAATGTATAGTCACGGTCGGAGCTGGGTTTGTCTTTGTATTGTTTAAACAACCGAATAATAGGTTGCAGATAGAGCGAATCGAGGGTAGGCGCATTAGGTCCTGGTTTATCGTGTGCAACAACCAGTTTGCCATTTTGGAGCCAGATGTCTGCTTCGATGAAATCCGCTTTTTGCTCGTAGGCGTTCATGAAAGGACGCGCCTTGGCATAATCGTTGTGAGAATGGATTTTCTGGGCAAAGGCAATCGAAGCCGTTAGTTGTATAAGGAGTAAGACGCGTAGCATGGCGAGATTTGTTGAAAGGCTCAGGAAATTAGGCTCGATAAGGTTTGAAGAATGAAATGTACACAGAACATCCTTAATTCCTGTGACAAAGTAAGAGACTGGTGCGGCAATCGCAAAAGACTTCGGTCAGGAGTTAGTCAGAAAGTAAGGGATTGCCAGCAATTAACATTATTTAATATGTTTTTGAATGATTCGATGGACAAAAGCTATAGATTGCTCTGTAAACGAAGAATATAGTCGATACATGGTTGTGACGCTATAGAAACAGGACGATTTATAGTATGAAACTAGTATTTACGGCACTTTTGGGACTGCTTTGTCTGAACGATTCGTATGCCCAGATTCAGAAAGGAAATGGTATTCTTAGCGGTAGTGTTTCTATTGCGTATAATCGGCAAACGCAGCCTTTTCCAAATTTGCCCAGTACAGGGGCAATGCGTGTACAAATGAACTGGATGCCTGCTTTATCCATAACGGCCGGGCGTTTCTGGAAAGATAACTGGTTGGCAGGAGTCTCGTTGTCAGGTTCGCTAACCCAGAACCAGCAGAATCTGGAGGGTAACCCCGATCAAACCTACCCAAATACTTTCTATTCCGTCTCTGTTACGCCTTTTGTCCGTCGATACTGGCAGTTAGGTTCGGTTTATGTATTTGGCGGGGTTGGTGTGTCGGTGAGTACGAATGGTAGTAAGCAATCGTATTTTGATTATAATGGCCAATTGAATGAATCTGGGCAACGAACTACAACAATAGGTATTGCACCAAGAGTAGAAGCCGGGATCAACTATTTAGTTACCAGTCGACTAGGGGTTCAGTTGCTGGCAAGTACTAATTCATTTCCATTATCGACTGCCGGGTTAAGTGCCGGTTTGGTGTACTGGACAGGACCTGGACGGACGTCAAATACTCAGGAGCAACGCGACAATCCGCAGACGAATGCTGGTAAATGGGTTTTAGAAGGTGGGTTTTCGGTAACTAATCAACAAACAAACCAGGATGCAGGGACCGGACTCACTGCCTATCAGTCAAGAACTAATGTATACTCGTTCAGTCCATCAATCGGTTATTTTGTTGGGAAAAATAATTTGGTAGGTGTTAGCATCCCTATTGCCTACAGTGGTAATCATCTGACAAGTACAAATACGCCAGATAGTAAGGATATACAATGGACAGTGGGGGTTGTGCCTTATTTTCAGCACTACTGGCTACCAACACGACTGACGCCTTATACACGCATCGAAGCCGGATATATGCATTACACATCAGAGGATTACAGTGGATTCTCTGCCAGTGGAGCGGTTCGGGTTGGATTGGCCTATATGATTGGACAGCGGTTTATTTTGGAGACATCGCTGGCAGGTGCTTCGGTTTCGTATATAGCATCTGATAGGCCTGGTCGGCCTGGCGATGTTAAAACCTGGAACGGAGGAGTATCGGCTGGGTTAACCGGAAACTTTGGACTTCGATATGTACTATAATACCCCGTTGATACCTTGTCATTTAGGCCCAAACCGCTATTTTTGGCACCGTAAAAAAACAGCGAAAGAGTGAACGAGTGAACGAGTGAAGCTATCCAGTAGTTTATTGCTCTTTCACTCGTTCGCTCTTTTACTCTTTCGTTTTTTGCTCTTTATTTTAAAATGAATTTACTAACAGGAAAAGTTGCCCTGATCACAGGTGCATCACGCGGAATTGGCCGGGCTATGGCCCAGAAATTTGCTCAGGAAGGGGCTACCGTTGCCTTCACTTATTTGTCGAGCATTGAGAAAGGCCAGGCATTAGAAGAAGAACTACGTGCCTTTGGCGGCCAGGTAAAAGGCTACCGGTCCGATGCCTCTAATTATCAGGCTGCCGAAGAACTGGTCAGTCAGGTGATTGCCGATTTCGGTAAGATCGATGTATTGATCAATAATGCCGGTATTACCCGTGATGGATTGTTAATGCGGATGTCGGAAGAACAATGGGACACCGTAATTAACGTTAATTTAAAGTCGGTCTTTAACCTGACTAAAGCGGCTACCAAGCCGATGATGAAGGCAAAAACGGGTTCGATTATCAATATCACATCGGTAGTCGGTATTCGGGGCAATGCAGGCCAGGCCAATTATGCGGCTTCGAAAGCTGGGATCATCGGATTTACCAAATCGGTAGCCCTGGAATTAGGCTCGCGGAATATTCGTTCCAACGCCATTGCACCCGGTTTTATCGAAACCGAAATGACTGGCGAAATCAATGAGAAGGCCCTTGAAGACTGGAAGCAGCAAATTCCAATGAAGCGGGGAGGCCAGCCCGACGAAGTTGCCGATTGTGCCGTTTTCCTGGCATCCGACCTCTCCCGCTACATCACCGGCCAGGTGCTGCAAGTAGATGGAGGAATGTTAACCTAGTAGTGAAGCGTGAGTAATACGATTACTCACGCTTTGCTCCTCACTCCTAAAAAAATGGATTTTATCTTTCAGTCCTCACCCTGGTGGATTTTCGTTTGTTTGCTTGTCGGGGCCGTGTATGCCTTCGCTATGTACCAACCCTTGCCACGTCTGGCAGGGAGTGGTGCAACCGTTGGTGGTTTCGACAAACGAACGACGTATGGACTAGCCGCTTTGCGTTTCGTAGTGGTTAGTTTTCTTTGCTTTTTGTTGCTGAATCCGCTAATTCGAAGTCTGCGCACACTGACCGAGAAGCCGAAAGTAGTGCTGGCTATTGATAACTCAGAGTCCATAGCAGGAACAGGACGTCCTAATCTGGATAAAGCGTTAGTGGGCTTGCAAACCCTTCGGCAGCAGTTGGCCGACAAGGGACTGGACGTTTCCATCCGAACCTTAGCCGATACGGTCACCAATGGTGATTTGACGCAGATTCCCTTTACTCGCCGAACGACCGATTTGTCGGCATTGCTCGCGGGCATTCGCTCGGATTATGAGGGACGTAACCTGACCGATGTAGTGCTGGTGACGGATGGCATTTTTAACCAGGGCGTGTCGCCAACGTTTGGTCAATATCCGTTTGCTGTACAGACAGTAGGGTTGGGCGACACTGTTGCCAAAAAAGATATTCAGCTTAAAGGTATTATCGCCAACCGTATTGCGTATCTGGGTAATCAGTTTCCGGTACAGGCCGAAATTGTGAGTAATGGCTTTCAGGGAAGAAACGCAACGGTTGTGCTGCGTCAGAATGGAAAGGAATTGGGGAGGCAATCGGTCAATTTTACCAAGAACGATACGTTCAACCAGGTTAATTTCCAGACAACAGCCACCCAGAAAGGTGTTCAGCATTTCGTCGTTGAGATATTGCCGCAGCCGGGTGAATTTAGCACCCGCAACAACCGTCAGGATGTGTATCTGGACGTTATCGACGGGAAAGAGAAAGTCCTGCTATTGGCGCTGGCCCCGCATCCAGATGTGAAAGCCATCCGCAACATTCTGGAGCGTAATCAGAACTACGAACTGGACGTACGTATCCTGACGGGAACGCCTGCCGAAGCTACCCCACCCGCCGACAAAACTTACGACCTGATTATCCTGCACCAGATTCCCGATAATGGAGGAGTCGGTAGCCCGTTGATTCAAAAATATTTTTCGAAAAATACACCTGTATTGTTTGTTCTTGGTAATCAGTCGTCGCTGGGGCCGTTCAATACATCTAATTCGGTGGTTCAGGTTTCAGCACAGCCTAGCCAGAGTGACAAAGTAACGGGCGTGTTTAACCCCGAATTCCGGCAGTTGAACCTTGATCCGTCCCGACTCGAAATACTGTCCAAACTTCCACCCATGTCGGTACCGTATGGTGACTACCGATTACAGCCCGGTAGTGAAGTTGTCCTATGGCAGCAGGTTGGCAGTATCAAGACAGCAAAACCATTGCTGGCTCTAAACGTAACCAGCCCACGTAAAACCGCTGTACTGGCCGGAGAAGGGCTTTGGGCATGGCGCCTGGAAGAATTCGCCCTGACCGATAAGCAGGAGGTTGTGGATGAGTTGATTCAGAAAGTGATTCAACTGATTTCAGTGAAAGAAGATCGACGCAAACTGCGCGTGTACCCGATTCGGAATGAATTCGTAGCTGGAGAAAAAGTCATTTTCGAAACCGAGCTCTACAACGACATCTACGAAGAGATATTTGATAAACCTGTTCGGCTGGAGATTAGCGACGAAAAAGGCGTAACGCGGTCTTACAATTACACGCCTACTTCTACCAATAAACGTTTTGAAATCAGTCGGTTACCTGAGGGGGCCTATCGTTTTAAGGCGACAGTAACGATCAATGACAAAGCCGAACAGTCGTCGGGGCAGTTTGTGGTTCGCGATCTGCAACTTGAAGCGCTTAATACAACGGCCGACCATGGTATGTTGCGTCAGTTAGCGCAGCAAACGGGCGGCCAGTTCTATGCAGTCAGTCGCATGGATGATCTGGTCAAAAACCTGACTAGCCGTTCGCACCCGGCTCGCCTGACCAGCACTGAGGAAATGAATGAGTTGATCAACTGGAAATGGCTATTTTTCGTCGTACTAACGCTGGCTGCCATTGAATGGGGCCTGCGAAAGTTTTACGGAGGCTATTAGCCGAATTGATTATCCAAACCTGTAGCGCTTTACCGACACCATGCTTTGTTTCGGTAAAGCGCTTTTCTTTTGAACCGTTAGTACTTCATACAGATAAACTATTTGCTTCAGCTTTTATGTTTTTAGGATGTAATCAAAAACTTTACGATTGTATATTCGTCTAATCAACACTAACTACAATGGAAACACCAATGAAGCCGATGACCGCTCTCGAAAAAATTCGCAGGCTGGTCGAAGTAAAAGAGCACGGGAAGCCCGGGAACGCTACCAAAATGACCCTGAATATCGGGCCATATTTGACGAGTTGAAAAAGAAGAATGCAGGAAAAAGGGCCATTAAAGAAATAGATACGATTTTGCCTGGATAGGTGGAGAGCAAAATGTATATGCTTTTACAACAAGCGACGAGGTTGTTTATGAAATTCGATTTGTTCCATCCGATTAGTTATTTATCGATTATATAGAGGGGCGGGTCAACGCTTTTGAAATGGTCATTGCCGTGGCCGATAATCCGACTGGAAAACACATTCCGGCCGACCCTCTGACAGAGCCAACAATTCTGGCTATTTTTTACGATTTCTTCCGGTCTTTAGAACACGTAATAATTTATATCTGCGATAGTTCGGATGGTCGGGAGAAGGCCCGCTTCCGAAAGTTTACCAGTTGGTTTTTCAACAATACGAGGGCCGATTTGGTCAAAATGGACGCCTGGATTCCTGATGGAGATCGCCATACAATTCTCTCCGGGATATTGAGTAGGAAAAATCCCTATTTCAGTCAATTTATCGAACTCTTCCACAACTTATCAGAAGCGGATAAGTGAGCGACGCTAAAGCCAATCCTAATTGACTGAAAAATTAGAAGGGTACTACTCCTGTTCAATCTCTCCCAATTCGGCCCGGATGGCGCTGTTTACAAACCGTATTTCGCTGTAGGTGACGCCATGGCCGATTGTCTGAATCAGTTCGGTAAATGTGGCTGATGGCGTAGTTTCGAGGTGGGGGCGAATCAGCTGAATACGATCGGAAGGTAACACGGCATCGACCGATAGTTCGCCCCGATTGATGCATTGAGCAAGATGCCCTTCGATAGTAGATATGGCAAATCCCCGTTCGGTCGCTATTTCGGGAATGGTTTTGCCAGCCTGAAAAAGGGCAAGGGTCTGCGTAGTCGATGGAATTTTAGGCTCCTTCGGCTCTTTCACCTTTTTTTCTTTCACTTTCGGCTCTTTGGTAGGCTTGGGCCGTTCGAGATACTCTTTAATGACGGACAGCACTTCGTGGCCGATCTGCTTCACCTTAGTTTTGCCAAACCCTTTGATAGCCAGAAGTTCTTCGAGTGTAGTTGGACGAAGACGGGCTAGTTCGGCGATGGTTTTCTGTGGAAGTACCATATAGCCGGAGGTGTCGTGTTCTCCCGCCAGATCATTACGCCATTTCATCAGCGCACCATATAGCCCCCCACGTCCCGATTTTTCGGAAGCAGCTTCGGCTGGCTGGTCGAAATTTTTGCGTTCGGGCTGAAAGTCCAGCTCGGCATGGTTTCGAGCCTGTAAATAAGCCAGCGCGTCAAATCCGTTTTGGCAGCTCTCGAAGGTACGAAGCTTGACAAACAACTCTTTTTCAAGTTCATCCAGCACTTCCAGCAGCAGCTCTCGTACCTGTTTGTTATCGCAATCGGTGGGGCAACGGTGAAGTGTAGGCAATAGCTCGTCGCCAAGCAACGACCGGAAATAGGCAACGGCCTTTCGGATACGTTCCTGTAAATCGGGGTTGTCTTCAGGCAAACGTTCGTCAGCAAAATAACCCGTTAACTGCTTCTGAAAGCGAATGCTGATCTCACGAGCCTTATCCCGTACGCTTTCTGTTAGTTGGGTGATAATAGGCCCACATTCAGGATCGACACTACTGGCATGCTCATTGACCACTCGTCGACAACGGTATAACAAGGAACTGGCGCGTTCGAACGAAAACAGATCCAGAAGTAATTGCTGCTGATTGGTGCGCTTAGACTCATGCAGGTGCTGTTCATTGGGCGTTTGCTGAATAAGTTCATCGTGAAAATCTTCCAGCGTCTGCTCGGTTTTGATGCTGTGCGACGGAATTGGTGATCGCAACACCAGTCCGTCGAGTGTTTTACAACGGCTCAACGCTACATAAACCTGCCCATGAGCGAAGGCCGCAGAAGCATCGATAATGGCTTTTTCGAAGGTAAGTCCCTGGCTTTTGTGGATGGTGATGGCCCAGGCGAGTTTGAGTGGGAACTGTCGGAACGTACCAATAGCTTCGGCTTTGATTTCTTTTGTAGCTGGGTCGAGGCTATACCGAAGGTTGGTCCAGTCGGTGGGGAGTACATCAATCACATCGTCGTCCCCGCTTTTGACATAAATGATATCATCGTCAATATCGACAATCTGCCCGATTTTACCGTTATAATAGCGTTTTTCGCGCGAAATGTCATTCTTAATGAACATCACCTGCGCCCCCACTTTTAGTTCAAGATTGGCTTCGGTCGGGTAAATCGTAGCCGGGAAATCCCCTTCAATCGTGGCATCAAAGGTGTGAAGTGCCGTTTTAAGGCTATTCAGTTTATGACTATTGATTTGCTGGGCCGTTGTATTATGCGTCGAGAGGGTAATGTAGCCTTCGTCGTCGCGGGGGGTAAAGTTGGGAATGTAACGTTGATTAAGGTCGGCAAGCTGATCGCGGGTAATCGTTTTTTCGCGAATGCTATTCAATAAACTCACAAACCGAGCGTCGGCCTGCCGGTAAATCTGCGTCAGTTCAATCGAAATATAGGGTGTATGGCTTAATGCTTTACTACCGAAAAAATAGCCGGTTTCGTAGTGTGGTTTTAGTAACTCCCATTCTTCATCCCGGATCACGGGTGGCAGTTGCTGCATATCGCCAATGAGCAGAAGCTGGACACCACCAAACGGCTGGCTGTTATTTCGGTATCGACGGAGCACCTCGTCGATACCGTCCAGAACATCGGCCCGGACCATACTGATTTCGTCAATGATGAGCAGGTCGAGGGTGCGAAGAAGCCTGATTTTTTCTTTATTGAACTTCCGGCTTTCCCGGAGCGTAGAACCTGGCACTAGGGGGCCAAACGGCAATTGAAACAGCGAATGAATGGTAACCCCCCCGGCATTGATGGCGGCTACACCCGTTGGTGCAACTACGGCCAGCCGCTTGGCACTTAGCTGTTTAACCTGGTGTAGAAATGTTGTTTTGCCCGTCCCCGCTTTTCCGGTCAGGAAAATATTTCGATTTGTGTGAAGAACAAATTGATGGGCAAGAGCAAGTCTTTCGTTTACGGGGGCAGGCATACCAACACAGTATTATTCGTATACAAAAGTACTCATTTTAAGGCTGGGTTTGTAGCTGGGTGTAAGCTTTGGTATATCAAACCACGAGGACGCAAAGGCGAAAGGAGGACTCTTTTTATCCTTGCGCCTTTGCGTCCTCGCGGTTTTTAGGAATGCTTAACTTACTCAGTCGCGGGAGATAGCGATGATGACGGCCCCAATTCCCATAAGCAAGGCCCCGGCTATGACCTGCCAATTGATTTTCTCTTTTAAAAACACCACCGCCAGAATGACCGAAAAAATTAGTGAGCAGTTGGTAATGGGTGATACTTGAGAGGCATGTCCAAGCTTCAGCGCCCGAAACGAAAATAACGACGACAGGCAGGTGACAATCCCGGCAATGATCAGGTATATCCAGACCCGGCGTTCTATTCGGGGTATGTCGGCCAGGAGACCCTGCGAAATGACCACACTCCACGACACAATTAGGATCATTACCGACTGAATGGCAAATGCCAGGCTGGAATCCAAATCTTTGATACCTGCTTTTGATAGCGTAACAACAATGGCTGCCGATAAAGCCGCCGATAAGGCAAATACAATCCACATAGCCTTTTTGATCTAGTATATCGTATAAATCAGTAGAGGAGCCTAAATGATTAAAAAAAGATAAAATTGACTTCACCCTGAGGGTTGTATTTTTGAGGATGCTTTAGGTACTCCATTTGCAGGATAGCCAGCCAATTACGATCAACGACAATAATGTATGGATTCCAGACGCGATTTTCTTAAAAAAGCAGCGTTGCTGTCAACGGTTCTTTCGGGCGGATTGCCTGAATCTATTCAGCGTGCGTTTGCCATTGACCCACAACCTGGTACTACCTTTCTGGATGCTGAACATGTGGTGATTCTGATGCAGGAGAATCGCTCGTTCGATCATACCTATGGTACGTTGCAGGGAGTTCGGGGATTCAATGACCCAAGGGCGTTTACCCTGCCGAACAAAAACAAAATATGGCTTCAGACCAATAAGGCGGGTGAAACATACGCGCCATTTCGGCTGAATATTAAGGATACAAAGGCAACCTGGATGCACTCACTGCCGCACTCCTGGGAGAATCAGGTCGATGCCCACAATGGTGGCAAAATGGATAAGTGGCTGGATGCCAAGCCGTCGGGCCACAAAGAATATGCCCATATGCCGCTTACGCTGGGGTATTACAACCGGGAGGATATTCCGTTTTACTATGCATTGGCCGATGCCTTTACAGTTTGCGATCAGAACTTTTGTTCATCCCTGACGGGCACCACACCGAACCGGCTCTATTTCTGGACGGGTACCATACGCGATCCCCGCGATCCAAAGGCCATGGCGAACGTACGAAATGAAAACGTTGATTACGATGCCGAGGTAAGCTGGACGACGTTTCCCGAACGACTGGAAGACGCTGGCATATCGTGGAAGATTTATCAAAATGAAATCAGCCTGTCGACGGGCTTGCAGGGCGAAGAAGACAACTGGCTGGGCAATTTTACCGATAATCCCATCGAATGGTTCTCGCAGTATCATGTCCGGTTCCACCCGGCCTACTATCCGTTTCTTCAACGTGAGGAAAAAGCCCTTCCCGAACGGATTAAAGCCCTGGAAGCCAAACTGAAAAGTTTGCCTGAAACTGACAAGGCTTACGCTGAAACAGCACGGGCATTGAAACAGCAGCAGGAATGGCAAAAGGAAGTGCAGGTCGATCTGGTGAAGTATGCACCGGAGAAATTTGACCAGTTGTCGCAGCGGGAAAAAGCGCTGTGTCAGAAAGCCTTTACGACCAATGTCAATGACCCGAACTACCGCCAACTGACCACCCTGACCTATCAGGATGGGACGGCGGAGCGGAAAATGGCTGTTCCAAAGGGAGATGTGCTGCATCAGTTTCGGGAAGATGTAAAAGCCCGGAAACTCCCGACGGTATCGTGGCTGGTTCCCCCCGAAAACTTCTCTGATCATCCCGGTGCTCCCTGGTATGGTGCCTGGTATCTGTCGGAGGTAATGGATATTCTGACCCAGAACCCGGACGTCTGGAAAAAAACGATCTTTATTCTGGCCTATGACGAAAATGATGGCTACTTCGATCATGTGCCTCCGTTTGTGCCAGCTCATCCCGATAAGCCAGAAACTGGATTAAGCAGCAAAGGCATCGATACGCGTCTGGAATTTGTGACCCAGGAGCAGGAAAGTAAGCGTAAAAATGGAGGACGTACCGGGCCAATTGGATTGGGTTTTCGGGTTCCGCTAGTGATCGCGTCGCCCTGGAGTCGGGGAGGATATGTTTGTTCAGAAGTGTTTGACCATACATCGACGCTTCAGTTTCTGGAGAACTTCCTGAGTCATAAAACCGGCAAGACCATCCGGGAATCGAATATCAGCGATTGGCGACGCACCATCTGTGGGGATTTAACCTCGGCGTTTCAGCCCTATCGCGGTGAAACCATTAAGTTGCCCACCTTTGTAGCGAAACAATCGTTTCTGGAAGGCATACACAAAGCGCAGTTCAAAGGCCTTCCCAGCAATTATAAGCAACTGACCTCCGATGAAATCAGCCGGATCAATGACAACCCGCAAACGGCAACCCAATTGCCACGCCAGGAAGAGGGGGTTCGCGCTTCCTGTGCCTTACCCTATGAGCTTTACGTGGATGGACGCGTAGTTGACAACCGATTTGCTCTGACCTTATCCGCGAAAAACGATGTGTTCGGAAAAAAAGCGCTGGGCGCACCGTTTCAGGTCTGTCAGATGCTCCCAAATGATGCTCGTTTTCGATCCTATACGGTGATTGCAGGCGATAGCCTTACCGATACCTGGTTGCTCGACGCTCCTTTACATCTATGCGTTCAGGGGCCTAATGGCTTTTATCGGGAGTTCAAAGCAGCAATCAGAACCCCACCTATCTCCATCGCCTGCACGTATGAACGCGATTCTAAAAACCAGTTGACGGGTAATGTGTTGGTAAAACTTACCAATACCGATGCGGGTCGAAGCTATACGGTTCAGCTTATAGACAATGGGTATCAGGCTAAGGAGCAAATGAAACCGCTGGAGAAGGCAGGGGCAAAGGGAGCCACGCAAACAGTTTTGTTAAATCTGAAAGCCAGCTATAACTGGTATGATTTCAGCGTGAAAGTGACTGGGTTTGCCGACTTTGAGCAACGCTATGCCGGGCGGGTAGAAACTGGGAAAGTGGGTTTCAGCGATCCGCTGATGGGACGCTCGAATAAAGTGTAAAAGCGACTTTTCTGTCGTTCCAATGAAGGAGTAATCTCAACATTGATTATTCGTCAAGCCTGAGATTCCCCTTCGTTGGTATGACCCAAGAGAAAAAAGTGTATCTTCCCCCGTATGACCGACGAATCACAGGGACTTAAAAAAGTATTAAAACCCATTCATTTGTGGGCTATAGGGGTTGGCCTGGTTATTTCGGGCGAATATTTTGGCTGGAACTATGGCTGGGGCGTAGCTGGAACCGTTGGGCTGCTGATTGCTACTCTGTTGATCACGGTTCTGTATTTTACCTTTATTTTCAGCTTTACCGAACTTACCACAGCGATTCCGAATGCCGGCGGGCCGTTTGCCTATGCGCTGCAAGCCTTTGGCCCCTGGGGGGCATTGATAGCAGGTTACGCTACCCTGATTGAATTTTTGTTTGCAACGCCTGCCATTGCCCTGGCGCTGGGCAGTTATCTTCATTTCCTGTATCCAGCCGTTCCTGTACTGGCAGCGTCGATCAGTGCGTATATTCTGTTTACGATCATCAATTTGCTGGGTATTCAGGAAGCGGCCTGGTTTTCGCTGATTATGACCCTGCTCGCCATTGTTGAGTTGCTGGTGTTTATTGGGGTTGTAGCTCCCGATTTTAAACTGGCTACGTTTCTGCATAACCCAATGCCGTTTGGCTGGGGTGGAGTGTTTGCTGCCCTGCCATTTGCTATCTGGCTCTACGTGTGTCTGGAAGGCATCGCTATGGTGGCCGAAGAAGTTCGTGATGAGAAGAATGCCATTGCCAAAGGCTACATTTCAGCGTTGCTTACATTGACCGTTCTGGCACTGGCCGTTATGTTCTGCGTAGGAGGCATTGCCGAATGGGAAAAACTCGACCATCTCGACTATCCACTGCCCGAATCGATTGCTCTGGTGGTTGGTCGCGATAACCCGCTGACGAAGGCGTTTGCCAGTGTTGGCCTGTTTGGCTTGATTGCTTCGTTTCATGGCATCATTATCAGTTACTCTCGGCAGATTTTTGCATTGGCACGTAGTGGCTATTTGCCCGGTGTACTCGCCAGCGTCAGCAAAACTCGCCAGGTGCCGTATTGGGCCTTATTGCTTGGAGGGATTCTGGGCGTTCTGGCGCTGTGCCTGTTGGATACTAGCAAATTGGTGGTCTTGTCGACCATTGGCGCTGTAGTGGTCTATATAATTAGTATGCTGGCATTGTTTACATTACGACAGAGCCAGCCAATGATGAACCGACCATTTAAAGCCCCGTTCTACCCCGTATTTCCGGCATTGGCGCTGCTACTGGCCGTTGTGGCACTGGCCGCTATGATTTATTTTTATAGTGGGTTGAGCCTACTATTTTTTGTTGGTTTAATGATTGTTGGCGGCTTGTTTTATGCCTCTAGCCTGTATCGGTTGAAAACTTCCCGACGGGTCTGAAAATTTCGGCGTTGCTGGTCATTGGGTAGTCATGCATGTTACATCAAGACCAATGGCTATCAGTGATCACAAAAAGACAACCAATGACGCTTTGTTTATGGCCTATTCGTGTACCATTCGAGGGTTTACGTATCGATTTGACAGCTTACGCGAACTGCTGGCAAAAGCAAGCCCATTGCGCTCGGGTGATGCATTGGCGGGACTGGTAGCCGATAGTTACGAGGAACGGGTAGCAGCTCAGATTGCCCTGGCCGATGTCCCGCTGACGGCCTTTCTGAATGAGGCTGTCATTCCTTATGAAACCGACGAAGTTACCCGGCTGATTGTCGATACGCACGATACAACTGCCTTCACTATAATTAGCCATCTGACCGTGGGCGACCTGCGCGATTGGCTACTAAGTGATGAGGCTGACACGGTTACCTTACAGCAACTAGCCCCCGGACTTACCCCCGAAATGGTGGCTGCTGTCTCGAAACTGATGCGGAATCAGGACTTGATATTAGTGGCCAAAAAGTGTGAGGTGGTCACCCGGTTTCGGAATACGCAGGGGCTTCGTGGGCATATGGCCGTTCGGCTGCAACCCAACCACCCTACCGACGATGCGAAAGGTATAGCGGCCAGTATAATCGATGGGCTGTTGTACGGGAGTGGTGATGCCATGATCGGGATTAATCCGGCCACCGATAGTCCGGCTGCTACGTCCCGACTGCTTTTCATGCTGGAAGAACTGCGTGAGCGATTTGCTATACCGACCCAAAGCTGCGTACTCAGCCACGTTACGACGACCCTACAACTGATTGAACAACAAGTGCCTGTCGATCTCGTGTTTCAATCCATTGCCGGAACTGAAAAGGCCAACGCTAGTTTTGGTATCAATCTGGCACTACTTCAGGAAGCCTATGAAGCGGGCTTATCTCTACAACGAGGAACGCTGGGCAGCAACCTGATGTACTTCGAAACGGGGCAGGGGAGTGCATTGTCGTCCAATGCACATCATGGGGTTGATCAGCAAACCTGCGAAGTACGGGCCTATGCCGTTGCGCGGGCGTATCAGCCCTTTCTGGTCAATTCGGTGGTAGGTTTTATTGGTCCTGAATACCTTTTTGACGGGAAACAGATCATTCGAGCGGGGCTGGAAGACCATTTTTGCGCTAAAGTGATGGGCTTGCCGATGGGCATGGATATTTGTTACACCAATCACGCTCAAGCCGATCAGGACGATATGGATACATTACTGACTCTGCTGGGTGTCGCGGGTGTCAATTTCATTATGGGTATTCCCGGTGCCGACGATATAATGCTGAACTACCAGTCCACTTCCTTTCATGATGCACTATATGTGCGTCGGGTATTGGGGCTTCGGCCAGCGCCGGAATTTGAAGACTGGCTATTGCGACAGGGTATTATGGATCAGCAGGGAAACCGGCTGTCGGGTCAGGCACAAAAACAGCTTTACGCAGCGTTGGTAGGCTGAGCGCAACAAACATGAGTGAGATTAGAAAAGCAGGAGTTGAATCCGATGAGTGGGAATCGTTGAAAGCCTACACCAAGGCGCGCATTGCATTGGGCAGAACGGGTGTTTCGGTTCCGCTTCGTGAATCCCTACAGTTCAAACTGGCCCATGCTCATGCTAAAGATGCGGTGTATTCAGCACTGGATGTGACTGACCTGCAAAACCAACTGGCGCTATGCGGATTGCCGGTTTACTGCGTTCGCAGCCGGGCTATTCACCGGGATATGTATCTTCAACGTCCTGACCTGGGCCGATTGCTGGACGAACGCTCGGCCGAACAGCTTCAACAGCTCGATAGTCCAGCGGCTGATATCAGTATTATTGTAGCGGATGGCCTTTCGGCATCGGCTATCAGGCAAAACGCAGCTCAGGTTGTAAGTGGTCTGGTCGACAAAGCGAAACAGGCTGGCTTTTCGCTGGCTCCGATCGTGCTGGTCGAACAGGGACGGGTGGCTATAATGGATGCCATCGGGAGCTTGCTAAACGCCCGTTTGGCGATTATTCTGATTGGTGAACGGCCAGGGCTAAGTTCGTTCGACAGTATGGGCGCTTACATAACCTATGCTCCTCGACCGGGACTGACCGATGAAAGCCGAAACTGTATCTCCAACATCCGTGAACAGGGTTTAGCGCCTGTTTTGGCCGTCGATAAAATCATGGACCTGATTTGGTCGGCGTTTCGGTTGCAACTGACAGGCGTTCAGTTAAAAGCAGATAGTAACGCCGGCATCCTACCCGCCTAGTTTCAGGCTATGTTCGCCGAAATAAACAATCTCAGGAGCAATTTCTGTTTATCTGCGTTATACTTTTGACATCACAAGGTCATAGGCTTTTGGGCTACTGAAGGCGTATGACGACTAACAACGAGCGATAATCATGAATATAGGCGATAAAGTCCGGTTGCTCCGGGCAAAAGAACAGGGCGTTGTGTCGCGGTTTTTACCCGGCGATATGATTGAAATTGAGATTGAAGATGGCTTTCGGATTCCGGTTATGCGTTCGGAACTGGTACTGGTTTCGCCCCTGGAGGCCGAACGTCTTCTGAAAGCGAATCCGTACGATCCACAGAAAACTATAACCCCTGCTGCGCCCACTATTCTGGCCAATCAGGGGATTTATCTGGCATTCGTTCCCATCAACGATCGTGAGTATACACTGCATCTGATCAACAATACCGACTGGGAATTTCCGTATCTGATCGGTGAAGAGTCGGCGGCTGCGGGGGGAGGAGTTCAGTTTCGAGGCTTGCAGAGCGGGGTTCTGAAACCTAAATCGCAGCAGAAAATGAACGATTTATATGCCCACGCCCAATTTGAAGCCTGGCCAACCTTTGTGGTGCAGGGGCTCTGGTTTCGGGCCGGTAAATCATCGCTGCGTCAACCGTTGATGAAACGGTTCAAGGCAAGGGCGGCTACGCTTTTTAAAGAGAAAGTAAAGGCGCCTATTCTGAATCAACCCGGTTTTCTGACCCAACTGGATGCCGATACAGCCGAACCAGCACAGCCTGTAAGCGCAACCAGTAACCGGCCTCCACAGCCCAAAACGATTCGCCCCGACGAACTGAAAGCAGAGATGCTGAAGCCCAAAGCGGAACAAACCAACGTCTCGATCGAACGGCCTACATCCGTCGTGGACTTACATGCCGAAGCGCTTCTCCCCAAAGGAACAGGCAATCGTACCCCCGCCGATTTATTGAAGCTGCAACTGGAAACCTTCGATAAAGCCCTCGAAAACGCTATTGCCAGTGGCATGAGCGAGATTACGTTTATTCACGGTGTAGGTAGTGGTGCATTGCGAACCGAACTGCATAAGCGATTGGGCAAGCATCCGAACGTCCGATTTTTTGAAGACGCTCAAAAGCAGAAGTTTGGCTATGGGGCCACAAAGGTGACGATTAAATGAATAATGGATAATGAACAATGAATAATGAGGCTGCCGTCGATCATTATTCATTGTTCATTATCCATTCCTGTAGGGCTAATTAATAATCGGTGTATCCAGTTCGGCCAGCGATGCCTGAATTTCTTCGGACGTAACCTCATGTTCGACCAGCTTTCCGGTCAGGTATTGTTCGTAGGCGCTCATATCGAAATGGCCGTGACCGCATAGGTTGAACAGGATGGTTTTGCTTTTTCCTTCTTCTTTCGCTTTTCGGGCTTCCTGCATCACCGTTGCAATGGCATGAGTCGCTTCAGGAGCCGGAATGATGCCTTCGGCTCGGGCAAACTGAACCCCCGCTTCGAAGCATTCCAGTTGCTTGTATGCTTGTGCTTCGATCAACCCGTCTTTTAATAACTGGCTGACAATGGCTCCGGCGCCATGATACCGTAAACCACCGGCATGAATGGGAGCCGGAATAAAGTTATGCCCCAGCGTGTACATGGGAATCAGTGGCGTCATACCGATGGTATCGCCCAGATCGTACCGGAACACACCCCGCGTCAGTTTGGGGCAGGAAGCAGGTTCGGCCGCAATGCAGCGAATCTGTTTGCCTTCGGTCAGGTTGTATCGGAGAAATGGGAACGAAATGCCAGCAAAGTTTGATCCACCGCCAAACGGTGCCACCACAATATCCGGGAAATCGCCTGCCATTTCAAGTTGTTTGATGGCTTCCAGACCAATGACCGTTTGATGCATCAAAACGTGGTTCAGCACCGAGCCGAGCGCATACTTGGTCTGTTCGTCCTGCATGGCGAGTTCCACCGCTTCCGAAATGGCGATCCCCAGGCTACCCGGCGAATTGGGGTCCTGCGACAGAATCTGCCGCCCGGCGGCTGTGCGCTCCGATGGTGACGGATACACGGTAGCCCCCCAGGTATTCATCATGATTTTTCGGTACGGCTTTCCGTCGTAGCTAGCCCGTACCATATACACCTCACAGTCGATACCAAATAACTGACACGCAAAGCTTAACGCACTGCCCCATTGCCCGGCCCCCGTTTCGGTTGTGATCCGTTTTACCCCAGCCTGCTTGTTATAAAAAGCCTGTGGTACAGCCGTGTTGGGCTTATGTGAACCTGCTGGGCTAACGCCTTCGTATTTGTAGTAAATCTTAGCGGGGGTGTCCAGTAGCTTTTCCAGGCCATACGCGCGAAACAAAGGGGTGGGGCGCCAGATTTTATAAACATCGCGGACTTCTTCGGGAATGGGTACCCAGGTGTCGGTCGTCACTTCCTGCTTGATCAGCTCCATTGGAAACAGCGGAGCCAGCATGTCGGGACCTATGGGTTCGTGCGTTCCCGGATGAAGCGGTGGGAGTGGCTTGTGGGGCATGTCGGCCACAATGTTGTACCAATTTTCGGGGATGTCCGTTTCCGGTAAATTGATTTTTTTGATCTGTGTCATAATCAATGAGGGACTCTGATGAACTGGGTTTTAGGTAAGAACAAATAGACTAATGCATAGATTGGCTATCAATAAACGGAGAATAAACGATAAAAAGCAACCAATTAATGTAATTTAGCTCCTAAATCTGCTACCCGTTATGCATGGTAAGTATGTGACCCGTCTAGTCATTATCGGACTATTGGTCAGTATCCTTAGTTGCCAGACTTCTCAAAAACGTCTCAATCCGAAAGCTCCCAAAGAAGCTTATAACACCACCGAAATGGAAGTCCGTAATGAACGATTTTTATCCACGGTTCATGTTCCTGTATCCATTGCCCTCAGCGATGTAGAACGGCAGATCAATGCTCAGGTCAATGGATTGATTTATGAGGACAATAGCCTGGATGATAATAATAACGACCAATTCATGACCAAAGTCTGGAAACGGGGAACCATTATGGTGTCGGCGCAGGACAGTCTGTTTCAGTTTACGGTCCCGTTGCGAATCTGGGCTAAAGCAGGCGTTTCTGTTCTGGGATTCATGCAGTATAAAGAAACTGAATTCGAAATCGACCTGCGCTTTAAATCTAAATTTGATCTCGATCCCGACTGGTCGGTGCATACCCAGACCCAGGCCGATGGCTACGGCTGGGTTCGTAAGCCAACGGTGAGCGTAATAGGGGTAAATATTCCCATTACCAACATGGTTGCCCGGCTTATCGATAAAAACCTGGGAACTATCTCCAAAACGCTCGATCAGCAGATTCGCCGAAATATTGATCTTCGGGCTCCCGTTCTGAAAGCCTGGAATACCCTTCGCGAACCGTACCTGCTTTCCGAAAAGTATCGGACCTATTTGCAGGTGGTACCCAAGCGCGTGCTCATTACCCCGCTACGGTTCGAAGGGCGGCTCATCCGGGCAACCATTGGCATTGAGGGATATACCCTGACCACTACGGGCGCAAAACCCGATGTACGTCCGGTCGTGTCATTGCCGAACCTGACGGTGGTATCGCAGGTGAAGGACGACTTTCAAATTGGTTTACTTAGTGAAGCCAGCTACCCCGAGGTGGCCCGGATTGCCGCCGACGAATTTGTCGGAAAGTCGTTTTCGTTCAGCAATGACCGCTACCATATTACCATCACTGGCATGGATTTGTATGGGCAAAATGAACACCTCATCATCAAAGCAGGAATTAAGGGAACCTTGAACGGTGATATATACCTTCGGGGAAAGCCGTATTACGACCCGAAAGATCAGACGATTTCTCTGAAAGATCTCCAGTATGACCTCGATACCAAAAATATACTGGCTCAGTCGGCGAGTTGGTTATTAAAAGGAACATTTGCCCGAACGCTCGAAAAACAGTTGACTATTCCGGTCGGCTCGCAATTGGCCGACATGCAGAAGTTGTTGCAGCAGCAATTGACTAATAATCAGTTAGCAAAAGGTGTCGTAATGAACGGGCATATTGATGAGATCAAACCCGATCAGGTATACCTGACTCCAACGGCTATGCTGGCGGTCGTTAATGCCAGGGGGCGTATCGATATTAAAGTGGATGGTTTGCAGTAGTTTTTGATATATTAGTTCCTGTCTTGCAAGAATAGATTAATAAGGCCTTCCCTGACTGTTGACAAGGGAAGGCCTTTCTTTTTGTCAGAAATTGACCGTATTAGGAAATTAGATTATCTATATATACTTAAGCAATGAAAGCTGAAAAATTCCTTCGTAAGTATCTTATATTTTGATATGTAATACTAGTGATTTATTGGTTTATAATTTTATGTTTTGTAAATAGTCTAGTTGGTGTAATTAAAAGTTAAATTATGATTAAAATTCAATTTATTATTTGGTTTAATATATAAAATTAAGATTTAATAAGTAATAATACTCAAAGACCCTTGTAGGATTATCGCTGACATAACTAGACAAGTATATAATTTTTCCAATAATAACTTATCTACTGGTCGTAAATCTAGGTTAAGACAATTCTTCAATTTATATGATTTATATCATAAAAAATTTAACAATATTTACATTTAATCTAATTTTTATATTTAGTATTGGAAAAATTACAGAATTATATTTTGATTATCTTATTGTAGTCATCTATAAAAGTTTGTATAATTTTTTTAATACGAAATTTTGAACTGAAAAATGCGGAATATACTTTTGTAGAAGTGCTTCTTGCTTAACTGACACTAATCGTACTTGTTTATGGGAAAAAAGTTACTGCTGAGCTTACTTTTCGTTTGCTCAATTTGCGTCGTTACCTGGGCGCAGGATCGTAAAATTACGGGTAAAGTTACTCAGGCCGATGACGGCACTTCTTTGCCAGGCGTGTCGGTGGTTTTGAAAGGAACGACCGTTGGAACAGTTACCGATAGTGATGGTGGGTATTCGCTATCTGTTCCCGCAAAAGGAACATTAACCTTCTCCTTCATCGGCATGATGACCAAAGAGGTAGAATTAGGAGCCTCAACGGTCGTAAACGTGAAATTGTCCAGCGACACCAAACAACTTTCTGAAATCGTTGTAACAGGAACCGGGGTTGCCACCGATAAACGTAAACTGGCTATATCCGTAGAGTCGGTATCGGCGAAAGATTTACCACAGGCGCCATCGGCCTCGATCGACCAGGCATTGATTGGTAAAATCGCGGGTGCTCAGATTACCAGCCGAAGTGGTACGCCCGGTGCTGATGTAAATATTCTGCTGAGGGGTATCAATACCATCAACCGGGGCACCTCACCGATGATTCTGATCGATGGAATCCAAATGGGCGCTACCAGCCTGCAAACCATTGATCTGAACTCGATCGAACGCGTTGAGGTCGTACAGGGCGCGGCTGCGGCTACTATTTATGGCGCTCAGGGGGCTAATGGTGTTATTCAGTTGTTCACTAAAAAAGGGAAAAATGGCCAGTTGAACATCGACATTTCATCGAGTATCGCCCAGAATACATATCTGAACGTTGGGGGGGTAAGTAAGGCCATGTACCATGCGTTTGCTACCGATGCCAGCAACAACATCATCGGATCGTCGGGCAAGCCCATCACCTATGATGCCACGAACGGGATCTATAGCGAAAACGTGCAGTATAACTCGACAGACCCTACGGCAACCAACAGCAAGCCGTACAACGCGAATCTGCAATACCACGATCACTTTGCGTATTTCTTTAAGCCTGCCAATACGGTTAACAACAGCATTGCGATTTCGGGTGGTAGTCAGAAAGCCGATTTTAGTTTGTCGGTGTCGAACAGCCATCAGGAAAGTAACATCATCAACAACGGCTATTTCGATCGGAGTAATATGACGGCTAACATTGGCACTCAGTTAGCCAAAGGCTTGACCCTGCGTTCGATCACGCAATTGGCGTACACCAAAAACACGTTGAAAACCAGCGACCGGACGATTCTGTACGGTATGCTGAACGCGTATCCGCTGGCTGATTTCTCGCTGACGACCACGGACGGTTCTATTCCCTTCAACATGAACCAGACCATTGGTATCAATGCGTCGAACCCATCGTATCGGCAGGCCTATACCCGGAACAATGACAACAAGGTTGACATCATCCAGAATATTAACCTGAACTTCAAGTTTCCCAAATTCGTGGAGTTGGACGCCAAGTATGGCCTCAATTTCCAGACGCAAAACCGCGACCTGGAATTTGCGAACCAGTCGAATAATGCAAACGTCAAATACTGGGTAACGCAGGGGTCGCAAAACTTTATTTCGAACTACAATACGGCCAACACGGGCGATCTGACGAAATATACGAACAGCAAGATGTTCCAGAACTTCCTGGCTACAGCAACTGCTGTGTTTGACCTGAAAGAAGATTTTGGTTCCTCTATCCCGCTTAAGTCGGTTACGCAGGCTTTGTTCGATTATCGGAACAGCACCGTGAAAGAATACACCAGTGCTGCTATTGGTTTGCCGGCTGCCTATGCGCCGTATAACGCAGCGAACACCACATCCTGGCGAGTTTACCGCGATTATCAGGAGCCGTTCATTACCTATGGGTATCTGATCAACCAGCGGTTTGAGTACGGTGATTTCGCGGGTATTTCGGGCGGTTTCCGAAGCGATTACTCGTCGGCCTTCGGGCAGGGTTCCAAGCCCTTTACATTCCCGCGTGGCGATGCGTTCGTGCGGCTGTCAGCCCTACCTTTCTGGCAGAACAGCACGGTCAATGGTTTCCTGCCTGAGTTGAAACTACGGGCGGCTTACGGTCAGGCCGGTATTCAGCCCAAGCCCTTTGACCGCTACGTGACCATTACACCAACCACGGTCGGCAATACTACGGCTTTTTATTATGCATACGGGCAAAGTAACCCGGCGCTGGGCGTAGAGGTGTCGCAGGAAATAGAAGTCGGAACCGACATGGTATTCAGCCTATTTAAAGGATCAAGCTGGCTGAATGGTATTGCGCTGGCGGCTACCTACTGGGATCGGCAGACTAAAGACGCGATCTACTCCGTCGACGTAGCGCCTTCCGTCGGCCTGGGGACGCTGATCGATAACGCCTTTACGTTGGGCTCGAACGGTATCCAGTTCTCGTTAAATTCAACGGTATATAACGGCTCTGCCCTGAAATGGAATACGACCATAAACTTCGGTAAGCAAAGTTCGAAAATTATTTCGGTTCGGGGCGATGCGCCGGTTGTTGTGACATCGAACGCCGGTAGCACCAACTATGTGCTGAAGGCAGGTGAAAAAATCGGTCAGTTGTATGGCTATAAGCTGATTCACAGCGTCGATGCCAAAGACCCGAACGGTAACTTCTTTATTCCTCAGGCCGATCAGGAAGCCTACACGGTTGCCAGCAATGGAATTGTCGTGAACAAAGCTACCAAGCAGCCGTACTTTACAGCCGACAAATTTAGCTTTGGCGATCCGAATCCGAAATTCAATATGTCGTTCATCAACGACTTTAGCTACAAGAATTTCCTGACATTCGGCTTCCAGTTCGATTGGGTAGCGGGTAACCATCTGTACAACCAGACCAAAGAATGGATGTATCGGGATGGTATCCACAGTGAGTACGCCAATCCATTCACTATTGATGGGCAGACGGGTGCCTGGACGGCCTTCTACCGGGGGGTTTATGCACAACGTACGGCCAACGGCACGAAAGATTATTTCTACGAAGATGCTTCGTTCCTGCGTTTGCGAAACATCCAGATCGGACTTGATTTTGCCAAGTTGTTTAAAATCCCGGCAACCAAAAAGCTCCAGCTTGTTCTGGCCGGACGTAACCTCTGGACCTTGACCAAGTACACGGGCTTCGATCCTGAGATCAGCTCGGGTACGTCGAATTCGGCCTGGGACCGGGGTACGGACCATAGTACGATGCCAAACTTTAAGTCGTATCAGGCTACGCTGAACATTGGATTTTAAGTAACCCACTCAAAAACTTGAACTATGAATAAGTTAAAAATATATGCATTAACGCTGGTTTTTTCGGGGTTCATGGCGTCTTGTAAAGAACAACTCCAGGTCGAAAACCCCAACCAGCCTTCCTCACCGGCTCTGAAAACGGAATCAGGTTTGGTCTCGTTCGGCGAAGGCTTTTACATCACTGGTTTCAAAGATGTGAAGTACTACGATGGGGTGCCGGGCTATTTCTGGTCGGGCGCTATCGGTAACCATGAATTGATGGGCGACGTGATCGGAACGGATATTGCCAACGTGTTTATCAATCAGATCGGCTGCCCCAATCAGGTTACCCTCGACGACGGTACGGTACTGGTCAATCCGAACTCACCGAGCAAGCAGATTGATTTCATTCGCATAACGGCAAACGTCAACTCGACAGGCTTCCAGAACTCCACTTATTACGAATGGGCCTACATGTATAACCTGAACAATGCCGCCAATACCCTGCTGGCGAATATTGACGGTGTCACATTTACGGGCGAGGCAGATACCAAAAAAGGTGTACTGAAAGCCTGGGCTTACTGGTGGAAAGGCTATGCCTACTCGCGTATTGGTTCAATATATTACGCCGGGATCATTAACGATAAGGCAAATGGCGAAGTGCTGAACGGCACGAATGGTAACTATGTAACCAAAGAAGCGATCATTGCTGAGGCCAATAAAAATTTCGATGCAGCTGCTAAAATTCTGGGTGGCTTAACGGCTAGTGCCGACTACACAGCTACGATGCAGGGACTGATTCCTAGCTTCAACCGGGTGGGTAAAGGCGGTGTGTTGACCCCAGCCATGTGGGTACGGAATATCAACACCATGAAAGCCCGGAATATTTTGGTGAACACGCGTGTGGCGGATATGACCGCAGCCCAGTGGGCCGACATCCTGACCTTAACCAACAGTGGGGTACAGGCTACCGATCTGGTCTTCACGGGTCGTTCGAACGCAACCAGTGATTTTCTGTCGCCAACTACCGGAACTGTTTCTGGAAAAACAACGGGTGCCAACAACACCTACAAAATTTCGGAACGCCTGATTCAGGATTTCAAAACGGGCGACCTCCGCTTGTCGAATAACTTCCAGCAACGGAGTTCGGCATACATTGGTGAAACCTCACGGGGCAATGCATTCTTTACCCGCTGGAACCTGATCAACCGGGGAGCCGCAGGTTCGGAGGGTAGTGCATCAGTTATTACGTATTCGAATACCAATGCGGGTGGTTATGAATTATACATGGCCAGTTCGTATGAAGAGAACCAGTTGATGAAAGCCGAAGCGTTGATCTATACAGGTAAAATCGAAGATGGCCTGGCGTTGATCGACGAAGTGCGGAAAGCGCAGGGCGCTGGATTGGCGGCTGTGGCCGGTACGGGTTTGACGCTGGATGCTGCGAAAGAAGAACTTCGTCGTGAGCGTCGAGTGGGCCTTTTGTTCCGTGCCCTGTCGTTCTACGATGCACGTCGCTGGGGATTACTGGAATCGGGGCGTAAAAATGCGGTTGCCCTGAGCCGGACGGGCGTTGTAAGCACAAAAGCAACCATTACGTATGGCTATCTAGATTATTGGGATGTGCCGGATAATGAAATCGCCTATAACCCACCCGCCAGTGGTAGTGCTGCTACAAAGAATCCGAAGTAATAAAACCTGAATTGATAAGTCGACTCCCGGTTGCATGTAGTTCGCTACAGAAACCGGGAGTTTTTTATTGGTCGGGCCTATACGATAGAATAGGGGGGGCGAAAACAATGGCTAAAAAAACGTAGCTTTGTAGCCCCATACAACCCAGGCTGGCTTATCGCGTCTGCAAGAGCAGATGAGGAAAGTCCGGGCAGCATAGAGCACCCTACTTCTTAACGGGAAGGCGGATGGCTGGGAACGGCCATTCGACAGACAGGGCAACAGAAAACATACCGCCCAGGTTAATAATTGAATGATTGGGTTTTGAATGATTGAATAGGCTTGCGCCAGTTGTTTTTATTCAATCATTCAAAACTCAATCATTCAATTATTAACCTGGGTAAGGGCGAACCGGTGGGGTAAGAGCCTACCGCCCATTGGGTGACCAACGGGGCACGGTAACCCTTAGGGGCTGAAAGACCAAATAAGCATCGGATGTGCGGCTGCTCGTCGCCAGAAGCCGAAAGGCCAAACCGATGCGGGTAGGTCGAACGAGGTGTCGGGTGACTGGCATCCCAGATAAATGATAAGCCATTCCAATTCGGAAGGACAGAACCCGGCTTATAGGCCTGGGTTGAATGGGGATTTTTTTAGAAGGGGCGTCAGACCTATAGAAGTGCTACGGCTTTTGTGCCGTTTACCTGAATGCCATGCTGAGTAAGTGTATCCACTTTCTTCGGATTGTCGGTTAGCATACAAATCGACCGTACGCCAAGTGCTTTCAGGATTTCGGCGGCTGGCGTGTAGTCGCGGGCATCTTTTTTAAAGCCAACAGCTTCATAGGCATCGGCCTGAGGGAGTCCCAAGCGTTTGTGTTCTACACTTTTCAATAGGGCGAAATGACCATTGCCTTTCCCTTCCTGGTCCAGCCAGATAATTATACCGCGCCCGGTCTGCTGAATCAACTGCTGTGAGATTTCCATCTGCTCCCGACAATCGCATTCAATGCTGTTGAAAGCGTGACCAAACAGGCAGGACGAGTGTACCCGGCATAGGACATCATCAGCCCCCGCTACGTCACCCATAGTTAAAGCAATTGATTCTTTTTGGCCGTTGTAGAAAAGCGTTTCATGGAATTCGCCAAACTTTGTTTTTAAGTCACCTTCGGCAAGTTTGATTATCATACGCTAGTGTGTTTGAGGATTATAAGCGTGAACCACCGGATCGGTCGTAGTCCCTTGTGGACTATACACGTACTGAGGGCAAAAGTAGCCAGCTCGTTTAAAAGAGCCATCACAACAAAATCAAAATATTAATGAATAATACGTGATAATTCAACGGCAGTAAGAAGGGATTAATCTATTTTTTCGTACCTTTGCGGCCACGTTTTACGAGGAGGTGCGCCCTCCATCAAAACCAAACAAGCACAAATGGCTGTTAAAATTCGTTTAGCGCGTCGTGGACGCAAAAAAAGAGCAATGTACGACATCGTCGTTGCAGAGTCGACTTCTCCACGCGATGGCCGGTTCATTGAAAAAATCGGTTCATACAACCCCAATACCGATCCGTCGACGGTTGTATTGAAATCGGAGCGGGCTCTTCACTGGCTTCTGGTCGGTGCACAACCAACCGATACCGCTCGTTCGGTATTGTCGCACGAAGGTATAATGTATCGTAAGCACCTGCAGGTAGGTGTTAACAAAGGTGCTATTTCGCAGGAACAGGCCGACGAGAAATTCGCAACCTGGCAAGGCGATAAAGAAAACCGTAAAGCCGGTGCTGCTGACACCAAAGCGCAGACTAAAGAAGAGGCTCGTGCCGCTCGTCTGGAAGCTGAGAAAAAGGTAAATGAAGCGCGTGCTGAAGCAATTGCTAAGAAAAACAAAGTAGAAGAGCCTGTAGCCGAAGTGGCTGCTGAAGAAGCGCCCGCTACGGAAGCGCCAGCCGCTGAAGAAACCCCTGCTGCGGAATAGTTTTTCCAGAAATCCTGTTAATAAAGAGCCTGTTCGTACTCGAATAGGCTCTTTTTATAAGTAACACGGCTGAAAATCCGTGCTTTTAGGCAAAACAGTGGCTACTCAGCCGCATTACCTATGACCAAAGACGATTGTTACCAGGTCGGCCATATTACCAAAACGCATGGCGTGAATGGTGAGTTGGTTCTTTTTCTGGATGTTGACCAGCCCGATGAGTATGCCGATCTGGAGTCGGTACTGCTCGATGTAAAGGGAGAGCTGATTCCCTATTTTATCGAATCGATTGCGATCGTGAAGGGGAGCCGGGCTATTATTGCCTTCGAGGATGTCGATACCATCGAGCAGGCGGAGCGCCTGATCAACTGTGGTGCCTACTTACCCTTGAGTGAACTGGAACCGATAACTGATGAAACCCGATTCTATTTCCATGAAATTGTGGGGTATCAGGTAGTGGATGCCGAAGCGGGTGAATTGGGTATTGTGCAGGGCGTATATGCCATGAATGCGCAGGATTTGATTACGATGGACTATCAGGGAAAGGAAGTACTAATTCCGATCAATAGTGATATTGTTCGTTCGGTAGATCGCGCCAGCAAAAAGCTCAACGTTGTATTGCCTGATGGGTTGCTGGATATTTACATGAACGAAAGCGGGAAGGATACGCCAGAAATCGAAGGCGACACGGACGATACGGATGAGGATTGATATTATCACCTGCCTGCCCAAACTTCTGGAAAGTTTCTTCGCTCACTCGATTCTACAACGGGCGCAGGCAGGCGGTTATGTAGAAGTGGTGGTGCATGACTTGCGCGATTATACCCTGGATAAACATCGCCGGGTAGACGACTATGCCTTTGGGGGCGGTGCGGGTATGGTGATGCAGATTGAACCCATTGCCCGTTGCATACGAGCACTACAGGCTGAGCGAACCTACGATGAAGTCATCTATATGACACCCGATGGGGAGCGACTGAGCCAGAAAACAGCGAATACGCTCTCGTTAAGAAAGAATCTAATCATTCTCTGTGGTCATTATAAAGGGATTGATGAGCGAGCCAGGGAATTATTCGTGACTCGTGAAATCAGTATCGGCGATTATGTGCTGTCGGGTGGCGAGTTGGCAGCCTGTGTACTGTCCGATGCGATCATTCGGCTGTTGCCAGGTGTGTTGAACGACGAAACATCAGCCCTGACCGATTCGTTTCAGGACAATTTACTGGCCCCGCCGGTTTATACCCGCCCAGCTGAGTTTGAAGGCCATCGAGTACCCGATATTTTGCTATCGGGCCACGAAGCGAAAATTGATGAATGGCGCTACGAGCAGGCACTGGAACGCACCCGAACCCGTCGGCCTGATTTGCTGGAATCGTAAAAGTATGCGAATTATCGTATAAACTGAATGACTGATTTTGCGTTATACTTACCAGAATCAGCCATTTTTTATGCAAGTACTAGTCGTAGGGGCCACAGGAGGAACTGGAAAACAGGCAGTGGAGCAGGCCCTTCAGCGCGGACATTATGTTACAGCCTTTGTCCGCGATCCATCTAAATTAGGTATTCAACATCCCAATCTTACCGTTTTTACGGGTGATGTATTGAACCTGGAAACTCTGTTGCCAGCCGTCCGGCGTCAGGATGTTGTTTTATGTGCGTTGGGGAGCCGACCCGGTCAGAAAGATGAGACCGTAGCACAGGGTACCGTTAATCTGATGGACGTTATGAAACGCTGTGGCGTTCATAGGTTATTGGTAGTGTCGTCGTTAGGGGTTGGTACCAGCTATGAGGAAGCGCCTTTGCCCAGTAAATTGATTATTAAAACGCTCCTGAAGGGATCTATCGACGAAAAAGAGAAACAGGAAAAAGCTATCCGGGAAAGTGATCTCGACTGGATCATTGCCCGGCCAACCCGGCTGACAGATGGACCCCTAACTGGACACTATCGACTGGGGGAACACCTGCCTTTTTCAACCTTCGCCCTGCCCAGTATTAGTCGGGCCGACGTAGCGGCTTTTTTGCTCGATCAGCTAGAAAGCGAAATGTACCTGCACAAAGCCGTTACGATTACCGGGGATTAATACGAATGTTTCGTTGAGGGGACTAACGATTTATTGTTGCGGTTTACGCTCTTCAACTCCATATTCATTCATCAGTTCCCGGCCAAACTGTCGGATTGTTTCGATGACAGGAATGACCCGACGGCCTTTTTCAGTAATTGCATACTCAACATGAGGAGGAACGACCGGGTAAACTGTACGCGTTACAAACCCGTGTTCTTCCAGTTCGCGCAACTGGGTCGTCAGCATTTTATGACTGATATGAGGCAGGTATTTTTTTAGTTCACTATAACGCATAACCTGCTTATTGAGCCGCCAAAGAATAGGCATTTTCCAGGTGCCACCGATATGGGCCATGGCAAACTCTACGGGATTATAGTAGAGCTTTCCGTTGTGCAAGAAATCAGGCATACGAGTAATTCGTTGTTAATCAGATACTCTCTAAAAGGAGAGTATCACACTTATATGTATATATATTTACAAAGGTACGTAGGTATTCTACTTTTGTTCAGGTCAATCAACAAAAATCTGACTAAACAACTGATAGATCATGAGCCTCAAAGACCCAAATCTGGTTAATATAAAGCGCCCTAAACGCATTGCAATTGTGATTTCCAATCCGGCCGTTTCAACCACCACAGGCTGGCCGGTTGGTTTTTGGTGGAGTGAGCTTACCCATCCCTACTATGAATTCGCCGAGAAGGGCTATGAAGTGGAAATTTTCAGTCCAAGCGGTGGTAAATGTGAGCCCGATGCTATGAGCGATCCCAACGACGCGAGTGGGTATTCATCGACAGACCTCATCTCGCAGGGTTTCATTCATACCGACAAGTTGCGAGCCCTGGTCGATGCGACAAAGCCAATTTCTGAGCTAAACATAGCTGATTTCGATGCGTTGGTTGTAGCGGGCGGACAAGCCCCTATGTTCACGTTCGAAAACGCAATTGAGCTGCACCAAAAGTTTGTTGAGTTTTACGAAAGTGGTAAAGTAACCTCGGCGCTCTGTCATGGAACGGCCATTTTACGCTATGCTAAACTGAGCAATGGCGAGTACCTGGCCAAAGGCAAAACCGTAACGGGCTTTGCCAATGTCGAAGAAGATTTTGCGGACAATGCCGTATGGGATTATGGACTGCTAGCACGCGATACGCATGTAATGCCCTGGCGTATTGAAGACGAGCTAAAGAAACTGGGAGCTAACTATGTGCAGGCGGGTCTATGGCGTGGCTTTGCCATTCGCGATGGAAATCTGATTACGGGGCAGCAGAACTTTAGTGGTGCCGAAACGGCCCGTGCCATTATCGAAGCATTGGGCGAATAGCGCAGTAATAAGTAACTAGGTATAGATGTCATTTCCTATCGAAACCGTCTTACCTGACGATTCAATGGGAACTCCGTTGCTATTCGTTCATAAATCCATTCAAACTATATGACAACACAGGAAATTGCCGACCGTTTGGTGGCACTCTGCAGCGAGGGTAAGTATGAGCAAGCCCAGCGCGAATTGTATGCTCAGGATGCCCAAAGTATTGAGCCCGCCAGTGCACAGGGTATGCAATCGGTAGCGGGATTGGAGGCTATCGTAGCAAAAGGGAATCAGTTTCAGGCTATGATTCAGGAAGTTCACGGTGGGAGCGTTGGCGGACCGTTGGTTGCGGGTAATCAAATCGCGATGACAATTGGCCTCGACCTAAGCTTCAAAGATGGTAACCGGATGAAGATGGATGAAATCGCCGTGTATACTGTAAAGGATGGAAAAATCGTGCAGGAGCAGTTTTTCTATTAACCCACAAACGTAATCCTAACGGAGGCATTCTACAGGCTATTTTAGGGTCGATGCCTCCGTTGGAGCAGTAAATTTATTTCCATCCTTCTCCGATGCACCTGGGATGTACTGATAAGCCAATGAGGGAGGCTATTTTATCTGTCTTCTTACTGACCGGGCTGGCAACCATGAGTTGTGCCCAACTTAATGAGAGTGATTCTTCCCGATTTCAGATTCGGATGTCATTGACAGGCAATTTTCAGCAAGGTAATGTGGACGTGAGCACTGTGCGGAGTAAGTTGGATTTAATTATATCTCCGGTTCGGGCGTGGGTGTTCAAGTCTCAGAACTCCAGTTTGTATCAGTCGTTCTACTCGGTCAAAGCCGACAATGACCTGTTCAGCCGGAATTATCTCTACTACCACCCTGAACGGCGTGTGTACCCGTTTGCTATTGCCTACATATCGACCAACTACCGCCGAAAAATCGACCTACGCTATTTTACCGGAGCCGGAGCCACGTTGCAACTCATTAGCAAGCCCAGGCATGTACTGAAACTATCGGCGGGGACAGTCTATGAGAACACCCGTTTTACGGCTGATATGTATAACGAGACTCGGTACAACGGCTCCCAATCTATTGCTATCTGGCGCGGCACAGTCTGGTTGGGTGGCTGGCATTATTTGTTCGATAATTACCTGCGACTCTATTACGATGCCTACTATCAGCCCGCTTTTTCGGATACCCACAACTACCGCTGGCAATACGACATCGGTTTTGATTTCCCAATCTGGCGGGGGCTGGCATTCAATGCGATTTATACCTTTACGCATGAGAATGTGGTGATTACGAAAATCCAGCCCGACGACAAAATACTGACGGTTGGTCTAGCCTATACCCTACGTAGCCAGCACAAACAATGAAACAACTCTGTATTATCATTTATCAGATTATTAACGATGATCATTGCTATTATTGGTTCCGGCAACGTTGGAGGAGCATTAGCCCAACGCTTTATTGAAGTTGGCCATACCGTATTGATTGGCGCTCGATTTCCACTTTCTGAAAAGTCAGTCAAGCTAGCCACAAAAATCGGAGAAGACCGCTTTACTTCACCAAACCATGCGGTTGCACAGGCAGAGGTTATTGTGCTGGCTACCCCTGCCTTGAAAACGATAGACGTAGTTCAGGAATTAGGTGACACCACTGACAAAGTCATTATCGATACCATGAATAGTGTCCGAGGCATGGGACCAGCCGGATTCGATAACACGACCAATGCCATTCTGGCCAATACAGTCACTCGCGATGTGGTAAAGTGTTTCAACACAACCGGCTTTGAAAATATACTCAACCCACATTATGGCGACCAGGCCGCCGATATGTTTATGGCAGGTGACAGCCTGAAAGGCAAAGCCATTGCCGCTCAACTGGCCAGAGAAATTGGCTTTTCAGACTGCTATGACCTGGGCGGAAACGATAAGCTTACCCTCATAGAACAATTAGCGCTAAACTGGATCAATTTAGCCCTTTTTCAAGGGTATGGGCGGAGTATGGCTTTTACCGTTTTAAAGCGTTGAGTTGCTACAATGGATTACTTCTCTAAATCACGGGTAGAAGCATTCAGCGACGGTGTTTTTGCGATTATTGTAACGTTGCTGGTACTGGAAATTAAGGTGCCACATCTTGTGCAAGCCGAATCGGTTCGTGAACTGGGAGAGGCATTGGTTTCATTACTCCCCAAGATTAGTAGCTGGGTAATCAGTTTTCTGATCGTATGCGTGATTTGGGTGAACCATCATCGAATTCTGGACCAGATTGAGCGGGTGACCCACAGCTTTTTCTGGCTTAATGCTTTGTTGCTGTTGTGGTGTTCATTTATTCCATTTCCAACGGCCCTTATGGGCGATTATCTTTCGAATCCGCTGGCTGCCTTTATGTTTGGATTCGTTCTGGCCATGATGGCCCTGACCTTTAGTTTTATCCGTTGGTACGCGCTTCGAAACAAACTCGTCTTAAAACCAGAGATCGATTTAGTCCAATTTCGGCAGGCGACGATTCGGTCGGTAGTATTTGGACCAGTGTTCTATCTGATAGGTGGTATACTGGCTTTCGTTCATCCGTGGGTATCGATGAGCATTTATGCCTGTATTCCGCTCTATTTTATTCTGTATAATTCGACCCGTTAACGCCTGAAGCATACGCTGAACGAGATCTTTACTACTTTTAGTTGAATGGGTGCGAGCTGACAATCTGGCAATCGCAGCGTTTGGTTTTTGCTGGTAAAGTCACGGGTTTATCAAATATGCTTTTGGGCGGGAGCATTCGGGAGAAAGTGGTATACTTTTCTTTCAGTAGATTACCTGCTTCATCGTAGGCCCTGATCTTGACGGATATATCGTTGTGTGAACGGGACGATAAATTTTGAACGGCTACATTCACCGATGAAGTAACCAGTACATTATCGATATCGGAACAGTCTACGCGCAGATCAATGGTGTTAGCCGAAAGGACTGTGTGATTTCGTTGCGAAATGACAATAGCAATGACGCCACCGATAACAAGGAGAACCAGAATAACGCGAATGAGTGATTTCATGTTGATATATTTAAACAATGCGGACATCCTGTCCGCGTTACTGCGTTACGGGATGTTGCCTTCTTCCTGTAATCGCTTGGCTTCTTTTTCCCGGCGTTTCTGTTCGCGCCGTTCCTGACGAAGTTGCTTGCGCGTTTTGACGGTATCGGTTGGAGCTACCTCGGGTGAGGCAGACTCGGTTCGTTCTGACTGAACTGTTGGCTCTTCTTCTTTCTTCTCATCGGCCTTTTTACCCTTGAAAAGGCGACGGAAAAAATTACCGATTCCAGTGCCGCTTTCTTCTTCATCGTCATCGAGTTCAGTGCCATTCGGGTTGGGCAGAAAGTCCTCCATTTGCATCGTCGTATCGACAGGAGCCACTTCATGGCGGAGACCTTCACGAAGCCGAACGCCATAGAAACCATAAGCGCCGGAGTCGGGAGCCGTGAGGCCACGCCGTGCCATGATTCGCCCAATCAATCGGAAATAACCGCGCACATTTCGGGTTTGCAGGGTGCCATCGGGCAAGAACCAGTCGAGAGCGTGTTTAGGACGAGGGACGACAAAAGCTAGAAAAATACTCTCCCCTAAGTCAAGATCAGCGGGGCGCTTGGCAAAATAATACCGAGCGGCTTCGCCAATGCCATAAATATTCCGGCCCCACTCAATGATGTTCAGATATACTTCATACATCCGTTCTTTCGGAACGATATGCTGGTTTTCGATGAGCCAGACAATCAGAATTTCTTCGACCTTACGGGATAACGTTTTATTACGATTCAGAAACACATTCTTAACCAACTGCATCGAAATTGTACTGGCTCCCCGTTTGAACGACTTTTCCTTAAAATTGGTAGCAATCGATACACGGAAGGCTTTTTCGTTAAATCCTTTGTGAGTGAAGAAATTGTAATCTTCCGAGGTCAGCAGCGCATTGCGAAGATCAGGTGAAATTTCGTTGATTGGGGTATAATCGGGATTGCTCGGCCCAACGATTATGTCGCGGACGGGTTTGCCTTTTTCGTAGGGCGTATAAACAAACGGATGATTGATTTCGGCAAAATCGGTCTGCCCCATTTTCAGGATTTGAAAGCCTTCTGAGGTCATGCCAGAGTTGAATTCAACCGAATCGGGGAGGGATGTGTCCAGTCGGAACGTAACGTCGTACTTCAGTTTGCCGGCTACCTGCATTCCTTCGAGCGATTCGAACAGTCCTTGGGGGAATGAGTTAAACAGCGATTGAGCCTCCATCTGACCGGTATGGAGCTGAACTTCATAAATTTTCCCCGGCCCTACAGGCTCCTCGTCGTCCGGAGAGGTATGACGAGCCTGCTTCAGGTTGGACTGATCTGGGGTTTCGGAAAGCGTATATTTCAGAAAAGGATGAGCGCTCACTTCGCCCAGATGGAGTGTTGACGAACTATCGACGCCAACATAATTTTTACCAACGAACAGGTGGGCGTCCATAGCCGCTCGGGGAACCAGCACATCCGTACGGGCAATAGCAGGGTGATTGATGCGTAAATTTCGAACCGAGCCAGCCCCTTCCATCCGAAACTCACCACCCGTCCTGTCGACATCGTGCAGTTCGGCCCGTAGGGTATCAACCTGTACTTTTAAATTGTACTTTTTCTGGATATACGGTATCTCAATCGGCTTGCCATCGGCATACAGAGCCAGGTTGTATTCCCGGTCGGCCGGATCGGCGGTTCCTGCTATATGCCAGGTTGCCTGATTGCCGTTGAGAAAGATGGTAGACCGAACCTCTTCGTTCTGAATGATGGCCGATTTAGTCAGCAGGTTCAGCGTATCATTATTATCCATCACCCGAAACGCCAGATTGTTGATGTTCAGGTCGTCAGGAATTTTAGAGAGGATGTTATCGATCAGATTTTCAGCTACTTCGGATAAATCCGTTTTGCGAGTGGTTTCTCTGGGCGCTTCTTCCACGGCTGTAGAATCCCGCTTCCTGTGCAATAAAAAATCGATATTCGACAGGGAGTCGCGCTTGACAACCTGAATAAATCCGTTGTCGAGCAGCATGCCGGATAGGCCAATCTTTCCGGTTAGTAAGGGCCAGAACCGAACGGCTACTTCTACTTGCTGGATATGGGCCAGACTGTCGCGGTCTTCGGGGACAACGGAAATGTCCTGAAATGCCACCGAACTCAGCCCGGTAAATTTGGCCGAACCGATGTGGACATTGAGTTTATAGTCACGTTTGGCTTTACGGATGGCCCGTTCAAGTGTAGACTGTAAAAGACTTTCCCGTTTGGAGTAGGCAATACCCGCTCCTACACAGGCCAGTAAAAAAATACTTAGAAATGCCCAACCCGCAATTCGGAGGGCCTTTTGTTGACGATACGTCATGCTCGGTCACAATTCGCGAGCTGCAAAGATAGGGAATTATAGGTAGTATTAAGAGCGAGGAGTAAGGAGGGTCATTGGCGCTCCTTACTCCTGATACTGATTTAAAAATCCAGGTGGCAGTTGGTCCAGCCGTCGTCGAAGCGAGTGCCGAATTGTTTGTAGAAGCCGATGGCGGGTTCATTCCAGTCGAGTACCTGCCACATCATACCCGTACAATTGGTTTCGCGGGCCGTTTCGATGGTGGCATCCAGCAGTAGTTTTCCGATTCCGTAGCCCCGAAATTCTTCTTTGACGATGATGTCTTCCAGATACAACCGTTTTCCTTTCCAGGTCGAATATCGATAGAAATACAGGGCCATACCAACGAGTCGTTGGCTATCGGAATCTTCGGCAACGAGCATCCGAAAAAGGGGATTAGGGCCAAAGCCATCCAACGCCATCTGTTCGACGGTATTCGTAACTTCATCGGCGGCTCGTTCATAAATGGCCAGTTCCATGACTAGCTCAAATGCTTCAGGTACATCTTCAAGGGTGCCGGGACGAATTGATATCATTTGCAATAATGAATGATGAGTGATGAATGAGTTTTAAGTAGTGATTGCTTTGCTGAGAGAATAATACTACGGATTTATTTCAGTAATTCATCTGGATCGTGGTAAATACTATTGAACCTGTTTATCCTTTCCGTTCTACGTACTAAAGTTATCTACAAATCAGCCTGCTTCACCCCTAAATCCCCTGAAGAGAACTTTGCTTACCAAGGAACCCAGTTCTTTTCATGGAATTTAGGGGTGAAGCAGGCCCGAAAATAAAAGTTCAAACAGTTTCACGGATAAAGTCAAATGATACACAGGGTGAACCCGAAAACTTTTATCAGACACAATATTATCTTTTTTCATTGTACAAGGTAGCTCATCGGCACAAAATTCATCATTCATTAGCCAGTATAAGCTTTCGCCATTTGTCCAGAGCCGACTGGAAGTCATCGGGTAAGGACGAATCGAACTGGAGCCATTGGCGGGTACGGGGATGAACAAAGCCCAGCGATTTAGCATGAAGGGCCTGCCGAGGGAGTAACTTAAAAGCATTATCGACAAACGCTTTATAGCTCCCGACGGGATTGCCCCGCAGAATGCGGTCGCCCCCGTACATGGCGTCGTTGAAAAGCGGATGACCAATATGCTTCATGTGCGCCCGAATCTGGTGAGTTCGCCCGGTCTCCAGATTACATTGGACCAGTGCCACATACCGTAGGTTTTCAAGCGTTTTGTAGTGTGTAACGGCCCACTTACCTTTGGTTTCGTCGTCGTAAATGGCTTGTACTTTACGGTCGCGAACGGAGCGGCCAATGTAGCCGGTTATGGTACCGTCGGGCGGATTGGGGATGCCCCATGCCAGAGCGTTATACGTTCGTTCGATAGTATGCTCAAAAAACTGCCGGGCCAGGTGAGTCATGGCATATTCCGTTTTGGCAATGACCATCAGCCCCGAGGTGTCTTTGTCGATCCGGTGAACGAGTCCAGGACGGATTTCGCCATTTCGGGAGGTAGGCAAATGCTGAAAATGATAAACCAGACCGTTTACGAGTGTGCCATCCCAGTTGCCATGTGCCGGATGGACTACCATACCCGCCGGTTTATTGAGTACCAATACGTCTTCATCCTCGTAAACGATATTGAGCGGAATATTTTCGGGTTTAATGTCAGTGTCACGAGGTGGGTGTGCCAGCGAAATCGTGATCACATCGGCTGGTTTAACCTTATAACTGGCTTTAGTGAGGTTGCCATTAACCCGAACGGATTCGGCATCAATAGCCGCCTGAATTTTGGTTCGGGTGGCGTTTGATAGTCGATCCATCAGAAAACGATCGATTCGCAGCAGACTCTGCCCCTTATCGACCACAATCCGGTGGTGTTCGTATAATTCTTCCTCTTCCGAAAATTCTTCGGCTATGTCGTTCATGAGCTGATAAATTTGGCAAATTTACGTTGTAACGCCGATATCCCGTCCGCCTTGTTTAGTAATACCAGTGGACAGGATGTCGGTTTGCCGTATCACCACGTTACAATGCATTCGCTTTTACAATCACTGGATAACCCCTTTCCCGAATCAATCAACATCCGGTTGCTGCTCAAGCGGGACGATCTGTTGCATCCGCATATATCGGGCAATAAATGGCGAAAGCTGAAATACAACCTGCTGGCTGCTCGCCAGCAGGGTTTCGATACGCTACTGACGTTTGGCGGGGCCTATTCCAATCATCTGTATGCTACAGCGGCTGCTGGTCAGGCGTTTGGCTTTCGAACGATTGGGGTTGTACGGGGCGACGAGCTGGCCCAGGCACCGCGTAACAAAACCTTGCAGGCCTGCGAAGACTATGGCATGACTCTTCATTTTGTCAGCCGGGCCGACTATCGGAAGAAGCAAGAGGAAGCATTTTGGGCCGATTTAATCGCTCAATTTGGATCGTGTTATATCCTGCCCGAAGGAGGAACCAACGAGCTGGCTATTCAGGGAACCGCCGAAATTATCCCTGAACTAATCGCTCAATTGGGCGCTATTCCCGATTATGTATGTTGTCCGGTGGGTACGGGTGGAACTGTGGCAGGATTAGCTCTTTCGGCTCCCGAAAGAATGCAGGTTATCGGATTTGTAGTCTTGAAAGCCGATTCGGGTTTCGCGTTTCAGATTATCAGGGTTGCGGAATCTAAGCCGACGAACCTAACGTTACTCCCGGATTATCACTTCGGGGGCTATGCCCGAACGACTCCGCAACTGATCGAGTTTATCCGGGCGTTTGAGCGAAAAACAGGCCTTCTACTCGATCAGGTGTATACGGGCAAGATGCTGTTCGGAATTTACGACTTGGCCCGGCGCGGTTATTTTTCAGAAGGAGCTACGGTTGTGGCCATACATACCGGCGGGTTACAGGGTAGGAGCGACGAACTGACGATGCTAATTCCATAAAAAATCTACTAATTTCCCGCATGGAAACCATTTTTACCACCGAACGGGTCCGACCTTTACTAGTGCGGGTTCGTGAGTTTGTCGAAACAGAACTGATTCCGCTCGAAGCCGGCTTTTCGCATCAGAACCTGAAAGCCATTCTGCCTATTCTTGATCAAAAACGGGAACAGGTCAAAGCGGCTGGCCTTTGGGGCCTGGCACTTTCTGAAGCCGAGGGTGGACATGGGCTAACGCTTTGCGAGTTCGGGCAGATTAGCGAAGTACTGGCCTATGCGCCATTCTTCGGGCACTATGTCTTTGGCTGCCAGGCTCCCGACATTGGTAATATCGAACTCCTGCACAAGTTTGCATCGCCCGAATTGAAAGAGCGGTATCTGAAGCCGCTTATGGCAGGTGAAATCCGTTCCTGCTTCTCGATGACCGAACCTGATTTTGCCGGTTCTAATCCAACGCGTATGGCAACGCTGGCGGTGCGAGATGGGGATAGCTACGTCATTAACGGTCGAAAGTGGTTTACCTCCTCCGCCGATGGCGCTGCCTTTGCGGTGGTGATGGCCGTAACGAATCCAGAGGCAGCACCGCACCAACGCGCCAGTATGATTATTGTGCCAACCGATACCCCCGGCTTTACTATTGAGCGGAATATTCCGGTCTTCGGCGAAGCGGGTGAAGGGTGGTTTAGTCATGCCGAAGTGACCTATACCAACTGCCGGGTGCCCATGTCGAACGTCATTGCTGGTGAGGGAATGGGTTTTCGACTGGCGCAGGAACGTCTGGGGCCGGGACGTGTCCATCATTGTATGCGTTGGATCGGTAATGCTGAAAAAGCACTGGATCTGCTCTGCAAACGAGCCGCTACCCGAGAGATTGAAGATTATGTGATGCTTGGTGAAAAGCAGTTTATCCAGGACTTTATTGCCGAGAGCCGCGCCGAAATTGATGCCTGTCGGCTGTATGTACTCAATACGGCCTACATGATCGATACGGTTGGCGTAAGCAATGTCCGTGAGGCTGTATCGGCTATTAAATTCTTCGTGGCTAACGCATTCCTGCGCGTACTGGACCGGTCTATTCAGGTACATGGCGCGTTGGGCGTAACGGACGATACCGTACTGTCGGCGATGTATCGGCACGAACGAGGTGCCCGCATCTGGGATGGGGCTGATGAAGTGCATAAGCAGAATTTAGCAATTAGTATCCTCAAACGGTATGGTCTGGACATTAAACAAAAGGTAAAGGAAATCCGGCAGTTCCGTAAACTAATGGCGTCTCAGCAGGAATAAGTGTTTATATTAGGGCTACTTCGTGTTAAATCAGGAAACCTATGCCATTACGGCTCATTATAGCAGATGATCACCCTCTACTGGTTGATGGGGTACGGTCGGTACTTGATGAGATGGACGAGGTAGAGGTGCTTGACCCTGTAACCAATGGACATCAGCTATTGGACCGCCTGCAAAAGCAGTCAATCGACCTGGTTTTGCTCGATCTGAATATGCCGCATATGGACGGCATCGCTACATTGACGACGCTGAAAGAAAAACGACCTGATCTTAAAGTGATCATCTTCACCAGTTATGATCAGCCGAAGTTGATCAAGGAAATGAAAGCGTTAGGCGCTAATGGGTACTTGTTGAAAACGAGTCGTTCGGCGACCCTGAAAGCCGCTATTCGGGCAGTTGCTGCTGGTGAAAACTGGTTTCCTGAAACAGGAGTGGCTGTCCATACATCGGAACGATTGGTCGATGATTTCACTGTAAAATACCAGATAACGAAACGCGAGGTCGAAATAATCCGGCTGGTTGTGCAGGGGTATTCAACCCGTCAGATTGGCGAACAGCTGTTTATCAGCGAATTTACAGTGAATGCCCACCGCCGGAACATAGCCCGCAAACTGGGTATCGATACGCCCATTGGCTTGCTTAACTTTGCCAGGGAACAGGGACTGGTATAAATTGGTGCTTAGTATAAGGCTGTAACTAATAAAAACTGACCCTCACTGACTGATTCCAGTGTAATAAAACCCTTTGCGTATTTTCTGTCATTCCTCCTCCGTCGGAATGACAGAAAACTTAAATTACAGTGTACTGATAGACATAAAGTATGAGGTCGACCTTAGCCGCTTTACTTTCTACAGTTTATTTTACACATCCCAGCATCAAATGATTGCTCCTGATATGCCCCGGTCGGTTCGGACGGGCGACGAGTTGGATCAACTTCGGTTAACTACATATCTCCACGAGCACGTCCCAGACATGGGTGAGGTTGTGGACGTACGGCAGTTTCCAGGGGGCTTTTCAAACCTGACCTACTGGCTCAAAACGGCTCATGACGAATACGTATTACGTCGACCGCCCGTTGGGGCCAATATCAAAGGTGGGCATGATATGGGTCGTGAGTTTCGGGTGTTGTCGTTACTAAAAGGTCACTATGCTAACATACCGGAGCCGATTGTGTATTGCGAAACAACGGATGTACTCGGAGCGCCTTTTTATATCATGAAGCGCATTCCAGGTATTATTTTACGGGCAACGATGGCGCCAACGCTGACACTCGCTCCCGAACGTATGCGTCAGCTTTCTGAATCGTTGATCGATAATCTGGTAGCCATTCATCGGCTGGATATTGAAGCGACCGGGCTTGTTCAGCTTGGTAAGCCGGATGGCTACGTACAGCGACAGGTAGTGGGTTGGATGAAGCGATACCGACAAGCCGAGACGGATAAAATTCCGGCTATGGACCAGGTTGGCGACTGGCTTCAACAGAACTACCCGCGTGAGCAACCGCCCGCTTTTCTGCACAACGATTATAAGTATGATAACGTCATTCTGGCTCCTGATGAACGCACTGGCGAGCCAACGCCGGAAATTAAAGGGGTATTGGATTGGGAAATGGCCACCGTCGGCGATCCGCTGATGGACCTAGGCGCCACACTGGCGTATTGGTCTGAGGCAGGGGATAGTCCGGCCTATCGAAATTTTAACCTGACCTGGCTCCCCGGAAACCTAACCCGTCGGGAAGTGGTAGCCCGTTACGAAGCCCAAAGCGGTCGTGACCTGACCGATATTGTCTTCTATTACGTGTTTGGCCTTTACAAGAATGCCGTAATTGCCCAGCAGATTTACGCCCGCTGGAAGCAAGGCTACAGCCAGGATGCCCGCTTTGGCCATTTATTGCCCATGATTATTGAACTCGCTACCAAAGCGGCAGGGACGATAGAGCGGAAAATCGAATGAATTGTAGGAGGGACTAGCGGATCACCCGGAGGGCGATTTCCGGTAGGATTGTCAATGACAACGATGCTTATCTCAAAAACAAACGGCTCCAGAGCTGGGTCGTTCGCAAAAATATACCCGCTTGGCTTAAAGCGGACTTCATAAAGAATTGAATTGCTTGTCCTAAATAGAAATGTGTTTTCTTATTCATGGGGGAATTGGTAACCTAACGATTGGTGTTCCTGCTTCTGCATTGATCTTTTGTTAATTCTTCAGAGGTCATACTTGATCGTAGTTGATAGTTAAATCAGAAACGTGCCACCAATTAGCTAGGCTAGTGTCAACTTTCTAGTAAATAAAAAACAAAAATAGTGACAAAAAAAATTACTGCACACTCGCTCGTCGTAAACGGTCGTTCATGGCCCAGCCGAGTTCCTGATTGGGTAAAGGCTCTGCATAAATAACATCGACAGGCAGTGAATCCAGGGCGCGTAAGTAGGCGAACAGGTTTTTTGCCGCTTCGGCCAGGTCGCCGGTAGGAGAAAGAATACGTTGATTTCCGGGTAGAATTCCACCAAATGGTTCCCGGAAAGCCAAAGCACCAACACGCTTGCCCGGTTGCGGACTTTCGCCCGGTGCCAGAAGTTTAAGCGGTTTACGGGGGGCATAATGGCTGCTCAGCATCCCCGGTGCTTTGGGATTCGACGTAGAGTGCGTACGGACCTCAACCGGGCCAATCACCTGCTCGATCTGTTCAATGGCCAGTCCTCCCAATCGATACACCGTAGGCTGATTCTCTTCAAATCCTACAATCGTTGATTCGAGACCGACACCCGCTGCACCCCCGTCCAGAATATACGGCACCTGATTGCCAAGCTGGTCGGCCACATGCTGAGCCGTCGTAGGGCTTATATAGCCAAAGGGATTGGCACTCGGTGCCGCCAGGGGAAAATCCAGCGAGCGTAGCAAGGCAAGCGTTAAGGGGTGATTCGGTATCCTGACGGCTACACGGGGTAAGCCAGAAGTTACCAGGTCGGGGATGATGTCTTGCTTGGGAAGCAGCAGCGTAAGCGGACCGGGCCAGAAAGTCGTGGCCAGCTTTTGAGCTGCTTCCGGAATCTCCGTAACAAATTGACTAAGTTTATCGAGCGAATCCGTATGGACAATGAGCGGATCGAAAGAGGGGCGGTTCTTAACCCGAAAGACGGTGAGTACAGCATCGGAATTGAGCGCATTACCCGCTAATCCATAGACCGTTTCAGTAGGGATACCTACTACATTTCCTGCTTCCAGAAATGCCTTTGCTGCCTGTATGTCGGTTCCTATCTGGGACATACGTGCAAAGATAAGTACAGTTTACGGTCTTCGGATTACAGTGGCTAACGCGATAAGACTTATTGCTTCAGCCACTGTAAACCGAAGACCGTAAACTGTGAACTATTAATGATGCCCACCAGGTCCGTGAACATGGCCATGAGCCAATTCTTCGGGACTAGCATCGCGGACCTCAATTACTTCGACATCGAAATGGAGATTCTGGTCGGCCAGAGGGTGGTTGGCGTCAACCGTAATGTTTTCAGGATCAACACCGGTTACGGTAACTACCTGACCGTCGTTGGTTTGGAACTGCATACCAACTTCTATGTTCTGGCCACCAAATGCCCGGCGAGGTACTGCCTCAACAAGCTGTGGGTCGCGTTTGCCATAGCCTTTTTCGGGCGTTACGTCAATTTGAAAGTGGTCGCCTTTCGTACGCCCTTCCAGGCCTTCTTCCATACCCGGAATCAGGTTTTGTGCTCCGTGCAGGTAGTACAATGGGTCGCGGCCCTGGCTCGAATCCAAAATAGTCCCCTGATCATCACGCAGGGTATAATGGATAGCAGCTACCTTGTTTTTTGTAATGTTCATGATTGGTTTATTTACAGCATCGCCTGCTATGGCAATGCCTTCTTTTTAGTACAACAAGTAAACGGGGAAAGTTGCTTTTTAACTGATAAAATGGCAGGCTTCCCAGGTATTACCAGTCTTTTTCGTAAGGAATAAGCCCATTTTTTGTGAAACTTACTGTGCTGATTACGAGTGTATGTCAGTCTGATAAATAAAAAAAAGAAAAATTTTTAGCTTACCTGTCCGATTTACGGGCCGCCATTCGTCTTAGTGACGAAAAACAAATCAATAACCTCTAAAACAATCAAATCGAATGGACAAATTTATGCTCGTCTTTCACTCGCCGTATTCTCAGGAAACTGCATTGATGGATATGTCGCCCGAAGCCATGCAGGCCGAAATTCAAAAATGGAATACCTGGATAGGGGGTATTGCCGCACAGGGAAAACTGATCGGGACCGATGCATTGGCACCCATTGGGAAAACCATGACGAAAGGCGGACAGGTTATTACCGACGGGCCGTTTACCGAAGGGAAAGAGATTGTAGGGGGCTATATGTTGCTGACGGCAGCTAGTCTGGATGAGGCCGTCGAACTGGCGAAAGGGTGTCCCATGTTCGATTCGGAGGGCACCGTTGAAGTTCGGCCGATCATCAACTTCGAATAGGCATCTCTAGGTTCTGTTAGTCCGGTAGGTCTGATTTCGTACGGGGCCGCCGGATTAGCAGAACGCAGATTATCTGAAACTTAAACTATTAATCCCATCTAGCTACTTTATAGAGCTTATTCTGAGCGGATGGCGCTAAATTGACTATACGCATGCACATGCCTGACAACATAGTATCCTCAACCGAACCTGGTCAGCTCGTAAGTCACCTGTTCCGGCACGAAGCTGGTCGGATTGTATCGGTGTTGACCTGCATGCTTGGGTTCGATCGGGTTGATCAGGCAGAGGACATTGTGCAGGATACGATGGTACAGGCGTTGCAAAGCTGGCGATTTCAGGGCATTCCCGATAATCCGGGCGCGTGGCTGTATCGAGTAGCCCGGAACAAAGCGTTGGATGTAGTTCGTCGTGAAAAGCGGTTTCGGGAAATCAGTGTTCAAACGGATTATTGGCATCAACAGGAAAACGCCGATACGATGCAGGAGCGCTTCTTTTTCGATGAAGAAATCACGGACAGCCAGTTACGGATGCTATTTGCGATCTGCCATCCGGCTATTGGCATCGAATCGCAGATGGCGATGTGCCTGAAAATTCTTTGCGGGCTGAGCGTTCGGGAAATTGCTGGTGCCTTTCTGACTACCGAAGAAACAATTGCCAAACGGATTTACCGGGCCAAAGAAAAGCTCCGGCAAGACGGTATCCAGCTCGACGTTCCAATGGGCGCTCAATTGCTGGTTCGGCTGGATGCTGTTCTGAAAAGCATTTACTTGCTGTTTAACGAGGGGTATAATTCATCGAACCCTGATCAACTGATCCGGCAGGATTTATGCGAAGAAGCCATGCGGCTCTGTCTGTTGCTTGCGCAGACCCCTCGCACCCAGCAGCCTACTGTTGATGCGCTATTGGCACTTATGTGTTTTCAGGCTGCCCGTTTCGACGCCCGAACTGATGCTAGCGGGGCCATCATCCTGCTCGCCGATCAGGATCGAAGTCGCTGGAACCAGGCTCTCATTCGACGGGGGCATGTATACCTGAATCGTTCGGCCGAGGGAGCAGCGCCCGGTGAATATCATCTTGAAGCCGGTATCGCCATGCTTCATTGTATAGCTCCTACCTACGCGGCAACCGACTGGCCTACCATTTTGCTGTATTATGATCTGCTACTGGGCCTAAAGCCGTCGCCCGTGGTAGCGTTGAATCGGGCTGTTGCGCTGGCAAACGTAGAAGGTCCACAAAAAGCACTGACTGAAGTGGCTAACCTGTCCGGCTTAGATTCCATGCATCATTATCACGCTATTCTGGGTGATCTATACGAACAGAACGGCCAATTTGAACCCGCCCGGATTCATTACCAGCGTGCCATTCAACTTACGTCTTCGATGGCAGAGAAGGAATTGTTGAGGAAAAAAATGGAGAAGCAATGAGCGGACGGAGAAGCGGAAGGGCTGTAAAACCCTGGTGTTGCTTTCATCCCTTCCATACGTCCTTACATCAACGCGGCACCGAACACCCCGGCACTGTCGCCCAGTTTAGGCTTCAGAAACAACGTATTCAATCGGCCATCGTTGAATGCGTATTTTTTGGCTCGCTCAACACCCTCAGTATAGAGTAAATCGACGTTGCCAACGCCCCCACCCAGAATAATAGCGTCGGGGTCGAGCATGTTGACGATGGTTGAAACGGCTCGCCCGAAATACTCCAGCATCCGTTCAACGGTGGCTTCGGCATAGGGATCGATTCGCCTATGATACCGGTCGAGAATTTCTTTCAGATTTCGACTTTCACCACTTTGCTCGAGGTAGAACCGCTGGAGGGCCGGGCCCGAAATTACCTGTTCGTTACAGCCACGTTTGCCGCAGTAGCAGGCATAGCCGTTTTCTTCTAGAATATTATGGCCCCATTCGCCCCCGATCCCCTGCCTTCCGGCCTGTACGACAGGCTGTCCGTCGAGGCCACGAAACACTACCCCACCGCCCACACCCGTTCCGAGAATGACGCCGAAGACCATCCGGTAGTCAGGAATGACGTCCTGCACAATGCCCATAGTAGCCTCAGAAAGGGCAAAGCAATTGGCATCGTTGGTCGTGGTGACGGGGATACCCAGGGCCCGCATCAGATCATCGCGGAAGGGCATTCCGTTGATACTGGTCATGTTCGAGTTTTTCATGGTTCCCAGGCCAGGGTCCAGTGTGCCGGGGGTACAGAAGCCGATCTTATCAGGGGTGATACCCGTTTCGGCTTTTAGGAGATTGACGAGCTTAACGATCTGATTGATAATGTGATCGTAGCCGTAATGGGCTTCGGTGTCGATGCGTTTGCGAATCAGGATCGCATTGGGCGATGGAGCGGTAAGTACAACCCCTTCGATCTTGGTGCCGCCCAGGTCAACACCCCAGTAAGTTTGCATTGGGTAAAGGTTTCAGTTTTCGGTATTTGGTTTTCGGAAGTCTGGCGTTAAACTAATGATGCGTCAGTCCTGCGAAAATCATAAACCGAAAACCGTAAACAAGCTAACGAAGTTCGGTGATTGGACTGAAATCCATGTCGCCATAATCAAGGTTTTCGCCTGCCATACCCCAGATAAATGTGTAGTTGGAGGTGCCTGCCCCCGAGTGGATGGACCAGTTGGGCGAAATGACAGCCTGCTCGTTTTGCATCCAGATGTGGCGGGTTTCCTGCGGTTGACCCATAAAATGACAAACGCTTTGCCCTTCAGGGACTTCGAAATAGAAATACACTTCCATGCGTCGGTCGTGGGTGTGGGCAGGCATGGTATTCCAGATGCTTCCGGCTTTCAGTTCAGTCATGCCCATCTGCAACTGGCAGGTCGGTAGTACACTATTGACGAGCAACTTGTTGATCGTGCGGTGATTAGCTGTTTCAAGGCTACCCAGCGTGACAACATCAGCTTCGGCCCGCGATACTTTTCGGGTAGGGTAGTTGCGGTGAGCGGGTGTCGAATTCAGGTAAAATTTGGCAGGTTTGGCCTCGTCGTGCGACAGAAACTGTACGTCCTGGGTTCCCTGACCAATATAAAGCGCTTCTTTGTATTCCAGATCATAAGCAACCCCTTCTGCCATTACGCGTCCGGGGCCGCCCACGTTGATGATACCCAGTTCACGGCGTTCGAGAAAATAGGTTGCCTTGAGTTGATCGGGTGCTTCCAGCGTAAGCGTTCCGGCTACGGGCATAACGCCCCCCGTCAGGTAGCGGTCGAAAAAGGAAAGTACCCAGCGAAATTGATCGGCAACGAATAGGGTTTCGATCAGGAAATTCTGCCGAAGCTGTTCTGTATTCATCCCTTTCACTTCGTTTGGTGAGGAAGCATAGCGGCTTTCAAACGTAACCGTCTGTTCAGCCTGTTTATGGGCCACTGGGGTCAATTCAGTTTGCATATACTGGTTGCCTGTTGTCGGCAGGCGTTTAGGCGTATGAGGTAATCTGGTAGAGTAGCTGTCGGTTTATGGCTATCCCTTACCTATACTAAAATAGTCGTTAGTTGGTCTGTAATACTCCCTTGTAGACTGAATATTTTTGGTTTGACGTTGGTAGGCTTATCGTCACCAACGTCAAACCCTATCGTACAAATGCCAAATTACCTGACTTTTGAAAATTTAGCGCCAAACAGGAAGATAACGGCGTAGCAGATAATGGGCAGGTAATAAGCAGAGGCAATATCTTTATCGGCAATCTGTCCCATAAGCGGAGGAAAGAGGGCACCGCCAACTACACCCATCACAATAAAGGACGAGGCCTGTTGGGTATGTTTGCCTAATCCTTTCAGACCCAGACTGAAAATGGTGGGAAACATGATGCTGAAGAAGAAGTTGAGCATGATGAGTGCCACGAACGATATCCAGCCCCAGCTCTGTGCAATCAGCAAACACATGGTGATACTGCCCAGGGCAAACCCTGCCAGCAGCTTATTTGGGGCAATGAACCGCATCAGATACGTTCCAACAAATCGCCCGATCATCATCATAACCATGCTGAAGGAGAAGTAATAGGACGCTTTTTCGGCGGGGAAGCCCATTTTTTCGACGCCGTAGTTGATAAAGAACGCCCAGGTGCCACCTTGTGCGGCCACATTGAACAACTGGGCAATAGCCGCCCAGATAAAATGCGGATGCTGAAAAAGGGTTTTAGGCGCTTTTAAATCAGACGGTTCAGTCGGAACGGCATAGGCATCAGCCTCGGCTTCGAGAGAATGAGCGTCCTGGACAGGGGGAACTTTGACGAACGAGAACGCAATGGCAATACTCAGGATAACGGCGCCAATAATAACATAAAGCATCTTCACAGATTCCAGGTCGTTGGAATGTTCCTGACCACCTCGCAGGATGAAATAACCACCCAGCAGCGGCCCGATAACGGCTCCTAATCCGTTGAACGATTGTGCAAAATTAATACGCTGGTCGCTGGTGCGCTGGTCACCCAGACCGGCTACAAAGGGGTGTGCAACGGTTTCCAGCGTAGCCAGTCCGCAGGCCAGGATGAACAAAGCCCCCCGAAAAAAACCAAACGACTCGGCATTGGCCGCCGGAACAAACAGAAACGCACCGATGGCATACAGCCCAAGGCCCAATAAAACGCCATTTTTATACCCAAAGCGTTTCATGAACAAACCCGCCGGTATACCCATGACCGCATACGCCCCAAAAATGGAAAACTGTACCAGCCCTGACTCGGCCTTCGATACGTGCAGTACGTTCTGAAAATGCCGGTTCAAGACATCCCCCATCGTAATGGCAATGCCCCAGAGCATAAACAGGGAGGTGACGAACACAAGGGTAACGAGGTATTTGTTTTCGGTAAAAGCGGCCGGTTTCGATTTGTCCGCCAGGGATGTTGCCTGCATGAGAGTCGATTATAGTAATAAGTTAGGGCTAAACGATTCAATATGGCGTACTGAATACGCTGTTCACGGGTAATAAGTATTCAGTGCGCTCAAAATACCCTTTTCATTCAGAAATCGCGTGTTTATGAGAACTCTATGCGTATAACCATATCAGTCGTGGTGGCAATACACACAAAACTCATGAAAAGCCATACCCCGACTCTCCAGGGGGCTAACTTCTAGGCTGGTTGGCGGTCATTATTTCCAGTTTAAACCAGACTCACTGCGCTTATTTCAGGGCGGCTAGCCCTTGCGTGGCCGATGAATCGGTGGGGGTGTTGAGCAGGGCTCTGTTAAACAAAACACGGGCTTCATTGCCCTGACCCAGCATGTATTTGGTCCAGCCCAGCATGAGTAAGCTGTCATGGTCGAACGGATAGAGTTTAAGCACTTTCTGAAAATAGCTTTCTGCAGTTTTATACTCTTTCCGGTAATAGTACATTAGCCCGACTCGGTAATTGGTTACGGTATTGTTGGGATCGAGTCGGAGTACGGCCTGATATTGCTCGGTCACATTGTCCCAGTTATTGAGAGCTGATGCGGGTAAGGCATAGCCTAAACGAGCTTCGATGGAGGTGGGGCGTTGGGTAATCGCTTTTTGATAATAATTTACCGATTCGGTTAGTAAGCCCGCCAGGTAGTGAAGCCAACCTTGCCGTAGGTTTACCTCATACGAATCGTCGTTGGCTTTGCTTAAGGCCGCTATGGCTTTTTTGTATTCTTTTTTGGATTCATACGAATAGCTTTCTTTAAAAGCATTCAAGGTCTGGGCGTAGGTTTGCGACAATGAAACAAAACCGATAATAAGGATAAAGGCTATTTGCTGCGTGAATTTCATGGCAATGAATTGGTTTTAGTGTACTAGAAATGGAACGTTATGCCGCCTGAAACCGTCAGGTAGCGGTAATTCTGGTTCAGCATCGGTGCTTCTTTGCGCTCATACTGACCGAGCAGATAGAGCGAACTGCGTTTGCCAAGGCCCCAGTTGAATAAAAGGGTTGTTTTGTCGAGGGTTGGGTCGGGTACGTTATTGAAAATCCCCGTTGTTGATTCCAGAAAATTGTTGGTATGGAAATACCCATAGCCAGCCCGAACGCGAAAGGCGGGCGAAGCCGTAAACCCAGCGTTGAGGTTCCAGATGGAATTCCAGGGCCCGTTTGAACCTGTTTTGGCCTGTAGTTCATAGCTTCCTACTAGCCGAAGCCGATGCAGGGCATACTCTCCACCTACACCCAGTTGCCATTGACGTTCCGAAAAGCTACCTGATGCAGGTGTGTTTGCGCTGCTTTCGAATGGGGTAGCCGCCTGCATGGCATTGTTGATTGTTGAGTAGGTTAATATCGGAAACAGTTTCCAGCCCGCTCCGCTTCGGGTCAGATTCAGATGAAATACGGTTCCGTTCTGGCGAAGGTCGGTGATGGTCGTACCCGCTCCTTTTACCGAAAACCATTGAAACGCAGGGGATAACAGCCAGTCGGGTGAGAATCGCAAATCGGCACGGGCGGTATACTGAACCTGATTCAATAGGAGGTCGTTGCCATATAGCTGCCGCAGATACCCAACCGTCTGATACAGATGCATGAACGGATTCAGCCGATGCCCGAAGCCTACTGTCCAATACGTGGCATTGCCTACCTGGTCGGGTATCGAACTTAGTTTTATCCCGCTTTCAATCGTCAGGGAGGTGATGAACTGAGAAGGTCGTATACCTAACTGGTCACTAACAGCCGTAGGGTATTCATGGGCTTGAGCAACGGCTTCGGCGGCTCTTCCATCCTGAAGCAGACTGTAGTACAGGTAAGTCAATGTAGTGGCATCGTGGTGATTGAACCGCCGGGCTGCCGTCAGATGCTCAATGCTTTGCGTAAAATCGCCCCGCGAAAAACTGGCAATACCAGCCCGCTGTCGCAATGCGAAATAGTCTATTCGGTTCAGAACGGCCAATTGAGTTAATTTCAGTACGCTCTGCCAGTCGCGCTTTGCATAAGCCGCCTGAACCTGTGCCTCCATGGAAAGATAATCTGGTTTCTGCTGTGTAAAACCATCCGGTTGCCACCCCAGCAAAAGGGCCATAACCAATACGATGACGGCTTTTTTCATACCAATTCTTCGATTAAAATAGGAATGGAGGTAGCTTCGGCTGAGTCGGCAACGGATTGAATCTGGCGAGCCGTCAGTAATTTACCCCTGTATTGAATGGTTAGTTGACTAAGCATCTTATTCTCGAGAGTCAACTCAAAATTGTACAACTGTTGTGTGCGCCCTAAAACGGCCTTGTGTATGGTTGAGTGTATCCGCAAGGTTTTAGGCCGGATGTGGTTGTCCATATACGTATAAGCCAGTTGATACCGATAATGGCGGTAAACCATGAAAGGAGCCAGAAAATCCTGAATCAAACGTCCTGCGCCTTTGTCCACCTGCTGAAGCGGTATTTCGTCGTCGATGGTGGTACTCCGATAGAATCCAAGCATAACCTTGTAGGCTGCCAGATAAAAATAGTACAACAAGCCATGTCGAGGCCCCACATACAACGAGAAGTAAAACATGGTTCCGTCGTTGACAAAATAGGCTGTTGCACCCGTCACCGCGCAATACAGATAGGACTGATTCAGACTGGTAGTGCCTACTACCCACTCCTCCATCCAATGTTCACCACTGGCTTCGATGTCGAACCGAAGCGTCTGACCAGGTAGAAACCCAAACGCATCGCGCAAAAGAGGGGTGGTTCGGATGTTCGCAATGGTTTCATTTTCCTGCGGCACATCGTAGCTTTTCAGGCTAATCTGTTGCTGGTTTTTGAGCAGGTAATACGTGATTGGATATTGGATGGTGGGCGCACCGACATCGGGGGTAGCCTGTACCTGAACATGAATGTGTGGCTCTGGCGACCGCCCCGAATTACCCAGTGCTCCCAGCACATCGCCCTTCCGAACATAATCGCCCAGCCGAACGGTGAAACTGTCTTTTTTGAGGTGAGCAATTTTCGAGTACAGGTAATCGGCATGTTTGATGACAATGGCATTGCCCCAGTTTTCCTTGATGTTCATGTTGCCAATAGGGTTATCCTCAATGCCATCCACAATAGCCACCACATAGCCCGAAGCTGGAGCCACCACCGGCATATTGTAACTGTAGTAATCGTCGGGAGTCAGGCCCGTTGTCCGAAAGGTTTTATCGGCTGCATCCCGAATTACAAAATCCCAGGCAAAACGATAGGCGTCCTTGTGCGTAAACCGCCCGTTATAGCCTTGATAAACAGACCACTCTCCGAAAAATGGCAACCCAATTTCGACATAGGTCGACTTGCCGAAGCGTTGCTGGTGGTTTCGGAACGAGTACAGATTGAGTTCGGGCGAATAGTGCTGATAAATCACCTCCACCATGCCGGGTATTCGATTGCCCATCCGTAGTACGTAAATAACCATCGGAACCACCAGCACAAACGGCAGCGACACAATCGGTAAGCCTACTTTGCCAAACAGATTGGTGCCAGCCATCGCCAACAAGACAACCACCGGCATACTCAGGGCCGCTAGTCCGTAGGTACGCCAGTTGGGCACATAGAAGAACCCGCCCAGGGCAATAGCTGTCAGGATGAAATTGAACCCGATAAAGTGGTCGCTGATATGAATGGAGTTACCGCCGAGGCTGCTGAAAAGCCCATAACCGATGCCGAAGCCCAGAACAGATAAGGTGAAACTAATGCGAGAGGCCCACAGAATCCCCATTAGTACCAACCCTCCGGCGATTACGTTTCCCTGAAACAAAATGCAGCCCAGCGATTGCAGGTAATAGCGCACCCCATCGGGCAAGGGCCACTGCTGCACCAGCGAATCGTACCAGTGGGCAGGCGTTTCGGCCGAAATGGCTTGTGTGTGTATACTGGAGAATCCGGCTACGGCAATCATGACCACCCAATACCCTCCTAAAAATGCCGCACTCAACGAGGGTAGATTGTGTTTGCCCAACCGATGAAAAAATGTGATCGACAGCCATACCGACAGCAAGCAGGCCACTCCGAACAAGCCTATAAATGCCCCGTTGATCGCCAACGTTGAAGCCAGTCCTAACGAAACCAAAACCCCATTGAAGCTAACCATTCCCTGCCGAATCAGTGTCCGGTCGGTACCCATCAGTAGCCCCAATAGCATACACAATACAGCCCCTATCAATCCCCACACACCTACAAGAGGGTTCGTTAGCGATGCTGCTAGCACCAGTACGCCCGTTACTTTATCTTGGGTAAAAAACAATTGCGCGTAGCTGTTCAAAACCCCGTCAACGATAGTTTTGATGGTATCTTTCATGATAAAACAAGAAACCTCGCCCTCAAGAGGGCATTTAAAAACCGAGTATTCATGCCCTGGGGTGCTTGTGTGAGCATGAATGGTTCGTGACAAAAAGGGTTAGTAGTGACCTATAAATCGAATGATTCAAGGTGAGTAGGAGTCAATTCTAACTGGGTCAAATCGCCAACCGTTTCGTGCTTGCGGATCAGGTGCGGCTGCCCGTCCATATCAATCAGAACAATATTGGGCCGGAGCGAAATAAACTGCATCCATTGGGTCATGTTATAGGCTCCCACCCGATGCACCACCACCTGGTCACCTTTGTTGAGCGGAGGGAGCTTGACACTTTCACGCACCACATCAATATTCATGCAGAGAGGGCCATACAACACCGCATCTTCGGCATATTGGCTACAATCCTGCGCAGGCGAAATGGCGTGTTCATACCAGAACGAGGTGAAGAGCAGATTGACACCAAAATCCATAATGGTGGCCCGTCGACCGTCGGACAAGCGTTTGTTAGCCAGCACTGTACCCAGCAAATACCCTGCATCGTCCACCAGCGCCCGTCCAGTCTCCAGAATTAGCAAGGGTAACTCCTCCGACCGGAAACCCGCTTTAATCAGGGTCGTACAGATTTGTTCGGCGTAATCATGGAACGATGGGGTAATGTCGGTACCGCTTAGATAAGCACCCTTTAGCGTATTTTTTGAGGCAAACCCACCGCCTAAATCAAGGTATTGAATGTCGATGCCAAATTGCCGTTTCACGTTCAGGGCCAGGTCGGCCATTTTCGAAGCCGCCACCGCGTAGGCATTGGTCGAGAGCATAAAGGTTCCGATATGGCAATGCAAACCTACCAGATCCATTTTGTCGGTCTGGATTATTTTGGTAATCGCATCCCATGCCTGACCACTTTCGTAATTGAACCCAAAGCGGTCCCACATAGGCTGAACGCCTGTGTCCATATTGACCCGAATAGCTACTTTAGGGCGTTTGCCTAGTTTGGCACTTACTTCCATCAGTCCATACAACTCATCGAAATGGTCAATATGAATGGGAGAGTTATTCTGCACTGCCACCCGATGGTCGTCGGCGGTTTTGTCGGGCCCATTGAAAATGATTTTGTCGCCAGGTACGCCATTGCCTAACGCTTTCTCATACTCGAACCGTGATACCACTTCGGCCCAAGAGCCTTCCTGATGGAATACACGGCATACCGCATTCATATAATTGGTCTTGTACGACCAGGCAAACTGCACATTCGGGTATCGATTGGCGAACGCGTTGTAAGCTTCCTGATAGGTTTGCCGAAGGCTTCGCTCCGAAATTACAAACAACGGCGAACCATACTTAGCCATAAGGTCTTTCACCGCCACACCATCAATGTGTGTATGGGGGATAAAGCCCGTTTGTGCCCCGAATTTGTTGGTTATGCCTGCATTAAGCTGTTTAATAACAGGACGTTCGTATTTTATTTTTTGTAAGACTTCCATGATGTTAGAAAATTCTCTGTTAGGTGGCGGGTTTATTGTACCAACTCTAAAGGCCGTATTGCCATTTCACCCGTGGTGGCAATCTCCTGAAAGCGGCTCATGTCGCAAATCATATCCCACGAATAGCGGACAAACATCTTTCCTACCTCATACTCATCTGAAGGCTCTACATCTTCGCCCAATGCCAGCCGAACCAGCATGTCGGGATGGTTTTGACCACAGGCAGCCGCCAGATACACCCAGGCCGGAAAACGCGGATTTATCTCAATCAGATACACATCGCCGGTGCTGTCCTCCTTCATCAGTTCAAGCTCCATGCCTCCGCCCCAGCGCATCTGAGAAACCACTTCGCGAGCCATCTCAAGCAGGTTTTCATCTTCTATCGAAACTCCAGCCCAGCCTTTGCCATTGGATGTGATGTACGTTTTTCGCATCGGAACGGCTCCCATCAGTCGGCCTTTACCATCGCCCAATGCCGTTATGTTAAACTCCTGCCCCCGAATGAATTGCTGAAGAATGATAGGTGTACCCCACTTGGCTGCCAGTTTATAGAAGTAGCTCTGGGCCTGCTCAGGGGTGTGGGCAATGTAGGCTTCATAAAACTTGCCCTTTACGACCACTGGATAGCTAAACAATTGAAGCGCCTGTCCTAACTCGTCGGCCCGGAAAACCGTCACGCTTTTAGGGACATTTATATGGAACTGCTCGCCAAATTCGGCCAGTTTGCCTTTCAATCGGGCATCAAACTGTTCCTGTGTTGGCAACAACGTGCGAATGCCCATACTAACTAACCTGTCACTGATTTTGATAAAGCTGAACAGTTCGGCATCAAAGTTTGGAATAATTACATCCAGCCCTTCCTGCTCATGGATATAGGTCAGACGGGCCAGCAGGGTTTCGTGGCCGAGCGATGGGTACGGAATGGAATACACCATATCCACCATATCGTCCAAATAAATACCCGGTTCAAGATTTTCGTAGGAAAGCCCCACAATCCGAACATCCAGATAGCGGCTCTCGCGTAGGCTGCGAATAACGGGAATGCCAGGGCCAGGATTGTCAGAATTGTTAAGTCCTGTGACGGCGATGGTTACGGGTAGCTTGTTCATACGTCTAACAGGTTATATTGTTTCAAGATCTTAATGAAATCGTACAGGTCTTACTCGCAGGTGGCTTCATCAATTTCATACTGAGCCAGTAACAGGGCCTTCATCTCACCATCTGTTTTGCCCAGCCTGAGCCAGTCCAGAATTTGGGTTCCGGATGGGTTTGTCGAAAAGGAGTCTCCTCGCGATGCGTTGAAGACAAACCCATTTTCGCTAATGGCAACGCTTTTTTTGAGTTTCATAAAAAGTTCGTTTTTATCGGCCCGATGACCGTAGGATTTGCCAGAAAGACGACGTCTAAGCCATAAACCCTACGGACGATTCAGCAGACGCATCGAAACGTTCAGCAAACGGACATAAAATTTCAGTAAACGGTACATGACCTCCGAGAGTACAGAATCGCTCAATTGCCTGATCTATGAAGAGACCTACGACGCCAGTCGTTGGCTAAAGCAACACCTGCACAATGCCTCGTCGAGCAATACGATACGGGTGGTCAGCGAGATAGGGCAGTTTGAGAAACGCCTGCAGGAAGACGACTATAATCTGGCGTTTGTAGTGGTTGAGCAGTTGCCTATTCAGGCGTTTCTGGTTTGGCAGGAGCTTGACTTTTGTCCGCCTATTCTGGTCTGTAGTGCCAATAGGGCTGTGGCTGCCGATGCGTTTATGGTAGGGGCCGCTGGTTTTGTATCGCCCGACAATCCTACCCTTCAGTTGAGTCGACAGATTAGGGAGGTTTTAGCCCAGAATCGACTTAATATAAAGGTTTTACCTGCTGCTAAAGCCCCTACACTTCCGTTTTTCTTTGTAAAATCCGACTATAAAATTGTGCGGCTCAATTTTGATGATGTCCTGTTTGTAGAAGGCTTGGGTGAGTATTTACGGATTTATACCGATACGGCTAAACATATTGTACTCCAATCGTTTTCAAAGATGGCGGACGTGCTCCCCTCGCATCAGTTTTTGCGAATCCACCGTTCGTACATGGTTAACCTCTATAAAATCAATTTTATCCAGAACAATGTTGTGTCCATAGGCAACCATCAATTGCCCATCAGCAAAAGCCAGAAAAAAACGTTTTTAGAATTAATTGAACATATTGGATTGCTCTAGCAGGAAGAGCCGACACGTAAAAAAATAGAGAAGCTAGCCCATATAGACGTGTTCGTAAACACTGGGGTGATGAATGCATAGGTGTGTTCTCGCCCACCAAATTGTCAGCCTAACGTTCGACTTTGGGGGTTTCATTTGTTTTTTGCCAACCAAGCCTCCGTACCTGCGTATCTTGGGGTATGAATAGTCGTTTGTCGTGGCGTCAGATTGCCGCAGTAGCGTCGCTGATTATTGGGGTGCTGGTGAACCTACCGCTGTTGCGATTAACAGCCAGGGCGCGTTTGTCCTTTTTGCCAGGAGCCCCCGATGTAGGACCAGGGCTTGCTGTAAGTCGCCTGATTTTTCATGTCCTCTTTGCCTTCTTCTTTATCGAAATCAACCGATACGTGCTCGGCCGAAAGCTATACCGAAACCGGTTTGGTCTGGTGGGGTGGTACGGAATCAACTTCATCCTCTACGTTTTTTTAACGGGTGCGTTTGTCGCCTTGTTAGTGCTCTGGTATCCCGATCGGCCCATGTTGGTGGTTATAACATCCTACTTTCGCAGTTTTTTCGTTTGGGTAACGGCCCTGCCAATCGGTTATTTCCTGACCGTTCTGCAAGAGAACCGGGCTATGCAGGCAGAGAACGAGCAGCTAAAACGGCAGAGTCTGCAAGCGCAGCTCGACACGCTCCGGGCGCAGCTTAATCCTCATTTTCTGTTCAATTCGCTCAACGCCCTCAGTTCGCTTATTCGGGAAGGAGAGCCTAAGAGTCAGCAGTATCTGGCAAAATTATCGCAGGTATTACGGTACTCGTTGCAGACACAACAGCAGACGTTGGTCCCCTTTGCCGACGAAATGCAGTTTACCTCTGCCTATTCCTATCTGCTGACGATTCGCTTTGGCACGAATCTGCGCATCGAAAATGCATTACCAGCGCAGGCTCCCTGGCTGATACCACCTATGTCGCTGCAACTACTGATCGAAAATGCGGTCAAACATAACGTTGTTTCGAACGCCCGTCCCCTTACCATTCACCTGACGACTGACCCAACCCATGAATGGATTGTTGTTCGGAATGCACGACGGCCCAAAGCCGAGCCGACCGATGGCATGGGGAGTGGCTTGTCGAATCTGGATAATCGGTATCGGCTACTGACTGGTAAATCGATTCAGCTTATCCGAACCGACAACGAGTTTAGCGTGCATTTACCAATTATTCCGCTAACGTCCGGTCAGTCCTTAAACCAACTCCGATAAACCGAAATCAATGAACTGTCATGCGTGTCTTGATTATTGAAGATGAACAAACGGCAGCGAGCCACATCATGGCCTTGCTCCGGGAAATCGAACCGGAGTTGCACGTAACGGGTGTGATCGATAGCGTAGAAGATGGGCGGACCCAATGGCTAACGCTGCCGACACCGGATCTGATCTTCTCGGATATTCAACTGGCCGATGGACTGTCGTTTTCATTGCTCGAAACCGTGACGGTGCCCTGCCCGATCATTTTTACAACCGCTTATGATGAATATGCCATACGGGCGTTTCGATACAATAGCATCGATTATCTGCTGAAACCCATTGATCGTGAGTCGCTTGAAGGGAGTCTACAAAAATACCGATCCCTGGCCCAGCCGGTTGCCCACCATCTGATTCAGCAGATGCAGACCTTATTGAGTGGGCGGGCGTTTTTGCCCCCAGCGTATCGGCAGAGTTTTTTGCTAGCGTTTCGGGATAAGCTGTTGCCCATAAACGTGGCCGATGTGGCCTATTTCGCGATTGAGGGTGGCGTAGTGTCGGCAACGCTGTATGATCGGCCCAACGAACGCCGACTGTCGGAACGACCGGTAAGCTACGCCATCGACCTGAATCTGGAAGAACTGGAAACCCAACTTGATCCGCAGCAGTTTTTTCGAGCCAATCGACAATTTATTGTAGCCCGCAACAGCATTCGGGAGGCCGAATTATACTTTAATGGACGGCTCCAGTTGCGGCTCCAACCCGAATCCAGTGTTCAGGTGCTCATCAGTAAAGATCGGGTAAGCCAATTCAAAAAATGGATGGAAGCCTTTTAGCATTTTGGAGAATCATCATGAAAAACAGCCTTTTTATAGTCGCTACCTTACTGATGGCGCAGACTACCCTGGCACAGCGAGGCCGGCTGATGCAACAGATGATGGAGCGGAATTTCGACCGGAACGCAGCGCCTACTACTGGCCCGGTACCGGACTACAGCAACCTTTATTATTGGGCAGCTTCGCCTGACAAGCACGATGTGGCCGACAGTATCCCCGCCTTTCTGAAAGCCGAACAACGCGATACGCTGGCCGATGTATTCTTTATTCACCCAACTACGTTCGGAACGGGGATTCATTCGGAAGCCGACGCATCTGCTCCGACTCAGCAACGGACTAATCTGCTGGCTGAGCTACGAAATTCGGCCTGGAATGCCGACCTGCGCGATACGGCGCTGAACCGTACGACCGACTTACGGCCTATTCTGTATCAGGCATCGGTGTTTAATGGGAGCTGCCGCGTTTTTGCCCCCCGGTATCGACAGGCCAGCCTGAAAGCGTTTTTCGTGCGGGATTCTCCCAAAGCACAGGCTGCCTTCGATCTGGCGTATGGCGACATTAGAAAAGCGTTTCTGTACTACCTCGGTCACCACAACCATGGGCGGCCCATTGTGATTGCCTCGCATAGCCAGGGGAGTTTGCACGCGATTCGGCTGTTGCAGGAGTTTTTTGATGGGAAGCCGCTGCAACAGCAACTGGTCTGCGCCTACGTGGTGGGTTACCAGATTGAGAAGCGAGCCTTTAAGCAATTGCCCTGGGGCGATTCGCCAACGGCAACGGGCTGTGTGGTGGGCTGGCGGTCGTATGCAAAAGGGGAGATTCCCCGGCCTGTAGAAGAGGAAAATGGAAACTCGCTCTGTATCAATCCACTGGCCTGGACAACTGCTACGCAATGGGCTTTCAGCGATCTGCATGCCGGGGCATTACGGGGTTTCAATGAATTGTTGCCACATAGCATTGGGGCGGGTATTGAACCCCAGTCGGCTATTCTATGGGTCAGTTTGCCCGATGGGATCGATGATCGGTTAAAGCACATGAAAAACCTGCATGTGCTGGATTACAACCTGTTCTGGATGAATATTCGGGAAAATGTCCGGCAGCGGGTTACGGCTTTCGCAGGATTATCGAAACGGTAAATTCGAATCTATGAAGGATGGGCATACGATTTATTCCTATACTTACGTAACCGTATGCATAAGCGGATCAGATAGCCGTGCATCAACACTAGGTGTGTAAAAGAGGAAAAATCCTTCGGCAGGTCTTGCGGACGGTTGACGCGTTAATCTGTCGCCTTCGCCTTCGTTTCTCAGCGGTTGATTTCATGGTTAAGTAGGTTTGTATTGTCTGCTAATAGATAAAACAACCAATCTAGTAATTCGTATGAAAAACAACCTGTTAAGTTCTGTATTTGTATTTTCACTCGTTCTCTTTTCGTTGGTGTCATATGCCCAGCAACGACCCATCGGAATCCCTGAAGAACGCGCCACACGCCAAACGGCCCGCATGAAAGACGTATTGACGCTATCGCCCGAACAGGAAATATCGGTAGCCGATATTAATCTGAAATATGCCAAACAGGCTCAGTCGCTGATGGAGACGGGTGGACGTAACCTCAAGACCATGCGCGAAGCCAAAGCCATGATGAAAAGTAAAGACAAAGAGATGAAGGAAGTGCTGACCAAAGACCAGTATAAGCAATACGAAGCACTGCGGGACGAGATGCGCAGCGCCATGCGGGAGCGCCGTCGGCAGTAAGTAGATCAGGCTGCTTGCTGAATGGGGGAGGGGTGCTAAAAACCGTAAGTAGCCCTACCACCGTTGCGCAAGTAGCCATTTACTTTTTGAGTTCGTAGATGAGCTCAACCATACCGCTTTTATAGGCTCGCACATCACGTAAATGCAATGCCTGTTCTGGACCGAACTGCTCAAAGAACAAAACACCGTCGCCCAGAATAATGGGTAGGATGGATAAACGGATTTCGTCGGCCAGTTTCAACCGGATGAACTGGTTGGCAAGCTCCGCCCCGCCGACTACCCAAACCATTTTGTAAGCTGGTTTCAGCCGTTCATTCACCAGCACGCTCAAATCGCCCGAGTAGCGTTCGATGTTGGGTCGCTCAATGGGCAGGTCCCGACTGGTTACGACGAATGTAGGCACATCGCCATACGGCCAGCCGTACAATTTCGACAGTTCCAGTGCGTGCTCATAGGTGCGGGCACCCATCACATAGCAATCGATGGTTTTCAGAAATTCGGTGGTAGCCTGCTCGGTCAGTTCAATGCCTTTTTCGTAGTGGTCAGCAGTTTCGAACCAGGAAACACTATTGTCCTTTTTGGCAATCCTACCATCCAGGCTCGACACCATATGAATCGTTAGCGTAAATATGTCTGTTGTCATGGATTGGTAGGTATCGTACTTATGAATCTTTGTTGGCTATTTTTTATATGGTGCGGATAGTAAAATAGCAATAGACACGATGGCATCGCTAAAAAACAACATCCGCTCATAAGGAATTTCTCGTTCGTTGCTATCGCTCATGTTGCCCGGCTTATTTGTTGGCATAGATGTGATTTACAAAGCCTTCCCGAAAGTTTCGCGCTTTCGGGAAGGGAAACTATATTCATCAATCTTCGCGGCCTTCTTTACGGTTGGCGTCGGCCATGCGGACGATTTTCGGGGTGAACTTTGCCAGAACAGAGACCAGGTCGCGCTGGGCGTCGATGACGGTTTCGATGTTTTTGTAGACCATTGGGGCTTCGTCGAGGTCGCCACCGATCAACTGCACATCGGCCGCTTCCAGGGCTTTCTTCAACTGCGAATTGGTGATGTTGTTGAACGCCTGCGTCCGCGACATCAACCGTCCGGCTCCGTGCGAGGCCGAGTTGAGTGAGTCGGTATCACCGCGCCCCCGTACCACAAAACCGGGTTGGGTCATCGAGCCAGGTATGATTCCCAGTACATCCGGTCCGGCGGGGGTGGCCCCCTTTCGGTGCACAATCACCTCGCGGCCATCGGGCATTTGCTCTTTCCAGGCAAAGTTGTGGTGGTTTTCGATCATCACCAGCGGTTTTTCGCCGAGGGCTTTGGCCAGCTTGTTATGAATCTCGTGGTGGTTGGCCGACGCATATTCTCCCGCAAGGTTCATCGCAATCCAATATTCCTGCCCTTCTTCGGTATTCAGGTCGAGCCAGGCCAGATGCGCTGCCTGTTTGGGTAGTTTCGTTTTCAGCATGGCGAGTTTGGAGTAATAGTTTGCCACGTTACCCCCAAACCCACGCGAACCCGAGTGCGACAACAGCGCCAGGTACTCACCCGAAGGTAGATTCAGGCCAGTCGTTTTCGACGGGTCGGCTGATTCGTAAACCTCTACGATTCCCCATTCGACGAAGTGGTTACCCGTTCCTGAGCTTCCGAGCTGTCGGTAGGCTTTGTCTTTCAGGTCGCGGATTACTTTGGTCGCTGTCCATTCGGGCAGATCCATCACCGACTCATCGAACTTCGCCCGCGTTTCGCCACCGATGCCAAACTTAGTTTGTTCCACCAGCGATTTTTTCAATAGATGCGGTTCCCGTTTCAAAAAAGCGGGCGGTAAATCAAAGATGGACAGGCACATTCGGCAGGCAATATCGACCCCAACAGCAAACGGAATTACGGTATTGGCATCCGTTGCCAGCACACCACCAATGGGCAGGCCATACCCCTGGTGCGCATCGGGCATGAGCGCACCCGCTACCGAAATCGGCAGACTGGCAGCCGTTTCCATTTGTTTCAGGGCACCTTCTTCAATATTCTCCCGACCAAATATGGCATAGGGTAACGGGCCGGAACGCAGGTCGAAGGTTTGCTCGGTCTGGTTTCCGCTCGTATTCAGCGTGAATGGTGCGGGTTCGGGAGGCAGATACGCAGCCCCGGCTTCGCTCAACGGAATGGCAATGCCCTGTTTGTTGAGGTCATAGATGGCCTTTGCCAGATTCGTCACCTTGTTTTTCGAGTAAGCGAATTTTTTAGGATTCTGAAGCATTTGCGCCAGTAATCCCATCACCTTTTCGGTTGGGTACCCGGCCCGCTGAACCAGCCCATTGGCTACCCGCAGAAAGGGGGTATGCAACGATTCGGGAATGGGCCCAAGTGTTAAAATATTATCGATTGATATTGGTGTTTCCATTGTGTAACGCGGGTGGAAACCCGCGCTGTTTTAAGTAGTTATAAATCGCGGGTTTCCACCCGCGTTACGTTGGCCGTACGAAAAGTTGTTTCAATTGATCGACCATCGAGCTGTCGTTCGATACGGAAATCGAACTGATCTTATCCGCAATTTTCTCGACGTACTCCATCTCTTTCAATTTCCAGAGCATTTCGTTGTCTTCCATCAACTTGGCCGTGTTCAACAGACTGCGCGTTGAAGCGGTTTCTTCCCGGCGCATGATGCTGTTGGCCTGGGCTTTCTTTTCGGCCATCAGGACTTGGTTCATGATGTCGCGCATATCGCCCGGCAGGATAATATCACGTACCCCACCGTTTCGCAACTCAACACCCAGATCAGCGGCTTTGCCTGCCGTGGCTGCGAGCACAAACGGTGCCAGTTCCCCTTTTTTATCCAGCAGTTCGTCGAGTGTCAGGCCACCAATGTACTCACGCAGAGCCAACTGAATAGCCACATACAACTGCTTGTCGTAGTCCTTGTTGCCGACCAGCGCTTTTATAACATCCTGCACCTGAAACTGAACGAAAAAACTCAGCCGTAGAGAGGCTTTGTCTTTGGTCAGAATCTCCTGACCCGACACTTCCATTTGCTGCTGGCGCGTATCCACTTTCAGTACATGAAGGGGCGTGTTATTTTTCCACCAGTAATAAACCCCCGGCTTGAGCACTCGTTCGAATGTCCAGTCTATAAACAAAACGCCTTGCTCGTGTGCTTCTACCGTGAATGTACGGACATAGGCCGACAAAGGCGCTGGCATCAGCGATTTGAGGTCGATCGTTGTCGGAATATCGAGTTGACTTAAATCGGCTTTGAGGTAGTCGTACTGCTTGATACCTTTCCAGTACGCCCAGCGGCCTTTGGTCAGGATAGATTGAAAAAGCCCTTTTTCGTATTGCAGGGCAATTTCATGATCGTTCACGTCGATCACATCAAGTGAGGCCGCTACCTCGGGATACTGTAAGAGCACGTCCAGATCGCAGGGGGGATTCTGTAACCGCTCTCCCCGGTTGTAGACATAGACGGTCTCGTTCGGCCAGGCCCAGTACGTGCCTTCCGAAATCAGTTTTTGATACCCGCCCTGTTTGAACACAAGCCCGATTTGCCAGGCCTGGATGCGTACAGTTTTCATTGTTTTTTGGTGTTTGTAAATGGTTATGAATGAATAATCAGTCTGGAGCTATCGATTTAGCCTGTGCGGAAGCCGGTTGGCGAGTGCGTTGGTACAGAGGTTCGACGAACGAGTAGGGGCGAGGTGTTTTCAGGAGAGTGCCGTAACACGGTATCCGTTAACAAATCGACCCGTTTGCATCCGGCAAAGCACTGTACACCGACAAACGCGGTATCGGCCTGCTGGCCCTGGCTAAACTGTCACTCACCCGGCGAACCGATCGAGCAACCCGATAGCTCCTTGCTGATTATGGATCCTGGAGACCTTTTTAGAAGTGGCCGTCTTCCCAACCAATGGATCAACCTTTAGAGTTGATAGCAGGATTCGAACCTGCATTTCCTATTGCTCTACCCTTAAGCTACTTTGCCAAAACAAAGGGAGGACTCGAACCTCCAACACATAGAGACAGAACGCATCCATAACCAACAGCATATCGGTATCAGCCAGTGGCTGCGATACTATGGGGCTATACAGAAACCCGCATCTGGTTTGGGTATTGATGTTTCCATCGTTGCAAAGATTCGGGGCAACTGCGCAGTCTTTTTGCGCAGTTGAGAGATTTTTTTCATTTTTCTCAAAAAATAGCCAACAACCAACACTAATCACCATGCCTGTTAATCGGAATGCCCTGATTCGGTACAAAACACTGGATGCCTGCCTGCGCAATCGGCAGCGGAAATGGACGCTGGAAGCCCTGATCGAAAAAGTATCGGAAGCGCTCTACGAGTACGAAGGCATCGACAAAGGCATCAGCCGACGAACCATTCAGGCCGATTTGCAGCTGATGCGGAGCGATAAGCTAGGCTATTTTGCCCCCATTGTGGTCGTCGATAAAAAATACTACACCTACGACGATCCAGCATACAGCATTACCAATATTCCGTTGTCGGATGGCGATTTGCTTCGGATGAATGAGGCCGTCGAGGTGCTGAAACAGTTTAAAGGGTTTTCGCACTTTACGGCCCTGAACGACGTGGTGCAGAAACTGGAAGATTACGTGTATTCGACAGCCCAGAAGTCTGTTCCGGTTATTGATTTCGAAAAAAACGAGGGGCTGAAAGGGCTTCATTTTCTGGATGTACTGTATCAGGCCGTCATTCAGAAGCAAGTGGTTTGTCTTGACTATCAGTCGTTTTCGGCACGGCTGCCTCAAACGTTTATCTTCCATGTATGGTGGCTGAAAGAGTTCAAAAACCGCTGGTTTGCGGTGGGTGTACGGGATGGAAAAGGACAAATCATGAACCTCGCGCTCGACCGTATGCATGCCATAACACCCGCCCCAGAGGTCGATTATGTCGTGAGTCATATTGACCCTGAACTGTATTACCGGGATGTGATCGGGGTGTCGGTCAGCGATAATATGCGGCCAATCAGGGTGAAGTTGTTTGTTACGCATCGGCATGCCCCATATGTAGAAACCAAGCCGCTTCATCACTCACAGGAAGTACTGGAACGAACCGGCGAGGGAATTATCATTCGGCTATATGTGCAGCACAATTTCGAGCTGGAAAAGGAAATTCTGGGCTTTGGCGAAGCGATGGTCGTGCTTGAGCCCGACCGGCTGCGTCGTTCCATTCAGAAACGCCTGCTGGAAGCCGTCCATGCGTATGCTCCGAACGAGTAAAATGCTTCTTTCAACATGCCAGGAATAAAGCCGGAGGTTGATTATGTATCTTATTGTTCTGTTTTGGTATCCAAAAAGGATGCAATTGTTGCGTGTAGTAAATAAAGGATGCTTGAATGGCTGATTTTGTGTCTAAAAAGCTGCGTTGGTTTTAGCTTTGCTTTCCAAACGAACCTAATCAACGAACGAATGCAAAGTGCCCTCTTACCCACTGATGAACTGAGTCGGATCGACGCGTTAAAAAGTTATGACATTCTTGATACATTGCCAGAAGCCGACTATGATGCCATAACGACATTAGCGTCTGAAATCTGCCAAACACCCATTGCTCTGATTAGCCTTGTCGATGATGAACGGCAGTGGTTTAAATCGAATCATGGACTCGACACGCGCGAAACTCCTCGTGCCTTTTCCTTTTGCGCGCATAGTATTCTGAACCCGTCCGAAGTGTTTATCGTACCGGATTCGCGGCAGGATGAACGATTCTCCGACAATCCGCTGGTAACGGGTGATCCGCATGTGGTTTTCTATGCCGGAGTTCCTCTGGTAAATAATGAAGGCTTTCCGCTGGGATCGTTGTGCGTGATCGATAATGCTCCAAAGCAACTCAATGAATCCCAACTTAACGCGCTGAAAGCATTGGGTAAGCAGGTGGTCAATCTGATGGAACTCCGCCGTTCTAACAAGGCACTCAGCACCGTGAAAAACCTGTTGGAGCAGCGGAATGCCGAACTGGAGCAGATTGCCGCCATCGCCCGCGATGAAGTACGACCCGAAGTACTGCAACTTCACCAAACAATTGTTCAACTGATTACCGAAGCCATCAACCCCGACTACGACACGATCAAGTTATTACTCAATGAAGCCATCTGTAAGCTGAGAGTCGTTGAAGGTGGGCTGAACCGGATACAGCTACTCGATTGAACCGTACAGGTAATGTATGCAGGCTATTATGGGCTTGCCAGGCAAACATGTTCATAAAAGCCTGCTAATGGGGTTCGATGTGAATCAATACGTCATATACAGCGGGTTTTTCGGCCATAATAGTCCGCTTCACGGCATGAGCAATGTCGTGACCCTGCTTCACGGTCAGATGGGCTGGAACCTGTACGTGCATATCCACGAAATACTCAAACCCCGTTTTCCGGACAATACATTTTTCGACCCGTTTCACATTCGGAACCGTTAGCGCGATAGCTTCGATTTCAGCTTTCCAGTCGCCAGCCGGGGATTCATCCATGATTTCGCCAAACGACGGTCGGAAAATGTGGTAGGCGTTAAAAACAATAAATCCTGAGGCCAGCAGAGCCGCCCAATCGTCGGCACTTTCATAGCCTGGTCCACCAATCAGGGCAATGCTGATGCCCACAAAAGCGGTCAACGACGTAATGGCGTCGCTGCGGTGGTGCCAGGCATCGGCTTTTACCGCACTGCTTTCGGTTTCGGTGCCCACCTGAACGATGCGCCGGAACAGCACTTCTTTCACAATAACGACCCCCGCCAGAACCACCAGCGTAAACGGAGCCGGGACCTCGTGCGGCACCTGGATGTTATGAATACTTTCGAAAGCAATAAAAATAGCCGCGCCCAGCAGGGCCATCGACACCACAATAGCGGCCAGTGGTTCCGCTTTCCCGTGCCCATAGGGGTGATTTTCGTCGGGTTTACGGGCGGCAACCCGTAGCCCAAACCAGACAAAGGTGGACGTGATCACATCGGTTCCTGATTCGATGGCATCGGCAATGAGGGCATAGGAATGACCCAGCCATCCGGCCGTTCCTTTGATCACCAGCAAAACAATGCTGACAGCGATGCCGATGCGTGTTGTTTTTTGTCCCCGCTCGGCCCGATGGGGTTTAATGGGCTGCTCCATGAGATATACGCCTGGTGGTGAAGCGATATGGTAGTCCGTGTGTGTTTAACTATTTTGACCAGCGAACGGCTGTTAACTTTTTTTTAAGGCTACTTATCCGGCTAGTTTAACGCGTTCGACTCGCCCAGGGTTAAGGTATCTGGGCTACCTAGTTGAATATAGTTGATAATCTGTAGCCAACTGGCTGGTCTGACTAAAAAAAGGAAAGGGATTCAATAGGGAGCCGTATAAGGATCAGTTACCTATTGAATCCCTAAATAGTTCATGGGTATGTTGTAAACTGGCAGGGGTATCGGGTGTAAAAATAATAGACAGACTAATATAGTTGTATGGTATATAACAAAAATATAATATACAAATCTGGTAATCTGCTTAAATGGTCCGCAACTCTGGTAAAGTAGCTTACGCACGTATCCTGATACAAGTGGACGGCCGTTTTCAGATCTATCTGTCAAACATTCCCTTTAACTGGGGGTTGTAAATGGTATACTCAACGCTATTTTTTATGAATACTTTTTCAAAAACAGGTTTTATTTTGGCGAGTCTCTGTAGTGCGACCCTTGCTTTGGGGCAGCAGTACAACTCGTACGATGATCGGTATAATGACCGTTCGGATCGTATGCGGGACCAACGTCGGTATGATCGGCAAAGTGATCGAGAACGCGAACGGGTGATTGATGAGCGTAGAGACTACAATCGCCGTAATGAGGAATATCCCCGGTATGAAAACCGATATGAGGATCGCTATGACGACAATCGACGGTTCAGTGAGGAGGATTTGAGCAAGGCATATGACGAGGGGTTTGAAGATGGCATGCGCAATCAGGAAGCAACCGAACGTCAGGAGCGTCGGGAGAAATACAAGCATTTTACGTTTGGTATTTACGGCGGGGCCAACTCGACCCGTTTTGAAGGTGAAAGCGTGAACAACAAAAAACTGACTGGGCGACTAGGGTATCAGTTAGGCTTTTTTGTGCGGGGTGGTGGTCGTGTATACGGGCAGATTGGTGCCGAATACCTGACATCAAGCTCTGAGTTTTATCGGGCCGGTGATGGGCAGGTTGGCAGTGTGAGTGATATTACGGCCAATATTGATCAGCGTTATCTGCATGTTCCTGCCTACATTGGTGTTAAACTGGCGCAGTCGGATCGGGGAGTGTCGGCCGTTCGGCTGGCAATTGGGGCTGAATATGCTACACCACTGAGTACCGACAAAAATGATTTCAACCTCGGCAACGCTGATTTTCAGGCGGCTACTATCAACGGGCTGGTGAACCTTGGCTTCGATGCGGGACCAATCATGTTAAGCTTTGTATACCATCATGGTTTTGCTGATGTGTTGAGCAGCGGCAATAGCCAACGGCGGATACTGGGCGTTAACCTGGGGGTTAAATTTTAACGGATTTACCGATAGAAAGTGTATAAGAATGACAAAAGCCCCGGCCAGTCAATAGGTTAACAGTCTCTATATCAAAAAGGGGTAGCTTACAATGAGCTGCCCCTTTTTGATGGAATCGAATTCGAGATTACTTTTTGTCACTAAGTGCGTCCGTTACATCATCGACGAGCTTGTTGGTCTCTTTTTTTAGCTTGTCGAATTCATCGTCGCTCGACCGCTGCACTTTATAGTAGGCATACGACAACCGACTCCGTTTATCTTCCAGATCGCGTACACGCTCTTCTCGCTTATTGCGTTCCCGGCGGCTTTCATTTTTCACATCGGTCTTTGCCTCATCAATTTTCTGATCAAGCTTATCCATCTGCTCCGCTATACGGTCCATCAGGTCGCGCTGATCGCGGTTCATAGGCCGGTCACGCATGAAATCAGATGAGCGTCCCCCACTCATATTGTTTGAGCGGTTCATATCCGAATCATTGCCTCGGTTGTCGGAGTTTCCCCGGTTATCCATATCATCGGAGCGTTGCCGATTGGGCGACGAATTCATCTGCTGATTATCATTCCGGTCATCGTTGTTATTTCGATCCATATTCCGACGATTGTCGTTCATTGAATACGAATCCCGATTGCCGTTATCGCGTCGGCGGTCATTGTACTGGCGATCACGGTCGTCAGTATTGGATCGGTCGTTATCATTGTCCCGATCATTATAACGCATCCGGTTATCCGACGAATTGCGGTCATCGTATCGACGGTCGTTATAAGTATTCCCGTTATCGCGCTGATCCCGGTAGTTATCCGAGCGATTATTGTAGGAGTCATTCCGGTTACGATCATAGTCAGAACGGCCATTGTAGGAGTCCCTGTCCCGGTCGTCGTATCGACGATCGTCCGATTGCCGAGCATACGAACCATCCCGCCGATTATAGGATCGGTCAGTATACGAATCCCGGCTATTGTAATCCCGACGGTTATAATCGCGGTCGTCATAATCCCGATCATCATAATCGCGGTAGGAGTTCATGTAGCTGCGATTATCTGACCGCCGATCCGATCGGTCGTAACGATCGTTACCAGAGCGGTATGGGTTGCGATACGTACCCGTATACTGATCGTTGTAATCGTCGTCGGATGAACGACGATCATCGCGATTACGACGGCTGCTAAATATCGTTTCGTCGCGATCACGATCCGACTGTCGATCGCGCATTGTACTCGTTGTGCGTTGGGGCGCAATGTCCTGCCGACTATTACTTGAATTGCCGTAAACCCAGCGCTCTGTGGCAGCGCAGGATGATAAGCCCACGACAGCAGCCAAAATCGCTGCTACGGTTAGTATGTTCCTTTTCATAACGTTGTTGTGTATTGTTTAAATGATCGAGAAAGTTAATCTCAGTGGCCGTTAGCTAATTAATAGGATCGTAAACACGGATGACTAAAAAATCTTGTTTTTGTGTGCCAATGGTGCAATAGGTGCTTCCCTTCATTAGCCTACCTGAGTTATCGGGTCAGCTTCACACCTCGATTGCTTATCTGGCCGAAATAATAATTTACACCTAGTTTGATTCGATTACCCTTACCTCGACTGACGGTTGGATCGAGTTTGTTATAAAAATTGCTTTCGTAGGAGAGTTCAGCGCCCAGGCGATGCAGAATCCAGGCCATCACCCCAACTTCCAGCCCTACGCTGGTATACTTGGCCTTTGCTTCAGGAGGCAGGTTGTCCGAAAATTCCCGACCACTGTTCAGGCTGGCACCCAGAAAACTGCTTATGCGGGTCCTAAATGGATAGTATCGGGCAAAAGCGCCGATTTGACGGGAGTTGTATTTATTACCTACTAATCGATCGGTGTCGAAGCGTAGACCAGCTGCAAAGCCAGGCTGAAAGAAATAGCCGACTCGTGTATTCAACGCCAAATATGCCTGCCCATTGGCTGCACCCATTCCGAGGCTACCGCCCAAAAACAAGTTGCCCGGTTGAAACCAGCTAAGCTGATTGCGTTGCTGATACGAAATCGATTGGTCGAGTGTTTCCTCAAATTTTTCGGCCGCCTGGTTACTTTTCTGGTTGATGTTCTGTCGGGTCTCCTCCGATAAAATGGGTTTATCCCTGCCCGTCGAATCGGATCTACTCTGAGCCTGAACGGTCAGTGTAAAGGCAACAAGCAGTGTTGCTGTCGTAACAAGTGTTTTCATCGCTGTTGAGTTGATAGTTTCAATGCTTAATTAACCATAAATACCGCGTAAGGTTAACATCGACTCAACAGACCAGCCGTATATTCGAGTATTAGGCTCGTAATCAGGTAGGCCAAGCTGAAAAATAGTTACATCGTCCAGGCCGTTTCGCGGTACTGTCCGGGTGGTATACCGAATCGGCGTTTGAAGAGCCGGGAGAAGTAATAAATGCTGGGAATACCAACAGATTCGGCTACCGCTTTTAACGCCATTGATGACGTTGTCATCAGGAGCTGGGCTCGTTCCAGGCGCTTATTGATGATGTAATCCGTCGGACGAATGCCTACAATAGTTAAAAATAGTCGTGAAAAATAGTCGACATTAAGATGGACTTTGGTCGCTAGTTGTTCAACCGTGAGCTTATCGTGTAAATGACTGTCGATGTATTGTAGTACCGACGCCAGTTGATGTATACCTTTCGCTCGTTGTCGGTCATCATTGTTCTCAGCCCCCAGAAAGCGGGAAAAAAGTTGCAATAATATACCATTCGTTTCGACAAACTGACTCAGCGACTGGCTCGGTTTGGGCTGGTTAAAACTAAGTACTTCAGGTCGGTTATCATATTCTTTCGGATTAGGCTGCTGGATTGTCCGACCGGGATTTTGGGCCAGAAGGCGTTCCATCAGGCTATAATCGACAGGCTCTGCTTTTACTTCATATAGTGTAGAGGTAAGGTCGTAAATAGACAGCCCCTCAGGCATTTCGTCGAAAAAACTGATATAATATTGCTCCAGAAACTGATCGCAGTGGTAGCGGCTATAGGTAAAACTGGGTATTAGGTAAAGATAACCGGGTTTTAATATGAACTTTTGCCCGTTATGCCAAACCCAGCCTTCGCCGTTGGTAATCAGGTATAACCGCGAAAATGGGCTGATCACATGGTCGTATTGCCAGCGCGAGTCAAGCTGTATGAATCCCATGTGTAATAAGCTTAGTCGGAGACTTTTAATGACGTCGAACATGAGTTGTTGGAAAAGACAAAGTCGGATTTCGACAAAAGAAAGCCGTTATTGTGAATTTACTAATCGGGATAGAACACGGATTTTTAGGATCGCTATGATTGGTATGATCTTTTGAAATCCTAATTGATCATACCAATCATAAAATCGGCGTTCTATTCTTATGAAGTATACCCACTTGTGCTTTCTGATTATATGCCTACTGGTTCACTCGGGTTTTGCCCAGTCCCCGTCGATCAAGGCCTATAATGTTGTCTGGACTAGTCAGAGCCGAAACTCGTCGGAATCGATGCCTTGCGGTGGGGGCGATATTGGTCTGAACGTATGGGTCGAAAAAGGCGATGTGCTTTTTTACCTGGCCCAGAGTGGTACGTTCGATGAGAACAACGCCATGCTTAAGCTGGGCCGGGTTCGGCTGAAACTTTCGTCTAATCCATTTCAGGGGTCCGATTTCCGGCAGGAGTTACACCTGGGCGAAGGGGGCGTAACCATTAGTGGAGCGAATACACAGGTATCGCTCTGGGTCGATGTCTTCAGGCCCGTAGTGCATGTGGATGTGCAGAGTGCCAAACCCATTAGCGTGACGGCTTCTTATGAATCCTGGCGGTATGTCGATCATTGGGTACAGGGTACGGAGTACCGGGCAAATTCGTACAAAGTACCCCCGAAATTTGATGTGATTACCCGAAAAGATGTGATTGATTTTCAGGGCAATGATATTCTGTTTTACCACCGTAATCGCAGCGACGTCGAATCGGTTTTTGACTATACCGTGCGGATGGAAGGGATGGCTTCTGTAAAAGATAGTCTGTTCAACCCACTCATAAACAATACGTTCGGGGGCATGATGCGGGGCGCTGGTATGAAACCCGTTGGAACCGATTCCGGTCTATATGTTAGCACCCGATACAAGGCATGGTCGATAGCCAGTCAGAAACCGATCCGTTCGCAGCCGATCGAGATTTTTCTCAACGGGTCACAATCGCCCACGCTTGATGCCTGGAAAGCCGAATTGGCGACTATCGTTCAGCAGGCAGTACAGAACCGCAAAACGGCTCGGCAGAAAAGTGTGGCCTGGTGGGGGCAATTCTGGAACCGTAGCTACATCGCCATTGACAGTAAAGACACCGCCGTAGCAGCCATTTCCCGAAACTATCAGCTATTCCGCTATCAATTGGGCTGTAATGCCTACGGCAAATGGCCGACGAAGTTCAACGGGGGCCTGTTCACCTTCGACCCGGAGTTTGCCGATACAAAATATGCTTTCTCTCCCGATTTCCGGCTCTGGGGTGGGGGTACCATGACCGCACAGAACCAGCGGCTGGTGTATTTCCCATTCGTCAAAAGTGGTGATTTTGATATGCTCAAACCCCAGTTCGACTTTTATCTGCGTTCGCTGCGGAATGCCGAGTTGCGGAGTAGGGTCTACTGGGGGCATGATGGAGCCTGTTTTACGGAGCAGATCGAAAATTTTGGCCTCCCTAACATCATGGAATATGGGCTAAAACGTCCTGAAGGTTATGATCCCGGTGTGGAGTACAATGCCTGGCTCGAATACGAATGGGAAACCGTATTTGAATTCTGCCTGATGATGCTGGATACAGAACGATACGAAGGTCGCGACATTAGTGAATACATCCCCTTGATTGAAAGCTGCCTGACGTTTTATGACGAACATTATCAGTTTTTGGCCAAACAGCGGGGCAGTAAATCCTTCGATGGGCAGGGGCAGTATATTTTCTACCCCAGTTCGGCGGCCGAAACCTACAAGATGACCTACAATTCGACCACTGTGATTTCCGCCTTGACAGTTATTCTGGACCGGATGCTGGAACTGCCCGAACGGTATCTGAACCCAAAAATCCGGGAGAAATGGGCAACCATGCGCAAACGGATTCCACCCCTGCCGTTTGGTGAGTACAACGGCCATAAAACGCTGGCTCCCGCGCAGGCCTGGGCCCGAATCCAGAATTCGGAAGCCCCCCAATTGTATCCGGTGTTTCCGTGGGGGCTGTATGGGATCGGCAAACCCGGTCTGGATGTAGCTGTTAATACCTGGACATACGATACGCTGGTGGTGAAATACCGGAGCCATGTCGGCTGGCGACAACATAATATTTTTGCGGCCCGGCTTGGCCTTACCGACGAAGCAGCCCGGTTAACAACCCTCAAATTCAAAAATGGCTCACATCGGTTTCCGACGTTCTGGGGGCCCGGCTTCGACTGGACACCCGACCATAACTGGGGTGGTTCGGGCATGATTGGCCTACAGGAAATGCTGATGCAAACCGATGGCCGAACGATTCGACTGCTACCTGCCTGGCCCAAAACCTGGAACGCAACCTTCAAACTGCACGCACCTTATAATACGACGGTGGAAGGCAAAATCGTAGATGGAAAAATACAGGATCTGAAGGTGACACCGACGGGCCGAGTAAACGATGTGATTCTGCCCTGACGTTTCCACTGGCAGGGCGATGGCTGAAGATCAACAAGTTAGTTATTGATTATTAGATAAGTAGTATCCCAACCTTTTAGCACTGACTGGGGTCTTTAAAACGTAAAACTACTGGTCTTATGATGAAGCGTTTACTGCTCTGGTCGATTGTATTTGCGTGTCTGAGCTCCTGTAGGGAGAATGAGGACGTTGCGGTTGATCCAACTAAACGGGTAAGACCAGTTAACCTGCAGATTGCTGTAAGTGGCACTGACTATACACTCAGTTGGCAGGAAGTTCGTATCATTTGCATTACGGCACCCTGCCCCGATATTGCGGATGTCGAAGCTGAAACCTATGACGTACAGATTGCCTCCGGCGAGTTAGGGCCGTTTCGCACGTATCAGACCCTAAGCGCTGACCAAAAATCAATTCGTATTCCAGTAGCTTCGGCTGGTGAGCAACTGGTTGCCCGGATTATATCGAACAACAAAAGTGCCCCTCCGGTGAACTCCAATGTGGTTATGGTCACAAACGGATTCCTATCGCAGTCGCTTTACTATCCCGGATTTGGAAGTTCAACAACTGTTATGGGAGGGGATGTGACAGCGGATGGTAAGAAGGCTACGTACTCGTTATCAATTGAGCAGGGTGCAGGACAGTACATTAATCCGCTGTATGTAGTTAACTTACAGAACGAACAGCCTGTTTCAACAAAGCTGGTAACCCAGCAGGGAGCGAAAGCGTCATTTTCGCGAGATGGCGGACAGCTTGCCTATCCTTCCAGAGCAGAAAATGGACTTATTATCTACGATATTGCATCCGAACAAACGCGAACCTTGCCTGTGCCGGATGCCGCCTGGATACAGGGAATAGACTGGTCGCCGGATGGTAAGTGGCTGGCGTTTTCCACCGTTTCCAATGAAGAATCCCGCCTTTGGAAACTAGCGGCATCGGGTGGTGCAGCAATTCCATTGACACCTGCGTTGCCCATCAGTGCATCAACCTATATTCGGCAAACCAACATAGACTGGTCGCCGGATGGTCAGTTTATCGCCGTTTCACGCGGTCGGAGCGGGGGAAATAGCCAACAGTGGCGGGGTGTTATTTCCTTGTACTCTCCCGATGGGGGTGGCGAGGTGAAATTTTTTGACGCGCAACCCGGCTGGGTCGATACAACGCCGTCGTTTTCGCCCGATGGTAAACGGCTAGCTTTTCTAAGTACGCGAACCAGTCCGTCGGCTACTGTCTATAGTCTATGGGTTCGGGATTTGTCAACTGGCAAAGTGCGCCAGATCAATATGTTACCCGGCCTGATTCCATCGGCCGATTACGCCCCCCGCTGGCTTGGTAATGAACGACTGCTATTTATGGGCACTCAGCAAGGAAAGCAAGGCTATTTTTCCGTATTCCTGTAAGGGGCCTCAAGGGCTAAACGAAGTGTATGTACTTTCCTGCCTACGTTGATGAAAGGTTATCTGAGTGTCATACTTATCGTACTGTCCTGGGATGGATTTGCCCAGAGCGGTACTGATTTCTACAAATACCAGCCGGACACAAGACGTTTTGTCGGCTTACGGGTGGGAGTTAATTATTCGCATACGGCTGTTCGAGCTTATAATATTGGGCCATTGGCTGGTATGCGGCCATTTGCCGGATTCTATATAGGAGGATTTTTTCAGAAAAACCTGCAGTCTGATCTAGTGTATAGGCTGGATGCAAACGTTCAGATGAAGGGGGTGCGGGTTTTGAATACAAGCGGGAATGTGGGTATCCAGGCCAAGTATTACTATGCCGGATTTACACCCCAGTTCGGTCTACAGCTTATGAGGCAGTTAACCGTGTATGCTGGTCCTGAATTGAATATAATGCTGGCGAAGCATGATGAAATTGGTCGAAATAGTTACCCCGTTGAAGTGGGTGCGACCGTTCGGCTCTTGTATTCTTTTCGGAACCTGGGAGTTGAGCTTAGTTATTTCCGCTCGTTTACCCAATATGATTTTTTAACGTTTGGCCAAGCCAGTACGGCTGGCTACCGTCATGACTTCTATAACCGTAATTTGCAGGTGGGGTTAGTCTATCGATTCAATTAAATGTGTGATCTGTGTGAAACATCTATTTACCGTTCTATGGCTCTTTTGTTCCAGCGCAGGCGCACAGACTAGTTTGTCAGAGCCTAACCGAGTTTTCGATTCAGGCAAGGAGCCAACAGACACCCTTGCATCACCCGTGCCAAACCGAACCCGGCTTATCAAGGCAGGATTGACATTGCCTTTATTTCGACAAAGTTCCTTTGCTCCCACCTGGCTAACGGCGGGTTTGCAGGTAGGTATGGAACAGAAAATGAAGAGTGGATTCGCTTTGGTTGGGAGGTTGGAGACGAATTATAGCTTTCAGAAGGGAATCCAGCTATACACCGTTGAAATGCCTCTTGGTGTGCGATATTATTTTTCAGTAGGAAGGCACATGCGTCAACGAGCCGACCGGCATAGCTTCTTTAGCCATTACGTGGCTTTCCAAACACACAATGTTCTGTTTGCAAATGCACAATACAACCAGGGATATCGAATACGATATGACTTGATGAAATACTCAAGAGGTCAAATGCTGGATCATATTGTGAATGAAGGAGAAGTAAATGAGTCCTTCTATTTTTTACAATATGGGTATTTTCAGGTTGGTAGCCAACTCCAATTAGGAGTGAATAAGTATCTGGATATAGATGCAACAATACCCATTTCGCCCTTGATCCATCACAGAGGATCTTATACTTTATCTACGCCTTCTCTGGTCACCATCCGCTATGGTCTTTTCTGGTAATGCTCGTAAAATCAGGAGTATGCAGGCTACAAATTCACCATGCATCATGGTCAATCAGGCTGTTTAACTGTCTATTACGCAAATCCTGATAGGACGAATAGGGTATAGTTCCAGACAACAACGCTGGTAGTGATGCCGGTTATGTATCACTGACATCACTACTCGTTAAGCAGGAATTGGACTAGTACTGATCGAGCAGGTACTGAATCAAATCGGTAGTTGTCACAATACCAACCAGTTTATTCTCGTCGTCGACAACGGGCAGGGCATGGAATTCTTCTTCGGCAAACACTTCGGCTACTTCCCGAATAGTCATACCGACGGGAATCGTCCGGGGCTTATGGGTCATTACCTGGTCAATCGTGAGTATCTGTAAAACGGCTTCGTCGGCATCTTCCTGGCCTTCGAACAGCGAACTGAACGTCAATCGGTTGACGTCCGTTTTGCTGATCATGCCAACGATTTCATTGGCGTCGATAACAGGCACATGTCTGATTTTGTGGTGATTGATGAGGTCAATAACCTGGTGGAGGTCATCGTTGAGGTTGACGGTGAATACCGTGCGGGTCATAATGTTCGAAACAGGCTCTCTGTGTTTCATAGTGCAATGGTTTAATTGACTCAAAGGTCAACCAACCGGCCTGCTCCAGAAATGACTTACCTCAAGACTCTTCCTGTTTTTGCTCAAATTGAGGCTCAATAGGCACTGGACTAATTTTTTTCGACAGGATTTCAATAGGTTAAAACCCAAACCTGTTTAATCTTGTTAATCCTGTCGAAAAAAATTACACGCGCTCCAGCTTGATGGGATAGGTTCGTTTGGCGTTCCACTGGCAGACGTATAGATTATGGTCTTCATCAACGCACACGTCGTGGCCGTGGTAGAACGTGTTGCCGTCCTGATAGAGTTGCTGGAGCGCTCCGTTTTTGTATTCAGGTTGTGTTCCGCCCGGATTTGACACCACTCGATTGTTCTTGTCCAGAATGGTCACAAAGCCTGAATTGTCGAATCGCTTGCCTGTTTCCCGTGATTTCGACCAGCATACACCCGCGTAAATGTTCTCTCCATTAATTACAGGCCGACAAACATACGCTCCGGGAAGTTGAACGGTTTCGAGGTATTTTCCGTCGAGGGTGAAGAATTTGAAGGCGTTGTCTTCCCGCGAGGTACAGATGAGTTTGGGGTTATTGGGTTGTCGTAGATCAACCGCTACTCCGTGGGCGTTGTTGAGGTTATGATCGGGATTGGCGTTGTTATGGCCTCCAAAATGGCGGATGTATTGGCCCTGATGATTGTATTGAATGATGTAGTCGGAACCATAGCCATCGGCCACGTAGAAATCACCGTTGGGCGCAACGGCAACTTCGGTCGGCATGAATTTCTGATCGGGTTTGTAGATGCCAATGGTCGACGGGTGACCAATGCTGAAGAGCAGGCTGCCATCAAGGGTTGTCTTGAAAATGCCACCCGATTGTGCGTGCCATTTGTTGTCGCGCCCAAAGAAATAGCCACAGTCCGTAATGAACAGGACGTCTTCGCCCCCTTCGCTGGCTAGCGTGAGGCCATGTCCACCGGGGTAGCGAGTACCCCACGAATCGAGCAATTTTCCCGATTTATCGTAGACCAGAATGTTGTTTTTGACCTCATCGTTGATCATAATCAGCCGCCCTTTCGAGTCTTTGACCATTTCATGGCAGTTAAACACAGGCGTTTTGGCTGGGTCGAGTATGCCCCATTCCTTATTGACGCGGTAACGATACGCACCATGACCAATCACATCACTGTCTGGATTTCGGGCGTAACCAATAAGATTGATTACCATCGAGCTAGCAACGGCTGCTGTTGACTGTTTAAGAAACGTTCGGCGGGTTTGAGGCTGATTCATTGGTCAAAATAAGGGTAAGGGTGATGGTTGATTACGCTAAAATTCCTTTCACAATTTTGCCTTCAACATCGGTCAGACGGAAGCGACGGCCCTGGAATTCGTAGGTTAGTTTTTCGTGGTCGATGCCCATCAGGTGGAGCAGCGTTGCCTGGAAATCATGTACATGCACGGGGTTATGGGCAATGTTGTACCCGAATTCATCCGTTTCGCCATAGGTAATTCCCGGTTTTACACCGCCACCTGCCATCCAGACGGTGAAACAGCGCGGATGGTGATCGCGACCGTAATTGTCCTTTGTCAGTTTCCCCTGTGAATAGTTGGTACGTCCAAATTCACCACCCCACACAACGATGGTATCATCGAGCAATCCCCGTTGTTTCAAATCCTGAACCAACGCGGCCGAAGGCTGGTCGGTTGCCTGACACTGACGACGGATTCCCTTGGGTAAGTCGCCATGTTGGTCCCAACCCTGGTGATAGAGTTGCACAAACTTGACATCCCGCTCCAGCAATCGACGGGCCATGAGGCAATTCGCGGCAAACGTTCCTGGATTACGGGCTTCAGGACCATATAGGTCAAATACCCAATCGGGTTCGTCGGATAAGTCGTTGACTTCTGGTACGGACGTTTGCATCCGAAAGGCCATTTCGTACTGAGCAATGTGGTTGGCTACTTCCGGGTCGCCGTAGAGTTCTTCCTGTACCTGGTTGAGGTCTTTGAGTGCATCGAGCATATAGCGTCGGTCGGCCGTAGTGTATCCCGATGGATTGTTCAGATACAATACCGGATCGGCACCGGATCGAAATTGCACCCCCTGATGTTTGGACGGTAGAAAGCCATTGCCCCAAAGCCGGGCATAGAGGGGCTGATCCTGCGGGGCATTTTTCGAAACCAGTACGATGAAGGCGGGTAAGTTCTCGTTGGCGGACCCCAGGCCATAACTAATCCAGGAGCCAATGCTGGGCCGACCGGCCAGTTGGTTACCAGTCTGGAAGAATGTCAGTGCCGGGTCATGATTGATCTGTTCGGTAAACATCGACTTGATAAAACACAGATCGTCGGTCACCCGGCTGGTGTGAGGCATTAACTCACTCACCCAGGCACCACTCTGGCCGTGCTGGGCAAAGGCATAGGGGGAGCGAACCAGCGGTAACGAGGATTGCTGAGCACTCATACTCGTCAGGCGCTGCCCTTTGCGGACCGATTCGGGCAGGTCTTTGCCGTGCATCTTTTCCAGATACGGCTTGTAGTCGAACAGTTCGAGCTGGGACGGACCACCGCTTTGACACAGGTACACAATCCGTTTGGCTTTGGGAGACCGGTGCGGAACAAGCGGAACGGACGACGTTGGCGACGGAGTCGAAAACAGATTTCCGGGCAGCAAAGACCCTAATGCCAGCGACCCCAGGCCAATACCCGCCTTTGTCAAAAATGACCGCCGGGTAAACGTATCGGCCAGACTTTGTATGCGTTTATCGTTCATCGTCATTAAGTTGTCATTCAATGACAACCTAGTTAATGTTTGGTAATAAATGCCTCTGAGTTCATAACCGTGCTGGCAACGACGGCCCCCGCAGCCAGCGCAGGTTTATCCGTATTTTCTGTCAGCTTGTATTCGCCTGCCTGCAACCAGCCGTTCATTTTGGCCGGATTTTTTTTGAATTTCTGGTATTCCTGCTCATACAATCGGTTCAGAATAGCCATTTCGTTCGGAATCGGTTTACGGCTTGTTAACAGACGGAACAGGTTTGTAAGTCGTTCTGAGCGAGTTGTGGAACGTGTAAATGAACGTTCGGCAACGACTTTAGCGGCTTCGACAAACTGCGGATCATTGAGTAAAACCAGTGCTTGCAGGGGTGTACTGGTTTTCTGTCGCTGGACGACACAATAGCTACGGGAGGGCGCATCGAAGGTATTCATCGACGGGGGCGGGTTCGTCCGGCGCCAGAACGTATACAAACTTCGTCGATACAAACTTTCGCCCTTGTCCTGCTCATAGGTGGTGTTGTTGACGGCCCATAGCCCTTCGGGCTGGTAAGGTTTTACGCTGGGGCCACCAATTTTAGCGGATAGCAACCCACTGGCGGCCAGCGCGTTGTCGCGAACCATCTCAGCCGTTAAACGCGACATTGGGCCACGCGACAGCCAGACGTTTTCCGGGTCTTGCCGGAGGCTTTCCTTCGTTGCGCGTGATGATTGTCGATAGGTAGCTGACATGACAATCAGCTTTTGCATGGCTTTCATGTTCCAGTTGGATTCCCGGAAGTTAATCGCCAGCCAGTCGAGGAGTTCAGGGTGGGAGGGAAGCCCACCCTGATTGCCAAAATTGTTGGATGATTTTTGTAGACCTGTACCAAAATAGGTTTGCCAATAGCGGTTGACCACTACACGGGCCGTCAGCGGATTGTCGGGGTGCAGCAGCCATTGGGCCAGACCGAGTCGATTGCGCGGGAAATTGGCTGGAAACGGTAAGATACTGGCTGGCACATCGGGTCGAACGCGTTCGCCGTGGGCGTCGTATACCCCGCGTTTGAGGAGGTATGTCGGGCGGGGCGTTTTCATTTCTTCCATCACCATCAGCTCAGGAACAGCTTCGACCTGCCGATTACGCTCGGTGCGTAGCTGCTGGAGGGCTTCCCGCTGTTGCTGATATGGAACCGATACGTTTGTCAGGTAATAGGTTAGCAACGCGTTAGGTTCCGATACGGTGGTAGAGATGGGTGAGCTACTACCCGACGATTGAGCCAGTAGGGTAACTTCCGGGGCCGTCAGCTCACGGTTGTAGACGACTAATTCATCGACCAGCCCGTTTTTGATGCCCGTACCTCGCATGTCGGCTCCTACCTGCAAACCGGGTTGATCCTTGCTCAGCGATCGGGCAAACGTAATGTCTTTATACAGGTTGTCCCGTTCGGTGGTCATGGGCATTTCCCGGCCATCCAGATACAGCTTCAACCCATTGGCTTTACTCGATCCATCGTAGGTCATGGTGAGATGAACCCATTTTTGTTTGGGGAGGGGTTGCTGGCTTACCCGATTGATGCTGTTATACGGCCAGGTGTGCGCCATCCGAAGTTCGGCTTTCCCATCGCGTATATTCAGGAAATACCCTCGGAAATTGTAGAGAATATCGCCCTGACCTTTGTGCAGAATGACCCCTTTATTCAATCCGTTCGGAATGTTGACCCAGACGCCAATGGAGAAAGGTTGTGCACGGTTAAAGATGCCTACTTTACCTAAATTCAAAATGTCATCGCCATTGGATTGGAATGCCTGCCCGAACTTTCCGGCTGCCAGTACCGGATCGACGACGGTGCCTTTATCGACAGGCGATACCTCGCTGACAAACTGGCCATTAACCAGCTTGTCGAATGTAAACCGGGCCTGTAAACCTTTCTTTGGGTCGAATGTCACGGTATTATGATTAGCAGCTTTCCACTTTGCAAGGCTCCGTTTTTCGGTCGATATAATTTTGTTTAACGACTGTTCGCCCGTTTTGATGCGAGTATCGATGAAGGCCAGCAAACTATCCTGTTTTTTGTCGGAGAGGAGCATGGTTGGCACGGGCATGGCATCGTCCCAGGAGATTTGCCCGATCTCATCGACGTTGTTAAAAAAGGCGAACAGACTATAATAATCTTTCTGCGAAATGGGGTCGAACTTATGGTCATGGCAGCGGGCGCATTCGACGGTAAGGCCCAGCATGGCCGTGCCGAGTGTGTTGGTTCGGTCGGCAACGTATTCGACCCGGAATTCTTCGTTGATAATCCCCCCCTCCATGTTCTGCGAATGATTGCGGTTGAAGGCCGTAGCCAGCCGTTGTTCGTGGGAGGTCGGGTCGTTGTTGCGATGGGGAAGCAAGTCGCCAGCCAGTTGCCAGGTCAGAAACTGGCTGAATGGCTGATTACGGTTGAATGCCTGAATCACCCAGTCGCGCCAGGGCCACATGGGTCGGTAACGATCAACGGTGTAGCCGTGCGTATCGGCATAGCGAGCCAGATCGAGCCAGTCGACGGCCATTTTCTCGCCATAGTGGGGCGATTGTAGTAACCGATCGACTACTTTCTCATAGGCATTAGGCGAATGATCGGCCAGAAACGCGTCGATTTCATTGAGCGTAGGAGGTAATCCGGTTAAGTCGAGGGTTACCCGGCGGAGCAGCGTTTCCTTGTCGGCTTCGGGCGAAGGTTTCAGTCCCTTTTCGTCCAGTTTGTGCAAGATGAAATAGTCAATCGGGTTTTTAGGCCAGCGGGTATTGGAAACGGTCGGCAACTCCGACTGTTTGGGTTTGATCAGCGCCCAGTGGGGTTTGTATTCGGCCCCCTGTTCGATCCACTTAACGAGAATTGCTTTTTCGTAATCCGACAGAACCCGGTTCGAGGCTTTGGGCGGCATCATCTCGTGTTCGTCGGTCGTGATGATCCGGTGATAGACTTCACTGTTCGCCAGATTGCCCGGAACGATGGCATGTTTACCGTTCGTTTTTTTCAAAGCCGCCAATGCCCCTTCGCGGGTGGCTAGTTCCAGCCCAGCTTTCTGACTATTCTTGTCGGGGCCATGGCAAAAGAAGCATTTGTCAGACAGAATCGGCTTAACGTGCAGGTTATAATCGACGGTTTCGGGTAGCTTATCAGCCAATTGGAGAATGGCTACAGGTTTGTCGACATGGCTACAGCTTTGCAGGAAACCGACAGCACAACAGCCAAGCAGGCTTGCCAGCAGTACTAGATAGGGGTAAGTAAACGGTATCGGCGGTATTCGTCGCATAAACTCCCGGATAAGTGGTTGACGAACAGCTAATCAACAATATAGTCGTAAAAAGCTATCGGTCAGGTACGAAATACGTATTGACTAATCGGGAGCAAAAATAGGATTTAAACCAGCGACGATAAATACACAAATAAGAGATTGTTTTACACAAATCCGACGTGGAGAGTAGTTGATGATTGAATGAAAGAATTGTTGAATGATTGAATAAAGGCTGGCGCAAAAAACGACAATTCAATCATTTAGGCAAACGCCTGCGTGCGTAGGGTTGATTTCATGGTTCCCAAAGCCCGATACAGGAAATTGGCGACGGTTTGGCGCTCTACATCCATCATCTGGGCAATGGTTTCGTTCGATAGACCCTTGTAAAATTTGAGAAAGATAACTTCCTGCTGCCGGGCTGGAAGCTTGTCGATGAGTTGCCGCAGGCGATTTTCTTTTTCCGTACTGAATTCGTCAAGTATCCAGTCGCTTTCATACGTACGGCCGTCGGTTAGCAAGGCACCCGTTGCCTCCCAGTCTTCCAGCAGCGTTTCCCGACCCGTTTCTTTTTTGAGTAGTCGAAACAGGTTGTTGCGTAAGGCTTTGATGAGGTAGATGGTCACATAGTCGGTTTCGACCACATTGGCCCGCCGATACCAAAGCTCCAGAAACAATTCCTGAATACAGTCTTTGATTAACTCGTGATTCTGGGTAAAGCGGGTAGCATAGGTAAACAGCACCCGGTAACGCTTCTTGATTAATTGATTGAACGCCTGCCCATCACCCGCTTTGAACCGGAGCCAGAGTTGAGCAAGAAGAACTTCATCAGTAGGAACAAAGGCCAACCTAGCCATAATCGTATGTCTGGAAAAGGGTAAACGAGCTATACTGTGTGAAACAGCTTTTGGCAGAAGAGTCGCTATTTATTAAAGCTGCTTTGTGGCTTATCGCGATAAAGTACAATTCTAGGCTAAAAGGCTATGGAATTGCGCTATGCCCGAAAAGTTATGCTTAAGGCTATTCTTCTGGGTATTATATACTAATATACCCTCTTAGTACAACTTGTCAAGGCGAATTTCCCTTTAATTGGACTTGTTTTTATGCAATCGATTCCGCAAACGCTACCGCAAACGTTTGCATAAAAGAAACCTAGACTTAAAATGTTTAAATTTTTTTAAACTAACTTATTGCCTGGTTTTGCTGATATTTTAGTTAGTTTAAGGTATCTTGAGGAGACTTTCTTCTAAAAGTTATACTTGATAATCGCGTTCTGTCATCATGAAAAACACCCCTGTTACGATAAAGGATATTGCCCGTTCGCTGAATATCTCGATCTCGACCGTTTCACGGGCGCTACGCGGTATGCCCGAAATTCATCCCGATACGCGAAATGCGGTGTTGAAACTGGCCGAAGAGCTGGATTATCAGCCGAACCAGTTAGCTAAAAATCTGGCCAAAAGCCGGACCAAAACCATCGGGGTTATTGTCCCGAATTTGAGCTATTACTATTTCTCGGCCATGCTCAACAGCATCGAAGAAGCTGCCTTGCAGGCGGGCTATAGTGTGCTGGTGTGTCAGACCAACGAATCGTATCTACGCGAAATTACCAACATTCAGAACCTAATGCGAAGTCAGGTGGAGGGGTTTATTATTTCCTTATCGCGCGATACAGACAACTACGAACATGTGGAGCGGCTCGTTCGGAAGAACATTCCACTGGTGTTGTTTGATCGCTATGCCGAAAGCATCAATGTCTCGAAAGTGATTGTCGATAACCATGCCGCTGCGTTTAAGGCAACCGAACACCTGATCGAGAATGGTTGCCGACGGATTGGCTTTCTGGCGGGGCCTACGCAACTGGTTCTGAGTAACCAGCGGATTGCGGGGTATAAGGCTGCACTGGAAAAGCATGACTTGTGGGCTGGCGATAAATACGTGTTTCACTGTGATTACACGACCGAAAGCGCCATTATGCAAACGCTGGCGATGATGAGTCTGCCTCAGCCTCCCGACGGTGTGGTGATCATTAGCGACCGGATGGCGTTTTCGGCCATGTATGCCATGAATCAGAAAGGCATTCGGATTCCCGACGATGTGGCGATTGTGAGCTTCAATAACGAACCCGTATCAGCCCTTTTTTCGCCTACGCTGACCAGCATAAACCAGCCCATTCAGGAAATGGGGACGGAAGCCGTACGGTTGCTGCTCCGCGAACTCGATGCTGTTGATGAGAACGTGCCGAAAGAAACGAAAGTCATGGAAACTCAGCTTATGGTGCGAGGATCGTCGTTGCGGAAATAGGTTTTCTGATTCAGGCGTGTGCCAGCCTGAATCAGAAAAATTCAATACCCTGCTTCGGCCAGCAGTACCAGTAAAATTCGCTCCAGACCCAGAACGCCTTTGTCATTCAGCCACCACTCTTTGAGTGAATGAGCATTTGCTCCTGTTCCACCACTGCCGATAGTAATGGCTGGAATTCCTTTGGAAAACGGACCGTTGGCATTGGTCGAACTGGCGTTTAACTTAGGTTCGCCTTTGAGAAACTTGGAGGCCGCCATGGCTCGCTGTACGATTGGAGTGGTTGGCTCGGTACGGCCCGAAGGACGGTCGCCTACGAGTTTAACATCGACCGTTAGGTCAGGCCCCCGGCGTTTCATGGCGTTTTCTTCTTTGAGGGCTTGCTGAACGGCAACCTGAAGGAGTGCGTCGATACCTTTCAGTTTCTCCGGGCTTTCAGATCGCATATCCACTTCCATCCACGATTCATACGGAATAGCGTTCACGGAAGTGCCTCCACCAATAACACTCACGCTATAGGTTGTTTTCACGCCCTCTTTGGTAAATTTATCGGCTTCGGTGGTAAAGTGATAAATGGCTTTGCCCAATGCACCATGCGGATTAACGATGCCAAACGCGCCATACGAATGCCCGCCTGGTCCTTTGAACGTAATTCGGTAGCGATGCGAGCCCAGTCCCCGGTGGGTGATGTTCGTATAGCCATCTCCATCCACAGCAATATAGGAGTCAATTTTAGGGCCACCGGGCCGAAGTAGGTGCTTTACTCCGCGCAGATCGCCTAACCCTTCTTCCCCAACAGCCCCGACAAACAGGATAGTTGCATCGGTCTGAATGTTCGTTTGTTTAAGGGCTTTCAGGATGGTCATCACGGCAGTAAGTCCACGGGTATCGTCACCAATGCCGGGTGCATACAGCGTATCGCCTTTCTGCTTCACCTTCACATCGGTTCCGGCCGGGAACACCGTATCGAGGTGCGCTTCTACGACGACGGTTTTCCTGCCTGAGCGACCTTTGCGGGTAGCCAGCACATTGCCTACTTCATCAATCCAGACCGAATCGGCTCCGGCTTCCTTCATCAGAGCGGCAAAGGCTTTGGCCCGCTCGGTTTCCTTGAATGGGGGCGAGGGGATTTCGGTCAGCGTAATCAGCGTTTTTTTGGTTTGAGGTTCCCAGTCGGTAAAGAGTTTAAACGCCGACTGAACGGCCGGTTTTTTAGCGAGGGTACTGATTTCGGTCGTGTACTTCGCATCGATGGGTACTACCTTCTTCGACTCTTCATCATCCGCTTCTTCCTGGGCAAAAAGATAATGGCTAGTGCTGCTTAGTAACAGCGTACAAACGAAGGCTACTTTAATCAATTGATTCATAGATAAGATAGTAAATAGAACGCAGATGGTTTAACCATCTGCGTTCTATTAGCAAAATATGAACGGGATTGCCTGACGGGATCAGTTGATTCTCTTAATGTTCGCTGATAACATCACTGGCCTGTGAGCCGCTTTTGCCGGAACTATACAACTGGTTGAACAGCAGTTTGAAGGTGCCATGCGACTGAGCCCGGAAGGTAATTTCGGGACCGAAGGCATACAGTTTACCAGCACCCACCGGAGCCATGAAAGCCGCTACGCCATCCTGCAAATAGGCCTGACCCCACGCCCAGCCACTACGTAATGGCTTGTTGGTGGCAAACCAGGCCAGTGGTGTAACCGTTCCTTTGGCAATGGCTTCGGGAGCCAGTTTGAAGACCGGACTGGCATCGAAGTATACATCCGTCAGCGTCGACAGACCATAGGTTGCCTGCTGGGTAGAGTCAACGGTCACTTGCAGCACACTACCGGGGATGTAGTATTTCTCACCGGGTAGGGGGCGCTCCTGACCGGAGGAGGTCATTTCCATGAGGGCGTTTTTAACGGGTAGGCCGAGGTGGTAGGCCAGGTTCGTGCTGGAGCCAATGGTCACGATGTTTCCTCCGGCTTCCAGGAAAGCCTTGAGCTGAGGAATGGATTTGGTAGGGGTAATCTTTCCTAACCACGGACGATATTCAGCTGGCGTGTTCTCTTCTTTCGGTTCACGTTCGAAGCCACTGAATGGGTCATTTTCGCCACCACGAAGCGCCGGAATAGCCCGCGTTACGAACACAATCACGTCGAATTTCTTCCGCAGATCACCCGCGTCAATGTCTTGTGGGTAGACCACTTTCATCGGAAAATGATATTGTTCCATCATCCAGCGAATCCAGCCCGACGGCATCGAGCCACCGTAGGTATCCCACAGCGCAATCCGCATGGGCGATACTTTGATCATCGAAGCAGTGGGCTTTTTGGATACGCCCGTTACATTGAGGTTCAATTCTTTAGCTGATTTATCGATAATCGATTTCGCCTTTGCCGATGCAGGAACAAAGAACGTCCCGGCTTCTACGGTAGGTTTGCCACCTGTTCCATTGGGCAAACGATAGACATCGATACCCGAAGCCAGCAGGTCGTTGACGGCGATGAACGAGTTGTTCGTTTTAGCGCTCAGCAGATACCCCGCACTGGCACTTCCGGCAACGTGGCCTTCAGGCGACTGGAGTTCACCATAAGGTAGTTTTTTGAAGGGACCATCGAAGCTATCCAGAATCCGGTCGAATTTAACGTTCATCAGGTAAGCGGGTGTCCAGCCAGCGGCATCATAGGGTCGAATTGGAGGGCCACCGGGATACTGGAAATCGTTGGGGTGATCCTGGGGCTCGAACATATCCAGCAAGTGCGGACGGAATGACTGATCAGCCTTCACAACATACGAACCGGCTGGATACTTCTTGCCGGCTACGGTAAAATCGGCGGTAGCCTGTTGAATTTGAATCCCCGTCCGAATCAGCGCATTAACGAACTTAACGGCTGTTGAGAAATCAGGCTGGTTGGCCGGAATGATGAAGCCACGCGGGTCGCGAAGCGTCTGATTAGTCATGATGGTATCATAATACTTGATCGGCATACCCCCTCCGCGTGGCATCAGGCCATATTGATTGGCCGATGCAGTGGCTGGCTTTTTAGGATCAGCCTGAAACGCGGTATTGATGGCGTCGATCTTCTTGGGCGACAGGCTCCAGGTGTCCTGACTACCGCGCTCGATAGAGTTCTTACCCATCCGGTAGATGTTGAACAGCAATTCGTCGCGGTGACGGCTCGCATAATCCAGCACGGCGTAGTTCAGCGATACCGAGTAATCAATCGACTGTTTGAAATGCCATTTCTGCGGCCGAACGGGCAGTGGTGTATTCCCATTCGGAATTAATCGGCTCGGTACGAGGGGAACATCTTCAGGGGTTGGGCCCCCGATGATTTCGGTTAGCAGCCCAATCATGTTGTGGAAGTGAGTCGTTGTCCGTAGCCCACCATTGTACCAGGTCGAGAAAACCGACCCACCCAGACGCGTATATCCCGGCTTGTTTTCGGTATTCATCCGGTTGATCATAGCCGCCCCCAGTGCATCGATCCCCGTAACCATCAGCGGATCGAACACGTAGTTGAACGGATCACGGTACGGCGGCCCTGCCAGCACTGAACCGGCTGGCCCGCGCTGGTGGTGGTTGTACATGATTTGTGGGAGCCACTCGATGAATAGCTGACGGCCAATATTCTGGGTTTCTTTCAGGTTGAGCATGAAGAAATCCCGGTTGTTGTCGTGGCCCGCGTATTTTTCATACAACCGGGGCAGGTTTTCCAGCGACCGTTTTTCGGGCTTGGGATCACGCATGTACCAGTTGGTGACGAGTTCCTGTCCGTCGGGATTGGCGTGAGTGAGCAGGATGACGCAATTGTCCAGAATCCGCATGGTTTCGGGGTCTTTGCGGCTTACCAGTTGCCAGATGGTTTCGATCAATTGATGCGTGCCCACAACTTCTGTAGCGTGCAGGCCCCCATCGATCCACACCACCGCTTTGCCCTCGTTGGATAAGGCACGAGCCTGTTCCTCCGAAAGGCCTTCGGCGCGGGCCATTTTTGTCGAGATCTCTTTGTAGCGATCTAGCTTTTTGAGGTTTTCGGGCGACGATACGATGAGCATGAACTGATGACGACCTTCTTCAGTCATGCCAATGTCAACCAGTTTTGTCCGGTCGGAACCTGCCGCCAGTTTTTTTACGTAGGCTTCGGTTTGGGTGTAAGTCGCCAGTTGGTAATCGTCGCCGATGTTAAAGCCAAAATGTTCTTTTGGCGAAGGTAGGGTTTGGGCTAAGGCTGTACGTAAACCAGCAGTTAGCAGCACAAGTACTAAGTAAAGAGAAGAACGCATTTGTTGACGGATTGATTGGGTTATATAGACGCAGTTTAGAAGTTGCCAGGCAGGAGGTAATGCAAGTAATGCAGAGGTGGTAAGCTATATAGCAAAATCGAGTTCAATTTAACTTATAGTATTTTAGGGAAAGCTATCAGCGACAAATAATATTTCTAATAATTCATTAATTGAAATATATTCTTCCTTTGGTTCTATTCTATGGCTTATATTACTCCGTATTGTCAGATGTAAGCATCTGACAACACGGGAGACTACAGGGCGCTGCGACATACACATACATAAAGCGTACTTACAAGTCAGCTCGTTCGCTTACGTAGGAGGGGAAACCTACTTGCGCGTATAAGGTAGCCAGTCGGTGGGCGTGCTCGTCGTAGGCGCTTTCGAATAGCGTAACGGCTCGTTCTGGCCCGACAACATTAGCCGCTGATAATACAGTTGGTGGATAGCCTGCCTGCGTTAATAATCCAGCCACTTCAGCTTTAATGCAGTTGACAATCACGGCACCACCGACTGTAGAACCGGGCGAAACGGGCGTATCGAGACCAGGAACGTCGACCATTGCATCGCCTACCGGGGCGCCCGTGTCGAGTACCAAATCGGCAAAATCGCTTAGTTTTTTGCCATCCTGTCGTTTGCTGGTGCTTTTTTCGGCATGTTGCCGTGTTAGCAGGGCCACGACTTTGATACCACGTTTCTGAAAGAGTTCGGCCATCTCGATAGGCACCACATTACAACCACTTGACGAAATGACCAGCGCCGAATCCTGTTCGGAGAGATCGTAGTTGCGAAGAATCCGGTCGGCCAGGCCGGGTACATTTTCGAGAAACATGGCCTGCCGTTGCCCATTGGCGCCAACAACCAGGTTGTGAAACGAGAGTGACAGCTCAACAATGGGGTTGAAACCCGAAAACGACCCATAGCGGGGCCACATTTCTTCGACCATAATACGGCTATGACCACTGCCAAACAGGTGCACCATCCGACCTGCCAGAATCGTTTGACTAAACCATTGGGCCGCCTGTTGAATGGCTTCGGTCTGCTGTTCGGCAACGTCCAGAATGGCTTGGGCTTTCTGAATATATTGAGACGTTAGAGACATGATTGTAAACCGTAAATTTAATCAGTAAAGCGAGCTGCAGCGCCGATGGCCCCGGCCCAATCTTCGAAATGCGCTTTGCATAGGGTAGTTTTCTTTCCAGCAGGGCGCCATTCGAACAGATCCATGAAGGCTTGTAAAGGTGTAAATAAAGCGTCGTTGGCCTGGGTAATGCCTCCGCCTAAAATGACCACTTCGGGCGAAAACAGGTTGGCTATAGAGGCAATGGCTACCGCCAGCCGACGGACGGAGGTGAGCCAGACAAGGGCTGCCAGAGGCTCACTAGCGGCATAACCTGCTACTAGTTCGTGCGTAGTCTGATAACGGCCATACGAACGACGGCTAACGGTCGTGTTGCCAATGGCTTCTTCCAGACTGCCGGGTAAGTTGGTGATGCTGAGGTGGTCGCTATCGGCATCTACCGTTATGTGGCCGATGTGCCCGGCCATCTGATAAAACCCCTGATAGAGTTGCCCACCCACTAACAGGCCTCCCCCAACACCCGTTCCGAGGGTAATGAGCGCGGCATTGGCGATGTTCCGGGCGGCTCCAAAACGAGCTTCGGCCATCATAGCAGCATGCGCATCGTTGAGTACATGGACCTGTTCGTTGAGGAAGCTTCCCCAGTTGAAGCCTTCCAGCCCCGGTAATCGACCGGGCATACACGCAATAGCCGAATTATCGACCGTAGGTAAGCCGGGTGCGGCTAGCCCAACCCCCTGAATCGGCTCGGTCGTGGTCGCTTTTAGTTCGTGGACAATTTGATGAACAACGGCTTTCCAGCTACCCGTTTCACTGTCATTAGTCGGTACAATGCGTCGCTCCAATACCTCACCCGTATGCCTATCCATCAACACGCCTTTAATGCGTGTACCACCCAGGTCAATGCCAATCGATTGGCTCATAATTAGTGAAGCGTTTCGGTTTAGGGTAAAGCAAAGGCTACGTAGCTATCGCCTTTGGGGGCGCCAAGTTTGGTGCCTCCGCAAGCCAGGGCAATATACTGTTTTCCATTGACCGAGTAGGTACAGGGGGTTGCAAATGAGGCCGCCGGAAGCTTTGTTTCCCAAAGGAGCTTGCCCGTTTTACGAGCGAAAACCCGTAGCATGGCATCTTTCGTGCCGGCAATGATCACCAACCCACCGGCTGTAATGACCGGCCCACCGTAACTCTCCGAACCCGTTGGGGACTGGCTGTTCAATTCGGGATAGTTGCCCAGTACGGTTGTCCACACGTATTCGCCAGTGTTCAGATTAATGGCGTTCAGCGTTCCCCAGGGTTGTTTCATGGCTGGGTACCCGTTCTTGTCGAGAAATTTGCTGTAGCCCGAAATCTGGTAAGAGGCTTTGGGTTGGGTTGGGGTTCCTTTTCGGGCTTCGGATGAGGCATTCATGCCGACTTCCTGCTTTTCTTCACCAAACAAAAAAGCCAGTAATTCCTGCTTCTGCATTGTCGACAGACCCGTAAAGGCGGGCATCATGCCCTTACCCGTCGAGATGACATTATCGACATAAGCCCGGTTTCGCCGTTTACCGATATCGACCAATGATGGATAGCCACTGGCTGGATTGCCTTTGCGCTCAGCACCGTGACAGGACGCGCAGGTCGTGGTGTACACCCGATGACCCGGACTGAGTTGGGCAAGCTGATCGTTCGACAGTTTCTTATCGAGAGAAATCAACCAGGCCATTTCGTTACTGTTGATGTACATAATGCCGTTAGGGTCAACGGCTGCTCCTCCGTATTCCGCTCCGCCATCGAGACCGGGGTAGATGATCGTTCCTCGTTTGCTCAACGGGGTAAAGGGGCCTTCGTTTCGGCTTCGGCGAAGGCTTTCGATCAACTCCTGCCGATTGGCAGCCAGTGGGTTAACGTCTGTTTCAGGGAAGGATTGACGGGCATAGGGGGCTGGTTTTGTCGGGATGGGTTGAGTTGGCCAGGCTTTTTCTCCGTCAACATCTGAAGCAGGGACTGGTACTTCTTTGATGGGAAACAGCGGTTTGCCTGTTACCCGATCAAATAAAAAGACATACCCCTGCTTGGTTGCCTGCGCAACCGCATCGATTTTCTTTCCGTTTTGGGTGACTGTCAGTAAGTTTGGTGGAGCAGACGCGTCGCGGTCAAGGATATCGTGGTGCACAAACTGGAAATGCCAGCGTCGTTTCCCGGTTTTGGCATCAAGTGCCAGCAGACAGTTTGCGAACAGATTCTGTCCGAGCCGATTGCCGCCGTAAAAATCGAAAGCCGCCGAGCCGGTTGGCACATAAACAATGCCCCGTTGCCGGTCAATCGCCATGCCCGACCAGTTGTTGGCAGCTCCTACATCTGTATTCTTGTACGTGTCTTTCGGCCACGTATCGTAGCCAAATTCACCCGGATGCGGAATCGTATGAAATACCCAGGCTAATTCTCCCGTCCGAATATTGAACGCCTGGATGTTTCCAAGGGCGGCATCGGCTGCTTCCGACAGACGCATCGGCATGATGATCAGGTCGCCGTAAACGGTGCCGGGGGTATTGGAGATCACGAACTTATCTTTGGCCGTTGGGCCCAGTCCCGCTTTCAAACTTGTCCGGCCCTGCTCACCAAAGGAGGGAACAGGTTTGCCTGTGGTGGCCTCAATAGCGTAGAGCCAGGGCCCCCGTGTAAACAGAATCCGTCGATCGGAGCCGTTTTCCCAGTAGACAACACCCCGACTGGTACTCTGCGAACGGACAGAGCCTTTAAGTCCTGTCGTGTCCTGCCAGGTCCAGAGTTTTTCGCCTGTGGCGGCATTGAGCGCAAACGGCTGGGTCGTTGCCGTCATGCCATACAACACCCCATTCTTGACAATTGGATTGCACTGGACCTGCCCCGAATCCAGCGTATGGTATTGCCAGGCCATCTTCAGTTGGCCCACATTACTGGTATCAATCTGGCTGAGGGTTGAATAGTGGCTACGGTCGGGACCACCCAGGTACTCCGCCCAGTCATCACCCGAACCCGGTGGATCAACGGAGGACGTTAAGGCAGCCGCTCCGAATAGTGTAATCGACGCTAATGTGAGAGGTAGGTAAATACGTTTCATAGGCCGTGAAAGAGCGAAAGAGTGAAAGAGCGAAAGAGTGAAAGAGTGAAAGAGCGAAGGTATACTTTTAGTCCTTCGCTCTTTCACTGGTGCGCCAGCCCGGTCATTCACTCTTTCGCTCTTTCACTCTTTAATCATTCGTTAAACGATTTTGAAGATAAAAGGCGATGAGGTCATGTATTTACCGCCCTGAGCTGCTGTAAACAGGTAGCGTGGTCGACCGTGTTGCAAAAGCAATTGAGGATGCTCCAGTCGACCGTATGCGTTCCCTTGGTCAAGGGTAGGGGACTCTTTTACGTAGTCGTTGAGGGGGCCAAACGCAACGCTGGGGTCTTCCCAATGAACGCCATCGTGCGAATCTAGGTATAGGCCTGCGTTGTTACTTTGAACACCCATGTCGCCGAGAAGCATATTGAACCGGCCCCGCTGTAACCAGACAAAGGCATCATCGATCTGGGCATGTTTACCTTTGGACGAAAAGTCGATGATGGGTTTTTTACTGTAGCGTCGATACGGTCCCTGGAGTAAATTGGCAGTAGCCAGCCCATATTTTTGATACCCTTGACCGGCCGAGTTGCTCGTTTTTCCTGACTGGTAATAGAGCCAGTACTGTCCGTTGGGATGTTGAATAAACGCTGGATTCGTGGTGCAATGGTCATCCCAGGCTCCCGCAGTCCCAGGTTCCAGCAAAGGCGTATCGGAACGTTTCCAGGGCCCTTTTAGGGACTTGGCAGTAGCCAGTCCAATACGCTGGGTGTCTGGCTGTCCGTTGGAATTGCCCGTATAGAACAGACAATACCTGCCATCGATATACTGAATATGTGGCGTATGGCAGGTCGTTGCATCCCATTGGCCCGGACGAGGAGCCAGCACTGTTTCGACGTATTCAAACGCGGATTCGGGCGATTTGGCAACAGCATGGGCTATTTCAGCGCCGTTGAGCCAACCATCTGCTTTCCGGTCGGCAGGCCAGCGCGAATAAAATAGGTGTACGCTACCGTTGGGGCCATAGATAGGACTATTGGCCGATACATACCAATCGGGCGATTCCAACGCCCGACCAACGGGCTTAAGGTGTTTACTGAATTCGGCGCGATTATCATCGAAAGGCCATACAGTCAAGCCATCCGCCAAGGCATTGGTGAATGGGAGTAGGGTTAATCCGGTTAGAAAATTTCGTCGAGTCATCATAATGATATTGGTGTTTACGGTAAACCGACTACCAATTTATAACGAACTAATCGGTGTCAGCATTATTGGTCCCAGCAGACCAGATGGTTGAGCATCCCATTTCGTAGCGTCGAAGGGGCGGTAACGAATGTCTACGATGTTGATGTCATAAAACTTCTTCCAGCCTGGGTTTTGTCGGTCGTAAAGCCGCATGTAGTTGGCCGATAAGTTCGTTACGTCGATTTCCAGTTTGTTGCCGGTGGGTTTCAGGAGTGATGCGGGTATTGTGAGTCGAAAAGGAATGCACCAGGCGGTGCCAATGGCTTGTCCGTTGAGCCGCACCTCGGCCACTTCCCGCACATCACCCAGATCAAGCTGGTAGCCCGATGGGTTGGGGTTGGCAGGCAGATCGAAGGTGGTGGTGTATCGGGCTGTGCCCCAGAAATAACCAGCCGAGTCGGAAAGCGTTGTCCAGGAAGTAAGGGTGGGTAAGGTGACCTGGTTGGTTAGGCTCGGTCGGCCTTTCAGAAACTGTACCTGCCAGGGATTGGAGAGCGGAATGGACTTTGTCGATGCGTGGTTTACCAATTGGTTTTGACCGGCTGAACTCATCAGAACGGGATGGCCTGGAACCACATTGATAAAGCAGGATTGCCCCGGTTCCAGTGCCAGAAATACCTCGGTCTGGCCATTTGATGCTTTTCGGGCTGGCAACGGCTGGGTTTGGTTCGTCAGCGGATCGTAGCGACTTATGTGCCCCTGTGCTGAAAACGTTACCCAGTTCTGGCGGAACTGGTTGCCAAGGTTCGTGATAAAATACTGCGTGGTATCGCCCCGGTGTTTGCGGATAAAGGATAAACCTTCGGCCGCCCAGGGTTCTACCCGAACACCCGCTTTGGCTAGTGTATTGAAGATGTCCGGGCTAACCGCTACCGTCTTTTGCTGGCGAAGTGTCTGACCGATTTGTTGAATAGCTGCCGAACGACTTTGGTGGTTATGAAAACCCGGAGCTTGCTGCGGTAACTGGCTGTCAAACATAATCCGTGCACCCTGCTTTGTCAGTTGGTCGAGCAGTCGGAGCGAGGTTTCGGGTAGGTAGGTTGTGCGGGGAATCAGGATGGCCTGATAGGTTGCTCCACCGGGTGCATGAATGCCTTTCTTGTCGACCGTCAGAGTTTTTAATAACTCGTCGGATACATAATCGAACGAATACCCGCGCTGGCTCAACTGTTCGCATAATTGACCAAACGGTTGGGGAAGCAGCCACCGCTCCACATGATGCACCTCCAGTTGATGGATACCGCCTGCCGACTTTGCCCGTGTGCTCCACAAATCATGAATGGGGAAATAGACCAGCAGGTCATTGTCGGGTTTGCTGGCCTGCAAACGGGTCTGGCAACGTTCGATGTAGCGATTGAGTAAAGGTAAATGGGGCCAGAAATGGGAGCTTGGCCCGTAGTTCGTCGACGCGTAAAACAGCCAGCCGGGCGAATCCACGCGGGGCCAGCCTTCCGACGGGGGCGAGTAAGGCGTACCGTGATAAAAAATATGGTTGATACCAGCCGCCAGCAATTCATCTACCTGCGGTTTGATCTGCGACAGCGACACCTGAAAATGGTTGGCGAGCCAGGTAGTCGTTTCAGAGCTAACAAGTGGTTTGCCCAGCAGATGAGCCGCCGACGAAGCGAATTTCATCGCCAGCGGGTTGGGGGTTCCGAACCGATCAACTTCATAATTGGCATCGACGCGCAAACCCGGAATCGGAAATCGACTCGAACCGAAGGACTCAGTTTCAGGAATATCGGCTCTGGCGTATAGGTCGATCAGATTGCCGGGTGAGCCATGTGCCTGATTACGGGATAGATAGCCCGCTTTGGTTGCCCAACTGCCCCAGGGTTTGGCAAAGCCATCGTGCAATAGCTCGGACAACGTCTGGTGGTAGTCCTGATGAACGAGAATGCTGGTTTCGGACTGGGTAGTATCCAGAAAAGCCGCTAGTTGCGTGTGCAGATCATACCCGCGACGGGCTTTGAATTCGGTCAGGAAAACGTCAGACCAGTTGGCTCCGAACACTTCGTAAGAATCATTATATACCGCTCGCGGACGTTCGGGCAGGTGGGTAAGCGTTGAGTCGAACCGTTTGAGATAGTACTGAACCGCTGCCGGATTGAAATAGTCGATAACCAGCCCCTGACCACCGGGAGCCGGACGTTTTACCTGCTGTTTGGTCGGTACGGCAATCAGTTTCCCATTGTCCAGCTTCCATTCTTTGGCGGCCAGGCTGTTCGATATGCCCGGCCCCCCAAATGGCCAGCCTGTTCCGGTTGTCAGATCGACACCTACACCCAGCCGTTTTCCCTCGCGAACCGTATGGGCAAACACTGCCAGCCAGCGGTCGCTCAGGAAGGGGATGAATTGCTTTTCGGCGCCTTTTACCCCATAAATCGGGATGATATGAACGCCACCGAGTCCGGCTTTGGCAAACTGTTCGAGTTGGTAGGTAATGTCGGCTTCGTTAACGGCATTGCCCATCCACCACCAGTATGTCCAGGGTTTAGCGTTATTGCCGGTTGCTATCTGGGTATTTTTGGGAATCGACGACTGAGCCGCCGAAGAGGTAAACTGGAGCCATAGCAGAAGAGCCGTTAGGGCTATACATACGTTTTTCATGAAAGGTCAGAATCTGAACCGACAAAGTACTAAACAGAAGCCGGGTTACCGTACTGTACTTACCTAGTTTCGCGTTCATGTTCCCCCTGAGCGAGGCAAAATCTACTTCGGTGTATTTTTTACATCAAACGTAAATCGCTGAAAAACAGGCGTTCCTTCGCGGGTGAGGCCGTTTACGTCTACCTGGTAAGTGCCCGTTTGGTCGGAGGTGTAAAAATCCACCTGCGCTTTGCCCTGTGGGTTGGGTTTCCAGTTCGGATTCCAGTACAGGAGCGTTCGTCCATCGGGTAGTCGGCTGGAGGCTGACTTCGTGGCGGCACTGGCAGGTCGGTCGTAGCGGGGGGCAAAGAACTCCCGTTGCAGTTGGAGACCGTCGTAGTCAAGCCGTACCAGCCGATTATCGAGTGGGAAACCCGCCAGATCGCCCTTGTACGTCATAAAGCTGATGATGCCGCTGAAAACCGCCGGGCTCATGAGGTAGAAGTTCGTAACGACATCCAGTTGCTTCACCTTCAACGGGCTAAACTCAATCACTTTGTCCATGTCGAAAACGGGCACGCCATCGATCAGTACCAAGGCTTGGTTCTCAAAAATGGCGCGGTACGGTTCGTTGAGTACGTTCAACACAAAATGGCCCTGTCGTTTGCGGGGCATCACACCGAGCACATACTCGCGCAACACTTCTTCCATACGTGGAAAGCGGGTGTAGGCATCAAGCAGATACGATTCTTTGGGTTTGGCGTAAAACGCGGCACTATCGACGGCTGGGTATTTGTATTGAATGGATCGGTCGCCCCAGTAGGTCGATTGCACCTGCATGGCTACACTTCGATTGGTCAGCGAAGTGGCCTGGGATTCGGTGGGGAGCCGATCTGCCCATTGGTGTGTTGATGGCGTTTCGCTAAACGGATTGCTGATAGTTAGTTTGAAAAGACTATCCTGCGGATTGGTCTGGGCAATCAGGTTTTTCGGACCATAAAAGTCCTGCACTTCGTACAGAAGCCGTCCGGCTGTATCGCTTAGCGAGACATACAATCGGATGGGCTTACCGGGTGTGGAGAGGTAGGTTAATTTGCGGGGAACGGGTTTGCCCGTAGCCGGATCGGTGAGCGTTCCACTCACGGTTGGGCCGCTATATTCAGGAATGAATGGAAAGGAAGGTCGTGATACAGGACGCAGTACATCGGTCCAGCGGAAGCGTCGCCAGCCGTGGGTAAGCATCAGATTGTCAGTCGACTGGGCGATCTCCGGCGTTTCGGGTTGGAGGTAATAGTCCGGTGATTCGATGCCCCCCTGTAAATCGGAGGTCATCAGTAAGTAGCTCAGAATGTTGCTCGTATTGGGCGAACTCAATGAATCGACCCGGTACACAGCGACCGACAAAGCCGACGGCGTTACCTGCGAAGTCGCTCCCTGAATGGAGGCTTCGAGCGTTACTTTGCTGCGGGAGGCATACTGCGGCTGGTCTGTTTTGAGGGCAATGGTAAGCGGCTGAGCCGGACGTTTGAAATACAATCGCTCACAGACGGGTTTTTGCTGAGCGTCGAACAGGGTCAGGTGTGAAATGCCATCACCCAGGGCTTTTTTGTCGATCAGAAACGTCGTCTGTCGGTCAATCGAATGGGCTTCTACTTGGTTAATCGCCTGTCGGGTATGGGCAAACAGATAAACCGTCGAAGGAGTACCCAGATTGGATGTAACGGTGATCGTTAGCTGATTGGGGTTGCCGTCATCCAGAGCCATAACATACCCCTGCGGCTGAATGGCAGGCAATGATCGGGTAAACTGCCGCCCTGTTTCATCACGCAAAAGCACCCGGTAGTTGGTATTGGATGCCGGGGTGAGCGTAAACGTGCCGAGCCCAAATTTGTGCGCCGAGAAGGTCGTCAGCGTATCGTTCCGACTGTTGAGTACCCACCCCCGGACCGCTTGCCCGGCCCCCGACGCATTGACAGCCCGAAAGGCTACCTTGCTGGAAAGGCCATCGACGAGATTGCCTCCTTCGGGAAAAAACTGAATATCCAGATCAGCGACATCGGCTGTTGGGGATGGAGTCAACGGCTTGAACGGGTTGACAATGGTAATGGTTTTTTCGAAAAAGTAGCTGGCCGGAAAATTCTTCATCCAGTTGGTATAGGCCCGCATCAGATACGTCCCCGAATTGAGCGACGAAGGCAGAAACAGGGTTCCGTCGCCACCGTTGGCCGTGAGTGCTACTTTGGTTTGCAATACGGATTTCTGTTCTTTGTCGAGCAGTTCAATGTAGGCTACTTTGCTCAGGTCCAGCGGCTTGTGAAAACTACCATCAACGTAATAGATCTTGAACCACATCGTTTCGCCCGTTAGGTAAAATCCCTGGTCGGTATGGACAAAAAGCTTCTCCTGTAAGGCCTGCTGCCGATACTGGTCAAACGATTGGGTGAGTGCGGCAGTCGAGCCAGGTGTTTGTCCAAAGCCGGGTAAGGCGCTAATAGTCAGGTAGCTAAGGAATAGTAGAAAAGGGCTGGTCAACCAAGTGGCTTGCTTCGCGAGGGTAGGGGTATGGTCTAGCGTCAGGTGGTTCATACAGTGTCTTATTCCCAAAAAGAGGGCCGTTTATTTATGCCTTTGTACCGACAATCGACACAAGGAAACGAGGTTACCAAATATTGATTTTCGCCAAAGAGGCTGATGATAGCTGGTTGCTCTTTTAATACTTTCGATACCGAAAATGTGTCGACTACACAGCCGGGATCCCCCGCATAGGTATTGATATTCGGTAGCTGGTCGCGCCGGATAAAAATGCGTTTGGTTGCTACAGTGCCAACGCGGAAAAAGCCCAGCGCCAGATCGTCCGGGTTGGCGCTGGCCCGAATGTTTCCCGTAATCTGCGACGGCTGCGGGTCGAAAATAGAGCCTAGATTTTGGGTGATCTTTGCCAGTTGATCGTAGTAGGCAAACCCGGCCTGAGTCAGCGCATAGGATTTCACCAGCATACTGTATTTAATGCCCAGTTTGCCCGACGTACCCGCCACCGACGTCAGCGGAAACTGACTGACAATATCCTGACTCAGCCGTTCGGTCGAGGTGAGCATAATATTGGTCGAATAGGTAGTATTCCAGCATCGGTTGATGTTTTCCGTTCGGTCGACAATCTTATTGTTTTTGATCTCCAGCTGTGAAAAGTAAGGAGCCGTAAACTCCCAGGTTTCTTCGAATTCCCAACGGTAATAATGCGTGTTGTTTTTCGGATCGTGGGTGTTTACGCTGAACAGTACGTTGTTGGCTTCGGTATGCCAGCTAACGCTGTCGATAGCGGGCGTCGTAAGCACAGGTACATAGTCTGAGTAGTAGTCGGTCCCTTTGCTGGTTTTGATATGCAGGCGGTAGGTTTCGCCAGTCAGTGGCGAAACACCCGATAGTGAATAGGCTCCATTGGTTCCTTCTTTAAGTGTATAGACCGCCTTACTCTGACTTTCGATGGTCACCAGCGCCTTTGTCTCGGCCGTTGGCGATTTGGTATCGGTCAGGTTCTGGGTGCGCGATAGCTGGATCGTAGTCGTAGCGCCCGGTGCGCTATCGAAAAACCCATTGACGACCAGATAACTGGCAGGCGCAGCAATCTCAGGCGGCCGATACGGATCGATACACCCGCTTACGAGCAGGAGCAGAGCACAGCTAAGCCAATATAGGAATAGGTTGTTACGCATACGGAAAAGCTCCTCTACCAAAAACTCGGTCGTTGAATAACGCCACCCCGTAACCGGCAATCGACGCAGGGCTGACTAGTGGTTATATAACTGGCACTTGTGTAGGGACTAACGATACCGGGTTGATTCATTCGGACGTCGGCCGTACTTAATGTATCTGTGTCGCAGCTACCTAGTCCGTTGTTCGTGTACCAGTTGGGAAGCTGTGATTTCGAAATGAAAATGCGTTTGGTCTCGATGTTGCCAACCCGAAAGAAACCCATGACCAGATCGCTGGCATTTGTCAGCGAGTGAATGTTGCCGACAATCTGGGTGGGTTGCGGATCGAAAATAGAGCCAATATTCTGGGTGATTTTGCCCAACTGATCGTAATACGTAAAGGCGTCCTGCGTCAGGGCAAACTGCCTGACCAGTATACTGTATCGCACGCCTATCTTTAATGATGTTCCCGGAATGAAGGTTAGTGGAAATCGGCTGACCACATCCTGGCTGAGTCGGACGGTTGAAAAGGTCATGATGTTGGTAGAGCTTTCGCTTCCCCAGCACGTATACACATTCTCCTGACGCGGCACGATCTGGTTGTTTTTTATCTCATGCGATGAAGTATAGGCCGAATAGTATTCCCAGGTTGCATCGTATTCCCAGCGGTAGTAGTGGGTATTATTTTTCGGATCGTGCGTGTTTGCGCTGATTTGTACCCCATCGTTTTCAACCTGCCAGCTAATACTGTCGATAGGTGGAGTCGTCACAACGGGTACATAATCGGAGTAATAGTCAAGCCCTTTGGCCGTCTTGATATGCAGTCGATACGTATCACCTACCTGTGGAATGACACCCGTGAGGGTATACGACCCAGCCGTACTTTCCTTGAGCGTATAAACCGCTTTGCTTTGGCTTTCGATGGTGACCTGCGCCTTTGTTTCGGCTGTGGGCGCTTTGTTGTCGGATAAGTTTTGGGTACGCGCTAGTTGGATGGTAGACGTTGTACCGGGGGCACTGTTAAAAAAGCCACTCACCACCAGATAGCTATCAGGTGACGTAATTTCGGGTGGGCGGTAGGGGTCAATACAGCTACTAACCACTAGTATGAGTAGCCAGCCAACCAGTTTTGTATAGAATCTGCTCGTCATATCAAAACCGGAAATTATAGGTGACCGACGGAATGGGTTGTCCAAAAATAGATAGCTGATACCCATTGATCCGGTAACCCTCTGTTTTGAAATATACCGAATACGGATTGTGCCGACCCAGTAGGTTGTAGACCGCAATGGTCCAGGAGCTATGTGCCAGTTTTTTGACCTTGTGATTGCCCTCGATATTCATGGCAAAATCGGTGCGGTAATAATCGGGGATGCGGTATTGATTCCGTTCGGAATAGAGCAGGCGCGGTACGCCATCGAGCACATATTTCGATACAGGTAAGGTAATCGGACGACCCGTACTGTATGTAAAATTGAGCGACAGACTGAACCGACGGTTGATCTTGTAGTTGCCCACCAGCGTTACATCGTGTGGTTTGTCGTAATTGCTTGGATACCAGCTTCCTTTATTGATGATTTCGTTGTTGGTGGCGTCGGCGGTTCGGAGCAGAGTCCGGGCGTAGGTGTAGCTGAGCCAGCCGTTCAGTTTACCCGTTAGTTTTTTAACCAGAAATTCAACCCCGTAGGCTTTGCCTTCGGCATTGACCACATCGGTTTCAATATGGTGATTCAGAATCAGTTCGGCCCCGCTTCGGTAATCCAGTCGATTCTGCATGGTTTTGTAATAGGCTTCGACCGACATTTCGATGGTGTTGGTGCGGTTGTTTTTATAAAGGCCAATGGCATACTGATCGCCAACCTGGGGTTTGATGTGCGTGTCGCTGAGTTTCCAGATGTCGGTGGGCGAGATGACGGTCGTGTTCGACAGCATCTGAATATACTGGCGAGTCCGGTTGAAGCTCAATTTGATCGATGCCGTCGACGACAGACCATACCGAAGCGCAATTCGGTATTCGGGCCCCTGATAATTGGTGATCGATTTATGAGTTCCGTAATTCAGGGTATCGATAATGGTATTCTCCGACTTGGGAACGCCTGGTACATATTGATACACCGCATGAGGCCCCAGGTAGTTATAGAACGAATACCGCAGTCCGGCACTGATCGACAGTTTGGAGCTGATATCGAAGCGGTCGCCTAGATAAATCGCACTTTCCAGCCCCTGTTCATCAGGAACCACATCCGGCACGATCAGCGACTTATCGCCCTTGGGCTGGAAGTTGCCGGGTGAAAGTTTGTAGTACGTACTGCTGATGCCAAAGTCGACGGTGTGCTGATTGGTCGGGAAAAAGTTGAAATCGGCCTTAACCTGCGATTGATTGATACCGAAGCTCAGATCATAGGCATTGACCGGATTTTTATCGCTCGACACATGGTAGGTGTAGCCGCTATAACTGCCTGTGAATACGCTGTAGAGCTTGTTATTGAAAATGTGTTTCCATTTCAGCGTAGCCGTTTTGTTCTGATACTGGTAAGACGTATCGCTGTTGAGCCGGAATTTGTCATTACTCAGATAACCCGTGAAATAAATTGTATTCTTTTCATTGGCCTCGTGCGTGACGTGCAGATTCAGGTCATAGAACGAAGCTTTACTGTTCTGAAACGATGCACTTTGCAGTTGACGAAGCAGCCAGTCGGAGTAGGTAGAGCGTACCCCGGCAATGAACGACGTTTTGTCTTTAAAAATGGGGCCTTCCAGCGTCAGTCGACCTGTCAATAAGCCAATCCCGCCCGACCCGACAAATTTCTTTTTGTTGCCATCACGGGTTTGCACGTCGAGTACCGACGCCAGCCGACCGCCAAACCGGGATGGAATGGCACTTTTATATAATTCGGCACTTTTGATCATGTCGGGGTTAAATGCCGAGAAGAACCCGAACAGGTGCGACGAGTTATAAATAGTAGCGTCGTTGTAGAGAATCAGGTTCTGGTCGGTAGCGCCCCCACGTACATTAAGACCCGTAGAACTTTCGCCAACGGTTTTTACTCCAGGCAGGGTCTGAATCACCCGCAGCAAGTCCGCTTCGCCCAGGGCTGTCGGTACCTGCTTGATGCTTTTGATGTCGATCCGTTCCTGCCCCATCTGAAGCCCCGATATATTTTTATCCTTCTCGGCTTCGATAACGACTTCTTTCAGGGCAATTACATCGTCTTCCATATCAATATCGAGCTTACCATCACCGTACAGGATAATCCGGCGTCGGGTGTCTTTCATGCCGATGCTGCGGAGTTTGAGGTCGTGCCGCCCACGGGGAAGCGTGATGGAATAATAACCAAACTGATCGCTGACGGTGCCCTGGCGAGGATTTTCGATGTAAATAGCGGCTCCTACGACGGGTTCGCCGGAGGCTACATTGCGTACAAAACCGGCCAATGTTGAACGGCCCGGTCGAATTGGGTTGGTCCGTTTACCGATTTCGTAGGTTTTGGTTTCTGGTTCCGCCTGAACTTTTCGAGCGCCCTGGGTCAGGTAGGCATTTAATGTCGTGTCGGAACCGGACGGAGCACCACCCCGGAAAAATCCGATAGGTAAATCGGTTCGAATAACCCGATCAACAGTCACATAGACCCGCTGCTGGGCGTCGATGGCATAGTTATATCTGGAGCCATTGAATACCTGTTGCAATATCGTCCGCACGGGCTTATTCTCGACCCGTATATCCACCAGGAAGCTGTCGACTTCGGCAGGATTGTAGAAGAACCGATAGGGCGTTTGCATTTCGATGCGCTCCACAAAGGCGTCGAAACGCAGGTTCGAAAAGTCACCACTGATTGGTTTTTCGGGTAGGGACTGGGCCAGTGCAACTCCGCCAGACCCGATCAGTAGCAACCAAAGAAACGTAATCCGGTAAAGATGGGTCATAGTTTGTGCGTTAGTTCTTCATACTGCTGAGTCACCCGACTGATGGCCTCTTCGCGTTGCAGATCCTTGAATTTGAGTTGATTAGCCCGGATGAACTTTTTTAGTTCCTTTCCCTTATCTGCGAACACACTCAATACTGAGCCTTTGGTTTTAACGGGGTGATAAACGCCATCTTTCAGAATGAAGAAGCGATCCTGAGGAATGTAATCAGCTTTATAGGTGCCGCTCGAAATGTCTTCATGAATGGTTTTTATGCGACGGACGAACACCTTGACGGAGCCATTGTGCAGAAGTTGGTAGAATCCGCTAGGAGCACCTAATGCGCTGTCACCCATGATCTTCACAAATTGATAGGGCCCTATGGAAAAAGCGCTGACTTTGTTGGTATGAATCCGAATCCGGTAGCCGCCTTCGGGAGGCTGGATGGATAATTCATCCCGCACAATGTCGTACAGCATCGGCACATTGTGGTAATCAGTGCCATTATAGGCTATCGTTCCACGCTGAAGCGTATCGATGGGGTAGAAGGGATGAATTTTTATTCGGTGATCATGCGGAATGTATTCGTTGCCTTCATACACATGCTCCTGCCGATAAATAGCCCGTTCGTATACGCCAATAGCCCGATTTTTAGCACGTTGTATGAATAAGCTGTCTGACCTGACTGATTGCCCCAACAGGTTAATAGAGGGCAGTAAAGTAGCAACAAGAACAAGGGTGGGCCAGCGCATGGAGGATTAGTCGGGTGAGGAACGGTCGATAGGCAAATTTAAAAGAATTTGTGAAACAGCTTCTACTAAGTACTGCTGAGTAGGGCAATTAATCGCATAGGCTCATTTTATTAAACTGTTCTGGTTGAGCCTACTGCGCTAATTAGCCCTTGTTGTCGTCATTGGGCTGGAGTAAATCCCATAGATTGCCATACAGATCGGCAAAGACCGCTACCGTTCCATACGCTTCTTCGACAGGCTCACGAACGAACTGGACGCCTTTCTCCAGCATACGATGATAATCACGCCAGAAATCGTCGGTAAACAGAAATAGAAAAACGCGCCCGCCCGTCTGATTGCCGATTCGGCTTCGCTGTTCGTCATTCGCGGCTTTGGCCAGTAACAAACAGCATTCATGAGCGCCCGGCGGAGCTACAACTACCCAGCGTTTATCGTCGCTGAGCTGGGTATCTTCAACTAGCGTAAACGACAGTTTTTCGGTATAGAATTGGATGGCATCGTCATACTCTTCGACAACCAGGGCAATGTGTGCGATTCGCTGCTTCATATGTTTGGAAATATGCAGCAAGATAGCAACCGGACGCCCGCTTTCGATTAAGTTTGCAGGAACTAAAAACTCTAAACCAACCTCATGCAAGCGGAAATCCTATCTCCTGAAGCAGCCTTTGCCCAAACGGGTCTTTCTTTGCCTCCAGCCCCCCAACCGTTAGGTGTTTATAAACCCTATCTGATCGACGGCAAGTATCTGTATGTTTCAGGACACGGCCCTGTTCAGGATGACAAAAGCCTGATTATCGGCCGAATTGGTGACGATATGGACATGGAACAAGGTAAGCTGGCGGCTCGTCAGGTTGGTCTGACCATCTTATCTACAATACGAACTCACCTGGGTAGCCTTGATCGAGTGAAGCGAGTAATTAAAGTACTTGGCATGGTCAACTGCACGGCCAATTTCGAGCGACATCCCTATGTGATCAATGGATGTAGCGAGCTGTTCGCCAACGTCTGGGGGACCGAAAATGGCATCGGTGTGCGGTCGGCGGTGGGTATGGGCTCCTTGCCCGACAATATTCCGGTTGAAGTAGAAGCGTTATTTGAACTTGTTTAGCCATGGAACAAAAATCCTGGTATTCCATCGACGATTTGTCGCATCTGGACACACCAGCGTTGGTCGTGTACCCAGAGCGGGTTAAACAGAATATTTCCCGGCTCATCAGCACCATTGGTGATCGAAGCCGGTTGCGGCCCCACATAAAAACATGCAAATCGCGGGAAGCGGCCCAACTGTTGCTCGAAGCGGGTATTCAGAAGTTTAAGTGTGCGACGATTGCCGAAGCCGAAATGCTGGCGATGATTGGGGCACCCGATGTCTTGCTGGCCTATCAGCCCAATACCACAAAAATTCATCGGCTGATCGAGCTGATCAAAACGTATTCACAGACTCGCTTTTCGTGCCTGGTCGATAACATAGATACGGCTCAGGCCTTGTCGGAACAGGCGGTGGCGGCTGGGCTGGTTATACCTGTGTATATCGATCTGAACGTGGGAATGAACCGAACGGGGATTGCACCCGGCGAAGCGGTGGTAACGCTGTATGCAGAGCTGGAAAAACTGCCCGGTGTGCAACCCGTTGGGTTACATGCCTACGACGGTCAATTGCGAAACCCTGATATTGCCGCCCGGACCATTGAATGCGATGCCGGTTTCTGGCCGGTGCAGTTGTTAGGCGAAACACTGGCTGCCAAAGGGCATGGTAAACCAATCATCGTTGCAGGCGGTAGCCCGTCCTTTCCCATTCATGCGAAACGACCTGAGGTAGAATGTAGCCCCGGCACATTTATTTACTGGGATAAAGGCTATCAGACTATTTTGCCAGAACAAGCGTTCCTGCCAGCCGCTCTGGTTATTGCCCGTGTGATTTCGTTACCAACATCGACCAGAATTTGCGTCGATCTGGGGCATAAGTCGGTAGCCGCCGAAGGCGAATTAGTCCAACGGGTAACCTTCCTGAATGCACCCGAATTAAAAGCCGTCGGGCAGAGTGAAGAGCATCTGGTTTTAGAAGCTGGCGAAGGGCATTCCTACAAGGTGGGTGATGTATTCTACGGCATCCCTAACCACATTTGCCCAACGGTGGCACTCTATGAACGAGCCTACACGGTTGAAACGGGTAGGATCATGGGCGAATGGCGTACCATTGCCCGCGACCGAACGATTGTTGTGTAATCTTTAGCGACCGACAGGATACGCCAGTTCACTGTAAACCGGAAACGGAATATAATATGTTTACCATAGATGCCCACCTTGATCTGAGTATGAATGCGATGGAGTGGAACCGTGATCTCCGTCAATCGGTGGAACGGCTCCGCGAACGCGAAATTGGGATGACAGATAAGCCAGATCGGGGGAAAGCGACGGTTTCATTACCCGCACTTCGTCAGGGAAATATCGGCTTAGTGGTCGCTACCCAGATTGCCCGTTTTGTCGCTCCGGGGAACCCATTGCCCGGCTGGCAATCGCCCGAACAGGCCTGGGCACAAACACAGGCGCAGCAAATCTGGTATAAAACCATGGAGGAAGCTGGTGAGATGGTACAAATTACGGATCTGGCCAGCCTGGAAGCGCACCTTGCCCTTTGGAATGATGGGACTTCAAACGACCAAAAGCCTGTTGGTTATATTCTGAGCCTGGAAGGAGCTGATTCGATCGTCACACCAGCGTATGTCGAGCGGGCGTATCAATATGGTCTGCGCGCCATCGGGCCTGCCCATTATGGTCCGGGACGTTATGCGCAGGGAACGGATGCTACCGGCTTTATCGGTCTTGCCGGACGGGAATTACTGCGCGAGATGCAGCGGTTCAATATCATCCTGGATGCTACCCACCTCTGCGATGATAGCTTTTGGGAGGCACTTGATTATTTCGAAGGACCTGTTTGGGCCAGCCATAACAACTGTCGGGCGCTGGTCAATCATAATCGGCAATTCAGTGACGAACAGATTCGGGAACTGATTGCCCGTGACGCTGTTATTGGTGGCGCATTGGATGCCTGGATGATGGTGCCGGGTTGGGTACGCGGCCAATCGACACCCGAAGGCACCAACTGCAATCTGGCCAAACTAATCGACCATCTGGATCATATCTGTCAGATTGCCGGAAACGCTAACCATATCGGTATCGGTTCAGATCTGGATGGCGCTTTCGGAAAAGAACAATGCCCCTACGATCTCGAAACCATTGCTGATTTACAGAAAATCCCTGATTTACTCCGTCAACGCGGTTATTCGGAAGAAGACATTACCAACGTGATGCACGGCAACTGGCTGCGGTTTTTAAGACGAGTATGGAGTTAAATAGAACGCATATTTTTATGATGATTATGATTCCTTAAGATCCGTGTACATCATAATCATCATAAAAATCTGCGTTCTATCAGGACTGCTGCCCCTCTACCGCCAGCAGATAAACGGTCATGGATTCGCCAACGGTTGCAATCCAGTTGTCATAATCGGTAATCGCTTCCAGGCGCTGCGCTTCGGTAATATAACCTGCCTGAACAAGCTGAGGGCCACGTAATTCAGCCACTTCCGACCAGAGTCGGCTTGTTTTGGCAAAGTCGGTATCACTTCGTTTGCATAGCTCAAACTGGGGTTCGATGCGTACATTGGTTAACCCAAGTTTATGCAGCATACCACTTAGGTGATCGGCAATGGCATTATCGAAACCGGCATCTGTTCGCCAGTTGAGGAAAGCCTCATAGAATAGCCGCATGGAGGCTGGCGGTTCCGGTTCCCAAAGGATTTTTTCGTGGTTGTAATCCAGAATTGCGAGGTGACCGCCGGGTTTGACCAGTCGTTGCATATTAGCCAGAGCCACTTCGGGCTGAGCCAGCCATTGCAGAGTGCGGGCGCAGGTGACCAGATCAAATTGCTCGGTGGTTTCAAAGGTGTACACATCGCCCTGCTCAAAGGCAATGCCGGGTAAGTCACCGACATTTTGCCGGGCCTGACTGATTAGATTTTCGCTTGGGTCGATGCCCAGAACCCGTCCGGCTGGGCCCGTTTTGTCGGCAATGCTTCGGGTGATGGCTCCTGAACCACAACCCACATCAAGCACCGATAGGCCCGGTTTCAGGTATTTCAACAGATTCCGGTTGCCGTTTTCAACCGTTCGTCGTTCCAGAACCGGGTTGTATCCTTTAGGCATTGTAGCCCGGTCGGATGTGGGTTGTTCTGCCATAGAATGGGATTAGTGTAGAGACGCCATCCCTGGCGTCTCCTGACCGGATGGTTAATTGCTGACGCACATGAGACGCCAGGGATGGCGTCTCTACGGTTTCTTCGTTGAAAATTGGTAGATCGTAGTGGTTTTATACGTTTCTCCCGGACGCAACACCGTTGTTGGGAAGGCCGGATGGTTTGGCGAGTCGGGATAATGTTCGGTTTCCAGACAGAGGGCGTACCGCTTTTTGTAGGGGAACCCTTCACGGCCCGTTACAGAACCATCGAGGAAATTGCCGGTATAGAACTGTATCGCTGGTTCGGTGGTACGCACTTCCATCACTCGGCCGCTGGTGGGTTCGTAGACCGTAGCGGCCAGTTTCAATGAGTCGCCCGAACCATTCAATATCCAGGCGTGATCGTAACCCAGACCGTATTTGATCTGCACATCGCTGGAGTCGTTGATCCGTTTGCCAATGACGGTTGGCTTGGTAAAATCGAACGGCGTACCGGCTACAGGCTGCAAGACACCCGTTGGAATGAGGGTTTTGTCGACGGGTAAAAAGCGGTCGGCGTTTAGGGTTAGTTCATGGTCCATAACGTCGCGCTTGGCACCACCCGTCAGATTAAAATAGGTGTGATTTGTCAGGTTAACAACCGTTGGTTTGTCGGTTGTCGCCTGATAATCAATTTTCAGCGCATTGTCTTTCTGAAGCGTATACGTAACCTCAACCGACAGATTGCCGGGGTAGCCTTCTTCGCCATCTTTCGAGGTGTAGGTCAGTTTCAGGGCTGGTTCGTCGCCTTCAACGGGAGTGGCTGTCCAGAGCACTTTATCGAAACCAACTGTACCGCCGTGCAAGTGATTACCGAAGTTATTGGTTACCAGCGTATAGGTTTTACCGTCGAGGGTGAATTTTCCTTTGGCAATCCGGTTGCCGTACCGACCAACCAGTGCGCCAAAAAATGGATTATTTTTTACGTAGGAAGAGAGCGAGTCGAAACCGAGGGTTACGTCCTCGAACTTACCATCTTTATCAGGAGCCGTTAAGCCAACCACAATGCCGCCATAGGTGGTGATTTTGGCGGTCATACCTGCTGCATTGCGCAGGGTATACAGATCGGCGGTTTGTCCGTTGGGCAGTTGGCCGTACGTTGTCTTTTCGATGCCTGCTTTTTGCTCGTCGGCTTCTTTTTCTTTTTTAGACGTACACGCGTTCATAGTCACTAAGCCTGTTAGCAGAGCCAGGGGTAGGAATTGAGAGAATAATTTCATGAATCGATAAGGTGAGTTAAAGCGATTAGTGAGTAAAGCGGTTTGGGCTCTGATTCTATTCTTCTGTCATTTGTTTTTCACCGCAAGGACGCGAGGGCGCAACGAATAAAATTTGTTTGTACTCCTTGTGCCCTCACAGACCACGGGAAATGACCACAGATTTATTCGTTGCGCCCTCGCGTCCTTGCGGTGACCTTTAAAGGAGAATAGATCGGTTTTTATCCCTTTAACATCCTTGTCCGTAGTAGGCATTTTTGCCGTGCTTCCGTTCGTAATGCTTGAGCCGCAGCGTGTCTTTGATGCGGGGCGTGTTGGGGTTGATTTGTAAAGTCAGATACGCCATGCGGGCCACTTCTTCCAGTACGGCTGAGTTATAAACAGCTTTAGCGGCTGTTTTACCCCAGGTAAATGGCCCATGATTTTGTAATAACACCATCTCCATCTCGCTGTAAGACAGCCCTTTCTGAGTAAATACGTCGAAAATCTGGTTGCCCGTTTCGTGTTCATAATCACCCTGAATCATCTCGTCGGTAAGGGCAGGGGCGCAGGGAATATCCTGGTGCGTATGGTCGGCGTGGGTAGTACCGAAAATGGGAATGTCCATCCCGGCCTGTGCCCAGGCTACCGCATGGGTGCTGTGTGTATGCGAAATACCGCCGATTTTATCCCAGGTTTTGTAAAGCAATGCATGCGTTTTGGTATCCGACGATGGGCGCATGGTTCCTTCGACCACATTCCCGTCGTAGTCGCAGATAACGATGTCGTAAGGCGTCAGTTCCTCATAAGCTACTCCGCTGGGCTTGATGGCAAACACGGCTCGTTCGCGGTCGACGGCACTTACATTGCCGAAGGTAAACAACACCAGCCCCAGCTTAGGGAGCTGCATATTGGCCTCGTAGCATTCTTCTTTTAGGGATGTATACATGGCTAAAAAGCGAAAGAGTGAATGGGCGAAAGAGTGAAAGAGCGAATGAGCGAAAAAGGCTCAGCGTCAAACGCTCTTGCTCTCTTTCGCTCTTTAAATCTCTAAAACGACCACCGAAACGGGCGGTAGGCTAACGGTTAGTTTATCGCCAGAGAGTTTGGCACCTGTGAAGGCGGCCGGTTTGATTTTCGTTAAATTTTCGAAGGTGTTATGATCGCGAACACTGGCCGAATGCAGGATGCGGCCAGTTACGGCTGTTCCACGAATGCCTTTCAGATCGATGGAAATTTCCTGCGCCTTAGCCAGATCGATGTTGACGAGCGAGATGTGTACTTTACCGGCTTTATCGCGCGAAGCCGATACCGAAACGGCGGGGAGTTTACCCTCGCCGGTTGTAAAGTCGGCCGTTTTTACATCGACGGGTAGCATGGTCGCATCCTGATGGACGTTGTACATTTCCAGGACATGGTACGTCGGCGTTAAGATAATCTTGTCGCCTTTGGTCAGGATAACCGATTGCAGTACGTTAATGGCCTGCGCCAGATTCGCCATACGAACCCGCTCGCAGTGCTTATGGAAAATGTTGAGGGTAGCTCCGGCCAGTACGGCGTCGCGCATGGTGTTTTGCTGATAAAGAAAACCCGGATTCGTACCCGGCTCTACATTGTACCAGCCCCCCCATTCATCCACAATCAGGGCTATTTTCTTTTCAGGATCATATTTGTCCATGACAGCTGAGTGCTTCTCAATCAGTTCGTCCATCAGTAGCGCCTGCTGCATCGTTTTGAAATACTCCTGATCGGTGAATTGCGTGGCCGAGCTTTTCTTGCCTTCACCCCACGACAATACGGAGTAGTGGTGCATGGCAATGCCTTCCATTAGCGAACCCGGAATGTTCTTCATCAGCGTTTCGGTCCAGTTGTAGTCGTTGTCGCTGGCACCCGATGCAATGCGAAAAATCTTGCCATTGCTGCCCACTCGGGTATTCATGAAGGTACTATACTGCCGGTACAAATTGGCATAATAATCGGGCTTCATGTTGCCACCGCATCCCCAGGCTTCGTTGGCCACGCCCCAGTAGCGTACATTCCAGGGAGCTTGCCGCCCGTTTTGCTGCCGAAGGTTCGACATGGGGCTATTCTTCTCGAAATTGACGTACTGTACCCAGTCGGATAGCTCCTGAACGGTGCCGCTACCTACGTTGCCCGCCAAATAGGGTTCTGTACCGATTAACTCGCACATATTCAGGAAGTCGTGCGTACCAAAGCTGTTGTCTTCGGTGACGCCCCCCCACCACGTATTTACAATTTTCGGACGTTTGGCTTTTGGGCCAATGCCATCTTTCCAGTGATAGGTATCGGCAAAGCAACCGCCTGGCCAGCGCAGATTCGGAATCTTTAACTTTTTCAGCGCATCGACCACATCCAGCCGTACCCCTGCCTTGTTTGGAATCTTTGTGTTGGCTTCCCCGACGTAAAAACCGTCGTAGATGCTGCGTCCGAGGTGTTCAGCAAAATGGCCATAGATATGGCGGCTGATGATGTGTTTGCCTTCGCTGGCGTTGATGGTAACACTGGCCTGCGAAAAAGCCATCAGGCTATTGCCAGCGAGCAGAAAGGTTAGGAGCTGTTTTTTCATAGGAGTTTAAAGAGCGAAAGAGCGAAAGAGTGAATGAGTGAAAGAGCGAAAATGTGAAAATATGTGACGAACAGATCGCTCTTTCACTCATTCACTCTTTCGCTCTTTAAAATTATCGATAGGCCGCTTCGCTCCAGCGCAGTTCATTCTTTAACTGGCGGAGGTTGGTGTTACGGTCGATGACAACCAGTTCGACACCGAAGATGTCGGCGAAATCTTCGATATGTTCGGTCGTCAGGTTTTGGCTGTAGACGGTATGGTGAGCACCACCGGCCAGAATCCAGGCTGCACAACCCGTTTGCATGTCGGGCATGGGTTTCCAGATGCCGCGGGCAACGGGTAGTTTGGGCAGTGCTTCGGGGACTTCGACCGCTTCGACTTCGTTGACCAGCAATCGGAACCGATTTCCCATGTCGATGAGCGATACGTTGATGGCCGGGCCAGCCGGGGCATTGAATACCAGACGAACTGGATCAGCTTTACCGCCAATACCCAGTGGGTGAATTTCGCAGGTGGGTTTTCCGGCGGCAATCGATGGGCAGATTTCGAGCATGTGCGAACCGAGCACAAGTGGATTGGCTGGATCGAAATGGTAGGTGTAATCTTCCATGAACGAGTTGCCACCGGGCAATCCGGCGGCCATCACTTTCAGCGTCCGAACCATCGCCGAGGTTTTCCAATCGCCTTCTCCCCCGAACCCGTAGCCGTCGGCCATTAGGCGTTGGGAGGCAATACCCGGTAACTGGGCCATGCCGTGCAGGTCCTCAAACGTATCGGTATAGGCTGTAAAATGGCCATCGTTCAGGAACGCCCGAAGTCCGAGTTCAATTTTGGCGGCATCGCGTAATGAGCTGTGTTGGGCACCGCCTTTCAGGAGGGAGTCCATCAGCGTATAGCTGTCGGCATATTCGGCTACAAGCCGGTCAATTTCAGCATCGGAAATTTGATTGATAACGGCTACCAGATCACCAATACCATGCGTATTGACCGACATGCCGAAGGTCATTTCGGCGGCTACTTTGTCGCCATCGGTTACGGCCACCTGACGCATATTATCGCCAAAGCGAACGACTTTCATGGTTTTTAGCTCGGAAGCAGCTACGGCTACCCGCGTCCAGGCGGCAATTTTGTCGATTACGGCCTGATCCTGCCAGAACCCAACCACGACTTTCCGGTTCAGCCGCATCCGCGACATAATGAACCCAAACTCCCGGTCGCCATGAGCCGACTGGTTGAGGTTCATAAAATCCATGTCGATGCTGCCCCAGGGAATATCACGGTTGAACTGCGTGTGCAGGTGAAGCATCGGTTTTTTCAACACGGTCAGGCCCCGAATCCACATCTTAGCGGGCGAAAACGTATGCATCCAACTGATAATACCGACGCAGTTAGGCGCTACGTTGGCTTCCTGGCAGATGGCATAAATTTCGTCCGGTGTTTTAACGACAGGTTTGAAGATCACCCGAACGGGAATCGGTGCCGCCTGATTCAGGAAATCGGCAATGATCTGCGAGTGTTCGTCAACCTGCCTGAGGGTTTCTTCTCCATAAAGATGCTGGCTACCCGTAATGAACCAGACTTCGTATTGCTTTAGATTTAGCATTATATTATTGGTTTGTGTTGTCAGCTTTAAGAAGCTGACTTGTGCGGTTTCTCAAAACCGTCTGAATACTGGATCAATGTAAAACGCGGTTTCTCAAAACCGCTCGATGTCAGTTTTAAGAAACTGACATCACTGAAATTCGGCCTACTTCCCTTCGATAAATGCCCCTAATTTGAGGTATTTCTGATAGAGCGTTTCATAAACTGGCACCTGTTCTGAACGTGGCTGATACTCGGCATCGAAACCGGAGCCTATGGCGTGTTGGGCGGCTACCATCGTTGGGTGAACGCCTGCTGCAACGGCTGCACACATAGCGGCACCTAATGCACAAGCCTGATCGGCACTGGCTACCTGAATGGGTTTGTTGAGTACATCGGCCAGAGTTTGCATCACGAAAGGCGATTTTTTAGCAACTCCGCCAATGGCAATCACTTTTTTAATGGGTACCCCTTCCTGAATAAACCGCTCGACAATGCTTCTTGATCCAAATGCCGTGGCTTCGACCAGGGCTTTAAAGACTTTAGCAGCATCGGTTCCCAGGTTCAGTCCCGACAGAGCAGCTTTCAGGGTATGGTTAGCATCGGGTGTTCGGCGTCCGTTGATCCAGTCCAGGGCTATCGCGTCTGATTCTGTGACAGGAAGTTTGGCAGCCTGTTCCGATAAATGCGGAATGAGCTGACGACCTAAGGTATCGGCGGCTTCATCGCCCAGCAACTCGCGTACCGGGCTAGTAATCAGGCGGGCAAACCACGCGTATACATCTCCAAATGCCGATTGACCCGCTTCGAGGCCGAGCATCCCCGGCGCTACCGACCCGTCGACCTGCCCACAGATACCCCGGATGAGCCGATGGCCGATTTCTTCGTTGGGAGCCATCAGAATATCACAGGTAGAGGTGCCAATGATGCGAACAAAGGCATAGGGTTCAATTTCGGCCCCAATGGCACCCATGTGTGCGTCGAAGGCACCCACGCCGATGACAACGTTTGTCGATAGCCCCAATTTCCCGGCCCATTCGGGAGAGAGTGTACCCATCGACTGGTCGGCCGTGTAGGTATCGGTGAAGAGTCGATCACGAAGACCGCTTAGCAATGGATCGAGTTTCGTGAGAAATTCGTCGGAGGGAAGGCCGTCGAATTCGTTGTGCCAGAGCGCCTTGTGACCAGCCGCACACCGTGAACGCTTGAGCGTTAGTGGATTAGTGTTGCCCGTCAGAACGGCCGAAATCCAGTCGCAGTGTTCGATCCACGAAAATGCATGTTGCCGAACGGCTTCATCGACACGCAGGGTCCGAAGCAGTTTTGCCCAGAACCATTCGGACGAATAAATCCCACCGACGTATTTGGTATAGTCGACATCCCAATGATGAGCCAAGTCATTGATTTCGTCGGCTTCGGCATTGGCGGTATGGTCTTTCCAGAGAATAAACATCCCGTTGGGGTTCTCGGCAAAATCGGACCGTAATGCCAGGGGTAGCCCCGTTTCATCGACCGCACAGGGAGTTGAACCGGTGGTATCGATGGAAATACCAACGACCTGCTGCCGGACCTCTGCGGGAGCCTGTGCCAGGGCTTCGTTGATTGTGACTTCCAGTCCTTCGAGGTAGTCAAGTGGGTGCTGACGGAATTGAGACGTGGCCGGGTCGCAGTAAAGGCCCTGTTTCCAGCGTGCGTATTCGTGGACGTGGGTGCCGACTGCCTGTCCAGTGTGTGCGTTAACGACTAACGCCCGTACGGAATCGCTACCAAAATCGACGCCAATAACGTATTGATTATTCATAAAGAAAACGACTGGGTATACCGATAAAGAGGGTCTCTTTTTGAATCGTGTATATATGACACAATATTAGAACGCCTTTGTGTTATTTCCATGAAAAATAGAAATTATTTTTCGGTTACTTTCCGACAGGATTTGCATCATGTATAGGACTAATCATCAGAAATATCCTGTACATCGTGCAAATCCTGTCAGAAGAACACTATGTCAAAGTCAATTCGGGGAAAAAGCTAACGTAATCGGTGAGGTATTGCTGATACTTCTCGGTATTAAGGCGAAACAATTGCCCCTTTTTGGTGGCTGAAGTTGTATCTTTCTCGCCTGTAGCTACTAATAAGTCCGTAGATAGAATCTTCCGGCTGAAGTTTCGACGATCAAGCTGACGGTTATAGATCGCTTCGTAGAGTTTCTGAAGTTGTGGAATCGTAAACTTTTCGGGTAACAGCTCGAATCCGATGGCGTGCAAAGCGGCTTTATACCGAAGCTGACGGAGTGCCTGTTCTACCATCTTATCGTGGTCAAAAATCAGTTTGGGCTTTACGTTCAACCCAATCCACGAGGCATTATGCGCCCGAATGGCGGCCACATCCTGATCCTGAATATTGACCAGAGCGTAATACACAACTGAAATCGTGCGCTCGACGGGGTCCCGGTTCACGGCCCCAAACGTTTGTAATTGTTCGAGGTAGTTGTTGGTTAGGCCTGTCAGCGTATACAGAATCCGATTGGCAGCTACTTCAAGGTCTTCTTCTTCGTTGAGAAACCCACCCATCAGTGACCATTTTCCCTGTTCTGGCTCGAAATTACGTTTGATCAGCAGCAACTTAATTTCTTCACCATCGAAACCGAAGATGATACAATCCAGAGCAACCAGAATGCGATTTGGATGGGTATAATGAATCATAGGCAGTTAGTGGTCAGTCAATCTCGGACTAAAAGTGCATGGGGTGTGAGGATTACTCAAACACAGGAAAGACAATCCGCCACGAAACTAAGTACAAAATAGCTTTTCCTGAGAAAATGGAGCGGCAAAGCCATCAAAAGATGACCTTACTACTTCACGTCAGGTTTCCACTGATCGCTGCCCGCCAGAATGATATCAGGTTTGTACGCTTTGATTTCTTCAGTCGATAGTTGCTTCGACCAACTTGCCCGACTCGTAGGGTTAGCACCTGGTCCTTTAGAGCCATACTCAGCGTAGAATGTTGTTTTTTCCGCGTTTGGTTTGTCCCAGTTGTGCCAGCCTTCTGGTTTGATATGATTACCCAGTTGACAATGGATAAACACAGTTTTGGCAAAGTCGCGCCAGGGGCGACCCAGGTAAATGCTGGCGGCTGGCGCGTTGCTGGTGAGCGTGCAGTTCAGGAATACAAACCCATAGGGTTTCCCTTCAGGTGTGGCGGCTGCGGTTACGTAATTTCCGTTCGTTTTACTGAAAATCGTACAGTGGTCGAATACCGCCGTGGCCGACCCGAAAATGAAATCAATCGTTCCTTCGATATAACAGTCTTTGTAATACTGCCGACCGTATTGGCTGGGCATACCGGTATACAGCGTGTCCTGATTTCCCAGAAAACGGCAGTTGATAAACACCGCCCGGTCGCCGGTTACGAAAGCGGCCACGGCCTGACCGACGGGCCCGGCCGTATTTTCGAACGTCAGGTTTTCGGCCCGGAAATCATTGCCAAAGATGTAGAAAGAGCCTGAGGTTGAGGTTCGTAATTTCGTGCCATCGGGGAAGGGCTTGCCCGAATAATCGTCGTAGGTAAGTATGGTCGTGGCTTTGTCTTCACCAATCAGGGTGACGTTGTGCTGGGTAGAGTCGAGCTTTAGTTTCTCTTTATACGTCCCTTTTTTGATGTAGATAATGATGCGCGTCGGGTTATTGGCCGGAACCGTGTTGAGGGCAGCCTGTACGGTTTTGTAATCGCCATGACCATCCTGCGCTACCGTGATGCGCTGTCGCTGAGCGATGGCTGCTGTGAGATGGACGGATAACAGAAAAAGTAAGCCAGGAAATGGTATACGTAAACGCATAAATGAAGGTTATGGCACAAGTATATTCAGGTAGACTTCGATATTGGTATACTGATCATTCAGCTTGAACTGGCTGGCATCAGCAGGGTCTTTGGGGTTCAATCCGGTAGCTGCTTCCCAACTATCGGGCATGCCGTCTGCGTCGGTATCGACAGGGGCTGCTTCGGACTTTAATACTGGCCAGCCACCCACATCCGTTTGGGAGTCGATGATTCCTTTTTTGTTTTTACCGACGGAGGCTGTTCCCATGCGGACGTCGGCAACGATCCGGGTATCGACGGCATCGCGATGAAGACTGGCTCCGGCTTTCGCCAGTACCTGTTCGTACGCTTGCTGAGCGTTTTGTTCGGCAATACTTTCGACCAGAAACGGTTGCGTCGCAATAGCTGAGTCGGGCTGCTCGCATTGTATACCCCCAGCAAGGTTATTAAGGCTAAGGGCTTCGTTGCCCGATACGACATTGCCCGATACGTAAAATCTGCCGTAAGGCTTCGAGGGATTGACAATTCGATTCCGGAGTTTATCGGGGGTTGCCGGGCCAGGCTTGTAATAATTGTTGACCAGGTTATGATTACCACGTTCACCTCCATACGCACTGTTGATCCCCCAGTTATAAATCACATTGTTCCGAAAATCAACGATTTCGCGCGTTGGCTGATTATGGTAGCGAGCACCACAGAAACGTGGGTTCCGGCTGTGTTGGTGCGCAAGCAGATTGTGATGAAATGATGCGCCCAGGCCACCCCAGATTCCACCGTAGCCATGCTCACCTTTCTCATGTACCGACTTGTTCAGGCTTTCGGATACGATACACCACTGTATCGTAAAATTTTCGTTGTCGTAAAACGAAGCACATTCGTCGGTAGCCCAGCTCATGGAGCAGTGATCGATGATGATCTTCTTCTGACGGAGCCCCGTTATGGCGTCGTCCTGTTGGCGGGCTTCGTCGCCCAGCCGAAAGCGCATATAGCGAATAATAACGTTGTTGGTTTCGATGCTCAGGTTATAATTTTTCAGGCAAATACCATCGCCCGGTGCCGATTGACCCGCAATGGTCAGATTCCCCTGTCGAATGAGTAGTTTGGATTGAAGGGCAATGGTCCCCGACACCGTAAAGACGATGATGCGTGGCCCTCGGGTTTCGATAGCTTCGCGCAGACTACCTGGCCCACTATCGTTTAGGTTACGAACAATTAGCACTTTACCTCCGCGTCCGCCCGTTGTATAGCGCCCGAACCCTTCAGCCCCTGGAAAGGCGAGGGCTTTGGAAAACGATGTCTGCCCCCACGCATTAAGTGGGATCGTCAAACTGAGCAGGAGGCCGAGTAACAGCCTATTAAGGTTGGGTTGTATCATGTCATGGAGTTGAACCTATAGGCTGAATAACGATGAATAAGCTACTGGTTGATAGGTGCTTATCGGATTTGTTGCCCCGTGGTTAGGAATCCGCGCCTTTTCGCCAATAGTCACCTGATCGCGACATATTATAACAGGCATTATAGAAAATTAGCTAATCTGTTTAAACTTTCGAAAATGCGATTGAAACGTGTGCCTTTGTCATTCCGACGGAGGAGGAATCTCATAATTTCCTTATCTGCAAGTATGGATAACTTAAGATTCCTCCTCCGTCGGAATGACAAATCACTTCTAAACAAAAGTTTAAACAGGTTCATCTTTTTGACGGCTACTTATATGAACTACATAATGAAGCTTCAGCAAAGACGATATTAAAAGTTTCTAATAGAATGATAGTCAGCAAGTATACAATGCCTTTTTTTTATGCAATCGTTGCCGGGAACGTTCTCAAACAGAATTTTCCTGCTGTACTATGGGAAAAATCTGAGGGAGTAGCAGGAGCAGCTATGAACTAGTTTAACCTCCCAGCATAGACTAAGAGCGATAGGAAGAGGCTGCATTTATCCAGAAATCGGTTGTAGGATATTGTCCTGAAAACGCCCCATCATTGCGTCTGTGGCATAAAAACTGCAAATTTCGGCTTGATTAAACTAGAACTTCCCGAAAAGTCAAACCTTTCGGGAAGTTACGAGCACATGCGTAGTTGTTACCTGCTTAAGCCAGCGAGGCATCAACTGTAATCTTGGTATTGAATAGTTTGGAAATCGGGCAATTCTTTTCGGCATCATCGATGGCTGCCTGAAACTTCTCATTATCGATGCCCGGCACACTGGCTTTCACCACCAGGTGCGATTCGGTAATACCACCAACCGCCGGATCGAGCGAGATGGTGCATTGGGTGTCAATGGCATCGGCAGTGAAACCGGCTTCCTGAAGGTTGAAGGCTAATTTCATGGAGAAGCAGCTTGCGTGAGCAGCGGCCACCAGTTCTTCAGGATTCGTACCTGCGCCATCGGCAAAGCGCGTGTTGAACGAATACTGGGTTTGGTTGAGTACAGTGCTGGCGGTAGATACAGTGCCTTTGCCTTCTTTACCTGAGCCTTCCCAGTGTGCAGAAGCATTCCGTTTAATTGGCATACTGACTTGATGTTAAGTGGTTAATGAAACACGTATTGAGCCGTCAGGAAAGACGTTTATTCTCTAAGACAAAAATAGAGCAACTTTGTTTGATGCGACAGGCCTGATGAAAATGTAAAGAATAATTAAACGTCAGGCACGTTTTTAGTAATAAGGCTAATCAGTAATGAGGCCGAATGTGAACGAATTGTCATCAAACTGTTAATAATATTGGATTTTTCTTGTATAGATTTGATTAATAGCTATATTGGCGCGGAGATTGCCTGGCTATTACTAAACTCTGTACAAAACCTTAGGAAATACGCTGTAAACAGCGCCGATTGCCAGGAAGAACAAATTGGGATCGGAATGAACTTGAACCGGCTAATCCCCCTCCCAGTGGGAAGGGAGACGCCGTAGTTCAGATTAGGTTGGTTTGGAAAGCATAGTAGATGTTCTGCTATGCTTTTTTGTTAAAGGCCCCTGGAGGCTTTTTCTTACTTATGTATCAACATAAATTATTCTTTTTAATCAGCTTTTTAACCCCTGCCTGTCCATAAGCGTACAATAGCTGTCCAAAAACGGACAGCCGTACACGATTTATGATTACTTAAAAGCCCATTTCGTACAGGAGAGGGCTTTTTTTTTATTTGGTCCGGCATTTGACATACGGAAATAGATGAAATAAGCATTCAACTGAGCAGGCCAACGATTGATATATGCGACGAAGTGATTTAGGCGAGTTCGAAGAGGTAGTGCTGCTGGCAGTAGCCGCACTGTCGCCAGGGGCCTATTCGGTCATTATTGCGGAAGAACTTGAGCGCGAAACGGGTAGCTCTGTCAGTACGGGAGCTGTTCATGCGGCTCTTCAGCGACTGGAGCAAAAGGGGTACTTGCGTTCGGAACTGGGTGAGGCTACTGCCGAACGGGGTGGGCGACGAAAACGCCTGTTTACCGTTACTGCCCTGGGTGGCCGGGTACTGAGCGACGTACGTGCCGTTCGGAATCGCCTTTGGGACCGTATCATTCCCAATATCCGCCTGGAGTGGTCATAATGAAAAAGTGTAGAATGTAAAATGGACAATGATTTCTGACTAATCCTCTACTCCATTTTCCATTATTCATTATCCATTACTTTCTATGTCTCCACCTCGCCTTGCCGACCGCCTTTTGACCTGGTTCTGCGCCCCTCATTTGCGGGAGGAGGTGCTGGGGGATTTGCACGAGCGGTATACCCTGCGGGTGAAGAGCGTAGGGGAGGCCAATGCCCAACGACGCTATTGGCTTGATATGCTGGCTTATGTACGACCTGAATTTATTCGACGACAACCTGAACAATACCCTCAATCAACAAATACAACTATGCTACGAAATTATTTGAAAATCGCCTGGCGAAATGTACTCCGCTACAAATTGAATAGCGCACTCACTATAACCGGACTAGCCTTAGGTCTGGCTTGTGGGTTGTTGATGATTCTTCATGTGCGAGAAGAATTGAACTACGACAAAGGATTTTCAAAGGCAGACCGGATTTACCGGATTACATCGGAAAATATTGGCGAGAAAAATCGGCAATGGGCCGCTACATCACCCATTCTGGGGATTGAAATGCAACAGGCGATCCCCGCCATCCAGACCGTAGCCCGATTCCATCGCCCTTATCCAGATCGGGTTTTCAGCTATGTGCCTTCCAATGGCGTGACAAAGCAGTTTGAGGAAAAAACCGGCTTTTTTGTCGATTCGACGGTGGTGGATGTATTCGATCTTTCGTTTGTGAAAGGTGACCCACAAACCGCCCTCAAACAGCAGGACGCCATTGTCCTTACTGAAGCGATGGCGGCTAAATATTTTGGTAATGAAAACCCCCTGGGCAAACGGATTCAGGATGATCTGGACAAACGTCCATTAACCGTGACGGGTGTTATAAAACCCTATTCGTTTCCAACACATTTACAGTTCGATTACCTGATTTCCATGTCCACCTATTACAATCATGCCGACAAAGGAGACCTGGAAAACAGAGGATGGGCGGGCTTTTATAACTACATCTTACTGAACAACAGTGCTTCGCGATCGGATGTAGAAAAACGCATTCCAGAGTTCATGGTGAAGTTCTACGAGGCTAAGGGCGAAACCAGAAAAGAGATTTTGGCAACTCGGAGAACGCCTATTCAACCCATTACAGATATCCATCTGCACTCAAAGCTGGAAAAGGAAATGGGGCCAAACAGCGACATCACTTACGTCTACGTTTTTTCTATAGCAGCCCTATTCATCCTGTTGTTAGCAGCGGTCAATTTTATCAATATGGCCACAGCCCAGGCATTCAATCGAATGAAAGAAGTGGGCGTTCGGAAAGTGTTGGGCGCTCGCAAAGGTCAGTTAATCAGGCAGTTTCTGGGTGAATCATTTATTCTGACGCTATTGGCTACGATAGGGGCATTTCTTTTGTTCCGACTGGCCATTCCTTTGTATAATGATCTGGCTGCGAGGACACTTCGCGTTGAGCAATTGTTCACCCCATCAAACGTACTGCTACTGGTGCTATTGATTGGACTAATCAGTCTGGTTGCTGGCTTTTACCCGGCCTTGTTCATTTCAAACTTCACGCCTGTCAACTCCCTGAAAGGAAAGAAAAGCCAGGTTTCTTCCGTTACGCTGGTTCGAAAAGGGCTAATCGTATTTCAGTTTAGTGTGTCGGTATTCATGATCTTCAGCACCCTTGTCGTATACCGGCAAATGAAGTTTTTTCAGACGAAAGATCTGGGTTTCGATCAGGATCAGGTAGTGGCTGTAAAACTGTATGGACGTGAGATGTGGGAGAAAGCAAATACACTTCAGCAGGAGTTTCAGAAAAATTCAGCCATTACCAGTGTAGCCCGTATTTCTACCTTACCGGGTGATCGATTCAGTACAGACATGCTCGCCCCCCTGGGGAAATCGGAAGATGCATCTCAACTCCGATTTATGTGGGCTGATGAAAATACGCTGCCCGTATTAAAGATCAGGATGAAAGCAGGCCGAAATTTCGTCAGGAGAACGGAGAACGCTCACTTTCCTGTAATTCTAAATGAAGCGGCAGCCAAAGCACTCAAACTGGATTCCCCCATCGGGCAGAAAGCCGTATCTCTGGGAGACACCGGCGAAATTGTGGGTATTGTCAGCGATTTTCATTTTGCGTCCCTGCACAACACCGTAGATCCGCTGGTTATTGTTCAGCACCCTGGACAGGCCAACTACTTCCTGCTGAAAATTAGCGGAAACAAACTAACCGAAACCTTGCAATACGCCCAATCTACGTTGGCTCGTCTGTCGCCCGGTAGCTTGTTCAGCTACACATTTCTGGATGAAAAAATGGCTCGTCTGTATGATTCAGAAAAGCGGGTAGGCAATGTGCTGAACGTGTTCGCCATCTTCGCCATGTTCATTTCCTGTATGGGTTTATTTGGTTTAACAGCCTATGCCGTTCAGGTACGCACGAAAGAAGTGGGTGTTCGGAAAGTGCTCGGGGCTACAGTGACCGGAATTATCGCATTGCTTTCCCGAGACTTCCTTCGCCTGGTGCTCATTGCCACTGTGCTAGCCTCGCCAGTAGCCTGGTGGGCCATGAATTCATGGCTTAACGACTTTGCTTACCACATCGACATTGAATGGTGGATGGTTGGGATTTCCGGTCTGCTAGCCGTTGTCATTGCCTTCCTGACGGTCAGTTTTCAGACCGTAAAAGCAGCCCTGATGAATCCAGTAAAATCGTTGCGATCGGAATGAAAGGTAATGATGAATTATGAATGATAAATGATGCCTACCATTCCTAGTTCGTCGTCCCCTCATTCTTCATTTATCATTCATAATTCATCATTATGTCTCCGCCCCACCTCGCCGACCGCCTTTTGACCTGGTTCTGCGCCCCTCATTTGCGGGAGGAGGTGCTGGGTGATTTGCATGAACGCTATGCCGTACGGGTGAAGCGGGTAGGAGAGACTCATGCTCGACGACGCTACTGGCTGGATATGCTGGCCTATGTACGACCGGAATTTATCAAACGACAACCACACGATACGTCGGCGTGGGAATATCCGAACCCAAAAGCTACTGATATGATCCGAAACTTTGTAAAAATCGCCTGGCGAAATCTGATGCTGAATAAAGCATTTGCCGCCATCAATATGCTTGGCCTGGCCATTGGGCTAACCAGCTTTATGCTCATTGCGGTGTTTGTGTACAACGAATTGAGTTATGATAAATACCCCACCAAGGCCAGCAATCTGTACCGGGTACAGCTTTCCGTAGTGGGCAATGGTAGTGTGGAAGTGTATCCTAATGTTGACCTGGCCGTTGGCGAGGGTATGCAACGGGCGTTTCCTGAAGTAAAAGCATCGACCAGATTCAGTCCTGCTACCGACTACATTCAATACAAAGACAAACAGTTTAAGGAACCCCACCTGGCTTTTGCCGATTCAAATTTTCTGCAACTGTTTTCGATTCCATGTATCAAAGGCAATGCAGCAACGGCATTGGTAGCGCCCAATAGCGTTGTTATTTCGAAAGAATTTGCCCAGAAATATTTTGGTGACGAAGACCCAATCGGAAAAGCGCTGGCCGTTGGTACACAACGAGAAGCTTTTACCGTAACGGGGCTTATCGATAAAGTGCCCGATAACTCACATTTCCATGCCGATGCCTTTTTGAGTTTATCGACACGGCATATCACGAATCCAACCTGGAGCAATCTCGGCTTTTTTACGTATCTGGAGCTAGCCGATAAAGCGGATCCGAAAAAGCTGGAAGCGAAATTTCCACAACTCGTTGCCAAATACGTAGTACCAGAAGTGCAACGGGATATGGGAATCAGTCTGGCCGAAGCGCAGAAATCGGTTGAGACGTTCCGTTTTTTAGTAAAGCCACTTACGGATATCCATCTGTATTCAGATACTAAATACGAAATGGAACCAAATGGCGACATCAAGTATGTCTATATTTTTTCGATACTGGCACTGTTTATTCTGCTGTTAGCCTGCATCAACTTTACCAATTTATCGACGGCACAGGCGGCAAAACGCGCCCGAGAAGTGGGCATTCGTAAGGTGATGGGGTCGATCAAAAATCAGTTGGTCTTCCAGTTTTTGACCGAATCGGTATTGCTGACATTGATGGCGATGGTGTGCGCTTATGGGTTGCTGTTTCTGCTATTGCCGTACTTCAATCAGGTGGCTGATAAACAGATCAGTTTTACTTTTTTTCTGAGTTATCAGGCTATTCTCGCTCTGTTTCTGGTCAGTTTTTTATCAGGCATAATTGCCGGCATTTACCCCGCATTTTTCCTGTCGTCGTTCAGTATTATTAAAACCCTGAAAGGGTCGTTTTTCGGGAAAAGCTCACAGAAAAAGCCACTGCATAGCGGTTTAATCGTCTTTCAGTTTTCTATTTCAACCATCCTGCTGATTGCTACCCTGGTCGTGTACAAGCAACTACAGTACATGCAGAACAAAAAGCTGGGCTATGATAAAGATCAGGTTATTGCACTACCCGATACTCGACTATTAGGCGATAGACAACTCGCTTTTAAAGAGCAACTGGCGCAGAATTCGCACGTTGTTTCGGCCAGTCTGTCGCGGTTTGTGCCGGGCGGTATGATGATGGATGGGACGCAGATTTACCCAAAAAATGAGACCTCGAACGGCGTCGAAATTCATACGAATATTTTTCATGTCGACTATGATTACCTGCGCACCTTAGGTATACAGCTTGTGCAGGGCCGAAATTTCTCCAGAGACTTCCCGACCGACTCGATTTCTGGCGTCCTTATCAACGAATCGGCGGTTCGTGAATTAGGCTGGAAGGGGACCAATCCCATCGGTAAATCGGTGGTTCGTTCGGGCAATCGTGAGTTTAAAGTCATTGGCGTTGTTAAGGATTTCAACTATGTATCGGTCAAGCAAAAGGTGGCTCCGCTCATGCTGATGATGGGCCGAAATGCGGGCGGTATCGTGCTGAAAATTAAAACCACGGATGTTCCAGGCTTTCTAGCTGACCTGAAGGCTCAATGGGAAGCTTTCAACCCAAATGGGCCGCTGGAATATCATTTTCTGGACGAGCAGTTCGCCACTTTCTACGCCAGCGAACAGCGTACTCAACAACTATTCTCTGCCTTTGCCGTTCTGGCCGTAATCATCGCCAGTCTGGGGTTGTTTGCGCTGTCGGCGTTTGTCATCGAGCAGCGTACCAAAGAGATCGGTATTCGCAAAGTGATGGGGGCTTCGGTGCCAGGTATTGTGCAGTTATTGGTTAAAGACTTTGTCCGGCTGGTGCTGATTGCTATTGTCATTGCTTCGCCCATTGCCTGGTATGCCATGCACCACTGGTTACAGGATTTCGCCTATCGAATCGACGTTGAGTGGTGGATGTTTGCATTGTCGGGTCTGATGGCACTTGCCATTGCCTTGCTGACGGTCAGTTACCAAAGTATCAAAGCCGCCCTGATGAACCCCGTGAAATCATTGCGTTCTGAATAGCATGGAGCAAGGGGCGTGGCGCATGGGCTATTGGCTATGGGTCACCCCCCGCACTGCCTGCTTTACCTCCTTGCTCTATGCCCCCTGTTCCTCGCTTCAACCCTCCTCGCCTTGCCGACCGCCTTTTGACCTGGTTCTGCGCTGCACATCTGCGGGAGGAAGTACTCGGTGATTTACACGAGCGGTATGCCATCCGGGTAAAGCACCGGGGCGAATCCAGAGCGAAGTGGCGTTACTGGCTGGATGTGCTGACCTATGTACGACCGGAATTTATTCGAAGACAACCCTCACAATACCCTCAACCAACAAATACGACTATGCTACGGAATTATCTTAAAATCGCCTGGCGAAACCTGATACGGGAAAAAGGTTATGCATCGCTCAATATGGCCGGACTGGCGGTGGGTATGGCGGCTTCTACGCTCATTTTCCTCTGGATTCAAAGTGAGTTTACGTACGACCGTTTTTATAGCAAAACGGATCGGTTGTTTCAGGTATATAATCAGGATGTATTTAGCGGCAAACCGATGGTATGGGGAACAACGCCTTTACCGTTGGCCCCCACATTAAAACAAAATTACCCCGATATAGAGGAGGCCACCCGGTATCGACCCACCACCTTACTGCTGACTGCGGACGATAAGGGGCTAAACGTAGAGGGTGCCTATGCGGATCCGTCTTTTCTGAATTTATTTGACTTTGCTCTTCTCGGGGGCAATCGGGAACAGGCTCTTTCCGGGGCTAATGGAATCGTAATCACCAAATCCTTAGCCGAAAAACTGTTTGGGACCAGTGACGCCGTGGGTAAAACGGTTCAAATTGACCATAAAGACAGCTTTGCAGTATCGGCGGTTCTGGATGATCTGCCAAACAATACCCAGTTTAGCAATCTATCCTTTCTGCTTCCGTGGACTTATTTTATACCACCAGGCTGGGACTCTGATGGGTGGGGTTCAAACAATAATTACACCTATGTTTTGCTAAAAGACAAGGTTAATCCGGTTGCCCTCAACGAGAAGATCAAACACGTTACGGCAGAAAAACTCAAGGGCGTTATTGAAGACGTATCCCATCGGCAGATTTTTCTTCACCCCGCCAGTAAATGGCATTTGTATTCCAAAGAAGACAATGGTCGACTGGTTGACGGGAAGATTGTTCACGTGCGATTGTTTAGCCTGATTGCGGGCTTAATCCTGTTGGTGGCGGCTGTCAACTTCATTAATTTAACGACGGCCCGAAGCGAAAAACGAGCCAAAGAAGTTGGTGTTCGAAAGGTAGCAGGCGCTCAGAAACGGTCACTGGTTTTTCAATTCATCAGCGAATCGTTACTGCTTGCCTGCTTTGCCGGCCTACTGGCCTTGCTGATCGTCCTATTGTTTATTCCGACGTTCAACAACCTGACCGACAAACAACTGTCTTTGGAGTTAGGGTCGGTTAATTTCTGGCTGGGGGGCATAGCCTTTGTCCTGTTTACGGGCTTACTGGCCGGTAGTTATCCCGCTTTTGTTCTGGCTAATTTTCAGCCCGGAAAAGTGATGAAGGGTGTACAGCATTCGTTAAACTCTGTTTTCTCGTTGCGAAAAGGTCTGGTAATCACGCAGTTTTCCTTCGCTATTGTGTTGATTATAGGCACGTTGGTTATTAACGATCAGATTCAGTATGCACAGAAAAGGGACAACGGATATGATCAAAATAATCTCCTGTTTATCTACATGAGAGGAGATTTATCAAAACACTATAGCTCGTTTCAACAGGAATTAATCCATGATGGTGCGGCTATCTCAGTGGGGAAATCAATTGGTTCTATTACGAATCTTAACTCCCGGCAATGGGGCCTTTCGTGGCCGGGCAGCACCAAGGCCGATAAAGATGTTGAGTTTGATCGCTTTGCGGCCGATGAGAGTTTCCTCAAAACGACAGGTACACGATTGATTGCGGGACGGGATATTGACGTTCAGAGCTACCCAACGGATTCAACGGCCGTTTTGCTCAATGAAACGGCGGTCAAAAGGATGCATCTGAAAACTCCGATTGGAACCATCATCCAGTTCGATTCGCACAATTGGCATGTCGTTGGCATTGTGAAGGATTTCATCTTTGCGTCACCTTACGAGCCGATTAATCCCGTTGTCGTTCATGGGCCTGCTGGCTCACTTCCGCTTTCCTGGATCAGTATTCGGTTAAATCCGGCGAACACCACAGCCCAAAATCTGGCGATTACTGAAAAACTCACTAAGAAATATAACCCTGGCTACCCCTTCGAGTACATCTTTGCCGACGAGTCGTACAAGGCCAAGTTTGCCGACGAGCAACGGACTAGCTCATTAATCAGTCTGTTTATGGGTTTAACCATTATTATTTCCTGCCTGGGATTATTTGGCCTGGCAGCCTACACTGCCCAGCAACGCACCAAAGAAATTGGCGTTCGCAAAGTACTGGGAGCTACCGTTACCAGCATTGTTGGGCTTCTGACCAAAGAATTTATTCAATTAATAGGTATTGCTTTTGTCATTGGCGCACCCATTGGTTGGTATGTTATGGAAAAATGGCTACAGGATTATAGCTATCGCATAGTCATTGGTGCGGGAGTATTTCTGCTAACCTTGGTAGCTGCCATTCTCATCGTAACCCTAACCGTCAGTTTTCAGGCCATCAAAGCCGCGTTAACGAACCCCGTGAAATCATTGCGGTCTGAATAGCCTTGTAGAGACGCCATCCTTGGCGTCTCCTGACCGGATGGCCCACCTGCCGGATGGTTTATTGCTGACATAACAAATTGCTGACGCCAATGAGACGCCAGGTATGTCGTCTCTACATAAACTCATGAAAACACCACCCCGCCTGGCCGACCGACTGCTGACCTGGTTCTGCGCCCCTCATTTGCGGGAGGAGGTACTGGGTGATTTGCATGAACGCTATGCCGTACGGGTCAAACAACGGGGAGAAGCCAAAGCTCGCTGGTACTATTGGCGGGATGTGCTGGCCTATGTTCGACCCGAATTTATTCGAAGACAACCCGACGAGTATCCTCAACCAACCAATACAACTATGCTACGGAATTATCTAAAAATTGCCTTTCGAAACTTAGCACGGAATAAGGTTTCGTCGGCTATCAACATCGGTGGACTGGCGGTTGGTATGGCCGTTGCCATGCTCATCGGCCTTTGGGTGTATGATGAACTATCGTTCAACACCTATCACCAGAACTACAGCCGCATTGTACAGGTCCGAACCCGCGAATATGGGGAGCATGGCGTTGGCGTAAATTCGTCGGTTCAGTATCCACTGATTACGGAACTGAAAACCAACTACAAAACTGATTTTAAGCATATTGTCGCTACCTCGTGGGATGTCGATAATGTGCTGTCGGCTGGCGACGCGAAGATTTCCCGGAAAGGATTGTTTATGGAGCCTACTGGTCCCGACATGCTCACGCTGAAGATGATTTACGGTTCACGGGCCGGGCTGAAAGATCCGCATTCCATTTTACTTTCCGAGTCTACGGCCAGGGCATTGTTTGGCGATATTGATCCCGTCAATCAGTTAATGAAAATCAGCAATAAACTGGATGTGAAAGTGACGGGTGTGTATGAAGATTTACCGTTGAACGCTCAATTCAACGACGTCAAATTCCTGGCTCCGTTCGATCTATGGGTGTCCAATAATCCCTGGATTCAGGAAAAAGCCATGCATGACTGGCAAAACCACTTTCTGAAAATCTACGCCGAATTAGCCCCCGATGCTGATTTTGACAAAGTCGCTGCTGACATCAAAAATGCGGAGATGAAGAAGCTGGCCAATTTTCCGGAAGAAGCCAAACGAACGCCAGAAGTTTTTATGCTCCCCATGCGCGACTGGCATCTGCACAATTACAAACGTGGACAAATCGACGAAGGGCCAATGCAGATGGTCTGGCTCATCAGCATCATTGGAGTCTTTGTGCTACTGCTGGCCTGTATCAACTTTATGAACCTGAGTACAGCCCGTAGTGAAAAACGAGCCAAAGAAGTCGGCATTCGTAAATCGGTAGGGTCGGTGCGGAGTCAGTTGGTGAATCAGTTTTTCAGCGAATCGTTTTTGGTGGTTGTTCTGGCCTTTGTGCTGGCGCTTCTGCTGACCTATGTGTCCCTGCCCTGGTTCAACGACGTAGCTGCCAAGCAGATCGTAATTCCCTGGACGAATCAATGGTTCTGGATCGCCAGCCTACTCTTCATTGGCTTAACAGGCTTTGTTGCCGGTAGTTATCCTGCTTTGTATCTGTCTTCGTTCCAACCCGTTAAAGTACTAAAGGGGACTTTTCGGGTAGGGCGTTTTGCATCGATACCGCGCAAAGCGCTGGTAATAATACAGTTCACGGTTTCTGTTACCTTGATTATTGGTACCATCATCGTGTTTCGCCAGATTCAGTTTGCCAAGAATCGGCCGGTGGGCTATACCCGCGATGGGCTATTGATGGTGGAAATGAAATCGGGTGATTTTTACGGCAAACATGAGTTGCTCCGAACCGAACTCCAGCGTACTGGGGCGGTCGAAGAAATAGCCGAATCGATGGGAAAGGTTACCGAGGTTTGGTCGGGTAACGGTGGATTTAACTGGAAAGGCAAAGACCCGTCATTGGACGATAGTTTTGGGACACTGGTCGTAACGCCGGAGTATGGCAAAACGGTTGGCTGGCAGCTCGTGAAGGGCCGCGATTTCTCCCGGGAATTCATAGCCGATTCGTCGGGTATCGTTATCAACGAAGCGGCTGTTAAGTACATGGGATTGAAGCAGCCGATTGGCGAACGGGTTAGCTGGAAATTTCAGGACCAGCCGATCTTAAATTATAGAATTTTAGGCGTCATCAAAGATGTGGTGATGGAATCGCCCTACGAGCCGATCGCCCCAACCATTTTTATGATTCGAGGTCATGGTGGCACCAACTGGATCGATATTCGCCTTAAACCAACGGTCAGTGCCAGCGAAGCCTTACCCAAAATCGAAGGAGTCTTTAAAAAACTCATTCCATCAGCTCCGTTCGAGTACAAATTTGCCGATCAGGAGTATGCCCTGAAATTTGCCGCCGAAGAACGGGTAGGGAAACTAGCTTCCGTCTTCGCTGCGCTGGCCATTTTTATCAGTTGTCTGGGCCTTTTTGGATTATCCTCGTTTATTGCTGAGCAGCGAACCAAAGAAATCGGTGTGCGGAAAGTACTGGGCGCTAGTGTGCTCAATCTATGGGGATTATTATCCAAAGAGTTCGTGATGCTGGTCGTTATTGCATTGGGTATCGCCACCCCAGTAGCGTACTACTTCCTCAGTAACTGGCTTCAAAAATACACCTACCGCACCGAGCCATCGTGGTGGATTTTTGCTGCCACCGGAGCCGGAGCTTTAGTTATTACGCTCCTGACAATCAGTTTTCAAAGTATCAAAGCCGCGTTGGTGAACCCGGTTAAATCGTTGCGGTCTGAATAGCGAGGAGCAAGGGGCGTGGCGCATAGCGTCTTCTCTATGGTTCGCCCCCTTGTTACTTGCTTTACCTCCTTGCTCTATGCCCCCTGCTCCTCGCTTCAACCCACCCCGCCTGGCCGACCGCCTTTTGACTTGGTTCTGTGCTCCTCACCTGCGGGAGGAGGTGCTGGGCGACTTGCACGAACGCTATGCCATCCGCGTCAAACGACGGGGAGAAACCAATGCGAACCAGCGCTATTGGCTGGATATGCTGGCCTATCTGCGGCCTGAATTTATAAAACGACAGAAACCGGAATACCCCAACCCAAAACGTACAGATATGCTACGGAACTATATCAAAATCGCCCTTCGCAATCTGACTCGTCAGAAAGCCTACTCGTTTATCAATATCGGCGGACTGGCCGTTGGGCTGGCAGTGGCGATGCTGATCGGTTTATGGATATACGATGAATTGTCCTTCGACAAATACCACCAAAACTACGACCGCATTGCCCAGGTCATGCAGCATCAGACGATCAACGATGTGACAAGTACGAGCCGGGCAGTTCCTATTCCGGTAGCCAGTGAACTGCGGAGAAACTACGGCTCTGACCGTAACGGCGGACTGTTTAAACACGTGCTGCTGTCGTCCTGGACCGAAGGGCATATTTTGTCGTTTGGCGATAAGAAATTCTGGCGGACAGGGAATTACATCGAGCCGCAGGCACCTGATATGCTCTCGCTGAAGATGCTGAAAGGGACACGGGCAGGCTTAAACGAACCGTACTCCATCATGATTTCGGAATCCGTTGCCAACGCCTTTTTCGGCACCGGTGAACCGTTGGGGAAACTGCTGAAAATTGACAACCAGTTCGCTGTAAAAGTGACTGGCGTTTACGAAGATTTGCCATACAACACCCAATTCAGCAATCTGGATTATATGGTTCCCTGGAAGGTGAATGTAGCCATACGGGATTGGGTGAAACGATCGGAGCAAAAGTGGGATAATAACTCGTTTCTGGTTTTTGTGCAACTGACCGATCATGCTGATATGGAGCAGGCTTCGGCAACGATTAAAGACGTAAAACTGAGGAACGGAGGTAAGGATCTCGCCAAATTCAACCCCCAGCTTTTCCTTCAGCCCATGAGTCGCTGGCACCTGTATTCGGAATTTAAAAACGGCGTGAACATGGGTGGGCAGATTCAATTTGTGTGGTTATTCGGGATTATCGGTGTGTTTGTGCTGCTGCTGGCCTGTATCAACTTTATGAACCTGAGTACGGCCCGGAGCGAAAAACGAGCCAAAGAAGTAGGCATACGCAAAGCCGTCGGTTCTGTTAGAGTCCAGTTAATCGGCCAGTTTCTGAGCGAATCGTTATTGGTGGTACTGATTGCCTTTGCGCTGGCGCTATTGCTGGTGGAACTGGTTTTACCCTTCTTCAACGACGTGGCCGCGAAAAAGATGACCATGCTGTGGACAAATCCCATTTTCTGGGCGCTGGGACTCGGCTTTACGGTATTTACCGGATTGTTGGCAGGTAGCTATCCAGCCTTGTATCTGTCCGGTTTTCAGCCTGTTAAAGTGTTAAAAGGGACTTTCCGGGTCGGGCGGTTTGCGTCCTTGCCGCGTCGGGTGCTGGTGGTAGTTCAGTTTACAGTTTCGGTGGCGTTGATTATTGGCACCATCATCGTGTTTCGCCAGATTCAGTTTGCTAAAAACCGGCCCATTGGCTACAGCCGAAGCGGACTGCTCTACGTACAGACTACAACGCCTGATATTCATAACCATTATGAGGCTTTCCGAAAAGAGCTGATCGAAACCGGGGCTGCTATCGAAACTGCCGAATCAGAAAGCCCACTAACGGGCGTCTGGAATGTAAACGGCGGTTTCGACTGGGACGGGAAAGCCCCGAATCAGCAGCCCGATTTCGCCGTCGTTGGTGTGACGTATGACTTTGGAAAAACCGTCGGCTGGCAATTAAAAGACGGCCGCGACTTTTCGAAAGCGTTCGGTACCGACTCAGCCGCGATGGTCATCAACGAAGCCGCTGCGAAGTTTATGGGGTTAAAAGACCCCGTGGGTAAAATCATCCGGGAAGGTAATCTGCGTTACAAAATCATCGGTGTCATTAAAGACATGGTGATGGAATCGCCTTACGAACCCGCCCGGCAAACGCTGTTTTACATCAGCAATTTCCCTAGCAACTTCATCAATGTCCGGCTGAATCCAAACCTGAGCGCGAGCGAAGCGGTGAGTAAGTTTGCCCCTGTTTTTCAGAAATATAACCCCACCGCTCCATTTGATTATAAGTTTGCCGATGCCGAGTACAACCAGAAATTTGCCGACGAAGAGCGAATCGGTACCTTGGCGTCGTTCTTCGCCGTGCTGGCGATTTTCATCTCCTGTCTGGGCTTATTTGGTCTGGCATCATTCATAGCCGAGCAACGTACCAAAGAGATTGGCGTTCGGAAAGTGCTGGGCGCTTCGGTACTCAACCTTTGGGGTTTATTATCGAAAGATTTTATAATACTGGTTATTATCGCTTTCGGCATTGCCACACCCATCGCCTACTACTTCCTAGACAACTGGCTTCAGAAATACCAATACCGCACTGAACTATCGTGGTGGATTTTTGCGGGTTCGGGTGCTGGTGCTATGTTCATTACGCTCATGACCATTAGCTTCCAGAGCCTTAAAGCGGCTTTGGTAAACCCCGTGAAATCGCTTCGATCGGAATAAGTAGTATAGAGCATTGGGGTTGGGGCATAGGGCTCCTGTCCCCATGCTCCAACCCCTACGTTCTATGCCTAACACCCCACCCCGCCTGGCCGACCGCCTTCTAACCTGGTTCTGTGCTCCGCATCTGCGGGAAGAAGTGCTGGGCGACTTGCACGAACGTTACGCTATCCGCGTCAAACGACGGGGCGAAAAAAGAGCAAACGGGCGCTACTGGCTGGATGTGCTGGCCTATGTACGACCGGAATTTATTAAACGAAAACCAACGGCCGGAATGCCGTATCACCGACGCTTCGGAGAATATCCTAATCCAGCAATGACAACTATGTTACGGAGTTATCTTACAATTGCCCTTCGAACCCTGCTGAAAAATAAGGGCTATTCGGCTATTAATAGCATCGGGCTGGCGCTGGGGATCGCCTGCTGCATGGCAATTGGTCTGTACGTCGTCGACGAGTGGCAGTATGACCGTTTTCATGCCAACTTCAATCGGATTTACCGGGTGGTTGAGCACCAGAAACAGGCCGACGGGATGTATAATGTGGCGGTTACGCCCGGTCCGCTGGCGCCTACACTCAATAAGGATTTTCCAGAGGTGGAACAGACCGTTCGAATTGGCCGCTGGTCGGGGACGGTCGGTTATAAACAGAAAGTCGCCGAAGCGACCGATATGCTGATTGTAGACCCTTCGTTTTTTCGTGTGTTCGATTTTCCACTGGTGGCGGGCAATGCCCAAAAAGCGCTGTCGAGCCCTAATGAGATTGTCATTAGCGAGCGTATGGCCGAGCGGCTGTTTGGCCCGAACTGGGCGCAACAACCAATTATTGGCCAACCTATTGATTTTACGAAAGACGACCATTTTACGCTGGTGGGTGTAGCGGAGAATCCGCCTGTTCGGTCGCACCTTCAGTTCGATGTATTGCTGCCCTACAAATGGCTGGAGAAAACCGACGAATGGAGCCAGAAGTGGAATAGCAACAACTACCACACCTATATACTGCTAAAACCTGCTCTGGCCGATGCGTCAGCAGACCTGGCTCGTTTCGAAACTAAACTGAGTGGGCAACTCAAACACTACCAGAGCGATACAGAGAATACGCTGTATCTGCAACCGTTACGCGATATTTATCTCCGGTCGGTTTTTGATTTCCAGACCGATTGGGGCCAGCGGAGCGATATTCTGTACGTACGTATATTTCTGGCAGTGGGCTTTATTGTGCTGCTTATTGCCATTGTCAATTTTATGAATCTGGCCACGGCAAGGGCTTCGCAGCGGGCGCGGGAGGTGGGCGTACGAAAAACAATCGGGGCAAAACGGTCGGGATTGATTCTGCAGTTTCTGGGCGAATCATTGCTGATGACAAGCCTGGCCGTTGGGATTTCTCTTGTGCTGTTACAGACCAGCATGCCGCTTTTCAACGATCTGACGGCTAAAAGCCTGGAACTGCCTCTTCGTGAGCCGATATTCTGGCTGGCGCTGTTCGGACTAACTCTGGTGGTCAGTTTACTGACGGGTCTTTACCCGGCTTTCTTTCTATCGTCGTTTCGGCCTGTGCAGGTGTTAAAAGGAACAGTGAACTCGCTCGGATTGTCGGTGCGGTCAGGCCGTCGATTCCGGCAGTCGCTGGTGGTGGGGCAGTTTACCCTGGCTATTGCACTGGCTATCGGGAGCGTCGTAATTTATCGGCAACTGGCTTTTATTCAGGATAAAAAACTGGGCTTCGATCAGTCGAAGCTCCTGTATGTTCGGATGAAAGGGGACCTGCGGTTCAACGCCCTGCGGCTCAAGCGCGAGGTCGAAAAGCTTCCCGGTGTAGCCCGCGTATCGGCCACGACAAGTAATCTGATAGACATCACCAACTCCTCTAATATTGAGTGGGAGGGTCAACAGCCCAACGATGCATTTTTGATCACGAATATGAATGTCGACGCCGATTTTGTATCAGCAACGGGTATGCAACTGGCGGCTGGTCGCAATTTTTCCTGGCGAGTCCCGTCGGATACGTCCTCCAGTATGGGTGCATTTCTGATCAACGAAACGGCCGCCAAACGCATGGGCTGGACGCCCGAACAGGCTATTGGCAAGCGTATCCGATTCTGGGGGCCGTTGGGTCGGGTAGTGGGTGTACTGAAAGATTTTCATTTCCGGCCCCTGCGTGTTTCCATCGAGCCTTTTCTATTCCGCTTCCGTCCCGACAATCCGTATTTCAATATGCTGGTGAAAACCGCGCCGGGCGCTTCGGCCGAGCGAGTCATTGCCGGACTATCGGCCGCTTATAAAAAATACGAACCCCTGAGTTCCTTCCAGTTTGGCTTTGTGGATCAGGATCTGGATGCTCAGTATCGGACCGAACAGCGTACGGGCTGCATCATTCTGTATTTTTCGATCCTGTCGATATTCGTTTCCTGTTTGGGGCTGTTTGGTCTGGTAGCTTTCACGGCTGAGCAACGCACCAAAGAGATTGGCGTTCGGAAAGTGCTGGGTGCTAGTGTCGCCAGTATTGTTACACTGCTTAGCAAGGACTTCCTGAAACTGGTGTTTGTGGCCATTGTGCTGGCCTGCCCAATGGCCTGGTACGCCATGAACCGCTGGCTTCAGGATTTCGCTTACCGGATCGATATTGAATGGTGGATGTTTGCTCTGGCGGGTCTGCTGTCGGTGACCATTGCGCTATTGACGGTTAGTTTCCAGAGTGTAAAAGCCGCGTTGATGAACCCCGTACAATCGTTGCGGTCGGAATAATTAAAGAGCGAAAGAGCGGAAACCTGCCGGATGAATCGCTCTCTCGCCCTCTAAATCAGTTGTTCGTAATGGCCAGTTTGATCAATTGGACGTCATATTTGGCCAGCCTAATGGAGGCCTAAAGGCTGGAATACTGTTTCTAAGGCTTCACCGCTTTGGGGGCTACCGCAGGGCTAAGGCATTTATTTTTTCTTGTCTGCCAGCCATTGCCTGGCTAGTGAAGCTTCTACAGGCTGCAATAATTGAATGCACAGATTGATCTGTTCTTCCGATAAACCCGCAAAGCACATCTCGTTTATTTCGGATAATTTTTGGTAGCAGGCTTTTAATACGCGGGCTCCTTCTTCAGTCATCGATACCCGTTTCGTCCGCTTGTCCAGTTCATCGCCCTGTTCCGCAATCAGGTTTGCTTTTCGGAGTCGGTCGAGAATCAGCAGGCCCGACGACAGCTCATTGAAATTGGCCAGAATAATATCTGTTTTTTTAAGATTTGAGCTATTAGCCAATGAGTTGAGATACAGAAACTCGTCGAAACTGCTGATACCACAGTCTTTAAAAGCATGAACGGCATAAAGGCCCTGAAGCCGGGCAATCCTGCCCACTAGCTTTGTGAGCGTACTGGTGCTGGTAGGTGGAACAGGCGATTCCCAGAAGGTAGGCTGCCTGTTTTTCTGTTCCTGATTGACCAGATAGGCCTGACAAAACTGGCTTATGTCGGCCTTGGGGTTTTCCTCTTCATACGCAGCCCATAGGTTCAATAGCTCAACTGCCTTATTCATGCATATCAGTTTTGATGTAAAATTAATAAAAAACATCATTTATGTTTTTTATTATCATCTACGTTGTATGTTTGCATAAAAAACATCATTAATGATATAATTATGGAGGACTTGCGTGTAAAGGGGTTAGGTGGCATCATTATGTCATCGCCCAATCCAGATCGGTTAGCCAGCTTTTACCAGAATGTATTGGGCATCCCTCTGGCGCTCAGTCGGCATGGCAACACACCCGAACATTGGGAGTGCGACTATCAGGGGGTTCACTATGCCTTGCTGAAACGAAAAGTGGAAGACCGTCCCAACGAAAATATTGTGCTCTCGTTTAGGGTGGACGATATAGAAACCTTCGTGACGGCACGCGATATTGAGCTGATTCACCCCATTATGGACTTAGGGGAAGGTGCCTTTATCGCCAGTTTCAAAGACCCGGATGGTAACATCCTGCGTTTTTGGATGAACAAAAACGGGTAAGTCCCATACTTGGCTATATAGATTCTGATTGCCGGGAAACCATCCCGGCAACCGCATTTTCTTACTCATCTTTAAATCAGCTTATTCGTAATGGCCAGTTTGATCAATTGGGCGGTGTTTTGGACGTCATATTTGGCCAGCATGTTTTTTCGGTGGCTGTTGACGGTACTGACATCGACAAAGAGCTGGTCGGCAATTTGCTGATTGGTTAAGCCATCGGCTATTTTAACCAGAATCTCGCGTTCCCGACGGGTTAGTATAGGAAGGTTTATGGCGTCGGGTTTGTTGAGGGTGATCGATGCCGACTGGCTGAAGTACTTTTTATGCTGTATGACCGTTTTGATGGCGTCTACGATTTCGTACTGGGCTGCATCTTTCAGAATGTAGCCGCTGGCTCCGTTTTCGATCATCTTTTTAATGATGCCTTTTTCGTTGTTGATGCTAAGGGCTAGAATATGAACAGCTGGGTGGCTTTCCTTGACCTGCTTACAAAGGTCGAGACCGTTGCTATCGGGAAGGTTGATGTCGAGGACAATCACATCCGGGTGCTGATGCTGAAGTTTACTCAGCAGGTCTTTGCCCGTAGCCAATACCCCCAGGCAATGAATATCGGGTTCACGCTCGAATATGGCTTTTAGCCCCTCCGAAACAAGTGGGTGATCTTCTACAACCAGCAGGTTAATCATGGTTTAGCGGAATTTCGATGTAGTACGAACAGCCTTTACCGGGTTCGGTCTGGAGGTCAATGCTGCCTTTAAGATACGTAATCCGATGGTAGACATTCTGAATGCCCATGCTTCGGTTATCATTCACTCGCTTGGGGTCGAATCCCTGCCCATTATCTTCGATGGTGAGATTGATCTGCTGGCTCTTCGCCACGATCTGAACGATCACGTCGGTCGCGTTGGCATGTCGGACAATGTTGGTTGTCAGTTCCTGCACCACGCGATAGATGGTTGTTTTGTAGAGATTGTCGAGGGGAACGGTATCGAGCCCGAAGGTCTGATACGTCATGGTGATACCCGTGTTTTCGGTTATATCCTGGAGGTAGTCGCGGAGGGCATCTTCGAGGCTGAGCCTGACCAGAGTTTCGGGCATCATATTGTGCGACACCCGGCGTAGTTCTGCCAGGGAAGCATCCAGCAGGTTCATGCTTTTTTCGAACGCCAGCGCGTTTTCTTCCGATAGTACGAAGGTTTGTTTCATGGCTTGAAACGAATATTTAACACTGGATAAAATGCCGCCGAGACCGTCGTGCAGGTCTTTGGCCAGGCGGCTCCGTTCGTCTTCCTGCCCTTTCACAATGGCGTGGCTGGCCAGCAACTGCTTTTCGTTTTCCAGTTGCCGGAGGGTTTGTTCGTACAAGGCCTTTTCCTGCTTTCGAACCCGCGTCCGATTTCGCATCCAGAGCCCAAAGAAAAACAGGGCACCCACAAGCACAATTATCGAAAATGCCAGTAGACTGACGAGCCGCTTACGGTTCTGATTTTCGAGCGACAGTTGCTGAAGAGCAGCCTCTTTCTTTTCGGTCTCGTACTTCATAGCCAGCTCTCGCGTGGTTTTTACAATGCTGTTGCTCAGGCTCATATCACGCAGTGAGTCGGCCAGGTGCTCGTAACGGGCGGCTCGCTGTAGGTCACGTTTATCGGCCAGCAACAATCGGGCGTAGTGGCTGTAGTAGCTCTGTAGGTGCTGGATATTAGCCGATTTGCGCGCTTCGGTCAACGCCGTTTCGAGATGGGCTAGGGCAGGGGTAAACTGGTTTTGATAGTAATAACCAACCGAGAGCCAGTAATGAGCCTGAGCCGTTCGGTCGGGCGATTGCAGGCCCGGACTTAACTGCTGCAAGGCCTGTGCATGAGGTAGGATAGTCTGAAAGTGCCCCGTCTCCAGATCATGCTGACATTCGTTTTGCAGTGCATCGGCCATGGCTACGGTGTCGTTGAGCTTTCCGGCAAGTGCCATGATCTGCTGGTTCGTCTGATTGGCTTCCTTGCGTCGGCGTAACTTCCAGAGAATGGCTTCTTTATTGACCAGATGGCTCAGGAAAAAGCCGTCTTCAAACGCCCGGCTGATGGCAATGGCTTTGTCGATGTAGGTCAGGGCGGTTTCGGGTTTATCAGTTTGCATAAACACCGAACTGAGGTTGTTGTACACATTCGCCAGTTTGACGCTGTCCTGAAACGACTCGAAAATGGGCATCGACTTAAAATAATAGGCCGTTGCCGAATCGAGCCGCTGCAACAACGCAAAGGTATTGCCCATGTTTTCGTACATGATGCCTTCGCGCATGGGATCTTTTCGGGCCCGACTCAGGGCAACACCTTGTCGAAGCAGCGCCATGCATTGATCGTATTTGCCTTCCAGATTCAGCAGTTCGCCCTCGCTCGAATAATAGCGGATAATGCCCCGCACGAAACCCAGTTTCTGGCTCAGCAGGTAGCCATCGTGGTAGTAGCGCCGGGCCGTTTTGATGTCGTTGTAGGCATATTCGTCACCAATTTTGTTCAGCAGCTTAACCCGGTATGTATCCGGTTGGGAAGCAGCCAGTTTTGTTTGTAAAGCCGTTAAATCGCCCGTCTGTGCCCACGAATCCATATCGTGCCTCAACACAAGTAAGACAGCTAAAGCAATAAGGAAGCGGCTGGCAGTCAGCTTCATGGTCTGGAGGTAAGGATTGGAAAGAAGAGTCAAAAAAAGGGATTTTTCGGTAATAAAAATTCCCCTTTTTGGGGGAAATCAAACGGAGCCTATTTTTCTATTTTTGACCCGTTTCCTGAACCTTTCACGATTGGCTATGAAACGAGTCTTTGTCAGTTACTCTCTGCTTTTGGGCGTTAGTGGGATTACCTATGGGCAGTTAACTACTCTATTCCCGCCTGCTACGGCAGGTTATAAGCCGGTGGGCAAACCCGACTGTCCGTCGATGAACAGGGTGGGTGTGCCGCCCATGAATTCCTGCTCGCAAAAGTACAGTAACGGCAAACAGATCATCACAATCTCCATTACCGAATACCCGAAAGGCAATCCTACGATGGTGGACTATGGCGCTGCGGGTAGCCGTCAGGGTGATGACCCGTCGGTAGGGGCGCACAGCTACGAAAAACTGGTGGTAGGCCGGGCCAACAGGAGCGTCATGTTTATGAAACAGACGAAATTTGCTACCACATTGATGACCGTAGGCAACACGCTGTTGGTGGACGTAAATGGTGCCAACCAGTTCGATGCCGAAGCGGTAAAAGCCTTGGCCAAAGCGTAGAAACTCGGAAAAATAGGCCAACAAGTAAACCCGCGGTGGCGGTCAAAGCGCGGTGGCGCAATACTAGATTTTAACCATTCACAATCACGAAAAACGAAGCATGAAAACGTATTTACTAGTGGGGCTTTCACTGTTGGCGGGTCTGGGCGTTCGGGCACAGGATATGAAGGCCTATCAGAATTATGATTTTGTAGCCGGGGATAAGATCATCTTCAGCGATGACTTTCAGGATAGTCAGGTAGGCGAATTTGGTACTCATTGGAAGCTGAAAGAAGGGCAGGCCGTTGTAAACAAATCAGGCGATGAGAAAGCCTTTTTTATCACCAAATATTATACGGGCTTAACGCCGAGAGTGAAAACCCCGACGTATTTACCTAAGGATTTCACCATCGAATTCGATGCTTACCTGGATGCTAGTTATGATTCAAATCCGGGTGTCAGAATTAAGCTGATGAATGGTGACGATGCGGTAATCACCATCGAGACAGGCCGGGACTACACCACCTTCTCTGGCCCGGAAGGGAAACTAAATGGCGACAACCCCGAAGAGGTCCGGGCCGAAAACTATTTCAACAAATGGATCCACTACGCCATTGCAGTAAAAGGAAGTCAGTTGAAAGTGTATGTCAATCAGTACCGGGTGCTGAGCGTACCCGAGGTGACCTTCAAGGCGACTACCTTACTGGTTAGTGGAGATGCTAGTGAAGGCAAACCTATGGCGTTCAAGAACTTTAAACTAGCTGCTGGTGGTGATCAAAACCTGATTGGCAAAGCTTTTACCGATGGCAAATATATTTCGCATGGCATCAATTTCGATGTCAACAAAGCTGTTATCAAACCCGCGTCGATGGGCGAAATCAATGCCATTGCCAACATTCTGAAGCAAAATTCAGCGCTCAAATTCGAGGTAGGTGGCCACACCGATTCGGATGGCGATGATGCCAGCAACCTCAAACTGTCGGAAGCCAGGGCCAATGCCGTGAAAGCTCTGTTGGTGTCGATGGGTATTGACGCTAGTCGTTTGATGACCAAAGGCTACGGCGAAACGAAGCCTATAGGGGATAACAAAACTGTGGAAGGCAAAACCGAGAACCGACGGGTTGAGTTTGTGAAAATTTAAAAGCGGGGAGCAGGGAGCGGGGTGCTTCGCACAGGGGTTGTAGGGCGTTGCTTGGATTTTCCGTGCTATTCCATGTTCCATGCTCCCCGCCCTTAATACACGACAATCTCTGGTTTAGCAGACGTTAATTTCTGGTAGGGATTGGTCAGAAACTCCTGCATCAAACGAGCCCAGTCGGGACCACCAACGCCATGCGAGCGGAGTTTGAAGAGGACTCGCTGGCTATTGGGCATATAATGGTGAAGCCTATCGATGTACAGCGGTCGGGTGGCGTTGTCCATTTCGCCATCGACCAGCAAGGCGGGTTTGCTGGAGTAAAAAGGCTGTTTGGTCTTCGGATTAATCGGCGGTACTTTCCAGCAGTCGCACAAGGGTTGGTAGACATCATTGATGTGATACCCACGCAGGTACGGATAGGCATCGTAGAGTTGCTGCTTTACCTGTTCGCTGTGATAGGCTGTCTGATCAGCGCAATAGACCGACATTCGCATGCCCGAAGGACCACTGTAACCACTTAATTTACTGTCTAAAACGCCTTTTACGTAGCGATGATTACCTTGCATCATCTCGGTAATGATATAGGGAATTTGCTTGATCCTGGAAGCATTATACATCACATTGACGAGGTAATCGAGTAACTCATTCCGCGTGTATTGCACCTGTAGGGTGTCTTTTGCCCCTTTTTCCAGGTACTGAAACGTAAATGTTTTGCCTTCGATACTAGTAAAGTATTGTTCGAAGCGAGCCTTTAAATTGCCATACCGGGCTTTGTCGGTCGAGTCCCGTTCAACGTGATCGAACAGGATGTTCAGCGCTTCGGCAAAATTGGCGGGTTCATCTTCATCAATCGGTATAAAAATTGGGAGGGGAGAATCCAGGATTAACGACCGAATACGTGTAGGATCGCGCTGAAGAACGGCCGACATTAAGCCACCGCTATAGGAAATACCCAGCAGGTTAACGGAATCAATCTTTAGTGTAGCCAGCAGATCATGAATGTCGGATACTGTTTCATCGGTGTTATAACCCGCCAGGTCGATTCCTTTGGCTTCCAGTGCTTTTTTGTACCGTTTCACCCCGACCACTTCCATGCTGTCCTTGTTCAGATTTTTGCGATAGGCTTCCCTGACAGCCTGACCCAGCTCGGTACCTTCCAAATTCGGAACGGCAAAGTGAGTACCCCGTTGTTCAAACGCAATACAATCGCGGTCATTGATAACCAGCGACTTAACCGCTCCCTGCACCCACCCCAGTGAACTGGTACCGGGACCGCCACCCGTAAACAGTACGGGATCTTTCCGTTTAGCCGGATTTTTACTTTCTACGAGAACAAAAGGCAATTTAATGGTTTTGCCGTTCTTCTTTTTCCGGTTTTCGGGTACAATCAGGTAGGCACAACGGGTTTGAAACGTGCTGTCTATTTTGACCTGACAAGGGCAGGTTTCCAGTTGACGAACGACACCCGGCTGGCTTCTGACCGGGGTCAGGAATGCAACGAAAAGAGGAATGAGTAGGGTAACGACTGATAATCGGTTCATCGGCTACTGTTTTTTCGGCAAAAAAATCGGATTGCTCGCGCAGATTTTAGTAAAAAACGGACATTCTCGATCCCGACAGCCTCTTGAAAAGCTCTTTCTCAACCATGCCCTACCTGCGCGGCAAGCTGGAAACTTCCGATTACAGATTAGGTTACTGGCAGTACGTTAACTTTTATTCGCTTCGTAAGGAATTAACCGGGTTCATCAGCGCGCTGGCAATTGTTTTACTGCCAATGGATAGCAAAACCAGTAAAAAGACGAGCAGCGCAGGACCCGCAAAAAGCCACCAGCTTAGTTCGATGCGTGTAGCGTAATTGGCTAGCCAGTTGTTGACTAGAAAATACGTAACGGGCAAACCGATCAGGATGGATAGCCATACGGTGCGGATAAAATCTTTCGAGAGTAAAACCAGCAGGTTTGTTGTACTGGCTCCGATCACTTTACGAATCCCAATTTCTTTGGTTCGTTTGGAAACCGTAAACGTCGCTAAGCCAAACAAGCCCAAACAGGAGATCAGAATAGCAAAGCCTGTCAAGCTACTAAAGACCTGTTGAAAGCGATCATCGGCCTTATATTGTTTGTCATACTCGCTGTCCAGAAAGAAATAGCTAAAGGGCGAATGGGGAAAATTAGCCTCGTAAATCCGCTTTAATGTAGCCAGATGCTCTTCCGCATTTCCTCCGGCAAACTTCACACTGGCAAATGAGCTGAAGTGGGGAGAGTACAGCAGGATAATGGGAATAAAGGCAGATTTAGGCGATTCGTAGTGGTAGTTTTTGACAACCCCCCGGATTGTAGCCTGATGCCCCCACAAGTCGACCCGCTTACCGATGGCCTGCTGAGGTGTCGGAATTTCCCATAAACGCAACGTTTCCTCATTGACAATGAGTTGCCGATCAGTGGTGTCCGAAAGGCCGTACCGGGTGGTAGCATCGAAGTTCTTCCCCGCCAATAGCTGTATCCCCATTAAGTCAATAAACGAAGTGTCGATTGGAGTCAGGTAATAGTTGTAGTACGTTTTCTTAACGGCGTCGGATAGATTGATGCCCGTGCTTGTTCCCATTTGCGACGACTCCAGACCGGGTACAGTGTTGGAATACGCTACCGATCTGACCTGCGATTGAGACAGTAGCATTTGTCGAAAGGATTCATAAGCCTGCTCACTGTTAGCCCCCACTGGAGCTTTGACCACCAGCGTATGGTCCATGCGAAGCCCTAAGTTTTGTTTCCGCAGAAAGGCCACCTGCTGGTAAACCGTGAACGTTTGTATTAACAGAATAAGGGTAATCGTCAGTTGAAAAACGGCCAGCGATTTGCGTAGAAATAGGCCTTTGGTGGAGCGCGAGAGATTACCTTTGAGGACCGTAATCGGCTCGAATGAAGACAGGACGAAGGCGGGATAAATACCCGAAAGGCAACTACTTAGCACTAGGAATACCACCAGGCTTTCCCAGAAAAAAATGTCCCCAAACACAGTAAAACCATCCGGTAAGCCCGCCACTTCGATAAACACCGATCGCAGAGCTGCTACCAACCCTACAGCCAAAGCTCCAGCGATCCCATTGATTAAGACCGTTTCCAGAAAAATCTGGGCTCTGATCTGGGCCAATGTAGAGCCGATGACCTTTCGCATGCCAACTTCTTTAGCCCGGTCGAGGGCTTTGGCTGTGGTCAGATTTACATAGTTGACAAAGGCGCTTAAGAGTACCAGAAACGCTACACCCATCAAAAAATACACCGATTTCGCGTCCCCATTGGGTTCGATTTCGTAGGTTTTGTGGGAATACAGATGGATGTCGCCGATTTTCTGGCCGATAACCCGCTCGTTGGTTATCTTCTTTTCCTGCAGCAATCGATTACTAAAGGCCGACAGCGATTTCGTAAACTTGGTATAGTCGGTATTTTCGGCCAGCTGTAGGTAAGTATACAGATTATTACCGTTCCAGTCCTCCTCTTTTTGGCCAAAGTCAGCTTGCAGCGTAGGATAGGAGAAAACCATATCAAATTTCAGATGGGTGTTGATTGGGCTATCGGGCACTACACCCACAATTTCCAGCAGGATGCTGTTCTCAGGCCGGGAAATTTTCAGGGTTTTCCCCACCACATCCAGCGTCTTGAAGTAAGTCAACGCCATTGTTTTGGTCAGTACAGCCTGTCGGGGCCTGGTAAAAAGATGGTTTCGGCTTCCCCGGATAAGCGGGTAGTTGAACATGGAGAAAAAGGAAGAATCGACGGCCAGCGCCTTATCCACTACGGAATACGTATCGCCAAGCTGAATGGTAAGTCGTTTGCTGAACGGTTTGGCCCGAGTGTAGTTTACCACTTCATTCATTTCCCGCTTTGCTTTGGGGCCAATGGGGTTATAGGTTTCAGCATCCTGGGCATCTACCGTTTCCCCATTCAGATAGTCCATGGTGAGTCGCACAATCTGATTCGCCAATGGGTTGGTCTTCTCATAACTTAGTTCAAAGCGCACATACTGAACTATGAGCAACGCAACAGCCAGGCCAGTCGCCAGGCCCGCCAGGTTAATGAGCGTAAACGTGTTGTCTTTGCGAACTATGCGCAGAGCAATTTTGAGGTAGTTACGAATCATAAGTGGAGAGAGAAAAAATGGGGATGAATAGGGGTTTTCAGGCATGGGCCGGGCTCGAAGTTGGCGAATGATAAAATAAGGCCGACAAAATCGTATGACCTGCCCAACATACAGACGCCGGGCAGTAGGCTCACCCAATTCGACGACCTGTTGCTCAAATTGTTCATGTAGGTCGCCGAGTAGTTCTTCCTGTAAATCTTCCGGGCAGAAGAGCCTCAGCAGCCGATCGGCCCAGGCGGGTGGTAGCGGTGCCCCTCCAGAGGAATGGTCGTTTGGCGGCAATAAGGGATGAGGAGGTTGCGCCATGGTTTAGGAGAAGGATAAGTTGGGGATAGCCTCCCATAAGTCGTTACGAACCTGTCGTAGTTCGTCCAGCGTCTGCTTGCCATAGGCCGTGATCGAGAAGAGTCGCTTTCGACGTCCACCCCGAGCGGCTGTAGCGCCACCTAGCTCCGATTTGACAAACCCTTTGTCTTCCAGTCGATACAGGGCGACATGGACCCCACTCAGGTTAATGGAGCGGTGAGTTCGTTGCTTTAACTCGTCTGCAATATTGAGCCCATACGCTGAGCCATTCAGAATGGCCACCGTCAGAAGGACAAGTTCTTCAAATTCACCCAGGTAAGTTCTGCTCATACACCCGATTGATTGGTTAGCTATTTTCTTGCTATTTGCTAAACAAATCAAATGCCACATATTTAATGAGCAGATTTTCAGGTGGTTATATCATGGTTGGAGCTGCTTAGTTGTCCGAAAGCGTACAGGGTATGTCCATTCCTGAACAGAGCCGCCGTCGTTAGTTCTCTAAAACCATCAGGCTGATGAGGCCGTCTGACCGTTCTTAGGGTCTGCGTTCGTTAATTTTTTGCCCGGTAAATCTGACGACATCCCTGTAGAAGTGGCTCATGTCGTAATAGCCAAAGTCATCGGGTGAAAAGCGATCGTTATGGGCAACATAACTGGACAAAGCTGCCCGCACTCTCATCATCGAAAGGTATTGCTTGGGTGGGGTGCCGATAACCCGATGAAAATACCGATTGATGGTTTTGGAGGTCAGAAACATCCGATCGGCGAGTTGCGCCGTGTTTAGCTCCATGCCGTTCGCGCCAAACGTACCAATCGTATTACTCACCATTGTTCGGTAGTGATCGGCTTTTTTACGGCCCTGTAACTGGTTTAAAAAGAATGACTCAATCAGATTGACGCGCTCTTCGAAATTGATAGCCTGTTTTATGCGCTGAATAAGCAGGATGGGTAAAATAGTTTCCAGCGGCACCACCTGATCTTTGAACTGCACCTGATTGATACCCAGAATCGCTTCCAGACCGCCCGGAAAAAACTTGATCGTGAAAATATGATCGGTCGGCAGATTATGCCGCTCAACGATGCTGTTGCGCAGAATGAGCACATCGGTCTGTTTCTGGATCTGGTATACCGTTAGGCCTACAGTTAGCTGATACGGATCCCCCAGATTGATGTAACAGGTTGGGGTCCAGCTCGGAAACATCCTGACAGTAAACGGATTATTGGCCACCTGCCGAAAGGTTTCTTCTGCCGACGATTCGGAAATGAACTCAATGTAACTGGCTAGTTCATTTTGTGGAAGGTAGAATCGGTACAGCTTTCGGATGTTGTCAAAAATCTCCGTCATGCGATTAACGTGGGTTAAATGACTCGAATATCCGTTTCCCTTTCGTTGCCAGCGTTACATTTTTCACGGCTCCTGTTCCCCGAAAGCCGAACACAATTCCTATGATTTCGACCTTCGACGTCGGCAAAGCTGCCGAGTACGCAACAGTGCCGTTGACAGTATAATATAGTTTCTGCCCGTCGCTGTGGCAGCCTACATGAACCCAATCCGAAAAATCGACGCCCAATCCGGACAGATCCGTGTTTTTGCCCGAAACAGGCTGGGAGCCATTCATCAGCATGAGTTCAGAAACGCAGCCTTTCGTACAGAGTGGTATCGAGATGGGCATACTGTTGGTCATCAGCACAATCCACGATTGCTGACAGGTGGCCGCTCCCTCGCTGTATTCGTTCTTTACCCGGCAGTCAAAGACGAAATCTGTAACGGGTACGGGATCGAAATTGCCGACGTTGAAATATTTCACGAAGGGTGCTTCGGGTTGTAAGGCTACGTTTTTCTGCCGAATTGTCGCAATGGGTAGCTGAATCTGCTCCTGCGTTATAAAGTCCGTTTGCTTCAGGTAAATCGGAACGGATTTGGTCACTATGGTGCCTAACCAGCCATTGGTAGGAATCAACAGCGAATGCTCTTTCACAATCTCATGACCGACCACCAGCTTGGCCTGGTAGAACCCCGGTTCATAATAGATAGATGTGTGCGTTTGGCCATTTTTGTCAACCAATTCCCGTCGGGTCTGATCCCAGGATTGCTGAATGTAGACCGAATCGGTGGGCGACGCTGATGCATCGTAGGTGAAAATGACCGAGTTTGGAATAGTACGGGTCAGGGGTTTGCTACTAAAGCTGTACTGAGCCGCATCGACCTGCGGATTTTTCTGCTCAAAGGCCACCATCCCGAGTAAAACAATCCCAAGTGTAATGCCTGACATCCAGCCTAGCCGACGCCAGTTGATCGACGGCTTCATTGGTATGGCTCTTATCGGCTCAACTGGATCTGACGAGTGAGTGGTCGATTCTGTCGGCACACTCAGCGACCGAACAAACTGCCGCCAGTCGGCATAACCGGCAAACTGAGCCAGCGTATTTAGGGTAGTGCCACTGGGCAAATGCTGGTAATCCACCCGTCCCCAGATTCTTCGTAGTGTACTCGCGCTTAACGAAACGCCTGTTTCGTCCAGAATCCGTTGTTGCAGATTCTCAAAGTCGGTACTGGTCCAGGTTTCGACCGCTCCCCAATCGAGTTTCTGTTCGATCAATTGTTTGCAACGGAGCAAATCGGTAGAGTCGGAAACCATTGTCTGTCAGTGTGATATAACTTGAAAAAACTTGAATTCGGAATGATTTTACGCGGGTGCCCTTTCGCGATACGTTTGCCGGTACATCCGTAATCAGCGTACGAGTTTACATGTTTTTACGATCAATTCCGATGCAGCCTGTTGCCTTTCAAACGATCACGAATCACTTTTTCGTCAATCCGAACTCCTTAATCATCAAGTGTATGTCCCGACTTCCTTTTCTTCTACTTTTCCTGCTGGCCTTTGTTCAGCCAGTGCTCGCTCAGAAAACGACTGCCCGTAAACCGCAGGAACTACACATTCCGATGACTGCCGAACGCTGGAGTTATGCACCGGGGCAGGTCGAATTCATGACCGGCAAAGAAGCGGGCATCATGAAAATTATAAAAGGCCCCAAAAGCATCGTGCTGAAAGACGTAACCTTCAGCAATGGTACCATTGAGTACGATGTCGAACTTACGGGCCCTGGTTTTCCGGGTATCAATTTCCGAATGGACGCCGATCAGGAGAATGGCGAAAACTTTTACATCCGTTCGTTCGGGAAAGTAACGCCCGATGTTCGGACTACGCTGCAATATGCACCTATTATTAAGGGGATGAGCATGTGGGATATGACGGACGAATACCAAACGGGCGCTACCATCGCCGAAACGGGTTGGAACCACGTAAAACTGGTGATTTCGGGTCGGCAGATGAAAGCGTATGTCAACGACATGAGCAAACCAGCGCTGATTGTGCCGGAACTGGAAAGCCCGGAAGGGGCAGGGGCTATCTCGCTGAGTGGTTCGGTCAATTATGCCAATTTTGTCATCAAACCCGACGTTACCGAAGGGCTCAATCCAGAAGCTGGCTATAACATTGTCGCCCACGATACGCGCTACCTGCGAAACTGGCTGGTCAGTGAACCTTTCCTATTGCCATTTGGCAAAGAACCGGTTGTTGCCGTACCGAGTACCTTCGGAAAAACAGGCCGGTCCGAACTCCCCGACAGCACCACGCGCTGGTCGCCCATCAAAGCTGAAAGCCGGAACATGGTCAACCTGAGCCGACTGTATACGCATAAAGATGGTGAAGTGCGGCTGATGGCCTGGCTCAAAACCAATATTCAATCCAATAAGGCCCAGGAACGGCTGCTGAATCTGGGTTTTAGCGATGATGTATGGGTGTTTGTAAATGGTCAGTTTCTGTATGCCGACAAAAATTGCTTTGGCACACCGCAGCAAAAATATCCGGCTGGCCGGTGTACAATCGAGAATACAACCATCCGGCTGCCGCTGAAAGAGGGCAACAACGAAATCCTGATCGGGCTGGCCAACTATTTCTACGGCTGGGGCATCGTGGCTCGTCTGGACGATACCGTCGGCATTCAGACGATGAAATAAGTGCAGAAGTACTAGCCTATAAATCAGTAAATAACATGAACAAGTTTTTTCAAAGCCTCCTCGCTATCAGTGCTTTTAGCCTTTCGCAGCTCAACGCCCAGACGTTGTATGTGGATGCCGTCAATGGCACAGACAACGCTTCCGGTACGCAGGCTTCTCCGGTAACCAGTATCGAAAAAGCCGTAGAACTGGCGCACAATTTTTCGGGGAACGAGCCCGTGACCATTAAACTATTTCCAGGCTTATATACGCTCCAGAGCCTGTCCGAACTCCGAACCAAACAACAGCCCGACAAGGCAGACTCATACACGCTGGAAGCCGTCACTATGCCCGATGATGCCGACTGGCAACCTACCAAAATGCCGGTCATTCAGAGCGTATCGGCCAACAATTCTACCGTTCAGTTTGCGCACTCAGTAGGTTTTCTGGTGGACCAGAATAATGTGAGTTTCAAGGGGCTCAAGTTTTTGGGGAATGCTAATCCGGCTGTGAACTATTACTACCCCATTTCCCGAAAAAACGAAGCCCTGAACGGACTGACTGTTTCACAGTGCTATTTCATTGGTGAGAAAAACTCATCGCCTATCCAGGGAGCAATTTGGGCGCATGGAGGGGGGACGCACGTAGACCATACCATTTTCTATGGTTGTAAAAACGCCCTGTTGTTGTTTAAATCCATCAGCGATTTTTCGTTGACGAATTCGATTGTTTCCGGTTCCTACGAAGCTGCGGTATGGTTCGGTAAGAATGATCCAGACTTTCAGTTTAGTAACAACCTGATTACCAACTGTGAGTACGTCTGGCTCCGACCCGAAAATACCGCACCCAAATACACCTTTCGGAATTCGGTCATTGCCGGGAATGCGCATTACATGGGTTTTTTCGGTCCCAAAGGCGCTGTAGAAGCGACCGAAAACAATCATGTCGAACAGAATGTGAAAAAATCGGGAGCCGTTGTACTGAGTGAGGTGAAAACCAATGGCCTACCAGCCGACTATTTGAATCCGTTACCACAGTCTGAAGGCTATGGATTGAAGGCTGGCATTTTCAAAAAAACGAAGCCATAATGCTCGTGGCTGGCAGCAGACTTAAATTTACTCCTGTACCAAAAAATAAAGCCAGACAACACGAAGTTACCTGGCTTTTAGGGTCGCTTAGTAGAACGGCTATTATTGAAAATCAGGTGCCTTTCACAGCATCCCCGTCTAGCAGCGACACACGAACATATAACATCGGGCGGTTAGGTTTTGTTAAACAAATTGAAAAATTGTGAAATAATTTTTCAATTTGTTGTCGCTACGGAATTCCGTTTTTGATAAACCCTGTCCACGTTCGTACAAAAAATGTCCGTTTGTGGACAGGGTTATTTTGAATGATATAGTCAAAACAGGCCAATCAGAGCTGGATTGGCCTGTTTTTATATGTGGCCCGGCATTTGTTATACATTTACACATCTAATCCTTACGTATGAAAGGGACTTATTTAGGTGAGTTTGAAGAAGTCGTACTGTTAGCCGTTGCCATTCGGGCGGGCGATGCTTACGGCGCGGCTGTCGTCAACGAGATTGAGCAGCAGATGGGGCGTTCAGTCAATTTAGGAGCGGTTCATTCTGCGCTCAACCGACTCCAGGAAAAAGGGCTGGTTAGTTCCGAAATGGGTGGTATGACTGCCGAACGGGGTGGTCGTCGAAAACGACTCTATAAGGTGACAGCCTACGGTCAGCGGGCATTGGAAGAGATTCGGCAACTGCGCAATCAGATGTGGGAGGCCATTCCCCGAACCGCCTGGTCATGAAACATATTGATCCTCCTAGCTTTATCTCGCATTTTCTTCACCTGTTCCTGCCTTTGCATCGGGCCGAAGAGTTGGAGGGTGATCTAGATGAACTGTTTCAGCAGCGCGTCCGGGAAGTGGGCATTCGAAAGGCCCGCTGGCGGTATGCACGCGATGTAGTGAGCCTGTTACGACCCAGCCTGATGCGTCGAGACAAGGCATGCCTTGTCTCGACAAACACAAATAATACATACCCCAACCCAACCAATACGACTATGCTACGCAATTATTTTAAAATTGCTTTTCGAAATCTGACCAAGCACAAAGGGTATTCGGCTATTAATATTGCTGGTTTAGCAACGGGCATGGCTGTAGCCATACTCATTGGCCTATGGGTCTGGAATGAGTTTGCCTATAATCAGCGCTATGCGAATTATGATCGTATGGCGAGGGTGCTTCAGAATCAAACCTTTAACGATAAGATTGAAACCTGGACCAGCCAGGCAATGCAGTTGGCTCCCGAACTACGAAGCAACTACAGTAGTCATTTCAAATACGCTGTTACGGCTGACTTTCCTGGAAAGCATCTGTTGTCGCTCGATACGAAGAAAATCACCAACGTCGGCAGCTTTATCGAGCCCGACATAACGGAAATGCTGGCGCTGACTATGCTGAAAGGTACACGGGCGGGCTTACGCGACCCATCGTCCATTCTCCTTTCCGAAACGACGGCCAAGTCGTTGTTTGGAAACGTTGATCCGCTGAATAAGATCATTACGATTGACAAAAAATGGCCGGTAAAAGTGACAGGCGTTTATGCCGATTTGCCACTCAACTCGTCATTCCAGGAATTAACGTTTATCGCACCGTTTGAGCTGAAAAAGAAAGATTTGCCCGAATGGCTTAGCTGGGGCAATAGCTGGTTTCAAACCTACGTACAGATAGCCGATAACGCCACGATGGAAACCGTATCGGTAGCCATTAAAGACGTTAAATTGAAACGAAGCCAGGACGATGCACGCTTTAAGCCCGAACTATTTCTGCTACCAATGAGCCAATGGCATCTGTATTCGGAGTTTAAAAATGGCGTAAATGTGGGCGGGCAAATTCAGTATGTCCGTCTGTTCAGCATCATCGGCTTGTTTGTGCTCTTACTGGCCTGCATCAATTTCATGAACCTGAGTACCGCCCGTAGCGAGAAACGCGCTCGGGAGGTAGGGGTTCGGAAAGCCGTTGGATCAGTACGCAATCAGATTATGCTGCAATTTTTCAGCGAGTCGTTTTTGTTTGTCATCGTTGCTTTCGCCTTTGCCCTGTTACTGGTGCTACTCGTATTACCGGCGTTCAATACCGTAGCCGACCGCCAGATTAGTATTCCGTGGGATAATCCCATGTTCTGGATTGCAGCGTTTGGCTTTAGCTTATTTACCAGTTTAGTAGCCGGTAGTTATCCTGCCATTTATCTGTCGTCTTTTCAGCCCGTTAAGGTGTTAAAAGGAACCTTCCGGGTTGGGCGCTTTGCTTCGCTTCCGCGTAAAGTGCTGGTTGTTGTCCAGTTTGCTGTTTCGGTCACGTTAATTGTGGGTACGATGATTGTTTTTCAGCAGATTGAATTCGCCCGAAATCGACCCGTAGGCTACAACCGAAATAATCTGGTGTCGTTCCCGATTAAGTCAGACAAACTGATCACCCATTTTGCTACGTTCCGGGACGAGTTGCTGAATACCGGCGCTATTGAGGAAGTGGCTGCTACCGATTCGCCCATTACCGACACCTACGTGACCAATGGCGGCTTAACCTGGAGAGGACAAGCGCCGAACATGGCCGACGAGTTTGTAACGTTACGGATTACCCATGGATTTGGAAAAATGATTGGCTGGCAAATCAAGGAAGGGCGGGATTTTTCAAAAGAATTTGCCACTGACTCGGCTGGGTTTGTCCTCAATGAAGCCGCTGTTGCCTATATGGGATTCAAGAACCCTGTTGGTGAAATTATCAAGTGGGGCGACCAGCCTTTTAAAGTCATTGGTGTGGTCAAAAATCTGGTTACCCAATCGCCTTACGATCCTGTTAAGCAGACCATCTTTGTCATCAATTACAAACGGCTTAACCTGATCACGGCCAAAATTAATCCTACAAAAAGTGCGTCGGAGGCACTGGCTAAGGTCGAAGCGGTTTATAAAAAATACGATCCCGACAACACGTTCGACTACAAATTTGCCGATCAGGAATACGCGAAAAAATTTGGCGAAGAAGAACGAGTTGGCAAACTGGCTAGCTTCTTTGCCGGACTAGCCATCTTTATTTCCTGCCTGGGTTTATTCGGTCTGGCTTCGTTCGTAATGGAGCAGCGCAGCAAAGAAATTGGTATCCGAAAAGTAATGGGTGCGTCGGTGGGTAGCTTGTGGCAGTTGCTTTCCAAAGATTTTGTGCTGTTGGTAATCATTTCGCTGTTCATTGCCTTTCCCCTAACCTGGTATTTCATGCAGGATTGGATTCAGCGATACACCTATCATACCGACCTTTCGTGGTGGCTGTTTGCTGCAACGGGTGTGGGTGCCTTAATCATTACCCTGATGACTGTCAGTTTTCAAAGTATAAAAGTTGCATTGATGAACCCCATAAAATCATTACGTTCTGAATAGCATAGGGCATGGGGCCAGGCGCATGGAGTATTTTCTATGAATCACCCCTCGCTTCTTGCCTTACTCCTCGCTCCATGCACCCTGCTAACAATCCACCTCGCTTTGCCACCTCCCTACTACACCTGTTCTGTCCACCGCACCGGGCCGAAGAGCTGGAAGGTGATCTGGATGAACTGTTTCAGCAGCGCGTCCGGGAAGTGGGTTTACGGAAAGCCCGCTGGCGATACGTGCGCGATGTGGTGAGTTTACTACGCCCGTCGCTGATGAGACAACAGGAAGAGCAATATCCAAGATCAAGCAATACAACCATGCTACGGAACTATCTCAAAATCGCATTTCGGAATCTGGCCAAGAACCGGGTCTATTCATTCATTAACATTTTTGGACTGGCGTCGGGCATGGCTGTGGCGATGCTGATTGGCCTTTGGCTGTACGACGAACTTTCGTTCAACCGGCAGTTTCGAAATCACAACCGATTGGCTATGCTCTGGCAGTTTGTGAAGTTCGACGTAGAGAAGACGGCCTACGATGTGATGCCCATTCCACTGGCGCAGGAACTTCGGACTAACTACCCCGATTTTGAGTCGGTTGGTCTGTCGGTGTCCCGCGATGTTATTGTAGCGGTCGGAGAACGAAAACTGTTGAAAACCGGCAACTATGTTGAGCCTTCGTTTATCGACATGCTATCGTTGCCGGTTATAGCGGGTACTCGGTTTGGGGATAACGATGTCAATACGATTCTGCTGTCGAAGTCGCTGGCGCAGGCGCTTTTCGGCACACAAAATCCACTCAACAAACTAATCAAACTGGACAACAAGCAGACGGTTAAAGTAGCCGGTGTGTACGAAGATTTTCCGGCCAACAGTACGTTCGACGACGTTATGTTTCTGGTTCCCTGGAAGTTCTTTGCGGCTAATAGTGAAAACGCTAAACGGGATCGGGATCAATGGGATTCCAATTCGTATCAGATCTTCGTCCAGCTCAAGCCCGGTGCCGACTTCAGCCAGGTATCGGCTAAAATCAAAGACATACGGATGAAGCGGGATAACCCGCCAGGCTATAAACCGGAATTTTACCTGCATCCGATGAGCAAATGGCACCTGTATTCCGATTTTAAAGACGGCGTCAACACGGGTGGGCTTATCACCTTTGTCTGGTTGTTTGGTAGCATTGGCGTTATTGTACTGCTACTGGCCTGCATCAATTTTATGAACCTGAGCACTGCCCGAAGCGAAAAACGCGCTAAAGAAGTGGGTATTCGGAAAGCCGTTGGATCGCTACGAAGCCAATTGATCAGTCAGTTTTTCAGCGAATCGCTGCTGATGGCGTTGCTGGCCTTTACGCTAAGCCTTTTGTTCGTACACCTTACGCTTCCCTTCTTTAATCAGGTGGCCGAAAAAAAGATGACTATTTTGTGGGCCGATCCCATGTTCTGGCTGGCCGGACTGGGTTTCAGCCTGCTGACTGGACTGATTGCGGGGAGCTATCCGGCGTTGTATCTGTCGGCCTTTCAGCCCGTCAAGGTGCTCAAGGGCATTATGCGAACCAGCCGTTCGGCTACTGTTCCGCGTCGGGTGCTGGTGGGTTTTCAATTCACCGTTTCGGTAACGCTCATTATTGGCACCATCATCGTATTCCGACAGATCGAACACGCCAAGGATCGCCCAGTGGGATATAGTCGTAATGGATTGATTGAAATCGGGATGAACGCGCCCGAACTATACCGGCATTATATGACCCTGCGTACGGATCTGCTCAATACAGGAGCTGTGGCCAATATGTCGGAATCATCAGGACCGGTCACATTTCAATCGGGAGGGACCACCGATATTTCCTGGAAAGGCAAAAAGCCTGAAGGTAAGCCGCTTGTGATGTCGAATTATATAACACACGACTATGGCAAAACGGTTGGCTGGCAGCTACAGGAAGGCAGGGATTTCTCGCGGGAATTTTCGACAGATAGTGCTTCGATAATCTTAAATGAAGCGGCTGTAAAACTAATGGGATTCAAGCGTCCTGTTGGTGAACTAGTTCGGCTGAGCGGCCGTGATTACACGGTCGTTGGCGTCATCAAAGACATGATAAAAGAAGATCCGTTCAGGCCAGTCACCCCTTCTTTTTTTGTCGTCAACTACCGGAATGTCAATACCATTAATATCCGACTGGCTCCGCAGTTATCGACTAATGAATCGCTGGCGAAAGTAGAGCAGGTGTTTAAACGCTACAGCCCCGATTCGCCCTTCGACTACAAATTCGCCGATGAACAATATGACCGAAAATTTGGGGCCGAACAACGGATTGGCCGATTGGCCGGTGGCTTTACTATGCTGGCTATTTTGATCAGTTGTCTGGGTTTGTTTGGGTTAGCCTCGTTCATGGCCGAACAGCGAACCAAAGAAATTGGTATCCGTAAAGTGCTCGGCGCATCGGTCTTCAACGTCTGGCAACTGCTCTCGAAGGAGTTTGTCATACTGGTCGTTATCGCGTTTTGCCTGGCGACTCCGCTGGCATATTATCTACTATTGGACTGGCTTCAGAGTTACCAGTATCGAACCGAATTGTCGTGGTGGATTTTTGCCGTGTCAGGTGTCGGTGTGCTAGTCGTTACGTTGCTAACCGTCAGCTTCCAAAGCATTAAAGCCGCGTTGATGAATCCGGTGAAATCATTACGTTCTGAATAGCATAGGGCATGGGGCCAGGCGCATGGAGTATTTTCTATGAATCACCCCTCGCTTCTTGCCTTACTCCTCGCTCCATGCACCCTGCTAACAATCCACCTCGCTTTGCCACCTCCCTACTACACCTGTTCTGTCCACCGCACCGGGCCGAAGAGCTGGAAGGCGATCTGGATGAACTGTTTCAGCAGCGCGTTCGGGAGGTGGGCCTGCGGAAAGCGCGTTGGCGATACGTACGCGATGTGGCGAGCCTGCTGCGGCCAAGCCTGCTGCGTCGGGACCAGGCACCTAGAGGCAAGGCATGCCTTGTCTCTACGACAACAACTACATTTCCCAAACCAACACATACAACCATGTTACGGAACAACCTCAAAATCGCTTTTCGGAATCTGGCCAAAAATCGAGTATACTCTTTCATAAACATTGGTGGGCTGGCCATGGGTATGGCCGTTGCTATGCTCATTGGCTTGTGGATATACGATGAGCTATCGTTTAATCAATATCACCAAAACTATGAGCGAATTGCGCGGGTGATGCAACATCAAACCATTCGCGGAGAAACGAGTACCCGAGAGAATAACCCGATTCCGTTAGGGACAATGCTACGCAACGAATTCAAAGATGATTTTACGAGCGTAGTGATGTCTACACAAACACAAAACATCATTGTCGCTGCTGGTGATAAAGTTTTCAGTCAAAAGGGGCGCTATATGCAGGCGGAGGCTCCTGAATTGCTTTCGCTGCAAATGAATTATGGAACTAGAAATGGATTAAAAGAGCTGAACTCCATTTTGTTATCTGAGACATTGGCCAACATGCTCTTTGGTGATGTTGACCCGCTGAATAAACTAGTGAGACTGGATAATGAAATCAATGTAAAAGTGACGGGCGTATATGAGGATCTGCCTAACAACTCTGAATTCAAAGATGTAGCCTTTATCGCTCCCTGGGATTTAATGCTGTCTTCATACGATTACATCAGAGATCACAAGGATGACTGGAACAATAATTTCCTGCATATCTACACGCAAATTGCCCCTCAGACAAATTTTGACGCCATTTCTGCCAAAATTAAAGATCTGAAACTGGCTCATGTGGATAAAGAATATGCGGAACGTAAACCGACTCTATTTCTCCAACCCATGCGCAATTGGCATTTGTATTCAACCTATACAAACGGCGTCATCGCTACCAGTGAAGCGTTAAGATATGTCTGGATTTATGGTATCATTGGTGTTTTTGTGCTATTGCTGGCTTGCATCAATTTTATGAATTTGAATACAGCCCGCTCTGCGAAACGGGCGCGGGAAGTAGGTATTCGAAAGGCCGTCGGATCGATGCGTAGTCAATTGATCAGCCAGTTTTTTACTGAGTCGTTATTGACAGTCGCCTTGGCCTTTATCAGTTCTCTGGTACTGGTTCTACTTTCATTGCCGTGGTTTAATAACGTGGCCGACAAACAAATTGCCATTTTGTGGAGTACCCCTTTTTTCTGGCTGGTTTCAATCGTAATAGTTGTTTTAACCGGCCTATTGTCAGGTAGTTACCCTGCGCTGTATTTGTCATCTTTCAAACCTATCCGTGTCTTGAAAGGGGTCGTTTTGATAGGTCGTCTGGCTTCAATGCCTCGGAAGGTTCTGGTAGTCATCCAATTTTCCGTTTCAACTATTCTCATTATCGGGGCAATCGTTGTTTACCGGCAAATCCAGTATGCCAAGGATCGTCCCGTTGGTTATTCCCGCGAAAACTTGCTGGTATTTCGGAAAAGTGTACCCGACCTCGAAGAGAAAGGGAAATCAGATATTTTAAAAGCAGAGTTTCTAAAAACAGGTGTAGTCGCCGACATGGCTGAATCGTCAAGTCGGGTAACAGACATTAGTGCTATGAATGGCGGCTTTGACTGGCCAGGAAGAGATCCTGGTTTCCAAACCAATTTTGGCACTTTGGGCGTAAGCCATGATTATGGCAAAACCATCGGCTGGCAGTTTATAAAAGGCCGGGATTTTTCGAAAGAGCTTGCCTCCGATTCCGCCGGATTTATCGTAAACGAAGCTGCGGTAAAAGAAATGGGATTAAAAAGGCACCCCATTGGAGAAACCATCACCTGGGATACCGAATTTGACGGCAGCCAGAAGTTTAAGATCATCGGAGTGGTCAAGGATATGGTTATGTTGTCGCCGTTTGAACCTATAAAACCAACTATTTTTTTCCTGCAAGGCTATAAAGGCTACATTTTTGTCAAACTAAAGCCGACAGTTACGACTCACCAGGCGTTGGCAACGCTGGAAACAGCCTTCAAAAAAATTGTTCCTGACGCTCCCTTCGACTACAAATTTGTCGATGACGAGTACTCCCGAAAATTTGCTTCCGAAGAGCGCATTGGCAAACTGGCAGGTTTCTTTGCCATACTTGCCATTTTGATTAGTTGTTTAGGCCTTTTTGGCCTGGCCTCGTTTGTCGCCGAACAGCGTACCAAGGAAATCGGCGTTCGGAAAGTGCTGGGGGCGTCGGTTGCAAATGTATGGCTACTCCTTTCTAAAGATTTCGTTTGGTTAGTGCTGATCGCCTTTTGTATTGCTACCCCAACGACTGTGTATTTCCTCAGCAACTGGCTTCAGAAATATGCCTATCACATAGAACTGTCGTGGTGGATTTTTGCTGTCGCCGGTATCAGTGCATTGTTGCTAGCCTTATTGACAGTCAGTTTTCAAAGTGTAAAAGCGGCTTTAATGAACCCGGTTCGCTCCCTGCGGTCGGAATGAAAAATGGACAATGAAGAATGCATAATGCCCGATTGCCATAAATGACGTCCCTCATTATTCGTTATCACTTATTCATTTTTCATTATCCATTATGGACCCACCCCGTTTCGCTACCTACGTCCTCCACCTGTTCTTGCCCGTGCACCGGGCTGAAGAGCTGGAAGGCGATCTGGATGAACTGTTTCAGCAGCGCGTCCGGGAGGTGGGCCTGCGGAAAGCGCGTTGGCGATACGTACGCGATGTGGCGAGCCTGCTGCGGCCCAGCCTGATGCGTAGAGAGAAGGCATGCCTTCTCTCGGCAAACACAACTAATACATACCCCAAACCAGCACATACAACCATGTTACGCAACTATTTAAAAATTGCCTGGCGAAATCTGCTTCGTAGCCCCGGTCTCAGCAGCATCAATATCGTTGGCCTGAGCATTGGTCTGGCGGCTGTTTTGTTTATTCTGCTGTTTGTGCAGGACGAAGTGTCGTATGATCGTTTTCATGCCCGAGGTGATCAACTGTACCGGGTCGTCCTGAATGCAACCAGTCCTGAGGGTAACGAAATTGCCAACGGAGCAACGGGGCTGCCGCAGGGGCCAGCCTTTGCCGCTGGCTTGCCTGAGGTAGCCGCGTTTTGCCGGGTACAAGGGTATGAAATGCTGGTCCGCCACAATCAGGATGCCGTGTACCACCAGGTCATGTACGTCGATACGTCTTTTTTTAACCTGTTTAGTTTTAAGCTGCTGGCCGGTGATTCCAAAAGCCTGCTGAACGATCCGGGAAGTGTGGTCATTACGGATGATATGGCCCGTACGTACTTCGGTACGACCGATGTACTGAACAAGGTGTTGGCCATTGATGCCGGAGGGAATTTCGAAAACTATCGGATTACTGGCGTTGTGAAAACACCCCCGGCCAATTCGAGCATCCGGTTCGATATACTGAGGCCGTTTGTAGCATCACTCTCACCCGATCAGAAGGGCTGGGCGCAAAGTGACTGGTCGGATGGATTTCTGAATACCTTTCTACTGCTGAAGCCTAACTTGCCTACGGCAGACCTCGGTGCGATAGAGCAGAAAATGGCCACGGTTTTCGAAACATATGCTGGTCAGCAACTTGCGCAACTTCGTAAAGAGCATGGCTCGTTTCGGATGGCTTATCAGTTGCAGCCTTTTTCGGCCATGCACCTCGACGACCGGTATGAACTCAGTAATGGTCTGGAGCGGGGGTCATCGTCGGTATATTCGTATGTATTGAGTGGGATTGCCGCGCTGATTTTACTGCTGGCGGGTATCAATTTCGTCAATCTGACGCTGGCGCGGTCGCTCCGTCGGACTAAAGAGATTGGTATTCGTAAAGTGACAGGCAGCACCCGTCAGCAGTTGATCGGGCAGTTTGTTGGCGAGACCTTTCTGCTGACTCTCCTGGCCTTTGTTCCGGCTCTGATTCTGGTGTATAGCCTTCTGCCCGAATTTGGGGCGCTTGCCAATAAGGCTTTAAACGTTCGTTACCTGCTGACTCCCCAGACAATTGGCCTTTTTGTAGTACTTATCGTGCTGGTTACTGTGCTGGCCGGTTTTTATCCGGCTCGGGTGCTTTCTGGTTTCAATCCGGCACAGGTACTCTACGGCCGATCTGGCCTGATACAAAGCAATAGAACCGACAAATCGTTGCTGGTTTTACAGTTCGTGGTTGCCATTGTACTGCTGATTGGCACGGCGGTACTGCATGGGCAGTTCCGGTACATTCAGACGGCCAACGTAGGCTATGAGCGTGCCAACCGTGTACGTATTTACGTACCCTGGGGCCGCGAACGGCAGGGCGAACTGCTGAAGCAGGCCCTTCGTGATCAGCCCGGTATCGAAGCCGTTGCCCGAAAATCAGGGGGGCATCGGGCGGGCACCTATTACGTCAATAACAAGGCGGTAAAGTCGGGTAATGAGTGGGTCGATGATCAGTATCTCCAGTTTGTGAACATACCGATTCTGAACGGTCGGGGCCTTCGGGCCAACAGCCCTGCCGATAGTGCATCCAATATTCTGGTAAACGAAACCTTTGTCAAGCGTTTCCTTTCGACGGATCGGTCGCCTATCGGTCAGGTTGTTCAGCGGCAGGATGAGGCTGCTATCCGGCACGATCTGACGGTGGTTGGTGTCGTCCGGGATTACCAATACCGATCCATGCGCGATAAGCCCGAACCGGTGCTGTTTCAGATTGGCAAGGCCGAGCAGATGAATCAACTTTACGTCAGGCTGAACCCTGCTCAAACACAGGCCGGTTTGCAGACCATCGAACGGACATTCAGGCAACTCATTCCCTTTCAGCCATTCTCCTATCATTTTATGGAGGATGACCGATTGAGCGATTACGCCGATGAGGCCAACTGGAAGCAACTCATTACTTATGCCGCTCTGCTGGCTATCCTGATTGCAGGCCTTGGGCTGTTCGGCATGGTTTCGCTAACGGTTGAGCAGCGCACCAAGGAAATCGGTATCCGCAAAGTGCTGGGAGCTACAACATTAGAAATCAACCGTATGTTGTCGGGCGCGTTTCTGAAACTGGTGTTGCTGGCGTTTCTGATAGCTGCACCCATCGGCTGGTATGCCTCCCGGCAATGGCTCGACCGATTCGTGTACCGCATGGATCTAAACGGCTGGTTATTCGCTTCGGTTGGTCTTTCAGTACTGGCCCTTGCCCTGCTAACCGTCAGTTTTCAAAGCATTAAAGCGGCTTTGATGAATCCGGTCAAATCGTTACGGTCGGAATGATTGTGTAGAGACGCATCCTTGCGTCTTATAAGCGTCAGCAATAAACCACCCGGTCATAAGACGCAAGGATGCGTCTCTACAAATGACAAACCCATGAAACCACCTCGCTTTGCGACTTACTTACTCCGTTGGTTCCTGGCTTCGCATCGGCTGGAGGAACTGGAAGGCGATCTGGATGAACTTTTCCGGCAACGCATTCGGGAGGTGGGCTTGCGGGAAGCGCGCTGGCGGTATGTACGGGATGTGATGAGTTCGTTACGACCATCGCTGATGAACGAAAAATCAACAGATTACCCAACCCCTGTTTTTACAACCATGTTACGCAACTATCTCAAAATCGCTTTACGGAACCTGGCCAAGAACCGGGTCTATTCCTTCATCAATATCGGTGGGCTGGCTGTTGGTATGGCCGTCGCCATGCTGATCGGTCTCTGGATATACGATGAACTGTCGTACGACCGATATTTTCAGAACTATGGCCGCATTGCCAAAGTCATGCAGAATGGAAGCTTCAACGGCGAAGTGTTTCATGGTGAATACAACCCGGCACCGATGGGCCCCGAACTCCGAACGGTATATGGGCCCGATTTTTCGCACGTCGTCATGTCGTCCTGGACTAAAGATCATATTCTGGCCTATGGTGAGAAAAAATTAACCAAAATGGGCAATTACCTGAGTGCCGATGCGCCCGATATGTTCACGTTGAACATGCTTAGCGGTACACGGGCAGGTTTAAAAGACCCCAATTCGATTTTACTATCGGAGACAACAGCTAAAGCCTTGTTTGGGGAAACCGATCCAGTGGGTAAGCTCATGAAGATCGATAACAAGCTCGATGTGAAAGTAACGGGCGTGTATGAAGATTTTCCCTACAATACGGAGTTCAAGGATATGAAGTTTATCGCTCCCTGGGATCTGTACGTGGCCTCGGAAAGCTGGGTAAAACGGGCGCAGGACAATGTTGAATGGGGTAATTTCTCCTGGCAGGTATTGGTGCAGATCGCTCCTAACGCTGATTTTGATGCGGTTTCGGCTAAAATCAAAAATATACGGTTGAAGCATAGCCCGGAGGTAGCGTTTATAAAACCCGTGGTATACCTGCTGCCCATGAGCAAATGGCACCTGTATTCGGGCTGGGATAAATCGGGGAACCTCGAAGGGCGAATTCAGTACGTGTGGTTGTTCGGGATTATTGGCGTGTTTGTGTTGCTGCTGGCCTGTATAAACTTCATGAATCTGAGCACGGCTCGTTCTGAGAAGAGAGCCAAAGAAGTAGGTATTCGGAAAGCCGTTGGTTCGGTACGGAGTCAGTTGATCAGTCAGTTTTTCAGCGAGTCGCTGCTGGTGGTTGCGTTTGCATTCGTCCTGGCGATAGGGTTGGTGTTATTGGTCCTGCCGGTATTCAACGAAGTGGCTGATAAACAGATTGGTATTTTATGGGCCAACCCGGTCTTCTGGCTTTGCGGGATTGGCTTCAGTCTGCTCACAGGCTTAATTGCCGGTAGCTATCCCGCGCTTTATCTATCGTCGTTCCAGGCTGTCAAGGTGCTGAAAGGCACATTCCGGGTAGGAAGATTTGCCTCGATTCCACGTCAGGTGCTGGTTGTGGTACAGTTTACAGTTTCCGTTACGCTCATTATTGGAACGATCATTGTGTTCCGGCAGATTCAATATGCCAAAGATCGACCAGTTGGTTACGACCGGACTGGATTGATTACGGTGGCTATGAATACGCCGGAATTGTATCAACACTACAATGCCCTTCGGGGAGCGTTGATCCAGACTGGAGCTGTTATTGATATGTCGACCTCATCGGCTCCGGCTACCGATCTGAACTCCCAGAATAGCGGCTTCGACTGGGAGGGAAAAGACCCCAACTTCAAAGACAACTTTGGAACGATTGCCGTTACGCACGATTATGGCAAAACGGTTGGCTGGCAGTTTGTGCAGGGGCGGGATTTTTCCCGGCAGTTTACCAGTGATTCATCGGGTATGGTTCTGAACGAAACCGCCGTGCGATATATGGGTTTGAAAGATCCGGTTGGCAAACAGGTTAAATGGAATGGGAAGCCGTACCGAGTGGTGGGGGTTATTAAGGATATGCTCATGGATTCGCCGTTTAAGCCCGTTTATCAGACGGTTTATGTCATGGATTATGGCTGGGCGAATGTGATCAATATTAAACTCAATCCGGCCCGCAGTACCAGAGAGTCGCTGGCTAAGATTGAAGTGGTATTTCGGAAGTTTAATCCGGGCAGCCCGTTCGATTTTCGGTTTACCGATCAACAATATGCCTTGAAGTTTGCCGCTGAAGAGCGTATCGGTAAACTAGCATCCGGTTTTGCCATCCTGGCCATTCTGATTTCCTGTTTAGGCTTATTTGGCTTAGCCTCATTCGTAGCCGAACAACGAACGAAAGAAATCGGCGTTCGGAAAGTGCTGGGGGCATCGGTAACGAATCTGTGGGCCATGCTTTCCAGAGACTTTGTGATACTGGTTAGCATCTCGTTTGGTATCGCTACCCCCATTGCCTGGTACTTCCTGCGAAACTGGCTCCAGAAGTACGAGTACCATACCGATATGTCGTGGTGGATTTTTGCCGTAGCTGGCTTAGGCGCTTTAGTCGTCACCTTGCTGACAGTGAGTTTCCAGAGCATCAAAGCCGCGTTGATGAATCCGGTTCGCTCCCTGCGGTCGGAATGAAAAATGGACAATGAAGAATGCATAATGCCCGATCGCCATAAATGACGCCCCTCATTATTCGTTATCAATTATTCATTTTTCATTATCCATTATGAACCCACCCCGATTCGCCACCTACCTGCTACACTGGTTCTGCCCACCCCACCGGGCCGAAGAACTGGAAGGTGATCTGGATGAACTGTTTCAGCAGCGCGTCCGGGAGGTGGGCCTGCGGAAGGCCCGCTGGCGGTATATGCGCGATGTGGTGAGTTTGCTGCGTCCTTCATTACTGAAACGACAATCGGTTAATACCTACCCCAAACCAACAAATACAACGATGTTACGCAACTATCTCAAAATCGCTTTTCGGAATCTGGTCAAAAATAAGGTCTATTCCGCTATCAACATTGGCGGCCTGTCCATCGGGATGGCTGTGGCTATGCTTATTGGCCTGTGGGTGTATGATGAATTGAGCTTCGATAAACAAATTCCGAAGTATGACCGCATTGCGCGGATCAGACGTGTGGCTACAGAGCCATCTACTGGCATTTCGCAGGGTACTGATGCCTGTCAGATTCCAATGGCAACTATGCTTAAAGCGAAGTATGCATCGTATTTCAAACATATTCTGATCGGATTCTGGCCGGGGAATTACATGGTTGCTGATGGGCAGAAAAAATACACCCAAAAGGGCCAGTTTATCGAAGGGGGTGTGATCGATATGCTATCACTCCAGATGGTACAGGGTAGCCAAACGGCTTTGGACGATCCGCATTCGATTATACTATCCAAAACAGCCGCTGAGTCCATTTTTGGGCAGACAGATCCCGTTGGAAAACGGTTGAAACTCGACAACCGCATGGATGTAACGGTAACAGGTGTTTATGCCGATCTGCCCAAAAATTCGACCTATAGCGATTTGCAGTTTTTTGCTCCCTGGGCCTTGTGGGTATCCTCGAACGACTGGGTGAAAGCTAGTGAGAGCGATTGGGGGCGTAGTTCCTTCCCCATTAATGTCCAGATCGCGGATAACACGTCGATGGAAACGGCCAATGCCTCTATTAATGATTTTTACCAAAAGAATGCGCCCCCTGATTTTGTGTCCGGTGCTCGTGACTACAAGCTGGAAACCTATTTATATCCGATGCGGCAGTGGCATTTGTATTCGGAGTTTACCGACGGTCGTCCATCGGGTGGACGCATCACCTTCGTCTGGCTGTTCGGCATTGTGGGTGGATTTGTGTTATTGCTGGCCTGTATCAACTTTATGAACTTAAGCACGGCCCGATCGGAGAAACGGGCTAAAGAAGTAGGGATTCGAAAAGCGGTAGGTTCGGTTAAATCGCAACTGGTCAATCAGTTTCTGAGTGAATCCTTTCTGGTGGTTTCGCTGGCGTTTGCCGGTTCGTTGGGGCTGGTGTTGCTGTCGTTGCCATGGTTCAATGAACTGGCTGATAAAGCCATCGTCTTTCCCTGGCAAATGCCTTCTTTCTGGCTGGCTAGTCTTCTGTTTCTAACAGTAACTGCTCTGTTGGCAGGGCTTTATCCGGCTTTTTACCTGTCTTCTTTTCAGCCTATCAAAGTCCTGAAAGGCACGATTCGAATGGGTCGTCTGGCCTCGCTCCCTCGCAAGGTGCTGGTGGTTGTGCAGTTTACCGTATCGGTTGTATTGATTATTGGGGTTCTGCTCGTCTATAAGCAGATTCAATATGTAAAGGACAGGCCGGTGGGCTACGAACGGGCAGGCCTGCTGTCGATTCCGATGAATGATCCGAATTACAAAGGGAAAGAAGAGGTCCTGGAGCGGGAACTGATGGCGACGAGCATGGTTGATCAGGTGGCTTACTCGTCAAGTCCACTTACCAGCGTCTGGAATAACATAGGCGGATTCGAATGGGATAACAAACCCCTCAAAGCAGAGTCTGGTTTTGCTGTAATGGACATCTCCACCAATTTTGGCACGATGGCAGGCTGGCAATTTGTGGCTGGTCGTGATTTTTCCAAAGCGTTTGCTTCTGATTCCGGTGCGGTAATTATCAACGAAACGGCTGCCAGGTATCTGGGCCTGAAAAAACGCAACGGTCAATGGGTCGTTGGGGCTTATATTCGGCAACCGGATTTTCACTGGAAACGTCAGATCATCGGGGTCATTAAAGATATGGTGATGGATTCCCCCTTTGAGCCGGTGAAGCGAAGCTTTTATTTCCTGGACGCTAATTACGCAGCCGCAGCCCGGCTCAACATACGTCTGAAACCCACCGTCAGCGCACAGGACGCCCTCGCCAGTATTGAATCGGTTATTCGCAAAACAGTACCTTCTGCACTATTTACCTATTCATTTGTCGATCAGGATTTTGTTGCTAAATTTTCAACCGAGCAGCGCATTGGTAAGCTGGCACTGGTGTTCGCCGTTCTGGCCATTTTTATTTCCTGCCTGGGTATTTTCGGGCTGGCTTCGTTTGTAGCCGAGCAGCGGACCAAAGAAATTGGGGTTCGGAAAGTGCTGGGGGCGAGTGTGCTAAATCTGTGGGGACTGCTTTCGAGAGACTTTATCGTTTTGGTAAGTATTGCCTTTAGTATCGCCACGCCCATTGCCTACTATACACTTACAAACTGGCTCCAAAAGTATGCATACCGTACCGAGTTGTCGTGGTGGATTTTTGTCGTATCAGGCGCTGGGTCTTTGGTTATCACCTTGCTGACGGTGAGTTTTCAAAGTATTAAAGCGGCCTTGATGAACCCCGTCAAATCGTTACGGTCGGAATGATGTAGAGACGCGATCCCTGGCGTCTCCTGACCGGATGGTATTTTATTTCTGACTAATTTCTGACGCGCAGGAGACGCCAGGGATGGCGTCTCTACAATACAGCATATCAATAAAATTATACCTGGTATCATTTCAATGAATAGTATTATTCTTTTGATATGTTTCTTGGCTGTATCGTTTGTAAACAGCGTTTAATCACTTGATTGCCACAATAGATTCAAATTTTGATAGTTTTTCTCTATGAGGTGATTGATAAAAATCATATTTCTGGAACGCGTGGATGGTTTAATTTGCACTTGAATAAGAACATGTAGTGCGTACAACCACCATAAATTCTATGAAAAATCATATTGTCTCTGTCGGATCAGAATTTCCTGAATTCAAGAAACTAGCTGTTGTTTCGCTGGATAAGGATAAAGAATTTTACGAAATCTCGTCGGAAGATCACAAAGCGGCTGGTCAGTGGCTGGTCATGTTCTGGTGGCCAAAAGATTTCACCTTCGTTTGCCCAACCGAAATTGCGGAGTTCAACAAGAAGTTCGAGGATTTCCAGGATCGCGATACGATGGTGATTGGTGCTTCGACCGATAGCGAATTCGTGCACCTGGCCTGGCGTAAAAACCATGACGATCTGCGTGGCTTGAAGTTCCCGATGCTGGCCGATACGTCGAAATCGCTGGCCGAAGATCTGGGTATTCTGGAAGCCAACGAGAAAGTAGCATACCGGGTTACCTACATCGTTGATCCACAAGGTATTGTTCGTTGGGTAAGTGTAAACGACCTGTCGGTAGGCCGGAACGTAAACGAAGTACTCCGCGTACTGGACGCCCTACAAACGGACGAACTCTGCCCCTGCAACTGGACAAAAGGCGAAGCCACGCTAACGGCTTAATTAATGATTGAATGATTGAATTGCTGAATGATTGAATGAGGTCTATTCAACAATTCAATCATTCAACAATTCAATCATTTCGTATGATAACTACACAAAACGAAACCGTTACGTCGCTGCTGAATCTGGTTGGACTGAGTGCCGAAGGAGAGTATCCACAACTCGACGCGCTGGCCCAGGCCGAGCATCGGTATCTGCGCGATCTGAAAATAAATCTTGGTAATGTGCTGAATAGCAGTCAGAACCTGACAAAGAAAGAAGCGGTATTATTGGCACTTTCGGTTGCTGTGAATGAAAATCACCAGCCGCTGGTCGATTCGCTGACAGGTGTTGCCAAACAGGAAGGGGCTTCGGATGCCGACGTGGCCGAAACGATTGCCTGTACGTCGCTGTTGAGCACTAACAATGTATTTTATCGGTTCCGGCACTTTGTCGGTAAAGACTATTATCAGCAAACGCAACCGGGTATTCGCATGAGTATCATGATGAATCCAGTGCTGGGTAAAGAGTTTTTTGAATTGATGAGTCTGGCGGTGTCGGCGGTCAATGGCTGTGAACTCTGCGTTCGGTCGCATGAAGAGAGCGTCCTGAAACACGGTGCCAGCGAAGCTCGCGTTTTCGATGCCATTCGACTGGCGTCCGTGATCAAAGGGTTTATCACGCTGCTTTAGTAAAGGGGGAGTTACCCGCACCCTATCCGAATCTTCAGATCGCCCCCCTCCAGTTTTAGGAGAGGGGCTTTTTTATCCTACTTTATGGATTCGTATCGAGCTGTACCAGTTCTTTTTTCTCCAACTGACGCAAAATGGATTGCTTGTCCAGTAACGCTTCCCGGAGTTTTTTGTCTGACATACGTTTCCAGTTATCGCCGTTGTGCTTATGGCCGGGTTGACTCGCATTGCCGTAGCTGAGTGATACCTGCGCCCGTACCTTCTCACCAAATTCCGTCACGGCCACGTAGGTATCGCCCGCAACGGCCCGGTTCAGTTGAGGTTGCTTAGGGTCTGGTACAAAATGGATGGTTCGGTAAATGCCGTATTGCTCTGAACCGCCATTGGCCGGGTAGTCATGACCAGCGGCACCAAATCGGTTCACATCACCCCAGGCAACATCCAGTCGCCCATAGTTTTGACGGACCTGACTGGCAGCATTTCGCAATAACTCAACCGCTTTTTTAGGATCTTTCAGGCCATCGGGCGTGCTTACGGGACGTTGCGGATTCCAGCCAACGGCTACCATACCCGGATTGAACTGATCGAACCAGGCCGTAAACAACACGGCTCCTTTACTATCGCGGTTGGTGGTTTTGTCCCAGGCTTTAAGTACCGAAGCCGCTTGCTGAGTCAAGGAGTCGGGGTATTGTTCAACGGCTGCCAGTAGGTCGTCCAGAAAGCGGTCGGCGGCTTCCAGACCCGTATTCAGTTTGTAGCCCACCAATTCATCAAAACTAATCGACGCATCGTCTTTTACCAGATTGATTGCCCGTTGCGGACGCAGCCGTATAGGAATGCCCACAGGCGACATATAGCCCGGAAACGCCTTCGGATCAAGTACGGCTGGATACGTACAGCTCCAGGGAGCATCGTTGGCGTTTTGCACAAATCCCGATGGCGGATTGAGTACGCGGGGGAGGTCGCGATATGGATGCGTTTGGGTCCAGATGTACTTCGACGTAGAACCGTCGACCGGGCCTTGCCAGAAGGGCCAGTCGCCTTCGCTGCGAATCGGTACACTACCGTTGAACAAATACAGAATATTACCGACCTTATCGGCATAGATGACGTTGAACATCGGCAGTTGCATCCGCTGGAGGGCGGTTTCGAACTCAGCCAGATTTTTAGCTTTCGCCATCGCATGGTGTTGAGCCGCCATCGCCGGATTGGTCAACCCAGCAAACCGCATGGCGTAGGTTTTTCCATCTTTGCTTTCCATCACTGGCCCCTGTTTGCTGTAGCGATAGGTAAGTTGTTGCGGTTTAAGCTGCCCATCGGGCTGGCGTACCTGAAGGGTAACGGCTTTTGTGTCAAAAGCTTGTTTGATACCGTCCAGCATGTAACCACCATCCTGTAGATTAAGTACGTATCGGTCGGCTGCATCAATGGTATTAACCGTGTGGGTCCAGCCCAGATTCTGATTAAAGGCAATGTTAAGTACTGGCTGACCCAGCAAGGAAGCGCCGTAGACCATAAAGTCCGGGCCGTTCAGATGAGCCTCAAAAAACAGAAAGAATCCTTCCCAGGGCAAGTGTGGGTTCGCCATCAGCATCGCTTTTTTGGAAGCAGACTTCGCGGGTGCAATGGCGTACGCGTTCGAACCCGGTGGCATTACCCGAGCGGCTCCCGCTTCGGCTCCACCAATAAATTCCAGACCGATCACCCGGCTGGCGTGGGCCAGTATGTCCTGGGGGGTAATAGGCAGTACCTGTTTGAATTCCGCACCGATAGCCTCCGGGTGCGCTTTGGCATAAGCATTCAAACCGCTGACGAAGCTGTCCAGACACGGTTTGTAATCGGCGGGTTGTTGAGTATACTGTTTCTGCGCCTGCTCAGGTACACCAAATAAGGTTACAATCTTGTCGGAGTCGAGGTATCTCGGCCCCCAATACTCAGCCGCCCGGCCTCTGGCCTGACCATATAGCTGAAGCAGCAAATTGGCATGGTTCTGCATTTGGGCATACCCAAAGCCGTAATACATGGCTTCCAGGGTTTGCCCGTAGATGTGGGGAACTCCCGCACTATCCCATAAAATTTCGACAGGAGCCGTTGTTTGTGAAGCCGTTTTCAGGCGTTCAGATTTACGGGACTGCCCTAGGGCAGTCAGGCTTATGAGCCATAGACAAATGGTCAGGAATTTCATACGCTGATACAAATGGTAAGGAAGTTAGAAATTGTAACGCGGGTAGAAACCTGCGCACTTTGGTCAAAATCGCGGGTTTCTACCCGCGTTACATGAAACCACCCGCGCTGCAGAAAGCTAGCTTATTCGCTTTTTAAATAAAGAACCGGGTTGGTTCGGACGGCTTTTAGCGCCTGACGAACGATGGTCAGGGCTGTGATCAGTACGGTCAGGATGAGTGTACCTGCCAATAGCCACCCGTTTACCGAAATACGATAGGCGTACTGCTGAAGCCAGTTTGCTAATAGCCAGGTGCCGAGCGGTGCGGCCACTAAAAAACCCAGACCAAGTAGTTTCCCGAACTCCCGACCCAGCAGCCAGAGGAGTTGTGACGTCCGGGCTCCTAATACCCGGCGAACACCAATTTCTTTGGCTTTGGCTTCGCTCAGGAACGTAACCAGCCCGTAGAGGCCGAGGCAACTCAGACCAATCGCAACCAGGGCAAATGCCTGAACCATCCCAGCCAATAGACGTTCGATCTCGGTAAAGTTTTCCATCAGGTTCGTCAACGTATCGGCATGGTAGACCTGATCGGGTAAGACTTTATCCCAAACCTGCTGTATACCCTGCTGGGTTTGGGGCGAATAGCCTGGACTCAGGCGTAGCATGGCCACCCGGCTGTGTGGAAGGTCATGAACAAGCGTTATGGGCAAAACTGGCTGGTGCAGATCGCCACTACGGAAATCGCGCACAACACCGACAATGACCCGGTCGGCATCTTTCACCCGGATGCGTTTACCCACTACCGTGCCTGGTGAGGTAATGCCTAGTTGCTTCACCAGCGTTTCATTGACCAACACGTCGCGCCCGGTTGTATCGTTGGGCCGGACATTTCGACCCGCTATCAGCCGCAAGTCAAAAGCCGACAGATAGTGGTCATCGATGGCCCGCACGCAGGTTTCAAATGATTCGGGTTCTGTAGCTGTATGATAGCTGAATGGACTGGGTCTATTATAAGCCGACGCAGGGGGATCACTGCCGAAGGTTACCTGTTCGACACCGGGTATGCTTAGCCATTGTTCGCGCAGGAGGGGCAGGGGCGAAGCCTCCCGCTGGGGTAAGAAAATAACCAGTGTCGATTCGCGGTGAAAGCCCCATTCGGCCTGTCTCATATGCCGAAGCTGGATCGTAATGACCAGTACGCTCAGAATAAATAACTGCATCAGCACGAACTGACCTAAAATAAGTGCCTGTCTGACAGTAAGTCGGCCTGTAAACCGGGTTGTCGATTGGTTGGCAAAGGCTGTTGCCGGGTTGAAACGGGCTAATACAAACGCTGGGTATAGCCCTGACAGGACAATGACGCCAATGACCAGACCCAGAAACCAGCCTATAGCCCGCTGCTGAACCAGATCGGCAACAGACATCTCCGGCTGGAGCTTATCCACGGTGGCAGCCAGAATCTGGTTGATAAAGGGCAGACACACTTGGGCCAGTACCAGCGCAACGGCTATGGCCATACATACGAGTAGGGCGGTTTCCAGCATAAACTGCCCGATCAATTGCCAGCGTGTACTGCCCATCACTTTGCGAACCCCAACTTCCCGCGCCCGTTTGAGAGCCCGAGCCGTTGCCAGATTAACGAAATTGATACAGCCTGCCATCACCAGCAGTACCCCTACACCAATGAGCGCATATAGGACTGGTCGGGGAGCCATGCCGCTGCGTTGGTGGTTGAGTTCGGCCAGGGGAAACACATGATAGTCGAAGTGGGCGGCCTCCTGAGGGGGCAGATTTTTGCGTCGAATAACGGGTAGACTTTGACGGAGTAGCGTAGGGTCGGCTCCTTCACGCAGCCGTACGAAACACATAGCCTGCAACCCCTGCCAGTCGGCTAAAGCGGTTGGACCTTCCAGTACCGGAATGGTAGCATACGAAACGAAGGCATCGAACCGAAGCTGGGTGTTGGCGGGCGGATCTTTAACGATCCCGGTTACGGTCAGATCGGTTCGATTGTCTAGCCGTAATGTTCGGCCCATTGCCGGGAGTGAGTCAAAAAATTTGCGGGCGTATCGTTCGCTGATTACAATTGTGTTGGGTGCTGCCAGGGCCGTTTTTCGATTCCCGCTTACCCATTCTACCCCAAATAGGTCGAAGTATTGAGGTTCCGTGAAACAAACATTACGGGCTTCGGCAAACTTTTTCACCCAACCACCCTTGCCGTTCGGAACGCTTAAGGTACGCCCAAAGAAGGTTTCCAGCCGGGTTGAATTTTCCACGAAAGCATAATCACGCCGGAGTACTTCAGCGAGGGGTCGGGGAGCGGCATCAGTGGGCATGGTGCGTTCCCGCTTGATGTCGGTGACGATCCAGTAACTCCGATCCAGGTGGGGGTGGTAGCGGTCGAAGCTAAACATGTAGTTGACAACCAGGAAAATAACCAGACCGCTGGCTAGCCCTATGCCCAGCCCCAGCACGCTAATTAAATTGACATGACGATTCTGCCACAGGTGGCGCCGGGCCACTGTGAGGTAGTGTAAAAGCATCGGTAAAGGGTGTTAGGTTAGCGTTAGAAAGGGGTGTCTATTGGAAGGACTATTTAGATTTAGGCGTTTTGTGTGACCCCGCTGGGGTCAAATGCCTATAGGAAATTATGGGGGCTATAAACCTTTGACCCCGTCGGGGTCACACAAAACGCCATTATCAAACTTAATTCTGCTTGATGGCTCAGGTAGTCTGGAAACGTTTCGGTTTTGCACCCTTACGCGACAGCCACCATCGAACGATGACTATGCCCATTAATCCCAATGCTCCCCAGGCCGTCTGGAATGCCCGCATAGGGATGGCCAGCGGGCGGCTAACGACAACTAGAAAACCCACCAGGATCAGAAACGTAAGCACACTGGAGAGTAGCATGTACTGAAACGGTTTGGTGGCTGGACGGCGCTGATGCCGTAGTCCAATACGTGTTGGTTTCATAGAGACTGTCGATAGTGGCGAAGGAAACTCCTGTAGATAAAGTTGTTTCAACTGGTTCAAGGCCTGTGGGTTCGCCTGTTGTATTACCTGATCGAAAGCGTCTGTAAAAATCTGCCCCTGATCCATGCGCTGTTCAATCAGAGAGGCCATATGATCCAGTAGCTCGGCCTGTAGCGCCTGATGGGGACTGGTTTGCTGAAGCTGTTGTTCAAGGTGGGTAAGTTGATCGCGAGATAGTCTGTTCATAACTAACTGAAGGGCTAAAGGTGAAGCGAATTGGTAAACTATTGCCCGAAGGTTACCGTTGGAGAGGGGTTGATGAGTAGGCGCATGAGCTGGATAAATCGTTCGAACTCATCGACTTTCCGAACGGCTGTGGCGCTGCCCGTTGGGGTGAGCATATAATACTTACGGAGCCGCCCATCCACCTCCTGACTTTGGGTAACCAGTAAACCTTCGTTTTCCAACTTATGGAGTACCGGATACAAAGCACCGAACGTAAGCGTTAATTCGCCACTGGTACGTTCCTCAACAGCCTGGGTAATCTCGTAGCCATACATTCGACCCTGTTGGGCCAGCAGCCGAAGAACAATCGTCCTGAGTGTTCCCCGTAAAAATTCCTGATTCGCTGAATCCATAGGAGTAAATAGATCGTTAGTATTTAATTTGAAACAAAAATATATAAGAAAATTATATATACAAGAAATAGTATGAATTTTGTAGAGACGCCATCCCTGGCGTCTCTACAAACGAAAATACCCTGATCATCCATTGCTGGCTGATCAGGGTATTCCGTTGTACAAGTTTTATCGTCTACTTGGTCAGGCCAAGGGAAAAAAGACCGTTACGGAATCGGGCAGTAGCAGTGCTATTATCGGATCGACTTACTAATGTTACCTCGAATTTTCCTTCCAATACGTTTGCAACGGTATCGGCTTTAATTACCTCGATCCAGCCACTGGCAGGCTCTTTGGCGATGTAGGATGAAAATATGGCGTCGCCACCAACAATCAGCCCGTAATTTACGCCCGTTAATGGCGTGGAGGCACAGGTATTCAGGCTGGCTATATCATATTTCCCGACAGCTAACGGGACTTTTTCAAAGCTAAGGTATTGGGTTATATCGCAAGGCCCTACACAGATGGATGGTGCTGCCTGCCGTAGCCCTTTCGGATAAGGTAATGCGTTTGAGATAGACAGGTTAAACCGATTTTTGCCGCAATCGCCGTCCACCAGGGGCGATACTCTGGAGGCTATGCCATGACCATACCAGACAGAGTCGTTCAGCGAAGCCGTTACATTTTTGGTGTCGTCAAGAAGGGGAATCATCGCGTCATCGGTTGGTCGGGAGCAAGCCCAAAGGCAACCGAACAGGACGAGCAAGTAGAAGCTTGTTTTCATGGTCATCGAGCGTCTTTTTTGGCTAGACTCCAGAATAGCTTTATCCGTTGGAACAGGCTATCTGGTTCTTAGTACTTTATGAACTGAATGGCGCAACAACCGCCTTGGGCCAATGCTGCTCTCCACGCGGTATGATCCGACCAACATAACCTGTTTTGACGGTGTTCCTACCCTCCTTCTGCATGGACTGGAAGGCCGCATTCACCGGTGCTCATAGTTGGTGACGGAGCCCGACGTTTCGTGGTACATGATGATCCGAACGCCTTTCTCGTTTTAATCAGCTACGGCTGCCAGAAGGTTTTGTGATCACCCGATAGCGTAAACAGGGTTTTTTCGTCGGCCACGATAAAGTGCGTCAGGTTAGTCTGCTCTGGAAATTCATAGCGAAAACCGACTCCATCGTTGAACACCCGAAACCGCACCAACAGCCGGATTCCCGTTGTGCCTTTGTCGGTTAAGGTCAGGGCCAACTCCTTGTAGTGATTGCGAATCTGAGCCACTTCACCCCAGACGGGTTTCCAGGTATCGTCGTGCGTGGAGGAGTCGATAGCGGAGAGCGTAAACTGGGTAAGCGATACCTGTGGCTTGCTCAACACAAAGCCAACCCCCAACGGCTCAATGGCCTTTTTACTCTTATACGAAATTCGATAGGTAACGATGCCGGATTCATTCGCCTGTACCGATAGCTGTATGGCTTTATCGGGCGAGGAAAGCGAGATTGTATGCTGGGCTGATAACCTTGAAACCGTTCCTAGGGTAAGGAGAAAAAGTAGAATGGGTTTGATGGAAAGCATGTTGGCTTATCGACTAAACAATCACGATGGGGCCAATAAGGTAGCGCGGTCGTCGTAAGGAATCAACAAGGTTGATATTATTTTAACTGACTTTTGTACTTTTTTAACCGGATATGGCCGAGTGGCCCTAGTGCTATACCTACTTAAGCCCCTCCAGTCGAATAGGTAGTTGCCGGAATCGTTTACCGGTGGCGGCAAACAGAGCATTGGCCAAAGCGGGGGCAATCGGAGCAACGCCGGGTTCGCCAGCTCCACCCATTTTAGCTGTGCTGGGCACAATATGTACATCAATAACGGGGGTATCAGCCATACGAAGCATTGGATAATCGTGAAAATTACTCTGCTGAACCTGCCCATTTTTTATCGTGATCTCGCCGTAGAGAGCGGCCGTCAGTCCGAACACGATGCTGCTTTCCATCTGCGCCCGAACCCCGTCTGGATTGACAGCTAACCCGCAGTCGATCGCGCATACTACCCGATGAACACGGATCGTCTGTTTATCAATGGACAACTCAATAACCTGCGCAACGAAACTACCCATCGCTTCGCAAACGGCAATCCCTCTGAATTGGCCTTTGGGCAAGGGCTTGGTCCAGTCTGATTTTTCGGCTGCCAGATTGAGCGCAGCAAGATGCCTCGGATAATTAGTGAAGAACGCCCGACGATACGCAACCGGGTCGGTTTGGGCGAGGAAAGCCAGTTCGTCGATGAGTGTTTCCATCACAAAAACGGTATGGGTACTGCCAACAGACCGCCAGGGAAGCACCGGAACACCAACAGATGTAGTATGCAGTTCGAAGGAGTGGTCGGGAATGGCGTTGGCGTAGGGGGCTCCCGTCGTGACCGAACTGTAATCAATACCCTTATGGACAATGACATCAGCCAATGGGGTATTCGTAAAAAGTGATTGCCCAACAATCCGGTGCTGCCAGGCGATTGGCAGTGCGTTCTGTCCAATACCAATCTGAACATGGTGTACGTACATCGGTCGGTAATAGCCGCCTTTGATGTCGTCTTCGCGCGTCCAGATGAGTTTGATGGTTTTGCCGCTGGCTTTGGCAATGTGAACGGCTTCCATGATCCAGTCACCACTAAAGGAACCCCGTCGGCCAAAACTGCCACCCAGATGGGGTGTATATAAGTTGACCTGTTCCGGTTTTAAGCCAAGAAAAGTAGCTATTTCGACCTGATGGAGTAAGGGCGATTGGGTTCCTGTCCAGACTTCACACTGCTCTTTCCCAATTTTCACCGTGCAGTTTAGTGGCTCCATAGGGGCATGGGCGAGGTAAGGAAAGCTGTATTCGGCATTGAGGGTTTTTGAGGATTGGGCTAGTGCCGATACTGCGTCACCTTTTCGTTGAATGATTGTACCTTCTGTTTTAGCGATTCGTCGATATTTTTCCAGTTGCGCGGTTGTGTCAAGCGTTACGTTTTTTTCAGCATTCCAGGTAATTTTCAGCGCATCACGGCCAACTTTAGCCGCCCAAAAGTTATCGGCAAGAACGGCAACGCCAGTTGGTATCTGAACCACAGCGCGGACCCCTTTTACAGCCCTTGCCTTAGTCGAATCAAAGGACGTTACGGTTCTGCCAAACACAGGTGGATGGGCAACAACGGCAGTTAGCAAACCGGGGAAGTGTATATCCAGACCGTAGACTGCTTTGCCGTTAATCTTTTCGGGTGTATCGAGCCGCTTCCGTGATCTGCCGATGTATTTCCAGTCTTTGGGTTCGCGAAGGGCAACGTTCGGGACTGGCAGTTTGGCAGCATCAGTGGCTACGGCTCCGTACGAAATACGTTGATTACCAGCAACAACGTAGCTATTTTCCGTTCGGCAATCTTGTGGTTGTACACCGAGTTGTTCGGCTGCCGCAGTTACCAGCATCACGCGGGCCGTTGCTCCGGCCATCCGGTATCGGTCAAATTCCTGAATGGTTGTTTCCGAACCCCCCGTTGATTTATAAACGGGATTTTCCTGAAAATCACCGGCCTGTCCAGGTGGGCTATGCGTTACCTTTATTTGGCTCCAGTCGCAGTCGAGTTCTTCGGCAATCAGCATGGGCAACGTTGTCCAGATACCCTGCCCCATTTCGACTTTCGACAGAATGATATGGATGCTATTGTCCGTATCGATTTTCAGAAACGTATTCAGCGTTGCCACCGTTGAACCGGGGGCTGATCGAACGCCTGTTGAATTTGCGGATGTCGCAAAACCGATCAGCAGCCCTCCACTGGCGAGCGTACCAATTCTTAGGAAATCCCTTCGGTTTATCTTATGCGAAGTAAGCATACTGTACTCCTATTTTTATATTCCGATAGACAAGTAATCTTACTTTTCTCATTTATCGAACCCAAGCTTTGCTGGAATGAAAAGTCATAAAAGTACTTCAATCGTACATCCCGATATGCCTAAAGATTTTGAGCGAGCCGTTCTTTTCTCTTCGCCAGATGCGCAGGTCTTTGCCTAACCCGATTCCCGACGACTCTCCATTCCGCCAATTGGCAATGTGACTGGCATATTCGATCACATAGAGACCTAGGTCATCGACCCGGTCATTACGCACATCCAGCTTTTCGAAAATGGGTAAATCTTTTGTATGCATAGCAATGTAGGCGTCTATCGCTTGTCGCCCTTGATAAATCGAATCATGTTGGGCCAGTAAAATACCTTCGTCCGAATAAAACTGAGCCCACAGGTTCGCATCATGCTCGGCTATGGTCTTCTCCATCAATCGGTTCAGGGCCGCCAGCTCAAACCGAATGGGTGAGTTTATTGGCAAATGTGCCTGAAGCGCAACGTCTACAACCGACACTTCGGCAAAGCGAAACTGATCAGCTATATCGAGCCAGTGATTGTAGTTCCAACTGTCTGTGATGACGGTTAGTTTATCGCCGTTGTATTTTTGCCAGAGGGTCAGGTATTTGCCTTTTAGGTGATACGTTTGGCCCGTTTTCTTCAGCACAATGGTCATGTCAAATAGTCCATCGTCCACAACCTGTTTACCTAAATCCAACAGTTCTTTCTGGATTCTAGTATAGGCTTTAACGGTAAATCGGCCCAGCAAGGCGTTGAAATAGGACAGAGCAGACGTTCGACCAACCATGGTTCGTTGTGACTCGGTCATCAACCGAACATCATCGGCCCAATAGCCCAAAAGGCGTTCACTTCGGGCATCCAGCAAACAACGGGCAAAATCGGTTCGGTATTGATTCAGATAGGCATCTGTCTGGGTATTGGTCGTTAGCGTTGCCTGGGCGCAAGCGCAAACTGTGCTCGTCAGCGCTATAAGTAGGTAAAGATAGGAACGGATACACATATTGAATGGTTTGGCCAAAAGGATTGATTAGTGGGGGCTGTCAAAAACGAGATGGCGTTGCAGAAACGGTAACACACGGGTATAGAAACGGCCATCATCGGTCCAGACTCTGTTCCAGGGCGTGCCCCGGTATTCTTCGGCTTCATGCTCAATACCAAATTCTTCCAGTTTTCGGCTAAATACCTGATTGGAAAAAACATGACTTTGCGTCGGATCGAAACGCCCCCAGTCAAACGCAATACCGCGCATTGATTGTAAGCTGGCAACCGCTTCAGGCAGTTCTTCTTCCAGGAGAAATCCGTGCTGATAACCTCGGATGATGCGTTCGGCTTGCGGTTTGGGTACGCCATTTTCCAGTTCCATAAAAAAGTCGCAAAAAAATGGCGGGCGGTTTGGGTTAGGTAAAAAAGCCTGACAGACTGTTACAAAAAGCTTTGTACGTCCATCATTTCCGAGATCATCGAATGTGTTGGCCTGGTGTATTTTTTTCCAGTCAACTTCAACCAATGGAAACGGGGTATAGCCAATACCCGTCGCCACCGGATGTAGGGCATACACGACACTGAACAGATCGGCCCGAGTCATGGCCAGTTTTAAGGCGCCCCGACCGCCCATAAAATCGCCTACTATGGCCCGGCTGTCTCGGTGGCGAATGGTCCGGTATTTTTGATCGATGAAAGGTAGTAGCTCGTCGGTTGTGAAGTCGAGCCAACGTCCACTCACGGGCGAATTCTCAAAAATGCTCCCTGTCGTGGGGGTACTAAAGTCGGCAGCTACAAAAATAAATTCACTGGAAACCCTATTGGCCATTCCCCGATCCAGCAAACCAACCACTCGCCCATCCCGAAAGAACTGCTCGACGTTCTGAAAAATGCTGTGAAAATAGTAGACAACGGGATACCGCTTGCCCGATGTAGCATAGCCCGGCGGCAGATACACCTTTATCGTTCGATTGGGATCAAGCCCGATTTTGTTGTCGTGAAGAATGGTGGAGGTCAGTTTTTCGGTCATCAGGGCTCCCTGCTTTACTGGCTGAGCCGGTACGGTCGCCATCACAAAGAACAGTAGGAGGCCAGTGGGAAGTATACTTCGCCAGTTCATCGGTTGGGTTTTATGCATCTTGCGATTGGTTGCTTATCTATTTGAGGAACAAATAGAATACGGGCAAACAATTCCCCAAAGCCTGATTGACGACCAACACGATCTACTTGACCAACGACCTGTTTTCAGGGCAGGCAGGAAGATTTGACTCACACATAGCTGAAGCTACTAGTTGTGTAGCCACAGATGTATTTCGTCAACGCAAAGGTGCTATTTGCATAAAACCCCTCTGGAAATCAGCGCGATTTGTTTACTTTCGGGTAAGGGGGCATCAACCGAAATATATCCCTGAGTTGCCCGTATGTTGGCTGCAATAATGAAGAATTGTTCACAATCACATAAAACAGCGTATGACATTTTTAAATAAAAACGTCACATACCTACTGGCTGTAGGATTACTATTAAATTTACTATTTAGCCGTTGTATGTCACCAAAAAACATGTCAACGGCCAATCCAAATAAGGAAGCCAATCTGCAAAATCCCAAAAATCCCTTCCATAAATTTATTGGCGAATGGACGTTAAAGGAGGATAATTGGACACAAAATTGGGGACAAACGGAACATATAAAAATCCCGAACCATCATACTGTTTGCCGACAGCTTAATACCGACAATAGCCTTCTTGCGGTGATTGATGGCACGCCACCCTATGGACATATTTTTTGGTCGTATAATCCTGTAAAAAAGGAAGTGGACCATCTTTCAAGTTTTGGGACAACAAGAGCAGGTGTAGGTAAAGGGACTGTAAATGAAAATGGGGACGTTTCCCTGAAGATTTCATTTTCTGACGAAGCTGTTGGTACGTATAGGCTATATACCTACAAATGGATGACTGAAGATGAGTATGAATTGAAATCAATTCAATATGATGCTAATGACAAACCAACAGGTTTTTTCTATGGCGGAACATTTATAAGAATAGTGAAAAAGAAATAATTACGGCGACCCATAGGGGTTTGACACTAGGACGGGGCGACGAATATGTGCTCAACTTTTTGTTCGCTAATCGGCTATATTTCCAGCCGACAGATGAAGCCGTGCAATAGACTAAGCAATGAACTTTTAGTTATAAATTTAGCAGTGGTTGTGAGCTGACGATATTCAATTACCGCCACATCGCCAAGCCGTAGATCTTATGAACGTTCTGCCAGTGCAACAACCAGCTCAAAACTGGTTTTTTCGCTATAAACTGTACCACCTGCCGTTCTGGTTTTTCTACCATTATCTCTGGTGGGTAGTCACGCTGGGAAATCCGGTAAAGGTGCTACAGAGCCTGGCCGTTTTGCCGTACGCGCTGAAATACAGCTTCTACGTTATTTTTCAGGCAATGGCGGTCTATTTTAACCTGTATTTTCTGATTCCAAAGTACCTTGAAAAAAGCCGATATGCCCTCTATTTGAGCTATCTCCTTCTGACCGTATTATGTGCTACGTTGTGTATTGTCGGTGGCTATTATTTCAGTGCTTTTGCCAGTGGTCAAACGATCTATGACTTATTCGGTCAATCGGCCTGTTTCAATACGTTTTTCAGCAATGCCTTGCCCTCAACCGTCGCCAGTACGACCCTGGCGATGAGCATTAAACTGACGAGAAACTGGATTCAGACCCGGCAGCGACAGCAGTTGCTGGAAAAGGAAAAGCTGGAAACAGAACTGAAATTCCTGAAGAATCAGTTTAATCCCCATTTCCTGTTCAATACCATCAATTCGATTTTCTTTCTGATTCATAAGAACCCGGATATGGCATCGAATTCGCTGGCTAAATTTTCTGATCTGTTGCGCTATCAACTGTACGAATGCAATGACCCGCAGATTCGGTTGAGCCGGGAGATTTCGTATCTGGAAAATTTCATCGAGCTGGAGCAGCTTCGACAAAACAGTAATGTAACGGTTACAGCCGACATCGAATTAGGATACGCCAACCATCTGGGTATTGCGCCATTTATTGTCATGACGTTTATCGAAAATGCCTTCAAGCACGTATCGAAAGACGGTGACAAACTCAACTGGATACGGATCAAGTTATCGCTGGAAGGCCAGCAATTGAAGCTGGTTGTAGCGAACAGCACTACAGCAGGGCAAACGCAGGAGGCTGTTCATTATGGAGGTATTGGCCTGAAAAACGTCCAGCGCCGACTGGATTTGCTGTATCCAGGTCAACATAGCCTGACTATTCAGCAGGATTCGAGGAGTTTCAACGTTACCTTATGGCTAAACCTGACTGAAATGGCGCAGGTGGATCGATTACAAGTTGCTTGATAATCAGGGCGATAATAGGACGCAGATTTTTATGATCGATATGATCAGTGTTAATCTTAATAATGATTTTACAAATTGAGACCAAATAGGTTCGTTTTTGTCATTCCGACGAAGGAGGAATCTTCGGTAGTTACAATAATGCTATTACCGAAGATTCCTCCTTCGTCGGAATGACAAAAACGTCATCAAAAAAACAGTTTAACAGGCTCGATCATAAAAAATCTGCTGGGGCCGCCATGCGGTTCTACAAGTTAACAAATGCATATGCTGAACTGTGTTATTGTCGATGATGAGCCACTAGCGCGGGAAGGGTTGGCCAGTTATGTTAGGGAGGTCGATTTCCTGCAACTGACCGGCACCTGCGAGAATCCGCTGGCACTCATCACCTTATTGGATAAACAGTCGGTAGATCTGATTCTGCTGGATATTCAGATGCCCAAAATGAGTGGGATCGATTTCCTGAAAATTATCCAGAAACCCCCTATGGTGATCATTACAACAGCTTATCCGAGTTTTGCGCTGGAAGGGTTTCAGTTGAATGTGCTGGACTATCTGCTGAAACCCATAACATTCGACCGCTTTTTTAAGTCGGCCAATAAAGCCAAAGACTATCATCGGCTCCTGAACCAGTCCGCTTCCTCTGCTACCCCAAAGACGGAAGATTATGTCTTTATCAAGTGTGGCAATAAGTACGAAAAGATTCTGTTCGAAGATATTCTGTTCATTGAAGGGATGCAGAACTACGTGACCATTTTCACGACGAAGGGTAAGTATATGACCTTGCTGAACCTGAAAAATTTAGAACAGAACTTAACGAGTCCTGCGTTCATCCGGGTGCATAAGTCATACCTGGTTGCTGTCGACAAGATTGATGGTATCGAGGGCAATGAGTTGTTCATTCAAACCTACCGCATCCCGATGAGCCGCAACTACCGCGATCAGGTGATGGCCAGCGTACTGAATGATAAACTGTGGAAGAAATGACTATCGATCAGCCCATAACTGAAGTCATGGGCTGATCGATCATACTACATGGTTGTGGGTGTGGATAGAAACATCGTTTTGTCGCGCAGGAACGCACTTATCCAGATCAGAACGATGGGCATCAGCGCGTTGAACGGTGTTCCGTGCGACAGTTCGGTAGCGATGGCCCCGGCGAAGTAGCAGGATAACAGGATAAAGCCCAGTTTCATGGTTTTGGGATACAGATACAACAACGTAAAACCAATTTCCATACAGCCCAAGAGAATCACATAATGCCCAACGCCTACTTTGTTGAGGCTTTCCATAACCTGCGCTGACTGGGTTAGTTTCATAATTCCACTAAGAATAACCATCCCGGCTGCCAGTACGGTTATGACGATCGTGACGATGCGTTTACTTTTCGGATTCATCGATAGAGTGATTTACTATGTAGTAGTTCGACCTGAATTACAGCAGCAAACCTACATACGCTCAGTATCCATCTGTAAGCAGTTTCCCAAAGGATACCACTATCCTTCAGGAAACCGCATCACTAATTCAACCCAGCGCATTACCTTTAGTCTATGACGACGATTCAAAAAGGCCTGGCTCCGCAACGACTTGGAGCGGATCATAAAGAGTGCAAACAGAGCGTACAGGCTGTGCAGGATGCGCTTTACGTACTGAATGGAAAATGGAAGCTTCCCATCATCATCGGATTGAGCACCGGACCCAAGCGATTTCGAGAGTTGCAGCGGGTCGTGAATGGGATTACGGCCAAGGTACTGAGCAAAGAACTGAAAGAACTTGAGCTGAATGAATTTGTGATTCGCAATGTCTACACAACTACGCCCATCACCGTCGAATATGAACTGACCGATTACAGCCAGACGCTGGATAGCATTATTGATGCGTTAAGAAACTGGGGTATGCAGCACCGGGCGCGAATTTTGAAAAAAATGTAGGTAAGGGCTGTAAACGCAAACATCCCGAAAACGCGAAGCTTTCGGGATGCTGCATAAATTAACTACAAATTAGCCCACCAGCATGCCTACCAGATTTTCGACCATCATGGGGGCTCCAATGTACAGCGGGGTACGCTGGTGAAGACTATAGGGCTTAATATCCAGAATGGCCTGATGCCCAGACGTAGCCAGACAGCCCGCTTTTTCGGCCAGAAACGCAAGGGGAAATGCTTCATACAGCAGCCGCAGTTTGCCATCCGGCGCTTTACGGGTAGATGGATACAGGTAGATTCCTCCTTTTAGTAGATTCCGGTGAAAATCAGCCACCAACGAACCGATATACCGGGCTGTAAATTGCTTTTTCCGGCAACCGTTCAGATACGCCTGAACACCCTCTTCGTAGCCTTCCACATTCCCGTCATTACAGGAATAAATCTGACCATTGGCCGGACTATGAATGTCGGGGTGCGACAGAATGTATTCGCCCAGCGACGCATCGTAGGTAAAGCCATTGACACTGTGGCCGGTCGTGTAAACCATGATGGTCGATGAGCCGTACAGAATATAACCAGCCGCTACCTGCCGACGACCACCTTGTAAGAAATCGTCCAGTGTCGGTTCGGTACCAATAGGTGTAACCCGCCGGTAAATGGAAAAAATAGTTCCAATCGATACGTTTACATCAATGTTGGATGAACCGTCCAGCGGGTCGATAGCCACCACGTACTTGCCATGGTTATTCCCTGTGTAGATGATGTCCTCTTCTTCTTCTGAAATGATGGCACAGGCTTCGCCACCGTTTTTCAGGGCGCGACTAAACCGAATGTTGGCGATCATATCCAGCTTTTGCTGACTTTCGCCCTGTACGTTCTGAACGCCCATACCGCCGGTTAAATCGATTAATCCAGCCCGATTAACTTCCCGATGGATGATTTTTCCGGCTAGGGCAATATCACGAAGTAACTGTGATAGTTCGCCGGTAGCATACGGGAAAGCCGTTTGACGGTGCATGATATACCGGTCGAGCGTTACGCCTACCGGCAATGCTAATGGATGGGAAGCCGAGAGTTCCATTTGTTGGACATTCATCGCATCGAAAGTTTTAATGAATAGTTAGTTTCTAGAATTATCGTAGGCTTTTGTTTAGGATGGAAACTGATTTACGTTTTATAGATATAGGTTTTTTCTTGTTTTCAGGGTTGTCATGCAGACGAAACCGGGCGCCCGGTTTCGTCTGCATGACAACTATTTTACTCACTATACAACTGGCTCTGACTCTGTAATGTCGAGTTTGACGGGTTGCATTTTGGGGGTTAGCAGGTGCATGACCGTCCAGGCCAGCAGGTAGGCCGAGCCACACATCAGGAAGATGATGCCGTAGCCGCTCTGTAGGTCGCCGGCCTTTTTGTAGCTGTCCAGAATCCGACCGACGATCTCCGGGAAAATAATTCCCCCAACTGAACCGGCCATGCTGCCAATACCTACCACTGAGCTAACCGCACGCTTGGGAAACATATCGGAAGCTGTCGTGAAAATGTTCGCGCTCCAGGCCTGGTGAGCAGCGCCCGCCAGCCCAATCAGCGCAACAGCACCCCAGATGCCCGGCCCAAACCGAACAGCCATAACAGGTAGCACAAGCAGAGCAAAGATGAACATAGCGGTTTTGCGCGCTTTCCAGACACTCCAGCCCCGGCTAATGAGCGCTGACGACAGATAGCCGCCACCGATACTGCCAATACTGACCAGCGTATAGAGTACGGCCAGATACAGGTTCGGCTTTTTGGTGTCAAGGTGGAACGTGGTCGAAAAATAGTCCTGTAGCCAGAACAGGAAAAACCACCAGATGGGGTCGGTCAGCATTTTGCCGAATACAAACGCCCAGGTTTGGCGTTTCCCCAGCAGCATACCCCAGGAGACAGGTTTGCCATGATCGGCCACTTCGTCGGGTGTTGCTTCGCTGTCGCTGTGGATGTAGTTATATTCTTCCTTGGAGAGTTTGGCTTGTTTTGAGGGAATCTCGTAGCCGACATACCAGAAGATGAGCCAGATAAAACCGACGGCACCCGTTACGATGAAGGCCATTTCCCAGCCCCAGATGCCCAGAATCCAGGGCACCAGAATCGGTGCGACCACCGCCCCAATGTTAGCCCCTGAGTTGAAAATACCCGTTGCCAGCGCCCGTTCTTTTTTGGGAAACCATTCGGCTACCGTTTTGATCGCTGCCGGGAAGTTTCCCGCTTCACCCAATCCCAGGCCAATCCGGGCGAAAATGAATCCCATCGTGCTGGTAGCCAGGGCATGAGCCATAGCCGCAATACTCCAGAAAATAATGGCTACCGTATAGCCGACTTTGGTTCCGATCCGGTCGATAATTCGTCCAAAAATCAGCAGGCCAATGGCATAAGCGGCCGAAAAAACCTGTACAATGCGGCTATAATCCAGCTCCGACCAGTTGAATTCTTTTTCCAGCGTAGGTTTAAGGAGTCCCACTACCTGCCGGTCGAGGTAGTTAATGGTCGTAGCGAAAAAAAGAAGCGCTACGATAGTCCAGCGGTAGTTTCCAATGGGTTTGCTCATGCGGGTTGCGGAATAAAGGGTGTAACAATCTGAACTAAAGAGGCTATGCGGTCGCGGAGGGCCGATGGGTCGGCACTGTCGCCGGAGAATAATTGAGAACCAATCCCTACGGCTGTTACACCCGCTTTAAACCAGGCCGTGAGGCTTTCGCTGGTTGGCTCTACACCCCCGGTTACCATGAGCTTGAGCGAAGGCATTGGTCCTTTGATCGCCTTGATAAAACCGGGTCCGACCACATTGCCCGGAAATACTTTTACAAGCTGGGCACCCAGCAGCGTGGCCTGGTAGATTTCGTTCAGTGTTGAACCGGCAGGCATCCAGGGGATACCCCGCTCCCGACAGACATCACCAACTGAAGCGGTTATAACGGGCTGTACAACAAAAGCGGCACCAGCATCAATGAATTTGGTTGCATCTTCGGGCGTCAGAATAGTGCCAATACCCAGTGCCATTTCGGGACACTTGTCTTTCACATAGCTCGCTAACTGGGTGAAAACGGCCAACGCTTTATCGCCCCGGTTGGTAAATTCAAATACGCGAAGGCCACCATCGTAACAAGCCTGTAAAATAGCCGAAGCATGGTCGACATCGGGATGATAGAATACCGGAACAATTGGGTGAGTGATGACTAGATCAAGGATTTTATCAGAGGACATAACTGGGTTCGTTTAGAGCCTTAATAGAACCGCACGGGTGGCCCGACAGATTGTTATGATCATTATGAGTGACATGGATAAAAATCATCATGACAATCTGTCGGAGCCGCCCGTGCGGTTCTATTATTTTAGAGTAAGGATGTGATCATCTGTTGACGTTGGGTAATTGCATCGATGGTCTGATTGGTTGCATCTCCGAACTCCTGTAATTTTCCGAAGGCAGCTTCAGCCGCAAAATTGACAATCTGTTGTGGATCATGCTGGTTGTAAAGGCCATAAATCAGCCCTGCCATAAAGCAGTCGCCACTACCGACCCGATCAACAACGGAATCCGTCAGCAATTCGGGTGACACGTATTGCTGGCCATCCGTATACAGGGTAGTATAGTACCGCAACCCCGTCGGAACCTTGTCGAACCGGAACGTATTGGCAACAACCGTACAGCGCGGAAATCGCTCCTGGATTGCCTTTGAGGTTTCCAGAGCATGATTCAGGTAGTCGGGCTGCTGGTTTTTGACGTGGATGTCGGCATCGACCGGGATGCCTAGCAAAGCATTGGCAGCCCAGATATTACCCATGACGACGTTGCAATGCTCCACAATTCCGGGCATAATATCGACGGGAGAAACGCCGTATTGCCACAGCCGCGCCCGGTAATTCAGGTCTATCGATACCGTTATGCCTTTGGCTGCAGCCGCAGCAACCAGCTCAGTACAGGCCGCAGCCACATCGGCAGTTAGAGCCGGGCTAATGGCACTCACATGCAACCAACTTGTCTGTTGCAGAACAGCGTCCCAATCTACTTTGCCGGGAGCCAGTTCCGAAAAAGCCGAATGCGCCCGATCATAAATCACGCCCGCATTTTTCAGATCCGAACCCTGGGGCAGAAAATAACTACCGACACGTTGCCCAAACCGGACAATGCCCGACGGGTCAATTCCTTTGCTCGAAACGTATCCAATAATGTCATCGGCCAGCGAATTTTCGGGGAGTACGGTGCTGTATTTGACGGGGACGTTCCATTTTGCCAGCGCGGTAGCCACATTCAGTTCGGCTCCTCCCACATAAACAGGCATAGCCGTCTGCCGAATCCATTCTCCATTGGCAATCGGGGAAAACCGTAACAATAACTCTCCGAAACAACAAACCATGTGATTTTAATTGATAATGAATAATGGACAATGAAAAGTGCCTCATTATCAGTTGTCTATTCATTGACCATTATTCATTGTTCATTAACTTATTACACTGCCAGCGACATGGGCTTGCTACTGAAGCCGAAGTAGGTTTTAGCGTTACCGTAGCAGATGTTTTGTACAACCTGGCCCGTCCAGTCCATATCGTCGGGGAGTTCACCGTTTTCAATGTCGTTTCCAAGCATGTTACACAGAATCCGACGGAAGTATTCATGCCGCGGATACGACAGAAAACTGCGAGAATCGGTCAACATACCCACAAATCGACTCAACAGTCCCATAGTAGAAAGAGCATTTATTTGTCGTTCCATACCCTCTTTCTGATCTAAAAACCACCAGCCTGAGCCAAATTGGATTTTACCAGCTACTGACCCATCGTTGAAATTGCCAATCATGGTTGCAATCAGCTCGTTGTCGGCGGGGTTCAGATTGTAAATGATGGTCTTGGCTAGTTTGTCATTGGTATCGAGCCGGTCGAGGAAGCGGGCCATGGCACGAGCCTGCGAGAAATCACCGATGCTGTCCCAGCCCGTATCAGGCCCCAGTACCCGCAGCATCCGGGAATTGTTGTTCCGAAGTGCGCCCAGGTGGAACTGTTGTGTCCAGCCTTTCTCCCAATCCATCTCCGCCAGATACACCAGCATTGCCGATTTAAATTGCAGAATTTCTGTGATACTGAGTGAATGCCCCGAACGGAGTTGATGGAAGATGTCCTGGACCTCTTCTTCGGTATAGTCTTCAGCATAAATCTGCTCCAGACCATGGTCGGAGAGTTTACAGCCCATAGCTGCAAAGAAATCGTGACGCTGGCGGAGCGCTTTCAGAAAATCGGCCAGATTACTGATCGATACATTACTGGCTGCTTCCAGGCGGTTTACATAATGATTGAAAGCTACGACATCTTCAACGGCCATGGCTTTATCGGGCCGAAAGGTGGGCAATACGCCAATCTCGAATCCTTCTTCGGCTAATTTCTTATGGTGCACCAGCGAATCGACAGGGTCGTCGGTGGTACAAACGGTTTCGACGTTCATCCGACGCATCAGGTTCCGAACCGAAAAATCGGGCGACTGCAACTGCTCGGTACAGGCATCGTAAATCTGCCGGGCGTTGTTGCCGTTGAGGGTTTCCTTAATGCCGAAATACCGTTGCAGTTCGAGGTGAGTCCAGTGATACAGCGGGTTTCGAAGTGTGTAGGGAACTGTTTCGGCCCATTTCTGAAACTTGCTGAAATCATCGGCCTCCCCTGTGCAGAACCGCTCATTCACCCCATTGGTTCGCATGGCCCGCCATTTGTAATGGTCGCCATAGAGCCAGATTTGCGTAATGTTCTCAAACTGTCTGTTTTCGGCAATCTGATCGGGTGGTAGATGGCAGTGGTAATCGATGATGGGCATCGGCTTCGCAAATTCGTGGTAGAGTTGTCGCGCCGACTCCGTTTGCAGCAGAAAATCTTCGTTCAAAAAGGGCTTTTTCATGTATTAAAGAGCGAAAGAGTGAATGAGTGAAAGAGCGACCGACCAAAGAGCATGAGTCGCTCTTTCAGTCTTTCGCTCTTTCACTCTTTAAAGAGAAACTCCCCGTTTCCAGGGTATAAAATCGTCCTGACCGTGACGAACGGCGGCTACTTCGACCTCGCCACTGGCTACCCGAATGATTTGATCAAGTATTCGTTCGCCAGCCTGTTGGATTGTTTCGTCGCCGTCGATCACTGTACCGGTGTTGATATCAATAATATCAGGCATACGGTTAGCCAAAGCGGAATTGGATGCAATTTTAACCACAGGAGCGATAGGATTTCCAGTTGGTGTACCTAAACCGGTTGTAAATAATACGACTGTGGCTCCCGAACCGACTTCGGCGGTGGTCGATTCGACATCATTGCCGGGCGTACAAAGCAGATTCAAACCGGGTTTGGTAACCAGTTCGGGGTAATCCAGTACCGCTACTACAGGTGAGGTGCCGCCTTTTTTCGAAGCCCCTGCCGATTTCATGGCGTCGGTAATGAGGCCATCTCGGATATTACCCGGCGAAGGGTTCATATCGAACCCTGATCCTACTTCCTTAGCACGCTGCGCGTATACGTTCATCAGCTCCCGGAATCGGCTGGCGGTTGCTTCATCAATACAGCGGTCACACAGTTCCTGTTCGACCCCGCAAAGTTCAGGAAATTCCGATAGGATAACGGTACTGCCCAGCGCGACCAGCAAATCGGATGCGTGACCCACCGCCGGATTGGCCGAAATGCCCGAAAAACCGTCGGAACCACCGCATTCCAGCCCGACCACCAGTTTGCTTAAAGGCATTGGTTGCCGAACACAGGTATTGGCCTGCATCAGCCCGGCAAACGTCTGGCGAAGGGCCTGGCTAATGAGCGATTCTTCAGTACCAATTGCCTGTTGTTCCAGTATAAACAGGGGCTTGTCGAACTGCGGACTGCGCTTCTGTATTTCCTCCTGAAGCATGGCCACCTGCGCATTCTGACAACCCAGACTCAGGACGGTGGCTCCCGCTACGTTCGGATGGGTAATATAGCCTGCCAGAAGTCCACAAAGAGCCTGCGCATCCTGACGGGTGCCACCACAGCCCATGTCGTGCACGAGGAATTTTACTCCATCGACATTTGGAAACAACTTGAGTTGGCCACTCAGCGACTGCTCGGCCGTTTGCAGATCGGCCTGTAAAATCTCCTCAACCGATCGGCCTGCCTGTACCAAAGCCGCCAACTCCTGGGCCTGTTGCTGGTATGTATTCCGACGACCGTAGCCTAGGTCATGAACCAGGGCATCTTCCAGAACCTGGATGTTTCGGTTCTCGCAGAAAACGAGCGGAATCACTACCCAATAGTTGGCTGTTCCGACGCGCCCATCCGAACGGGGATAGCCCATAAAGGTTTGGCCCTGCCAGCGGTCGACGGAGGGAGCCGCCCATTGATACGACGACCCATGCAGGTCGTAGCTGTCGGTCGCATGTTGTACATTGAAGGTAGTCAGTCGGCCGCCCATCGGGATAGCCTGTTTCGCTTTGCCAACCAGTACGCCATACATCATAATCGAATCGCCTGGCTCAAAAGCCTGTAAGGCTACCTTGTGCTTGGCCGGGACGGCTTCTGTCACAATCAGATTTGTGTGTTCCCATTGCACCCGGTCGCCCGGCTCCAGGTCAGTAAGAGCGACAAGGACGGAATCGTCGGGGTGTATTTTCAGAACGTTCTGTTTCATTTTGTTATCGTTTCAAGGTGATCGAATTGGGCCGATACCGTAGAGAATACGCCGGTTTCGATCATTTGTACTAAATAGTGGCTCACCGAATCGGCAAATCCGGGCAGTAGTGTCAGGTCATAGCCCCACAACGCGATATTTTGTAAAACCGTTGTTGTCAATTCCTGTGGGGTGAACCGCGCCCATAGGTCGGCGAAGTAACCGGCCTGAGCGTCGTAGATCGGGTATTTTACCCCTTCCCGTTCGCCATACCAGACTTCATCCTCCTGTGTGGTGGCCTTCATGAATAGCAGGTAAGCCGCAAAGCCAAGGGTGATGTAGCGGGGCGTTACATCCAGATGCTTATAGTAGTGGAGCAGGGTTGGTATATTCCGCATTTGCATTTTGGCCGAATACTGCATCGTAATGGCCAGCCAACGATGCTCAATAAATGGGTTTCGGAACCGATCGAGAACCTGGAACCCAAAGCGCTGGGCCGCTTTCTCATCAACAGGATAGGGGATACCCGGAATGAGTTCGCCCAGCATAACTCCGCTGATAAAGGCCGACAGAATCTCGTCTTCCATAGCTTCGCGAACTGTATCGAAACCGCTCAGGAAAGCCAGTCCACAACTGAGCGTATGGGTGCCGTTCAGCAGCCGAAGTTTCAACTCCCGGAACAGGTCGATATTCGGACGAATGAAAATATTCTCGTCGGCCTTATGGAATGACAGGACGTTTTGCACTCGTTCATCTCCTTCGATGGCCCACAGTCGGTACGCTTCCGAAATGGTCAACAGGTCGTCTTCGTAGCCAAGTTGCTCGGTCAGCGCGTGTTGAGTGGCCGGGTCGGGGCGGCCGGGTACGATGCGGTCAACCAGCGAGTTGCAGCAGGTGTTCGCATTTTCGAGCCAGTCAATAAAAGCTCCTTCGAGGGCATTGCGGTGGGCTAGTTCGAGCAGTATGGCTTCGAGTTTAGTACCGTTGTCGGGAATAAGTTCGGTCGGCACAATGACCAGTCCCTTGGTTGGGTCGCCGTTGAAAGCCTTATAGCGAGCATACAAAACTGCCAGCAGTTTGCCCGGAAACGATTCCGGGGGCGACTGCCGGATGTCGTCCTGAACGAGTTGAATGCCTACTTCCGTTGTGTTCGAAAGAACGATTTGCAGATCGGGGCTGGTAGCTACCTGTAAGACCGCGTTCCACTGCTGTTTGGCTGAAAGAACCCGGCTGATAGCTGAGCAAACGATATTCTGTTCGACCAGTTCGCGATTCTCGACGCCCCGTATACACAGTGTATATAAATTATCCTGACGGGCAAAGGCCGTCATATCACCACCATCGGTCGACTTCACCACCACGATCCGACCATTGAAGATACCCTGGCGGTTGGCTTTATCGATAAAATAATCGGGAAGGCCGCGTAGCAGAACACCTGTGCCAAACTGGAGAACGCGTTCCGGTAGATGCTGATGATCGGGTAGGGGAAGCGTAAGCTCGAGTTGAGATTGAATAGTTGGGAGTGATTGGACAGATAATGGTTGCATAGGAATGTCTTTCGTCAGAAAGCTGTAGGTGATGCTAAAAATTGTCTTTTTTATGGAAAGCGTCAAAGCGAACCAACTGGTGCCTAAGTAAGTTGGTTAAGTAAGATTAAGCAGGCTATTTTTTATATTTAAACTTTTAAAGATATTTATTCACGCAATCGTTATCGGGAACGTTGCCAATTGGCGGGTTTGTTGGCTAATGAGCCTCAAAAAGCGAATCGGCGGTTAACCCGATCATGTGTAAAGGACGTGGTAATGGGCGCGTGTATTTTTGTATTTTACGAATAGTCTGCTTTGGATACCATAACAATAAAAGATATTGCTCGCGCGCTGAATCTCTCGACATCGACGGTGTCGCGGGCACTACGCGACAGCTACGAAATCAACCCAGAAACCAAGCGCCTGGTCATCGAATATGCTGAGCGGCTCAACTACAGGCCCAATCCCATTGCGCTGAGCCTGAAAGAAAACCGGAGCCGGGTTATTGGCGTCGTTGTGCCACAGATTGCGAATAATTTTTTCTCGCAGGTAATCAACGGCATCGAAGCAATCGCCTATAATCGGGGGTATCACGTTATCATTTTTCAAAGTCACGAGTCGTTTGAGCGGGAGGTGCTGACGGTGCAGCAGGCCGTAGCCCGGAAGGCTGATGGACTCCTGATTTCATTGTCGAGTAGTACGTCGGATGTGTCGCATATTCGGGAGCTTCAGGAAAAAAAGATGCCTATTGTACTCTTCGACCGGGTGGCCAAAGAACTCGACTCGATCAGTGTAACGGCCGATAATTTCGAAGCGGCATTTGCCGCCACCGAGCACCTGATTCAAACTGGCCGTCGACGGATTGCTCACATTACGATCCCGCCCTATATTTCCATTACGCAGGAACGATTGGCAGGTTATAAGGCCGCTTTGGAAAAATACGGTATTCTTTACGAGGAAAATCTGTTGCGCTACGCCGGTTTCGGGCAAAATGAAGTTGAACCAATTATTGACGACTTGTTGAGTCAGTCGCCCGATGCCTTTTTTGCCGCCAGCGACCGGCTGGCCCTGAGTACATTAGCAGCCCTGAAAAAACGGAATATTGCCATTCCGGGGCAGGTATCATTGATTGGCTTTACCAATACGCCCGTTGCCGATTTGCTGGCCCCGCCCATGAGTACCGTCGAACAGCCAGCCCTGGAAATTGGCCAAGTGGCAGCCGAGCAATTGATCAATCTGATTGAGGGGAAATACAAAGGACTCCAGCCCGAGCGCATCAAAATCCCCACCCGCATGGTCATTCGCGAATCGTCCCAAATAGACTAGAAATTGTTATTTTACCGCCGTATTAATTGGTTTCTAGAAGCCTATACGTATCTAGTCCTTTTGTAATTCATTATCAACCTTTTTTAGAAGCTTTATTGCTACTTTTTTAGTAGTAATAAAGCTATTTACACCTTCTTTTTTATAAACGGCGTTTGCTAGAAGCAAATTTCTTAACTTTTTTAACCTTAATGCTTTGATTATTTCTTGTGAAGAAATAATCTTCAATGAGTCAGTCACGACTGGGAAATAGCTACTCATCTCAGGAATCAATTGTGTCATTGTATGGGTTTCATCTATTTTACACCATTCTGTACAATAAGGTATTGTTGATGTATAATAGGATAAGAATAGTATTTTTAAAGAATCATTTTTGATCAAATTTGTATGCGCAGTTTGTCGGATCTCTTCATAAGCCATTTGATTTGGTTTGAAAAATAAATAACTAGCTGCGTTGTCAATGTGAAAACTAATACTGTCTTTTATCTCTGTATCAGATCTAAAATAAGTTAATTTGTTGATACTGTTGACTAGTTTACTGCTATGTTTAATTCTACTCGTTAGATTTAGAGTGTCTTCTACTAAATTTGTTCTTAAAAATGCTAAATGTTTCTTCATTGTTTCATCATCTTTTCTATTTTCTCTCCATTCATCAAAGAAAAAGGAAATTGATATACCAATAAAAATAACAAGAATTTCAGAAATGTATTTTTCGAGAATAACTTTAAACGGATGTTTTTCTTCTTTTTCGGACATAACCACAAAACAGTGTTTAACTAGCTAAATTGATGATTTCGGTTTTAATATAATTATACTTGATTTCTGAATCAAATTGAGTTCACTAAGTCGAGCCGTGCGTTACGCCCCAGATGCTGATGGCAAAGCACAAAACGACACTGAGCAGCAAAGATGTCCAATCTTTTTATAGCCGCTTGTTGGACTCTTAAATTATAGCTTATTGATCCTTCAGAATGGCGATTAAACAGCTCTTCTGGGTTCGCTCGCCCGCGAGCATGGTGGCGGTTGGGCTGTACACTTCCCTGAGGATGATCGGCCTGCCGTCAGACAGGAGAATTGATATATGATCGTAAATAAAATGAATTGGTCGATACAAAAAAGTAAGGGTGAAAGATTCCATAACGTCCTTGCCAAAATAAGTCACAAGCGAACCTGGCTAACTGTGGTCGCTTCGGTCAATAAAAAAGCCCGCCTTTTCGCGGGCTTTCTGATAAGTATGTTGCGAGTGTTATTTCCCCAGCCATTCTTTAAATTCGGTCATGCGGTCGCCACTGACAAAGACTTCCTGACGGGATTTGGGCTGTAAGTCGAGTTTGAGCTTACCCGCCGAAAACGTATGGATGGTCTGGATGGCTGGCAGTGACACCAGAAACTGGCGGCTGATACGGAAAAACTGACGCGGATTGAGCAGTTGCGTGAGCTTATCCAGACTGTAGTCGACAGGTAAGTTCAGTCCGTCTTTCGTGACCAGAAAAACTACTTTCTCTTCCAGAAAAAAGTAAGCGATTTCGGAGGTTTCGATGCTGCGAATCTTGGTGCCCACCGTAATCATGAACCGATCTTTGTAGTCCGTCTGTCGCGATCTACCAATTAGATTGAGCAGCGTTTCGATGTCGGGAGCCGAACTCGCCTGACCAAACTGTTTTTTCAGGGCTTTGAATTTTTCAATGGCCGCTACCAGTTCATCATAATTGATGGGTTTCAACAGGTAGTCGATGCTGTTGACTTTAAAGGCCTGAATCATATATTCGTCGTAGGCCGTGGTGAAAATGACGGGCGTACTCAACGATGTTTGCTCGAAAATGCGGAATCCCAGATCATCTTCGAGGTGAATATCCATAAAAACCAGTTCGATGGGCGGATGTGGCTCATTGAACCACTCCACCGCTTCGGCCACGGAGGGCAGTTTTGCCAATACGTTTATGGATGGATCGTATTTCTGGAGTAGGCTTTCGAGCCGCTTTGCGGTCAGGCTCTCGTCTTCAATAATCAGTACATTCATTCCTTACCAAGTGAAAGAGCGAAAGAGCAATAGAGTGAGAGAATGAAGGAGTAAAAGAGTGAAAAATTGTCGTAGGGACGTTTTTCACTCTTTCACTCTTTCGCTCTTTCGCTCTTTCTCCACCTCGCTCACTAAAACTTTTTCACTAATCAGCAGCGGTATTCTTACCACAAAATCGCCATCGCTCTCACCCACCCAAACCGACTGTTCGGTCAGTAGGGCATAGCGGGTAATAATATTCTCAAGTCCAACGCCCGTCGAATTCTCTGATTTCGGACGGGGTTGTAAATTATTGCTAACCACCAGATAATCACCGTCGAGCAGGATATGCACCCGAAGAGGCTCTTTGGTCGACATGCGGTTGTGCTTCACCGCATTCTCGACAAGAAGTTGCAGGGTCAGAGGGGCTATGCTATAGCGGTTCTGCTCCCATTCGGGTACGTCGATAAACACGTCGAATTTGTTCTCGAAGCGGATGTTGAGCAAAAATCGATATGCCTGAATGAACTCCAGTTCAGTTTTCAGCGATACGCGTTCGTTATCCTTCTGCTCCAGTATATAGCGATACGCCCTTGATAACTGGTCGATGAATTTCTCCGACAGATCAGCATCGGCATGCACCAGCGACGACAAAATACTCAGGCTGTTAAACAAAAAGTGCGGATTTACCTGACTTTTCAGGGCCGCAAACTGGGCCTGTACATTCTCCTTTTCCAATCGCTCTGCCCGCAGCTGTACAGCTTCCAGCCGTCGAAAGGCACGTCGGTTTGCTGACAAATAAAAGGCTGAAAGCATGGCCATTACCATCAGCGAGTTGTTGGTCCGCTGCCGTCGCTCACGGATTCGTTGCCGTTCTTCGGGTGAGCGCGGGGGCGTTGGAAGTCGCTGCTGACGAGGATCAGGATCGCGCGATACACCGAACCGTTGTTCCATTACCTCGTCCAGATTATGCCATAGTACAGTAAAGGCACTATTGAAACCTACCGCTAAGGCACTGGCAATGAGTAGCGTGGCTATCTGGGCCGGAATCTTGAACTCGATCAGGAAACCCTCGCCAAAGTGCTTGAAAAAGCGCTGCTGTAACCACTCCGTTACCGTAATCCAGGCGTAGAAAAACAAAATGGTGACCAGGAATTCCAGCGCCCAGAACGGTATTTGCCGAGCCGAAAAAATCCAGCTAAAGCTTGCTCCATTGGCATACATGCGGATAGGCCAGTAGATAACGAACACGCTAAAGGCGAGTTGCCACTTTTGCGAATTCGTCAGACGGTAGGTCATGGCTCGGTTGGTTTATAAACAAAGCTACTAATTCTGATCAGCCGACAAAAAAGAAACCGGCGGAATGCCGATTTCAGATGTGCGAGTGCCCCAATTAGGTCGGTGAGCAGGCCGGAATTATTAAAAACTGGTTAATTCATGCTTAAAATCAGGCTAAGATAGGCTTAGCCACTACTAATTAGCGGTCAATCTGTCAGTATGTAGCCCGTCCACCCGACAAATCGTAAATGAATCCGGTGGTAAAACTAGCTTCTTCTGAGACAATCCAGGCTGCCAGCGCAGCTACTTCTTCCACCGTTCCCAGCCGTTTCATGGGAATTTTAGCCGTCATATAAGCAAGTTGCTCAGGAGCTGTATCGTTGTTCAGAGCAGTCCTGATTACGGCAGGGGCAATGCCATTGACGGTAATGCCCGTTTCGGCATACTCTTTCCCGATGCCTTTGACCAATCCGATTACGCCTGCTTTCATCGACGAATAGCCGGTCATGAATGGATTACCTTCTTTGCCCGCAATGGAAGCCAGGTGCAGAATGCGGCCATAATTGGCTTTTTCCATCGCTTTCAGGGCAAATTTCGTCATCAGAAAAGCGCCCCGAAGGTTGGTATGGTATACACGGTCGTAATCGGCCACCGAAAAGTCGGTAATTTTTGTATTGGTAGGCCCGACAATACCCGCCGAATTGACCATAATGTCTAATCGACCGTACGACTCTTCGACCGTTTGAACCGCTTTTTCAACCGAACTCTCCTGCGACACATCGACTACATGGCCCGATACACTATGTCCTTGCTTCGTAAATTCGGCCACCGTTCGTTCGAGGGTAACATGATTGATATCGAACAGGATGATGGTTGCCCCCTCCGAAGCCAGCCGTTTGGCAATGCCTTTTCCGATGCCGTCGGCTCCTCCTGTTACAATGGCTATCTGATTTGAAAACCGATTTGACATAGTCTATGCGTGGTTTAGGATACTAGGGTCGTTATTTTTTAGACGTTTACCTGAAAATGAAATTCATTGGTAAGGCTACTGAACACACTCGATGTAAAGAGTTGTTTTAATCGGAAATTAATCTTGTAGTTCCTAGATATACCGGAGCCATTTTATAGTTGGATGCTCCAATTTGTACTGACCATACCAGCGACAAAGTGGATACAGAAAAAGGACAATGCTAATCCAGACCAGATAGACGTATTCGAGCGAAATACCCGCATTGGCCGGGCGTCCGAAATTCATCGGTCCTGATGGCAGATCGGCCAGCGAATACCCCTGCCATAGGGCCATTCCGATCATGGAGAGATGAACCAGATACCAGTGTAGGATGTAATAAAACATAGGCACTTTGCCGTATACAGTCATCCAGCGGGTAAATGTATTATTGGCACCATCCATGATTGCCAGAAAGACGAACATCAGGCCCAGTGTGACCAGATCGTATAGTAACGAAGGTGGGTACTTGGTAACGTTAATGAACGAGAAGAAGGTAAACAAGTGACTTTTCTGCGATGACCAGGGAGCCGGGTCGCCGTAGATATTCAGAAAACGGAGTAGGATAAACAAGGCCAGAGCACCGAGGCCGATGCGTAATAGAAGCGGTTTTCGGTTTTCAGTTGGGCGTTCCAGCAATTGGCCGCAGCCAAAACCGACCAGCATAATTCCCAGCCACGGTATGACCGGATAGGCAACCAGCAAGGCAAACGTTGGACTGACTGGAAAAAAATCGGTTCGAAACAATAAGGCCCAGATTAATCGAGCTACCGGATTCGTAAAAGTGGGAACCAGTTGCAGGATGTTTTGCCCCACTACAATGACCAGACCAATGATGCCAACCGTTCGGACCGGTAGCTTGGCCAGAAACGACAGGATAACCAGCCCGAAGCCGATGGCATAAATTACCTGTAGCATCAGCGACTGGAAATGAAAATCGAACCAGAAGGCGAAGTTGATAACGGTTAGTTCCAGTAATAGCAACACCAAACCCCGGCTCCGTAAAAATCGAAGGGCGTCGTTCCGATTTCCAATCGCCTGTCTGCGTAGCGATAAGTAAGCTGAAGTGCCCGACAGAAACACGAAGGTAGGAGCGCAAAGATGGGTAACCCAGCGCGTCATGAAAATAGCGGGCGTCGTTGTGGTCAGGTCGGTCGGGTTCTGGGTCAGGGCCGGGGTATGGAGCAAATCGCGGACATGATCCAGCGCCATAATGACCATCACTAAACCACGCGTTACATCAATTGCAGCGACTCGTCTCATTCAGGATGTAGTTAGGTTGCTTAGCTATTGGAAATCGGCAATACTACTTTTTATAGCGGCATAGGCTATTATCGGACTTGACAAAATAGGATTTATAGTTGAGTGCTTTGGGATCGGTGCAGCCTTTCAGATCAAGCACTTCGACATTGCGGAAATCAATGTCGTGGCTTTCGGCCTGTAAAGCAATGAATCCTTCGCCAAGAGCAGTATTGGCCAGACTGTTCCAATGGGCAGCTGCCTGACTATCGAATCGACCAGCTTCCCAGTTATGGTCTTTGCTCACAAACCCGCCACCAACCTGTGGGCGTTCGTAGGTAAGTACTGTATCGCCTTCGATGATGTGATGCACGATCGAGTCGCCCAGTACAATGGCTTCTGCCGTTATCCAGCGATCACCATCGTAGGTTTTTGAATCGGAATCCGTACAATGCTCCGGCCGAAGCTTGCCACTCATGTATACCTGTGTACCGGGCGTACACAGATTGCCTGTATGACGCGGCCCATCGCCTAGCCCACCGAGTAACTGCATTTCCAGCGATACCGGAAACGTCTGGTTGAGCGATAAGCTCTTTGCCGATTGCGAATGCAGCATAATACCGCTGTTTCGTACGTTCCAGGGATCGCCACCGGGTGTTTGTTTGCCCAGAAACCGATAAGAAAAACGAACCCGATAATAGGCGTATGGCTTGTTGTAGTAGATATGTCCGTATTTGCCATCGAAGGTTTTGTACTGATCGTACATGACCCGGAGCATACCCTTTTCGACGCGGAAGGTATTTTTGTAGTTGTCGTTCAGGGGCTGTCCGGCAATTTTGATGTCCCAGCCAGTAAGGTCTTTTCCGTTGAAAATCCGAACCCATTCTTCCCGGTTGGTTGTGGATTGCGCAAACGATGAAAGTGTGATAAACAGACCCGTTAATGTCAGTAAAATGTGTTTCATAAATAGCTGTTTCAAACCTGGAACCTTAAAGGCCAAACTACTTTAACACCTCAACCGTATTCAGCTCTGGCCCGCCACCGTGGTTGGCTGATCCGGCAACAATGTAGATGTTCCCTTTATAGACAACGGCCTGCGTGCCATGACGCCCCTGGTTGAGTCGGGGGCCGGATGTCCAGGTGTTGGTTTTCGGGTCAAGGGCTTCGGCTTCGTTGTGCGCCTTCAATTGTACCGTCTCGCCCCCAATAATCCATACTTTACCGCCCTGGGTAACGGCAGTGCCACCCGCCCGTTGCGTGGGAATGTTTGAGGTAGAAGGCAGTGTGCTCCAGCGTCCGGTTTTAAAATCGTAGACATCCACTTCGGCGATGGTCGTTTCCAGCACTTTATTGATCCGGGCCGTTGAATTGCGACCTCCCGCCAGATACAGTTTGTCATCGACAACAGCCGCACTGATGTGGTCGCGGGTGCGGGGCGCATCAGCCAGTTTTTTCCAGGTATTGGTTTTGGGATCGTATTCATCGAGCCACGCTACATGACCATCGTAATGCCCATCGATGATACCACAGGCCATGTATATCTTGTTTTTATACACGACTACACCTGCCGAACCTCGTAGCCGGTCTTTCGGAATTTCGGGACCAACCCGCCATTTACCTTGCTTAGGACTGTAGATATAGATGTTTGGAATGGGGGTCTCGTGCGGGTATTGCCCCTGGAAAGCGCCCATCACATATAATTCGTCATTGTAGGTAATGGCCTGAAAGTGATTCATTTCGGCCGGTGGCGTCGGTAGCGTTTGCCAGACCAGCGTTTTTAGGTTCAGGGCCTCCAATGGTTTAATGCCTCGTCCGCCAACCGCATACAAACTGTCGCCAATGAGAGTAGCCGCATTTTCATGACGGGCCGAACAACTGTTCTGGGTGGTAACAGGCTGCCAGCTTTGGGCCTGTACCAGACCGTTTAACAATACGCCTAAACTACTGGCTATTACGATTTTCATAGAGGAGAGGAAACGTAAATACATGTACATGGTTGATAAAGGCCCAACGGTTCATTTTCTCCTAAAAACGGTTTGAACTTTCCGGAATCAAACCAGAAAACAAACATTCAAACTGGTTAAAAACACTGAGGCACGGAGAACAAAGAGGTTTATAGCGTATCTCTGTACTATCCGTGCCTCAGTGTTTTCCGACGATTATTACTCTGGCAATACGCAGCCATCTTCTGGGGTGCAGGCGGCTTCACCAGCGGCTACTTCGGTGAGTTTAGGATGTTGTTGGTCCCATTCAGTCCAGGCCGTTTCGAGGGCACCTAAAAACGTTTCCGGAGCCTGAGCACCCGAAACAGCATATTTCCGATTCAGAACAAAAAACGGAACACCTCGTATGCCCAGTTGCCGGGCTTCGTACAGGTCATGACTTACCTCGTCGTTAAAGGCCGTAGAAGCTAACATCTGGCTAACCTCTGATGCATCCAGGCCAATGTCGGTGCCCAGTTCAACCAGCGTTGTATGATCCGACGTATTTTTCCCTTCGGTAAAATAGGCCCGAAACAGTCGCTCTTCAGCGGCATCGCCCAGTCCCTTTGTTTTCGCTAGCTGAACCAGCCGGTGCGCATCCCAGGAGTTGGCAACGATAGCCTTGTCGAAATGATACTCCAGACCTACCTCGCGGGCCATATCGGTTACCCGGTTGTTCATTTGCTCAGCCTGTTGAAGGCTCCAGCCTTTTATATCGGCCAGGTGCTGGTTAACATTTTTAGATGGGTCAGTTTTCAAACCCGGATTGAGCTGAAAACTTTTCCAGACGACTTTGACATCCTTATTATGAGCAAACTGGGCCAAGCCAGCTTCGAATTTTCGTTTGCCGATGTAGCAAAACGGGCACATCACATCACTCCAAATTTCAATTTCCATATCGTGGGGTATTCTGGTATGATTACAGAACACCACTAAACCCGAATTCCTTCCTGAACAGGTTAATTTCTGATTCGGCACGATGTAGGCATCAAACCGGAATTACAGTCGAATTTTTGATCTCCGACATCACAAAGAAGCTGCTGATATGCAAGGTGCCGGGAATGACCGACAGTTTTTCCTGATAGAAATGGTTGTAGGTATCCATATCCTGGCTGATGATCTTGATCAGGTAATCGAATGTGCCCGATACCCGATTGCATTCAAGTACTTCGGGGAGTTCGCGTACGTCGATTTCAAAAGCGGTAAACGCATCGCGGGTTTGTCGATCGAGGGTTACCTGGCAATAAACCATCAGTGAATTACCCAGTTTTTTTTTATCGACCAGGGTTACATAGCGTTCAATAACGCCCTCGCGTTCGAGCCGTTTGATGCGTTCGTGGACGGGGGTTTTAGACAGATTGATCTTCCGACCAATATCCTGAATGGTCAGATGGGCATCCTGTTGGAGTAAGTCCAGGATTTTCCGATCAGTTGCGTCGACAAGAGCCATAAGCGGAATTTTTACGGCAAGAGTTCCTGATTTATTTTCTTAATAGGAAAAATTCCTACAAACACATAAAGGTAATGCCTCTTTTCCTGAAAAGATAAAAACTACTAGAAAACGTTTATAGCTGCTTTACCTTTGTGCTATCGACGTACAACAATCCTTCGTTTAAGCCACTATGGTCATTGGCGTTCCTAAAGAAATCAAAAACAACGAGAATCGCGTTGCGCTTACACCGGCTGGTGTTACTGAACTCCGTAAACATGGACATACTGTTTATGTGCAGGTGAATGCGGGTGAGGGGAGTGGTTTTGAAGATGAGGAATATATTGCAGCTGGGGCGGTTATGTTGCCGACCATCGAAGAGGTGTACGGGATCGCCGAGATGATTATGAAGGTCAAAGAGCCAATCGCTCCTGAATATGACCTGATTAAAGAAAATCAACTGCTGTTTACCTACTTCCACTTTGCATCGTCGGAAGAACTGACCCAGGCCATGCTGGCGAAAGGTGCCGTTTGTCTGGCCTACGAAACTGTTGAACGCCCTGACCGTAGCCTGCCTCTGCTGGTGCCTATGTCGGAGGTTGCGGGTCGTATGGCAATTCAGGAAGGTGCCAAGTACCTCGAAAAGCCAATGAAAGGCCGGGGCATTCTGCTTGGTGGTGTACCGGGTGTAAAGCCTGCCAACGTATTAATTCTGGGTGGAGGTATTGTTGGAACGCAGGCGGCCAAAATGGCGGCTGGTCTGGGTGCGCACGTAACCATCATGGATGTGAGCCTGCCCCGATTGCGGTATCTGTCGGATATCATGCCCCCAAACGTACAGACCATGATGTCGAACGAATACAATATTCGGGAGATGATCAAAGTCTGTGACCTAATCGTAGGAGCTGTGCTGATTCCGGGAGCTAAAGCCCCACACCTCATTACCCGCGAAATGCTGAAGCAAATGCGGCCGGGTACGGTGTTGGTCGATGTAGCGGTTGATCAGGGCGGTTGTATCGAAACCTGTCACCCAACAACGCACGAAAATCCAACCTATGTGATTGACGGTGTAGTGCATTATTGCGTAGCCAATATGCCGGGAGCTGTTCCTTATACAAGCACTGTAGCGTTGACCAATGCCACATTGCCGTATGCCATTCAACTCGCCAACAAAGGCTGGCAGCAAGCTTGCCGCGACAACGCCGATCTGAAGCTGGGTCTGAATGTGGTAGAAGGCAAAGTGGTCTACAAAGGGGTAGCCGATGCTTTTGGGCTGGCGCTGACCGATGTAAACTCGGTGCTTACAGAAGAAGAACTAACACATTAAGATATTACTAATTCATCGACAGACGCAGGCCGCACTCTTCGGGGTGTGGCCTTTTTTTTGTAGTTTGCTGTGCATCTATTTTAAAAACAGTAGAAGTAAAGCAAGTAAACAAATTTAGATTTGCTTACTTGCTTTACCAGCGAACCGCAACCATTGTATGGAAACTCAACCAAAAACACCCATCCCTACTTTATACGAGTGGGTGGGAGGGATGGAAAACTTTGAAGACTGGACCAGCCTGTTTTATCAGCGTGTAGGACAGGATTCGATCCTTGAGCCGGTATTTCGAAACATGGTGCCCGAACATGCTCAGCATGTAGCCCATTTTATTGCCGAGGTGTTTCGTGGCCCTGCCCGGTATAGCCATGAGGAAGGAAACCACTACCAGATGATTCGTAAACATGTGGGTCGACACCTGACCGAAATCCAGCGTCGGCGCTGGATTGAGCTGATTCTGGATACGGCCGATTCCGTTGGCATGCCAGATGATCCTGAGTTCCGTTCGGCATTAGTGGGTTATTTGGAGTGGGGCTCCCGACTAGCCGTTATCAATTCAAACGCTGACTCTGTAAATGAGGAACTGGACGCGCCTATGCCAACCTGGGGATGGGGTGAAACAGGCGGTCCATACGTTCCCTAAAGCTCCACAACTCAGGCAATTAGTTTGGGCCAGTGTTAGATAGGCATGGACCGATGTAAGGGGCGTAAGCACGACTGGTATAAATCGTATACGCATTCAATCGGAACGTCGTGTCCGCTTTGGGCATGGCTGACGTCTGCGTTAGGTGTTGCGGGTCAGTTGTTGGTATGATCGCAATATCGGCAGCACGATAGGCATTACCTGTGGGCCATATGCCATAGTGCCGATGAAAAAAGGGCATTACATAATCAAAGGCAAAGACACTGGACCGGGGAGGAAGCTGGGCTGCCATGCACTTTATAGCCGTCAGATCAGCCGATTGAATGAGGGCTGGGTTTTTGTCTTTTGCAGGTCGATAGCGTATCAGGCTCACCCAATCTTTTAAAGGAGGAATGTCGGGACGAGCTATGTATACAATAGGAATTTGAAAGAACCATAATCCCAGTAGCGCTATTGTTGTACCCGATGGGGCCCGCTGAGGGATTCGATCACTTGACATGAGTAGGCAGGCAATCAGGAAAGCAGCTACAAACGCCCACAACAGCACAAACCGCGGAGGCCAGGTCAGCGATACCAGATAAAAAAGAGGCTGACCATAATACAACACACTCTGCACAAAATTCAGTGCTACTAAAGCAGTTAAGCCAACTCCGGCTATCGTTACCCAACTCCAGATTACGCTGGCGCGTTGCTGCCTTGCCAGTAAAGCCAGAAATCCTACGGCTGGCAGTAGCAGTACAATAACGGCCCCCAGTAAGAACAGCATTTCTTTCCAGAAGGCCTTCGTGGCAATATTTTGAGTCAATAAAGCAAGGGCCTGTTGAAGCCGAGGTTCCGGTTTTGCTGCGTGATTTTTCCAGGACAGCCAGAACATCCCCAGCAGGAAAATAGCTACCCAGGTACCGGCAATGCGCCAGAACGTTCCCTGGCTTAACAATTTTATCAACGGTTGATCAGATTCCTGCCGAAATGTAAGGGCTAACCAGCCCAGGTGAATCAAAGCCGCTACCACAGCGCCATCTTCTTTTATCAGCACCAGAAGCAGACCAGTAAGTGGCACCCAGTATTGTCGGGATGCAGATCGACTGGTCAGCGCCAGAATAAAGAAAAGAGCAAAGGGGAGGTACGTTAGTTCGGTATGCCAGCCAATGTTAGGGTGGTCGTTGAGCCAGAAGGCTACCGGGCCCAATAAAATCACGAGCAGCAAACCCTGCCGGGCCCAGGTGGGTATCTGGCGATTCGCTAATCGCCTGTAAACCAATGCATAACTAGCGGTTAAGAGGAAAGCTTGTACGGCAAATAGGCCATAAGCTCCCCACAGGTAGCAAAAAGGCCCCCAAAAAAGTACCGTATAATAGTTGTGGATACGGTGATGAAAGCCCCAGATATTATCGTACATAAACGGCCGACCGTCCATATAGCTACACGACATCTGGATAAAGGCATACATGTCGTTGAATGTATAGCCGAGGGTCTGAAATCGAATCAGTTTAAACGCGAAAAAAAGTAAACCTGCGGTCAATGCAAGGAGTAATAGCCTGTTGGTTTTAGGCATCATGGATCGGGGCTGTATGGTAAAAAAGCGACTCAGTATGAGTGACTGAAAAATAAAATAACTTTATTTGTAGGTAGGAATGCACATGATTTTTGTCTTTTTAACGCTAACCCCCCATAATCACCCGCTTCCTGACGTAATAGTATGAGTGAATTCAGGCATGTTGAAGATCTATCGGTAAATAGTACTCAATCAGACTTACAAGGTTCTAAGCGGGAACATTGGATCAAGCGGAACAGCTATTATTATCGCATTTTAGTAAATTTTCTGAGATATAACATTCCCGCCAACCAATCAATATTGGAAATAGGCTGTGGAACAGGGTATGTGTTGAATCAGTTGCAGCCCTCTCTGGGAGTGGGTATCGATACCACTGCGGAGCTAATACGCTATGGCCAGCAAAAGTACCCAAAACTGGATTTGCGCACAGCCGACGCCAAAGAACTGGACCTGAATGGGTTGGTGTTCGACTTTATCCTTATCTCTGACACGATTGGCTATTTCGATGACGTTCAGCAGGTCTTTAAGCAATTGCACAGCGTTTGCCACGCCGACACGCGGATTATAATTACCTATAGAAACCAGCTTTGGACGCCGTTGCTCTCGGCAGCAGAAGCCATTGGCCTGAAAATGCCCGAACATCGGCAAAACTGGCTCGACCGGGGTGATATTGAAAATTTGCTCGATGTGACCGGATTTGATGTCGTTCGCGAAGGGCGGAAGTTTTTGATGCCACGCTACATCCCGCTCTTGTCTGGCCTGCTCAATAAGTATATTGCTAATCTTCCTCTTTTCAACCGGCTCGGCTTGTGTACGTTTATTGTGGCTCGTAGTATGCAGGCCAATAAATCGGTTGATCTGCCGTCGGTGAGCGTTATCGTTCCGGCTCGCAACGAAAAAGGAAATATTGAAACCATCGTGCAGCGACTGCCTGCTATGGGAAGTCATACGGAACTGATTTTTGTGGAAGGTAACTCGACCGATGATACCTGGTCCGAAATTCAGCGCGTAACCGCCGAGTATACCCCTGAGTACGATATTAAGTGTGTACAGCAGGAAGGTAAGGGCAAAGGCGATGCGGTTCGGAAAGGGTTTGGTATGGCTACGGGCGATATCCTGATGATCCTGGATGCCGATATGACCGTTCCCCCCGAAGATCTTCCCAAGTTTTACGAAGCCATTGCCAACGGAAAGGGCGAGTACATCAACGGTACCCGATTGGTGTATCCAATGGAAAAAGAAGCCATGCGGACGCTGAATCTGATTGGTAACAAATTCTTCTCGATTGCCTTCTCGTGGCTGTTGAATCAGCGGATCAAAGATACCCTCTGCGGAACTAAAGTGCTTACGCGGGCCAATTACCAGCGACTAAGTGCGAACCGGGCTTATTTTGGGGATTTCGATCCGTTTGGCGACTTCGACCTTATTTTTGGATCAGCTAAGCTGAATCTTAAGTTTGTCGAAATTCCGATTCGGTACCGGGCTCGTACCTACGGCGAAACCAATATCTCGCGGTTTAAGCATGGCTGGCTCCTGCTGAAAATGACCTTCTTCGCCTTGAACAAAATCAAGTTTATCTGAGTGTCTGGCTGGGACTGAGTTGCCCTATTTATAAATGCTGCTGGACGAGTGCCGCCCACTCTTCATCCAATGTACCCGTAAAAAACGAAGCCCCCGCCCGACGATACCAGTAATTGGCATTAAATCGGTCACCTTCTTTCCGGTGGAGGTACGCATGCAGACGGTCGTACGCCTGGGTGCCTTCACGGCTCTGGGCTATTGAATGGGCCTGTTCCCAATCGTCGTTGGCATCGTACCAAAGCCCTTGTAAAACCGGATGTAAGTTGGTTGGGGGTTGCGGTTGGGTCAGGGTTGCTGTAAACTGGTCGAAAGTCATTTTGCGTTGCCGTTAGGAGTAAGTACTGCGTTTATATAAGGCTCGTAGGCCGGGGTAACGTAAAGGGTATAGGTACTCAGCCGAACCGGTTTGTAAGGGTGTTTCATCACCCGAGGCAGACGATCGCCAAGTTTCTGAAAATCGTTGGACGGAATGATAGCCAGGTCTGCATTTTCCCACTGCTTTTCAGTGGGCCAGATGTTATAATGCTTGTGAAATAAAGGAATCAGATAGTCAAACACAAATACATTGGAGTGGGGAGGAATGGCCTGGGCCAGTTTCTTGACAACAGTCACATCATCATCTGGTAGCAGAGGTTCTTTTTGCGGATCGAAACGATGCGTAAAACTGTCGCGCAGAATGGTAAACAACCGAAAGTCCGGGCGGGCATACTGTACTATGGGTAGCTGAATAATGAATAATAGTAAACCAATGCGTACTGACTGCCAGCGTTGGATTGATACCCGATCTGCCTTGTACAGCAGCCAGAAAGCAATCGTATAAACGGTCGAAAAGGCATAAACAAGCACAAAGCGGGGCGGCCAGGTCAGCGATACCAAATCAAAAAGGGCGTTGGTGCCATAATACGTAGCCCCCTGCACCCAGTTCGACAGCAAAATAGGCAGCAACCCAACACCGTAAACCAGTAAGATACTACCCGCCTGTCGCCAATCCAGGCGATATAAGCCATAGTTCAATACGCCAATTGGGGGCGCTAACAGCAACAGTGTCTGGGCAAACAACAGCAGATTGGTACGGATAAACTCGCGGGAGGTTAATCCGGTATGGATAGCATTGAGTGCCTGTTGCAGACGAGGCTCTGGTTCGGCAGCATGGTTTTTAAAGGATAAAAAAGCCATGCCGGCTATAAACAGTAAGGCCCAGCCACCGAGCACCAGCCAGAATCGGGGTTTCGTCAGAATACCAAAGATAGATTGCTGCCGGTTAGTGACCAGATATTGAAGACACAGGAATGCCAGATGAATTGCCCCAGCCAGCAAAGCCCCGTCCTCTTTTACTAGTACCAGAAGCGTAGCTGTTACAAAGAGCCAGCCTGTATGCGCGTGCACCAAAGCTAGCAGAAAGAGGATCGATAATGGGAAGTATGTCAGTTCGGGATGCCAGCCGATATTGGGGTGTTCATAAAACCAAAACCAGACCGGCCCCAGCAGCAGTACAGCCAGCATCAGCCATAAAGCCCAGTTAGCTAACCGAATGGCCAGGTGACGTAGAAGTAATACATAACTGAGCAGAGTGAGACCGAACTGAACGAAAAAGGCTCCATAGGCACCCCAGACGTAGATAAGAGGCCCCCACAGGAGCATGGCATAATTATTATGAATTCGATCATCGTAGCCCCAGATATTTTCGTACAAAACAGGGCGCCCATTCATCCAGCTATACGATTCCTGAAGGAAAATGTACATATCGTTGTACGTATAATACAACGCCTGAAATCGAACGACTTTAAACCAGAAGAAGAGGAGCAAAAAAAGGCTACTGATGGCTACGGGGCCAATCCAATTTGGTCTCATACAATACGGAAACGAATCTCCATTTCATGGAGCGTGACTCGTTGTAAGGGCAAAAATAGGGAATAATGGCGCCAGTGACCAGTACAGTTAGTAGCCGGATGGGGTTGGCGCTGTAAATTGGTTGGGAAAAGCCGATCTATTGCCAGTCGTCACGCAGAATACCGTTCAGTTTTTCGTAGGGGACAGTTACCTGAATGGGTCCGACAGCATAAGCGGCTATTTCGTACGGATTGTAATAGAAAACCAGTCCATTGCGGCTGGTACCTACATTGGCTGGCAGGAAAAAATGGCCATCGCGCAGAAAGTAGCCCTGCTCTTCCAGATTCGCCTGGGGTAAAAGGTGTTGTTGTTGTCGAAAGGCTGACTCCAGGACTCCGAGCAAAGCAGTCGTATCGGCAATCATGTCGTTTAAGGTAAGCGTCCGGCCCGTTTCCCGGTCAAATGTATAAAAAGACAGGTTTGAGTTCGGATGGGCTCCACCCGTATAGGCTCTGGTTTCGACCTTTACAGTTAAGGCTTTGGGGCCAACATGCATCGTATCAGCACTGGTTTCCAGCTCCCAGCATCCCCCCAGGCTACCCATGTCTTTCCGCATTACTTCGTAATCTTTGGCAAAAAGCGATGCGGCTTTCGCCAGGTTACTATGAACATCGGGATGGCTGGCGATGGTAGCGCTGTCGAGCCAGTTGACCACACTGTTCACCGCCAGCAATCGTAAACTGTCGTTGATTTTACGAGCGCCTTCCGTATCGTCTTTCAACTGGATGTACGACACCGATACATCCACTCCCGTATTGGTTGTCGTGTCGCAGGGGGTAGGACTGCCCAGCGTATACTGCTGACGATCTAAGGCCGGAGGGTCACTTTGAGCGGTGTGGCAAGCAGCAAACATACTGGCTAAACCCGCCAGCAAAACGATATATGGGATATGCTTCATGAAGCGTCAAGGGCTAATCAAGGAAGCGCTACGAGCTTGTCCCTGGTCTTTCAATTAACCATTCACGTTCAGGTAGCTGCTATTACAAACTTAACAAATCTTTAAACCGAATAGCCTGTCGGCGGCTAATTTCGATTTTATCGCCCCCGCGTAGCGTAACCAGCAATCCACCACTAAACCAGGGCTCGATTTTTTCGATCCATTGAAGGTTAATAATATGTTTGCGATTGGCCCGGAAGAACGTGGTTGGGTTCAGACGATCTTCAAGTGCATTTAATGATTTGAGAACCAATGGTTTCTGGTCGTCGAAATAGAGCCGGACGTAGTTCCCCATTGACTCGAACAGTCGCACTTTGCCGAGTTTGACGAACCAGCATTTTTCGCCATCTTTGACAAAAACCTGGTCATTTTCGCCCAGAATTTTTGTCGAAATACCTACCGCTTGGCCCGTTGCCTCAGGAATATGCTGTTCTTCTTCGACCCGATGAATGGCTTCCGACAGCCGGGATAGTTCGACGGGTTTGAGGAGGTAATCGAGCGCATTGAACTCGAACGCTTTAATGGCGTATTCGTCATAGGCCGTCGTAAAAATCACTTCCGGCGTTTTGCCTTCGATCGACTGGAGTAGCTCAAAGCCGTTTTTTCCAGGCATCTGAATGTCTAGAAACAGTAGCTCGGGCTCCAGTTCTTCGATCATGGGCAAGGCTTCGTCCGCATTGGCGGCTTCTCCGATAATCTGAATTTTGGGGAAGTTTTCGAGAAGCCTGCGGAGTTCGTTGCGGGCTAAACGTTCGTCGTCAATAATAAGTGTCTTCATAGTTTAGAGGGGTAGGGACAAGGGGTTGGAGCGAGGAATGAGAATCTATCCGGTAATCGTTTTTTACGTCAGGATTCTCACGTTTAGCACCTAACTCCGGGCTCCCAGCGGTTGTTTTTCACGTCGGAACATACCCTCCGACTGGGCAGGGATGGTAATTTCGGCACACACAATAGGCCCGTCGCCTTGGGTATCGTTTTCCTGATAAATCTTGAATTGGGCTTCAGGACCGTATAATAAATCAAGACGCTGAGACGTATTGGCCAGTCCAAAGCCACCCGAAGCTTCCTTGTCGCCCAGCACACCGGTGTTGCGAATGGTAATATGCAACTTATCGCTTTCAAGGCTCGACCGAATATCAATGAATCCACCTCCAACGGCTTTTGAGACACCATGTTTGATCGCGTTTTCGACCAGCGTTTGTAACATCATGGGGGGAACCTGCCAGAAAAGTGTCCGGCTGTCGAGTTCAATATAAGACGTAAGCCGGTCTTCGTAACGAACTTTTTCGAGCGATAGATAATCCTCTACGGTTTTGATCTCTTCGCGCAATTCCACTGTTTTTCGTCGGTCGGCGAGCAGCGAGTTTCGCAGTAAATTGGACAACTGCGTAATACCCTGCTGCGCTTTGGTTGGGTTTTCAAAAACCAGTGCCCGGATGCTGTTGAGGGCATTAAAAACGAAGTGCGGATTTAACTGTGAACGCAGGACTTTGGCTTCCGTTTCGCGTACACTGGTTTTGAGCAGCAGTTTCTCTATTTCGTCGTTCCGATTTTGCTCGACGTAGTGATAAGCGGTGTAGGTAAGCACCCAGGTGAGCATTGTTTTGCCCCAGGTCATGATATAGCCGATAACGAGCCAGGGTTCGTCGGCCAGATGTTGCGGTACGATGAGCCGGTCCATTGGCAGGTTAACCATTGTCATAATGAGTGCGAGCACAAAAATTGACAAAAGCACACGGGGGGCCAGCCGGAAAAAAGGCAGTCGTACCCAATTCCAGCGTCGGATCATGAGCCGATACAAGTGCGTAAGGCTAATACCCAGAAAAATATTGGCAATTGCCAGGTATAATGCGTCAGGATCGAAGCCGTCCTGTAGCAAATAAGCCGTATACTCTACTGTCATCAGGAGAGACCAGCCAAATAGCTGACAGAACCAATATATTTTCTGCTTTGACATACTCACTTCATTCTCCACTAATTACTGGACTATTGACGAATATACGTGTTTCAGCACAGAATTGGTTTCCGGCAATTATTAATGGAAATATACCTGGATTATCGGCCGATGATGATTGTTGACTGGTAACCACTAAAGTCAGATAGGGGCTTATTGAATCAGTGCCAGGGATAGCAGATGGGCCGTATCGTTGGCCTGAGTAATCGTAAACGTGGTCGACTCGTAATCATAGAGAAGTTTGTACAGACAGACGTTGCTGTGTTCAAACTGGTCCATGTGCGCCAGTGGCTGATTGGTGATCCAGCTAAGCAGAATACGCATAGCCCGACCATGCATGGCAATCAGAACCGTTTCTTCGCCAGGATGAGACAGGATGGCGTCGATGGCTTCTTTTTGGCGGGTCGCTACCTGGTCTGGACTTTCACCACCCTCAGTAGGCTGGTCGGTGCGTCCCGATTCCCAGGCTTCGATGAGGGCGCGGTAATATTCGTTATCCAGGTTGCCAGGAGCTTTGCCTTCCATAATGCCCCAGCTAATTTCGTTGAGGCCAGTAAGTTTTTCATATGGAATACCCAGTTCAATAAAGGGCTCGGCCGTCTGATAGGTACGTTTTAGGCCGGAGATGTAAATTTTCTGGAATGGCACATGCTGATACGCCAGAAAAAAGGCCATTGCCTGGGCTCGGCCCATTTCATTGAGGTCTGAATCGACGCCACTTCCCTGAACTATACCGCGTCGGTTGAAGTCTGTTTCGCCATGGCGAATCAGATAAATTGTTTTTTGTGTCAAGCTGCCCCCTTGCCTATCGGCAATTTTTGTCAAATTTGAGCCGCAAAATTACAAAAAAAACAGGTTATAAATTGTTTCAGGTTTTAAGTTTTGGGTTACCATGACTTAGTAAACCTGAAACCTGGAAATTGGACCAAAACAACATGAAAGCTGGCTTTGACCTGAATGCACTCGAGTTTATTCATAATGACTCAATCGCCAAACACCTTGGTATAGAATTCCTTGAAGCCGGTGAAGGCTATCTGACTGCCCGAATGCCCGTCGATAAACGAACCCATCAGCCCTTTGGTATTCTTCATGGGGGAGCCTCCGTTGTACTGGCCGAGACATTGGGCAGTGTGGCATCCTATATGTTACTGGACGATCCGGCAAAGCAACGGGCCGTGGGTCTGGAGATCAATGCCAACCATATTCGCTCCGTACGTGAAGGCTGGGTATATGGTCGTTGTACTCCCATTCATGCCGGACGTACTACCCACGTTTGGGATATTCGAATTACTGACGAACACAATAAACTCGTTTGCGTGAGCCGGTTGACGGTTGCAGTGATTAGCGTATAACGATCTCTTCCAAACACCAAAGCGCTAGATCTCTGCTTAGCTAATTATAGCGGATCATACCAGGCTGGCTGTAGGATCGGCTAAGTATTTATTGACGTTTTATACGTCTTAGTAGCTATAAGGAGTATTCGTTACAAAGATTGACTAGGCCTGGATAGGAGCGATAGTCATAAAGGGTTCAGGTTTTAGACGAAAATACAATGATTACACTTACTCAACATGAAGAAACGTTTCGAATCAGGAGTCGCTGGCTATGGTTGCACCGATTTCTGTTTGGGCTTTTGGTCGCCCTTCTGTACATCCCTTATAAAGTGGCAACAAATGGTCAGGTTTACCCCGACCTGAGTCAGGCACCGATTTGGTTGGTACTGTTTGGATTTGTCTGGATTATTTGTCTGGCGGAAGCCTGGAAACAAACCATAGTGATCACGTTAGGTCCTCAACAGTTCACCGTAAAAAAATGGACGCAACCTGCCCGACAGTTCGCTTACGACTCGATCGAAGGTTATCACGAATATTTGGATCAGGATAGGCGAGGGCCCTACCAGGCGTTGGTGATCTATCTGCCTGGAGACTATTTTACGATCCGATCCATTGATTTTGAGGCTTATGAACTCTTGAAAGCCCGGCTTACCGACCATAAAGCTATAGTGCCCCGGCAACGGGTAATCACAAGGGTAGAACGGAATCGGTTACGGTGGCTGATTGGGGGGCTGAGTGTGCTGATTGTGGCCAACATTGTATACGGGTATCTGGCTCATAACCCTGAGACCAAGCAGCCTGCACCGCTTATATCCGTGACCAGTACACTGGATCGTATAAGGCCGGATGCCGATCGGGGTGTACTGAAAGGATTTACGATTCGGCTACGTAGCTGGCCTGATTTTGAGTTTTACATCAGTCGGAAAGCCTATGCGGATGACCTGCGTATGTTGCAGCAGGAAGTTGCTATAAACCGATCAGTCCGGGTGCTGATTCGGAACAGCGATTACCGAAAAAAACTGTTAAGAACCGAACCGCTGACGTTGGGCGACAAGTATGATAATTTCAACCATATTTCGGTCTTCGGGATTGAGCAGCTGAATGGTCTCCGGCTTCGGGCTGCCATAACCGCCCTGGAACCAACACACACCAAACCCGGACAGCGAACGGCTTTTTTAGGTGTACTACTCCTTTTTTGCTGGGCAGGCTGGGTATATACAGCTCAGCCGAAAGTATTAGACCGATCGTGATACACCACTCCGCTTAGTTTCCGTACCTTCGCGGTCCCAAAGGGTACAACAAAGCTCATCAACTACACAATCCGTATGCAGCAGAAAATTCGTCGCGAAGATGCGCTCGATTACCACGCCAAAGGGCGCCCTGGTAAACTGGAAGTGATTCCGAGTAAAGAATACAACACCCAGCGCGACCTCTCGCTGGCTTATTCGCCGGGCGTAGCCGAACCTTGTCTGGCTATTGAAGCCAATCCCGACGACGCCTTCAAATACACTACCAAAGGCAATCTGGTAGCAGTTATCAGCAACGGAACGGCCGTACTGGGGTTAGGTGATATAGGAGCCGCAGCCAGTAAGCCCGTTATGGAGGGTAAAGGGCTACTGTTTAAGATTTATGCCGACATTGATGTGTTCGACATTGAGTTGAATACCAAGAATATCGACGAGTTTGTTCGTACGGTTAAAATTCTCGAACCCACCTTTGGGGGCGTTAATCTGGAAGACATCAAAGCGCCGGAGTGTTTCGAGATCGAAGAACGGTTGAAGCGCGAAATGAACATCCCCGTCATGCACGACGATCAGCATGGAACGGCTATTGTGAGCGGTGCTGCGTTGTTGAATGCCCTGGAACTCGTTCATAAGTCTATCGAAACGGCGAAGTTCGTCATTCTGGGAGCGGGGGCCGCGGCTATATCCTGCGCTCGTCAGTACATTGCGTTGGGGGCCAAACACGAGAATATGGTCATGTTCGATGTGAACGGCCCATTGACAACCGACCGAACCGATCTGAGCGACATCATGCGCCCGTTTGCCACATCCCGCCCTGTGCAGTCGCTGGCCGATGCATTCACCGGAGCTGATGTGTTTGTCGGACTATCGAAAGGGAACATTGTCAGTCAGGATCTGATTCGCACAATGGCAACGGATGCCATTGTGTTCGCCATGGCAAACCCGAATCCTGAAATCAGTTACGACGATGCGATGGCGGCCCGGCCCGATATTATTATGGCTACGGGTCGTTCCGATTACCCCAATCAGGTGAATAACGTACTCGGTTTTCCGTATATATTCCGGGGGGCGCTGGATGTACGTGCCACCGAAATCAATGAAGCCATGAAACTGGCAGCCACCTACGCGCTGGCCGACCTGGCAAAAAAGCCTGTGCCTGATCTGGTTAACCTGGCCTATGGGGAGTCGAACCTGATTTTTGGCCGAAATTATATCCTGCCTAAACCTGTTGACCCCCGTTTACTATCGACGGTTGCACCGGCAGTGGCCAAAGCGGCAATGGATTCAGGCGTGGCGCGTCTACCGATTACCGACTGGGAAGGGTACGAACAGCAATTGGCCCGTCGGTTAGGGCAGGACAACCAGATTTCGAGGGTGATTCTGAGTAAAGCCAAGGCGAGTCCGAAGCGGGTGGTATTTGCCGATGCCGAAAACCTGAAAGTATTAAAAGCGGCCCAGCAGGTGCGGGACGAAGGTATTGCGTATCCTATATTACTTGGCGAGAAATCCAAAATTGAACAGCTCATCCGCGAAAACAGCCTGGATTTGGGCGATACGCCCATTCTTGATCCACGGTCGCCTGAGCAGGATGCGCTCATTCAGCGATTTGGTGACCTGTTTTTTGAAAAACGGAAACGTAAAGGAGTGAATCCAACTGAAGCGCGGAAAACGATGAATGTCCGCAACTACTTCGGTGCCATGATGGTCGAAACAGGCGAAGCTGATGCCCTGATTTCGGGCTTAACTCGCTCGTACCCAGATACGATTCGTCCGGCCTTACAGATCATTGGCAAAGAGTCCGGGGTTAAGAAAGTAGCGGGGATGTATATCCTGCTGACGAAACGGGGGCCTCTGTTTTTTTCGGACACGACGGTTAATTTTAACCCTACGGCTGAAGAAATTGTCGAAATAACTGAATTAACGGCCCGGACGGTTGAGCGATTCAATATTAAACCACGTATTGCCTTAGTTACGTATTCCAATTTTGGCAGTGCGAAGGGCGAAGACGCAGAGAAAATGAATCGGGCCGTTGAAATTTTGCAGAAAAAGCATCCCGATTTAATCGTAGATGGCGAAATCCAGGCTCACCTGGCGTTCAACACGGAGCTTCTCCAACAGAATCATCCGTTTAGTAAGCTGGTTGGTGAGGGGGCCAATACGCTTATTTTTCCGAACCTGTCAGCCGCTAATATTGCCTATAACCTGATGAGTGAAGCTGCCGGCTTCGACGCTATTGGACCCATTTTGCTGGGTATTCGTAAGCCCGTTTATGTATTGCAGTTGGGGTCCTCCGAACGCGAAATCGTCAATATGGTTGCCATCGCCGTCGTGGAGGCACAGGGGAAATAAATAGTAGCAAAGAGAAGCGAGAATCCATCCGGCAATCATTGGCTTGCGCCAGCATTCTCACTCCTCACTCCGAATACTTATAATTATGTCACGTATCTTAACCGGGATCCAATCCAGCGGGCGACCGCATTTAGGCAATATTCTGGGGGCTATCAAACCCGCCATTGAGCTGTCGAAACAGTCTGATAATGAATCCTTTTTGTTTATAGCCGACCTGCATTCGCTGACAACCATCAAAGATGGCGATATGCGTCGGGAGTTCACGCGGGCGGTAGCTGCTACCTGGCTGGCGTTTGGGCTGGATACCGAAAAAAACACATTCTGGCGGCAATCGCGGGTGGCCGAGCATACCGAGCTGGCCTGGCACCTGAGCTGTTTTACGCCCTTTCCTATGCTCAACAATGCTACCTCGTTCAAGGAGAAGTCGGATCGAGCGTTGTCGGGGGTGAATGCGGGGCTGTTTGTTTATCCGGTATTGCAGGCTGCGGACATTTTGCTGTATGATGCAGAAATTATTCCCGTTGGGAAAGACCAGCGCCAGCACATCGAAATGACCCGCGACATCGCCAGCGCATTCAATCATCAGTATGGCGAAGAGGTGTTCGTGCTGCCCGAAGCGCGTATCGACGATCGGTTGATGACTATACCCGGTATCGATGGGGCTAAAATGAGTAAATCGTATAACAACTACATCGATATTTTCCTGCCCGAAAATGAGTTGTGGAAGGTTATTAAAAAGATCAAGTCAGATTCGACACCTTTGGAAGAGCCCAAAAACCCAGATACAGACATAACCTTTCAGTTGTATTCGCTACTGGCCTCTGATTCGCAGATTGCCGAAATGCGGAGCCTGTATGAAGGTGGAAATTACGGATATGGCATGGCCAAAAAGGCGTTTTATGAATTGATCCTGAACCAGTTTGCTAAAGAGCGAGAGCGGTTCAATTATTACATGACAAACAATGATGCGCTGGAAGCTGAACTAAAAGCTGGTGAAGAAAAAGCGCGGTTATTTGCTCGTCAGACCATTGAACGTGTACGCAAAAAGCTGGGATTCAGTTAGAAAAGAACAAAAAGCTACCGTTAACTCATGTGATTTGGAATTAGTGTTTTTGTTTGGTTAGATTCAGTCGACTAAATAAATAACCATTCATAAGCTCACTCCATACTATGCATGTTCAATTCAATTCTGTAAAACTAAATCAGCGCGAAACACAGTTTGTGCAGTTGGCCTGTTCTGAACTGACCTATGTTCAAATTGCTGACCGAATGTGTGTCAGCCCTCGCACCGTAGATGGATACCGCGAATCACTCTTTGATCGGTTACAGGTAAAAAGTCGGGTTGGCCTGGCGTTATGGGCAGTGCGCTCGGGTATCGTGGCGCTGTAAGAAAAGATAGTAGAGTAACAGAAGCTATTTCTGAAAAGCGCTTCCCAATGAGTGTTTTTCAGAAATAGCTTTGCTATGCAGTGCCTGCTCCCCAATTATCCCTATACTAACGTTTCCACTTATCGTATCGGTAAATACGGGCTTCTGCTTTGTAAACGGGTTTGCAGTATAAACGGAATAGCATTTATTCTATACTGACCGTTCCGTTAGGACTCTTCTCAAATGAAGACCGTTTCCCAATTGCTCAGAACCCTATATCCATCGGTTCGTTTTAGGAGCAGTGTTCATGCCTGCTCGTTTAGGATCCAATTAGCTTGAGTGCTTGTGGCCATTCGTAGGCTTTGATTATACGCTATATGGCTAACGAGTCAGAACGTTCAGATTCGGCATTCGACCAATTGAATAGCGACGCCGATCAGGTGCGGCTCCAACAGGCACTCCGCCAGTCGGAAGAACGGCAACGCCTAATCCTGGAAAGTGCCAGAGACTACGCTATTTTCACGCTTGATCTGGAACGCAGGGTTAGCAGTTGGAACGTTGGTGCAGAAGCGATGTTTGGCTATGCAGAAGACGAAATTATTGGCCAGGCGGGCGACATACTTTTTGTTCCAGAAGACCGGGATATGGGGGTGCCTCAGGCGGAGGCTCGTACAGCAGTTCAGGAGGGAAGGGCCGAAAACGAACGCTGGCACATGCGAAAGAACGGATCGCGCTTTTACGGTTCAGGCGTTACAACACCTTTACAGGAACAGAACGGAACAATCATCGGCCTGGTTAAAGTGATGCGGAATTTAACGGCCCAGAAACAGGCAGAAGAAGCATTGAAAATAGCTGACCAACGAAAAGATGAATTTCTGGCCATGCTCAGCCATGAACTGCAGAATCCATTGGCTGCCCTGCATAATACACTGCTATTACTGGAGTTAACGCAAGGTCAGGACACGAGCCTGTCTTTGCCCAAAGCGATTAGGATGATGAATCAGGAAATCGTTCAGCTCCAGCGTATGGTCGATGATTTGCTTGATGTGAGCCGTATCAGTCGGGGCGTTATACCGCTTCAATGGGGCCGGGTTGAGCTTGGTACTTTGATCAATCAGGCCGTTGAAGGTATACAGGCGTTGTATGAAAGTCAGAACCGTCAGTTGCTTGTTAACCTGCCAACGGAGCCAGTTTATGTAAATGGAGACGCGACCTGGCTTAATCAGGTACTGGTAAAACTGCTTACCAATGGCGTCAAATATACTCGTGAAGGTGGCCATGTGTGGATCACCCTGGAACTGGTAGCCGGGGTGGCCCCGGAAGCCCTGGTGCATATTCGCGACGATGGCGTTGGCTTGACCTCTGATCAGTTGACGGGTATTTTTGAGGTATTTGTTCAGGGGAATACGTCACTGGATCGACCACAGGGTGGGTTGGGCCTGGGATTAACGGTTGTCAAACAACTGGTTGAACAGCATGGTGGGTGTGTGGAAGCTCAAAGTGCCGGATTAGGCCAGGGTAGTGAGTTTATCGTTCGTTTGCCAGCCTTGTCTGACCAGAGTTCGACGCTAAAGCATTCAACCGATAAATCGGAAGCTGTTATGCATTCATTTCGGCTACTAGTCGTCGATGACAATCGGGATTTGGCTGATACAACTGCCATGCTTATCAGGCGTCAGGGGTATGAAACGCATACGCGCTACGGCGGGGAGGAAGCGATACAAGCTGCCGAACAACTTCGCCCCGACGTATTGCTGCTGGATATAGGTATGCCGGGGTTGGATGGCTACGCAGTCTGTCAACAGATTCGCCAGCAACCTTGGGGTAAAGCCATATTCATTGTTGCCCTGACGGGTTACGGACAGCAACAAGACAAACAACGAAGTCAACAGGTCGGTTTTAACGAGCATCTCGTTAAGCCTGTGGACTTCAAGGTGCTGATGAATCTATTGGCTTCAATAAAGGGTAAATGGCGGTAAGTAGGATCGTTGTAGGCGTTTGATTGAACTATTTTAGTGGCCTTTATAGGATGTTTAGCGGTTGAAACGGGTTAACGTTTTCACCCAATACGCTGAACGAGCTGCTGGATTCTACAGGGACATTCCTGATGGCTTTGGGGCGACTGCTTTACCGGGGCATTGATCATGTCAAGGACGGTTTCCAATGAGACGCCACTAAATATAAACGACGATGTAACTTGTCTTCGGTATAGGGCGCCAATAAAAACATAAGCGTATCTGGTTGAATGCCCCCATATGTTGGCAACCCGTCTTTCTGTATAATTCAGTTAGTCTGGTTTGCTGGCTTGCCCAGGTAAGACTAACCGCATTGATCAGGATAAAAATAGTTCACTGCAATAAAGAAAAGCAGATTGGTAATTTTTGTTGAATCAGAATGTTTCAATTAGAAGGCAACGGCCTGAACGAAAAGAAAGTTAGGATAAGTCGGTATTAAAAGCAGGAAGTAGGCCTGTCTGGAATATGGAAGCCGGGACGAGGTAAGGGCATGGGGCTGGGTAGAAAATAATCAGCTACGCTTTTTTAGTTGATCGCTGATTGACTCATCAGGTTTAAGTAAGATGGAATAAACCGATAATCGGTTAAGGCCGACGCGGCTCTGTCCGCGTTTGCGTGATGCCACAATGATTTGCAACTCTTCACTAAATCGGTCTTTTCGATGAAAACGCATGTACAAACTCAGGCTAACCTGGATTTACTGTACTGGCAACAGCTACAAGCGGGGAGTGAAATGGGCCTGAAAAAACTCATTGAGCGCTATTTTAATGCCTTACAGAAACTTGACGACGTACAGATTTTCTTATGACGGAATTATAGATCGTTCTGCTACTAGAGTCGACGTTCGATAGGAAAAGGTTCCTGATGGACAATGCGAATTCGACCAAAAGCCTCGTGAGCAGGATGGAGCAAATAATTGTAGGACATCGGCACTACCACAGACGGGACAGCCGCCACCAAGGTGGTGGGTTCATTTAGCCAATCCCGTAAAATCCACTGAGTTCGTTCATCGCTTTCCTCATTCCAGTAAGCAGGCAAGTCATCCAGCAACCAAGTGGTTAACGAGTCATCGGGTATCTTCAGGGTAAACAGAAATAGCTTCGGCAGCTTTTCGCACTTAACCCGAGGTTGGTGCACCAACGATTCGCCTAAAGCCGGAGCTGGGGAAAAGGTCGTATAGAGTAAGGAATATCCCCTTGGATTCCACCGACCCCCAAACAGCTGTACTCCTTATACGATCACTATACAGATGTAGCTTCCTGATTGTATCTGGCTCTATACTCCAGGGGCGATAAGCTGGTTATCTTTCTGAACACCTCTCTGAACGCTTTGTCGTCGGAATAACCAACTTCGTCCATCACTTCGAAAATTGATTTGCGACCTTTCTCCAATGATTTTTTAGCAACTTCGATTTTTACCCGCTGCAAATATTCGACAGGTGTATTGCCCGTGGCTTTGATAAAACGACGGTCAAAATTGCGTCGACTGATGGCTAGTTCAGCGGCTAATGCCTCAAATGAGATCTTTCCACTTAGATTTTCTTCAATGTACGTCTGCGCCTGTTCAATCAGGGCATCGCCATGATTTTTCTGGGTCTGAAAAATAAAGAAAGGCGATTGCGAGCTGCGCTCCATATCAATCTGAAATAGTTTGGAACAGTAGATAGCCGTCTGCCGATCAAAGTATTTTTCGACTAAAAACAGGATCAGGTTTAAAAAAGAGTACGCTCCACCATTCGTATAGATGCCTTTTTCGGCCGTAATGAGTTTATCAGCCTGCAGGTTGATTTTGGGGAACAACTGCCTGAAACTGGCTTCCGCACTCCAATGCGTCGAGCACATTCTGCCGTCCATCAAGCCGGTAGCCGCCAGCAAAAAAGCACCGGTACACATACTCGCAATTTCGGCCCCGTCCAGATACTGCTCCCTGATCCAGCCGATCATCGCTTCGTTCTCCCGGATCAATTGCGCCGAGTAGGGCGCCGATGGAATAATCAGCAGGTCCGTTTTCTTGATCTGCTGGATATGGATCGGATGCACCGTAACAAACCCGGCATCCAGCTTTAGTTCAGACTCCGTACTGGCCAAGGTAACCTCCAGCCTGGGTTTGTTGCCCTGCCGCTGCCAGTACGCGTCCGCGCTGGTCAGAATTTCATGCGAACCAGTTATGCTGCTGAGGTTGGCGTTGCCTTTGGGAACCAGTATAGTAACGTGTTTCATGACTCGTTTTTTGGTCAAAACTACGGCTAATTTTTGTCCAGATCAACCCGTATAAATGTCTATTTTACACCCTGTCAGGTCAAAATCAAGACACTACTTTTGTCTCATTCCTAGCGATTAGGATTCAATAACTCAATTGAAAACGATGTTATTAACAAACAAAGTAGCTGTTATCTATGGGGCTAGCGGAGCGGTAGGTAGTACCGTGGCCATGACGTTCGCCCGGGAGGGGGCCACGCTTTTTCTGACCGGCCATTCGCGGACAGGGGTGGACGAATTGGCCGCAAAAATTAATGCCACCGGAGGCTCTGCCGAGGCTGCCCAGGTTGATGCGCTCGACGAAAGAGCTGTCGAGATGCACCTTGCCGGAGTGATCGAACAAGCGGGTAAGCTCGACATTTCATTCAATGCGGTTGGGCTTCGCAACACCACCTTACAAGGCGTTCCACTCACCGCCCTGGCGCTCGATCAATTTATGGCACCCATCCAGACGCACGTTCAAGCCAATTTTATAACGGCACGACTGGCCGGACGGCTCATGGCTGCCACAGGATCGGGGGTAATTATGACCGTTACGTCGACGCCCTCCCGGGTTGCCAACCCCCTGATGGGCGGAGTAGCCGTAGCGATGGCTGCTCAGGAAGCGCTGATTCGTGATCTGTCGGTCGAACTGGGACCGAAAGGGGTTCGGGTGCTTGGTATTCGGACACACGGCATGCCGGACAGCGACACCATAAAAGAAGTCTTCGGCCTTCATGCCAGGGCGTACGACATTACCCGCGAGCAATTTCAGCAGTTGGTTGCCGAGCGAACGCATCGCAAGCGCCTGCCTTCGCTTCAGGAAATGGCCGATGTGGCGGCATTCATGGCTTCTGACAACGCAAGCGCTATGATGGGCACCGTAGTAAACATGAGCCTCGGCGCCATTGCTGACTAATTCTTCCTTTTCGTACTGAGCAGAGGTCCGAAGAATCGGATACGCCTACCTCATTGACCAATCAAAGAACATGAACAAGAAAGTGATTCTAATCACCGGCACGAACAGTGGTTTTGGCTGGCTCACAGCCAGGAGTTGTGCCGCTTCGGGGCATCGTGTCTACGCAACCATGCGCGACGTAAGTAGCCGAAATGCCGATAAGGCACAGGAACTAGTGCGACAGGCGGGTATAACCGTGCTGGATGTCGACGTTACCCGTAGCGCGTCGGTGACCGATGCGGTAGCTACCGTCCTTGGCCACGAAGGCCGTATCGATGTGCTGATCAACAATGCCGGACTGTATGCGACCGGCATTACGGAAACGTTTACGGATGATGACCTCGACAATGTCATGGACGTGGACGTAAAAGGCCCCTGGCGCCTGATCAGGGCCGTTTTGCCCCACATGCGCCAGCAGAAAGAAGGATTAATCATCAACATCTCCAGTGTGGCAGGCCGCTTCTCGGTTCCGTTTCAGACGGTGTACAACAGCGCCAAATTTGCCGTTGAAGGACTGACCGAAGGGTTGCATTACGAAGTGAGACCGTTGGGAGTGGATGTGGTCATGGTGCAACCGGGGGCTTTCCCGACGGAGATTTTTGGCAAAATTGTCAGTGGGTCAGACAATACCGTCATTGCTGGGTATGGTGAGCTGGCCCATGTTCCCGGTCAGATGGGAGCCGGGGTTGCCCAGATGTTTGCTACCCTGAAGCCTGACCCGCAACTGGTTGCCGATGCGATTCTGAGCCTGATTGACACCCCCGCCGGTCAACGCCCCCTGCGGACGGTGGTTGACCCCGTTGCTGGCAGCTTTACTGCCAGTGCAAACAATTCTGTGAAAAAGGAATATGACCAGTTTATGACAGCATTTGGCATGCAGGCCATGCTGAGTTAATACTTCAGCTTTCACTCCGGGTTTAGCCGGATAAAGATTGATGAACTTATGATATACGAAGTGAAAGACGGGCAGATCGTTCAGAGCAATTCTTCTATTAGAAAATACGCTCGTGAATATCTGTCACGAAAGCAATTCGCATCATAGATAAATGGGCAATCCATAGCAAAAACAAATTAATCCATCATACACCCCGTGCTGAGTGAAGCACGTAACCTATTTATGCAACCTCTAAAAAACAAAAAAGCAGTCGTTATTGGCGGTAGCCGGGGCACCGGTCGCGCCATTGTCGAAGCCCTTCTGCAGGAAGGTGCCGATGTACGGGTGGTAGCGAGAAACCCCGACTCGCTTGCTGAACTTGTCAGCCAATGGCCCCGTGTACGTACCTTACAGGCAGACATGAGGGACACAACCACCGTTGAAACCATCTTCCAGGACGCTCCCGACGTCGTGATTCTGGCGGGTGGAGCCATGCCACCTTCCCAACCAGTCGTTGACCTGGACTGGGAGACCTTCAGTACAAACTGGACTACCGATGTGAAAGCCTCCTATTTACTGACCCAGTATGCGCTCAAAAGGCCAGCCAAAGCGGGTACCCTGATCTTATTCCTATCCAGTGGGGCGGCCATCGGTGGTTCACCCATTTCAGGTGGCTATGCGGGTTCCAAGCGGATGCAGATGTTTCTGGCCAACTATGCCCAACTCGCTTCGAACCGGGGAGGGCTGGGCCTTCGCTTCCTGACGTTAGTGCCTTGGCGACTCATGAAAGATACCGGCGTTGGTGATGTTGTCGTGCCAAAATACGCTGCGTTTACGGGCGTTTCGGAAGAAGATTTCGTGGCCGGAATGACCCAGGCGCAAACGAAAGAGGATGTTGCTGATGCTGTTGTGGCCTTCGCCAGGCAATGGCCTGCCCCTGCCGAAGGCAACGTATTTGTGGTGTCGAGCGACGGCGTAGCGACCGAATCAGACATGCTAAAAGGGGCACCTTTTTGGTCAAAACGCTGATCAGCAACGTACCTGAGCATGAACGATAAACGGAAATCTGCCAAACCACCGATTATTGTCCTGGGGGCATCGGGTCGAGTGGGTAGGGTTGTAGCTCATCAGCTACTAAAAGCCAATGTTGGCGTAAGGGCGGTAGCCCGGCATGTGGATAAACTAACGGAGCTGGCCGAGCAGGGAGCCGAGCTATGGTCAGGTTCTTTGCTCGATCAGGCGTTTATGAACCGTGTGTTTGCCGGTGCCAAAGCCGCCTTTGTGCTGACGCCCGGCGATACGCTGTCGCCCGATCTGCATGACGAACAGCGCCAGTACAACGAACATATTGTGGAAGCCATCCGAGTGGCTGGTCTGACGCATGTGGTGTTTCTGAGTAGTTGGGGAGCTGAGCTGGCAGACAGGAAAGGTACTATTTACGGTTGTTACTTGATGGAGACCCTGCTTAACCGCCTACCCGATCTCAATGTGGTGCATCTGCGCGCTGTATGGTTCATGGACAATTTCATCTACAGTATCGGGTTAATAAAAATGGCCGGTATCAACGGTCTTTCCATCAACCCTGACTTTGCTTTTCCCTGTATCGATAGCCGGGACATCGGGATGGTAGCGGCAGCGTATCTGAAGCAATTAGATTTTACCGGGAAGACCATCCACTATCTCCAGAGGCCACGTGACTATACGATGAGCGAGGTGACCGCCATCCTGGGGGCTTCTATCGGTAGGCCTTCTTTGCGCTACCTGAAATTTCCAAAAGCCGTCATGATCAACGGTCTGAAAAGCACGGGGACCATATCGGCCAATGTGGCGCAGTTGCTGGCCGAGACAAACGAGCGTATTAATTCCACCAGCGTTCATGGCGAGCCCCGCACAGCCCATAACACAACGCCCACAACACTGGATGAATTTGCCCGTCAAAAATTCGCACCTGCGTATCTTGAGGCTCCGGCAGCCTCGGTACTCCAGAAAATTCAGGGTGCTTTTCTGCGGATTTATCTGTTTATTTCATAAGACTGCCTTATAACTCAGATGATGAACTACCACCTAGCCGAGATTAACATTGCCAGAATGAAAGGCGTAATGATAGACGATCCAATGATGTCCGAGTTTACCGACAATCTGGACCAGGTGAATACCCTGGCTGAAAACAGCGCGGGTTTTGTGTGGCGGCTCAAAGACGAATCGAACAAGGCAACCAGCATCAGCCCGTTCGATGATGAGCAGATCATTATCAATTTGTCAGTCTGGGAGAACCTGGAAAGCCTCAAAACGTTTACCTACAAAACGGTTCATACTGATTTTTTGAAGCGTCGAAGCGAGTGGTTTCATAGGTTCGGCAGGGCGTATCTGGCTCTATGGTGGGTACCCGCCGGGCAGTTGCCCACCGTGCAGGAAGCGGTTGATAAACTGGCGTATCTCCAGGAAAATGGCGCTACCGAACTGGCTTTTGATTTTAAAAAGACCTATGCTCCACCCGGCTACTAGCTCCTTCATTCGTAAGCTTTGCCGCTGTTCGCTTTTCTAAGTCTATGTTAGCATAGTCTATAGCTTACTTTGCAACTACGTTAACGTCATATACTGGCATGTAGCGAGACACTTATAGTAAACGAGCAGAATGGATAGGAAAATTGACAAAATAAGAAAACAGACAGTTCGTATTTGATCAAATTTCAGGTCTATCTGACGAACAGTTAAACAAAATTCCGGCTGGCTTTACCAACAATATTATCTGAGACTTAGCCCATTTGATTTGTGCTCAGCAAAGTATGTGTTATATAGGAGCCCAGCAACAGGTTATTGTTCCTGACAAGTTTATCGCTATTTTACCCAAACGCATTTTAAAGTCTGGTAAAGACTATTTGCCCTAACTACAAGATATGTTGCAATGCTGATAATGAACTAGTTAGTTAGATGAAAATTCCAAAATCCGGCACTTACGTCGACTACTGTATTGTACATTTCCTAGTTATGAGTCCGTAACCGATCTGACAAAATGCGATACCGTTTCAGACCGCCAATCGAATGTTCAGCATAGATTTGCTCAGAGAACTTTTGTCGATTGGCGGCTTGGTCTTGGTCAAATAAGGCTTGCTTACCAGGCTTCTTCTTGGGGATGATAACCTGTTGACAATCCTATTACGTATCGAAGCCTTGGTAGCCTAAATCCAGCCGAATCCCGAAAATAAAAGTCTAAACCTGCCACACGGGGCTGACTAACAACGCACGAAACCGAATAAGCCGGGAGAGGCCGAAGCCAACAAGCCGAGGCTGTCAAACGATTCTACTAAGGCATGTTGCTCTGTCGGCCAAAACGTATTTGTCAACGTGCTGTCGAACGGTGATTAACTTGTCAACAGGTATGTGAAATACCACCGCTACACACAGGATTGCTTCCTATTACTAAATAATGATGCATTACTTTTTAAACAATTGGACAGATAGGCCAGCAACAAGTAGGTAAAGAAGATAGCTCCCAACGATAACTCCAATCACTTTTAGATATTTAGAAATATCACTGCCTTCTTGCCTAAAAATACTGAAGTTTGTAACCGCTCCGACCGCACCGATTCCACCACCAATAGCTCCACCGACAAAAAGTAGTAAAATAGGAAGCCCACCAATCACGTACTGATACCATTCTAGTCTCTCTAAAATCTGAATATTTTCTCCATTTATTTCTAATACTGAAATGGCATCAGGAAACGAAGATTTAGGAAATGCTTTTACAAACCCTGCATCATGAGTCGGAATTAAAAAAGGTTTTCCTTTTTCGTCAATTTTTTCTAAAATCTCATTGTCCATAATCAACTTTGATTTGCCAGTCCAAATAGAGGTCTCAATCTCAAAAGTTGAATTTGGGAATTGGGGTAAATGAAAAACGTGCTTCATTAAAAGTGATTTTTATTGGATTACTTAAAAACCTCTCACCCAACGACCCTGAGTGCTGATGGCTCTACAAGCTACTCACCTGAACGCACGTACCTGCTGCCTTTACACACTCAGCAGGTTGGGCTGAAAACTTTCCTACAGGACGTGCTGCCTGTCGCCCGCAAGGGTGACATCACGAAGCTGACATACAACTTCGATCATTATTTATATTCATGTAATTTTGACTTCGTAAACGTTCTCCAAAGAAATCAGAGCAGCAATTATATACCGTATACTTATGACTCAAGAGGAAATCTACCAAAACTTCAAAACTGTCAGTAAGTTAAGAAAAGAACTTAATAAAGAAACTGACAGAGGATGCTGTTTGATGGCGGTGTCTTACATTGATAGCATCCTTGAAAAGCTACTTCGTAGGAAGCTGATTGGAAACAAAAAGCATAAGGATAATTTATTTAATGCAAATGGATCTCTTAATACACTGTCGTCTAAAATAAATCTCTCTTACTCAATCGGCTTATTGAGTAAAACAGCTATGACAGATCTAAATATTGTTAGAAAAATTCGTAATGAGTTTGGGCACAGCTTTGAAATTATAGATTTTAAGACCGACAAGATAAAAGACGAAATTGCTAAAATAAAAAGCTCTATGTACAATGGTGACGAAATACGAGATATTGAGCCACGCAGGATTTTTGTTAATGCAGTATCAGGTATAGTCGGCGAAATACACAGCACTCTAACATTTGATCCTGAATTTGTAGAGAAGACAAATACAATTGTTGACAATACAGATGCTAAAAATATGATTAAGCAGCTAAGTCAAAATCTTTGGTCGACAGTTGAAAATGCTCAAGCTGAAGGAGCTATTTTTCCCGATGAAGATATTGCTAGAATATTATTAGATCATCTTAACAAGGTTACAGATAAAAGAAGTACATAAAAAAATCTGTACTAATTCACTTAATTTTAACTGGAAAACCCAATCTGTCGGCGCGTTTGCCCTGTCAATGGGAACTGCCTAATGAACCAGAACCGCCCTGTCGCTAGACGTATAGCCTGTCACACGAAGCCCGTAAACACGCCTTTTTTATTGCTTGTTGTATTCGCCCAACACCCACAGGGGTTGATGGTGAACACGCTACGTCCCTGAACACAGACCACTCGCAACCTTTACACCCCCGTTTGGTTGGGCTGCCCTAGCTTCCCAACCGGCGAGCATCCTGTCGCCCGGCAGGGTGACAGGATGCGAAATACCAAAGCCCCTTTTTTATTCTCTTTCTTTAACTTTTTGGCGAACTAATGCGGCTAAAGCTTCACTGTCTGGGGAAAAGGACAATGGCAAATAAATTGGCTCTTTAGGTTTTTCGCGTGAATAAAGTATGAAGTTTCTTTCAAATTCTTCGTATTCAAGAAAGTATTCCCACTTTATTTCGCTTTGCGATACTATTGTTGAGTAGGTAACAGCCTCCTCACTTAGTGTTATCGTATATGGATGTCTATTTGGAAAATCAGCAATACTTTCCTTCAACAAACTTCTTCTTACGAAAAAGAGCAATATCCAAAGACACAGCACCAAAAACAGAATGGAAGCAGCTACCAAATTATTGGCATTATGATTGGCAAAGTATGCCAAAAGCAATAAAAATGGTATAACAAGTAAGGCGGTTGTCTGAACCCGTTTACGTTGAAAGAACTCTTTTTTCTGTGAGTGATAAAATTGTCGCCAAATTAAGGTTTTATACCGGTCAGTATTCTCAGAAAAAACGAAACTTCTCATACTTGCTAACGGGACCTAAATTGTTTTCCTGCTTATAATGGTTAGCCTGTCGCAGCGGACGTAACAAACTTACTTTTTATCTCCCTAACTCAGTTGTTTGGCCTGTCAACCAAAGCCGACCAACGAGCCTAAAAGCTACCTGTCGAGCCGCGCTGCCTGTCGACCGTAACCCGCCTTACACTACCATCTTAGACCCGCCACCCAACACCCACAGGGGTTGATGGATGATGGCAAAACTACACTGAACGCGAGTGACTTGCAACCTTTACACACCTGTTTGGTTGGGCTGCCAACTTTCCTTCGGGACGTGCTGCCTGTCACCCGGCAGCGACCCCGCGCGGAGCGATAACAACGCACGGTCCGATTAAACCGAGCGCGAAGCTTGACGCGGCAGCTTGCTACGTTGTCGAGCCTGCCAACGGCTCAAGTACCTGGTGTCGACCGACGCTTTTGGGAGCCTGTCAACGCCCAATTGTCCGCTGGCATCCGCCACCTGACCTGCCCAAAAAGGGTGACCTGTCCCCAAGTGCGGCCTGTCGACCGAAGCCAGAAATGAAAGAACGAAACTGCCCTCACGAGCCGTGCAACTTGTCGCCCGGATGCTGGACTTTGAAATTCGGCATTAATATTCCACCCAACGGCCCAGGGGGTTAATGGTGGGCGCTCAACTCAACTAAACACACGTAGCTGCACCTTTACACACCCGTTTGGTTGGGCTGCTCACCTTCCTTCGGACGTGCTGCCTGTCACCCGCGACACGGCACATGCTTTATTTGGTAATGACAACTGAGCCTGCTGCACGGTCGTGGATGGCTCTACGCATAGGATCGGAGTGAATTGTCAAAAACGAAATCCACCCTAATAACGCTTTGACTACAAAGCGTAGTAAAGCCCTATGAAAAGGTAATTTTTTGCTTATGTCAGCCGAATCTCTTACGCGAAACCTAAAAAGAAAAGACCCAAATGTGTAGCCTAATGTAGCATTGCAAATAGGCTCATAAAGAACAGCTAATGCGAAAATGGCTAATCGAAATCGATCGGCAAGCGGTTCTGGCAGAATGATAATCAGGACATAAGCCAGCATAAAAATGAAATAGAGGTCAATTACATAAGCCCCAATTCGTTTCCAAAGCGGTGGGAATACTAACTCAGTAGAGGTACTTGCTTCCATAGAAATTGTTTAAGTTGTTAAGTTTTAAGGCTTGCCCAACTGGGGCGTTTATTCTGTCGCCAAGATGCTGCTTTGCAAACCAAAACCTGACTTGTCGGGGCGTTTCTCGTGTCACAGGGAAGCCGCCGAACGAGCAAAAGGCCTGACCTTTGAGCCGCTCTGTCTGTCGCAAGGAACCCGCCTTGCAAGCCCCTGTTAGCTTTGCACCCAACGACCACAGGGGTTGATGGTGGGCAAACAACTCAACTGAACGCGAACCGTCTGAACCTTTACACCCCTGTTTGGTTGGGCTGACACGCTTGCCTTCGGGACGTGCTTCCTGTCAGCGGGAGCCTGCCCACGCCGAGCGAACACAAACGCAGCAAACCGATTTCACGCCGAAACACGAATCGCACCGGCGAACCGGCCCAACAACGCACCTAAACCGCTTGGCTCAACCTGCCCAACCGGGGCGTTTGTGGTGTCGCCAGGGAGCTACCCAGCTTGGCAAAGCCCGAATTAGGGGGCGGCTGGCCTGTCAACGGGAGTCGACCAATGAGCAAAAAAACTCACCTTGGAGCCGTGTAACCTGTCGACCGAAAGCCAACCAATGAGCCAAAAAGCCAGCCTGTCGGGGCGGCTCCCCTGTCGCAGGTAACCCGCCTTATGAACCCATTTTTGACCCGCCACCCAACACCCACAGGGGTTGATGGATGATGAAGCTACCTCCCTGAACACAAGTCACTTGCAACCTTTACACCCCTGTTTGGTTGGGCTGACCCGCTTGCCTACGGGACGCGCTTCCTGTCGCCAGACAGGTACCCATGCGAAATTAATCAAACACCCAATCAGGATGCTCCTGTCGGGGTAATGATTTGACTTTCTCAGCAACCTCACTCCATTTCTTTGTCGGCCACTGAGCTGGTTTCGCATCATATTTGCCGCCCATAGCAATTAAAGTGTGTAACGTAGCGCCCAGTAAATAAGTCAATGAGCCGAAGTTGGTTAATACAATCTGATTTGACTCATCATAGTAAATTCCAAATGAATCAATCTCATCATGTGGATTTGTCAATGACCAGTCGTTCTCATCATAAATTGGCTCAAGACCAGTTCGTTGACTGACATGCTTGACTATTTCCTCTATTGAAGGTAGTTGGTTTTCAAAGAAGATTTCCCGATGACAAACCATATTCTTTTTATTTTTTGCTACCCACTTGCTTACCGGGGTGTTTCTCGTGTCACAAGTAACCTACCTAACTTGTCAAGCCTTAAATTAAGGGGCGGTTGGCTTGTCAACCGAAGCCGCCTGATGAGCAAAAAAACACCCTGTCGCGGACGTGCGGCCTGTCGCACAGAAGCTGGCACACGAACACCACTTTTTGGCTGTTCACCCAACGCATTATTGTACGCAGAACTGCGGAACTGAAAACTATTGATTGATAAGGAGATATAGTTCTGTGCTGTTAGTTTATACGCTGCTGATTGATCTACAATTGTTCGCAATCATAGGCGATTGGATGGAGTTATGCAATAGAATGATCAAATAAGTTTTGGTTATACGTTCAATAGACGGATAAAAGGCGCTGAAGAGTCGTAAAGTCAAAAATTTACTTCATCGTCAGTACATTAGGCGGAGCATTGGCGCTGATTTCGACGGTTTTGCGGGCCTTCGAGGTGGGTGTGTTGAGTAGCTTAATGCTTTTGGAGCGGTCGCCGGAAATGTGCATCAGCAGGTCGGTATCGTCGGCATAGCGGATGTTGTCGAGGGTAAGGCTGCGGCTGTTCTGAATCTGCATCAGGGTTTTGGCGGGTGACATCAGGGTTACGTTTTTCAGACGGATGTTCTCCGCTTCGATGCAGACCAACCCCTTCCGGCTTTGCAACACCGCATTCTCGATCAGAATATCCTTTACCGCCATTTCGGGTAATCCGCGTACCATAATGCCTGTTTCAGCGCCTTTGCACGTTACATTCCGAATCTGAAACGCCCGAAATTGGGGAGTCCCTTCGGACAGAGGCTGGGCCGGAATCTGGGGCAATTCAGTACGTTCTCCGTGCTGTGGAACGGGGTCTTTGGCAGCATAATACATATCGAACAGAATGGCTTCTCCGGCAATGTTGGTCATGTCAACCCCATCGACGAAGATGTTTTCGACAATTCCACCCCGTCCGCGAGCCGTTTTGAAACGAAGCCCTACGTCCGTGCCCATGAACGTGCAGTTCGATACGTACAGATTACGCACCCCGCCCGACATTTCGCTACCGATCACAAAACCACCGTGTGCATTATACACCCGGCAGTTGCGCACAATGATATTTTCGGTCGGTACACCCCGTTTGCGGCCTTGCTCGTCACGACCCGATTTAATGCAGATGCCATCGTCGCCCACGTCGAACGTGCAGTCTTCAACCAGCCCGTTCCGGCACGATTCCAGATCAAGACCGTCACCATTCTGAGCGTACCAGGGATTTTTAGCCGTCACCTTTCGCAGTGTGATGTGCTCACAAAGAAGGGGGTGCAGACACCAGGCGGGTGAGTTCTGGAAAGTAACTCCCTCCAGCAGAATTCGCTTGCAACGGGTCAGGCTGAGCATGTTGGGGCGCAGAAAGTCTTTTATACCCTCGTAGTAACTCATCGGCTGGCCCGATTTTACCGCCGACATCGTTGCGCCTTTGAACGACTGCTCAGAAGGGTACCACATGTCTTTCTTCTCATTGACAACCCCACCCGATGCGACCAGCTTTTTCCATTGATCGTCAGTTAGTTTGCTCCGTTTCACCATCCGCCACACATCGCCCGAACCATCCAGAATGCCTTTGCCCGTAATGGCAATATTGTCGAGGTCGGTCCCCGAAATAGGTGCCTGATTGCGTAACGCTTCTTCGCCTTCCCAGGTAGTATTGACCAGCGGATACACACTGCGCTGATCGGTAAATTGCAGTAGAGCCCCTTCGGCCAGATGCAGATTGACATGGCTTTTAAGGATGATGGGACCCGTCAGCCACAAGCCACGGGGAATCAGAACCACCCCGCCACCAGCCCGGTTACACTGCTCGATGGCTTTGGTAATGGCGACTGTATTGAGTGTCAGCCCGTCGGCTACTGCGCCGAATTTGCTGATACTGAGCGTGTCCTTCCGAAATGTTGGAGTTACCACCTTTGGCAGTTCGGTACCAGCAGTTGATTGATGGGGGAGCGTGGTACGAAAGGCGGTTGCCAGTACCACGAGGACTAAGCCAGCGAGCGTTTTCATAGGTATCGGGACAAATACGTTGATGGCCTATTCACTTGGATGTAACAGGGTGTATGGGCCAATTGGATAAGTAAAGTGACCCAAAAATTGAGACGCTTTCAAGAAAGGATTGCCCTTTTTTTACGCAATCGTTGCCGGGAACGTTGTCAGGCTGGATCGATTAATTATCGTTCTTGAGAAAATGTCTGAAAACTTTTGTCATTTCGACGCAGGAGAAATCTCCAGCTAACTCATTGATTATTCCTAAGATTTCTGCTGCGTCAAAATGACAAAAGTCCATTCAGGTTTAATGGCGTTTGGAGCGTTCCATCAACTTCGTTACCGGTATCTGATAGCCCTGTACAGGCTCGATACGGTCGATCAATAGTTTATCTGAAAAAGCTACAAAAAAACCTTTTAGAATTACCAGTTGCTCATAATCTTTATGTACTTTTGACGCAAAGCTATTTGCATGACTATGTATCGAGTTTGCAGTCTGAGTATCGCTCTGGTAGTCACAGCCTGTTGGGGCCTGAACGCGCAGCAGGCGCATGTCAATCTGGACTGGAATCCACAGAAGAATACACAGAATCTGATGCCTTTTGGGGCCAGTGTCATCTCCCCCGAAGTTCGCGACGACCGTACAGTTACCTTTCGACTCAAGGCCCCCGAAGCTAAACAGGTCATGCTGACGGGAGGCCCAATCTTGCTGGCACTATCGGCCAAAAATCCGATCCCATTTAAAAAGGAAACCGATAGCCTGTGGACCCTGACGGTCGGGCCAGTAAAGCCGGATATCTACGTGTATAAGTTCGTGATCGACGGGGTAACGGTGCCTGATCCGAACAACACACTGACGGGTTTCAACGATCAGCCTGGGTACAGCAATCTGGTTGTTCCGGGCGATGGGCCTGCCTATTACGACGCCAAACCTGTGCCGCACGGGGCCGTAACGCGGCATATCTATCATTCGACGGTTCTGAATGGCGAACGGGAAATGTACGTCTATACACCACCCGGTTATTCGCCTAAAAAGAAGTATCCGGTGCTGTATCTGGTGGGCGGTAGTGGAGAACTGGCCTCCGGCTGGGCACTGGACGGCCGGGCTAATTTTATTGCCGATAACCTGCTGGCTGAGGGCAAAATGGTGCCGATGATTATTGCCATGCCCAACAATCAGGTCGTTCACCGCAGCGACCCAAGCCACACAGCCAAAACATTCCCTCTCTTTGAAGACGAGCTGAAAACACAGATTATCCCGTTTGTCGACAAAACGTACAGCACCATCGCGACCCGGAAGGGCCGGGCTTTATCGGGTTTGTCGATGGGAGGGCGGCACACGCAGTTTGTCGGCCTGAAAAATCTGGATCTGTTTAGTTCGTTCGGCATCCTGAGTGCGGGCGATGTGGACAGCGAAACCACCAGTGCTGCTTTTCTGAATGACCCATCCGCCAATCAGAAAGTCGATTATCTGCTGGTCGGGCAGGGCACCAATGAGGCCAATGCACCCATCGGACAACGAGTGATCGCCCTGCATGAAGCCCTGCAGCGTCATAACATCAAACACGAGTATTACGTAGGTGGCGACGGAGCCCACGATTGGGGCACCTGGCGGCATCTGTTGTATTATAAGCTTTTGCCTGCTCTCTGGCGCAGCAAATAACTAGTTAATGGATAATGTAAAATGAACAATGTATAATCATTGTCGGCTCTTCCATTATTCATTCTTCATTATCCATTGTTCATTCTGTATTTACATTCCCAACCCAATTATGCGTTTCTCCAAACAACTTCTGTGCACGGCTGTATGTACGGTTTTTATGGCCCCGCTGGCAATGGCGCAAATGGCACAGCGAACGCCAACGCCCAACGACACCCTTAAATCGCCCAATGTGCTGGCCGATAAGCGGGTTCTGATTCAGATTTATGCCCCTAAAGCGAGCGAAGTAACCGTTGGGGGTGACTTCCTGTCGAATCCGCAACCGCTAAGCTTAAAGAAGAATGAGCAGGGGGTGTGGTCGGTTCTGATTGGCCCACTAAAGCCTGACTATTATTCATATACGTTGATGGTCGACGGCGTACGGACAATGGATCCTAAAAATCCGGTTATCAAGCAGGGAATCAGTAGTCTGGAAAATATGATGGCTGTACCGGGCCCGGAAACCGCATTTGAAGATAACAAAGCGGTGCCGCATGGCGAAGTGCGGGAGGTGTGGTATTCGTCGAACACGCTGAACATGATGCGCCGGATGCATGTATACACGCCACCGGGCTACGAAAAAGGCAACACAAAATACCCCATTTTTTATCTCCTGCATGGCGGGGGCGATGACGATTCGGGCTGGAATACAATCGGGCGGGCTGGTTTCATTCTGGACAATCTGATTGCAGCCGGAAAAGCGAAACCCATGATTGTGGTTATGCCGAATGGCAGTATGCCGCTGCCACCCATGAACGGTATGCCTAATGCGCAGATGATGAATCAATTGCGCGACCTATTTTCGAGCGAACTGCTGAAAGAGGTGATGCCGTATGTGGAGAAGAACTACCGCACCCTGCCCAATGCGGAAAACCGTGCCATTGCCGGGCTGTCTATGGGGGGCTTCCAGACGCTGGACGTAACCTTAACGCATCCCGAGTTATTCAACTACGTAGGTGTGTTTAGCTCTGGTTTCTTCGGCGCAACGGCAGATGAAGCAGATACCAAATACGCCAAAGTGCTCAACGATCCCAATTTCAACAAAGGCAAGAAGCTCTTCTGGGTAAGCATTGGTAAGGATGATTTTGTGATGGATGCCAATAAAAAGACACTGGCTCTGCTGGATAAACACAACATCAAATACCAGTATAAGGAATCGTCGGGCGGCCACACCTGGATCAACTGGCGGCAATACCTGAATGAGTACACTCCAATGCTGTTTAAATAAACACGATTTATTCACCGCGAGGGCGCAAAGGCGCAAAGAATTAAAGTCTGCTAATTCTTTGCGCCTTTGCGCCCTCGCGGTGAATAAATTCGACTCCCACCCTTCATGAAACGACGAACCTTTTTAAAGAATACCGCTACGGCTGGTTTAGCGGCACTGGTTACTCCGGCAGGCATCATTGAATTCAAGCAAAAGCCATCTATCCTTGATACCAAGGCGGCTGAATCGTTTGTCGATGCCTTTGTCAATCCGCCCATGTCGGCGCGGGCACAGGTCTGGTGGCACTGGATGAATGGCAATGTAACAGCCGACGGCATCACCCGCGATCTGGAAGCCATGCAACAAATCGGGCTGGGAGGCTTTCAGAATTTCGATGCTGGAACAGGTATACCGAAAGGTCCAGTGGTATACCTAAGTCCTGAATGGCTGAGCCTGAAACAGCACACCATGAAAGAGGCCGATCGGCTGGGTCTGGAGTTTACCATGCACAATTGCCCCGGCTGGTCGTCGAGTGGTGGGCCCTGGATCACGCCCGAGCTGGCCATGCAGGAGGTGACCTGGAGCGAAGCGTATCTGGCAGGTGGTCAGCCGGTAACGATCTCACTGCCCAGACCGCCCGCAAAACTGAACTACTACCGCGATGTGACGGTGCTGGCCTACCCATCGCTCCCCGGTGAAGCATCACTAGCCTCGCTGATTACTAAAATCACAGCTACTGGTGGAGCTGATTCGAAGCCAGCGGAGCAGTTGGCCGGAGGAGAAGGACTGACTGTACAGCCGAGTGCTGAAGGTCAGCCAGCTACGATACTGCTTGAGTTTAAGGCGCCTTACGAAGCTCAGTCAATCGCTTTTGTCAGCAAACCCGTCGGGAAAGCGCCTTCGGGTGGAGGTGGCTTTGGAGGAGGGCCTCAGCTTACACTGGAAGCGTCGGACGATGGTACGCAGTTTCGCAAGGTAGCTTCAGGGAGCGCAGGACGTTCGGCGGATGAGGCATTGACAATTATTGAGTTTGCGCCGACAAAGGCACGATATTTCCGCATTTCGTCGCCTGGGGCGCGGCATTTTTCGCAGTTACGGTTTTCTGGAACGGCCCGACTTGCCGATTGGCGGAAGAAAACGAATATGGTCTTCGGGGCAATGGGCGTAACGGATGATTCGGAAGCGGCAGGAAAAGCAGCTATTAAGCTGTCTTCGATTGTCGATCTGACGAAATTCATGGATAAAGATGGTTCGTTACGCTGGGATGCCCCTTCCGGAAACTGGACTGTTTTACGGGTCGGTTACACGCCCAAAGGCGAGCTGAACCGTTCGGCACCCGATACGGGAATCGGTCTCGAATGCGATAAATACAATCCGGCTGCCATCGATTTCCATTTTAACCGGATGATGGAAAACCTGTTGCCGACACTCAAACCGCTGGCCCGGAAAGGCAAGGTGGGTCTGTTGATTGACAGCTATGAGGTGGGTATGCAGAACTGGACGGCCCAGCTTCCGCAGGAGTTTCAGAAACGGGTTGGCGATTCACTGCTGGCTTATTTACCAGCGCTGACGGGCCGTATTGTGGAAAACGTAGACCTCACTGAGCGGTTCCTCTGGGATTTTCGCCGTGTACTGGCCGATCTGATGGCCGATCATTATTACGCCCGATTCACGGAGTTGTGCCATCAGCAGGGTATCGTTGCTTATGCCGAGCCGTATGACCGTGGCCCGATGGAAGAAATGCAGATTGGGGCACGAGTCGATGTCAACATGGGCGAGTTCTGGCATGGGCTGTCGTCGTTGTTTCAGAACAATTGGACCATGCGCCGGACGACCAAACTGGCAGCATCCATTGCTCATATCAACGGTAAAAACGCCGGTGGAGGTACACCCGCTAATCCACAATTGGTTGGAGCCGAAGCCTTTACGGGAGAGCCCGAATCGGCTCGCTGGCAGGAATACCCTTTCGGTATGAAAGCACTGGGCGACCGGATGTTTACCCAGGGATTGAACCGGATTATTTTTCACCGATACGCACATCAGCCCCATCCAACCGCCGTGCCGGGTATGACAATGGGCCCCTGGGGTATCCACTTCGACCGGACAACGACCTGGTGGCATCAGGGGCGGGCGTGGCTGGATTACCTGGCCCGATGCCAAAGCTTGCTGCAGCAGGGACTGTTTGTGGCCGACCTGGCCTATTTTACAGGAGAAGATGGAAATCAGTACACCAAAGTAGAGTCGCACGAACTCACGCCAACACCACCACAGGGTTACGATTACGATCTCATCAATGGCGAAACACTCCTGAAACGCACTCGTGTTCAGGATGGAAAGCTGGTGCTGCCCGATGGCATGAGTTACCGGGTCCTGGTACTTCAGAATCATAAAGCGTTGAGTCTGCCACTGCTCCGAAAACTGCGGGACTACATAAAAGAAGGGTTGGTTATCGTGGGCGAAAAGCCTGAAACAACGCTCGGTTTGCATCGACATTCGGAAGGCTATACCGAGTTTAAGCAACTTTTGACCGATATCTGGGGGCCTATCAACGGGACGACGATAACAGAAAACAAATTCGGCAAAGGGCGTGTGTTCTGGGGGCAGTCTATCCCGGCAGTGCTCAACCTATTGGCGATCAGGCCCGATGTGGAAGTGACGTCTCGTTCCGGTGATGCGCCCATTACATGGATACACCGACGAATTGGCGAGGTACAGGTGTACTTTCTGGCCAACCAGCGTCGGACGGTCGAAGAAACGGTCTGTACGTTCCGGGTAGCGGGCAAACAGCCTGAACGCTGGGATGCTTCGACGGGGAAAATGACGCCCATGCCGATCTACGAAACCGTGGCCGGACAAACCCGTGTACCTGTGCAGTTCGACCCGTCGGGTTCTGTGTTCGTCGTATTTCGAACACCTGCCAAAAAAACGCTGCAAGCCATCAGCAAAGGGGCAGAAACCGTATTGAGTACCAAACCTTTCCCGATTCCGACCCGCAGGCTATACAAAGACGTTTCCAATACCTTTACGATTAGTTTGTGGGCCAAGCCGGAATTGAATATCATGCTGGCTCCCGGAGGATTGCTGGAAAACGTAAAAGGGCCCTGGACAGATTATTACGCCATCTATCCCCCTTCAGGCACAGATCTATACGGAGCTGGTCATGCTGCCTGCGGGCTAACCATCGGGCGAAATGGCGTGGCGATTTGGGAACGAACGACTGGTATGCCCGTTTTTCGGATGTCGGCCCAAACACCCATTTCGGGCTGGAGCCATATAGCGGTGGTCTATAAAGACGGTATCCCGGCGATTTATGTGAACGGCAAACTCATTCAGCAGGGAAAATTGGGAACGGACATCGTTCATCCCGGAATCAGTAAAGCCTACCTGAGCGATGGGGCTTCGTTTTACAATGGCGATATGACCGAACCGCAATTGCTCATGGAAGCCGCATCGGACGACCGTATCCGTCAGTTGGCAGCGCAGCAACGTCTTGAATCAACGGCTACCCCTACCGTCGAAATGGCAGCCAATGGGGAAAGTGGGCTACTGTTCTGGCAGAATGGACAATATGTTGCACGCGATACAGCAGGACGTAGTACACCAATGGCCGTTGCCGGAATTAATCCGCCAGTGGAAATTACAGGTAGCTGGCAGGTTCGCTTTCCGGCCAATATGGGGGCTCCCGAACAGATCACGTTAGACAGCCTGATTCCACTGAATACTCATGAGCAGCCAGGGGTAAAGCATTTTTCCGGTACGGCGACCTACGTCAAAACGGTTCAGATACCGACCACGCTGCTACCGGGTTCATCAGGACGGCGGTTGTTTCTGGATCTGGGTAGGGTGGAGGTACTCGCCAGTGTATCGGTCAATGGGAAAGCGCTCGGCACCTTTTGGAAACGTCCCTACCGGATAGATATTTCCGAAGCGGTGCAGGCTGGCAACAATACGCTGGAAATTAGCGTAACCAATTTATGGCCGAACCGACTGATTGGCGATGAATACTTGCCTGATCCCGATAAGTTTACACCGGGTGGTGGGGCTAGTGGATTTGCCAGCCTAAGCAGCGGGGCTATTGTTGAGTTGCCGGCCTGGTATAAAGAAGGAAAGCCTAAACCCGCCGACGGGCGCGTAACGTTCACGACCTGGAAACACTACACCAAAGACTCGCCACTTCTGGACTCCGGCCTGGTCGGACCTGTCGTGTTGCGGGTAGCAGCGCTGAAATTGCTGAGTTAATCTTTATGCAGAAGAATAGTGAACCGCAAGGGCGCGAAGACGCAAAGAATAGGCGATAGAACTATTTCTTTGCGTCTTCGCGCCCTTGCGGTTTAATTGATTGACATCTATTTAGAATACCTACCAAACCTATGAGAACAAAGAACATTACCTTCGGCCTGTTGACTCTGTTGACGGCATCGGCCGCATGTGGCCAGAACTGGACCGAAACGAAAGTCGGAAACTGGACGAAAGTCACCAACAAAGGTGGTAAAACCATCGGCTACTCGACAGCATCGGGTGTGAAACTGCTGACTGATAAGGGGTTTGCCTTCAAAGACCTGAACAAAAACGGCAAACTGGATAAGTACGAAGACTGGCGGTTGTCGGTTGATGAACGGGCGAAGGATTTAGCCTCAAAAATGACCATCGACCAGATTGCCGGACTGATGCTCTATAGCCGTCACCAACCGATTCCGGCGGCTGCGGGTGGTCCATTTGCCGGTACCTACGGCGGAAAAATATTTGCGCAAAGTGGCGTCAAAGCATCTGATCTGTCGGACCAGCAAAAGGCGTTTCTGACCAACGATAACCTTCGGCACGTACTCATTACATCGGTACAAAGTCCTGAAATTGCTGCTGAATGGAACAACAACGCCCAGGCTCTGGTCGAAGGGATTGGTGTGGGCATACCGATCAACAGCAGTTCGGACCCCCGGCATGGCACCCGCGCCGATGCCGAATACAACGCAGGGGCGGGTGGCTCCATTTCCATGTGGCCTGGTTCGCTGGGGCTGGCCGCTACGTTCAATCCCGACGCCGTAAAACGGTTTGGGCAGATTGCGGCCACTGAATACCGGGCGCTGGGCATTGCTACGGCTTTGTCGCCCCAGGTCGATCTGGCCACTGATCCGCGCTGGAATCGTGTCAGTGGTACCTTTGGCGAAGACCCACAACTGGCAACCGACATGGCCCGTGCCTACATTGATGGTTTTCAGACGTCGTACGGAGCCAACGAAATTACGGGGGGCTGGGGTTATCACAGCGTTAATGCGATGGTGAAGCACTGGCCGGGTGGGGGTTCGGGCGAAGGTGGACGTGATGCCCACTATGGGTACGGTAAATACGCCGTCTATCCCGGAAAAAATTTCGAAACGGCGTTTATTCCATTCCTGAACGGAGCCTTTAAACTGAACGGGAAAACCGGTACGGCAGCGGCTGTGATGCCGTATTATACCATCTCATACGGTCAGGATAAAAAGTATGGCGAGAACGTAGGCAACAGTTACAGCAAATACATCATTCACGACCTGCTGCGGACCAAATACAACTACGATGGGGTTGTCTGCACCGACTGGCTGATTACCGCCGACGAAACTGCTGTCGATGTTTTCCTGACGGGCAAATCGTGGGGTGTTGAAAAACTGACAGTAGCCGAGCGACACTACAAAATCCTGATGAATGGCGTTGATCAGTTCGGCGGGAACAATGAATCCGGCCCGGTGATGGAAGCCTACAAAATGGGCGTAAAAGAGCACGGTGAATCGTTTATGCGTACCCGTTTCGAACAATCGGCCGTTCGGTTGCTCAGGAATATTTTCCGGGTTGGGTTGTTCGAGAATCCATATCTAGACCCACAGGTGTCTCAGAAATCGGTGGGAACACCCGAGTATATGAAAGTAGGCTATCAGACCCAACTGGAATCGGTGGTGATGCTGAAAAACAAGGCGAAAGCGCTGCCGCTCGCGAAAGGCAAAACGGTCTATATTCCGAAACAGTTTACACCCGCTGGCCGGAATTTCCTCGGTATGGAAACCCCGGAAAAACTGGCCTATCCGGTCAATCTGAACATTGTCAAGAAATATTTCAATATAACGGATAATCCGGCCGAAGCCGATTATGCACTGGTGTTTATCCAAAGCCCGAACTCGGGTGGTGGCTACAACAGCGCCGATGCCAAAGCGGGTGGTACGGGCTATGTTCCCGTCAGTCTGCAATACGGCGATTACACGGCTAAGGGTACCCGCGATCCCAGTATGGCCGGTGGCGACCCGATGGAAACATTCACCAACCGGACGTACAACGGCAAAACGGCGAAGACCATCAACTCTACCGATCTGAACATGGTCAAGGAAACCTATGCCAAAATGAACGGAAAACCCGTGATTGTCGCGCTGAATATGTCGAACCCAACGGTGGTCAGCGAGTTTGAAGGCCAGTCGAACGCAATCCTGGTCCATTTCGGTGTGCAGGATCAGGCCTTGATGGATATTCTGACCGGAGTACATGAACCTTCGGCCCTGTTGCCCATGCAAATGCCAGCCGACATGAAAACGGTAGAAGCACAAGCCGAAGACGTTCCCCGCGATATGAGTTGTTACAAAGATTCGGAAGGGAACACCTACGATTTCGGCTTTGGCCTGAACTGGAAAGGGGTCATCCGCGATGCGCGAACAGCTAAGTATAAGCAGTCGGTTTTGAGTGCGAAGTAGTACGATAAACAATAAAAAGTCAACCATGAATCCTACTCGTCGTCAGTTTTTAGGCCAGCTTGGTGCCTTATCTGCATTGCCCTTCATTCCGGATCTGGATGTAGAAGCACCCAAAGATTTATTTTTTCAGATTTCGCTGGCGCAGTGGTCACTGCATCGGGCTTTGGCCAAAAAGGAGACGACAACCCTCGATTTCCCGACTCGCGCCCGACGTGATTTTGGAATAACGGCTGTCGAGTACGTCGATCAGTTTGTGAAAAATGAACCGGCTTATCTGAAAGAACTGCTCAAAAGGAGCCAGAACGAGGGTGTCGTGAATCACTTGATTATGATCGATACAGCAGGCAGTCTGGTCGATGCCGATGCTGCCAAACGAGCCGATTCCATAAACCGACATTATGCCTGGGCAGAAGCGGCTACGTTTCTGGGTTGTAAAACTATTCGGGTCAACCTGCAAAATAAAGATGCAGTCGATGAGGTGCGGAAGCGAGCCATTGACAGTATGGGGGAACTAGCCGACCGAATTAAACCATTAGGATTGAATGTGGTAGCCGAAAATCATGGCGGCTACTCATCCGATGGCAGTTGGATGGCTTCGGTGGCTAAGGGGGTGAGCAAATCGAATTGTGGTTTATTGCCCGATTTTGGCAATTTCTGCCAGTCGCACGATTGGGGAAGTACCGAAAAGGCCTGCGAGCGCCCGTATGACCGATATAAAGGAGTGGCCGAAATGCTACCGTATACCAAAGGTGGGGTGAGCGCCAAAAGTTACGGTTTCGATGCAAAGGGTATTGAAACCAAGATCGACTATGGACGCATGCTGAAACTGGTGAAAGCGGCTGGATTTACAGGATACATTGGGGTAGAGTTCGAAGGAGAAGGGATGGCTGAGGGGGAAGGAATTCGCCGAACCAAAGCGCTCCTGGAAGCTGAAGGCAAGAAGCTAAGCTAATCGAAAAGGAGATTAATGAGCGATTAACGGCCAAACATCTAGATAATCGGATCGGTTAACAGACTAACTAATTGGTAACGTCATGAAAACGATCCGATCTATTCTCATTACTTTATACGTAGCTGCGGCCGTTAGCGCCTGTACTCCTCAACTGGTCTTCACCGATTCGTCGATTGTTCCATCGGCTTCGGGGAAAGTTGGCGTTCGAAAGGATAAAAACAAAAACTACGTCGTCAATGTAAACGTGCGAAATCTGGCCGAGCCCAAAAAGCTTAGTCCGCCATCGAATACTTACATAGTCTGGATGGAGTCGGGTAACGATCCGGTCAATAAACTGGGGCAGTTAGTGCCTTCCGGGCGTGCACTCGAAGCGCGGTTGAAAGCCACATCCATTGCCAAACCCGCCGACATTTTTATTACAGCGGAAGATAACGCCGAGGTGATGAGCCCAAGCGGCCCCACGATATTGACCACCCGGAAATGAGTGTGGCTGTGATAAATTAATTGAGAGAGTTAGCTGGATTTTTGTCGTCCCGACGCAGGAGGGATCTGCGCAGACTAACTATTCAATTGGTTTGCCTGCAGATCCCTCCTGCGTCGGGATGACAAAATCGCCAAATTCAATCTATGTTACTATACGGATGATAGGTTATTAAGCCACTCGTTCATACTCCACAAAGTCGAACGAAACCGCATGCCGTTCGTCGGCGGGGTGGTGGTGTCGGCTGACTTCACGCCATTCGGTTTTGTCGAAAGTGGGGAAATAAGCATCACCCTCGTAAGCCTGGTGGATTTCGGTCAGGTATAGGGTAGTGGCGACGGGTAAAGCTAGTTTATAGATTTCAGCCCCGCCAATCACGAAAATTTCGACTTGGTTGATAGCCTTTGCTTCGCCAAGGGCTTCGTCCAGCGTATGCACAACCGTAACGCTCGGAACACTAAAATCGGCGTTACGGGTTATCACAATATTGGTGCGATTGGGCAAGGGTTTTCCTAGCGAGTCCAATGATTTTCGTCCCATAATAATGGGATGATGGCTTGTTTTACGCTTGAAAAAAGCAAAATCATCGGGCAGATGCCACGGTAATTCATTATTCCGGCCGATAACGCCGTTTTCCGCCACTGCGGAAATGAGACTTATTTTCATAAAGAGTGAAAGAGTGAAAGAGCGAAAGAGTGAAAGAGTGAATGAGTTCACAACGGATTTCACTCCTTCACTCTTTCACAATTTTTTCCGTCGTTCCATTAATTCCCGCCAGGTGGTTACAATGATGCCCTCTTTCTCGATATAAGCTTTGAGAACTGGGTCCATCATGCCCAGCATATCGCCCTTCCGCGATTGCCCCGAACTACTGATCAAATCAAACGTTGGCGTAGGGGCAGTGCAGTGCATGATGATGTAGGTTAAACCTGGCTGTACAGTGTTCAACAGTTCGATGAATTTCTGGGTTTTGAATTTTTGTAAATCCGAGTCTTTGGCTCCGGCAGGCAGGTTCAAACTGGTGATGCTTCCATCCAGGTCATCGAGTACCGGTAATCCCGCGTCCCAGAGCTGTTTGCCCAATTGTCGGGCCATTTGCTGCATAGGCGCGGCCAGTCGATTCGTTTTGCTGATGAGTGCCGCATGGCCACCGGGAAACAGAATCGGGATTTTTTCGTCGATAGCCACTTTTACATAGCGCTCAATAAATTTAGGTTCGAACAGCGTGCCCATGTGCGAATCCATGTGGGTAGGCTGAAACCCGAATGACCGATACCGAGCCAGTTGGGCCCGAACTTCGGCCTCTACTTCATCGGGTGTAGCATGGGCGACAACATCGGCTACTTCGGGCCAGAAACTACCCTGGCCATCGTAGAGCCCCGGTGCTTTATCACGACCAACGATGGGATACCAACGGTAGTTTTTCCATTCGGAGGTGAGCGTCAGATGGACACCCGCATCGACATTGGGATGTTCTTTCAGATAGGCAAAGAAATGAGGCACCCATCCACAGGGCATCATAACGCTGGTGGAATTGGCAATGCCCTTGTCAATAGCGTTGATCGTTCCGATATTTGAGTCATAGCTCATCCCCGCGTCATCGACGTGTAAAATAACGACCTTTTTACCCTTTGGGAACCCCAGCTTTTCGGCATAGGTTTCGGTTTGGGCTAAAGCAATCTGGGTTGCGAGCGTGAGCAAGAGGCTGGTTAGGATTAATTTCATGATGGGTAACCGAGTTAAGTTGGCCTTCATTGTCATTTGGTAGCTATTAATAGCCATTTATTGGAGTACCATTTCCACAAGGTAATACGATAAATGACGACCAAATGACTATCAATGAAACGAATGGGCATGAAAATGAATGGCTAATCCTTAAAGCTTATTCCCCCGTAAAAACTCCTCGGCAGTCATGCGTCGTTTGCCTTCGGCCTGGAGCGAGTCAATTTGCAGCCAGCCATCGGCAGTTCGTACCAAAATCGTTTTTTTATTGTCGGAATACGCCTGACCTGGGTCAGCAGCAAATGGAGATTCATTGGCAACCGAAACCTCATACAGTTTAAATACTTTACCATTGATCAGTGTCCAGGCAGCCGGGTAGGGCGATAAGCCCCGTACGAAATTTCGAATCGCGTGAACCGATTGATTCCAGTTGATCTCGGTGGTTTCGCGGCTGAGTTTAGGAGCCGGTTTCAGGGTATCGGCTGCGGGTTGGGGAATCCGCGGATAGTCTCCAGCTTCAATAGCTTTCACCGTTTTTACCACCAGATTAGCTCCTCGTTCCATCAGTCGGTCATGTACGGTTCCCGCCGTGTCGCTGGGGTAGATGGGTTCGTGGTCCTGAAAAATCATTTGCCCCGTATCAATTTCTTTTTCGATGAAGAAAGTTGTAACGCCCGTTTCGGTTTCGCCATTGATGACGGCCCAGTTGATGGGGGCTGCTCCCCGGTATTGCGGCAACAATGAGCCATGCAGGTTAAACGTTCCTATAGTAGGCATCGCCCAGACCACTTCGGGAAGCATTCGAAAGGCGACTACTACCTGCAAATCGGCCTGATAACTGGCGAGTTGTTCCAGGAAGGCGGGGTCGCGGAGTTTTTCGGGTTGCAGGACTGGTAAATTGGCGGCCTCGGCGGCTTTCTTAACCGGAGAGGGAGTTAGTTGCAAACCACGGCCCGATGGGCGGTCGGGAGCCGTAACAATGGCAACAACCTGGTAACCCGCTCCGAGCAGTCTTTGTAAGCTGGCAACGGCAAAATCGGGTGTGCCCATGAATATGATGCGAAGGGGTGTCGACATGAATCAGTAAATCAGTTTTTAATAGGTCAATTGCCTATGTGTTGATATAGCGCAGAACTCTTTCTATTTTTGTCTCATCAATGCGCTGCTCCAACCGCATGACAGTAGAACATGATTAGCCGCTTACTGGCACAGCCTATGCGACGAACCATTTTTTATATTCCTGAATCGCTTGCTTCGGGTATCCGACGGCGACTCTGACGCGTCTGCAAAGAAAACCAATTTGGTTGCAGAACGGTCGGTGTACCGTTCTTTTTGTTTTAAGGAGTAGGCTAAACCAATGTGAATAACGCGTAAGTATTAATGGATTATGGGAAAGATTTCATACTACACCGAGGAAGGACTCAACCGGCTCAAGGCGGAATTAAATGAGTTGAAAACCAAAGGCCGGGCGGCTATTGCCCGTCAGATTGCCGAAGCCCGTGATAAAGGTGATCTTAGCGAAAACGCTGAGTATGATGCCGCTAAGGATGCGCAGGGTCTTCATGAGCTGAAAATATCGAAGCTGGAAGAAGTGCTTTCCAATGCACGTGTTCTAGACGAGTCGACCATCGATACATCGCTGGTGTCGGTACTGTCGAAGGTTAAAATCAAGAACAAGAAAAACGGCGCTGTGGTAACCTACACGCTGGTATCGGAAGAAGAAGCCGATTTGAAGGCGGGTCGTATCTCCGTGAGTTCACCTATCGGAAAAGGGCTGCTGGGCAAGCGGGTCGGAGATGTCGCCGAAATTAAGGTACCTGCCGGTATTATGGAGTTTGAAGTAATTGAGATTGGACGATAAAAAGTAGCTAGTAGTTAGGAGCGAGGAGAGAGAATGGCTGACGCCAGAGTAATAAATGCGTCAGCCATTTTCACTCCTCGCTCCTAACTACTAATGACTAGAAGAAACTATGGCTTCTATCTTCTCCCGAATTGTGGCTGGTGAGATTCCGGCGCATAAAATTGCTGAAACCGACGAGTATCTGGCTTTTCTGGATGTCATGCCTACGGCTATGGGGCATACGCTCGTGATTCCGAAAAAAGAAGTTGATTATCTGTTCGATCTGGACGATACATTGTATATGGGGTTGATGGCTTTTGCCAAAAAGGTTGCTCCAGCAATTGAGAAAGCGATTCCCTGTAAGCGCATTGGCGTAGCTGTGGTCGGTCTGGAAGTGCCGCACGCTCACGTCCATTTGATTCCGCTCAACTCGATGGCCGACATGAATTTTCACAATAAACTGAAGCCGACTCAGGAAGAGCTGGCCGCTACAGCTGAGAAAATTCGGGCATTTCTGTAAGCTATTTGTTTCTCGTGTAAGATACGGCACCAACTAATACCTGGTGCCGTATTTTTTTTATCTCAGACTGACTCTTTTAGTAAGTAATAATGACGTTTTTGTTTAATTATCGTCAAAGCACAGAGTAGTTTACTTATTGTGCTTTAATGAAAAATATATACACTATTGTCTTTACGGGTTTGCTAATTTGCTTAACCACATTTGCTACTGCACAAACACCTCTCACTTGCGGAGTTGACGACCGAAATCTCCCTGATAGTACCATTCGGCTGATGGGGCAATTGCCTCGCCTGATGGCAGCACAAAACGCGCGTAAAGCGGCTGGTGAACGGAATGTATGCCGAATTGCCGTAGAAATTGATTCTGACACGTATCTGGAATTTGAGAAAGATACCAACCGAATACGAAGTTATTTTCTGGAACGGATTGAGCAGGCATCGAAGATTTTCGAGCGTGAAATCAATACCCAGCTGGTCGTTGTTTATTTCCATATCTGGAAAGATACCGAGGCTGATCCGTATCGGGGGGAACTGGATATGTTCAGGCTATCTACAATTTTTTCGAATAAATGGGCTACCCAGTTCAATCAGATTCCCTACGATAAGCGGGTGTATTTCCCAACCAAATCCGTAACGGGAGCAGGTGGTTTGGGTGGTGGTAATCAGGCTATATCGGCTAATGGAACTGATCTTTCGACACTTTCTCATGAATTGGGCCATTGTTTTGGTTCACCCCATACGCACAACTGTTCGTGGCCCGGTGGCCCTATCGATTATTGCTCAACTGCTGAAGGTGATTGTTATACGGGGGCTCTGCAAACGATCCAGGGTACTATCATGAGCTATTGTCAGGTGGTAAATAATGCACTCAACATAACGTTTCATCCCCTTTGTCAGGCGTTAATGACTGATTACGCAGTGAAGAGCCTGCCTAAACTGTCGGCCGCTAACCAGGCACCCGTGTTGCCCACTCAATTGGCGCTGTCGGGTATACCATTTATGTACTGGAATGGTCAGGCGATGGCCGAACGGTACGATGTGGAGGTTGCCAGCGATGTTGATTTCGCGCAAAAAATCATCAGCGACACCACTCAGGTGAATGGTTATACCATGAGCAAACTGGCAGTGGGGCAAACATACTATGTTCGGGTTCGATCTGTAAACAGATTAGGTACTTCAGCCTGGTCAACTATTTGTCAATTGCAGCGTGTAGTGGTTGGAGTTGCTCCCCCTATTCTGCTGGTACCAACGCAGGATCAGCGGTTAATCCCTTACAATAACGGTATTTGCCAGATGGCGGTACAACCTGTGGAAATTGCTACGGGTTACGAGATGCAGTTTACACAGTCAACGGACCCGCTCTTTAAATACTCATCGGCTATTTCAACATCAACGGCCTCCTTTACGGTCAGTTTGAACCGTAGAGGAACAGTTTTATGGAGAACCAGAGCGATTGTGGGTAATACGAAAGGCCCCTGGTCGGCAATAGGTCGGTTTGTGATTAATCCGGCATCGTATAATATTTGGCTACCGTTTTTGGCAAACAATGCTGCTCCGTTAACGTTTCCATATGTTTTTAATAAACCCCACGACCATACAGAGATTCAGATGACGTTGGCAACTGATACGACATTTGCCAAACCAATATCAGCCCGAACGACTACCAATACCATGAGCTATTATTTCGCGCTTGGAATGGCCGAAAACCTACAGCCCAACACGCAGTATTACATTAAGGTAGAAGAATGGAATACGCACATACTGGATTATCCGACAGGGCTTCTTACACGGACGGTTATACCGTTCAAAACAGGTAGCGCCAAAATGCCGGATGGCTGGTCGTTTATAAACAACATACATAATCCAGACTGGCCAGTGGGCAGTAATGTAGGGGCGCTGGTACTGTCGCCAACGGCCGCCTGGATCGGTACGGCCAACGGCCTCGCACGAATCAGCCTGGATAGTTTAACAATACGTTTCTATACGCCTAAAAACACCAATGGCAAAATCGGCAATGTGGGGGCCATCTTGACGACTGACGATCAGGGCAATGTTTGGCTGGCAAATCGAAAATCAGTTAACGTTTTTAAGAACTCCTTTGCGGTGCCGTACTATCAGTTAGGGAAAATTGCCGAACAAACCGTCGACTTGACTGAAGCAGTGGTATATAACACGAACGCTAATTATTCATCGATTAGCCTTTCACCTAAGTTATTTCATAGCTACAATGCTATTTATGAGCAGAAAGCCGATACACTGGCGAAGTTCTATACCGCTCCCGAAAATCGGGGTATAAATCAGACGGTGGCCAGGGCGGGCATAGTTTGGATACTACAATATAACGGTAGCAGCGCTACTGCGCCGTATGAGTTGGTACGATTGAACACCCTAACCCGCACCACTCAGGTATTTAATGCTGATAATACACCACAACTGAGAAAGTACCTCAATCGCATAGTTATCGATGGATTAGGTAATCTGTGGGTGTCGCAGTTAGATTTGACCTTCTCATTTCCACCACTGGCCCGATATGATGGGCAAACCTGGACGACATTCAGCCAAAATAGCACAATGCCTATTTCGTATGTCAATAATATGGCCAGCGATCCATTGGGAAATTTATATGTAATCGATAACGCGTCTCCTCGTGGAATCTTTAAATATGATGGACTTAGCTGGAAGAAAATAACGACTATGCCGCTAAATGACATAGGTACCATGAGCGCTGATATCAACGGCAATCTGTGGTTTAGCGGCAGTGCCTATCAGGTAATACGGTACAGCGCCTGCGCAAATGTGGCTACACCAACCCTGACAGTCTCTAAGCAGACCATTGAAATTGGCGAGAGTGCTACACTTCAGGCGGCTGGCTGCTCCGACGTGATCTGGTCATGGGCCAGCGAAACCGAAACGGTCACGAACCGTCTGGTTCGGGGAACTAATCAACTGCTCGTAAAACCCGAAGTCAACACCACCTATCGGGCGCGGTGCTATACTGGAAGTTGTGCCGGAGCCGATACCGTTCTGTCAGTGACCGTCTTACCCAAACTTTCCCTAATGCAAACTGGCAAAACGGTTTATTGCCCCGGCGATTCACTGACGGTCGGATATGGCGTACAAGGAAAGGTAGTCAACCCAAATCAATACTGGTTTGTGGTGAAATCGGCTGGTAAAACAACGACCTTACCCGCTACGGTTCGGGGGGGTACGGTGTCGATGCCCATATCGAATACATTTACCCCTGGTCAGTATGTGTTCTTTCTGGAAGCCTCCCAACCCGTTGTGCGCACACGCGACTCACTTCAGATCACTGTGTCGGCATTACCTACTGCTGAGCTCAGTAGTAATAAGCTTACGTTCCCACTCGGCGACAGTGCACTTGTTTCTATTACATTAACGGGATCAACACCCTGGCAGTTTACACGTTGGGACAATCAGATTATACGCGCCGATAATTCGCCTTATGTAGTGAGCCTTAAAGCCAATCAGCCAACGAACTACAGCTTATCGATCACTGGGTTGAGCGATGCCAACTGTGCTACGGGTACTATCAAAAACTCCATGGTGATCAGCGCGCTGGCATTGGCCAATGAGCCGCTTCTGTTGGAAGGAATTAGCGTATACCCAAATCCAGTAACTGACCAGATAACGATTGAATTAAAGGCGGGTACTGCGCCATTGGCCCGACTTCAATTACGCGATGAACAAGGGCGCGACATTCGTCAAAAAAACCTTGCAGGGCGATCATTCAGGGAACAGTGGGATATGCGGGGCCTGCCTTCGGGATCCTATGTTCTGCACATTGAAACGCAGGATGGCCGAGCGGCCAACTGGAAAGTGGTCAAGCAATAAACTAAAAAAAGCGGGTCTACAAAACCCGCTTTTTCATGTGTCAATAGTGCATTATTTATGAAAGAAATTAGCCTGACTCTGTAACCAATTAATTGTCGGCGGAGATGAGTAAAGTTACCGTCGCAACAACAATCAGCGTCAGCCAGGAAAGCCAGAAGCGCCGACTGTCGCGCTTCCGTTCATCGGCCGTCATATCCTGTCGTCGTTTAGGCGAACGCTGAAAAGCTTTACTGAAGTAGTAAAAAGAGCCCGCCAGTCCGCCGAGGCCGAGGTAAAAGGTCAACAGGGCTCCAAAACCATAACCGGCACAGAGAACATTACATGCCAAACCTGCTAGTACATAGGCTACCGCTATCCCTGCTATTCCCAGGAGTATATACATGATGCGTGGAGGATTCGTGTTGTCTGCTCGCGTTAACCTGGCTTTTGCGACTGAATGAGCAGGTTGCCGGACACTATCGGGCCGGGCGAGGCTATCGTTAACAACCGTTATTTGTCGACTACCCAGCACAATACTTGTTGCGTCTGAATACTTGACGCGATGCGCCCATAGGCCACCTAACAGACTAAATAACAGGAAACTTCCTACAAAAGCCGTAAAAGCCCATCGGCGTACGGACCAGTAGGAATAGCCATCTTCTGAATGTGTTGTCTGTATATGGATGGATAGAATCAGGCTGATAATTAATAACAAGCTGATATATAGCCAGAGCGGGGGAAGATCATTAAATAGACTCGCTCCTAAAAGTATAGCGTTGACCCCGTTGGTTAGCTCACCAAACATAATAAGGCCAATCGCCAGCGGGGTATGCCGACTGGCCCATAGGGAAAGAGTTTTCATACGGTCAGGGTTTATTGCCTGTAACCACCTAAACCTTAAAGTGTTATCGAAATGAAACGTTATGTAAAAAAATAACTCCTGCCAGATGCTTTCTGACAGGAGTTATTTTGGGCTGGCCAATAGGCCGGGATGTTAAGCGAGCGCTTTCTCCAGCGTTTTTTCAACACCGGATGTAAGCATCGAACTAAGATCGTCGGCAACTGTTTCAACAAATCCCGGCAACGTACTGAGATCAGCCAGCCAGAGCTTTTGGTCGGACAGAACACTTTTTACAAACGCCTGTACGGTCGATTTGTCTTTAGGTTTAACGGTTTTCCAGTCGCCATAGAAATAACCCGCTTTATCATCGCGGATAGGGTAGGTGAGTATACCGCCGTTTACCGCGATCTCTCCGAAGAACTGGCCTCCTTCTTCGCGAATGGCTTTCATGAAAAGTAGGTAGGCCGCAAACCCTAAAGCGGTCATCTTCGGAACGGCGTTGAACTGATCGAAGTAGCGCTGAATGGTGGCTACGTTACGAGCCTGCATTTTCGCTGTTTCCTGCAACGAGATATTCAGCAGCAAATGATCAAGATGCGGATTGCGGAATCGGTCGAGTACGTCGTGAGCGAACTGGCGAACGGCTTCTTTATCCATACCCGAAACACCATAGTCTGGCACGGTAGGTACGATCTCGTTCAGCATCAGCGACTCAACGAACTGGCTCATGAGCGGATGACGCATCTCGTCGGCAACGGTTTCCAGACCGAGCAAATACCCAAGTGGCATGGTAAGGGTATGCGTACCGTTCAGTACCCGCAGTTTACGCTCGCGATAGAAGTTAATATCTTCGTCAATAATGATTTGCGGAGTATTTCCATCCGCAAAAGCGAGCGTTTCTTTGACCCGGTCGTCGCCTTCGATGGCCCACAGATGGTAGGGCTCGGTAAAGGTGAGCAGATTGTCTTCGTATCCGGCTTCCTGTTGCAGAGCCTGTTGTGCTTCGTCGGTTGGACGAGTCACAATTCGGTCAACCAGCGAGTTACAGAAGCGAACATGGAATTTGAGCCATTTGGTAAACAGCTTGCCCAATTCGTTGAACTGCGCCAGTTTCTCGACGGCTTCGCGGAGTTTGAGCCCGTTGTCGGTTACGAGTTCGGTCGGAATGACAATTAACCCTTTGGCTTTGGAACCACCTACGCTACGGAACCGCTCATACAAAAAAGCCGTCAGTTTAGCCGGAAATGACTGTGGAGGATGTTGAAAAATGCTTTCCTCGACATAGTTCAGGCCAACTTCGGTCGTATTGGAAATAACGATCTGGAGTTTCGGGTTTCGGGCCAGCATCAGCACCTCTTTCCATTGGGTCTGGGCGGCCAGCACCCGGCTGATGGCCGAAACAATGGTTGTTTCCGAAACGTCCTGCCCTTGTTGGACACCACGGACAGCGACTGTGTATAGGTTATCCTGTTCTGCAAATTCATCCGTCTGGCTATCTGTCGATTTTACAACGACGATTGAGCCGCCAAAGCGGCCGTTGGCATTCGCTTTATTGACTAAATAATCCGGTAAGCCCCGGAGCAGTACACCGGTGCCGAACTGGAGAATTTTTTCGGGATAAACGGGAGCGGGATGCGTCGAACGCGTTAGTTTAGGCATGGTTGGAGGGGCGGCAATCGGCTCTTCGGTCATCAGTTAAGTAGTCGTTACTGTTATCAAAAATCGATTTTTCTAGCTGGTGTCGTCATCATTCAGCAATATTACGAACTACTTTAATAACCCGTACTTTCATTTTAGTAAATGTGCGACTAGCTGTGTTTTGTTGATTAAGAGGCCAACTACCTTCACTATAACTTGTTCGGCTTAGCGTTTCAATTTGCCCGAGCTATCGCCACTGGCCAGGGTTTCTATTTCGGCTACGGTTGCCAGATTGACATCGCCCGAAATGGTGTGTTTCAACGCAGAGGCTGCTGCCCCGAATTCAACAGCCCGTTGCAGATCATTGAACGTCAGTAAACCATAAATCAGGCCTGCTATGTAGGCATCGCCTGTACCAATGCGGTCGGTAATGGGGCGAATGTCGTAGGTCCTTGATTTATAGACGGCTTGTCCGTCGAAAAGCTTTCCCGAAAACTGATTGTGCGAAGCACTGAGCGAATTTCGCTTGGTATCGGTAATGTACCGTACAGTAGGAAATCGTTTGAACATGGCACGTCCGGCTTCCTGAAACGTACTGCCTACTACACCATATAACTCGGAGAAAAGTCCTTTGCTGCCGAGTACCAATGTGCAGCCTTCGGTCAGGGCGGGCATAATCTCCTGAGGACTGCGACCGTATTGCCATAGATTGCTCCGGTACACAATATCGGCCGATACGGGTACGCCCAGCCGATTTGCTGTCTGGATTCCTTTAAGCAGGCAGTCGGCAGCACCTTGTGATAGAGCTGGTGTAATCCCCGTCCAGTGAAACCAGTTGGCGCCCTGCAAAATCGGTTCCCAGTCGATGTCGTCCGCTTTTATTCGGGCAAAGGCCGAGTCGGCCCGGTCATAAATAATTTGACTGGCCCGGCTCCCGGCTCCTGTTTCCAGAAAATAAAGCCCTAAGCGACCGTCGCCATATTGGATGTATTGGGTGTTGACATCGTATTTGCGCAGGTACCCGGCAGCGGCCCTACCCAGCGCATGATCGGGGAATCGGGTAACATGGTTTGACTGCAAGCCCAACTGCGCCAGGGATACGGCTACATTCGCTTCGGTACCGCCAAAATGCATCTCAAGGGAATCGGTTTGTGCAAACCGCTCAACCCCCGGCGGACTCAGCCGGAGCATAACTTCTCCAAAAGTGACTATTTTCATCCGTTTTTATAATCTAGTGCCTGCCAGCCAATGGGTGCTACTTTCTAAATCTTCGGCCTTTAGGGGCTCCAATTTCGGCAATATTAAATGAATAAGTACAAGGGCAATCAGATAGGAGCAACTGGCAATGATAAACATAGGTAAATAACCGAACGAGGTAATAATCCGCCCAGCCAGTAAGCTCAGCAGAATACCGCCTACTGCCCCAAACATACCGCCAATGCCAGTCACAGAGGCCACCACATTTTTTGGGAAAAGATCCGAGGCAAAGGTGTACATATTGGCCGACCAGCCTTGGTGAGCGGCTGTGGCTAGGGCTAACAGACCGATCGCGACGGTAAGGCTACTGGTCTGGGCTGCAAAGAAAATCGGGATTACACAGACCGCACAAATCATCAGCGTAGTTTTACGAGCCTGATTGGCGGTCCAGCCCCAACTCATGAACTGCGTACTGAGCCAGCCAAAAAAGATGCTGCCAGCATCCGAAACGATGTAGATAATTAGAAAGGGAACCCCAAACGTTTTGAGCTCCAGTTTTTCTTCAAAGGCATCGTTGGAGTTGAAGAAGTCGGGAAGCCACGAAATATAAAACCACCAGATCGGGTCAGCCATGAACTTGCCTACGGCAAAGGCCCATGTCTGTTTGTAGCCCAGCAGTTGCCCCCACGAAACATGTACCGGAATTGCTTTCTCATTGTCGCTGCGGATGTAGGCAAGCTCTTCGGTCGAAAGATTGACCTGTCGTTCAGGCTTGGTGTACGTAAACCACCAGATAATTAGCAGGACAAAACCCAGCATCCCGGTAATCAGGAATGAACTGCGCCAGCCAAGCTCAAGAATCAGATAAGGCGTCACAAAGGCCGTCACAATAATGCCAACATTGGTTCCAGCATTGAAAAGGCCACTCGCAAACGATCGCTCAGTTTTTGGAAACCATTCAGATACGGTTTTAATAGCCGATGGAAAGTTGGCCGACTCGCCCAGACCCAGAAAAGCCCGCGCCCACCGAAGGCCAGCCATATTATGGACAAATCCGGTCGTCACAGCGGCTATGCTCCAGACAAGGATACCCAATGAAAAACCCCGCTTTGTGCCAAACCGGTCGATGAGCCAGCCAACCAGTAGAAAGCCAATCGCATACGCGAATTTGAATGCCGCATCCACATCGCCATACAGCACTTTAAAGCGGTCGGTGGCTTCTTTGGTCAGAACGGTGTTGGGCGCTACGTCGAGCATTTCCTTTCGGAACAGGTCGTCGGTCATCGTAAACGATAACACCTGCCGATCTACGTAATTTATGGTCGTTGCCAGAAACAACAACGCGACAATACGCCAGCGAAAGCGGCCCGAAGGGGTTGGAATTTGCACAACAATGAAAATAGGTTGGGGAGAAAAGAAAATTAAAATGCTTATTTACCCGAAAAAAGTGGTTTACGGCTTTTCGGTAGTTGGTTTATGGTTTACGGTAGACTGACCCGTCAGCCTGGTTGCGTCAGTCGGCGAAACCGAATACCGTAAATACCAAACAGCCATTGATGATTAACAACTGTTTTTATGCTTGAACAAACCTGGCGATGGTTCGGTCCGAACGACCCGGTATCGCTCAATGATGTCCGACAGGCAGGCGCTACGGGTATTGTAACCGCCCTGCATCATATTCCGAACGGCGAAGTATGGACCGTTGAGGAAATTCAGACCCGGAAAGCCCTGATCGAAACAAGCCATCTGAGCTGGTCGGTGGTCGAAAGTATTCCGGTGCATGAAGGAATCAAAACCCGAACCGGCGATTTTCGACGGTACATTGACAACTACAAAGAGTCGATTGTGAATCTGGCGGAGGTCGGTATTGATACCGTCTGCTATAATTTTATGCCGGTTCTCGACTGGACGCGTACCGATCTCGATTACCCAATGCCCGACGGTTCGACCGGCCTTCGGTTCGACGCTACGGAGTTTGCGGCTTTTGAGTTGTATATTCTCCAGCGTCCGGGGGCTGAGTATCTGTATAATGACGAACAGAAACGGCTGGCCAGAGCCAAGCTCGATAGTATGAGCGATGCACAGGTCAAACGGCTGACGCGCACCATTATTGCAGGATTGCCGGGTTCCGAGGAAAGCTATACGGTCGAGAAGTTTCGCGATGCGCTGGCAGCGTATAAGGACATCAGTGACCGCGAACTCCGACAGAATCTGTATGCATTTTTACGGGAAATTGTCCCGGTTGCTGAATCGGTCGGCGTCCGGCTGGCCATTCACCCCGACGATCCTCCGTACCCGATTCTGGGCCTTCCCCGTGTAGTCAGTACCGAAGCCGATGCCCGTGCCTTGCTGGCGGCTGCCGATTCACCGTCGAATGGGCTGTGTTTCTGCACAGGCTCCTATGGGGTCCGGGCCGACAACGACCTGGCAGGTATGGCCGAACGACTCGCGCCAAATATCCATTTTATTCACCTGCGCAGTACTCAGCGCGATACAGACGGAAGCTTCCAGGAGGCTAACCACCTCGAAGGTGATGTGCCGATGCCAGCCGTTATGCGGGCGCTGCTTACCGAACAAAAACGCAGACAGGACGAAGGACGATCGGATATACGGATGCCGTTCCGCCCTGACCACGGCCACCGAATGCTCGACGACCTGACATCGGGAAAACGGACTAATCCCGGTTATACAGCCATCGGCCGGTTGCGTGGCCTGGCTGAATTGCGTGGCCTGATGCTGGGACTACTGAGTTAATACTCCTCAGTCGATAGGTACAAAGCCAATCACTGACGGCGAGTGCCTATCGACTGTTTTTCGTATATTAGTGCTGTAAAATCGTTTGATGATGGAAGCTGCCAATAAATCCAAACGTCCTCCTCTTACTGCTGAACAGAAACAGCGCCGGGTCGAACGCGCCCGTTTGCTGAAATCGCTCGTCTACGAAATGTGGGCTGGCAAGCCGGTGTATTACGCTGGTTACGAAGGAGTCCTGAAAGGGGTAAAAACAGTAGAGCAGGTTATGAGTTCAAGTATTTTACAGAGTCGTTTAGTCGTTCGACTGTCTGCTTATTTATTATCGGTGTTAAATTTAGACGTCTACGATGTATTAGGAAATGAACTAGGTATTCAATTCAGTAAGGGGGATTGGCGAGCTTGTGATGTAGCCATTTTCGAGTTAAGTACATTGGAAGGCCAGGACGAGACAAAATATGCCTGGGTGCCTCCAAAAATTGCAATTGAAGTAGATACGAAAGCAAACCTGAACCAATTTGACTCTGAATTTGACTACTACGAGCAGAAAACCACAAAACTCCTTCAGTTTGGCGTTGAAAAAGTGATCTGGCTATTCACGAAATCACATAAAGTACTGATTGCCGAACCCGGAAAAGACTGGCTTATTCGCGGCTGGAGCCAGGTAGTTGAGGTGTTGCCTGGTTGCCAGTTTATTCCCGATGAACTGGTCGCAAAAAAGAAATAAGTAATAGGTAGAACTTAGTTAAACCGCGAGATCGCAACGATTTGATGGGTAGCTTTTAGACTTCTTGCATCTCGGCTTCTCGCGGCTTAAGTAAGTAGGGAGATCTACTGCTTATACACCTTGCCGTCTTTCATGACAAACTTGACGGCCTGTAGGGTCTTGATGTTTTGAATGGGATTTTCATCGACGGCAATGATGTCCGCAAATTTGCCCGATTCAATCGACCCGATTTGTGCGTCCATACTGAGCAGTTTGGCATTGGTTAGCAGCGCCGATTTGATAGCTTCAACGGATGGCATTCCGGCTTCGACCATGTACTCAAACTCTTTAGCGTTATAGCCGTGAATGAATACACCCGCATCGGTCCCGAACGCAATCTTTACCCCCGCTTTGTAGGCTTTAGCAAACGTAGCCTGAATTTTTGGTCCGATGGCCAAGGCTTTGGGCGTAACCAGAGCGGTGTAATAGCCGAAATGTTTGGCTGAGTCGGCTACTGTTTTTCCGGCGATGATGGTGGGCACAAAATAGGTGCCGTGTTTTTTGAATAGTTCGATGGTTTCATCGTCCATGAAAGTGCCATGTTCGATGGTTTGAACACCCGACCGAATGGCTCGTTTCATGCCTTCGGCACCATGCGCATGAGCGGCTACCGAAAAACCGTAATCTTTGGCCGCATCCACAATCGCTTTGGCTTCTTCTTCCGTAAACTGTGGTCCTGAACCATCCTTGGCATTACTTAGAACGCCACCTGTAGCCGTAATTTTAATCAGATCAGAACCGTCTTTGTACCGTTGTCGAACGGCCTTGCGGGCATCATCCGGGCCATTGATAACCCCATCTTCCGGACCTGGGTCTCCCATTAAATCTTTGCGATAGCCGTTCGTAGGGTCGGCATGACCACCCGTGGTAGCGATGGATTTTCCTGCCGTTAATACGCGTGGCCCTTCCACCAGACCAGCGTTGATCGCGTTGCGGAGCGATACATTAATGCCGGAGCCGCCCAGGTCCCGAACCGTTGTAAACCCAGCTAGCAAGGTAGTTTTCGCAAAGCGCGCAGCCCGGAACGCCACATCGGCCGGATTGCTCGTAAAACCATCGATGGCTCCACCACGTCGGGTCTGGGTTTCCAGGTGAACGTGCATATCGATCAGGCCGGGCAGTACAGTTTTCGATTTGAGATCAACGACCTGGTCCTGACTCGAGGCTGCGGTATAGCCTTTCTGAACGGCCGTAATTTTGTTTCCTTCGACTACGATGGTCATTTGCGGCTGGATACTGTTGCCAATCCCATCGAACAGATTACCGCAGTGAATAAGTGTACGCTGGGCAAAAAGGGGGAAAGCCAGTAGCGAGAGGCCAGCCAGTAGGTATATTTTTTTCATTGACTATAGTGGTTGGGTACAAAAAAGGCTGTAACGAATTCGTTACAGCCTGAAAATACGGAAAAGACGCTACAAATGCCTATAACCGGGCAATCTCAATAACCGCTTTTTGAGTTGGATCGGGCATAAACGAAGTTGGATAGGGTGTCACATCCTTTAGAACCACTTTATAGGCCTGACTACGCAGGGTAACCTTCGTTGAATCCTGGCTATTGTTCTTGTCATAGAACCCCAACGTCAATCGGACTGTGCTGGAGTCGATCGTCTTTGACAGGAGCAGTTTAACGGTTGCTGAGCTTGCTGTCAAACAAGACATATAGCTTGAGTTTGGGCAGCGGCTGTCCCATATAGAATCAACGCGAACTGTAACATCAGAACTCAGTCGGGCTGATTGATGAAGCCTCACTGATACCTGATTGGCTGGTAGCGTGTCATTGGATTGACAAGCCGAAAAGACAATGGTTCCAATAATCAGGAGTCGCTTCATTGATTCTGATTTTTACTCATCGGGTAAGGTCTGAGCGCCTATAGCTTCGTGACCTGCACAACCGCCGTTTGAGGCTGATTGCTTGGTGTCGTGCCTGGATAAGGGTTTACTTCACGCAGGATCACTTTATAGGTTTGACTACTGAGCGTTACATTCGTTGAATCAGGACGTTTGTTGTTACTCACACCGGGATCGGCACCCAGGGCTAATCGAACGGTGGTAGAATCCCGATCGTTCGATAGCAGCATTTTAACCTTTGCCTGGCCTGCCCAGATACAAGTGGCATTGGCTGGACAGCGGCTGTCCTGAATGGAATCGACCCGAACGGTTACGTCGGAACCGATCCGGGCTGATTGATGAAGCCCTAACGATACCTGATCAGTAGGGTCGGTGTTGGCATGTTGACAAGCAGCAAAAACAAGTGTTCCAACGAAGAGTAAACCAGAAAGCTTTTTCTTTAACTGTATCATACTATAATCCTTTTTTTAGCAAGACTCAAGAACTAAAAAAAGGGTTGTAGGAGCCGATTATCTTTTTACGATAACGCCATCGGCAACAAATGTCAGCGCTTTTTCGGGCTGGGTAATTTTCTCGATTTCTTCCTTCGACTTTCCAGCGTCCTGTGCGTAGTGACGCAGGTCGGCTACGGGCGTAGTGGTGGTTTCGGCCAATCCTTCAACAACCACGGTTTTGCCTTCAATATCTTTTGGCACAAAGAAGCCGTAATCTTTAAACGTGACGCGCATGGTTTGACCATCGGCCGTTTTCAGCTTCATCCAGCAGCCTTTTACTTTGCAGACCGACTCAACCGTACCTTCTACTTTAGCTGGCATTTGTGGTTTGTCGCCCATTTTATTGGCTAGCTGAGTAGCTGGAATGGCGCCGGTCTCTGTAATTTTTTTGCCATGGAAGCTGGTTTGCGCGAAGACGCCGATCGAAGCGGTAAGCAAAAACGCGGTAAGCAGGAAGTGTTTCATTACTGTGTTATTTTGATGAACGAGTGTTCGTCAAAAGTACGACTTTTTGTGGTATCCGCTGGTCAATGCTACAGTTCGCATACAACACCGCTTTGTAAATTATAGCATAGACTTTATTACTTTGACCATCAATTAGAAAAATAAGTGAAAGCCTGCTTAGTTCTCGTTTCCCAAAACGGGAGGGGGGCTAGGGGTGAAGAAAACGCTATGCAAACGATTTCAGAACGAATTACCGCCGATTGTCAGGCATTTGTCGATGTGGCTAACCGATTATCGGAAGAGGAATTTCAGCGTCATATCGGCGATAAATGGTCCGTAGCTGATGTGATGCAGCATCTGTACCTATCGGCCCGGCCTGTTGTTAAAGTAATGACTGGCCCACGTGAAGTATTGGCTCAATGGGGGAAAGCTGATCATCTGCCCAAACTCTACGACCAGCTTGCTGCGGAGTATAACGCTGTGCTTTCCACAGGCATGAAAGCGCCAACGCCTTTCGTTCCCCGGCCTGAGGATATGGATGTCGAAAAACAGGTTGTCATTGATCGATTTACAGCGATGTATAAGGCTGTAAACAATGCAATAAAAAGCTGGGCGGAACAGGAATTGGATGCGTATTGTATGCCTCATCCGGCATTGGGCAAACTGACTGTGCGGGAAATGCTTTACTTTATCAGCATTCACACCCAACATCACCTTAACCGGTTATAAATAACGCCGTTACTATAAACCAGTGCGAATCGCAAGGTTTTCTGCGATTCGCACTGGGTAAATGAACTACCGTTGCAACTGCTCCAGTAAAGCGGCTACCTGATCGGCCGAAGTGGCCGGGAAATTGGCAATCCGAATCTGGCTTTCCTTGAACTTTCCATACCCACTGCCTACGACCATATTCGCGGCTTTGGCACCTGCAATGACGTCGGCAGACGGCTTTTGAGTGGTGGCAACAACGACAGTTTGCGAGCGGTGGCGCTCCTGCTTAACAAAAGCCTCAAAGGCATCGGAGTTGTCAATGAATTTATAAATCATTTTTGCCTTTTCTTCGGTCTGCTTCCGAATGGTATCGATACCAATCCGATTGAAGTCTTCGGCGATCTTGCCCAGCAAATAGATAAACAGTACGTTTGGCGTAGCTGGCGTTTCAAACGTTTTATAATGTTTCCAGAGCGTTGGCAGCGTATGATGGGCACCAATAGTGAGCGAATCGGACTTCTGCAAGCGCTCGGCTTTAGCCAGACAACCTTCACTGGCAATCCAGACACCCAGACCAGCAGGCATACCAAAGGCTTTCTGCACCGAGAAGAAAGCTGAATCGATACTACTGAAGTCAAGATCGGGGTAGGGGGCCGACGAAACCATATCCACGCAGAATAGCTTTTTCGGGTATTTGCGTTTGAGCTTATGAATTTCGGAGGTTTTCATCTGCACACCCGAAGATGTTTCATTATGCGCCAGACAGACAACCTCGGCATACTCAGGAACCTGAATTTCGGCTGCGTCGAATCCTTCGCCAAACGGCTTTTCGAACACCTGTGCGTGTTTGTGAAGCGCATTGGCGTAGTCGTAAAACTTCTGCGAGAATGAGCCGTTGACGAGGTGAAAACTCTCAAACTCAACGCAGTTCAACAGCATACGCTCCCACACTTCGGAGGCCGAGCCCGTAAAAAAAATACCATGCGTGGCCGGAATGCTCAGCAACGTCCGAAGCTGCTCGTCAGCGAACTTATAGAGGTCCCGAAACCGTTGGCTACGGTGCGAAATCGAGCCAATTTGCTCATCCATAGCCGTTTGCAAATGCTTGTAAAACGTTGGATAGAGTTCGGCAGGGCCGGGCGTAAAGTACGTTTGAGGCATAATAATTGAATTAGGGATTGAGTGGACAGCCGCAGGGAAACCGTACTGACTGACCTAGTAAGCGATTGACTTTTTGCCGCATAACGGCTGATTTGGGGATGAATACGACACGACCGGCCCCAGGCACTTCAGTAGCAGCTACTGGCCGACCCATCTGTTTATAAAACAAATCTATGCATGATTTAGGCAGCAAATCTATGCAAAGATTGATACCGGCGAAGTCATTGGCCTCATAGAATTCCTTAAAAAAACGCCATTGGTCATCGGTCAGGCAGGTGGTCAGTTGCTTGGCCTCCCAGATACTCGACGTGTCCGGATGATTCAGCAAGGTAGGCCAGCCCGCCTGAATAAAGGGTTTGATCTGCGACTCGTGCAACCGGCCGAAATAATGACCGATTGTTTTCTTATTGTGAAAGCGCTGAAGCGCATAGAGCATATTCGTTCGATTATATAACGGACAAAGTCCTTCCGGCAAACCAACCGAATTGCCACCAATCAGGCAGAAAGGCCAGTCTAAAATGGCTTCACCGGGTTGTTGCTGAATGCGGTCGATGTACGCCTTGAATGAGTCGGAATAATAATACGGTTGCTGACTATAGCGATATTGATACACGCTGACAGCCTCAATAAGCCCAACCAGTAGCCATAGACCGAAAACAACAGGGCGAATGCGACCACTCCAATGCAAGGCAAAGATGACCAGGATAACCGGGTAAGTGATGGTAACCCGCGAAGGCATCCGGTTAAATCGATCCCAGGGGAAAATTTGGAGCGTAGGGATTCGAATCGGGTGATAGAGGGCATGTATCAGGCCAAAGATAAGGAGGGGGACATACGCCCAGCGAATAGGTTTTCGGGTGGTCCAGAAACCCAGAAGGCCCAGAAAAAGTAGAAACCAGCCGGCACTTCCTGCCCCATAACCTTCGGGCATATCCTTTAGATACCTGCCCAATGGATCGATAACCGGATCAAATCCGGGTAAGTAAGGAGCCAGCAACCGGAGCGGATGTACCCAGCCATGCCCATTGGCAAAACGGTCTTTAAAAACAAATAACTGCGTTTGCTGCACGATTTCGAGCAGCAGCGGCAGGTAAAGAAAGCTAACCAGCAGCGTGGTTAATACCAATAGAATTGGAATGAGCGGCTTTTGCAGCTCTACACGCCAGGTGGCCAATAAATTCCTGATTTGCTCACCCGGTTTTTGCGGGCTTCGAACCAATCGCCAGCCTAGTAGTCCGCTTACAAACAACGCATTGATAGTAAATGAACTTAATGCGTACCCTGCCATATAGGTTAGGTCGTGGCCCAGGCTTAAAAGGACCAGAAGAATTTTCAGGAGCAGGAACCGGAGACTTACTCGTTCCTGCAACACAACCCGCCGGGTTAGCAGAAAATCGGTTAAGATGCAAAGCACCGTCCAGTGGATGACCGCATGGGTGAAGTGACCCGGATATTTGTTGAGCGCGTAAAAATTGAAGAAGCAGACAAACAAACCTGCCAATGCGGCCCGGAATTCCCCGTAATCGTGCCGAAGCAATGCATAGGGCCCAAAACTGAGCAGAAACAGACTAATCAGGTAATAGATGTTCAGCCAGGGACCATTGCCCAGAAACAGATACCAGCCTGCGTACCAGTAATCCTGTTCAAAAGCCCAGCTCTGAAAAACGTGGTTGGTACCGTAGGGGTAGAAGGTTTTATCGTTCAGCAGATCCAGATGGGGGAATGGGATGAACGACAGATTCTTAGCGAAATAATAACCAATGTAATCCCATTGGTCGGTATCGCTGGGAACCATACTGGCCAGAGGGCCGCTGAAATTTCGGATAAAAAATATGCCATACAACAGGGCTAATCCTGCGAAGCATATGGCTACTCTACCGGGTGATATCCATTGCGCATAACGTGATTCGAATGAGGAAGGTTGAAAGTAGTTATTGGGCATAAAAGAGGAAGAAAAGAGAAAGGGAGTAAAGCAAAAAGGAGGCCGGTAGCTTTTTATTCTTCCCTTCCTCCTTTTTGCCTTACTCCCATATTAGTAGAGAAGCCTAAACTTGATTGTATTGTCGATTTTCTTCAGCTCATCGACAACTTCCTCGGCATATTCTTTCGCAACGTCTGTAATCACATACCCAATCTGCTCGTTGGTTTTGAGGTATTGGCCGTGAATGTTGATGTGGTATTTGGCGAAAATTGAGTTCATTTTTGCCAGAATACCCGGTACGTTGGCGTGAATGTGGAGCAGTCGGTGTGCGCCTTTGAGCAGCGGCAACTGAAGTTCCGGGAAATTGACACTGCCATACGTACTGCCATTGTTGATATATTCGAGCAGTTTGCCTGGTACAAAATTGCCAATGTTTTCCTGGGCTTCTTCGGTGCTGCCACCGATGTGCGGAGTCAGAATTACGTTCGGTAAGTTTCGAAGGGCACTAACAAACTCTTCATTGTTAGTTTTGGGTTCGTGCGGAAACACATCGACGCCCGCACCCGCCACTTTACCCCGCTCAATGGCATCGACCAGAGCCGGAACATCTACAATATGACCCCGCGACAGGTTCAGGAAAATAACCCCAGCTTTCATGAGTGCGAACTCCCGGTAGCTGATCAGATTTTTGTTTTCCTTGCGTCCGTCTGTATGCAGGCTGATAATATCGGCAATGGCCAGCAGTTCATCCAGCGATTTGCATTTGCGGGCATTTCCCAGGGCTAGTTTATCCACGATGTCGTAGAAGTACACCTCCATGCCCAGGGCTTCGGCCACAACCGATAACTGCGTACCGATGTTGCCATAACCGACCAGTCCCAGTTTTTTACCCCGCACTTCGAAGCTATTCTTTGCCGACTTATCCCAGCCGCCCTGGTGCATCAGGTTGCTTTTCGGAACAATGCTCCGAATCAGCATAATGATCTCACCAATCGCCAGTTCGACTACCGAACGTGTGTTGCTATAAGGGGCATTGAACACCGCAATCCCTTTCCGGGTGCAGGCGTCAAGGTCAATCTGATTGGTACCAATACAGAATGCGCCGACTGTCATCAGTTTGTTAGCGTGTTCAAGGACGCGGGCAGTCACGTTGGTTTTAGAACGGATACCCAGGATCGATACGTCGCGAATGGCTTCGATGAGTTCCTCCTCATCCAGTGCTCCTTTTCGAATTTCGACGTTGAAGCCTTCCTGTTCGAAGAGCTGAACCGCTACGGGGTGGACGTTTTCCAGCAGCAGTACTTTGATTCGGCTTTTGGGATAGGATTGACTGCGGTTCAAATTATTATGGTATAAAAATTCATCGAGCGAAGGGGCAATGTGATCCGCTTTTTCGACTACTCGGGGTCGCATCACATTTTCGGTAAAGGCATAAAAACGGTTCGCCAGCCCCGATGCCCGGATTTCATAATCTGTATAGCCATCACCCAGCACGTACACTTCGCCATCCAGATTCAGGTTTCGAATCACCTGCGATTTGCCCCCATTGGCCGACAGTGGATTTTCAGGGTCGAAACCAATAATGGCACCGCTTTCATCGAACACAAACGTATTGGCAAACACATTGTCGGCCAGAACCCCCAGCGACGTGACAATCGGCACGATGAATTCTTTAAATCCGTTCGATACAACGTAAATGTTCTCGGCATTTTCGGTCAGAAAATCCTTGTTGCGCTGAAACGAGTCGGAGATTTTGCCCATCAGGTTGTCGATGAGCGCCGGAAGATGATCGCGATGTGCTTTGAGCAGGTTCAGCCGTAGATTGAGCGATTCGGTAAACGAAATCTCGCCCGACATGCCCCGGTCGGTAATGGCTTTAATTTCGTTGAGTACATCCTCCCGGTCGGGTCGGCCGATGAGTGAGATTTCGCCCAGCACGTCGAGGGCCTCTACCTTTGTGAAGGTACTGTCGAAATCAATGATGTAGTACGTCTGTTCCAATGGTTTGGTGAGCATGAATTTGAGAATCTATTCCGACTCTTTATTAAATTGTTGTAATAAGAATTCCAGTTTTACTCGAAGCGGTATTGGCAGAAACCAGATCGACGGATACATGCAGAAGTTCTTCTAACTGTATCTTCATTCGCACGAAGTCAAATAAAGATACCTTTGGCTCCAATTCAACCAAAATATCAACATCACTTTCCTGAGTAGATTCTCCTCGAGCTTGTGAGCCAAATAAATAAGCTCTCTTAACTGGTTGAGAGTTAAAATATTGCTGTATAGCTACTTGATAAGGTATCATACCAGGACTATAATTTTGTTAAAAACTCGAGCGCTCGCTTTTCCGACCAGTAGGTACCCTGAAGGCTGCTGTGCCTGTCGGGGAAGCCACAGTGCCCCCCTTGCTCTGGAAACTCCATCCAGACGTTGGGTAGTTCCCGGGCCAACGATTCTGGGAAACATTCGGGCGAAAGAAACGGGTCGTTTTTCGCATTGATAATCAGCGTGGGTATCGCAATATTCGGAATAAACTGAAGCGAACTACTCTGCGTATAGTAGTCCAGTGCATCCCGAAAGCCGTTCATAGGTGCCGTAAAGGTATTATCGAACTCTCGAACGCTCCGAACTTTTCGAACAGCTTCGGTCGGAAAAACACCCGGCATCACTTCTGCTTTCTGCAAAACTTTCCGCTTTAGTGTCCGATTGAATCGGTAGTTATATACCCAGCTATCCCATTGCTCCAGCCGTCGGGCTGAGCCCATCAGATCGAGGGGAACCGAGAAAACAACAGATTTTTTGATAGCTGGATTGATTGCACCGCCTTGTTCGCCGAGGTATTTCAAGGTCACGTTGCCACCTGCGCTGAACCCCATCAGATACAGGGTTGTGTAGCCTTTCGTGAGGGCATAGTTAACCACAAAGTTCAGATCGCTGGTTTCACCAACATGGTAAAAACGTTGCTGGCGATTCATTTCGCCACTGCACGACCGATAATGCCAGGCCAGGCAATCGAATCCATGATTAGTCAACTGCCTGACCATGCCTGCCAGATACGGGCTCGTCGAGCTGCCTTCCAGACCATGGGAGAGAATAACTAATGGATAATGGACAATAGCAGCCTTTTCATTATTCATTATCCATTGATCATTATCCATTGCCTTTGCCCAATCAAGATCCAGAAAATCATCGTCGGGAGTTTCGATACGTTCGCGGACGTAAGCAACCGATACCTTGCGAAACAGCGAGGGGATAATGGTTTGTAGGTGGCCGTTCCACAAACGGGCGGGCGGCTCATAGCTGGATGGGGCAATCAGCGGCATTGCACACGCGGGCGATTGAAGCCGCAAAGGTAAGCGTTCTACCGCTTAGAAACCTGGTAAATTCAAAAAAATAGGGCGATTGGTTTGTTTTGTTTTATTGTTTGCCCGATTCTATTGCCAATTCGGTATTGATAGTAACTCTATGCTGAACGAATGTGAACGTATCAAAATAAAAAGGCTGGTCGTAGTGCGGCCAGCCTTTCCCATTGAATACAACCTGAATTGAAAAAAGCAATGATGGATGCCGCGTCAGCAGCAAGTGAGTCAAAATTGGCAAATAAAAAGATTTAATACAACTATTTCGATAAAGAAAAATTATTTTATTACTAATCATTCTTTTAGAGACCCTATATTGCATGAAGATCATATATCTAACACCTTTCAGTGAATAATCGGTTAAGATGTTGGCTGCTTGGGCTAACCGTGTTTTGGATGACTTGCTGTTCAAAAACTCCTGAACCAGCCCAAGTTGTAAACACAAAAGTGGTTTTACCATCACAGGCGGCTCTGGTATCGGTACAGCCGATTGGATCGACTACCGCCGAGGTGATCGTTAAGCTAACTTCGGTCATTAAACCAACCGACTGGCGATTGACCGCTCAGACCGCATCAGGTACGGTATTAGCCCTAAACTCGGTCGAGGAACAGGTTTATGATCCGTTTAGTCTGACTATATTTCGGTTGTCAGACTTAAATCCGGGGCAAACCTATACGCTGCGACTGGGCTTTCGCTATAATCAGAAAGATAGCCTTACCCTTGAGCGAACGTATACGCATACGACCTATAATCCGTGGAAGCGACTGGCTCAGTTGCCGTTCAATAGTGGTGATTTTACCGGGTCGATTGTCAGCTTCGTTTCGGATCTGGATCGAACGGGGAGTACCGTACAGGTCACGCGGTATGTGGATGCCGAAACCTGGCAGCGTGCCTTGTTTAACTATCAGCTAAATACCTGGTACGATTATACTCCGCCTTATCTGACGCTTCGCCGGGGATTGATCGAGTATGTACTTTATTACCACAATGTCGACCGATCGTATTTCTATGGGATGGGCTACCAGACCGACGATCTGTTTCCTGGTAAGTACATTTATTCACGGGATTTATACGCCATTTTTCCGGCTGGGGGCAGCCGGGTATTTCCGTATTATCAGGGCGAAGATGGCGAAGTGGTGTATTTTACCACCACTGAATGGGCGTTTTTTCTGACTAATAATGGCTCACCGGCCATGCGTGGTATTTATGCTCAGTTCGATCAGGAAGCTCGCGCTCCCTTGCCCGAAAAACCAGGCGTTATGGCGACGTTTAGCCTGGGCGAAACGGGCTATGTGGTCAATCAGGTGTTAGGAAGCCAACCCCATTTGTTCGCCTACGATTCGCAAAAGGACACCTGGACACGGAAAGCCGATTTCCCTGGTACGCAGCGATCAAGGGGAACTGGGTTTTCGGTGAATGGAAAAGGATACTTTGGCTTAGGTACAGCAAATGACCAGCGTGGCCTGCGTGACATCTGGCAGTATGACCCGGCTACGGATAAATGGCAGTATCTGACCGATTACCCGGGGGAGGGTAATCGCTATCTGGTGGTGTGGAGCGGGCCTAAGCGGGCGTATCTAGGTTGGGGATACGAAAGCCAGACGGAGGTAGGTTCGTCGAGCCACCGGCTGGTAGGTTGTACCGATTTCTGGGAGTTTGTACCCTAATTCGTTGATCGTGAAAAGCGTAGGATGCCCTGGTAGTATGGATCTGTTTGTTATTGATATATGCGAAACCTGTTACTAGCTGGTGTTTTTATTTTCCTGATCGCCTGTGTGGATGAGGTTCAATTGCCGATTCGTCAAGTCGAACCCCGATTGGTGGTGGATGGATTTATTACGGATGAAGCGCCACCGTATCCGTTTAAACTGACTTTTTCAGGAACCTATTCGTCGGGAAACCTTTTCCCGGAAGAACTGATAATCAATGGGGCCATCGTTACGATTACGGATAATGGTGAGCGAACTGTAACGCTGGAACAGGACCCGCTACTGCCATCGTATTACTGGGTGCGCGATCCGGCTTTTCGAGGTCAGCCAGGTCATCGGTATACGTTGAAGATTGTCCTACCCGACGGCCGTATTTATGTTTCCTCGCCGGAGCTGCTGGCTCCTGTAGCGCCAATCGAACGGGTTTATGCTGAGTATCGGCAGTCGGAGGGTTATTCTGGTCAGCCTGACCTGTACAATGTCCTGATTGATACCCGTGATCCGGCTACACCGGGTGATTATTATCGGTGGTCGACTTATAGTTATGTACCCCGCTGGACGAGCTATGATCCCAAACACCCCCCTGTTGGGTCTATTACAGTCTGTAGCACCTGTTCCTGCTGGGTGCCTTACTTTAGTCAGTTGACCAGTGTATTATCCGATGCACTGATCAATGGCAACCGCATCAGCCACCGCTCGGTGTTCAATTCGCCAGTCTATGCCGTCGGCAGGCAATATGTTGAGGTCAGGCAATATTCACTGAGCCGGGCAGCTTATCAATACTGGACACATTTTGAAGAGCAGCGTAGTCGTACCGGTTCCTTGTTCGACCCTCAACCGGCTTCTATTGAGGGTAATGTGCATCTACAGGCCGATACGACCATATTGGCACTAGGGTATTTTGGGGCTTCGGCCGTCAGTAAACAACGGTTGGTTATTCCAGGCGATACGATTGGCTATGATAAGTTCCTCAACCGCCTGAACAAGTCCTTTATTCCACCCGGCGACTGCGGGTCGAATTTCCCTCAGTTTCAACTAGACGTACCAGCAGGATGGTAAATCAAACGAAAGGCAAGGCTACGTTGTCGGGAGATGGAAAAAAGGCCATTCGCTGTGGGCTACTGGTCTGGCTACTACTTAGTGGGTGGTTTACGCAGGCTCAGATTCGATTTCGTGTTTATGGACAGGTCAACGATGGGGTGACGGGCAAACCGATAGCCAACGCATCAATTTATGATAAAAAGCAGGGGGCAGGCACCACTACCGACAGTACAGGCGCTTTTAGTATGCAGGTGTTGCCCAGTGCCTACAATCTGACCTTTTCAGCGGTTGGATATTATTCGCGGAGCCGGTTTCTGGAGGTTGGACGGAATACGATACGGCTGGAAGTGGCCCTGAACCCGGATACACGCCAACTGGACGAGGTAAATGTAACGGGCCGGACGCCCGATGCCAATGTATCGGCTACGCAGATGAGTGTGGTGCGGCTGGATATGAAAAACCTGCGTAACATTCCAGTGGTATTTGGTGAAGTCGATATTCTGAAAGCGTTGACTTTACAACCGGGTGTCAGTACCGTAGGTGAGGGTGCCGGAGGATTCAATGTGCGCGGAGGACGCACAGACCAGAATCTGGTACTATTGGATGGGGCCCCGTTGTTTAATACGAGCCATATGCTGGGTTTGCTGAGCAACCTGAATGCCGATGCCATTCAGGATGTAACACTCTACAAAGGAGGTATCCCAGCGGCATATGGCGGACGATTGTCGTCTTTATTGCTGATGAACACCAAAGCGGGCGAAACCGAGCGGATCAGCGTAACGGGCGGTATCGGTTTATTAACCAGCCGATTGTTGGTGCAAGGACCCGCAAGTCGGAATAAAAAGCTAACGTTTCTGGCGGGGGGGCGGATCGCTTATCCCTCATTTATACTTGGTTTATTCCCGGCTCCAACGAATAAAGATCGAGCGTTTTTCTATGATCTCAACGGTCGGCTGACGTATCGGATTAACGAAAATAGCCAGGTATCCGCAACCGCCTATCGGAGTTATGACACGTTCAAATTCCCGCAAGACACACTCTATACAACGCAATCGACACTGTTTACAGCCCGCTGGAGTCAGCGTTTGAGTCCGCATCTTTCGTTTAATCTGAATGCTACGCAAAGCGATTATCGGTTTTTTCTGGATGGTCTAACCAGTTTCAATACCTACCGCTATCAGTCAACCATCCGCCAGCGCGATGCCCGTTTCGATGGTTTGTGGACCCCAACGGCAGCGCATCGGATTGAGTTTGGCAGTTCATTGACGGGCTATCAGCTGCTTCCGGGAGCCATCAGCCCGACGGGGACTAATTCAACCATTATCAACATAACCTTGCCAACCGAACAGGCGCGTGAATGGGCGGGGTACGTATCGGAAGAATGGACGCCTACCCGCGTAGTATCGGTGCAGGCGGGTATTCGGTATGCGCAGTTTACGAATGTGGGGCCAGGAGTGGCCTATACATATGCCGAAGGGCAACCCCGTACCCGCGAGAGTATAACCGATACCCTGCATTTTGGGAGTGGGCAGTCGCTGGCAAAATACGGCGGCTGGGAGCCCCGGTTAACTATCCGAGCCAACGTAACAAAGAATAGTTCGTTGAAAATCAGCTATAACCGAACCCGGCAGTATCTGCACCTGATTTCCAATACAACGGCTATTTCGCCCGTCGATTTCTGGAAAGTAAGTGACGGACTGGTACCTCCGCAGGTAGCCGATCAGTTTGCGATAGGATACTTTCATAATGCTCTGGATAATGCCTACGAAATGTCGGTGGAGGTATACCATAAAACCCTTGAAAACCTGGTCGAGTACCGTAACGGGGCTACTTTATTGCTCAATCCGACGCTGGATGCCGATCTGTTACGGGCGCAGGGGCGTGCCTATGGAGTGGAAGTGAGTATCCAGAAAACGCGTGGCCTACTGACCGGGCTGGTGGCTTATACCTACTCGCGTACATTGGCGCGGGTGCCAAGCCCCTATGCCAGCGTACAGATTAACGGAGGTAACTGGTATCCATCCACGTTCGACCGGCCGCATAACCTGACCATTGCAACCCAGTGGAAATGGAGCCGGGGCTGGACGTTCGGCACTAATTTCGTGTATACCAGTGGGCGGCCAACTACCTATCCCGATGGTACGTACCGGCTCAATGGCACAAAAGTGCTGGACTATTCGCAGCGAAACGTTGACCGGATTCCTGATTACCATCGGCTGGATGTATCGTTTACGAAAGATGGCCGCCGAACGACGGGACAGCGCCGATACAGCAACTGGGCCTTTTCGTTTTACAATGTCTACGCCCGTAAGAACCCGTATTCCATTTATTTCCAGCGTGTAAATACTACGACCAAAAGCTACCAGCTTTCTGTTTTCGGGACGATTATTCCGTCGTTGAGCTGGAATTTTAACTGGTAATAGCGGGTCGTCGTTGTATAGAATGGGCGATAAATCGTTATCTTTGGTAAATGCCCGCTTAGCCATGTCTGAACTACTATTGCAAATTTTAGATGCTCCCCAGGCCCCGCTTATTCTTCAGAAAGTGCAGGCTATTCTGGATGAGGAGCGCAAGAAACGGTATGCTTTTTATGAATGGCTGGACGAAGATAAAAAAGCTGAGTTTATCAATGGTGAAGTCGTAGTGCATTCACCGGCTCTGGACCGCCACAACTCGGCAATGCTACTATTGGCTACGTTGCTGACTGTTTATGTAAATGACCGCCAGTTAGGGTATGTTCGGGCTGAAAAAGCACTAGTTGAACTGACGCGCAATAGCTACGAGCCAGACATTTGCTATTTTGGACCCGCCAAGGCTGCGCAGATTATGCCCGATCAGCTCTATTATCCCGCCCCGGATCTGGTGGTCGAAGTGTTATCGAAGAGTACCGAAAAAATTGACCGCGAAATCAAGTTTGCCGATTATGCAGCTCATCGTGTAGCTGAATACTGGATCATTGACCCGCTACGCCGAACTATTGAGCAGTATGGCATTGATGCCGATACGCTGGAATACGCATTGACGGGATTGTTTGGGTTGAAAGAGACTATTACCAGCCAAACATTATCAGGCTTTTCGATTCCGGTTCGGGCTGTATTCGATGAAACGGCAAACATCCTTGCCCTGCGAAATCTGCTCATCAACTGAGCAAAACTAAACAGTCAGGGCTTTAGGATGCCAGACCGGGATTGGTCAGTATGGTTGGTGGCACAAAATGCTTCTGATTCAGCCGGAGGTTTTCGGCCGTCCATTCCACATCGCTGATAAACGCCGACCCCCGCACCGGGCAGTTGGCAACCTGGCAGTAATGGCAACAATCCTGCATACAGGGGTCCGTATGCACAAAGATTTCTACTTCAGCGTCAAACCCATCCTTCAACGTATCCTCGAAATGGTGTACCTCATCGTGTACCCGGGTCAACTCCCAGTAATAGGGGAGGGTCAGGTGGCAGTCGATGTGGAGGTCGGCCCCGTATTTCTGTACACGTAAGTTATGGACATCGATCCAGTTGCGATCCCGGTTGGTGTTGAGCAACTCAACCACCCGGTTCATGGTCGGGATGTCGGTTTCGTCCATGAGCCGGGCTACCGACTGGCGGGTAATCTGGAAACCGTTGTAAATGATTACCAACGATATGCCTAACGACAGTGTGCTATCGATCCAATGTTGACCCGTGAGCGCCACCAGGGCCACGCCCACCATGACGACAATACTACTAAATGTATCTGTGAGCAGGTGTTTGCCATCGGCCGTGAGGGCTGCCGAATCGGTTTGCCGACCCGAACGGATGAGCATCCAGCCGACAAACGCATTGGCTGCCGCCGTAATGCCTACCAGGACAAAGCCCCAGTCGAGATTGGTTAACACTTTAGGTTCAAAATAACTCAGAATGGCCTGCCAGATAATGACAATCCCGGCCGACAGGATCATAGCCCCCTCGAAACCGGACGACAGAAATTCGATTTTCCCGTGTCCGTATGGGTGGTTCAGGTCACGCGGTTGCCCGGCCAGATAGATGCTATAAAAGGCAAATCCGCTAGCAATCACGTTTACAATCGATTCGACCGCATCCGACAGAATCGCCGTTGAATACGTTAAAAAGTAAGCCGTGAACTTTAGAATCAGCAGGGTAATACTCAGCCCCAGCGAGATGCCCATCCAGCGGTATTTTGTTTGTTGACTGGCACTCATGAGGCCATTTTTAGCTTGTTAGAAACAACAAAGATAACGGTTTTGACGCGGATTGCCGGGTATATTAGCCACCAGGAAAGGATTTGGTTATCGGAAAGACGGTCTGCTACGGGGTCATGAATTGCCAGTTGATAGATGAATAATGAAAGTTGGGTGTTCTGGGCCGACTCCAGCTACCGACGAGTTTACCTTGTCGATCCCGCTTTACGGTTAAAGGTGTCCAGGTGAATACACCCCGTTCGTAGTCGTAGGTTTCGCCGTCGTCATCGTAAAGTGACCAGCTCGCTTCTTGGGTTCCATAATGGCGTACCGTCAGGGAAAGTGTCTCCTGCTTGTTGGGGGTATGCAGCCGGGGTGGAAGCATGGGAATAATTCCGCCATCTTTTACAAACAACGGAATCCGTGAAAGGCCGGGGCTAATTTCGATAAGCTGAGCCTCACCCACCAATTGCCCGGTATAGAAATCATACCATTTACCCGCAGGCAGCCATACCGTCCGTTTGGATTGACCGGCAAACATGGGTGCTACCAACATATAATCGCCAAGCATGAACTGGTCATTCAGGTCTTTGGTAGCGGCCATGGCGTAGGGGTTATCGGTCGAATTCAACCGCCCTTCTGTCGTTTGCGAAACGGCCGAAAATCCATCTACAAGGTGCATGGCGCGGATGGGTGGTTTTCCGTCGAAATGGTATTGCGCGAAGGTGGTGTACAGATAGGGGAGTAGCTGCATGCGAAGCTGCATGACTTCTTTAACGTCCTGCGCTACATCGGCAAATGTCCAGGGTTTAGTCCCATCGGCCCAGGCATTTAGCATGGCCATTGGCGAAAAACAAACCGACTGCATCCGCCGGAGCCATTCTTCCGATGTTTTGGATGAACGTGCTTCGGGAGTCCATAACACACCGATAAAGCTGCTGGTACATAGGGCCGTAATGAAGTCGTGGTGGTCGTAGTAGTCGTTATAGATCACGTAAGGCAGCGCCGAAGCCCCAGCATTGGAGCCTCGAACCAGTCCGTACGTTCGCTGATTACGTTCCCGAAACCAGGTATCGGTCATTTTCTGGAATTGTAACCCGTAAATCTGGCGCATCTGCTCGGCTGGAATCCCCGACGGAAACGTAGCTACATCCGGCCAGAGCCAATGATCGTATCCATCGACCTCATCGACTTTATACCCCGAAATGCCTATCGACAGGTGTTGCTGGGTAAATAACTGTTTATATAATGCCTGTGCTTTCGGAAACGTAAAATCGGGCACGCGCCCAACCCAAACCATATGTGAGCCCGTATACGGCAGGATGTCCTTAAAAATGGGCGAATGCGACGAAACGTAGGGGTTGATCCATAAATTGGCCCGAATCTCCTTTTGCTTTAGGGTGTCCAGAAATTGCTGCGGCTTTGGAAATCGGGTACTGTCCCAGACAAAACTATTTGGATAGGAGCGGGATTGCCAGCCAGGTTCCAGCCCGACAAAACTCAGTGGGTACCCTCTGGCTTCGAAATCGGCTACTTCAGCCAGAATCTGTTTGTCGGAAAACAGCGTTGGGGTTCGATGCGTGAAGCCCAGACCCCATTTTGGTGGTAACACCCCACCGCCATTATACAGATTATACCGCTGGACAACCTCCATGGGCGTACGGCCCGCAAAGACGTATACGTCGGAACCGGAAGCCGGGATTAGTATTTCGACTGCATCGGAATAAGGCTGGGCGCTCCAGTCGCGTTGGGTGTTCCGGTCTTTTTCGGGTGGGAGGTTTGGGCTGTCGGTTCGAACGGCTGTACCGGCATACACGGTGATGTATCGCGCCGAGTTGATCAACACCCCATAACCCAGGCTGGACACATAGAAAGGTACCGGAGCATGCGTTCGTCCATTGTCTTTTCCATTGTAATGATCGACATGCAGGGTTTTGATTTGCCCCCGTTGCTGGACGGTTTTGAAGTTAAGGCCCAGGCCAAACAGTTGCTCCTCTTTCTGTAAAGGAAAGCGCAGATAGGTTTTTCCATCGACCAACTGATGGCTACTTCCGGCCAGTGCGTTCGGGAATGCAGGTTCGCCTAATGATTTCAATCGGTCGATACGAGGTGTAATACCTGCTACGGCCAACGGTGTGATTCGGTCCGGCTGTCCTACAATGGCTTTCCAGACACCGGGAGCAACTGATTCCCATCGAAAGTCTGTTGGCTGAGCGGTTACGGCTAAGCCAGAATACAGGTTTATCAGCATCAATAGGCTAAGTAATCGTCGGGGCATAGGGATATACGGATTGTATTGATCATGATAAGCGAGTTGGAGTTTACGGCTACTCAAATTGGCCCGCTCGCAATGTGTAGTGGCCGAGCAGGAGAGAAACGACGAAAATTTAATCTACTAAATGTCTTTGCGTTGTTTTTACATAATGAGTCTTTATGTACTTTTGACGTAAAGGTACTATTGCTGATTTTTAGCGCCTGAATAATCCGTTCCTAACGATGTTATAGTCCTGTTCTCTATGAAAAAAAGTGCTCTGTTCGTTGTTGCCCTTTTGACAGTAAGTTGTGCTTTGGCCCAAACGACTCCGCCAAAGCGACCATTACCGATCATCGACGTCCATGTGCACGCGATGAAAGTAAGTCCTGGGTTTGCCGTCGAAATGTGCCCGTGGTTCCTGCGGGATATGCCCGGAGGAGACCCAACCCAGAATCTACAGATGCGGGCCTTCCTGAATACAGATTGCGTAGACCCCTTACAACCGGCCAAGTCGGATGAAGAAATGCAAAAAGCAGTCCTCGCTACGATGGAGCGGCTTAACATGACTATTGTTGCCTATGGCGATCCGCAGATCTTACGGAAATGGAAAAAAGCGGCTCCCGATCGGGTTATTCCGGGTATTGGGGTTAGCTCGCCCAATGAAATGAGTGTACAAGCCTTCACCGATTCGCTATCGTCCGGTTTTTATAAAGTGATGGGCGAAGTAGCTCCACAGTATCAGGGCCTTTCGCCAAGCGATATGTCATTGGATGGCTACTTTGCAGCCGCTGAAAAACTGAATATCCCCGTTGGTATCCATATGGGTACGGGAGGAAATGGTATGGCCAACCTGACGCAGGCGAAATACCGCGCTTCACTGGGACGCCCGTTCCTGCTCGAAGATGTGCTGGCCCGGCACCCGAAACTGAAAATATGGGTGATGCATGCTGGCTATCCGATGTTGGACGAAATGATTGCTCTTATGGGGGCCAATGCCTATGTGTATGTCGATCTGGCGGGTTTTATCTGGAGTTATCCGCAGGCTGAAATCCATGCCTATCTGAAGCGATTGGTGCAGGCTGGTTTTGGCAAACGGATTCTGTACGGCACCGATTTTATGATGTGGCCCAAGCTATTCGAAGCGTCGATTAGTGTGATCGAAAATGCCGACTATCTGTCGTTCGATCAGAAGCGAGATATTCTGTTCAATAATGCCGTTCGCTTCTTCCGGCTGGACGCCAATACGTTAAAGTAGTCAGGGGAAAGCCATATCCTCCATACTTGGCCTAGTTTCTTAATTTACCCACTGCTTTCAACCGACTGAGCAATGGGTCGCCCAGATTCGTGGAAGGGGAAGGACGTTGGTTTTGGGCTACCGTTAACTGGTAGGATTCCTCAGGGCGGGAAGCCGCTCCAGTGGGTAGAGGAGGCAGGCATGGGACATTAAAGTAAGGCGGATTATTATAAGCGCAACTGATGGTACTACTACAATCGCTTAAGACAATACCGCCAAAAACGGGCTGCCCATCCAGCATTAACGTAATGCAACGGCTTGTATAGTTCCGATTTATGGAATCAGCGGCAACGGTGTTGGTGCCTACCCATAGCCAGTCATACAGAGAAACGTTCAATTTGAAAAGAGCAGCACTTTGGTCATAATACGCAATGTCAGATTCAGTCAAGGGCTTGCCTATTAATGTAAGCTTGGTGAGGTCAAGTTGGCAGTTCTCCTGGTTATTCTTCTGAGGGAAGGCAATATACATGGCTACTCCTTTACTTGCTTCGGTAGAAGCAGGGGTAATTGGTAACGCCTGGCTGGTTGACGATTTAGGAGGGGAGGGGGGCGAGTCCGAACAGGAAAAGCCTCCTGCCAATAGATATAGGCTTAGTAACGCTGGTAGGCCCTGTTTCATAAGCAGAAGGTTGTTGGGTTAAGAAGCAACCCGAAGATAAACGATTTTAGAGCACCTCCTATAAACTTAAGAATAATCCTTCATGTATATAAGCTGCCTGTTGTTCGGAAAAAGGGGGGAAGATCAGGACGAATGGCCGAAAGGGGTTAACTTAGCAACTTTTTACGGCACAATTCGACTATCGGCAAGCTGAAAAAGCCTGGAGAGGGTAAGCACCTCTGTCGCTTTTATTTCTATGGAAACAACCGAAAATCCCTGGCAGACACTTAATTCGTCGGTCAAATATGAAAATCCCTGGTTAACGATTCGTCATGAAGAGGTGATCACCCCCGCCGGAACACCCGGTATTTACGGCGTGGTCAGTTTTAAAAACAAAGCCATCGGGGTAGTCCCAATCGACAGCGAAGGAAATACGTATCTGGTTGGGCAATACCGCTATGCACTGAATGAATATTCCTGGGAAATTCCCGAAGGTGGTTGTCCAATCGGCACCGATCCACTCGATTCGGCCAAGCGTGAACTAAAAGAAGAAACGGGCCTGGAAGCCGCAAAATGGACCAAAATAGCCCGTATTCATACCTCGAACTCCGCGACTGACGAAGAAGGTTTTCTCTACATTGCCGAGGAACTGGTACAGGGCGAACATGAACCTGAAGAAACCGAAGATCTGCGCGTCTGGAAACTGCCACTGGCCGAGGCCGTCAATATGGTTATGAGCAGTCAGATTACGGATTCACTCAGTGTTAGTGGCCTGCTGATTGTAGCCCGGTTGCGGGGAATTTAAACACAGTTTATCGTTTATGGTTTACAGTTTACAGGGCTTTGATGCGCCAGGAACGTGCGTCAAAGCCCTGTAAGTAATGAGCCGTAAACTGTAAATCGTAAACTTTTTCACATCCTGTGTTCTTACCCATTCTCTTTGGTTTTTTATTGGGCGTTGCGCTGTGCCTGACCTTCGGAACTGTCTTTTTTGCGCTGATTCAGAATAGCGTCGATAATGGATTTCGATCGGGGCTAAAGATGGTGTTTGGTGTTATTGTAGGCGATATTATATTCGTCATTGCGGCCCTTATCGGGACTTCATTTATCCCCAAAGTACAGGGTTTCGAAAATCTCATGGCTATCGTTGGGGTGATTTTTTTAGTAGCTCTGGGGCTGGTGAACATTATGAAAGGAACGCCCCGGCTGGCCTATCCCAAAACCCGTTTGGGCAATTTTGTCTACTATTTCACAACGGGCTTTTTTCTGAACGCCCTCAATCCCGTCAACTTTGTAGCCTGGGTAGCTATCGTGGCCTATATTCGGTCGCACCTGCATTATTCCGATGCTCAGCAGTATGCCTTTATGATTGCGGCTTTGGTAGGTGTCTTTAGTACCGAGACAGCGCTGGCCTATTATGCCAACCGACTCAAGCGGTTGTTTACGCCCCGTGTTGTTAAGATTTTCAACCGCACTACTGGCGTAGTTTTCCTGATTGGGGCCGCCAACATCGCCTACACGCGCCTGCTGGAGCCCCTATCGAAGGCAATGAATTGGTAGGAAGTTAAAGAGCGAAAGATAGAAAGAGTGAAAGAGCGAAAAAAGCTTGCGACAGCCATTCGCTCTTTCACTCTTTCTATCTTTCGCTCTTTAAAAAGTTTTCCCACTCCTTCACCAGTCCTTTTTTTAGCACGCGGGGAAATTTGTGCTGGCCGCCCATTTTGCCTCGCGATTCCATCCAGTCGTAAAAGGTTTTGGCGGGCAGTACAGTCACCGAAATATCTTTTAGGGCATGTTTGCGTTCAACAGCATAATCGTCGTTGAGTTCTTTGAGTTTATCGTCGATACGGTCGCGGAGTAGGTTAGGGTCTACGTGATCGTCGGTTCCGATGTACCAGTCGTGAGCAAAGAGCGTACCATGCGCTACCCCGGCCACAGTAAATTCACGCACCGAAATCCCCAATTCCTGCGACACCAGTTCAATCGCTTTATTCATGTTATCAACAGAAAGGTGTTCGCCACACAGGCTCAGAAAGTGCTTCGTTCGGCCTGTAATTACGATCTCAGCCTGTCTTTTATCGACAAATCGAATCGTATCCCCGATGAGATAACGCCAGGCACCCGCACAGGTCGAGATCAACAGCGCATATTCTTTACCTTCCTCAACCTCATCGATCATGAGCGTTTGGGGATTTTCCACCAGTTCGCCATCGGGTGAGAAGTTCTTTTCGTTGAAGGGGATAAATTCGAAAAATAAGCCGTTGTTCAGTACTAGTTGCATACCTTCGGCATTGGGGTGCGTCTGGAACGCAATGAAGCCTTCGGATGCCAGGTAGGTTTCGATGTAAGTAATGGGGTGCGCGAGCAGTTTCTCAAAGCCTGCCTTATAGGGCTCGAACGAAACGCCACCATGGCCAAATACCATTAAGTTGGGCCAGATGTCATGGATGGTTTTTACATTATACCGGGCAATGATTTTCTCCATCAGCAACTGAATCCAGGCCGGAACGCCCACCACATAGCCAATATCCCAGTCGGCTGCCTGCTCTGTGATTTCGTCCAGCTTCAGCGCCCAGTCGCGTTCCTGAGCTATTTCTTTACCCGGCTTATAAAATCGCTGAAACCAGAACGGAATCTGACTGGCTGTAATCCCACTCAGATCGCCCTCAAAATGCCCCTGGCGAGCATTCAGATTGGTGCTGCCTCCCAGCATCAGATAGCCTTTTTCGTAGAGTGTAGCCGGGAGGTTCTGGTATTTGCCCAATGTCAAAATTTGCCGGATACTAGCCCGCTGAATAGCCCTCGACATGGCTTTCGTTACCGGAATGTATTTTGTAGAGGCTTCGGATGTTCCCGAGCTTAAGGCAAAATATTTTACCCGTCCAGGCCAGGTAATGTTTCGTTCGCCAGCTAGTGTGCGATTCCACCAGCCATCGAACATTTTGTTATAGTCGTGGATAGGTACATTCGTCTTGAATTTCTCGTAGAACTCATGGTGGGCACCAAACTCGACCGCCCGGAGCAATTCATTGAAATGAAAGGTCGTGCCAAATTCCGTAAACTGGGCTTTCTGAATGAGTTTACGAAAGGCTTTTCGTTGCTGACTGAACGGATTCGTTTTCCGTAACCGAACGGCATTCGTTAGCCGAATACCACTTTTGAGCAAACTTCCTAAAAGAGCCATATTTTGTTGATGTATAATGTAGGATATATGATGTATGGTAGGTTGGAGCGATATATCCTATGTCATACATCCTATACGCTTAGAGTTTCCAGTTTTTCAATTCGTCCATCATGCTGTAGGCGGTCAGGTCATAGTGACAGGGAACAACAGAGGTATAATTGTTGGCCAGGGCGTATTCGTCGGTGTCTTCGGCATGGGTGTCGAAATTGACAAAATCGCCCGCCAGCCAGAAATACCGACGCCCGTGTGGGTCACGTCGTTCGTCGAATACTTCCTGCCATTTAGCGTTGGCCTGTCGGCAAATCTGAATGCCTTTCAGTGGCTCAGGTCCACGGGCCGGGAAGTTGACATTCAACGCCGTACCACGTTGAATACCCTGCTGGAGCACATGGCGGGCAATGGTCAGGATGTGCTCATGTGTATGCGAAAAATCGGGCTGCCGCGTAAAATCGCTTAACGAAAAACCAATAGCGGGTATCCCCTCTATAGCTGCTTCGATGGCTGCCGACATCGTCCCCGAATACAAAATGCTGATCGACGAATTGCTGCCGTGATTGATCCCACTGACCACCAGATCGGGCGAACGGTCTTTCAGCACATGATGTTTAGCCAGTTTCACACAGTCGGCAGGGGTGCCCGAGCATTCATAGGCAGGTATGTCGCCAAAAATATCGGACGGATACAGCCGGATTGGATTGGCAATGGTAATGGCGTGTCCCATACCCGATTGGGGACTGTTGGGAGCTACCACAACCACTGAGCCAAGTTGTTTCATTAAATCGACCAATGTGCGAATGCCGTGAGAAGTGATCCCATCGTCATTTGTTACTAATATCAGTGGTTTTTGTTCAGACATAAACGGCAAAATCAATAGGTTTATGCATCGCCAGGCCTTATTGACAGAGTTTACCGACTGGCGACTATCGACTATGGAATTGCAATACTACGGAAATCAGCCCAACCTTCAGGCCGAAAAACAAGTCAATGACGCGTTAAATAATCATGTATTGTTCTGAATACAGCGAATAACTCGAAATTAGTACCCGATTTTTCATCACCGGATTTATGCTTTCGTCAAGGCACAAAATTTTTATGGAAGTGGCTCGTCTGCTGAGCTTTACCAAAGCCAGCCAGACGTTGTTTTTGAGTCAGTCAGCCATCAGCAAACACATCAAATCGCTGGAATATTTTTACAAAACAGGATTGTTTGAGCGGCATGGCACCAGCATCAGTTTAACCCCAGCCGGGCAAACGCTCTACGCCAAGCTCCTGGAAGCCGGGCAGTTGCAGGAAGAACTGCACCAGGAGCTTCAGCAGATCAATGAAAATTTTCTACCACCCACCAAGTTAGCTGTCGGTTCCAGCACCACCATTAGCCTCTATGTGCTGCCGCCTGTGCTGTCGGCCTATCTGAAGCGGCATACCAATATCCAGATCAATGTTTTGAACCGTAACTCGAACAACATTCAGAATGCCTTGCTGGCTCACGACATTGATGTTGGCATTGTTGAGGTTATGACCCGGATCAATACCCTGACGTACACACCCTTTATGACCGATGATGTACTGGCGGTATGCTCGGCCCGGAGCCCTTTGCGAAACCGAACCGTTACCGTTGCCGATTTACCGACTATTCCGTTAGCCTTACGTGAAAATGGTTCAGGAACCCTCGCCGTTGTTGAAGATGCACTGAATAAACAGGGTCTTACCATCGCTTCATTACGAATCCTGATTCGATTGGGGGGAACCGAAGCCCTGAAAAACTTTGTCCTGGCCGATACCTGTCTGGCGTTTTTACCAAAGCGGGCCATTATGAAAGAACTGGTAGCGGGCGAGCTGGTCGAAGTTCCTATTCGAGATTTGACGCTCCAAAGGATCTTCTATTTTATTCAGCGTAAAGGCACCGAAAACAATCGACTCGTCAGCGGATTTATTCAATTCGCGCTCCGCTATTATTCCAAACGGGAATAACTCATCTCAAAACGGTATTTGCTTCATGGCTGGTTAACCGGGATTTTTCGGAAAAAATACAACCATGAACGTAGCTCTTACATCATCATTATTAGGCGATCTACACTGTTCGCAATGTGGGAAAACCTACGACCCGTTTAGTCGGCAGACGGTGTCCCGATGCTGTCAGGCTCCTTTACTTTGCGACTATGTGCTGGATGTTGGCAGTGTATTGCCCAGTGATTTAGCCTCCCGGCCTAAATCGCTCTGGCGCTATGAAGAGCTTCTGCCTGTTATTCAGCCCGACAACCAAGTGAGCCTGGGTGAAGGGTTTACACCGATCCTGACCCTGAACCGACTGGCTAACCACGCTAATCTGCAACACCTACTGCTAAAAGATGAAGGGCTAAACCCGACGGGCTCATTCAAAGCGAGGGGGCTAAGTATGGCCATTTCGAAAGCGAAGGAAAACGGTGAACAAGCCTGTATTATCCCAACGGCTGGTAACGCTGGTGTGGCCATGGCGGCTTATTGTGCACGGGCCGGTATGGAAGCCGTGGTCGTGATGCCTCGCCATACGCCTGATGCCTTTAAGGAAGCCTGCCGGGCCTATAACGCCCGCCTGATTGAAGTGGATGGGCTGATTAACGACTGTGCAGCTAAAGTGCAGGAAATCAATCAGTCTGGTGCCTATTTCGACGTATCGACCTTAAAGGAACCCTATCGGCTGGAAGGGAAGAAAACGATGGGCTTTGAAATCGCGGAGCAGCTGGCGTGGCAGCTACCCGACGTGATTGTTTACCCAACGGGCGGAGGCACCGGCCTGATCGGCATCTGGAAAGCGTTCGATGAGATGGAATCGCTGGGGTGGCTTCCTCAGCACGTAACCCTGCCGCGCATGGTAGCCGTACAGGCTGAATCGTGTTGTCCCATTGTAACCACCTGGCAGGGCAAACAACTGAATAGTAAGCAGTATGTAGGTCAGCCAACGCTGGCCAATGGCCTGGCGGTTCCACGCCCAATCGGCGAACCACTTATTCTGAATACATTGCTGGAGTCGGGTGGAACCGCCATTGCCGTTTCGGACGAGGACATGGTAAAAGGTGTACGCGAACTCGCCCGATACGAAGGGCTTTTTGTAGCGCCAGAAGGCGGGGCTGTATGGGCGGCTACCAAAAAACTACTACAACAAGGCTGGATTCAGCCGAATGAACGGGTACTGCTCCTGAACACCGGGTCGGGACAGAGCTACCTGGATAATTTGAAAGGGAAGCTGACCGATTGACTGCTGAAGCGGTCGATTGACGCGTCGGAATCACCTGCGCCAATCGACCGCTTCAGCAGTCAATCAATTTATAAATTAACCGCCAGCGTTTGTCCTTTCCGGCTTTTGAAACCTTGCAGAGGGGAGTAGCTGTCGGTCGTTTTTCCGTAGTACCCTGTACCGTCATATGCACGGAGTTGTGGATCGTTCTTGCACGCGTCGGAACAGGTGCCCTGATGCTCATGGCCGCAGGATTCGCAGAGGGTAAAATGATTGTTGCAGGCAGGGCTGGCGCAGTTGACCATCCGGCTGGTAGGCGTACCACAGCGGTGGCAGGTCGATATGACAGCCGGATTGACCTGGTTTACAGGGACCGTAACCCGGTTGTCGAACACATAGCATTCGCCGTCAAAATCTTCACCACCGGCTTCCATACCGTATTTGATGATCCCGCCGTGGAGTTGATACACATTGTCGAAGCCCTGGGCGAGCAGATACGCCGACGCTTTTTCGCATTTGATGCCGCCCGTACAGTAGGTAACGATCTTTTTGCCGGAACCTTTCAGGTGTTCTATTTCGGCAATATGCTCGGGTAGCTCGCGCAGGTTTTCCATATCGAACGTAATGGCTCCTTTGAACCTGCCCACCGAATGTTCATAGTTGGACCGCATATCGACCAGCACCACATCCGGGTCATTTTTCAGGCTCCGAAATTCGTCGGGCTCAACATAAATACCCGTTTGCCGGAGCGGATCGACAGGAAGGTCGGAGTGAACAATTTCAGGTTTTACCCGTACGTGTAACTTCTGGAACGTATGGCCGTCGGCCTCATCGACCTTAAATTCAATACCAGCAAAACGAGGGTCGTTGCGAAGTGTATTCATATACGTTTCGCAATCGGCAGTCAGGCCCGACACGGTTCCATTGAGGCCTTCTGGGGCGACAATAATCCGCCCCAGCAAGTTGAGGTTAAGGCAAAGCATGTGATGCTCCTCCCGATATTGCTCCGGATTCTCAATGGGCGAATAGATGTAATACAAAAGCACTCGATACGGTTTCATAGGCAAAAAGTGAAAGAGTGAATGACCGGGCTGGCGTACCAGTGAAAGAGCCGATTCGCAACGGCAAATCAAGCTCCTGATTATGGCTCTTTTCAAATACAAAATTAAACTCAAAACACGAAAGTTCGTTATAAGAGCAATAAAGGTATCCGTTTGCTTATGCATATCGCCATTACTGGAAATATTGGGGCTGGAAAAACCACGCTGGCCGAACTGCTGGCGGCTCAATTTGGCTGGGAAGTTTTGTATGAAGCAGTCGAGGGTAATCCGTATCTGGCTGATTTCTATGCGGATATGCCGCGCTGGTCGTTTAATCTGCAAATCTTTTTTCTGAATAGCCGCTTTGCGCAAATGAAACGCATTCTGGATCGTCAACAGGCTGTAGAAGCCATATCCGGTCGGCCAGGTGTAATGGTTCAGGATCGGACTATTTACGAGGATGCGGCTATTTTCGCCCGTAACCTATACCAGCGTGGTGATATGACCGAGCGCGATTATCTGACATACCGACAGGTGTTCGAAAACATGACGAGTCTGGTTCGGCCACCTGATCTGATGATTTACCTGCGTGCCAGCCTGCCTCGACTTCGCCAGCGCATTCGAAAGCGAGGGCGGGATTTTGAGCAGGCCATAAGCGATGAATACCTTGATAGCCTGAATCAACTCTACGAAGAGTTTGCTTCAGGCTATCAGTTAGGACCTCTACTGGTACTTGATGTTGACCGGCTGGATTATGTAGCTCGCCCGTTGGATTTCGACGAAGTGGTGAGCCTGATCAATAACTCACTCTCCGATTTATAATCCGCTTATGATTCGGGCATACACATTGTTGGTTGAGTTTCCATCGTAGGTTTGCGTAGTATCATTACTCACATTGACCGTAATATTGGACACGCTTCCTGAGTTGGCGGTAGTACGGGTAGCACTAAAACCCAGCACCGCCGTCGCATTGGCGGCAATTAGCTGTCCGGTATTCATCGTCAGCGTAATCTGCTGGTTGTCTACGTTATTGGAAACATACCACTTTGAGTTCTCAACGGCTACGGGGTTATTAGTCCCCCCGGTCACATTGATGTTGGTCAGGGTCGAATTGAACGATACCGAATAACCAGCGGGAACCGTAATCGTGATAACCACGCTGCCACTTGTCGTTGGTACGCCACCCGCTTCGAATAAATTCACGACAAAATTACGCACATTATCAGGGCTACTGGTGCCAAAAGCCGCCTGTGGAAGGATTAGCGTTGGGCTTAGATCAGGGCTCTGAACAGACCCTAACGTCGCGAAATCGCTGCGGAATTTCTTGAAATTGTTCTGCGACAAGTCTTTGCCTCCGGTGCCATCATTGTAAAATACCTGGCTACCATTGTCCATCAGAAACTGGATAGAACTGGTCGCATCCAGTGTGGCTGGTAGGTCAACAATCGATTCGATGCTGCTGCCTCCACTAATACCACTCAGACCACTCAGATCAGCCGATCGCTGACGAGCTGGGTCAGCCGGGTTGCCTGTCCAGGTGAACAGTTTAAAGGCATTGGGATCAGAACCGGCGCTACCTGAAGGACCAGCAACAATCAGGTACTGCCCATTACCGTTGCTTTTGATTTCCCGAATACCGCGTCCGCCAAGATCTAGTAAAATAGGCGCACCGAAGGTAGCCGAGCCCGACGTTGGGTTGCCTGATACAAGCGATGTAAAGTTGGTAACGGGTACAATCAACGCCTTGGTTCGGTTCGATGCCGGGGAAATTGGGGCTCTGAATGCAAGATAGCCCGTCGTACCATCGGGAGCAACGGTAAGCCCTTCCATAGCAAAGCCGGCCCCTCCTGTGGCTTCAGGATCAACACCATCTGCTGCACTGGCCTGAATGCCAAAATAATTGGCACCTAACCCATGCTGGTTGTTCACATCCCAGGCAATCAGGTCCGTTTTGAGTCCATCGTAGCGACCCACGTAGCTCAAGGTCGTACTGGCTCCGCTACCCGTTACATCGGTAGCAAACAGTCGATTGCGATTCGGTCGGGTTGCACCACTCGACGCATTGGTGTGCGAACCAAGCCAGTAAATCCGATTGCCTATTCGAGCGGAGGCTTCAATATTCACCTGGCGGGGTACTCCACCCGAAATGTCGGTTAACCCCAGCGAGGACGTATAATCGAAACCGTTGACAGGCAATCCAGAATTGGCTCTGTTATAAAGGCGAAGCACCTGATTATCGTCGTCACCAACCAGCATATAGTCGGCGTCGAGCGCCTGAGCGGTCGACGCATCGCTGGCACCCGTATGAAACCGGCTGGTGGTGGTCGACGCGGCCGATGCCGCGTAGCTGATGGTGTAAGACGTTATATTGCTCCCATCCGATACGGTAGCAAGTATAGTCGTATACCCAACCCCGGCAGGCGTAATTTTTAGATTTCGATTGGCACCGCTACCCGCCAGCGCCAAATTGGCATTGGGAACGACGCTGGCATTGCTGCTGCTGGCCGTTAGAGTCAGGTTGTTAACGGGTGTATCGGTGTCGGCCAGCGTAAAGTCAATCCCCAGGGTACGGGCCGGATCGGTAGGATCGTTGATGACCCCACTGATCGCCGATCCACTTAGGTAAGTTGTTGTCGTACCGGCTACAGTAATCGTAGGCGGAGCGCCAACCGCTACGTCATTATCTGTAATGGTAACTGAAACAGGATTAACGGCTATGCCATTATAAGCCGGGTCGGAGCTGGTAGCGCTATGCGTAATGGTGGCAGAATGGACACCTTCAACCAGATTATCATCTACGGCTGATACGGTTACGGTCTGAGTCAGACTAAAATTAGCTGGGGTGAAAGTTAGCGTTGGGACATCGGTTGTTAATTGAGAGCCGGGCGTAATTGTCACAACGACATTAGCAGTTGGCTGGCTGGTCAAGGCCATCGTATACGTATCACTGGCCCCACCTTCAGCAACGGTTGTGGTATTGCCCGTTATCCGAACCAGTACGCGGTTTAGTGCCGTGTAATATCCGCCGGGACTGCCAATGTTGCCATCGACAGAAGCATACGAGTTCTGAGCATCATTGACCGTCGATAGCACCCAATTCGCAATTGTATTTGTGCCCAGATTACTCTGAGATGTCCAGGCACTTACGCCATTGGTGAATACAGTAGCACCTGCCGTACTACTATTCGGGAAAGTAAGGCGATCGACCAGCGTGTTTGAGGCATCATAAATATTGAGTTCATCCCCATTTCCCAGGTTTTGGTTATTGCTGCCGACAACTTTTACAGTAGTGGGCAAATACCAGGCTGTTCGGAAGGCAGCCGCCGACGCTTCGGCAATGACGACCGATTCGCCAGGTTGGACAACCCCAAATGTACCAATGGAAAATGAACCGGCCACTCGGGAATTATCATCGAAACTCCAACCCGTCAGGTCAATAGGTGCTGTTCCAGTATTTGTCAGTTCGATGAATTCATTCGCTGCTCCGGCACCATTATAGGCAAATTCCGTAATTCGGATTTGACCTACAGGATCAGCATTGACGGCAAGCGAAGATGGGGCGTTACCTTTCACCGCTGTTTGGGGGAGGAGTGAAGGATAAAACTCCCGAAGAACGCCTGATCTTTGGGTCTTGGGTAGTAGAATACTCCCGTTGTCAGTCTGTTTTACCACCCCGTTGCTGGGTGTATATCGCGCAAAAAGAGGAGAAATTGTTAGAATAGTTGCTGCCAGAAACAGAATGGTGAACAATGCGATGCTGATCGGTACATATTTTTTCATAACTAATTGGTTTTATTAATGGGGATAGCCCTGGTCATGGATAAGGTTTATAGTAAGATGCCGAAAATTGGTTACAAATTGAATGGCTTTCTTTAGAATGAATGTTATTTTTTTGTTAAATCTTAAGCGTGCTATATGCAAAGGGTTTTTACTAAATACCCATCTGTTTAGCAGGTAGTTGCGAAGTTTGGCTTAGTAATTGCACAAGTGCCTCTGCCTGAATAGACGTTAGTCTCAGCCATTAGCTATCTAAAGATTGAGATTTAGGTATTGAAGCGGTTTAAACGCTCAAAATACTGATTTTAACTAGCCACAATAGCAAAAGAAAAATAGTAGTCATAAAATATAAACACTGAATTGGGCTTTGGCGTAATTCTTGTAAAGGTAAATTGATAGGTAAAATTCACTAAGTAATGGCGTGGAAAGTTGGCAGCATAACGCCAGGGTATTTCCTGTAAGAAGCTTAGGGTTTACTCTGGAAACTCAACCAGATTTGTTGAGGACTAAAATGATTTACTCAACCGGTTTGCCTATCGAATGATTGTCTACATTCATCAACCAGCCAGTAATCCTGCTGAGTTACTTTCCTGGCCACCCTTACGGGTTTATTCGAGCGATAGTGGCGCAAAATGGCGAGCTGTTGCCGACTTAATGTATTTACGGGGAGAAGCCAATTATACCTGGCTTTATTGGAGCAGCGATCCGCCCGTACTGGTTCCGTATACGCTTAAACGTGTTGAAGCTAAATTACCTTCGGCCTGGTTTACGCGCACTCACCGGCATTATGTGGTGAATCAGCGGTTTATGGACCGAATCGAGCTTGGTAACGCCAGCGCCATATTGCATCTGACAAACGGTGCCGCATTGCCGATTTCGCGTCGTCGATGGTCGCTTTTACGCCGGGAGTGGGCTGGCTTGGAGGAAACGGAAATAGCTGGGTTTGGATCCCGTTCTGCTTGTCCGGCGGTAGCGCCCAGACTGACCATCTTCCCGCCCGAAAAAAACCTTCTGACCTCTATTCTCCTGAGCGACTAATTCGGTGATTTACGCGGTAGGCGTACCTTAAATTTGGTTTCATTATCTTCAATTGTTGGCCTATCCTGGCTCACTACTGAATCGGCCTATGATTGAATGCCATGTTCCATAAAAAAAGCCTGACAGCAACTGCTGAATTCAGGCTTTTTTTCATATTGTCTTGTCAGAGTTGATGCTACGTGTTGAAGAGGGAAATTGTTCAAGGGCGAACAAAAACACCCGACTCAACGGCGGTCGGGTGTTTTTCATAACTAATTGATGAGTTTATGACCTATATACGACAGGGCGTAAAACCTGGATTGGGCTGTAACTAAAAAAATGCAAAAAAGTTTAGTTTATTAAGTCAAGCATGCCCGGAATCGACTAAAACTATTTAACGCTATTGCGGTTATCTCTGTAAACAACCTATAAAATCATGGATAAAAAAGTAACCACTTTGATCGGCCTTGCAGTAGGAGCATCGTTACTGGCTGGTTTCGGAATTTATAAATTGATCAGTAACAAACGTAGTAAAACCCACAAAGCATCAGCACCTGACGGCGGTATCAGCCGGAATGGCTTAGGTGATGGGTATATTGGAAGTGGATTCGTGAAAAGTACCGGCCTTTACAAGGGTATCGATCTGGCGAATGGGCTGATCGGAGGAGGTTTGTACAAACTGCAAGGGGCTTCTATCGGCGGCTAACATCCTGCCACCAGTGGTTTATTCAAATCAGTGTTCATGAAGTTGCTGTCTAGAAATAACTAGTAAGTGCCCTGATTTATGGACCGAAGAAGTTGAGTGTACGTGTTAATGAGTGCTTTTTTACACTTCAGTGACTGTTTTTACCAGTTCATTCAACTGGGTATTTGGCTGGCGTAAGGGGCGTTTACCTTTGTCTACGAAACAACGACACAAGATTTAACCCCCCCTACTAATGGACACACTACTTTTGCCTCACTTTACCTCTAAACGCTCAATTCCAGTACAAACCATCGAATATCTGGAAGCGATGGGTAATTACACCATGGTTCACTTAATGGGACAAAAACCGATGCTGGTAGCCATTACATTGAAACGCTTTGAGGAGCGATTACCTTCCTTCCTGCGGATTCATAAAGGGATGCTGGTCAACCCTGCTCATATTGTTACCTACCGAATTCGATACGAATCGAATCCATTCGTTCAACTCTCCCGCGAAAGGCAGCTGACTGTCTCACGTCGGCAGATTCGCAGGCTGAGACCAACTTTAGCGGCTTTCTCACCGACTCTTGTTAAATCCTGCTAGTCGCTGTTAGGTGATCAACTCCAGCAAATCAGCTTAGTTGGCGAATGGGTTGAAAATTAGTTTGTTAGCTTATTTTTTTCGCTGATTTAATTGCGCTGGTATAGTATACATTAAAAATAGTATTCTTGGGTTGTGACTTTTGGGGAGTTTTTTCGTCTCTAAGGTGCACTTTCTCCAGTACTAACCCATAAGGATAAAGCCCAGTTTTAAAACTGGGCTTTGTTGCGTTGGGCAAATCAAGTCTATTTCTTTTCAATTTATTGGAGTGGCTTCAGCCATAGAAACGAAGCAGCAGTAGTGATAGGGTGGTAAAGAAACAGGCCACACTAACCAGCATGGCCTGTTCAATTGCAAGGTGTAAAGTAGACACTTAAAGACAGTTAAATACCATATATGTAAACCGTCTGCTATACTACTCACTTATTGGTAAACAATATTAATACCATTGTCTATAGGAAACAAAACTTTTTCACTTTGTTTAATTACTTTATGAGAAAATTAAACAAGTAGAAGAATCTATTAGTGGGCATAAAACTATTAAATAGTATACTTATGGGGCGATAAATAAACTATTAGTTCTTTGTGCCTCAAAGAAGGAAACCCCTTCTGCAAGCGTTTAACTGGCTGAATGCCAGATGAATTGTGAAGTTCTTCAGCTAGTATAAACTTGTATGAGCCTGCCAAAAGCTTGACCTTACTCCGTAAAACTTCGTTTGCTAGTCGAATTTGATGTCGGGAAATCGGAAGGGATAGGAATATCAACTTTGCCGGTAGCTGCCCACTGAGCTCCTCGCTGTAGCGATGTAATGAAGCCGACGCATTCGACAGAGTAATCCACATGACCTAACGGCGTGTGAAAAATTCGGCCTTTCCCGTAGTTGATGGTCATCAGCATAGGTTCGTTGCGATCGGTACCTTTGTTCTCTTTGGATGAAAAGGCAGTGGCCAGTACGGTCATATTTTCGGCGGGACCGCGCAATCGATCATACATCTCATCTTTGGTATGCATCCAGGTTACTGGCATCCCTTTCGTGATGGGGTGGTTCGTATCGCGAACGGTTACCAAAAACTCTTGTTGGGCTCCATGCGATCCTGCCCGGCCAGGCTGCGGGTCTTTAATTAACTTTCCATCATTGTCATAATACACATAGGGGCCGTCTTTCTCGGTACGATCGCCCCAGCCTCCTAAACCAATCATTTTGTTATAGGCAGGCCATAGTGGAAACGAATTATCGGCTGCATGCACCACAACCAGGCCACCCCCTTTTTTCATGAAGCTTTCGAAATCGGCCTGCGTTTCATCGGACCAGGGAGCGGCATTCCAGCCAAAATTACAAACCACAAGATCATACTTCGAAAAGTCGGGGTGAAAGCTGGAGTCTGCTCTGGATTTGGGCAATGCTTTCGTAGGCTGAACACCCGGAATTTTGTATTTATCAATCAGGTCGGCACCGTTCCAGGTATAATAAGTTCGCTTTACGTCGACTGAAAACTTGCCTGTTTCTTCGAGATAACGCTTGATCATAAACGTGATTTTAGGCCACTGCTCATGGTTGTTCTGGCCATCAACGATTAGGGTCCGTATCACTTTCGTTTTACCTTTTTGGGGCGATTGAGCCAAACTAAGGCTGCTAATGAAAAGCAAGACAATCAGGGTATATAGGGGTTTCATAAGCATTTGTTTGGCACCGATAAGCGTATAGATATGGAGAATGTTGTGATTGAATTTAAAAACAAGGAATGAATTGAATCTACTTGGTACTGCGATGGCCAAAGTAGTTGCAAATCGTTTCGAAATAGTTCTGATAGAACGTACTACCATGGTGCAGACTTTGATACTGGTTCGATGTACTTCCCTATGCTACTTGCCCAACCGGGCTAATCCGTAGAGTTTATCCGTGATACCACCCAAGTGTGATTCAACAACTGACCCAACTCATTAGGGATTAAGGTCAAAAAAAATGTGCATCGATTTGGCTTAAGTATTTAGCTAGCTGTATGGAGTAAAGCACGTTCAACCCCCTCATTTAATAGATCAGCGACAGTAAACGGGTTGGCCTACAGGCGAAGCGGCTTTCCGGCCGGATGGCAGAATCTGGTTCTCATCTAATCTTGTAATCAGTCGGGGCGCTAGTTCGTAATTGTACTGCATAACCAGTGCATCGGAAAGTGTCTGCATCAGGCTGACACCCGGCCGATAGTAGGGAGTAGTAGCCGGCGAAACATAGCTGAATTGATTGACCAGTAGATCCTGTGGAAACTGATCGCGCCAGTATTCGGGAACAACATACTGATATCCCCGATAGGGCTGAGCTTCCAACCTAACTAGTTGATTCACGTAGCCTTTGACTTGAAACTCACGATACTGATTCCAATAGCTACCACAATTACCCAAAACTTTCAAAGGCGCATCCCCACCCACCATAAGTGGAAATGTCTGACAATCCCGGAGTGTATCGTGGGCTAGCCCAAAGGAATGGCCTAACTCATGAGCGGCTAATTCAGCATTGGCATTCAAACACACCAGGAAGGAACCTTCGTAAATGGAGTAACCTGCATAGGGATATTTGGGATAACCCGTTGGTAGGGTTGGATCTTTCATGAAAAAGACAATCCGGGTAGCTGCTTTGGCTTGTTTAAGAGCTACCAGTTTCTGGGTGAGTGGATCAGTTGGGTCCGCAAATAGTTTTCTCATTAAGCCTTCGGGGTCTCCACTATCCTTAAAACGAGCCATTTCACTGGCCGACAAAGGGTAGATGATATGCTGAAAGACAAGTTTGTTCAATTCCTGCGGATGGTCTGGTTGGGTACGGTTTAGAAAATCAACAAAAACTCGGTTCTGATACGGATCATAATGATTGCCATTGGTTGTCGGAAACGCGCTGACAAAGGATGGATCAGTGAGTATGTAGAGCAATCGAATGGTATCCTGCTTGTTGGGTGGTAAGTCGGCAAGCGTGCGTGCCAGCCGGGTGCCTACCCTCACCGATTGAATGCCGGAGACCTGCCGGGTACTTCTGTCGATAGTCAGTTTTACCTGATAAGTGGCGTTGCGGGTAAATTGATGAGTAATTCGAGGTGACTGGGTACTCACCTGCGCGGTACTGTCGCCGAAATTCCAGTGATAGGTAATTCCTTGCTGACTGGAATCAGCTTTAAAAACAACCAATCCATCTTGTTGGGAAACTACTTGAAAGGTGAAAAGCGCAGTTTCCGGGTCATCTGAGGGTATCTCTTTCGAACAAAAGAGTAACAGAGAACTAATCGCTACCAAGTAGACTGGTAGCCATTTTCCGACGGGCGTGGTGTTACGGATTTCAGATATCATCGACGTTTGTATTTGAGTAAGAGGTGAGTGTAACTCAAAATTTCCAGAATAAGCTCAGGCGACAGGAAGTGGATGATAGGTAGGGAAATCTGGGTTTGACTACTCACAAACCTAGGTAAGTCTTATGCGCTTCACAATACTTGGCGTTGATCTGGTTGAATTAAGCAAATATAAAGCACTCAATGTATAAACATATTTTTAAGGATATGGCAGGGCTGGTAATTTGGATGAACGTAGCTGAGAACTGCCTGGCGAACAGCAACGGTGGTTCGATCTGGAGCGGATGGAGAAGCTAGTTGAACGGGTTAAGAAATACAATCCAGAAGGAGTCCTCAACATGAAGCGCTACTATACGCTACGCCCAAAATCGCAACGTCACATTTAGCCGGTGAAAAACTCTGATGGCGTTTCGTTCGGTCAAAATCCGGGGTATTAAATGCTGCTACGCATCTGATCCGATCTGTCAGGTCAGGTCTATAACTTGAAGATTCATATCTACAAGAAGTGAACCCAGTGACTAACCGGGTATTTTTTTCAACATTTGCGCTAAACGTTTTGTTTTTCCTATTCTTAAGGAAGGACCTGTTTAAACTTTTATAAATTGAGCCCAAACAGGTGCGTTTTTGTCATGCTGACGAAGGAAGCATCTTCGGTAGTTTAGTATTAGTAGCTACCGAAGATGCTTCCTTCGTCAGCATGACAAAATTGCCCAATTCCTGGCCTGAGCAGAAAAGTTTAAACAGCCTAGAAGACAAGTTATGTCTTGTAAAGTCTGCTTTGTACATACATCCATCACTTACCTCAACAAATAGGAAACTTTGCTACGAACACATAAACAGGTGTGTTTATGAAATTAAATTTTAAGCAGAGTATAATGAAGACTGTTAAGATGAAGTTTTTCTGGGTATTCCTTCTTCTCCCACTTTTCCTGATCTGTAAAGGTTTAGTAGCGCAGCGCTTGTCTACTTCCCCAACGGTAAACCTATACGTCTCGCCGAAAGGGGATGATACGAATCCGGGAACCTTGAAACGTCCGTTTAAAACCATCGAGAAAGCAAAGCAGGTGGTAGGTGGCCTTCTGAAAACGGAAGCGAAACAAATCACGGTCAATTTACGGGGCGGTCGGTATGCGTTGCAGCAAACCCTGACGTTCAATCAGCAGGACGCCAGGGTAAATTGCCGGGTAGTTTATCAGGCCTATCCAGGTGAAAAACCTGTGTTATCCGGTGGGCAGAAAGTTCTTGGTTGGACACTCCATAATGCCGGACAAAACATATACAAAGCTTTTGTGGGACATAGTGATTTCAGGCAACTCTACATCAATGGTAAAGCAGCGGTACGGGCGAGGCAGCCAAACAAAGAAAATGAGACCGATTTTGGCCCTTACTTTCGACTGTTGCGGGCGAATGTGCAAAAACAGGAGTTTACGATTGCATTAAAAGACTGGGACGCTGCGAAGTCGGTTACCCAGAAAGAGGCCATGGAACTGGTCGTACTCCCACACTGGATCCACCAGAATGTCCGCTACAAAAGCCACGAGGTCGATGGAGATTCTGTCCGGTTTATTCCAGAAGATGCGGAACGAACTGTCGTTTTTAATAAGAATGACAACTATTATCGGAATGCACCTTTCTATTATGAAAATGCCTATGAGTTTATTGATAAGCCGGGCGAATGGTATTTGGACAAAGTAAAGGGAATACTATACTTCAAAGCCGAAAAGGACGCTGATATAAGGCGATTGGATTTCGAAATACCGGTGCTGGACGTACTGATTGAGGTGGTTGGCACTCAGGAAACGCCCGTTCAGAATCTGGAGTTCAGGGGCCTTACGTTCGAGTGTACAAACTGGACCAGCCCTTCAGAAGTCGGGTTGTCAGCTACGCAATTCGTACTGCCTTATGGCCAACTTGCTAACCGTACATTTGTCAACCGCGCCTACCCACAGGCTGTTTTTAAGTTAATGAATGCCCAACATGTGATCATTCGCGGCAACGTTATTCGTAATGCAGGCGCAAACGCCATCGTATTTTTCGCCAATGTCGATAATTCGCCGATAGTCGGAAATACGCTAACGAATATAGCCGCCAATGGTATTGTGATTGATGCTCAGGGTAAAAAGAACGCCAAGCCAGAAGAACAGTCCGACAGTGTCGTTATTGTCAATAACTCCATTTCAAAATGCGGGCAGGTGTATACCAACGGCGGTGGTGTGCTGGCATATAATGTCCATGGGATGACTATTGAACACAACGAAATTTTTGATATGCCCTACAGTGGTATTCAAGTGGGGGATCAGCCAGCAGGGTATGCGGATATGGGATGTTATGCGAACCTTATCCGCTTCAATCACATCCATCACTGCCTTCAGTTACACGATGATGGAGGAGGCATTTACACCTTAGGCGGCAATCAACGCGGAACCCGTATCGAAGAAAATTACCTGCACGACATCAAGCGAAGCCAGTGGGCTGGGGATTGGTATGTGGAAGCAATTTATCTGGATAACTACTCTCAGTTCATACGGGTAGCCAACAACGTCGTTTACAATGCGGATGTGGGTGGACAGTATAACCATGCCCAAAATAATGAATTCAACACGAATGGCCTCGACATACCAAAAAAGGCTGCCATCATTGCCAATGCCGGTGTCAAGGTAAGGTTTAAATCTGAAGGCAACCCGAGCGTTCAGCCATCATCACGTAGAAAGTAGAAACTATATATACCAAATTCACTAAGGGGGACAGTTAAATAATACGCTACTGGGTGAGCGTAGTGTTTCTTTTATCAATTGCCACCGTTATTGTCGATCGTAACCAGTAAACCGTTCGGATATGATAAGTTCTTTATTCATTTCCAGATAGTTCATGAACGCCTGGGAAACGGGTGAAAAGGGTTTATCTTTCAACCAGATTAGGTTCCACGAGGTTTGCAGTGGCAGCCCGCTGACTGGTATAATTTTCAAATCACCACGTTGAATTTCATTCCGAATACCAATCAAGGGCATGATTGAATAGCCCAGCCCAGCCATGATTGCCTGTTTCACCGCTTCGTTTGATGTCAATTCCAGCTTTTTACGAACCTGAATCTGGTTATCGGCGATAAATTTTTCCATCATGTAGCGCGTTCCTGAACCAGCCTCTCGGTAAATTAAAGGGAGGTTTTTCAGCGCCTGAGGATCCAGCACCTGCGTTTGCTGAATGCTATTGGCACCCCCTACGAAATACAACTTGTTGGGCATTAATTCGACGCGCTGTACAGCCAATTGCTTGGGTATGATCGAGACAAGTGCAAAGTCTACTTCATTATTGGCCAGACTTTCTAATACCATCTGCTTGTTGGTTACGTCCATTTTCAGATCAATCCCTTCGTGCGTCTGTATAAAGCCCGCCAAAAAATAAGGCATCACATATTTGCCTGTCGATACTACGGAGATGCGGAGCCGACCAAACAGCAGACCTTTGTAGGACAAGGTTTTATAATTAATAGCATAGACTTCGTTCACGATTTTTTCGGCGGCTAGAGCAATCTCCCGACCAAAGTCGGTCAGATACAGTTTGCGGCCGATGATCTCCGTCAGGGGAATATCAAACTGATCCTGAAAATTTTTGAGTTGAATCGAAACGGCAGGTTGGGTTAGGTATAACTCATCGGCCGCTTTAGTAATGCTCTGCGTTTGCGCTATTTTGAGAAATACCTGTAGTTGGTGTAAGGTGTAATTCATAAAAATAATTTATATATTCTATCAATAATATAAATTTTTACTTATATTATAAAGTAGTCACCTTTGTGCCACACATGATGTTATGTTTACTTATGGAACACAAAATTGATCTGAAGCTAATTGAGGGCGTGTTTACTCATGAAGATGCCCGAGAAGTTCTGTGCGGCCTACTTACTTATAAGATTAACTTCCATGATTTGAAAACCTTTTCACACATGGAAAGGAAAGGGGAAGAACATATTGATTCCCTAAAACGGGTAGAGGAATTGAAAGCCGATAAAGCCAGAGTATTATCTTGGTTAAAAGGAATTGAAAGCGGGAAACAGATCCGTATTCAGTCTGAGATAAAGATATATGTAGAAAATGAGCAATTAGCCTTTAGCAACTAAGCATTTTTATGTTGGGATTGCCTTCAGGGCCATTAGCCTGAATGACAAGCGGTTCCATACTACATTATCTGTAGCATATGGGGAAATAAATATGAATGGATAATGGCTCAACTGTCTTGAAATCAGTAGCATTTATGAATGCTCTTAGAAGCAATCGCTTGCAAGCATTGTGGGCAGACCCAACACGTTAAACGCTATGACACCACTCGCTCAGGTACTCAACGATACCGCTGTTACGACTGTGGGCGAACCGCTCTGGTGGCCCGGTTCGAGTGCTCGCAGTTGAGGATCGACGCGTGCATAGGAATCTTTCATGCCCTCTCTGCTCTTGCATAAATACTCCAATCGCCCCTTGTGCAGCAATGAGGGGATAGCGGGGTGGCTCGTGCCCTTGTAGTTGCGACAGGTCTCGTCATGGCCGCAGGAATTACCTCTTGGATGATGGAATAGCAGTCTTCGGGGAGAAACTTCGCCAGCTTCGGCTGTCCGATGATTTTGCTCATGATTTCTGAATTTATTAGGGCTAATCACACCGGCGACCCGGCTGGTTTTCCAATTTTGTTCAACCATTCAGGGGGCTAAGACAAACCTCGGATGGGTGTTCTAAAAATAGAGGTTGATTAACCATACGTAATCTCCAATTTGGGTAGTATCTGTTCGAAACTACGGGCCGATCGAAGACCATACAATAAAGAAATTTTGTAGTATGGGTTTTTCCAAAGACAGTTGGTTCAACAGGTTGTTAGCCGTGGAAACAACTCTACGCTAATTAAAAACGTTATGGATAGTATTAATCAAGAGCAACCCGAAGCCAATCACCAGGATCTGAAAGGGACCCAAGCCGGAAAAAAAATTAAGGAATTAGTAGATCAGAACAAGACCTGTTATTTCTGTACCAAAATCACCTCAGGCCAGCCATTGACAACAAGGCCTATGTCGGTACAAAAGGTGGATGAAGCTGGCAGTTTCTGGTTCCTCAGTGCCGATGATAGTCATAAAAATGCGGAGATACAACTTGACCCTCGAGTTCACTTATTGTTTCAAGGCTCGGCCCATTCGGATTTTCTGAGTATCTATGGTGAGGCCACCATATCGAAAGATAAACAGCTGATCAACGAGCTCTGGGAGCCACTTTTAAAAACGTGGTTCACCGAAGGAGAGGACGATCCGCGTATTACGGTGATCAAAGTGGATACGCGTGAGGGCTATTATTGGGACAATAAACACGGGAACGCTGTAGCCTTTGTCAAAATGGCTGCCGGTGCGATTATGGGGAAAACCTTAGATGACTCGATTGAGGGTAAATTAACGGTCTAACAAGTAGCCTTCCTTAGCCGCTCGTCGATTTGGGTACTACTGTTAACAAACTGTAATGGTATTACCCAAATAGGCGAACGGTGGTTGATCTAATACAACGTTTAGCTTTGGTTTTAAGCCATCGAATAGAATCAGCATAATAGCGAATAAACTCAACTTCAGGCGCTCATAGGCACCGTTGTAAATCGTCAACCGAAAGTGGACAGATGGGGGCGAAAAAGAGAAGAGACAAATCTAGCCACTTTGGATTCGCTGAAAAATATGTCATAGCGATGGGTTGCTTTTCCGCCGTTGAGCCGTCGTTAGCTTCTTGATTTTTTACGCTCGACAACGATTTGTTCTTAGCGCTCCCAGTACGCATCGGCGGGGCGTACGTTATACAGAGATTCATAATAGTGTTGAGATTATAGTAATCTACCCAATCGGTTAAGTGCTTCCTTAACTCATCTGGACTATAGTAGTGCTCCGGCAACAGCACATTTTCATCAATCGGTACCGCGACGGAGTGCCATTACCGATTGATTTTTCCCATTCTTGCAGCATTATAGCATGAAGCGGTACACGGCGATGTGCTCAATGCTTTCCCATTCAGGTATTGCCTTAGATGCCCAGACAGATAGGCCGGCCTATAGCATGCGAGGTCTTTGACTTCTTTTCAGACGAATCGCTTTCAGAGTGGCATGCACTGAGTTCATAAAAAGTGTTGGATTTACGATCCTGAATCATATAACCATTCAGCCTGCCTTTTTTACCACTGATCCAGTTTTATATATAGAAAGAAGCAAAGTACCTTGCATCGCATAGTACCTTTTAGTACCTTTGAAATAAGAAATTAACGAAATTTTATATACCAATGAATATTGAAAACGCTCAAGTGCAAATGCGGAAGGGCATCCTGGAGTTCTGCATCTTGCACATCATATCGCGGGGCGAAGTGTATGCCTCCGATATGCTTGACGAGCTGACCTCCGCCCGAATCATGGTTGTGGAAGGTACCTTGTACCCACTACTAACCCGATTGAAAAATGCCGGTCTGCTCGATTACAAATGGGTAGAGTCGACGTCTGGGCCTCCTCGTAAGTATTATATTCTGACTGAACTGGGTCGCTCTTCGCTGGATGCTCTTAACGAAACCTGGCAGGAGCTTGCCGAGTCGGTTAATGCCATTGTCGGTAAAGCGGAGCAGCACAAGAAACCGGCTAATGGGGCGTCGCCTGTTCTGCCATCCGATCCAACCACTCCATCTGCCAACGCTTAACCTATTCTCTTCTCAATAGCCATGAAAAAGACAATTAGTATTAATATTAGTGGCGTCATCTTCCATATTGAAGAGGATGGCTACGACAAACTTAAAAGTTACCTGACGTCGGTACAGCAATATTTCTCCACCTATGAGGATAGCCAGGAAATAGTAACCGATATCGAGAACCGAATTGCCGAAAAACTGCTGGTGAAATTGAAATCGGCTGATAAACAGGCTATTTCACTGGAAGATGTGAACGAACTCGTGGCGGCTATGGGTACCGTTGCCGACTTCGAAGCGGTGGAGGAAGAAGAAGTACTCGTAACCACTGGCGGACGTAATTCGGCTAGCGGTATAGGGCAGGGGCCCAAAAACGCAGGAAGTCAGAGCACCGCGCAAGACCCAAAGCCCTACGCTCCAAGCCCATCTCTTGAACCACGTCGGCTGGTGCGTGATTTACGTCGGAAAACCCTGGGTGGGGTGTGTGCCGGTCTGGCACATTACTTCAACATCGACGTTGTGTGGATACGGCTGATTTTTCTGACCTTGTTTCTGGCCTTACCACCACTCGGTCATGAGTTTGGCGCTGGCGTTTCGAGCTTTACCCTGATTGTATACATTGCCATGTGGATTGCCCTGCCGGGAGTTAGCACGATTGAGGATGACAAAACTGTCAAGAAATTTTTTCGGAATCCCGAAGATAAAGTACTGGGCGGTGTAGCTTCAGGGATTGCGGCCTACTTTGGTGTCGATACGGGTATTATCCGACTGCTTTTCGTGCTGGGTATTGTCTTGTTCGGGGTTGGTTTTCTGCTCTACATCGTTCTTTGGATGATTGCTCCGCAAGCCAATACACTTACCGAAAAAATGGAGATGCAGGGGCAACCCATTACGCTCTCGAATATCGAACATAGCATTAAGCAGAACCTGAATATCAACGAATCGCCAAATAATGAGAGTACCCTGACTCGTGTTCTGCTGTTTCCGTTCCGGGCTATCGCTACCATAATCGGTGGGCTGGGCAGTGCTTTAGGGCCGTTTCTAAATGCGGTGGTCGCTGTCATTCGGATTTTTGCAGGTGTGCTTATGCTGATTCTTGCCTTTGCCTTGATGGTCGCCTGTCTGGCTGTTGCGGGGGCCTTCATCGGGTTTGAATCGGGCGTTCATCTGGGTAACCTGCCTATTGATATGATTCGGGATGATATTAATGCGCCCATGGTACTAACGGCTTTTCTGGTTGGATTCATTCCTGCCTTTGGATTAGCCATACTGGGCATTATGCTGATCGTGATGCGAAGTGTGTTGAGCAGCCGTACCGCCCTGACACTAGCTGGCGTCTGGCTCGTGAGTCTGGTAATATTTGGCGGTACGGTGACCCCTGTCATCAGCAGCTTCCAGCGCCGGGGTACGGTCGAAGAAACCAAAGTGCTGAACGTACCGGCTGCCATTCCGACTTTCGCGATGAACAATGCGGAGAACGATGACAACTGGCGACCATCCATCGAATTGAAAGGGTATGAAGGCAATACATTGAATCTGGTGCAGTATTTCCGTGCGCAGGGCCGCACCCGGACCGATGCACAGGTCAACGCCCGCCAGATCCGGTATGTGTATACCATTAAGGATTCGACAGTTCGTTTCGATGAAACTATTGAGTTGGCTCCCAAATCCCGCTTCAGGGGTCAGGATCTGGATATGGATCTGATGGTTCCGTACGAGAAGCCATTCCGCATGACCCGTGAGTTTGCCCGATTTATCCGTAATGAGTTTGGCGGAAAAGAGTTTGATCGGATGGAGTCGAGTATCTGGAAGTTTACCAAAGTTGAAGGATTGGTTTGCATCAACTACCCACGGGAGAAAGATCGTGAGTACAATGATGAAGACAACGACGTGACCGATCTGACGGAAGATGTACAGAATGCCGTTGCCAGCGAACTAGGGGACGATTTCGACCATATCGGCGATCATACCCGACAGTTCAACGTCACCGATTTTTCGAAAGTCGATGTAGGTGGAGCTTTTGTGGTGCGTTTCCGAAAAGGGGATTCCTACAAAGTGGTGGCCGATGGCCGTGAAAAAGACCTGGAGGATGTTAACGTAAAAATCGAAGGTAATACCTTAAAAGTATTCATCGACCGGAGTGGTATATTCGACTGGAGTAATCGGAAACGCATAGGACTGACCATTACGGTTCCGAAGGCGATTGAGGAACTGCAATTAACCGGGGCATCAAAAGCCAGCCTGACCGGCTTCGAGCGGTATGGCCACTTGACCATCGGCATGAGCGGTGCCTGTCGTACCGTATTCGATGGCGAAGTCGATAAACTGGATCTCGATATGTCAGGCGCTTCCAATACGGTACTGCATGGACATGCTAACCAACTGGATGCTGAATTGAGCGGAGCCTGCAAACTGGAAGCCACTGGAATGAATATCGGTAAAGCGACCGTTGATGCTAATGGTGCCAGCCATGCAGATCTGGGTCAGGTTGGTTCGCTCGACACCGAAACCTCAGGAGCCAGTAAAGTGACGCGGCAGTAAGATAAAGAGCGAAAGAGTGAAAGAGTGGGCTGACGCAAGCCTGCTTTCACTCTTTCGCTCTTTCGCTCTTTTCAGCTACTTTCTCTAGGCGCTCCTCGGCTAGTGCGGCTTCTTTTTCCTGCTTCTTGTTCTCTCGTTCGAACACCTGAATCAGTACGATGAAATAGGAGAGGAGCAGGGGGCCGATGACCAGACCGATTATGCCGAAGATAGGAACACCGAGTACGATACCAGCCAGCGTAACGAGTGGATGGATGTCGCCCATGCGCTTAGCAAGCATAATACGAAGCAGATTATCGATGTTGATAATGACGATCACACCGACCAGCAAAATGCCTACTCCCTCCCCAGTATTGCCCTGCGACAGTTGAATCAGTCCGGCAGGAGCCCAAACCAGTGGTGTACCTAATACCGGAATAAATGCCAGAAAGAAGGCAACGGTGCCCCAGAATGGCGAATCGGGTACGCCAAAAATCCAGAGTGTCAGGCCCGTCAGCACACCCTGTACCAGACTAACCAGCGCCTGCCCCAGCACATTGGCGTTTACGTTGTTCTTTAGCGACTCCGCCAGTTCTTTCTGCGTATCCCGCTTGAAGGGTAAGTATTTTTGGAGCCCTTTCTGAAACGCTTCCTGCTGCACAAACATGAAGTATAAGGTAAAGAGCATCAGGCCGATAATCACGATAAAATCCAGCGCTCCACCCGCTATAGAAGGCAGTAATCGACTTGCATAGGTACCGCCCTGTCGGAGAATTGCCTGAATATTTTGCTGGCTGGTAATTTTGTAACCCGTAAGCTCTTCGAGTTTTTTTACCAGATTCAGAATCACTTCCGTATGCTGGCTATAATACTGAATACGGTCGATCAATAACAGGCTAAGCGTCAGGAAGGGCATGATTATGACCACCAACGAAAAAACAATCAGGAGCGAAGCCACTAGTGATCGGTTCCAGTTGCGTTTAATAGCCAGTGCCGTAAACCAGGGACGGAAAACTACATATAAAATACCTGCCCCCAGGAAAGCCGTTGTATATCCGCTTAAGCCAAACAGAATGAAGCCAGCAATAATGAGCAGGCTTGCAATCAATAATATGCGTTGCTGTTGGGGTGTATAAATTGAATTCATTTTAGAGAATGGTACCGTATACGTTGACGGTATGTCATTAAAAACATGTTAAAGGTGCGGAATTGTTTTAGAATCAAAAAAGGAAGAAAAGCGAAAAGAGATAATACGTCCCAACTTTCGCCCTTCTTCCTTCTCTATTTTTCTCTCTGTTTAACACTCTGTCGCGCTGAGGGCTAAACCGGCTTCGGAGGTTTCTTTGTATTTGGTCGACATATCGCGGCCGGTGGCTTTCATGACTTTGATGACGGCGTCGAGCGAGATTTTCTGAAACGAAGCCGCTCCAGAGGTGGCCAGCAGATAGGCATTGTATGCTTTTACGGCGCCCATCGCATTTCGTTCAATACACGGAATCTGAACATATCCACCAATGGGGTCACAGGTCATGCCGAGGTGATGTTCAATGGCGATTTCGGCAGCCGCTTCAATCGGGCCAACATTGGCCTTATTCTGTGCGCAACGGGTCAGAAAAGCAGCCCCCATGGCCGAGGCAGTACCAATTTCGCCCATACAACCCATTTCGGCTCCCGAAATACTGGCGTTGTGCTTGACCAGAAAGCCAATGGCGGCTGCCGCCAGCATACCCGCTCGCAAGGTAGCTTTGTCGTAATGAAAATGATGCTTGGCTAAATACGTCAACCCAGGAATTACGCCCGATGCGCCTGAGGTTGGGGCTGTAACGACGATACCACCAGCCGCATTTTCTTCGGATGCGGCCAGGCAATACGCATTCAGAAAAATCAGGAAACTGTCGGAAGACTGGCTCATTTCCTTCGCCTGATTGAACAGAATCGGCGCTTTGCGGCTCAGCCTGATCGAGCCCGGCAGCGTCCCCTTGTGGCGCAGCCCACGCCGTACGGCTTTGTGCATGAACTCCAGAATCTGGTCGAGCCGCTGATTGACCTCTACGCGACTACGCCCCGAAACTGCCATTTCGTTGGCCAGCAACAAGTCATCCAGGGTAATCTGTTGGCTGGCAAGCTGCTCTTTTAATTCTGCCATAGTTCCGTATGGATAGGGAACCGATTGCGCACTGGCAGCAACCTCAGGCTCCCCTTTCCGAAGGATAAATCCACCTCCAATAGAATAATATTCTTCCTCGGCTAGTATTTCCTCGCTCGCTACCAACTTCAGTACCATGGTATTGGCATAAGGTGAATCATAGCGTTTCTTATGGAAAAAGATATCCTTTGGGCCAATACCAATCGTTTGGGAGCTAACTGATACAGGATACGTGACCGATTCATCCCGCAACAGTTTTAGTAAGGCATCGGGATCGGTCGTTTCAGGTTGCCAGCCCAGTAACCCTGCCACAATAGCCCGGTCGGTGCCATGCCCTTTGCCAGTTGCACTCAATGAGCCGTACAGATGGATCTGAATTGTATGGGCCCGTTGTTGGCTGTCGGATGGGGGTTGCGCGAGTCGCTGTCGAAAATCGAAGGCGGCCTTCATAGGGCCGATGGTATGCGAACTGGATGGCCCCGGCCCAACTTTGAATAGATCGAAAACAGATGTTGTAATAGGCGATGAGGGCATTGTTGATGAGATTTTTGGAGCGGTAAACCGTAAATTATTTATCCAGTGCCCGAATCTGCTGCAAATATTCGGTTGGTAAAAGAACCCGCTGAACGAATGAGCGTAAGCCAATCGCATTGAGAAGGCCATATAGGCCCAGCGAGTAATTAAGGAGAGGCTTCTGGGGCAGTTCGAGTAACTGACGGACCTGTTTAGGAACCAGCATACCCTGTACCTGTCGGAGTAGATCGTACCGCCAGTTTCCTAATTCTTCCCGGTACCGCTGAAACAACTGATCCGTAAACTCACTATGAACCAGATCACGATTCAGATGCAGTTCCCGGTCTGTCTGCCAGTCGGCATACGTGGTTGGCAAATCAGGAACGCCCATACCTGCACCAACTTCACGAAAGGTGCTAAATAACTCGTTACGCTCTACATCGGTAAGCGGACGTTTCAACAGTTCGAAAGCACGTTGCGAATAGTCAATCAGCATGTAAAGCACGTCGCGGTAGGCCCAGGCCGGAATCTGATAGCCGCGTTTCTGCTCAATGCCCTGGTGAATAGAACCCATTCGGGCAATAGCCTGGCGAGCTTTTTCATCAGGAGTAAACACAATCTCCTGCGCATAGCGTACAGTTGAAAATAAGCGGCCAATCGGGTCAGCAGGCAATTTTCCGGTATAAAACAACCAGTCGACAGCTCGGTTGAGGGCAAACTCAGCCGCCGATCCGGCAAACACGAGCAAGATTACATCGGCATCGCCCCATATCTGACGAACAATAGAGCCGGGTTTTACGAAATATGTCATCGGAAAGCCATTTCGTGGTCATTCAGAATCACCTTGTTGTTCACCGTGAACAGTTCGATGGCAATTTATGACAAAGAATGACCTACTTACATAGCTAATACAACAAATTCGACACGACGGTTCTTTCGTTTATTCTCTTCCGTATCATTGGGAGCCGCTGGGTGTGTATCCCCATATCCATTATGGTGAAGGCGGCTTTCGGGTATGCCATTACGGACCAGGTAATTGGTAATGATCTTGGCCCGATTTTCGGAAAGGGCCTGGTTCAGCCGTCGATCGCCGACATTATCGGTGTGGCCTGCAATTTCAATAACTAGCTTTGGCGTCGAAACCAGTGTCTTGATGAGCTTATTTAATTGAGGGTATGATTCTGGTCGCAGGATATAGCTACTCTGATCGAAATACACATTATCGAGCCGAAATGCCTTGTTGACCTGCAAATTCCGGAATATACTATCTGGCTTGGGTTCTTCTTTTTCTAGTCGAATTACGTAACCGTAATCCGTACAGGTATCGCACGAAACCACCATGAGTTCTTCTGCTTCGTAATAGCCGGGCGAACTGGCTATCACATTCAGGGTATCGGTGCGGGTGAGCACAAAGGCAAATGGCTTTCCATCAGCAAAGCTTTTTCCTACAAACTTTTTCTTCGCCTGTTTCGCCTGAATGGTAAACAGAGCTGGAATTTCCTGGGAAGTTTTTTCATCAACTGCCGAAATGGTGAACAGTGTTTTCTGGGTTCGGGCAACGGCTAGATTCTGGCTGTAAGTTGTTGATATAAGCGCCAGTAAAAAGAATAAAGACAATAAAGCACGCATTTGGGGCTATGGTTGTTCAATTGTGTAACCACAACGCAAAAAAAATGCCGTTTTTGTTAAGTGTCTAAACTGCTGATAGTGTAGCTATGGGCTGGCTGTTACGGTTTTAAAAAAAGCCAGCTCATTACTGAACTGGCTTTTCGATTAGTTGATCTTCAGAACGGCCATAAAGGCTTCCTGCGGAATTTCGACGTTGCCGACTTGGCGCATACGTTTCTTTCCTTTTTTCTGCTTTTCGAGCAGTTTACGTTTCCGCGAAATATCGCCACCGTAACACTTGGCCAGTACGTCTTTTCGCAAGGCGCTCAGGGTTTCGCGAGCAATGATTTTTTGTCCAATAGCGGCCTGAATCGCGATTTCAAACTGTTGGCGCGGAATTAATTCCTTGAGTTTTTCGCAGAGTTTTTTACCCCATTCGTACGATTTCGAGCGGTGGACGATGGCTGAGAGGGCATCGACTTTATCGCCGTTGAGCATAACGTCGAGCTTGACCATGTCCGATTCCCGGTTGTCCATAAACTCATAGTCGAGCGAAGCATACCCACGCGAGATCGTTTTAAGCTTATCGAAAAAGTCGAATACGACTTCGGCCAGTGGCATCTCGAACTGGAGTTCAACCCGCTCGGCGGTTAGATATACCTGGTTTTTAAGTATACTCCGCTTATCCATACATAGACTCATGATACCCCCCACATACTCGGCCTTGGTAATGATCTGTGCCCGGATAAATGGCTCTTCAATATAGTCGATGAGGTTCGGGTCAGGCATATCAGCGGGGGCCGATACCTGAATGTCCTGCCCTTTGGTAGTCATCACCTCGAAGCGCACTGAGGGCACTGTAGTGATGACCGTCATGTCAAATTCACGCTCCAGACGCTCCTGTACGATCTCCATATGAAGCATCCCCAGAAAGCCACAACGAAAGCCAAAGCCTAAGGCCGCCGATGTTTCGGGCTCCCATACAAGAGCCGCATCATTGAGCTGGAGCTTCTCCATAGCATCGCGGAGGTCTTCGAACTCACTGGTTTCGACAGGGTAAATGCCCGCAAATACCATTGGTTTCACTTCCGAAAAACCCTGAATTGCCGAACTGGCAGGATTGTCGACGGTGGTAACGGTATCGCCGACTTTTACCTCTTTGGCTACTTTAATTCCTGATATGAGGTAGCCTACATCGCCACATTCGATCACTGGTTTAGGCACCTGGTCCAAGCCGAGAGTACCTACCTCATCGGCAATATATTCTTTGCCGGTGTTCATAAATTTAACCTTGTCGCCTTTCCGAATCCGTCCGTTCTTAACCCGGAAAATAACTTCAATACCACGGTAGGAATTGAAATGCGAATCAAAAATCAGTGCCTGTAAGGCGCCATCAGGATCGCCGGTTGGGGCTGGAATCCGCTCGACAATGGCGGCCAGAATTTCAGGAACACCAATGCCCTCTTTACCCGATGCCGGAATAATGTCGTCCCGGTCGCAGCCCAGCAGGTCAACCATCTCGTCCTTAATCTCTTCGGGCATGGCACCGGGAAGGTCAATTTTGTTCAGGACAGGAATAATAACCAGATCGTTATTCAGGGCCAGATAGAGGTTGGAGATGGTCTGTGCTTCGGTTCCCTGCGACGCATCGACCAAAAGTAAGGCACCTTCGCAGGCGGCAATGGATCGCGAAACCTCGTAGGAAAAGTCAACGTGCCCTGGTGTATCGATCAGGTTCAGGGTATAAAGTTCCCCCTTATGCATGTATTCCATCTGGATGGCATGGCTCTTGATGGTGATACCGCGTTCTCGTTCCAGATCCATATCATCGAGCAATTGGGCCTGCATGTCGCGGGCACCTACTGTCTTGGTAAATTCTAATAATCGGTCGGCCAGGGTACTTTTTCCGTGGTCGATATGAGCAATAATGCAAAAATTACGGATGTGTTTCACGTAGAAAAATCCTGTTTGAGGTTTGTAGTTCAAGCGGTATGGGCCGAACTACCTTTTTAAACGGCAAAAATACGCATAAAAAACAAACGCCGGTCTCATCCAGGAGCCGGCGTGTTCAATTACACTTCATCAACAAACTAAAAACCAAATGCTGTAGGAGGGGGACTCGAACCGCCCACGGTGCAGTTAGCTACAGTACAATCTCTGGTGGTCAACCCCAGTCGCCACGAGGGCGGCATTATGCTGCGTTTATCCTTTATCACCACCCCCGAGACAGGAGGGCACGTCTGCCAATTTCGACATCCTACAGTGTGAGGAAAAAATGTCAAGAAGACCGGCGTGCTGACCCCGCTCGATCAACTTGACATTGCAAAGTTAAGTAATAGGTGATATTTGTTGCAAATTTCACATAAAAATTTCTTAAAATTTATAATTCATTTAAAAATGGAGTAGATTTGTTGCACTTCATCGAAAAATAGATTGAAATGGCGGAAAAAAATTTAGAAATTGATAATACTGATCTAAAAATACTGAGCCTGCTAATGCAGGATGCCAATATGCCGTACACCGAAATTGGGAAACGAATCTTCGTTTCGGGGGGAACCGTACATGTTCGGATGAATAAGCTTCGGCAGATGGGTATTGTTCGGGGATCGCAGCTGGTGATCGATCACGCCAAACTAGGTTGGGATATCAGTGCCTTTCTGGGTATTTATTTAGATAAAAGCTCATTGTATGAAGATGTATCCAGGCAACTGGAAAAAATCCCTGAGGTCGTCAATGTGCACTATACAACGGGTATTTATAGCATATTCGCCAAAATCGTTTGTCGTGATACCCAGCATCTGAGAGAAGTGCTACACGATAAAATTCAGAAAGTGAGCGGAGTACAACGTACGGAAACCTTTATCTCACTCGAAGAGAGCATTAACCGCTCAATCCCCTTTTCGGAAGAGTGATGGGCTTGGAGCGTGGGGCTTGGTGCAGGGATAATCGGAAAAATGCTTCCCTGCTCCAACCCCCACGCTCCAGGCTCCAGGCTGTGAACCCTAAACGGCTTCACCCGTGTTATACCCACCAATACAAGTTAAGTTATGCAACCTACAATTCATGCAACAACCGTAGTTGGCATTCGGCACAACGGCCATGTGGCCCTGGGTGCCGATGGGCAGGCTACTATGGGAAATACTATTGCCAAGAGTAATGTTCGAAAAGTTCGGGTATTAATGGGAGGGAAAGTGCTGGCGGGTTTTGCTGGGTCAACCGCCGATGCCTTTACGCTCATTGAGCGTTTTGAAGAGAAATTGAATGCGTACGGAGGCAATCTGAAGCGGGCAGCTATCGAACTGGCAAAAGATTGGCGTACAGACCGCTATTTGCGAAAGCTTGAAGCTATGCTCATCGTTGCATCGAAAGACGATCTTCTTATTGTATCAGGCACAGGCGATGTGATCGAGCCCGATAGCGATATTGCTGCCATTGGTTCTGGTGGCATGTACGCCCAATCGGCGGCTATTGCCCTGAAAAAGCATGCTTCAGACCTGTCTGCCGAGGAGATGGTTCGGGAAAGTCTGCATATTGCAGCCGATGTATGCATCTATACAAACCATAATTTGGTGGTTGAATCGTTATAGGGTAGTAGAATCATTGGAATGTAAAAACAAGCGAAGCGTGGCAATGTATTTGCAATACATTGTTATATGTTTATCATTTCACAAGTCCTGACCCTATTCCTTACATTTGCTACATGAGAATTCTGACGTTATGAAGATTGCACCACAGTTTGGTCCCAGACTTATGAATCGGCGAATAGCCCTGGGATTCATTGTAGCTATGGTATTGATTGCGTCGGGGTTTATAATCTCGTTTTACAGCTATAATAAACATGGGGAGGATACGCAGCGGGTCCGTCATACGTATGAAGTGACAGGAACGCTTGAGCGAATCTTGTCATTAGTCAAGGATCTGGAAGCAGGCTCACGAGGATACCTGATCACCAATGATACATCCTACCTGCAACCCTATCATAAGGCAGTTAGTCAATTGCCAGTTGAGCTTAAAAAGCTGAAAGAGTTAAGCACCGACAATCGACTTCAACAGCACCGTCAACAAGTGCTGGCCGAGCTAATTAGCGATAAGCTAGCGGCTACGCAGGTTCGAATCGGAACGAGCATGGCCGATAAAGCAAATCTGGCTATAAGTGCGCAAAACAAGCGACTTATGAATATCATTCGGCAGCATGTGTCGATTATGGTCGAGACAGAGCAGTCGTTGATGGAGATGCGGAATAACCTGGCTGTCCGTTCGTTTCGGAATACCTTGACTGTGATTTTTTTGCTGTCGTTGCTAACGTTTATGGTGTTGGTCATTTCATACCGATTGCTCGAGCAGGAACTAATTCGTCGTCAGGAAACGGAAGACCAGCTACGTGAGTATGAGAATCAATTGAAAGGGCAAATCCGGCAACTTGAAACATCGAATGAAGAGTTGGAACGATTTGCATTCGTGGCCAGTCACGATTTGCAGGAGCCGCTACGAAAAATTCAGTCCTTTGCGAATTTGATTACAGATCGCTACAGCAGTTTGTTCGATGCGGATAGCCTTATGTTTATGAGTAAGATTTCGCATTCGGCTGAGCGTATGTCGAAACTGATAAAGGATTTATTAAATTTCTCGCGAATATCGAATCATCAGGAAGGCTTTAAATCCGTATCGCTGGCCGATATTGTGCAGCGGATTCTCGACGACCAGGAATTGCGGATCAAGGGCTTGGATGTGCAGCTTGAGGTGGGTGAATTGCCTACGATTCAGGCCGTGCCCAGCCAAATGGACCATCTTTTTAACAATTTGATTTCGAATGCGCTTAAATTTACCAGACCCGATGTTCGGCCTCTGCTTCGGATCATGGCGCATCCAGTTCAAGGGGAAGCCTATCCTGAACTAATTCCAGACAGGCCTTATTTTGAAATCACTATTGAAGACAACGGGATAGGGTTTGAGGAGAAATATTTAGATCACATCTTTAAAGTTTTTCAACGATTGCATGGCAAAACCGCTTTCGAAGGTACTGGTATCGGGCTAGCCATTTGTAAACGGGTTGTTATGCGCCATCACGGCATTATCACAGCACGGAGTCAACCAAACGAGGGAACCACATTTGTGGTTGTTTTACCAGAAAGCCAATTACTACAACATTATGACAGACCAACTTCAGCCGAAACCTATTCATATACTACTGGTCGATGACGACGAAGACGATCGTTATTTAACACGTGAAGCTTTTCATCAGCATTACCCAGCTAGTCGTATTTCGTTTGCTGAAGACGGGGAAGACTTGCTGGATTTTCTGAACTATAGTGGTCGGTATGCCGGATCAACGCACACGATTCCTGAGTTGATTCTGCTGGACCTGAATATGCCCCGCAAAGATGGGCGTGAAGTGTTACGTGAAATTAAGTCAAGCGACCAGTTTAAGCATATTCCAATCATTGTTCTGACAACCTCTGATGCCAAAGAGGATATTGAAACGTCGTACTTTAACGGTGCCAATAGTTTCATTACCAAACCTTCGACGTTTCAGCGCCTGAGTGAAGTTACTAAAGCCATTGGTCAATATTGGTTCAGTATCGTAACCGTTTGCGAACACCCTGAGTTTTAATGAATAGTTGAAGTGTTAAAGTGTTAAAGTAGAAAACAGACCTAAGTGAACCATGTTTACACTTTAACACACTAGAGTATGTTTTGGTAGATTAGTTTAGATTTTCTCTATCTTTTGAAATCACCGTCACTACGTTTGCCACCATTAATATTCAATAGCTCGCAGTGTAATGCGGGGTGTGGGGTAAATTTCAATAAATCGGCTAATGCCATCACTACCAGCCTGACCTAAGTATTTTCCCTTATAAATCAGCGAGAACATATCCTGGTCGAAGGCGTTTTGACCTGTTAAAACTACGTCGACATTGGAGTAGGTATAGGTAAATTTAGTTTTGCCTGATGTGCCCATTACGGTAATATTAATCAGGTCAGGACTGATTTCAGTGACCTGAATCGTACCTGTAGGATTGTTGTCGGAAAGATTGGCTGTTGAATACTGATCCAGTTGATAACTACCCGCAGTGGCCTGGGCGATACTGGGACGTACGTAGTGTCCACAGCCAATGACCAACAATAAAATTGGCAAAGCAAAGCTGCTACAAAGTCTTTTGACGGAAAAACCGGACATGACGCTATTGATGGTTGAGTGGTTAATCTAGATAGATACCCAAATGTAGGGGATTATTAAGTAAAAATACGGATAGTTTGTTCTCTGGCTATAGGCAAATTCAAGGCAAGGCTAACGTCCTAGCCCCACCACCTGGAAATTTGTAATATTTTACAGCGGCTCACTCAGTTATCGGCTTATCTCAGGGCGATCTACAACTTTTTGATTTGGAGCGCTATTTTTACTTTATATTACCTTTACCGGCAAAATTTTCTGCTAATTGGGCCTTTATATAGGCTTTTCGCTAGTAGAAACGAGTATTGAGCGCATTTGCTATCTGAGTATTTCAGGTATCAGGTAGTAGTGAATCATACTGTTGTCATCGAGTGGGACAGCAACTACCAGGATTCTTTTTTCAAAACGAATCAATGCAGTATCGTCAATTAGGGCAGACGGACTTGGTCGTATCACAACTAAGTTTCGGAGCCTCTCCATTAGGGAATGTGTTTAACGATGTTACCGAAGACGAAAGTATCCGTGCCGTTCATGCGGCCATCGATCAGGGCATTAATTTCTTCGATGTAGCCCCCTTCTATGGTGATACACTGGCTGAAACACGGTTGGGTAAAGCGCTGAAAAACAAACGTAATTCCGTTTTTCTAGCCACAAAGTGTTGCCGATATGGCAATGGTGTATTCGATTTTTCCTACGAACGGGTTTTACGGAGCATCGACGAATCTCTAGAACGGTTACAGGTCAATTACGTGGATTTACTGACTGTCCACGATATTGAATTTGGCGATCGGCAACAGGTACTGAACGAGGCTATTCCGGCAGCTCTGAAGGTAAAAGCCATGGGTAAAGCGCGTTATGTCGGATTTTCGGGCTTACCCGTCCGGTATCTGGCGCAGATAGCCCGGCAAGTAGAGGTCGATGCGGTCCTTTCCTGGGGCCATTATACCTTGCTGGAAGATGAAATCAATGACGAGCTAGTACCTCTTTCCATCGAAAAAGGATTTGGCCTGATGAATGCCGCTCCACTGATGCAGCGGATTTTGTCGGATGCTCCGATTCCACCCTGGCAAAGTTCTCCGCCGGAAGTGAAAGCCATACAGCCCAAACTAATCGCTTTATGTCGTGAATATGGTCTGGTATTGAGCGATGTAGCGTTGAACTATGCGGTGCGTCACCCGGTAATTGCAACCACCATTGTCGGTATGTCGGAGCAACATCAGGTCGAGCAGAACTTGCGGGCGTTGGACATTCACGTTCCCGACGAATTACTGCAACGCGTTGAGAAGCTGGTCGCTCCGGTAAAAAATCAGATGTGGTTTGAAGGAAAACCGGAAAATAATATCCCTAAATCGAACAGTCAAGATGAATAAACAACCTGCTTTGGTGCTGGTGGAACCTGGAAAAACCGAAATACGCGAGATCGATATTCCCACCCCCGGCCCGGAGGATGTATTATTGGAAGTGAATAAGGTAGGTTTCTGCGGGGGCGATCTCAACGGTTTTCGGGGGCTGTTCGAATTGCAGGAATATCCGAACGTATTGGGCCACGAAGTGGGGGCTACTGTGCTGGAAACAGGTAACCAGGTGCCGGGGCAGTACCAGCCGGGTATGCGGGTTACCTTAAATCCGTATCTGAATTGTGGCGTTTGCCTTTCCTGCCGCAAAGGGCGGCCCAATGCCTGTCAGGACAACAAAACGATGGGTGTCCGTCGACCCGGTGCGATGACCCGATTGATCAGCGTTCCTTGGCAAAAACTACATAGTTCGGCTACATTGTCGGTCAGGGAGTTGGCGCTGGTTGAGCCGCTGACGGTAGGTTTTCATGCCGTGAGCCGGGGCCGGGTCGTAGCGGGCGAAAGAGTGGCGGTTATCGGTTGCGGTATTGTGGGTATGGGTGCTGTGGCAGCTGCGGTTCATCGAGGGGCTGAGGTGATTGCCATCGACATCGACGATGCTAAAATGCGAACAGCGAGCCTGGCCGGAGCGGCTCATACCATCAACACAAGCCGCGTCGATCTGCACGAAGCGCTGACGGAAATTACCGATGGAGACGGTCCTGATGTAATTATCGAAGCTGTCGGACATCCGGCTACTTACCGGGCCGCCGTCGATGAGGTGGCCTACACGGGGCGCGTGGTTTATATTGGCTATGCAAAAAAGCCCGTTGATTACAACACGGGTACATTCGTTCGAAAAGAAATCGAAATTCTGGGCTCCCGCAATTGCCTGAGCGAATTTCCGGAGGTGATCGAGTACCTGGAAGCGGGTAAATTTCCAGTCGATGCGGTGATTAGCCGGATGGTTTCGCTGGATGAAGCGGGGGCTGCTCTGGCAGACTGGTCAGCTAATCCAGGACCAATCACGAAAATTATGGTCAATTTTGATCCCATAGCGAATTGATGAAATCCTGTGTTACTATTGCGCTGGTTCCTGCCATCAAAACGGGCCCCTGGATTTACTGGAATGATCTGGAAACGAGTATGGCCAAAGCGGCTGCCTTAGGTTTCGATGCCGTTGAGTTATTTACGCCCGCTGCCGATACCGTTAGTTCCAGTCAGTTAACGGATTTACTGGGTCGATTTGACCTGAAGATAGCGGCTGTAGGAACTGGAGCGGGAAAAGTCCTGCATGGATTAACGCTGACTGACCCTGATCCGCAGATTCGCGCCCACGCGGTAGCCTTCATTGCCGCTATGATGTCGTTCGGGGCAACTGTTGGCGCCCCAGCCATTATCGGCTCTATGCAGGGAAACATAGCACCGGGCGTAGAAAAAGAGCAGGCACTTCATTGGCTGGCAGATGGGTTATATCAGCTAGGTAATCATGCCGAAACGCTGGGTGTGAAGCTAATTTACGAACCACTGAACCGCTACGAAACCAACCTGATCAATGACCTCAGCACGGGAGTTGAGTTTATCCGCTCCCTAACTACCAATCAGGTCGTGTTGCTGGCTGATCTGTTTCACATGAACATTGAAGAGCGATCGTTGCCTGAGAGCATCCGCAAAGCGGGGTCGTACATTGGCCATGTTCACTTTGCCGATAGCAACCGACGACCTATTGGATTTGGGCACACCGCCATGGACGAAGTGGCCATTGCCCTCAAAGAAATTGGCTATACGGGGTATATTTCGGCGGAAGCGTTTCCTTTTCCAGATTCTGATCAGGCGGCCCGGCAAACCATCCGGTCATTCAAAGCCTATTTTGGCTAATTTCATTTTTTACAAATTAGTAATTACTTAACAAGTAAGCTCCATGCAACGATTCTGTCTGGCACTCGACCTGAAAGATGATCCTGAACTGATTCGTGAATACGAACAGTGGCACGCCAAAGGGAGCGGTTGGCCAGAAGTACGGGCCAATGACCTGAAAGCCGGTATTCAGGACCTTCAGATTTATCGAACCGGTAACAGGATGTTTATGATCCTGGAAACGGATGATGCGTTTAGCTTTGAAAAGAAACGGGAGCTGGACGCTGACAATCCGCATGTGCAGGAGTGGGAGCGTCTGATGTGGCGGTTTCAGCAGCCCTTGCCCTGGGCCAAAGAAGGCGAAAAATGGGTGTTGATGGATCAGATTTTTCAGTTTGAGAAAGAAGCGTAGTCCTCAAGCATTACTGGATTCGTTTAGTTATTGAGAATTTTGCAGTTACGTATAGTTTAAATGTCAATTGGTGTCATTAAATAGCTTATTCGTAATATACAACAAGTTGCGGGGCAACTATGACACGGTATTTGCTCTTTTAAGAGAAGTAGAATATAGACATACAACATCAATAAAAAGCAGACTAAGTGTTATGGTCTGCTTTTTTTCTGTGGGGCATAATTGTCAAGATATCATCCTGATTAATGGGGTGGCCGAAGCGCCATGCCAATTAGTCCTATTCCACATGGCACATCTAGTAGGACTCGTACTCAAAATTTAAGGTTCCCATCACAATTCGATCCGGGAATCCAGCTCGGAAAGCCGTTCGGCTGGTAGGTAACCCAAGATTGTTATATGTGTAGACAAAATCATAATACCCATCAGAGGTGGGATTGTTCTGGTTCAATGACATCAGATTGGCAATCCCGTCATTCTTGGCCGGATAAACGAAAACCGATACCGGAGAGATGGTTACGGGGTCGAGATTGAGGGTCGCAATAGGCATAATAATGCCATAGAAGGGATTGACCTTTGTATCGTAGGTGAAGTTGAATTCGCTCACCTGACCCGTCGGCAAAAAGGTTATCCGAGCCGTTGTTAGATTTTTGTTGGTATAAGTAAATTGGGTCGTAAACTGGTTGAACTGATACCCATTAAAGCTCTCAACAGAGTTGCCAACAATTTGATTAGCCGTATTATAAGTAGGCTTGCAGATGAAATTAAGACTATCTACCGCGTTGTTGGTATATCGGATTTCGGTAATTTGGTTACCTGTCCCATAGCTGAAAGTATAGCTATCGGTTTTAGTTCTGGGCGGGTCCGGGGTTAGGTGAGTCTGGATGGTTCGCTGGAGTTGAGTGAGTTTATTCTGATTGTCATACACATAGGACGTATACTCCAGACGAGCCGTGTCTTTTCGGTAGGTTTTGATGTTACTCAATCGCCCTTGGCCATCATAAATAAACTCGCTTATTAACTGGTTGCTACCAATTACTTCGGTTAGTGTTTTTAGACGGAGTCGATTAGGTGCCAGGCCCGGAAATCGGTGGTCGCTACAGGCAACAAGTAGCGAAATGAGCAATAAGCTGCTCATAATTAAACGGATAGAGTAGGTCTTCATGATGATAATAGAATCAAAAAAGGTTAGTTGATCCTTGATGGTGGATTACCGCACCTCCACTAGCGGCAGCCTTACCGGGATTTCGACTGCAAAGAAGACCTGTTGAAAGCTAATCGTATATGATGGTAGTCAGGTGAACAGATGATAATGGCCAGTACTGTCAGGGTGGCCCGATGGGTAGTTCAGGCCTACAACTTTACCTGCTGGCAATCCTTGGTTCGGGCAAGTGATGTTCTAAAGTGATGCAGGGCTTGCTGATAGTGGCGTAACAAACGGTCTTTACGCACCCCCCGTTTTAGTTGACGCTGGGTTGTCCAGATCAGTCGCTGCATCTGATCGTGGCATTCCTGTAGATGAGCGATCCGGCTTTGCTGGATTTCCTGGGCCCGTTGAAGCCAGTCTCTCTGAGCGGGTTTCTGAAGCCAATCGTTGGGTTGAATCAGCAATTGTTGCCAATCCTGCTCAAGGTCTCCCAGGGATTTGGAGAAGGGAGATCCGTCGAAGATGCAAACCGGCAAGTCTATAACACCGTACTCATCCAGGTAGCGTACTCTTCGTAGTTGGTCGCCCTTATGTGTCAGTGTGTTGATGATGTCCAGACCTGATCCCAGCGACACTCCACTGAATGAAAACGTACGTTCCCCCTGCTCCTGCGTGTATAGATTGACTAGAAATGGCATTTTAATTCGTTTGAATTTAGAATGAAATTTGAGTAGGAGGGAGAATGGCTGTTTCCCACCAGTACGTATGAAAGCAGCGAAACAGACTCTCCCATGCTGAAGGAGTTGTGGGCTTAACCAAATAAGAAGCAACTCCCAGCTGGTAGGCAGTCTCTATATCTTGCTGACTCACAGATATACTGAGCAGAATGATTGGTATAAGGCTACAGGGGAGGGCCATAGCTTTGATTTGCCGAAGAAACTGCCAGCCTTCCTGGGCAGTCGGTAAATACAAATCTAGTAGGATCAATTTAGGTAACTCCCATTCCTGATAGGTCCACTCCTGGAGTAAAGACAACCCCTCCTGAGCAGTAGTTACGCGCTGTAAGGTTGCCTGAGGAAGCAGCCGGGCCAGGACCTGCTTCATGACTAGCCAATGGTCATCATTATCTTCAATTAATAGAAGTTTAGCCTGTTGAGTTGTTGGCTTTGAAAAGAGGCCCGAACGGGTAGGTGACATCCGTTGAATGAATTTAAATATGTTGTAGTAAATCTACAATATATCATGGAATATCAAACCGATCTGTCCACCCATCGATTGAATAAACTCTGTGGAAATGGCCAGACCTAACCCTATGCCACTGACCTGGCCATTGAGGCTGGGGGCTTTGAAATACTGATCAAACAAGCAAACGCGGTGTGCGGGTTGTAAGCCTGGACCATAATCCCGAACCATGAATTCTACTTCATTATCCAGTTGATTAACAGCAATGTCGATCGTTGCTTGTTCGGGACTGTCCCGAACGGCATTCGACAGGAAGTTAATCAGTACCTAAGAGGCTTTATCCAAATCCGCTTTTACGATCGGATGCCGACAGCGCAAACTGAATTTGTTTCTGCTCGGCCTGCGTTCGGAGGTCTGCCATGGCCGTTTGGACCATCTCTAATGGTTTAACCGACTGAATGTGGAGTTCGATCTACCCCGACTCAACCTGAACCATATTCAGAATGTCGCCGGTCAGACGAAGCAAGCGGTCGGCGTTTTCTTCAACAGCGATTCGGCTTGCACTTTACTTCGTACTTCCGCGATGGCTTCGGCAACATCAGCGGAGAGAACCGTCACGAAAAGGAACTTGCCCAATGATATTGCCAGCAACACGGTGATACCGTAGGTAACAATAACCCCCATCCATTCGGTAGTCATTGTGTAGTTTGAGTTAGAATTTTTCGGGTTTAATCAGGACGTAGAGTATGTAGGCAAAAACCAGAAGTGCTACAATAAAGACGAGCGTAATCATGATAGTCCGGTGAACCGGTGTTTAGGTTAAATGTGTTCGAACCAGTCGATGGCTTTGTAGAAAAAGATAAAGCAAAGGATGGCAGTCACAATCAGCAGCAGGAGCGTTCCCATAAAAGACCTGTTTGGTTTCGGTATCAGATGGTCCAAACCTATGCCAAAGTTCCTGGTGTTAACAGGTGTTATTTAGTAAGTTGTTGATTTTTAGTCTATTGTGTTTCGGGCCGTTGGTTTTTGGGAAAAAGCAGGTATTAAAAAGCTTTCCATTTTGAAAGGCAACTTTTCTATTTTGGAAGAGTAAGTCAGACTGCATGTACCTGACGTTGGGCGACAGACCTTTGCCTAATTTGAGCAGTATATATGAATATAAATAAATCCGTATTGTATATATTTGACTAAGCCAAAACCATCTTGTCGGGCTATTGGCTGTAAGGGCTTAAACAGAGTTCGCTATGCTTAAGAAATTTTTACCGCTCGTTATTAGTGTACATGTATACGTTCCTGCTGCGTTAGGAGGGGCAATACCGTTTCAACCAGACATGCATACGTCTGTCGTACTGAGTTTTCACGAAACGGCTGAGTCCGGGCCTTTCTTGTTGATTGAGGGGCAGATTCGGCACGAAGAGCTACTGGATGCGAAAATGACGGCAGAAGAATACCTGAAAACAACGACACGCGATCCGTCGAGTCTGGAAATTATTCGGGAAGACGCTGATTTTGGCCGGGTCGATCCCAGACGCGCCTATATCATTGTCCGGGTGAAGTACAGAGCTAAAAATAATCTGGGTAGCTTAAGTATAAACGAAAAGGTGTTTGTGTTTGATAACAAACTGAATCTGAAGAGTGTACAGGCTATTTAAACACCCCATCCATAAACTGAACGAGCTATTTTCTCTCGGCTCAAAAAGTTGATTGGTCAAATGCCTCATCTTCCAGCCGCTGTCGATAGTCAATGGCCATCATCATGAACTGCAGTTCTGATTTAGTGCGAATGGCCGGGGCAAAATCATAAAAGAAAAAGGTACTGTCTTCCGCCAGCAATCGGCCTGCTACACCTTTATAGGTGTATCCCGATTTCCGATTCGGCAGTTTTACAAATCCCAGCGATAGGAGTAAATCGTGATTGATTTCCATTACTCATCCTGGCGTGACCAGGAATGTTATTGGTGAATTGGGCGAAAAGAGTAAGGGAAAATAGGCCGCTGCGAGCTTGGAAAGGGCAATCCCGATAAAGATTAACGTTTTAATGGGTTAAAATCCCGATTAAGATTACCTGATTTGGCTCTTTTGGGGGGCATTTTGTTTTTTGTCGGGTTGGATTTTGACCACTAAATGCCGACGTTTACCGCCGTTTCTTTTCCAAGTTTATTCTGCTCATGAACGATTCAAAACTGGCGGGGCTATTCCCGACCGACGATCAAATTCCAGCCGAGTATCGAATTGAACCCATCCATCAGCGTGAGTACCTGATCAACGGTGAAATGCGACAGTGGGACGGCCCAGTGTCGGAGGTATATTCGCCCATTTGCATTCCCGGAGCCGACGGCACCTTAGAACGAAAACTGGTCGGCAGCTTCCCCGTGACGGGTGAAAAAGAAGCCCTTGCGGCTCTGGATGCTGCCGTGGCCGCTTATGACAATGGCCGGGGCGAATGGCCACAAATGGGCGTAGCCGACCGGATTGCCTGCATGGAAACGTTTGTGGGCAAAATGCTGGAGCAGCGCAAGCTGGTTGTCAATCTGATTATGTGGGAAATTGGCAAAAATCTGGCCGACGCGACCAAAGAGTTCGATCGAACAGTAAAGTACATTTACGATACCATCGATACGCTCAAAAATATGGATCGCAACTCGTCGCGGTTTCGGATTGAGGAGGGTATTATTGGGCAGGTCCGTCGGTCGCCCCTGGGCGTTGTCCTGGCCATGGGACCGTTCAACTATCCCTTAAATGAGACGTATACAACGCTGATCCCGGCTATTTTGATGGGGAATACTATTCTGTTCAAAACGCCCAAGCATGGTTCACTACTGCATTATCCACTGCTTGAAGCGTTCCGTACCAGCTTCCCTAAAGGCGTGGTAAATTCATTGTATGGGCGTGGAGCCAATGTGGTGCCACCCGTAATGCAGTCCGGTAAAGTGAATGTGCTGACCCTGATCGGCTCCAGCCGCGTAGCCGACGAACTGCAACGGCAGCACCCTAAACTGAATCGGCTCCGGTCCATCATGAGTCTGGATGCCAAAAATGCAGCGATCATTCTACCGGATGCCGATCTGGATGTTGCGGTGAGTGAGTGTTTACTCGGAACGCTATCCTTCAACGGTCAACGGTGTACAGCTATCAAGATTATCTGGGCGCACGAGTCAATTGTCGACGAATTTCTGAAACGATTTAGCCCTGCCGTCAGTAAACTGAAACCAGGTATGCCCTGGACAGCCGGTACTCAGATAACACCATTACCCGAACCCAATAAGACCCAGTATCTGGCCGACATCATTGCCGATGCCCAGGCTGGTGGGGCTTCTATCGTTAATGAAGGTGGGGGCGAAACCGAAGCGTCGCTATTCCGACCTGCTGTGGTGTATCCTGTTCGCGAGGGGATGCGGCTATATCGGGAAGAACAGTTTGGCCCTGTCATTCCCGTTGTGGCTTACAGGGACGAAGAAGAATTTATCCAGTACCTCATCACCGACGATCACGGTATGCAGGCCAGTATTTTCGGAACCGATACCGACGCCATTGCCAAACTAATCGACCCGTTGGTGAATCTGGTAAGCCGGGTAAATATCAATGCCCAATGTCAGCGCGGGCCCGATACGTTCCCCTTTACAGGCCGAAAAGATTCGGCCGAGGGTACGCTCTCCGTTGAAGATGCGCTACGGTCGTTTTCCATTCGGTCGGCAGTGGCTACAAAAGATACTGGAACCAATAAGACTATTCTGAACGATATTGTGCGTGGACACAAATCCGAATTCTTAAGTACAAACTTTATTTTTTGATGTCCTATAGCCTGAGCGGCCACGTTCGGGGATGTCAAATCAGTTTTAACCCGGACGTGGCCGTCCGGGCTATATACAATTGCTCACTGCCACTAAACTTACGAAAACATACGCGGAGGTCGCTGCCGTCCGTCAGGTTTCGCTGACGCTGGAACCCGGTCGAATTATGGCACTGGTTGGTGCCAGTGGTTCAGGCAAAAGTACCCTGCTTAACCTATTAGCTGGCCTGTCGGACGCCGATGCGGGTGAAGTCTGGTTGAATGGACAACGAGTCGTGGGACCGTCGGAGAAGTTGGTAGCTGGGCACGACGATATCCGGCTGGTGCATCAGGAGTACCAGCTTATGCCGAATGTATCGGTTCGGGAAAATATTGCCTACGCCCTGCGCTTTTTCGAAAAAGCCTACCGCGATTTTCGCGTAGATCAGTTGCTAAAGCTTTGTCGCCTGATCGAGGTGCAGGACCGGATACCGCGTCAGGTGTCGGGTGGCGAAAAGCAACGTACAGCCATTGCCCGCGCTATTGCCGATAAACCCGCCGTTCTGCTGCTGGATGAGCCCTTTAGCCATCTCGATTTACCCAATCGGCTCATTGTTCGGGAACTGCTTTTCGATCTGGTTCGTCATGAACAGACGTCCTGTCTGTTTGTAACCCACGATGCGTCCGACGCGCTTTCTCTAGCCGATACGCTCGGTATTTTGCGCGATGGAAAGCTTGTTCAGTTAGGGACACCTAAAGTCGTATATCATCAACCCGCTACAGCCTATGCGGCACGTATGACGGGGTTAGCAAACATCTTCAAAGCAAAATATTTACCGGCATTTGGCCTGCCAGAGCCGCGACAGACAGAAGAGCTGATTTGCTTGCGCCCTGAGGAGGTTCGACTCGATGAACTGGGAACCCCTGGAACGATACGAGCCGTCTTTTTCAAGGGAAGTCATTACGAGCTGGATGTGCAGGTGGCGCGCTATCTGTCGCTTCGCCTGCTAACGAGCCGCGATGATCTACAGGTCAATCAGCAAATTAGGATCTCCTTTGATCCCAAGGCGATCTGGTGGCTCAAAAGCTAATTTTCAATAACTATTCTGATTAAGTGCGGTTATTAAACCAGGCCAGTAGCGGTGCCGGAGGTATTAATTAACTCGTATGTAGTATGAATCGTCAGGATAATTTGCAGGACCTTGATCAGGATATAAAAACCGGAACGAAAACCGTTCTGGTTGGCGAGAAGACTGAAGGCGTCGAACCGACAGGTGTCGACGATCAATCGACGGGTATGGGCGATGGAGACAGTGACTATTTAGGAAAAACGAACAAAAAGAACGAGGAAAACGACTAAGATAAAAAAGGGAAAAGGAAGACGTGCACGTCTTCCTTTTCCCTTTTTTATTCTCTACTGGTTATAACAGCCTTTTGATCAATTGCTCGACCGAGATGCCTTCGGCTTCAGCCTTGAAGTTCCGAACCACCCTGTGACGAAGAATTGGTAGGGCTACGGCTTTTACATCTTCAATATCGGGCGAGTATTTGCCATTGAGCAGGGCATTGCATTTAGAGGCCAGAATCAATGCCTGCGATGCCCGTGGGCCTGCGCCCCATTCAAGGTATTGGTTCGCATCGGAAGAGGCCATTTCGGTGTTCGGGCGCGTCTTGTGCACAAGCTTAACCGCATATTCAACCACATTATCGACAACGGGCACCCGACGTACAAGGTGCTGGAACTCCCGAATTTCTTCGCCGGTAATGACTCGTTTTACCTCATTCTGCCGATCAGAGGTCGTGTTTTTTACGATGTCCAGCTCCGATTGATAGGATGGGTAATCCAGGTAAATATTGAACATAAACCGGTCCAACTGCGCTTCAGGAAGCGGATAGGTTCCTTCCTGTTCAATTGGGTTCTGGGTAGCCAGTACGAAGAAGGGGCGACCCAGGTTATATTTTTGTCCGGCAATGGTAACCGCGTATTCCTGCATGGCTTCGAGCAGAGCCGACTGGGTTTTAGGCGGAGTCCGGTTGATCTCATCGGCCAGAATAATATTGGCAAAAACGGGGCCTTTGATGAATTTGAAGTTACGTTCCTGATCAAGCGTTTCCGAGCCCAGAATATCCGATGGCATGAGGTCAGGTGTAAACTGAATACGGTTAAAGTCAAGGTCGAGGGCGCTGGCGATGGTTTGGATCAACAGTGTTTTAGCCAGCCCCGGAACACCAACCAGCAAACAGTGTCCCTGACAAAAGATGGCCGTTAACAGCAGACGGACGGTTTCATCTTGCCCGATAACGACTTTGGAGATTTCACTTTTGAGCTTTTGATACGAGTTGGTAAGGGCTTCGGCAGCCGCAACGTCCGATGAGTAAGGCACAGGTATAAAAGTTAGTTTTGAATGATAGAATGATTGAATTGTTGCAGTAAGGTCATTAGTTAACAATTCAATCATTCAAAATTAATTTCCACCAGTACTGGCTGCACTATTTTGGGTTGTGCCGAAGATTCGACAGCCATGAAATTCCGGGTCGATCGTAATATACACGTCAGCAATCGATTTGCGGAACCAGTCGTCGATAGCCCGGTTTTTCTTATTTTGAAGCACAATGGTTTGTAGCTTTTCAAAATCTTTCGTGTAGTCGGCCGTATGGGGGGCAATCTTACTTTTATAATACAACAACCGTACCGCACTTTTGCCATCTTCGGTCCGATAAGGTAGCGGCTTCGAGATAGCTCCTACCTGCATGGTGTCGAGCATCTGGAATAGGGCATATTCCATAGTGCCGTCCATCGCCAAACGGCTGGCCCCTGATTGCGGATCGCGAAGCAGTCCACCTGCATCGGCTGTGGATTTATCTTCCGAAAAATCTTTAGCGGCCTTGTCGAATTTCAGTGAGTCGATCTGAATCAGGTTCCGCAGACTATCGAGGTAGTGGGTTGGGCCTGTCAGGTCAAGGCGGTTGTAATCGGGGCGGAGCAGGATGTGCCGAGCGTGGTATTCGGCACCACGAGTTTCGATTAATTGAATCAGGTGAAGACCAAATTCCGATTCAACCACATCCGACATTTCGTTGGGTTTCAGTTTGAGCGCAGCTCCTTCGAAAGGAGCCACCATCATCCCCCGCTTGGCAAACCCTAAATCCCCATTGCGTTCGGCTGAGCTTACGTCTTCGGAGTTTTCTTTGGCCAGTTTGCCAAAATCTTCCCCATTTTCAACTCGTTTTTTCAGATCAAGCAGCCGTTGGCGTAAGGCTTCTTTTTGCTCTTTTGTCGGTTTGGCAAATCGGACAATCTGGCCAACTTCCACTTCGGCAGGCATGTAAGGAAGGCTGTCTTTGGGAATGCTATCGAAAAATTTACGAACCTCGCGGGGAGTGATCTTTACATCGTTCGTAATTTTCTGCTGCATTTTCTGGACGACCTTCTGATCTTTCACCTGCTGGCGTAGCTCGCTTTTCAGCATTTCCAGGCTTTTACCGTAGGCTTCAACGATATTTTTCTCGGACCCGAACTGCTGCACCATGTATTGCATACGGGTATCGAGTTCGTTGTCCACAATTTTGTCATCTACCACAACCGAGTCGATCTCTGCTTTGGCCAGCATCATTTTATTGATCACCAGACTTTCGAGCAACTGGCATTTCTGCGGAGGGGTCTGATTTTGTCCGACATACGACTGGTAAGCCTCTTCGAGGTCGGAGCGCAGCACATAGTAATTATCGACTTTGGCGATTATTTTATTAAGGCTTAAGCCCTGTCCCTGCCCAAAGGATGGAGCTGTCAGGAAAAAGCCTGTCAAAATAAGAAGCACACTGTTGATTACTTTTTTCATAATCTCAAATATACGCACAGAACCGCTATAGGCCTGTGTTTTAAGAAAAATTAAGGGTGGCGAGCGTGGAGCCAGGAGCTTGGTGATTGAGGTAACTCCTTACTCCACGCTCCCGGCTCCACACTTATTTTACCAACCGCTGGATTTCCTGTTCGTTTACTTTAACGGGGTATGTTTGTTTGAGTTGTACAAGCCACTGTTTTTCAAGTTGAGCCTGGTACTCGTTGATTACCGTTCCGCGAGCTTCGGCAAACGTTTTGGCGCGGGCGGGTTCTATTCGGCTGATGATGACGGCAACAGCTTTATTGTCGCGATGTAAGGTGCTAGTCCCCACTTTCCACTGATTGATGGCGTCGAGGTAGGGATTCGACCCTTCGGCAAAAACACCGTCTATAAGCGTGATGGCTGGCTGGTTTCCTGTAGCTGTCGATCGGCTGTTGAACACACGCACGACATCCTCTTTCGAATTGCTGAAATACTGGAACGTTACGTTCCGCTGCGCATCACGAGCTACCCCTGGGCGGGCACCCTGATAATCTTTCTCCATAATCCGACTCAGGGCCACACCGTTCTTCTGAAGGTAATTGACTACATTCCGAATGCGACCGGCCGAGACGGTATCGGTTTCAGTAGGGTCGTGCGAACCGCTCACTTCAACGACATAATCGGGGTTGCGACTCATAACCACCAGTACATCGAACAGGGTTTCGCGTAGTTGCGGAGTTAGCGTTGTCTGATTTTTAGTGAACGATAAAGGTGCGGCCGACCGCTTAAGCTGATAGGGTGGGCGGTTGCCAAAAAGTGCTGTTGCCTGGGTTAACAGGCTGTCGTTCTGAGCGATTACGATGGTGGCAACAGCCCGTTCCGGAAAGCGATATTTCGCTTTATTCTGCTCGAAATAGAGCCGTTGACCTGTAGAGTCACTCATCGAACGATCCCACACATTCTGTTCCATCATTTGCGAAAGCAGGACCCCATCGCGGATTTCGTTCATCAACGACCGGAATTCAGGTGATTTTTTGTCCAGATTAGCTTCCTCGGTAGCGATCAACTGGTCACCTACAAAACGGTCGTACAGCCGACGCATCGCAACAATCGGAGAACCTGTAGCTGGTCGGTCGGCCTGGGTAGCCGGATTGGAAGCTAGGGCTGGATTTCGCTGGGGTTGCTGTCGCTGACGCACATAGGCAAAAAACTGGTTTACGGTATAAGGCTGCCGGGCTATGGTAATGAGCGTCTTTCCCTGAAGGATTGGGTCGAGTGGCTCGGTGTAGCGCCATTGACCGCGTAGTAAACTGCTGTCGGCTTTGGTAAGTGCAACATCGAGTAGCGACTTAACGTCTTCAACAGCATACTCTTTACGTAACCGTTGGACTGTAGCTTGCCGGAGCAATTCGGCCCGACTATCGGTCGTAACCCGCTGCCGCAGCGAAGGAGCCAGTGTGGTATAGGGGTCAATGGCCCGACGCTCGATGAGTTTGATGATGTGCCAGCCGTAATTGGTACGAACGGGTTTCGAATAGTCGCCCGGTTTGATGAGCGAGAAAGCGGCATCTTCAAACGCAGGAACCCAACGACCGGGTTCGAATATGGGCAAAATCCCGCCGTTGTTTTTGGAGGTAGCATCGTCGGAAACTTCGCGGCAAACCAGTTCGAACGAGTCGCCTTTTTGCAAACGGGCATAAGCGGCATCGATACGCTCCTGAGCGGCTTTCTGACCAGCCTCGTCGGCACTGGGACTAATGCGGACCAGAATATGCGCTACCCGCGCCCGGCCCCGACTGGGTCGACGGCTATTGACCTTGATCAAATGGTAGCCAAATCGGGTTCGAACGGGCTGCGAAATGCTCCCAACAGGTGTCGTGTAAATGGCTGTTTCGAGCGGATAGACCACGTCGAAGACAGGAACAAATCCCAAATTTCCACCCGTTTTAGCCGTTGCCACATCCTGCGAATGATCGCGGGCAAGCTGAGCAAAATCCGTTCCGGCCAGTGCTTGCTGACGTAGGGATACGATTTTCTGGTAAGCGGCCAGTGTATCGGCGGGGAGCGCATCCTCCGATACTGAAATCAGAATGTGCTGGGCATTCACATCCTGTTGCATACGCTGGTAGGCTTCAGCCGCCAGAGATTCGACCTGTAACTTATCGGTTAAATACGATTGAGCCAGTTGCTTCCGGTAGGTGGCCATCTCTTCCCGAAAGGCTTCGGTTGTGTCGTGCCCTTCGGCTTCGGCAGCCAGTACCTTTAGTTTCAAATTTGTGTATAAATCAAAATACTCTTTGATGTCGGTACGTTGGGCCGAATCTGCTGACAGTTGATTTTTAGTGAACGACTGAAAAAAGTCATCGGTCGTGAATGTCTTGTTGCCCAGGGTCAGAATGACTGGTTTTGGGGGTGTTTGCTGAACAACAGGTGTGGTTGTTTTGCAGGCTGAAACAAGTAAAGCCAGCAATAAACCTCCAGTTATATGGCGCATAGCGTCGATTTAAGTGATTGGGAACGTAGGGGTAAAACAGTTCTGATAACAAAAACATTCGTTCCCGTTAAAGGAACGATTGGGCAGGGAGGTTATTGGCGAACAGGCTGAATTTTAACGGTTTTAAGCAGCACGTCGTAGTCCAGTTGGTAGTCGAATGCATCCTGCATATGCTGACCTGTAAACTGAGCCGGTACACGCACCAGACGTTGGCCCGATTTTCGGAGATCGGCTTCACGAAGCTCTACACTACTTTGCCCCAGCAAATCATCTTCATCGAGTTTATCGATCAATTGTAAGCCGACTCCTGATGCCACCAGACCCGCCGATACATACTTGAGTGGGGTCAGCACTTCGGTTGCCGTAATGAGTAAGCCAACCGGAATAGCCACTACGTTATGGATTTTCTGGATTTTAGCCATTGTTTCCCGGGCGCGGGTGTAATCGTCCACTTCAATCAGCACCAGTGAGGCCACGATCCGCCCGTTACGCGGTAAGGTCAGGCTGATAGGCTTGGCCGGGCTGATCGATTCCGACCCACTCTTTTGCAGGTCAATCTGTTGATCTTTCTGAACCGGCACCACGCCCCAGCCGCCATTGACAACCCCAACCGCCTTATTCTGGGCATCGTAGCTCGTCAGCGAATAGGCCATCATCAGTTCATCGCGCCGGGTAAGGGTTTCTTCCAGATTGATTGCCTTCAACGAACGAGGAACCAACTGAGCCGTAAGAGCCGGTTGACGCACGCAGCCAAATATCTGAACCAGGATTAGCAGGAATAGGATAATTCGCATGATCTATGAATTTTGACTGAGTGAATGATAGAATAATTGAATAGGGGTTTGGTTAGTTAGTCAATCATTCAAAATTCACTCATTGTCAAATACTTGGTTCTTGCTGACTCAGGCAGTGAAAACTACCCAGGCCCCAGACGATGTCGGTTGAGTCGATTCCGACGATCTTTCGGTCGGGGAAACAGGTGCCGATGATGTCGAGGGCCTGCTGATCGTTGGTACACCGGAACGTAGGAACAATGACGGCGCCATTGGTAATCAGGAAATTGGCATACGAAGCGGGGAGCCGCAAGCCGTCGCTAACAACCGGATCGGGCATGGGCAGCTCAACAATGTTTAGTTGCTTGCCGTTCAGAAGCCGCATTTGCCTGAGTTCGTGATGGATTTCCTGCAAAAACGGATAGTTATCGTCCTGCTGGTTCGACTCATAGGCCGCTATAACCGTGTCTTCGTTGACGAAGCGGACCGTATCGTCGATATGGCCATCGGTATCATCGCCAACGATGCCTTCTTCAACCCAGAGAACCTGCTGAACACCGTAATAATCACATAGATATTGTTCAATCTGCGCCTGGGTCAGGTGGCTATTTCGGTTTTGGTTCAGCAAACATGCCCGGCTGGTCAGCACCGTACCTGCACCGTTAAATTCGACCGACCCACCTTCCATAATGATGCCCGGTGTTACATAGTCTAATCCCCGATAATGGGCGATTTCAACCGGAATCAGGTCGTCCCGATCATACGGAGGATATTTACCGCCCCAGGCATTATACCCCCAGTTGACAATCATTCGTTCTTTTTTGGCCGGGTTGATCAAAAATGCCGGGCCATGATCGCGGCACCAGGAATCGTTGGTCGGGTGGGGCAGGAGCGTAATCCGGCTCATATCGGCTCCGGCAGCCAGCAAGCGAAGTTTTGCCGCCTGGATAACGAGGTCATTATGGGCGTTGATACATACCTGTTCACTTTCGGCAATCGCTTTAATGAAGTCGATATAAGCCGGAAACATCAGTTCCTGACGATCTTTTGTCCAGGAAGCTTCGGTATGCGGCCAGCTAAGCCAGGTGGCTACGTGCGGATGCCATTCGGCAGGAAAGAAAAAGCCCTCACGGGCAGGAAGAAACGACATTTACGAACGATATAGGATGAATAATGAATACCATGCACGATAAGGTAGTGGCTAGCCTTATTCATTTCAGCGTATTCATCATACATTAATAATGTGGTTGATTCAATCAATGGCTGTATCTTCATGCAACCATTACAGCACACCGGCAAAAATACATAAAATATGCAGTTCAACAGGCAACTTTGTTGGCTTAAGGCGATTGCGCTACTCCTGATCTGGGCAACAAAAGGTATTGCTCAGCCTACGTTGAAGCCGGTATCGGTGCTTGATCGATTACCCTTCTGGCATCCTGTGTATAAGCCAGTCAATACGTATATGGCGTCTAGCTATTATCCCAAGCCAGATGCTTATAGCTTTGACAATCTCGATCAATTGCTTCAGCGGGCAAAAGCTGGTGAAAAAATAGAAGCCTTAAGCATCGATCAGTCTGTATGTCGGCAGGGAAATCTAGCTGTGTTGAGCCAGTTGACATCGGTGCGCGTTTTAAGCCTGAGCGGGTTGACAGTCGGGCAAACAGACTCGCTTTTTCAGGCTGTTCGGAACTGGCCATCGTTGGAGCGTCTGGTTATTTTGGGATATGCTCTCATCGAAAATAAACCAGAAACCACTCGTCTGTTTAAAACGGCACCCACTACGATTCCGCAGTTGCCAAAGCTGACGGATATTCGACTCAATGGCGATTACCGATTATGGAAGCCGATCATAGAAACGTTGCCTAACCTGAAAATTCTCCATCTCGATCAGAACAGCGTTCCGTCTACCGATCCTATAGTACTCGATTTGAGTAAGTTAGGGCAGCTTGAGCAGTTGAAAATTAGTGGCCAGAACTGGGTAATAAAACCGGAGCTATTCCGTAACTTAATACAATTGCGGGAGCTGTCATTGGCAATTGTCAAGGTCGATTCTACGACGTTTCAGCAAACAATCGATGGGCTTACCAATCTGAACATACTGACGCTGGATAACATCCGTTCATTGCGGGAGCTACGAGTAAATAAACTAACAAGTCTGAAAGAATTTTATGTAAACAACAACTCGGAGTTAGTGATCAATACCCGTGATTTTATTCACCTGACTGCTCTGGAACGGCTCAACATCCAGAGCGCGCACCCGTTTGATCTGTCAGGCATATGTTCGTTGACTCGCTTACAGTCGCTGAGACTTACCGGGCGAGGGACGTCGATGAAAATTCCTGATTGTCTGGGCCAACTGAATCAACTAACGGAATTATACATTGAGAATCTGAAACTGGATCGGCTACCCGTGTCCATCAGTTCGTTGCGTCAGTTGAAAAAATTGGGTGTAAGTTATTGCGGTCTGGATTCTCTCCCAGCTGACATTGGCCAGTTAACCACACTTGAAGACCTGAATCTGGCTGGAAATAAGCTGGCCCAACTACCCGATCTTAGCCGGATACGGTCGCTACGCCGACTGATGGCCAGTGGGAATCAACTGGTGACGTTACCGGATGCCCTGGGTCAGTTGACACAGTTGGCTACGCTTGACCTGTCTCGCAACAAACTGACGCAATTGCCTGGCTCCTTTGGGCGTTTATCTGTCTTGCGGACGTTGAATGTAGATAATAATCAGTTGGAACGATTGCCCGACGACCTGGGTAAACTGCGAAAGCTTCAGGGTCTTTCTCTGCAAAATAACCGGTTGAAGGAGTTGCCAGTCAGTATCGGTCAACTGGATTCGTTACAACAGTTAACGATTGGTAATAATCGGCTTAAAAGCCTGCCCGATAAGCTTGGTCAACTTCGCAATCTGATCGATTTGACTATTGGAGCCAATGAGTTGACTACCTTACCCGCCACGATAGGTGGCCTGACAAAGCTGACCCGGCTGGCCATTTATCCAAACCCGATCGCGGAGTTGCCCGCGTCCATTTGTGAACTGCGAAATCTGGAATCGCTTACGATTATGGGGACGCAGCTACGGCTCCTGCCCGATAATATCGGTGCTTTAACTAAACTTCAGCAATTGATGCTGAGTAATAACGAGTTAATTGCCTTGCCAACTAGCCTCGGGAACTGTCAGGAACTTACCAATCTGTCGCTGGAACGGAATAAGCTGGAAGGTTTACCTAACTCCATTGGCCGCTTATCCAAACTTCGCAATCTGAGAGTTACGGGTAAAGAAAAAGTTTTGGAAGGAGCTACGGGCGGCTTGCAGCAAGTACCCGATAGTTTGATCTATTGTACCAATTTGTGGGATGTAGCCATTGAACGCCAACCCCAGTTGGACATTGATGACGTGCTGCCAAAATTGGCCCGGTTGAAAAGCCTGTTTAACCTGAGTCTTACGGAATGTAATATCAGCCATCTCCCCGCCATTGCCTGGAAAGAGGTCAATTGGAGTATGCTCAATCTGTATCAGAATCGATTGACGGAAATACCTGTCGAACTTCTCGACGCTCCCAAACTAAACGTTGTTTCGTTGTGGGATAATCGGCTTCCTGATGCGCTTAACCAAGGCTTTCAGGATAAAGAGGCTTTGCGGGTAGGTTTTGTAGAGGCTGGATTAGTACCACTGGAAAGCTTGCGTAAACCGAATCGAAGAGTAACTGCCGCTTACCAGCATATGGCTAATCAGAAAGCCCGAACACGCGACTGGTCAGGCGCCATGACTGATCTTCAGAAAGCTATCGATTATGCGCCCGATACGATTCTATCCTTGCCGTATGCCCATCGAGCCAGTATGCACTTTTTTCGGAGAGAGTATACCAACGCCCTGGCCGATTATGATAAAGCCATTGAGTATGCTCCGCTAATCCGTAAGGATAGATTTACGGACCCAGCATCGGCCAATCGAAATCTGGCTACGTACTGGCAACAGAAAGCGGCTGTTTTGGGCGTGATAGGCCAGCCGGATGAAGCGTTTAAAGCCATAATACAGGCCGAACGGTTTTTGCCGACGAATGATCAAACGCCCTTGAGTGGGCATATTTATACAGAAAGTGGTCGGTATCTGGCTCAGAAAAATAAACTGGTCGAAGCCGATTCCAGTTTTTGCCGAGCCATTCGAGCCTATGAAAAACTGACATATCCCGACCCCGGTACCCGCCTGACGATTGTGGAACTGAGTTTACTAACTGGCCAGTACGACCGGGCGCAGCGAACGTTAAACAATTTGCCACCGGAACAGATACGGGATGGATATGAAATTCTGAAAGAATACCTGGCTAACTGCCTGAGCGTTCTGAAAAATGAACAGACTGGAACGCAGGCCCTGGAACGGTTAACGAAGTATTTTAGCCTGCATCCGGCCAACGTGTACGGGTGGAGCTTCGACTTATTTGATGGCTGGTTGAGTCGAACCAAACTGGCTTCGGAGAAATTGACTGCCCTTCGCCAGTTGACCGATATAACTAAAGAACGCTTGGTAAAGCCGCAATGAATAAGGCTGTAGTTTCTTGCAGATGAACAATCCCCCACGTTCTGTGGGGATATAGAATGTAGGGAATCAACCAATCAAGGTTTGTACCTGCTCCAGAGTCAGTTGGGAAAAATCGTCTATAATCAGGCTTGCTCCTTTATCGGCTAATTCGGAGCGGGTGTGCGTAGTTGCCAGGGCAATGACGCTCATACCGGCCCGAAGGCCAGCCTCGATACCCGCAAATGCATCTTCGAATACCACACAGCGACTGGGCTCTACGCCTACGCGCTGGGCGGCTGTGAGGTAAATCTCGGGGTCAGGCTTTCCCTTGTGAATCATGCTGGCATCCACAATGGCATCGAAGTAGGGGCGCAGCTGTGTTCCGTCGAGGGTAAAGCCCACATTGCTTTCAGGCGCCGAAGTGCCAACGGCCATAGGGACCCCCGCTCTTTTTAGCGTATCCAGAAACGTAATCAAACCCGGTGTAGGCCGAAGATGAGGACGGTACAACTCTCGATAAATCGCTTCTTTTTCTTCGGTCAGTATGATTACCTCAGCAGGTGTAACCGGACGTTGCAGAACATAGGCCAGTGAATCGGCAGAAATATGCCCGTTGATGTGGTCCATGTACTGATCGCGGGTGAGCGAAAGACCGTGATTTTGGGCAAACTGAAGCCATGCGTTCAGGTGAAAATCGGCATTGTCGATCAAAACACCGTCCATGTCAAACAGGGCGGCAAACGGAGCAGTGGGCATAATGGAATGAATTTCGGCAGCAAACAGCAGGAAAACGTACAGACTGATGATTGCTGCTTAACGTTGCTTAAACTGGGTTCTCTGGTGAGGTGCTTGGTAAAATATCTCCGGCCAGCACAGCGGCTTCGTGCAGTAACTCCGTAGCGACCAGCTCATCCGTAACCGTTTCGATATGGTCATCGAATGCCTGAACACGCTCCTCGTCCGTCGACGCAGCATTGTGCATTCCCAGCAGAAACCGCCCTACATAAAGCAGGCTTAAGGAAAAACGGAGTTCGGGTAATGTATGGCTGAAGCGAGTCTGCGGTTCGGTAGGTATCATAGTTGTCCAACAACAATATCCCCTGTCCCAGTTCGCTTTATATAACGAAGAGGATAGGTCTGTATAGCAGCCTCTACAACTTAGCTTTCGGCTACACGGATGGGCCGTCCAAGCTACAGGGCCTTGATTTTCAGGTTTCGGAAATAGATGGGAGCACCAGCATGTTTGCCCTGTAAGCCAATATAGCCATGCAGCGGCAGGTCGGCAGCGGGCTTGTTAAGCCATTCGGGTACGGGTGAGCCGTCAGGATTGGTTTTGGTCGACGTAAATTTGTTGAGATCGATGGTGTTCACCAGTTCGTTGTTCAGCACCACATAGATCATTTTGCCCTGGCAGGTGATGGTGTAGCGGTTCCACTCACCTGGTTGCTTCACCACTTTTTGCTTCGTAGCGGCCTGATGACCAAAGAAAGCCCCGCATTGCCAGGTTTTGGGCGAATCGGCCCATTGTTTGGCGTAATCGTCGGCAATCTGAATCTCTACTGAATTGGGAATCCAGTTGGTAGTATCGCTGGCATGAACCACTACACCACTGTTTGTGCCATCGGCGGTTTTGAAAAACAGGTCCAGAATAAAATCATCGTAAGGAATGGCGGTCCAGATGGTTTTATCGGCCGTAGCGGTCAAGGCACCTTCATCGTCCCGATACCAAACACCTTTCGGGAAAACGGCCTCCGACAGATCGGGGCCGAAGAGGTGCTTCCAGCCTGCACCACTTGGGTTAGGATGCCCTTTAGGGGGAACCGGAATGGATTGAGACTGGGCTGCCAATGAAAATAATATGCTAAAAATCAGTGAAGCCGTAAAGGTGAGTTTAGACATGACTTGATGGTTTTGCAGCACGAATATAAACATCCTGCTTCAAGGTAAAAATAAGTCTGGTTTAAACACAGAGACACGAAGAACCCAGAGGTAACTAATAAACTCTGCATTCTCCGTGACTCTGTGTTTAAACCAGATTTAAAGGGCATCCGACTGGCGGAAGCTTTTCATAATCCATCCACCGCCAACCACGTCGTCGCCTTCGTAAAAAACAGCGGCCTGACCAGGAGCAATGGCCGAAACTCCTTCGTGGAAAAGCACTTCGATTTTATCGCCCGACTGGGAAATGGTAGCGGGCGTGCCGGGGTCTTTATAACGTACTTTCGTGACGGTTTCGAGCGGCCCGGCAATATGATCGTACTTTTGCAGGTTCAATTTGCTGACACTCATGCCATCGCGCAGTAAGTCTTTATCAACACCCAGCACAACCTCGTTGGTGTCTTTCCGGATTTCGGTCACGAACATCGGTTGTCCAAATGCCATGCCCAACCCTTTTCGCTGCCCAATGGTATAAAACGGATAACCCTGGTGTTTACCCAGAACTTTGCCCGTTCCTTCCATCACAAAATTACCACCAGCTACTTCGGCTTCCAGACCTGGCATCCGTCGTTTCAGAAAACCCCGGTAATCATTGTCGGGAACGAAGCAGATTTCGTAGGATTCCGATTTGGTGACGAGTTCAATAAAACCCCGTTCTTTAGCCATCTCCCGAATTTCGGATTTGCGCAGATGCCCCAGCGGTAGCTTGGTGCGGCTCAGGCTTTCCTGGGATACGCCCCACAGCACATACGACTGATCTTTGAGGGTATCGACCCCTTTTGAAATCACGTATCGTTCATTTTCGTATCGGATATTCGCGTAGTGCCCGGTTGCAATAAACTCACAATCGAGTCGGTCGGCCCGGCGGAGCAGAGCGTCCCATTTGATGTGCGTGTTGCAAAGAACACAGGGGTTTGGGGTGCGACCTTCCAGGTATTCGCCCGTGAAATGGTCGATGACATAATCCCCAAATTCGTCGCGGATGTCGAGAATATAGTGAGGGAACCCCAGGCTGACGGCGATGTTGCGGGCGTCGTTAATACTGTCGAGGCTGCAGCATCCGGTTTCTTTTTTTGTTCCGCCCGACGAGGCATAATCCCAGGTTTTCATGGTCATGCCGATGACTTCATAGCCTTCTTCGTGCAGCAGAACCGATGCCAGTGAAGAATCAATGCCGCCACTCATGGCGACCAGAATACGTCCGTGTTTGCTCATTTGTGTATCTGCGAGGGGTCAAAGTCCTCCGATTTAACTTGCTGGAAAATTATCCAATAAGGGTTCAACACCGGATTCGTTGAAATTGGTTTCCAACGGGCTTTTTCTGACAGGATTTACGGATACAAAAGATATTTCTTCCGCATCTGTTTGTAAGCTGACAAACCGGGTTCCCAGCTTTTGCGGATTTCTTTTTCCGATACCCCGGCAATGATTTGTTTTTTCAGGTCTTCGTTGCCACTACGGAAGTTGAAATTGCCAATCTGGTTGCTATATTTTGTATCGAAGAACTGCTCTTTGTTAGGATACGCTTTGTATAACTCCATCAGCCATTGCAGGTTAAGCTGCCGGGTTTTTCGAAACGTATTTGTGTCGTAGTTCCGCAGGTCAATGCCATAACATTCGGTGTCCTGATGCAGAGGAGTTTCACTCATACCTTTGATACTGACGGGCTTAAACGAGAATGAGTAGATCCCTTTGAGCGCCGGAGCCCCCAATATCGTGAAAGGCATATACGTACCTCGCCCCTGGCTAATGATTGTGCCTTCGAACCAACAGGTGCTTGGGTAAAGCATAATCGACTGTTGCGTATTCAGGTTTGGCGACGGCATTACCGGCAACGTATAGGGCGTATCGTGCGTGTAGTTGGCAACCTTGATGATCTTGAGCTTACATAGATTTTTTCCGGGCAATCCACCCCAACCTTCGCCATTGATCATTTGCGCAAACTCACCGATGGTACAGCCGTGTGTAATCGGAATAGGGTGCATACCAATACCCGAGTACAGGTGCTTTTCCAGAATCGGCCCATCAATAATGAAGCCGTTCGGATTGGGGCGGTCCAGAATCATCAGCTCCTTCTTATGCTCGGCGCAGGCTTCCATCACATGGTTAAGCGTATTGATGTAGGTGTAAAACCGGCAACCCACATCCTGAATATCGAAAACCATCAGGTCAATGTCGGCTAGTTGCTCCTGCGAGGGTTTCTTGTTTTTGCCGTATAACGAGATAATGGGAATACCCGTTTTCGAATCGACCGCGTCATCTACTTTGGCACCGTTGCTGGCATTTCCGCGAAATCCGTGTTCTGGCCCAAAAATTCGGACAATGGTAACGCCCAGGCTCAGCAGACTATCGACACTCGGTTTGTTGCCGATGATCGACGTCTGGTTTACGACCATACCAATGCGTTTTCCTTTCAGATAAGGCAGATAGGCCGAAACCTGATCGGCACCTGTTATGAGTTTGGCGGCTTTAGGCGGAGTTGCTGTTAAGAAGTTGCTAGTTACTTCGGCAGGTTTATTTGGGAACAGAAACCCCAGGAGCAGTGGGGCCAAAAAGAGGGTGATTGTTTTCATGAACATCAGCAAATCGACAATAAAAAGGCAAGTTGCTGATAAAAACGGGGAGTACAAATAAGCAGCGTGTTTTGTTGAGCTTATGCTCTATTGAAGCGATGCGTTGCCGTCGGCGTATTTAAGGTTGTATGTCAACTGATTGATGCGCCAGCCATTCGGAGTGCGTTCGGCCTTGATGTCATAACTTCCGACAAACGTCCGGGTTTTACCGTGAATGGCAGCCGTGCGGTAATGGGTAGCCACCGCGTAACCGTACACATCGGCCTGATCGCCGTGTAGCGTGATGAGGTAATGCCCGCCCTGATGGTGAACGGCATCGATACCCTGGAAGCCTGTCTGCCAGCCGTCTGTTATCGACTGGGCCGTTACTATGCCCGGCGGTGCCCCACCGTTCGATTCCATATCGAGATAAACAGTTTCAGTGAAAATCTCATTGCGTAAACCCTGCCAGTTTCGGTCGTCGGTATACATAAACAGGCGATTGACCAGTTCAGTGATGGCAAGCTTGTCCTGTAGTTCGGCCAGACTCGTTTCGTTGCTATTCATGGTTCGTCAAGGAATGGTAGTTAAACAGCACCATAACCAATAAGGTCCGTCAATTGTTACCTTATTTCGGGGGTGATTCGGCGTGGCTTTGCCCCCTTAAAATTGCCAGACTATACTTGTCGTACACGCGTCGACAGTGCGGGTACACATTTACCGTCTATTTGAGAATTTGACTTGTTCAGTATCTTCGATGCACCTAGTTGATCATGATCGAATGCGTCGAGCCCTGCTTGGCTTTTTAGAATCTACGCTTCAGTTCATTCTGTTTAGCAATGGCTACATTGCGTTCTGCGCTGTTGTTATGTGCCAGACGACCGCATTGCTGTTTGATCTCAGGCTACCCCGTTCGCTTTTACTCTTCGTGTTTACGGGCACCTTGGGCAGTTATTCCCTACACTGGTATCTGACCGAAGTGCCGACCGATTTATCGACGGCAGGCGCTATTCGGCTTCGCTGGAATCAGCGAAACAAACCGTTGCTACTCGTGCTGTTTCTACTGGCGACCATTATTGGTTTACGCGAACTGTATACGCTCAAAACCTATCTGTACGACCTTTTTCCGGTTGTTGTGCTGGCGTTTTTGTATACGGCTCCCAAGCTCAATTTCTGGCCGTTTTTGGCACTGCGCCGGGTTGCCATTCTCAAAACGGCCTACCTGTCGATGGTCTGGACATACGTTATGGTTGGGCTTCCGCTGCTAATCAACGACACACCCCGGCATTTCAGCAGTATGCTCATAATTGCCTGGGCCTTAAACTGGTTTGTGTTCATCTACAGCATTGCCTTTTGGTTCGACTACCGCGACCGGAGCGACGATGGTAAATCAAAATGGTTAACCATTGTATCGATGCTCACAAACCAGCAGGCACTCCTGTTTTTTCGGGGGTTAGTGGTGGCTTATCTGGTTACGCTTACGGCCTTGTTTTTTGAGGGTGTCCCACCGAAAACTCTCCTATGTCTGGGCTTGCCGATGGTAATCCTGGTTTTGAGTGCTCGTCGGCTTCAGTCACCCCTGTCCGACTATGTATATTATGTGTGCTTGGATGGTCTTTTGATGATTCCCGGGCTTCTTCTAGCAATTAGTCAGTAAAGCCGGAAATCATCGGGATTAAGAACCTGTTGGTATTTTTTGTCATTGCGACGCAGGAACAATGACAAAAAATACTCTATTGGTACATCAATTTCGGTACCCAATTATTCCGAACGCAGTGATTTTACCGGATTCATCAGCGCGGCTTTGATGCTCTGGAAACTGACCGTTACCAGCGCGATTACGGCCATCAATATACCTGTCAGGGCAAATACCCACCAACTGATCTGAATTTTGAACTCGAAATTTTGCAGCCACTGACTCATGGCATACCAGGCAATGGGCGAGGCTATAAGCATGGCGATGGCCACCAGTTTCAGGAAATCTTTAGTCATGAGCGCAATGATGCTGGCGACCGATGCGCCCAGTACTTTCCGAACCCCGATTTCTTTCGTACGCTGTTCGGCCGAGAAGGTTGCCAGACCAAACAGGCCCAGGCAGGCGATCAATATGGCGATCAGGGTGGAGGTTTCGATCAGCTGTGAGGTTCGGGTTTCATTCTTGTAGGCCTGAGCCAGTGTTTTGTCCAGAAAATCGTACTCAAAAACCTGATTCGGAAACGTCGCTTTCCAGGCTTTTTCGATGGTGCCAAGGGCAACCTGTATGGATTCGGTTGTTGGCGTTTCGCTTTGTAGTTTGATACCTGCCTGATAAAAATTATTGGGCACCACCTGAATCACGGTCGGGTCGATTTTCTGGTGCAGCGAGTTGACGTGGAAGTTTTTGGTAACGCCAACGATCGTCGCAAACTCTTCTCCATCACCGTAATAGATGCGTTGGCCAATGGCTTCGGCTGGCTGACGGATACCCATTCGGTCGAGGAAGATCTCGTTGGCAATGATTTTAAACGCGGCTTTTGATGTATCGGTATCCTTAAGTTTTTCGCCTGCCAGCAGTTGAATACCGTAGGTATCCAGATAATGCGAATCGCCCATTTTCATCTGCGTCTTAATCTCAATCGGCGTCGCCCCTTTGCGGTACTGCATTCCCTGCATCCAGTTGCTTTCGGCGGAGGCACTGTTGAACGAGAAACTGACATCTTTGATCTGTGGCGATTCCATCAATTGTGCCCGGAGTGTCTGTAACTTTTCTGGCTTATTGTCGGGTAGGCCAACGGTAATTATGGCTGCTTTATTGAAGCCCAGATCGGCATTCTGGAAATAGGATAACTGCTTGTTGATCAGCAAGGCGCTGCTAATCAGAATCATGGAAACCGTAAACTGGACAACGACCAGTCCCTGGCGGAAGGTAGCACTTCGCTCGCCCTGCGGTAGCTTGTTGCTTTTTAATGCCCAGATGGGTGGCATTCCCGATAAACGATAAGCGGGGTATGTTCCGGCCAGAATGGTTGTTAGCCCGGCTAGTCCAGCCAGAAATACGACAATTTTCCAGGTAAACAGGTCCGAAGCCGTCAGTGGAAGTCCCATCATGGTGGCTATGTTCGGTAGCACCAGCCAGGCCAGTAGGATACTCAACAGCGTAGACAGGAAGGTGATCAGCCCCGCTTCGGTCAGAAATTGAAACATCAGCGATAACCGATTGCTGCCCACGGCTTTACGAATACCAATTTCTTTTGCCCGTTTGAGGGCTTGTGCGGTTGTCAGATTAATGAAATTGATACAGGCAATCAACAGCACAAAGGCCCCGATGAGGGAGAGCATATTAAGCAGTTTGCTACTGGCCTGCCGTCCGCTAAAGTTGAATGAATAATGAATTTTGGAAAGTGGGTTGAGTACGAAATGTTGATTTTCAATGGATTTTGGGTCTTTCTGATACTTTACCTGAATGTCATGAAACCGCTTCGTTAGTTGCTCTGGACGGAAGCCTGGTTTTAATAAGGTATAGATCTGAAAATTATCGCCAAAACCATTCCAGCCATGCGAGTCGATGTCAGGGTTTACGCGTTTGAGGGTCGGAAACGAAACCAGTACATCGAATGGAAAGTTGGTAGTTGCGGGATGATCCTTCAAAACGCCGGTTACACGGAGGTCTTCTTTGGTGTCGTAGCGAATGGTTTTGCCAATAATGTCGGTACTGCCAAAGAATTTCTTGGCATACGACTCCGTCAGCACCACCTGATCTGGTTGTGAAAGGGCTGTACGTGCATCGCCCGTTACCCATTGGTAATCAAGAAGCTGAAAGATGCCGGAGTTGGTAAATGCGACCCGCTCTTTAAAGAAATCGCCTGAAGCAGGATTGGCTAACCCCTTGCCCCATTCATGGTAAATGGGTACAATGACCTCAAATTCAGGAGCTTCTTTGGGCAGGACAATCGCCATTTCGGTGTAGGTTCCCGGATGTGGGTTTGGGTCGCTGTTGTTGGCCGTTTCGATCCGGTAGATGCGGTCCCCGTTTTTATGCTGCTTATCATAGCTGGTTTCATGAACGATAACCAGAAAGACCAGCAGGGCACAGGTCATTCCCAGGGTTAGCCCGAATCCGTTGATGCTGGAAAAGACTTTGGCGTGCGTCAGATTACGCCAGGCGATTTTTACATAATTACTTATCATAGCAGGACTTACTAAAATTGGTTGAGGGTATTCTTTAGCTGTTTTTGACTGGGCCAGTGGCCGTAAAAGTTTAAGAGCACTCAGGCTATATCGCCAGTTGGCTTTTCTCTTCCCCACCGTTTGTATCCAATGGTCATACAGTTCCAGCAGATCGCCCTGCACTTCTTCCGAGGTATCAGGATGGCCGAATGTGGTTAATAACCAGGTAGCAAAGCGGGGGGGGTAGTGCGCATGCTCTGTGCTATTCGGATCGAAGTGATTTTATGGGATTGATCAACGCGGCTTTGAGGCTCTGAAAACTCACTGTCAATAAGGCAATGCCAATGGCCAGAAAAGCAGCCAGAACAAATACCCACCACGAAATATCGATGCGGTAGGCAAAGTTGTCGAGCCATCGGCTCATGACGTACCAGGCAATGGGCGACGCGATCAGAATGGCGATGGTGACCCAGGCAATAAATTGTCGCGACAACAGAAACAGGATTTCGGCAATACTAGCCCCTAACACTTTCCGAATGCCAATTTCTTTGGTGCGTTGCTCGGTTATGAAAACGGCCAGACCAAACAAACCCAGGCAGGCAATAAAGATGGCCAGGGCCGAAAAGATTGTAGCGATGATACTCGTTTTTTGTTCCGATTCGTAAAGCCGGGCCAGCCGCTCATCTAAAAACGAATAGTGACATTGGTCCGTCTTTTCGAACCGTTGCCAGGTTTCTTCGATATAATCAATCGCATTTTTTGTGGCATTGGGCTGAATTCGGACGGTTAAAATACTGGTGGCTTGCCGGACGGGACTAAGGTGAAACACCAGCGGACGAACCTGGTGGTGAAGCGATTCATAATTGAAATCTTTAAGAACACCAATTATTTTATAGGTTTTGGATTCGTTTGCGACGATTTCGGTGACTTCCTGGTCTAACGGGTTGTTCGTATTAAACGCTCGCACTGCCGCTTCGTTGATGACCACGGCAGTGCTGTCGGCCAGCCGATCATTGGCAAAGAAGCGTCCGGCTTTAACTGGCACTGCAAACGTTTTTACGAAATCTGCATCGACGTCAAGGTACTGGCATAAAACGGGGTCGCTACCCGACCGTTTTCCGGCCAAATAAGCACTTCCTGGAATGCCGTTTGCAAATAATAGGGATGAATTGCTGACCGATAGTATGGCTGGATTTTTCAATAATTCGGCTTTAAAGGGTTTGAGTTTATCGCCCAGTGCTGCCCCATTGTTGATCGAGAGTAAGTGCTCTTTGTTGAATCCAAGGTCTTTATGCTGAAGATACCCTAATTGGTTTCGGATGATGATCATACCCAGAATGAGCGTAATGGATATCGAAAACTGGGTAATCACCAATAGGCTACGTAAGGAGGATTTTCGTTTTTGTACGACCGATTTTAAGACCTCAACCGGCCGAAAAGATGATAAAAAAAAGGCTGGGTAACTTCCCGCCAGCAGGCCCACAATTAGCGTAAAAACAACCAGTGTCGGAATAGTATACGCATTGGTAAAAAGTGGTAGTGCCAACTGTCGGCTTGTGATCTGGTTGAAGCCGGGAAGCATGAGTTGTACCAAAAACAAAGCCACAAGGACCGAAATAGCAGTCAGCAATAGCGATTCAGTCGTAAACTGCCCCATTAGTTTTAAGCGACTTGAGCCAATGGCTTTTCGGATGCCTACTTCTTTGGCGCGCTTCTCGGAACGGGCTGTCGATAGGTTGACGAAATTGATGACGGCAATCAGCAGAATAAATAAGGCCACTACCGAGAAAATAGACACATACACACTGTCGCCAATTCGGGCATTACCCCACTCGGTATTGGGGTCGATATTGTATTGCCGTTTTGCCTGCAGATAAATGGATAATAACGGTTGCATGCGATACTCAAATACATTGCCGTTGGCCAGAAATTGCTGCATAGAAATGCCCAATGCTTTTTCAATCTCAGGTCCTAAACGGTCGAGAATGACTTGCTGCATTTTGCGCTCGACCCGTGCCGGATCTACACCCTCTTTGAGAACAATGTAGGTCGAATAATTCCCTTGCAGCCAGTTTTGTTGATTGACTTCGGGATAGGTCGACATCGACAACAGGAAATCGCAACGGAAATGCGACTTATCGGGAAAGTCTTTCATGACACCCGTAATCTCATACGAGTTTGTTCCATCGACCAGAAACGATTTTCCCGTCGGGTTTTCCTGCCCGAAGTATTTGCGGGCCATGGTTTCGGTCAGGACTATGCTGTTCGGATTTTTGAGCGCAATTGCTGGATTGCCGTGAACGAAAGGCAGGGTAAATACATCGAAATAGGTGGAGTCGGCTGTGTAGATACTATTTTCTCTGAAAATCTTGTCTTTATACCGCAAATCGTGTACGCCAAAGTAGCCGATACGGGTTTGAGTGAGCACTTCAGGGAGCATCTGCACCAGGGTTGGGCCAGCCGGAGGTGCCGTCTTGGCATTGCTGGCTTCTTCGTTGTTAATCGAACTATGAACGTAAAGCCGGTACGTCTGTCTGGCTTTTTTATTGAAGGCGTCGAAGTTTAGCTCATCGAGAATGAATAGGCACAATACGATGGAACAGGCAATCCCCAACGCAAGTCCAGTGATGTTGATGGCCGAAAATCCTTTGTTGTTGAGTAAGTTGCGATAAGCTATTTTAAAATAATTCAGTAGCATAGCGGGACTCAGTAAAAAAGATGAAGTATACTGTTCTTTTTTCGCTCGTTTAGCCAAAGGCCGAAGTAACGTCAAGGCACTCAGCGTATAACGCCAGTCGGCTTTTCTCTTCCCCACCGTTTGCATCCAATGGTCGTACAGTTCCAGCAAGTCGCCCTGCACCTCTTCCGACGTGTCGGGATGACCAAAGTGTTCCAGAAGCCAGGTAACGAAGCGAGGAGGTTTCATAGGGTAGGATTTGTAGAGACGCAATCCCTTGCGTCTCCTATGCGTCAGCCATAAACCATCCGGTCATGAGACGCGAAGGCCGGGCCGCCGTTGCGGTCGCGTCTCTACATGTTTATTCCGACCGCAACGATTTTATCGGATTGGCCAGGGCCGCTTTGATGCTTTGGAAACTCACGGTAATCAGGGCAATGCCAATGGCCAGCAAACCCGCTAGTGCAAAAACCCACCAATCGATAGCAACCTTATATTCGTAGGCCTGCAAAAACTGACTCATCAGGTAGTAGGCAATGGGCGATGCAATGACTATGGCAATCAAGACCAACCTGAGGAAATCGCTGGATAGTAGGGTGAAAATGCTGGTGACAGTAGCACCCAGTACCTTGCGAACACCAATTTCCCTGGTCCGTTGCGTTACCACAAACGACACTAGCCCGAACAGCCCCAGACAGCCTATGAAGATGCCAAGAACCGCAAAAAGCGTCAGGAAGTTGGATAGTTTGCGCTCATCTTCATAAAAAGACCGTAAATCCTGCTCAAGGAAGCTTGGCGTAAAATAATAGTTGGGGAACAGCGCCTTCCAGTAACCCCCAATCAGCGCAATTGCCCTGGTCGACCGATCGGGATCAATACGAATGCTGGCCGTTTGAAAGTTCCAGTCGGCATACAGAAACACGTGCGGCACGATAGCGGACCGGAGGCTCTGCGAATGGTAGTCCTTTACAACGCCCATGATGGTAAACGGTGTATTGTTATTTAGGTTGATACGTTCGCCTACAGCACGCTCCGGCGACTGGAACCCCAGGCTACGGGCCGCTTTTTCGTTAATGATCGCCACGGCATTCGTATCGGCGTGCGTCCATGACCGCCCGGCAATCAGAGGAATTTTAAAGAAGTTGAAGTAATTGGTATCGACGTACTGAAAGCGGAAGGTGTATTCTCCATTGGGCAGGTTGGGATGACGTACCGGGTTCCACCACCACTGACGATTGCTGGAAGGCGTTGTAAGTCCGAATGCAACGTCCTTGATTTCTGGATGTTGCAACAGTTGCTGCCGGAAGCGTTCGCGCACGACAGCATTACCCCGGTCGGGCATATTTACCGTCACGATGGCCTTCTTGTCAAATCCCAGATCCTGCTGGTAGAAATAACGAATCTGTTTGACGCCAATGATTGTGCAGATGACCAATATCTGGGCAATGACAAATTGACCTACTACCAACGATTGCCGCAGCGATAGACCTACGCCACCAAGGCCGCGAAACGGCAGAAACCACGGCCCTCTTAAGGCTCGAACTGGCTGGAAACCAGACACGATTAGCGCCGGATAAACACCCGCCAGCAGTGTAGTTACGACACCCAGCACGAGTAGAAAGACGACACTGCTACCATCCCAAACCGCCGACTGAGCCACTTGTGTGTTTAGTAATTGGTCGGCATATCGAATCAATTGATTAGCCAGCAAACCACCTAAGCCGATACCCAAAAAAACGACCAGGGCTGTTTCGCCGAAAAACTGGCTGATGAGCTGCGCCCGACTGCTACCCAGCGCTTTGCGGATTCCAATCTCCCGGCTGCGTTGCGTAGCCTGCACCGTAGCCAGATTAATAAAGTTAATGCAGGCAATCAGGATCAGAAAAAGACCAATGCCGACCAGCGTGTAGAGTATCCACTGAGGTAATACATAGTGATAGGAATCGGCATCACTCTGTGTATCACGATGTACATCCACGAGGGGGAGTAACGTAAAGCTCGTGTAATGATAGTGATGTTGCGCCGAATGTTGAGCCAGCATTTTCGCTAGCGTAGCTTCAATAGCTGACGGCGCTGTACCAGGCTTGAGAAGCACATAACCGTGGTGCATCGAATCGCCCCCGCTCCAGTAGTTTTCATTTTGGTATTCGGGCATGATTCGTTTCAGGGTTTCGCGAGAGGCCAGCATCTGGAATTGAAACTCTGAGTTGACGGGCACTTTTCGGATGATACCGGATACCGTTAAGACCACATCGTTGCGAATACGGAGCGTTTTTCCCAGGGCATTACTGCTGCCAAAAAAGCGCTGGGCGGTGGGTTCGTCGAGGACAACCTGATAGGGCTTGCTGAGCGACTGTTTGGGCGAGCCGCTCAGCCAGTCTACATCGATCATGTCCAGAAACTGAGGTGGACTGAAAAAAATATATTTTACGTTGAACAGCGTTTGTCCAACCTTCACCCCATCCGATTCAATGGCGTATACATTGGCGGCAGCCTCTATGCCTGAGATCTGATTGGCTAAGGCTTTTATGACACCCTGGGGTACGTGCGAACCTTTTTCGCCGTACTGAGTCTGGTTGATAATCCGGTAAAGCCGGTCGGCATGATGATGGTAACGATCAAAGCTATATTCGAACCGAACAATCCAGAACAATACAATGCCTATGCCTAGCGCTAACGTTAGACCGACCATATTAATCAATGTGTAGCTCCGGTTTCGGATCATGCTGCGCCAGGCAATTTTTCCATAACTGCGTATCATAGTAGGACTTAAGGGAAATGGTGATGTATACTGTTCGTTTCTTTTTCGCTTAGCCAGTGGCCGTAGCAGTTTTAAGGTATTCAGACTATATCGCCAATTGGCTTTTCTCCTCCCCACCGTTTGCGTCCAATGGGCATACAGTTCCAGCAGATCACCCTGCACTTCTTCCGAGACATCAGGATGGCCGAACGTTTTTAATAGCCAGGTGGCGAAGCGAGGTGGAGTCATGGAATTAGGATTATGTAGGAATCGGTCCGCCGGTGGGGCAATACCTTTCGTCTCTGCAGAACGGGTTATTCGCTACGTAACGATTTTATGGGGTTGGCTAAGGCGGCTTTGATGCTCTGAAAACTGACCGTCAGTAGCGCAATGCCAACTGACAGCAAACCCGCCAGCACGAAGACCCACCAGGGGATAGTGATGCGATACGCGAAATCCTGTAACCATCGATTCATTGCGTACCAAGCTACCGGCGATGCAATCAGAATACCAAGCAGAACTGGTTTCATAAAGTCTTTAGACAGCAGTGCAACAACGCTGGTGACCGATGCGCCCAGTACTTTCCGAACGCCAATTTCTTTGGTGCGTTGCTGGGCTGTAAACATGGCCAGTCCGAACAGGCCCAGGCAGGAGATGATCACCGTAAGCCCCGCGAAAATGCTGAACAACTCTCCGACACGTTGCTCCGACTGATAAATCCGGTTAAAACGCTCGTTTAGGAACGAATAAGCAAAGGGCGTATCGCTTTGGGCTTTCCAGGTTTTCTCTACTGTTTTCAGCAAGCCAGGAATATCGTCGGTATGGATACGCAGGGCCATCTGGTAATTATCCTTGCCGTAAAACATCACCAATGGAGCAATGTGCTGGTGCATCGACTCGAAGTGAAAATCCTTTACGACCCCAACAACCGTGTACAACCGATGGCTTTCGGGGCTGCCGTTGCCTACCGTCCAGAGCCGCTGGCCGACAGGATTTTTCCAGCCAAATCGTTTCACTGCGGCCTCATTGACCAGAATAGCGACGCTATCGGAGGGGAACGCTTTCGAGAAATTGCGGCCCTGAGCTAGTTTAATACCCAGCGTTGAGAGGTAATTTTCGTCGATGTAATAGCTCTTTTCCCGGTAGGGTGTCGATTGGGGGTCGCCATTGTCGGGCTGAAATCCATCGGTTCCTCCGTTGGATACGCCTGCTGGTAAATAGCCCGCCAACGTAACGTTCTGTACCTGTGCTAGTTTCCGTAATTCAGCTTTGAAGGCATCAGCTTTATTTCCCAGTGTATACGTATCGTGCAGAATCAGTACCTGATCTTTATCAAAGCCAACTTTTTTATGCTGAATGAAGTGGAGTTGTTGATAAACGACCATGGTGCCGATAATCATCCCAATCGATACCATAAACTGAATGGTTACGAGTGTATTTCGGAGCCAGCCACTTTTTGCACCACCCTGTAACCGCCCTTTCAGGACACTCACCGGTTTGAATGCCGACAGAAAAAAGGCAGGGTAGCTACCCGCCAGTAACCCGATCAGTAAACAGCCGATAGCAATGCCAGGTAACATCCAGCCATTTGTCAGCGCGCTAAGGTCAAATTGCTTACCGGACAACAGGTTGAAACTGGGTAATACAGCGACGACAATGCCCAGTGAAACGATCAACGCCATGAACGTGACCAGCACCGCTTCGCTTAAAAACTGACCAATCAGTTGACGTTGTATCGAGCCTAGTACTTTCCGAATACCCACTTCTTTGGCCCTCCCTGCTGATCCTGCCGTACTAAGATTCATGAAGTTAATGCAGGCCACCAGTAGAATAAATACGGCAATGACTGAGAAGATATAGATGTACTTAACGTCGCTATTGGGTTCGATTTCCGCTTCAAGGTTTGAGTGAAGATGAATATCCGTAATCGGCTGAAGCTGAAAACCAAAGGCATTCCCCTTCTGGATGAACTCCGTCATATTCATCCCCAGAAGTTGTTGGATTTCGGCACCTGCGTACTTCTTTACCATCTCTGGAATTTTTGCCTGAATGGCATCGGCGGAGTAACCTGGTTGAAGCACAACATACGTTACGAGCCCACTCGTAAACCAGGTTTCGCGCAGTTGAATGGAGCGCATCGAGCCAAAAATGTCGTAGTGAAAGTGAGTATTTGAGGGGACATCCGCACATACGCCTGTCACACGAAAAAGCCCTCGCGACCCCAGGGTCAGCGTTTGGCCGATAGGGTCCTGGGTGCCGAAATACTTCCGGGCGATGGTTTCAGTAACAACAACTGTATTGGGGTCAGTCAGAACCGTTTTGCTATTGCCTTTCAGCAGCGGTATGGAAAAGATGTCGAAAAAATTGGAGTCGGCAAAAGCGACATGTTCTTCCTTGAAACTTTCATGGTCGTGTTTGACGATGAACGTACCTTCCTGATTCAGTCGCGTAACAGCTTCCACACCGGCATAGTCGTGTGCCAAAGCGGGGCCTGCTGGCACACTCGACATGGCCGTAGAGATTTCCTTGCCACCAATCTTCCCGTGAATAATCATCCGGTAGATGCGGTCGGCTTTGGCGTTATAGCGGTCATAACTTAACTCGTGTTTCACATACAGCACAATCAACAGGCAGGTGGCCAGCCCAACGGCCAACCCAACCACGTTGATGACCGCGAAGGCTTTATGGAGCATGAGATTTCGCCAGGCGATTTTCAGATAATTGCGTAGCATAACAGGACTTAGTGAAAAGGGTGGTCTATACTGTTCGTTATAACGGGATTGAGCCAGCGGACGCATTAGTTTCAGCGTACTCACTATGTATCGCCAGTTGGCCTTACGTGCGCCTATCGTTTGCACCCAATGATCATAGAGTTCCAGCAAGTCGCCCTGCACCTCTTCCGAGGTGTCAGGATGACCGAAGGTTTTCAGTAACCGGGTAGCGAAGCGGGGTGGTTTCGTCGCGGTTTTCATCCTCCCATCAGTTGAAGCGTTTGCGGAGGTAACGCATTCCAGAGTTCCTCACGAACCTGTTTGACTTCGGCCAGTGCTTTCCGACCAGCCGCCGTGACCGTAAAAAAACGCTTCCGGCGACCTCCACGCTCGGCCGTAGCGCCACCCATACGCGAGGACAGATAACCCTTTTCTTCGAGTCGCTGTAAGGTCGTATGAACGGTACTGAATCCGACCGCACGTCCGGTTTTCTGTTCAATTTCCTGCGTTACCGTTACGCCGTAGGCTTCTTCGTCAAGAATCGCTACGGTCAGTAAAACCACTTCTTCAAACTCTCCCAGAAAGGCCCTTTTCATGGTTTGTTATTTTATACGATAATGCCGATCAAATGGGGTGCCAACTCCTAAAAAACCCACTGATTGCTTTTTATGGCTATTTTTGGTCAACATGTCCTCAAACAACTGTCCGATTCTGGACACGCCCTGTCCGCAAACCGGACAGGGCCAGACAACTTAACAAATACAATGAATAGCCGAAACGTAGTGTTATGCGTGGCCGTCAGTCTGGATGGCTACATCGAAGGCCCTAACGGCGAATATGACTGGTGCTTTACCGATCAGGATTACGGGATGACCGCTTTCCTCGACCGTATCGATTCGATATTGATCGGCCGAAAAAGCTATGAGTTGATGATGAATCCGAATGAAGCGGCTAGTGAATACTCTTTTCCTGAATTTAAGAAATACGTATTCTCTACGACACTGACAAGCGTGGGAGAAGGGGCTGAGCTGGTTTGTGGTGATGTGAAAACACAGATCGATCTACTAAAAAATCAGCCGGGAAAAGATTTCTGGTTATTTGGGGGAGCCGACCTGACTCGTTCATTCATAGAAGAAGGGCTGATCGACGAACTCATTCTGGCGGTTCATCCAATCCTGCTGGGTGCTGGTAAACCGTTGTTTAGTCAGTTAAACGAGCGGATTAAGTTCAACCTGCTGGATTCAAAAACGTACTCCACAGGATTGGTATCGCTTACTTACCAGTTAGCGTAGAATTTACGGAAAAAAGTCTTATAAACTGGTATATTCCCGGCGTTTTTAGCGGACTAATTATGCAAGCCATCGACAAACGCATCCGGGCCGGACTGATACTTTTCTGGGCGCTTTATTTCTCCATCGTTTGGTTGAGCAATACCGCTGATGCCCTCAAAACCTTGTCGATTCTGCCAACGAACTGGCCATTCGTATCGGGAAATTATACCCTTATCGTTCGGGTGCTGGCTATCTATCAGTCACCAGCCTGGTTGGCAGGAGTATTTTTTGGTGGAGTGATTCTATGGGAAGCACTTGGGGCTATATACTTCTGGAAAGCCTTCAGTGCCGTTACCCGTCAGACGCTCACACAGTCGGCTAGTATTCATCAGGCTTTTGGCATCACAATCGGTTTGTGGGCCGCCTTTATTTTAGCGGATGAAGTCTTTCTAGCGTACATGCTAGGCAGTTTATCGACTACCCACTATCTGCTACTGCTTTCGGAACTGGCCTCGTTTATTCTTATCCGGCAGCTAGATTAAGGTATAAATTCTTTTGTTTTCATATCTCGCATGTATTGTGTCATGGCTGAAAGAACAATACTTTTGGAGCGATTTTTCGTTACATCACTTCCTCACCCTTATGAAACAGGCTGTTTTCTGTTGTAACTGGCCTCGGCTGATCAGAAAAGGCTGGCTTACGCTGTCGATGGTTGGGGCGCTGGCAGGTATTGGTAGCTTACAAGCCCTGGCGCAATCGATCACGACCTTACCGCTAGCCGTAACCGCCGTTTGTGCGGGTGTTCAACTTGATGTCACAGGACGAATAACCGGCGTGGTGAATAATCTCAGGGTTGTTATATCGGCAGATGGCATAACGTATTCGGCCATTACATCGGTACCCGTGGCTACTACGGCAAGCGGTGAGGTAACTTACCGCGCCACCATTCCGGCCACTGTGCAGGCAGGGAATGCCTATCAGGTGCGCCTGGTTTCGGCCGATTCAACAATAATTGGTACACCAAGCACCAGCCTGTTACGTATAAAAGTCAAACCAGAGCCTCCCAAAGTCCCTGCTTTAGTGACCACCTGCGAACGGGCTAATGGGTCTAATAGTGCATTTATAGGTATTTCGGTAACGGTGACTTCGCCTATGACCGTATCCAAATTATATAACCCGGATGGCAGTATTCCCTATAATGATAGCAGTACACCCAACTATTTTGTCGTTGTTAAAGGCGCGGCTGGCACTCAGTATTTTTATGCGACACAACTACTGGATGGGTGTGAAAGCGACAAGAAGGAAATAAAACTAGTGGTCAGCCCCAGGGCACCATCTCCAGTTCCTGTTAATATCTGGAGTACTGGTGGAGAGATCTGGGGTGAAATTACCTACAAACAGGGCGATAAAGCTGTCTCGATAAGAGAATATGGGCTGCAGCCCCTGCCCGATAATGTTCAGATTTCCTACGTCCGGGAATCTGGCGATTTGCCCATCAGCGGCCTGCCCGATTATCCGAACGCCAATAACTCTTTGGGCGACATTTCACCTGGTATACCCAACACGAGCAAACCCGGTAGAGCGGTCGTAAAATTCAGAACCTATTTAAACGGATGTGTCAATACAATATTCCCAAACGAACATCTTGTAATAACGGTTTTGCCGACGGCACTTGTTGAGAATCCTGTGCTGGCCGATGCCATAGTCGTGTATCCTATTCCTGCAACGACCGAAGTGAATGTACGTATCCAGGGATTTTTGCCACCGCTGACTGGTTGGGTGGAGCTATTGGATCGGCGGGGGAATATACTGTACAGGGCTCAAATCTGGCAGGGAGAGTTTGCTGTTGGACTTCAGAATTATCCACAGGGAGATTATTGGCTGCGCATCCATGTCGGTGACCAGCAAATCACCAAACAAATCATCAAACAATAGCGGTAGCAGTGCTTTGGGCCAGATTGAGGTAAACAGCTTGTATAAACGGATGAGAACACGAGTACGCAGCCTTCAATATCTGTTGATAATTAGTATAGGGTATGGATTCGTCGTCTGCCTGAATATGGGTTGTGCCCCAAAGGATACCCCACCGCAGACTGATTCTACCCAGGTGAAGCCCTGTTTTATTAGTAGTAAAACAGTTCAATCAGGCAGTAGTAAAACCACTGAGTATTGGAATTATGGGCCTGATGGGAAACTTCAGCGGCACTGGTCGCCAGGAGGTTGGCAGGACGATTATGCGTATGATAATGACGGATTCCTGTTGTCTATAAAAAGAACAGGGGAGAATGGCCAACCGGCGAGTACATTGACCTGTCAATACGCGAATGAGCGTCTGATTACACTGACCAATCTATCGGCTTCGGGGACGACACTATTTACCCAGACGTTTGCTTATGACAGTACTGGTTTATTGAAAAAGTCGACTTTATCGGTTAGTGGAATTGGGTCCACATCTCTTTTCCTGGCCGGCCTTCAGACGGATTATTCGTATAGTACCAGTGGGAATAAATATGACCATGCCTATGAATTTGAAAAGGGGCGGATCAGGCGCAGCCGATTGGCAGGTAGTAAAGAGTTTAGCGACTATGAATATGATAGTACGGGTTTGCTCAGGCGGATAAGTACCTATCAGTTATCAGGGGTAAGCCTTGCCTATGTGAGTTATGATTATCAGGCTGGTAAGGCAGCATTAACGTCCTTTGTAACGCCCAAAGGATGGCCTGATGCAGTGAAGTACAACTACAATCCAGACAAGGGCTATTACGAGTTTAATTCGACAAATCAGTCGTTGGGGTTGGTGACCAATGTGTCAAGTTACTCAGGCACCATGGTTAATTCGGTAACGAAGTTCAGTGAGCAGAAAATTAGTTATTCGCTCAGTAAACAGGGCTTGCCTTTAGAACAGAACTGGTCTGTAACGAACACGAATGGTACAACCACCAGCCGTATTACCTATGGGTATATTGGTTGTCAATAGGTAAGCGTAGAGACCGGCGTACCGGCCTCTACAAAGATTATTCAGACCGCAAACTCTTCACCGGATTCATCAGCGCGGCTTTAATGCTCTGGAAACTGACGGTCAACAACGCAATGGTTATAGCGACTCCACCGGCCAGGGCGAAGATCCACCAGGCCATGTCGATCTTGTAGGCAAAGCGCTGAAGCCATTGGTTCATGATCCACCAGGCTATGGGTGAAGCGATCAACATAGCCAGCAAAACCAGTTTCAGGAAATCTTTCGAGAGCAAAACCACAATGCCCGTTACCGACGCACCCAGCACTTTTCGAACGCCAATTTCTTTGGTCCGTACTTCGACCGAAAAGGTCATCAGTCCCAGCAAACCCAGGCAGGCCACCAGCAATGTCAGCGCCGTAAACCCGTTGAACAGTCGCATCAACCGTTCTTCTTTTGCGTAGAGTTTGTTATAGGCATCATCCAGAAAATAATAGTCGAACGGAACGGTTGGGTGGGCCTGATCGTAAATCTGTTTAAGCTGGTCGAGGGCGTTGGGGACGTCCGTATGTGAATTTAGCCGAACCAGCAGATAACCGCCATTGGCCAGTATCGACCGGCTGGTATCACTCACCACGGTAAGCATCATCGGCGAAACAGTACCGTGCAGGCTGTTGATATGGAAATCGGCGACAACACCATCGGCTGATCGACCGATTGACACGGCCTGTTGTTGCAGAGGATTTCCCTTGATGCCCGATTCGTTGACAAGTGTCTGATTATAAATGGTCAAATCACGTGTAATTGCTCCTTTTTCCCAGACCAGAGGACGGTTTTTCCACTGTATGCCCATCATGTCAAAGAACGGTTTATCAACCTCAATGGCATTCACCATCAGTTCCTTCTTCGTTTTTTCACTCTTCGTGAACATGGTCATGATGTTATTGGTAAACAACTGTGTATTGGTCGTCGCCACATTTCCCTCACCTGCCCATTGCCGAACGGCATTTCGCAGGCCCGTAAACTGGGTGATCATTTCGTTGTCGATCTGAAGTGCCACCACCTGCGACCGATTCAAGCCAAGATTTTTGGTACGCAGAAACCGCATCTGGGTATAAAGCACCAGGCTACAGATCAAGAGCCCGATGGAGGCTGTAAACTGAACCGTTGTAAACACCCGCCGAACGCCAGCACCACTCTGCCGCCAGTTGGTTGATCCTTTCAGTACAAGCGCCGGACGGAAACCGGACAGCAACAATGCCGGATAGCCACCCGCCAGCAGCGAACAAATCAGCCATAGCCCAATCATTAGGCCCCAGTATGGCCCCTGTGCCAGCACCCGATTATCCATTTGCAGATCCAGCGTATGATTAGCCCATGGAAACAACGCCTGAAGCAACGCTAGCGATAGCGCAAACGCCAGCGTAGTGGTCAAAAATGATTCCAGAAAAAACTGCCCAATCAACTCACTGCGCTGCCCGCCCACGGCCTTACGGATACCAACTTCCCGCGACCGTTTGGTGGCGCGGGCCGTGGTCAGGCTGATATAATTAATGACAGCCAGCGTCAGAATAACCAGCGCCACCGTTAGCAGAATATACAGCGATTGCCGGGAGTCGCCCGGTGCACCCCGCCCGTCCAGATGCAGCGTAGGCAAGGCTTCCAGAAAATAATTGGCCGACATATCGATGAACTTGAGACCGGCTTTTACCGTCACGAGTTTCTTCTCTATATCATGGACTCGGGCATCGGGCCGTAAGACCAGATAGGTGTTCAAAAAGCCTGCATTTTCATAAATACCACGCTGACGATCCCCGAGTTTAGGCATCGATGAGAGCGATACCAGCCCCTTGAATTGAATAACCGAATTGGTCGGTAAGTCGTCCAGTACGCCCGACACCGTAAGCGGAAAATGTTTATCGAAAACCAGCGATTTGCCAACGGGATGCTGGTTGCCAAAATACTTCTCAGCCAGTTGACGGGTTAAAATAATCCGGCCGGGTTCGCCAAGGGCGGTTTTCGGATCGCCATAGAGAAATTTAAGTCCTATTACCGGTATGATCGATGCGTCGGCATACCCAATATTAGTTTCCTTGAACCGATGATTCTGATCCGATTGGAGGATAACGTCGCCAAAGCCATTGGAAAACCGGACAAGCTCTTCGACTTCTGGAATCTGTCGTTTTGCCTCGCTGCCAAACGAGTGATGCAATTGAGGAAACGATACTTCGTTTTCGCCATATTTCGATGCCGATACAATTCGGTACGTTCGGTTGGCAAACGGCTCAAAGCGGTCGTAGTGGAACTCATGCCAGACGTAGAGCGCAATAAACGTACTGACCGCCAGCCCAACGGTTAGCCCTACAATGTTCAGGCTGCTAAACAGCGGGTTTTTCCACAACTGACGAAAGGCAATGGAGAAATAGTTTCGTAGCATAATCGGGTTTGGGAAAGTAGTTACTGAATGATTGGCAAAACGTCGGTAGTTCTGAGTATCGTTTACCTGTCTACGCTTGATGGCAAAGGGTTTTATGAAGCCCAGCACATCGTACCAGTATCGCCAGCGGGCCCGTCGTTCACCCACTCGACTAACCTGCCAGCGGTATTCTTCATGCAAATCGCCCAGCACCTCTTCCCGCCGATCATCGGACAGAAAAAAGCGGAGCAGTCGGTCGGCGAGTTGGGGCGGTGTATTGAGCATGGGGTGTAGGGGCTGTGTCGGTGAAGAGGTAGTAATTGCTTGAACTACGCTGCTTTTTTACGTTTTATTGAGTGCCATAACTATCTGGTATTTGTTCTCTTTGAGAAAACTAATGTATATGGAGACTCAAAAGCTAAGCGCGCTCCAACTCGATTTGCTGAAAATCTATTCGTTTCAGCCTAGTGAAGAAGACCTGCTAGCCGTGCGAAAAATGCTGGGCACTTATTTTTCGGATAAGCTTGCCGGGAAAATCCAGCAGGCAATTGATCAACAAGGAATCACGGAATTGGATCTTGATCAGTGGCTGAATGAATAACCTGCGGTTCGTGCTAGATACGAATGTATTCATGGTTTCGCTGGCTCCCCAGTATAAATATCAGTGGATTTATGAATCTCTATTAAAGGGGAAATTTGAGCTGCCTTATCGAATGAGATATTGACTGAATATCATGAACAGGTGGTTCTTCGCTATGGAATCGAACGGACAGATGCTCAACTGGATTATCTTCTCCTTTTACCTAACGTATTGCTCATAAATCCATCGTTCCATTGGCAATTAGTTGAAAATGAACCTGTTTAAACTTTTACGGATGTAGCCAAATAGGGGCATTTTTGTCATGCTGACGAAGGAAGCATCTTCAGTAGCTACTAATGGCTTCACTACCGAAGATGCTTCCTTCGTCAGCATGACAAAAACATCCATTTTTGACAAAATTTGACAATATAAGCATCTGCACCAGTTAAAAACCGTTGATTTTCCTTCGATTTCAATTCTTCGCTATGAAGAGTTTGAGTCACTTTATAAGACCCCTTATTCATTTCGTAAACTCTCAGCCTGATTTGCTGTTGAGATGGCGAGGGCAGTACGGAGCACTTCCCACTACACCCCGCCATCCATGCACACCTTGCCATTTATTCCGACCGCAAACTCTTAACCGGATTCATCAGGGCGGCTTTGATACTTTGGAAACTGACCGTCAGCAAGGCAATAGCCAGCGCCAGTATACCCGCTATGGCGAAGACCCACCATTGCACATTGATTCGGTACGCGAAATCCTGTAGCCACAGGCTCATGGTATACCAGGCAATGGGTGTAGCCAGCAAAATGGCGATGAACACCAGTTTCACGAAGTCTTTGGCCAGCAACTGAATGATTCCCGATACGCTGGCTCCCAGCACTTTCCGTACGCCAATCTCACGGGTGCGTACCTGCGCCGTATAGGTAGCCAGACCGAACAGTCCCAGGCAGGAAATCAGGATGGCGATACCCGCAAAAATGTTAAACAGCATCCCCGTTTTTTGTTCCGAAAGGTAGAGCCGGTTGAAGACATCGTCCAGAAACGCGTAGTCGAAAGGATAGTCGGGATTGTATTGTTTCCAGGCTTTCTGGGCAGAAGCGACAGCGCTTTCGGCATCTTCGCCGGTCGTTTTAATGTACATCGCATTCAGGTTCGTCGGTTCGTAATAGAAGATGGCCGGTTCGATCTTCTGACGCATCGATGCAAAATGGAAGTCCTTGACGACACCAATGATAGTGCCTTTGTGTTTCCAGAGCCGAAACTTCTTGCCAATCGGATTTTTCAGCCGGGCCGTTTTAACGGCGGTTTCGTTCAGAATAAAATGGGTCGAGTCGGCTACGGCTCCCGTAAAGTTTGCCCCCTCAGCCAACTTCATTTTAAAGAACGGGATAAAATCGTTGTCGATAGCCATAGGGCGCATAAACATCGTTTCGCCCTGCTCTTTACCATCCCATTCATTGTCGCCCGTTTGCGAATTGAGCCGGACAATATTGGCGCTGGAACGTGTAATGCTCGCTACGCCCGGCTGCTGCACTAGTTCAGCTTTAACAGCGTCGTAGTGCTCGCCCATGTCGCGCATAAAGAAGGCAAACACATGGGTTTTGTCGTAACCAAGTTCTTTGGACCGAATGAAGCTCAACTGGTTGCGGATAATCAGTGTACTGGCAATCAGAATAACCGTTACGGCAAACTGCGCCACCACCAGCACTTTTCGGAACGTTGCTTCACTGAACCGGGCCGACACGCGACCTTTCAGCGCTTTGAGTGGTTCGAAGGAGGAAAGTAGCAGAGCCGGGTAAATACTCGACGCAATCAGAGTTCCGACAATGGTTAGCGCCATCACTTGCCAGATGCGATAATTCGTCACATCAAGTGTCAGTTCTTTTTCAGTCAGTTGATTGTAGGCCGGTAAAAGCAGGTAAATCAAGCCGAGGGCGACAACAGCAGCCAGCGAGAACAGAAGCGCGGTTTCGATCACAAACTGTAAAAACAACTGCCCTTTTGCCGCTCCGACGATCTTCCGCATACTAACCTCCTTCGACCGCAGCAACGACCGGGCCGTCGAGAGATTTACATAGTTGATGCAGGCAATGACCAGAATGAGCAGCGCTATCACCGAAAACATCCGCACCGTTTCGATACCTCCTGGGCTACCATCGGCTCTATACAGATGCATATCGGCCAACGGCTGTAGCAGGTAGGTAAGGTCGGTGTCGTCGGGTTTGTTACGGAGGTGAATCGTCCGTAGTTTATCGGTCAGCTTACCAAGATCGGTTCCCGGTTGTAGTAGCAGATAGGTTTCGTAATCGAACTGCGAAAAATCGTTGTCTTTGTTTTTTCCATCGGTTCGTGTCCGGTACATCTCATCGAACAGCAGCGAGATAGGCAGTATCATATCGGCCTGAATGCTCGAATTCTTCGGAAAATCCCGAACCACACCGCTGACCCGAAATGAGCTATTGTTGTTGCTGGCCAGGGTTTTACCGATTGGGTTTTCATGGCCAAAATAGCGTTTGGCCGTACTTTCAGTCAGCACAATCGACTGATTGTCGGGAAACGGATTGGCCGAATTGCCCTGAATGAGCGGAAAGTCGAACACAGAAAACAGGCTCGGGTCGGCAAAGTGCGTACCCGTTTCGTTAACGGTTTTATCCTGGTATTTGAACAGCGTATAAGTGCCATTGTACGAAATACGAACCCCGTCTTTGATTTCAGGTAGTTCTTTTCTGCCTAATACGGCAATCGGTGCTACCGTAGATGTCCAGATTTGTCGACTGTCGCCGGTACCGGCCCAGTTTTCGAGTCGGTAGATGGCATCGGCTTTCTGATGAAATCGGTCGAAACTCAGTTCATCCTGTACCCAAAGCAGAATCAGAATACCCACGGCCAGACCAGCCGTTAGGCCCGTCATGTTGATAAGCGAATAGAATCGGTTTTTGACCAGATTGCGCCAGGCTGTTCGGAAATAGTTGCGAAACATAGCAGGATTGAAGTAAGACGTTGTTGAATAGGGATCGAATCGTTGATAGCGGGTAGGGCTAGCTGTTGCTGGTGGTTCTACCACTTTTCGTTTAGCCGCCCACGGTTTCAAAAAGCCAAGCGCATCGATCCAGTATCGGCAGCGAGCCCGTCGCTCGCCCACGCGGTTGACCTGCCAACGGTATTCTTCGTGCAGATCACCCAGCACCTCTTCCCGCCGGTCATCGGACAGAAAAAAGTGGAGTAGTTTATCGGCGAGTTGGGGAGGTGTATTGGGCATGGGGCACAGGGGGTGAGTAGAGACAAGGCAGGCCTTGTCTCTACGGGCAACAGATTTATTCGGACCGCAACGATTTTACAGGGTTGATCAGCGCGGCTTTGATGCTTTGAAAACTGACGGTGAAAAGGGCAATGATGACTGATAGCATACCGGCCACGACAAACATCCACCACTCGATATTGATCTTGTACGCAAAGCCCTGTAGCCACTGATTCATGGCCCACCAGGCTATGGGCGATGCCAGCACAATAGCAATTAACACCAGTTTCAGAAAATCTTTCGAGAGCAAACCGATGATGTTGCCTACCGATGCGCCCAATACTTTCCGAACGCCAATCTCTTTTACCCGCTGCTCAGCCGTGAAGGTGGCCAGACCGAACAGTCCCAGACAGGAGATGAAGATACCCAGAAACGCAAAGTAGCTAGCCAGTTTACTCACAACCTGCTCGCTCTGATATTGACGGGCATAAGCCTGGTCGGTGAAGTTGTAGACAAACGGAAAGGTGGGATTCAGTTTTTTGCAAATCGTCTCGATCTGGGCTAGTGCTTCTTTCGTTTTACCGGCTTTTATTCGAACGATGGCGTTTGCATTCCCCGGCAGTCGTTGCGTTCGCAGATAGGCAATCAACGGGCGAATGGTTGTATGGAGTGATTGGAAGTGAAAATCTTTCAACACGCCGACAATGGTTCCTTTCTGCTTACCCCAGGTAATGGTTTTGCCAATCGGCTGTTTGAAACCCATCACTTTCAGGGCTGCTTCGTTGATCAGAAAACCACTGGAATCGGTTGGAAAATCGTTCGAGAAATCGCGGCCCTCATGTAGGTTAATCTGCATGGCTTTGGCAAAATCATACCCCACACCTACCGGCGTAAACCGAATTTTTTCGTTTGGATCACTGCCGGGCCAGCTAATGCCTTCGGTGCCAGAACCGTTAGACGATGGGTCGGCCGTCAGGTACGATACGTCTGCAACACCCGGCAACTGGCTAAGTTGGCTTTTCAGCACATCGTACTGGTTGCCCAGATTACCTTCTAGCGGAAAATAGATGAGGTTTTCACGGTTATATCCCAGATTTTTGGTCTGCACATAGTCGACTTGTCGGTAAATGATAATCATGCCAACGATCAGAATTATAGAAAGGGTAAACTGAAATACCACCAATCCTTGCCGGAGCCAGGTTGCTGTTGCATCGAATTTCATTACGCCTTTTAATACCCGGATCGGGCTTAGCGACGACAGGAAGAAAGCTGGATAACTCCCCGCAACAAAACCAGTTAGTAGGGTTAGTCCAACTAAGCCCCCCCAAAACGAAGGTTCCAGAATGGGCAAAACAATCTGTTTGCCAGTGAGTGTGTTAAATGCAGGCAGTACTAAGCTAACCAGCAATACAGCCAGACTAATCGAGAAAACAGTCAGCAACATAGCCTCGCCCAAAAACTGCCCGACCAGTAACGACCGCATAGCACCGACTACTTTTCTGACACCCACTTCTTTAGCCCGCTTGCCCGACCGGGCCGTAGCCAGATTCATGAAATTGACGCAGGCAATCAACAGAATAAACACGGCCACAATCGTAAACAGCCGTACGTATTCAATGCGACCCCCATCGATCTGTGCGTCGTTGAAATTGCTGTTCAAATAATACTCGTGGAAGGGTTGCATGGCCAGCTCAGTGTGGGTCGGTTTGCCTTCGTCGCGGTTGAATTTGTCGAGCATGTGCTGGATTTTAGCTTCCACCTTGGCCGGATCAGCATCTGGGCGAATCATAAAAAAGGTGAGTGGGTCGGTGCTTCCCCAGCCTTTAGCCCAATCGTTCCCATCGTCCACATAGGCATCCCAATTGCGCAGGCAATCGAACTGGAGTGTACTGTTTTTCGGCAGATTGTCGAAGACAGCCGAAACCTGCATATCCTTCCGGTTATCGAACCGAATGGTTTTGCCAATGGCCGCTTCGGGGCTACCAAAAAATAGGTTGGCCATATCGTGCGAAATAGCCAGCCCGTTTCGATCCTTCAACGCGGCTTCAGGTGTTCCCTGTAGCAGTTTAAAGCTGAACATCTTGAAAAAATCAGCCCCAACGGCATTGAGCGATTGTTTCTGCACTTTATTACCAACCGAAAACGTTTGCTGCCCCGGCCATTCATACGCCGTTGCATACTCGATTTCGGGAATTTCTTTTTTCAATTCAGCCGCCAGCGGTCCCGGTGTCCAGATAACGCCCTGCATTTTTCCGCTGAAATATTCGCGCATGTAGATCCGGTATAACTGGTTTTTGTGCGCATGAAATGCGTCGACGCTCCGCTCGTCCTGTACCCAGAGCAGAATAAGCAGGCTACACGCCATACCCAGGGCCAGGCCAAGTGTATTGATGACGGAAAAGGTCTTGTTTTTGGCCAGGTTCCGAAAAGCGATTTTTAAGTAGTTGCGTAACATAGTGGGGTTCATTAGATAGGTTGTTGAATAATCATCAAAACGGTTATTTACGGGTTTACGCTTAACGGCGAATGGCTTTATAAATCCCAGCACATCCCACCAGTATCGCCAGCGTGCCCGTCGCTCACCCACGCGGTTGACCTGCCAACGGTATTCTTCGTGCAGATCACCCAGCACCTCTTCCCGCCGGTCATCGGACAGGAAAAAGTGGAGTAGTTTATCGGCGAGTTGAGGAGGTGTATTGGGCATGGGGCACAGGGGGTGAGTAGAGACAAGGCCTGCCTTGTCTCTACGGGCAACAGATTTATTCGGACCGCAACGATTTTACAGGGTTGATCAGCGCGGCTTTGATGCTTTGAAAACTGACGGTCAGTAAGGTGATCGCTAAAGCACCCAGACTGGCAACTCCGAAAATCCACCACGACAATTCGGTTCGGTATTCGTAGTTATCCAGCCAATTCGTTAGCAAATACCAGGTGATGGGGGTTGATAAAAGGCAGGAGATAAGAACCAGCGTGACAAAATCCTTGGATAATAGCCCCCACAAATTAAAGACCGATGCGCCCAGTACTTTCCGAACGCCAATTTCTTTGGTTCGTTGCTCGGCTACGAACGAAGCCAGTCCGAAAAGGCCCAGACAGCTAATCAGGATAGCTAAAGCGGCAAAGAAGCTGGCCAGTTGACCAATACGTTGCTCAGCCGCGAATTTTTTGGCGTATTCTTCATCGGCAAACTTGTACTCGAAGGGTGAGGCCGGATTGAATTTTTTGAAAACAGGTTCCAGCTTGCTTAGCGCATCATGCGCACTTAGAACCGGATTCAGTTTGATATGAATGACATTCAGGCTTCGTTCGTTGGTGTTCATCATAAACACGGTAGGCGTTACGGGCTCAAACGGCGAGGTCATAACCATGTCCTTCACTATCCCAATCAGCTTCCAGTCTTTACCGTGCCAGCGGATGGTTTCACCTACGGGTGGTCCGCCGTTGCGGTTTTTTAGCCCCGTTAATTTAACAGCCGCTTCATTGAACAGAAAAGCCAGCGAATCACTCGAAAACTGTCGGGAGAACGAACGCCCTTCTTTCACTTTCCACTGCACCACATTTCCGAATTCGGGGGTGATCGCAATAGTACCGAAAGCTGCGGGGCGATTGGGGTCTTTACCCCGCCATTCGAGATTATTGGCTGATGACCAGATATTTGTGATCGGGCTCGACGATTCAGCCATATCGGAAACGGCACCCGTAGCCAGCAGTTCGTTCCGAAGAGCATCGTAACGGCCCTGAATTTCAGGCGTATTCATGGTAATGTTGATGAGTCCATTTCGACTGTAACCGACTGGACGATTTTGCGCGAACTGAATCTGGCGGAAAACGACGATAGTGCCGATGATGAGCGTTACTGAGACCGTGAACTGAACGACGACCAGTACCTTACGGGGTAACGAAGCGAAACGACCCACCCGAAACGCACCGCCTTTCAAAACCTTGATGGGCTGGAAAGAGGATAGATAAAATGCCGGGTAACTGCCTGCCAGAAAGCCAGTCAGTAGACTGAAACTGAGGCAGGCGACCCAGAAAATCGGATTTGTCCAAAGTATAATCAGTTGTTTATCGGCGACCTCATTGAACGTCGGCAAAACGAGTTGAACCAGTACTACCGACAAGGCGAAAGCGGTAGCGACGAACAAAAAAGATTCGCTAAAAAACTGACCGATCAACTGGCTACGCATAGACCCAATTGCCTTACGAATACCTACTTCCTTGGCTCGTTTTTCGGAACGTGCGGTGCTCAAATTCATGAAGTTGATACACGCCAGCAGAAGCACGAACAGTCCAATACAGCCGAAAAGCCACACAAACTGAATCCGCCCACCTGCATAGGCTCCATTTTTAAACTCCGAGTACAGGTGCCAGTCGGCCATCGGATACAGAAAAAGTGACGACTGGGCTTTGTCCTGAGTGTGCTTACGAAAAACGTCTTTAATCTTCTGGGAGACATGACCAAAATCACTGCCTGGATTTAGCTGGGTAAAAATGGCAAACGAGCTACTGCGCCAGTTATCCATGTCTTCGCTCGACTCAAAAAGCAGTTTGATGGGAGCAATAAACGTGACGTTTTTAAAGCTTGTGTTGTGAGGCAGATCGTCAAAGACACCGGCTACCTGTAAGGTATATCTGTTGCCAACCTTAACGAGTTTATGCAACGGGTTGCTGTTGCCAAAGAGCGCCAGAGCCGTCGACTTCGCCAGTAAAACAGAGCCCGGATCGCGTAGGGCTTGCCGGTTCCCACTAAGCATGCGGAGGGTTAGTATCTCTGGATAGTCGGCTTCGGCAAAGTTGCCGAAACGAGTAAACTTTTTATCCTGATAAGTGATAATCTGCTCGAATTCGGTAGTAGCGGCAACAGCTTTGAAGTCGCTGGCGTATTGGGTTCGTAACTCCTGACTAAGAGGTAGGGGCAACGCTCCATAGGTTTGAATGCCCTGTTCCAGCGTCTGATTTTCCATCACCTGCGCAATGCGGTCGTAGTGCTGATGGGATTTATTGAACGACAGCTCGTCGTAAATCCACAGACCGATCAGCATCGCAACGCCCATGCCAACCGACAGGCCGACGATATTGATCGTTGAGTATCCTTTTTCGCGAATCAGATTTCGCCAGGCAATTTTCAGATAGTTTCGGAGCATCGTCGTATTTGTTGGGGTTGGGTATTTGTTGATCGTTCGTTTTAGGGTCCACGGTTTCAGAAAGCCAATTGCATCCCACCAGTATCGCCAGCGTGCCCGTCGCTCGCCCACACGGTTGACTTGCCAGCGATAGTCTTCATGCAAATCGCCCAACACCTCCTCAAGCCGGTCATCGGCCAGGAAAAAGCGGAGGAGTTTGTCAGCGAGTTCGGGTGGCATGGGGCGGGGCGCCTGGTGCATGAGACAGAGGGTTTAGGGTATGGGATAGGATGTATTGCGAGTTGCCCTTTAGCCCAGTGCTCCAAACCCTAAGCTATTCAACGGATTCAGCAATCGACTCCAGAAACTCACTCTGACTTCCTGAATTTCCTGCAAGGTCCGCCGACCGTAGGCCGTTACGGTAAAGAGCCGTTTACGTCGGCCACCCCGTTCGGCAGTAGGTTCGCCCATTTCCGACTTCACCATACCTTTATCCTCAAGTCGGTCGAGGGCCGCGTGGATTTGATTTAGCCGTACCGAGCGACCCGTTTGCTCAATGATCTCGTGCGTAATGGCCACTCCGTAGGCTTGTCCTTGTAGTTCCAGGACGGCAGCCGTCAACAGAACGATCTCTTCAAACTCACCTAAGTAGCTTCGTTTCATCGGTTTTTGTTAGTTCTATTTTTGCTGAGCAAATCAATGGCCAAAACGAAGAAAGGCCTTTAAGGTCATCAGAATGGCGTTTTTAGCTGAATTACGAAAACAGCCAATGTCCGAAAGCGGACATTGGCTGTACGGTTTGGGACATAGCTTGTCTGGTCGACAGGATAAAAATCGCAGATAAATTAGCCAACTAACCACTTCGGACGAGCGTCCACTATGGTTTTATACACGCCACAGTCGGGAGCGTGGGCACCGGGCAGATAGCCGATGCTCATCAGAAATTCATTGACGATCTCACCGCCCGTAAAGCGAAACGTTTTTTTGAACAGTTTTACCCATTCCGCCTTTGTTTTGGGATGATGCAATTCCAGCCAGTTCTCAAACGAACCCTGTTCAGCCTGTAATTGTAGAATCGTCTTTGCGTTGTCGATAGCTGCGTTGATCTTCAGACGATTGCGGATGATGCCCGGATCGGCCAGTAAGCGTTCGCGGTCAGCATCAGTATAACTGGCCACGGTTTTCAGGTCGAAATTGTCGTAGGCTTTTCGGAACGTCGCTTCTTTTTTCAGAATGGTTTCCCAGCTCAGACCCGCCTGATTGATTTCCAGTACCAGCCGACAGAACAGTTCGTTATCGTCGTGAATGGGGAAGCCATACAGATGGTCGTGATAGGCTTTGTGGAGGGCTTTCCGTTCCCCGGTCATGGTGTCGATGGCGTGGCAATAAGACATACGGTTACGTAATCAGGTAGATTGGAATAGGGGGTGTTGGCCCGAAAGTTACTGAATGGTTGTTAATTCCAGTCGTTGTCCATCTCCATCCGAACACTTGACGATCAAATTCACCCGTCTGTCATATAGACGTTGCTTTTGTAGCGGTTGTCGCCTAGCTTGTTTCGTTAATCAATCCAGCCATTATTGTTGCCCCTGTCTGTTATGCTGAAAAATATCCTTTTTGCGTTTGCGACCGCTCTGGAAAACATCCGTACCCGCTTTTTTCACACGGTACTGTCCATTCTGGGTATTGTGATTGGGGTAGCAGCGCTAGTGGCTATTCTGTCGCTGATCGATGGGATGGAGCAGTATGCGCAGGAACAGATTACCAAAACGACCGACCTGAAAGCGATTCTTATTCAGACCAATCCGTACAAGTCGGTCAATGAGGTTCGGGTATTGAAGAATGAGTACGCCTATTTTACCAATCCGTCGTTTCAGAAACTACGTTCGTCACTGACCAAACCCGCAAAGGGGTATCTGTACTGGCGACAGAACGGGGAGGTGATGACAAACACCAATAACCGGGCAATGGGTACGCTCATCACCGGGGCCTCCTTCCCAATCCATCCCGATTTGACGCTGATTCAGGGCCGGGCATTTACAGACGCTGAACTACAGACTCGTCAGCCCGTTGCGTTTATCAACCAGCATCTGGCAAAGCAACTGGTTGGAAACCAGCCAGAGAAAATGGCCATTGGGCAACAGGTGGTTTACAAAAACAAGCCGTTGAAAATCATCGGTATTGCCGCCAATAAAGATGCGAAAACGGGGCAACTGCTCATGCCTATTACACTGGTGTCGGACAGTGCGCTGAAAGCCAGCCCGCCGATGGGAGTGGTGGTCGCTGAACAGATCGAAGACGTTCCCGTGTTAAAAACGCAGATCGAAAACTGGCTGAAAACCAACACCAAATCCGGTAAGGATGACTTTGCTGTTATGACCAATGAACTGCGGGTTAGTCAGGCAGCTAAAGGGTTCCTGCTGTTTCGGCTGGTGATGGGCGCCATTGTTGGCATTTCAGTCATTGTAGGGGGCATCGGGGTGATGAATGTTCTGCTGATTTCGGTAACCGAACGTACCGTTGAGATAGGTGTCCGAAAGGCACTTGGCGCTAAAAAACGGGATATTCTGTGGCAATTTCTCTCCGAGTCGATTACCATTTCAACCTTTGGTAGCCTGATGGGGCTAGGTTTAGGTATCATCAGTTCGATGGCCTTTATTCCGATTATAAAAGCGCTGGTCGACGTACCGTTTCAGGTTGCCTATACCTGGAATACGTTTATGGTCATCATAGTGATTGCCATGCTGATCGGGATTATTTTCGGTACGTACCCAGCCATGCGGGCGGCCCGGCTCAATCCTGTGGATGCCATTCGACGCGAGTAGTTTTGGGGTGTTCCGGGAAAGAGCAGGGCATACATTGGGTAAACCGCCTTGGTTCGGAGCTTTTAGCCAAAACTAATTCCGGTATCTATGAATTATCTGACAAAATTCCTGCTCTGTGGGCTGCTTCTTTCGGTAGCCAGCGCTCCGTTGCTGGCTCAAAAAAATCCTGAAGACAAAGCGGGCTGGAAACTCGGCTCGCAGGCGTATTCCTTCCGACTTTTTTCTTTTGCTGAGGCCCTGCGCAAAATAGATAGCTGCGGGCTGAAATATGTTGAAGCGTTTCCAGGGCAGACCATTGGCGGTGGTGTCGATGGCAAGATGGACTTTACGATGGATGCCAGTACCCGGCAGAAAGTCAAAAAACTGATTAAAGATCGTGGTTTGACGGTGGTGGCTTATGGTGTCGTAAACCCGAAAACGGATGATGAATGGAAATCCCTGTTTGAGTTTGCTAAAGACATGGGCGTTCTGAACATCAATTCGGAACCCACACCCCAGCAAATGCCGCTGGTTCGGAAACTGGCTGAACAATATAAAATCAATGTGGCGCTGCACAACCACCCAAAACCGTCGCGCTACTGGCATCCCGACACCGTTCTGGCGGCCATTGGTGGCAGCAAATATGTGGGTTCCTGCTCCGATATTGGTCACTGGGTGCGTTCAGGCCTCGATCCGGTCGAATGCCTGAAGAAACTGAATGGGCATGTACTGGGCATGCACTTTAAGGATGTGAAGAAAGATACACCGGATGGTAAATATCACGACGTGGTCTGGGGGACAGGCGACTGCAAAATCGAACAGGTCATCGCCGAAATGAAGCGGCAGCACTTCAAAGGTCCCATCTCGGTCGAGTACGAATACCATTGGGAAAACAACGGCCCCGAAATTGCCGAAAGCGTTAAAAACTTCCGCCAGATGTATAACCGGGTGAAAGTGCAGTAAACGCAAGGAGCATGGAGCAAGGGGCGGGGAGAAGGGTTGGCACGTATAAAACAAGCCCTACTCCCCGCCCCTTGCTCCATGCTTTTTTATTTTGCCGAATTATCCATATCGGCCGCAATAAGCCAGCGCCCATCTTTTCCCTTGCGTAAAGCCAGGATAAACTTGCCAATGTCGGGGGTATTGGCTGCACTTCGGTAAGCACCAATAATGTAGCCTACGGTGCCGTCCTGCGCAAAGGAAAGTGCTCTCAGAAACAAGGGGGCTCCGCCCTGGTTCTGGTAGGCTTTCTTTAGTTTTTCCTGCCCTTGAATAGCTGGTCGGCGGGGTTGCAGAACGAATCCATCAGGTGTAAACAAAGCCGCTAGCTTTTCGGTATTACCAGCCCCCCACTCACGTTCGTAATCACGAAGCACCCGGTCGATGTCGGGAGGCAGCTTAACTGAGGGCAATAAATCTGTTGCCGGAAAAGTAGAACTGGGTTGCTGAGCAAATAGAAGCTTATTGACGCACACAAAGAGCAGCAATAGTATAGTCCGAGTTTTCATAGGATGGTTGGTTTTATAGAGACGCCAGGGAGGGCGTCTCTTTACGTTTATTCTGATCGCAGTGATTTCACCGGATTAACTAATGCCGCTTTAATACTTTGAAAACTAACGGTAAACAGGGCTATGCCCACCGATAACAGACCCGCCAGGGCGAAGATCCACCAGTCAATGTCGATCTTGTAGGCAAAATCGTTCAGCCATTGGTTCATGGCCCACCAGGCAATGGGCGAGGCAATGACCAGCGCAATGACTACCAGCTTCAGAAAATCCGTTGATAACAACGCTACAATGCTGGCGACCGATGCCCCCAGTACCTTCCGAACCCCGATTTCTTTGGTCCGTTGTTCGGCCGTAAACATCGCCAGCCCGAATAGTCCCATACATGAAATCAGGATCGCAATTCCTGTGGCTGTATGAACCAATTGACTTGTTTTCTGCTCTTTTTCGTAGAGCTGGGCAATGGAATCGTCCAGAAAAGTGTACTCGAATCGGTTATCTGGATAAACCGCTTTCCATTCGTTTTCGATGCTGGCCAGTGTGGTTTTTAACTCACTCATCTGCTTACCTTTTGTCGAAAGCTTAATGCCTAGGTTTCGGGCATGGGGCATATAGCCCATAAAGACAGGCCCCATTTTTTCGTGGAATGATTGTTCATGAAAATCGGCTACTACACCCACAATGGGGTATTTTTTGCCATCGAACTCAATGAGTTTATTGAGAGCGTCGTTGACTTGCCGGAAACCCAGGGCTTTGGCGTAGTGAGCGTTGATAACAATCTCGCGCAGGGAATCACTTTTTACGTAATTACGTCCGGCCAGCAAATGAAGCTGATAGAGCGGAATAAAATTTTCATCGCCAATCTTGGCCGACACATCCATTTCAACAGCCTGTTTCTTACCCTGATATTTGAGTTTGGTCACCATAAACGCCTGACCCATGGGCGGAAACCACTCCATCGCAACACGCTCAACACCCGAAAGCGATCGGATTCGCTGAGCTAAAACTTTGCCTTTCTCGCCCCAGGGCGGGCGGATGGAAACTATGGCGTCAGAATTAAATCCGAGTTCTTTGTTACGCATATAACTAAGCTGACGTTCCACGATCAATGTGCCGATGATAAATACCAGCGATATAGTAAATTGAAAGACAATCAGGGTTTTGCGAAGGGTGGCTTTCCGGCCGACGGCTAGGCCAGCCTGTCCTTTAAGGGTTAGCGCAGGAACATACGACGACAGAATAAAAGACGGGTAAAGGCCCGATAATAAGGACGTGACCACTATAACGGCCAGGAGAAAGAAACCCGTTTGCGCACTAAAAAGTGTGAAAGTCAGTCCTTTGGGAGTCAATGATTGAAACGTGGAAAGAATCGGATGGACCAGCAGTAGAGAAATGAGTACAGCAACCAGGGTCAGGAAAGCCGTTTCGCTCAAAAACTGGGCAATCAGACTCGCCCGACTGCTGCCCATTACTTTCCGAATGCCTGTTTCTTTCGCTCGCTGTGCCGATTGAGCGGTCGATAAATTGATGAAGTTGATAGCCGCAATCAGCAGGATGAACACCGCAACACCCATCAGTCCATAGAGCGTAGGCAGGTGCGCTTTTCGGGTGTAATTATCCTGATAATCTTCGTCGAAATGCAGGTCTGCCAGCGGTTGCAAAGCGGGTGCAAACTTGAACTCATTCGGGTAATGGGCCTTGCCAAACCGCTGAAATTGGGCTGTAAACTGCTTGGGCGTAGCCCCGGCAGGCAACTTGACAAACGCCTGCGATGCCGACCAGTTGTCGTCCCATTGGTCGAGGTTAATTCCCTTCTTTAGCTGACTGGCCCGAACGGTGGCTAATGAAATAAAATCGGTGAAGGTCAAATCGGTGGGTTGAGTCCAGTCCTGCACAATGCCCGCCACATGGACATGGACCGAATCCTGGTAAATCAGTTCTTTACCCATAATTTGCTCAATGGGTAAATTGCCAAAGTACTTACGGGCTTTTCGCTCCGACAGCACCAGTTTGAAAGGGTCATTTAGGGCCGTTTTGGGATTGCCAGCCAGCCATTTGTAGGTGAAAATGTCGAAATACGTTGGGTCAACCACCACGATCTCGGCATTATCGACCCCGTGTCGGCGGTGCTCAAATTTGGTTGGTTTTTCGCTGCCGTTCGGAATCAATACCTCCGACTCGATATTGTGAAAAGCGGCTACTGTGCCAATGCCGGTAATTTCCTTACGAATAGCGGCTGGTACGGCATTGGGGATGAACCCGACCGGATGTTTTTCGGCAGTCTTATTGAACTGTGATTCGCCCACCAGCCGGTAAATACGGTCACTATCGGGATGGAAGGTATCGTAACTTAATTCGTAATGGGTAATGAGATAGATCACCAAACAGGCGGTCACCCCAAGAGTAAGACCGAAGAGGTTAATCAGCGTGCTGGCTTTGTATTTAACCAGATTGCGCAGGCTGGTTTTGGCGTAGTTTCGAATCATAATAGGGCTTATCAGAAATGGAGTAGGGTAGTCAGATGGATTTCGTTTAAGGGCGAACGGCCGAAAGAAACGTAGCACATTGCGTATATAATTTCGGTTGGCCTGCGCTTCGCCGACGAGACGCAAATCCCGTTGGTAACGCTCGTATAAATCGCCCTGCACTTCCTCCAGCAGGTGCGGAGTGCAAAACCATTCGAGCAGCCAATCAGCGAAGCGGGGCGGATCAGCTCGATGTGTCGGTTTCATAGGCTGATGGCAGGTAGGGCGTTCGGAGCAATAGAATTCCATAACTGGTCGCGCATGGACCGAATGTCGTGCAGGGTGCGGCTACCCAGGGTAGTTACCGTAAACAGCCGTTTACGTCGCCCTCCCCGTTCCGCGGTTGCATCGCCCATATGTGAAGTGAGCATCCCTTTTTCTTCGAGCCGATGCAAGGCTGCGTGAACCGCGCTGATGCTCACCGAGCGCCCGGTCTGCCGGTCCAGCTCATCTGTAATGGCAACGCCATAAGCACGTTCATGCAAGACCGCAACAGTTAGTAAAACCACTTCTTCAAACTCACCCAGATACGTCCGTTTCATATCCTGATCAATAAATTCAACTTTTGTAGAACAAATGCTTTGCCAACTTATAAAAAGGGCATTTACGGGTAAATGGAGAGGATTCGTAAGATAAGCCGTTGTCCGAAATCGTACAGTTATTGTCCGAAGCTGAACAACTCCGGCATAAAAAAAGACTGATCAGGGTCAAGGTAGTTTGCTGTTTTTTTGTATCTTGGGTAGTACACAAGACCCAATGGAGGAGCCGATAATTCGAAAGATTATTCACATCGATATGGATGCTTTTTATGCATCTGTGGAGCAGCGCGATAACCCGGAACTGCAGGGCAAACCCGTTGCGGTTGGCGGTTCCCGGCAACGGGGCGTTGTGGCGGCCGCCAGCTATGAAGCACGTCAGTTTGGAGTTCGATCGGCTATGGCCTCGTCTATTGCTGTCCGCAAATGCCCCGACCTGATTTTTGTAAAGCCCCGTTTTGAGGTCTATAAATCCGTTTCGGGGCAGATTCGGGCTATTTTCGCTCAGTTTACGCCACTCATTGAGCCGCTCTCGCTGGACGAAGCCTATCTGGACGTCACGGATAGACTGGAATCTGGGATGACAGCCACGCAAATTGCCCAGGCCATTAAAGATCAGATCAGGCAGACAACCAGCCTGACGGCGTCGGCCGGCGTATCATACAATAAATTTCTGGCAAAGCTGGCGTCGGATTACCAAAAACCGGACGGATTGTTTGTGATAAAGCCCCATCAGGGTCTGGCCTTTGTTGAGCAACTAAACGTAGGTCAGTTTCATGGCATTGGCCGGGTTACGGCCTCCCGGATGAATCAATTGGGTATCTATACCGGGCTGGATCTGCGCCAGCAAAGCGAAACATTCCTGACCCAGCATTTTGGTAAAGTCGGTCATCATTATTTCAACATCGCCCGAGCTATCGATCCACGGCCTGTCACGCCCGACCGCGAACGGAAATCCGTCGGTTCGGAAACAACCTTCGACCAGGACCTGACCGAGCATGCTGATCTGCTGGCCGAACTGGACCCATTGATCAATAGTGTATGGTCGTATTGCGAGCGCACAGGTATTCTGGGTCGAACGGTGACGCTGAAAGTGAAATATGCCGATTTTCAGCAGATTACCCGTAGCCGAACAGCCGCCAGTTTTATCGCTAGTCAGCCAACGCTCAGGCAGCTAAGTCACGAATTATTAGCGGCTTTACTGCCTCTTCCTAAAGGGGTTCGTCTGCTAGGAGTTTCGTTGTCGAGTTTTAAGGCCGAGCCAGCAACCACAGCCGGACAGTTGACGCTCGATTTATAATTGCTCAACAAGGCGTAGATGACTATCGCATCACAATCTCCTGGTTGTTGGGCCCTACCGACAGCACGATCTCATCGTCACTCGATTAGCTAGTCGATGAAAATAGATGCCTATATGGAGAAATAAGTAATTTTTGAGGAAATCGGATTTTAACAGATACGTAATTACTTCGTCCTATATGTTCAGGAAACGTTGGATTCTGCCTGTTCTAATTGGCCTCTCTAGCCTGAGTTTTACCCACTATTCGTTAACAGATTCGCAAGTTCACCAGCACATGGCCCGTACTGTTTTGCCCAAACCCGTTGCTCCCGACAAAAAAGCCCAACGGGCCGAACTCTATCGATTGTTGGGGAAATTGCCTGATCGCCATCGACCCATTACAGTGAAGTTGATCGAAACCCGGCAAACGGATGAGTTGATCATTGAGAAGTTGTTGCTCGATCTGAACGGTATTGAGCAGGTGCCCGCCTATTTTACCCGACCGAAAGCCGCAACGGGCAAGCTTCCGGTTGTGCTGTTTAACCACTCACACTTTGGGCAGTACGACGTCGGAAAGGAAGAGTTTGTTCGTGGACGGTCCGAAATGCAGCAGCCTGCTTATGCGCTGGCGCTGGCGCGGGAGGGCTACGCGGGCTTATGCATCGATAGCTGGTGTTTCGGTGAGCGACGGGCACGGGGTGAACAGGATACGTTTAAAGAAATGCTCTGGCACGGGCAGGTGCTGTGGGGGATGATGGTATACGACAACCTTCGGGCACTCGACTATCTGCAAACCCGGCCTGAAATCGATCCAAAACGAATTGCGACGATGGGTATGTCGATGGGAAGTACGATGGCCTGGTGGCTGGCTGCCCTCGACGAACGGATAAAGGTATGCGTCGATCTCTGTTGCCTGACGGATTATCAGTCGCTTATAGCGGCCAAAGGGCTGGGCCTGCATGGAATTTATTACTACGTGCCCGATTTATTGAATCATTTTACAACTTCTTCCATCAATGGCCTGATTTCGCCACGGCCGCACCTGGGGTTGGCCGGTCGCTTCGATAAGCTTACCCCTGTTGATGGGCTCGAAAAAATCGATAAAAACCTCAAGGCGATTTATCGGCAGGAGGGAGCCCCAGCAGCCTGGCAGCTACGGATTTATGATGTGGGCCATCAGGAAACGGCCGAGATGCGGGCCGATATTCTGGCCTTTTACAAAAAATGGTTGTGAAGTCAGAAATAAGGAAGTAGGCCGCATTAAAGTAAACCGCGAAGACGCTATAGACGCAAAGAGAAATGATGATGCTTTGCGTCTATAGCGTCTTCGCGGTTTAGCAAAAGGAATTCTTACAACACAATCGTTTTTCCGCCCTGGTAGGGGGCAAGTTGTGGCGAATCGGCTGGGAGTTCGGTGATGAGGTAATCGACCTGCTCCAGATCGGCAATTTTCATCCGCATCACACTGTTCATTTTCTCGGATATACACAGCACGGCTACTTTCTGAGCTGCCCGGATCATCGCTTTTTTGGCCTGTACGGTTTCCCAGTCAGAGTCGGAAAGGCCTTCTTTGGCGTCGATGGCATTGGTGCCCATAATGCACAAATCGACCCGCAGTTCGGACAGGCGCTGATACACTTCGCCACCGACGCTCATCTGGCTATACCGCGAGATTTGTCCGCCAATCATGATGATTTCCAGATTAGGCTTATCCAGTAGCTCAACAGCTGTCAGCGGGTTGACAGTAATAAACGTAGCCCGTAAATCTGCGGGAATTAGCTTAATAAACTCCCGAATGGTAGTTCCGCCCCCCATCAGGATCAGCATGCCATCTCGCAGTAACGTCGCCGTTTTTTCGGCAATGATCTTTTTGTTGGTGTGCGCGTAAGTTTCCTGAATCTGTGACGAATGGTGATAGGCTTTCGACATAGCCCCCCCGCGAATTTTTATCAATTTTCCTTCATCTGAAAGGTCGTTGATGTCGCGCCGGATGGTATCCTCCGAGACATTCAACGCATTCGCTAAGTCGGTCAGATTAACACGTGTGTGGAGGTTTATCTGTTTGATAATTAGCTGTTTGCGCTCGTCTTTTAAAAAGGCTATAGACATACTGTTTTAACAAATTCCTGGTAATTAGAACGTAAAAGGGAAAAATAAACTAACTCTAACCTATTACGGTATACGGCATTCAATGTACGGTAGGCTTTTCCGTGGCCTATATCCTCATAAGTCACCTTTACAGAAGCATGATTATAACAACTGTATAAGTAACCTATACGGGGCCCACCTGAAGATGCCTCGTCAGTCTCTTGCAGCTTACTGTATACTATAAACTGTCAAAGGCTCCATTCTATTCTCTTTTGTGAAATTTGTATAGTATTTAGTTTTCTTATAGAAATAGGTATAAAAACGCATTTTTTGCATATAATCTACGTGTATAGTTGCAGAAAAAGCGAATAAAAATTGCTTTAAGGTTTTTTTAATGCGTATACTTGTGCAAATATTGCAAATAATGTTGCAGTATTTGCAAATAGTCGCCTTTCCAAGTATTAACCTAACTAATCACATTAACCACGTGTATGCTTATGAAATGTATACTACGACATTGGCTTACCCGACGAGGTACGCTCCTGATGACACTTTGGTTGGTAAGTGTTGCCACCTTTGCGCAGACGATTTCCGGGAAGGTGATCAATGCGGGTGATGGACAACCGCTTCCGGGCGTAACCATCCTGGAAAAAGGTTCGGCCAAAGGAACCGTAACAGACAGTGAGGGTAAGTACACCCTTAATCTGACCAGCGCGCAGGCTACAGTTATCTTTTCCTACATTGGCTTTACTGCGCAGGAAATTGATGTATCTGGCCGATCGGTAATCGACGTGAGCCTGAAAGAAGGGGCCACTAGCCTGGGTGAGGTGGTTGTAACGGCTCTTGGGATTTCGAAAGAGAAAAAGGCATTGGCTTACGCCGTTTCCGAAGTTAAGGGTAGTGAGTTTACGCAGGCGCGTGAGAATAACGTAGCGAATGCGCTGACGGGCAAAATTGCCGGAGTCAACGCAACGGGTATGGCTACAGGGCCGGGTGGTTCGAGCCGGATCGTCATTCGGGGTAATGGGTCGCTCAACGGAAATAACCAGCCGTTGTATGTGATCAATGGGATGCCGATGGACAACAGTATTCCCGGTGGAGGTACTACCTCCGACGGAAACGGTATGAATGTAGACCGGGGCGATGGTATAGGTGGGATTAACCCTGATGATATTGAGTCGATTAGTGTGTTGAAAGGTGGTCCGGCGGCTGCCTTATATGGTGCTCGCGCATCGAATGGGGTCATTCTGATTACGACGAAAAAAGGCCGTGGTCAGAAAGGCGTAGGAGTAGAGATCAACAGCAACACCACCTTCGAAAGTATTGCTGTGATTCCAAACTGGCAGTATGAGTTTGGGCAGGGACTTGACGGGAAAAAGCCAACGACTGTTACTGAAGCCAAGAGCACAGGACGTCTGTCGTATGGGGCTCGGATGGACGGTCAGCCAACGATTCAGGTCGATGGGCAACTGCATCCCTATTCACCTCAGAAAGATAACCTGAAAAACTTCTATCGGACGGGTAGCAACTACATTAACTCGGTAGCCTTTACGGGTGGGAATGAGTCGGTTAACTTCCGGCTAGGTCTGAACAATACCCAGTCGAACAGCATTGTACCGAATTCGTCCTTTGCCCGGCGTATTGCCAACCTGAACCTGAATGCGTTTCTGGGTAAAAAGCTGAGTATCGAAACGGTTTTCCAGTACAATTACGAAGAAGCGACCAATCGGCCCAAAGTAGGCTATGCCGATATGAACCCGCACTGGGCGACGTACCTGGTGGCCAACGTGGTCGATATCCGCAGCCTGGCACCGGGATATGATCCGGTAACCGGGAAAGAAATGGAATGGAACCCGGTTCCGGCAGCGCCAAACCCGTATTTCGTGGTCAATAAGTTCAAAAACGACGATACCAAAAATCGGTTTATCAGCCAGGGAAGCATCCGGTACGACATTCTGAATAACCTGTTCCTGAAAGGGAGTGTCAGCCAGGATTTCTACAGCTTTCAGTCGGAATACGTACAGCCAACCAACAATGCCTATCAGCCTTTGGGAACCTATGAAGCCCGGAAGACCAGCGCTTCGGAAACCAACGGTATGCTGACCTTGAACTACAATACAAACCTGATGCCGGACCTGAGTTTTTCGGCATTGTTGGGAGCGAATGCCCAACGATCTATCTACGACCAGACACTGATTGCGGGTAGTGAGTTTACGGTACCGTATTTCTACAGCTATACGAACCTGGCTACGTCGACGACTACCCCAACATATATGAAAAGCGCCATCAACTCGGTGTTTGGCTCGGTCGATTTTGGGTATAAGAACCTGGCGTTTCTGACACTATCGGGTCGGCAGGATTGGTTTTCGGTACTGAATCCGAAGAGCAACAGCATTTTCTATCCGTCGGTAGGGGGCTCGTTCATTCTGTCAGACGCCCTGCGGTTACCCAAGGCGGTTAGCTTTGCCAAGTTACGGGCGTCGTATGCACAGGTGGGTGGCGCTACGGTTAATGCCTACCAGATTTACCAGTACTATTCGATGCAGCAGGGGGGGCACAATGGCCGTCCGGTACAGGTACTCTCGTCATCGCAGGTGCCAAATCCCGATCTGAAACCGCTGACCTCAACGACCTACGAAGGCGGTATCGAGGCCAAATTCCTGAATAATCGGCTGGGTTTTGATCTGACGTTATACAACCGAAAGACCACCAACGACATCGTTACCTCAAACATCGCCCTTTCATCGGGTTACACCTCGGCCTTGCTGAACGTGGGTGAACTGAGTAACAAAGGGGTTGAGCTCCTGCTAACCGGAACGCCGATTCGGAAGCCTGATTTTAGCTGGGATGTGAGCTACAACATGGCTTATAACAAAAGCAAAATTGAGCGGCTGGCCGATGGACTGACGGGGATCGATGTGGGTACTGGTGTTGGTGGAGGCTTAGTTCGTAACGTGCTGGGTCGGCCTTATGGAACGGTGTGGGGGTATCGGAAAAAGACCGACGCCAATGGCAATGTGGTGTTCAACACGGCCAGCGGCTACGCCGTTCGGGGCGACCTGGAAGAAATCGGGCAGGGCACCCCGCCACTGACGATGGGGATTACCAACAATTTCCGTTACAAAAACTTCTCGCTCAATATTCTGGTCGATGGTAAGTTTGGCAGCATCGTGTATTCGAACCTGTACCAGTATGCCTATCGCTTCGGTCTGCCGCAGGAAACCCTGCCCGGTCGCGAAACGGGGATTACCGTTACGGGTGTAACGCCGGAAGGAGCACCATTCACCAAAACCTGGGCGAAGGAAGATGTCGACACCTATTACGACAACGACAAGAATTACACGGCCATGTTCATGTTCAACAACGATTTCGTGAAGCTCCGTCAGATCATCTTCAGCTATAACCTTCCGGTCAGTAAACTGTCGTTCCTGAAGCTGCAATCGGCATCGATCTCGTTTGTGGCCCGAAACCTGGCTATTCTGTACAAGGATAAGAAGAATCAGTATTTCGACCCGGAGTCGGGCTACACCAGCACGAATGCGCAGGGCCTGGAAGCCTTTGGCGTACCCAGAACCCGCAGCCTTGGTGTAAGCTTACAAGTGAAATTCTAACCTGATAATATTCTGACCATGAAGAGTCTGATCAAAAAAATAGGTTTCGTGGCTCCGTTGTTTCTGCTTCTGACAGCCTGCGATAAAGGTTTCGAGGAAATGAACGTAGACCCCAACAAATATGCTGAGGTTGTTCCGGAGTATCTGTTCACCCGCGCGCTGCTGGACGGGGTGAGTACCAACTTTACGGGAGCCGCTTATCTGACCATCGGCCAGTCGATGCAGCACTTTGCTACTTACAAGGAAGTACCGGCAGCCGGGGATAAATATTTCAATTACAGCTATTCGACGGGCAACTGGAATGCCTACGCCGGAACCACCGCCGGACAAGGCGCTATCATCTCCATTCGGCAGGTGATCGATGCCGTTTCGGGCAATGCACTTACTGTAAACAAACTGTCGGCAGCCCGTATCTGGAAAGCGTATATATTCCATCGGTTGACCGACGTCTACGGCGATATACCCTATTTCGATGCGGGGAAAGCCCTGTCGGATAAGAACTACAGCCCCAAATACGACACGCAGCAGACCATCTACGCTGATTTGCTCAAGGAGCTTGACGAGTCGATTGCTGCCTTCGATGCCTCGAAAGGAACGTTCGGAAATGCCGATCTGATGTTTGGGGGAGATGTGACCAAGTGGAAGAAATTCGCGTATTCGCTGATGCTTCGCCTGGGTATGCGCCTGACCGAAGTGGATCCGGCAATGGCTAAAACCTGGGTACAGAAAGCGATTGCCGGTGGGGTAATTCTAGATGATGCTGACCGGGCTACCATTGCCTATGTAGATGGCTCGCAAACCGCCAGCCGGAACTTCATTGCCAGTGGCCTGCTCAGCACCGATTACATAACGCCCGGTGGCGATAATGTAGAAGGAGGGAAGTTTGCCAAAACCCTGATCGATTATCTGAAGAATACCAAAGATCCACGGCTGAACGTGATTTCGATAGTATGGACGACCACAGACAATAAAACGTTTACGGCCGATACCACTACCGCCCTGCAAAGTGGTATGCCAAATGCAGCCTACAACAGCCTGCCTGCGAACTTCAACTCGTTTTCGGAACCCAATCCAAACACACTGCTGAAATACAGTGCTCCGTTGCTTGTAATGACCAATGCCGAAATGTATCTGTTGCTGGCCGAAGCGGCTGTTCGGGGTTGGTATACAGGGAGTTCGGCGGAAGCAGCCTACACCAATGCAGTAAAAGCCGGTATGCGGCAGTGGTCACTTTTTGGTACGGGGGGCGCTATTTCCGATGCGAAGATCAACGCGTATCTGGCCGCCAATCCGTATAAAACAAGTGGGACGGTAGCCCAGCAGATGGAACAAATTGGTACCCAAAAATGGGTATCGCTTTTTCTGGAAGATGAATACGAGATTTTTTCAAACTGGCGCCGTACCGGGTATCCCGTGTTGACGCCGACCAATTATCCGGGTAATCTGACGGGGGGTAAGATTCCAACCCGCTTCGTGATCCCTGATTCGGAAGAGACGTATAACAAAACCAATTTTATCGAAGCGCGTACACGTCAGGGCGGTACCAATACCCTGTCGAGCGTGGTTTGGTGGGATAAGTAAGGAACCTGGTATATGATAGTACAACGGCGTTCGCTTTTTAAACGACTTTTTTCGTCAGTCGCCAGCCTGACGGGACTGACATCCATGAAGTCTGCCGACCATCAGGTGACGGATGGAGGTGTCCATCAGGACCTTCCCTTATATTCGAGTGCGAAGAAGCTGGATAATCTGGTTTTTATCTTCGGAATAGGCGCTCATTTTGAGGGTGATATCAAAGCGCATACCGATCATGTGCTCAACGAAATGGCGAAAGAGCTGACCAAAGCGGGTTCATCGATGGAGAAGGTATTGAAGGTGAATGTCTATCTCCATGATCTGATGGATTACAAGCCGATGAACGAGGTGTTCAAAGGTCGTTTTGGTCCCAAACCGCCCGTTCGGACAACTGTAGCCCCACGTGCAGGTGTACCGGGTAACTCACTGGTGGAAATGGACTGCATTGCGTAAGTCTATTGAAGCGTCAATACTCCACCTCCTATGAGCTACATTAATCAGGTCATTATTCCTTTAACAATACAGACATAAACCAATCATGCTCAGCAGACGAACATTAATCAAACACTTATCGGCTATGCCGCTGGTTGGCGGTTTTTTCGGAGAGGGTGCATCCGTTGCCTCGACCCTGGTGGCTCCGGCCCTGGCTCCCCGCAATCTGGTGAAAGAATTAGGTATCCGAACCTTTATCAATGCGGCTGGCACGTATACAGCCATGACGGGGTCGCTCATGGATGACGACGTTGTCAGCACCATCCTGGCATCGTCGAAAGAGTTTATGATGCTGGATGACGTGCAGACCAAAGTGGGCGAAAAAATTGCCGCCCTGACCCATGCTGAGTCGGCTGTGGTAACGGCCGGTTGTTTTTCGGCAATGACCCTGGGCCTCGCTGGTGTGTTGACGGGTATGGACCAGAAAAAAGTGGAGCAACTTCCGCACCTCGACGGTACCGACATCAAATCGGAAGTAATTGTGCAGAAGGGCCACAACGTCGGGTACTCCCATGCCCTGACCAACACAGGGTGTAAAATTGTATTCGTGGAAACGGTTGACGAGCTTGAAAAGGCAATCAATCCGAAAACCGCCATGCTCTGGTTTTTGAATATTCAGTCCGACAAAGGTAAGATCATGCACCAGCAGTGGGTTGATCTGGGTAAAAAGCATACTATTCCAACTATGATCGACATTGCCGCCGATGTGCCCCCCGTCGAAAACCTGTGGAAATTCAACGATATGGGCTTCGACCTGGTCTGTGTATCAGGTGGAAAAGCCATGCGCGGCCCACAAAGTGCAGGTTTACTGATGGGCAAAAAAAAGTATGTCGATGCAGCCCGGCTTAGCATGCCGCCACGCGGATCGACCATCGGGCGGGGTATGAAAGTAAACAAGGAAGAAATTCTGGGCATGTATGTAGCCCTTGAAAAGTTCATTGCCCGCGATCAGGCCAAAGACTGGAAAATGCTGGAAGAACGTGCCACCCACATTACCGAAGCAGCCAAAAGTGTGAAGGGAGTAAGCGTCGAAACGTTCGCACCTGAGCTGGGAAACCATACCCCAACCCTGCGTATAAGCTGGGATACCGCCAACGTGAATCTGACCGCCAAAGCCTTGCAGGAAGGTTTGCGAAACGGAACTCCTTCCATTGAGATCGTCAGCGATGGAAAAACCATTGGTATGACAACCTGGATGCTGAAGCCCGGCGAAGAAAAAATCGTAGCTACCCGCTTAAAAGAAGAACTGGCAAAGGGTTCGGTATAAAGTCCAAATCTGGTTTACAGTAAACCTTACGTAGCGTATGCAAAAGCTTATACTATTCCTTACCCTTATCTATATGTCAGGCTATACGGCTGATGCTCAGTTGTATAGTATTCTTATTAAAGGTGGGCGCCTGATCGATCCGAAGAATAGCATTGATGCCCTGATGGATGTAGCGATTAGAGACGGTAAAATCGTGCAGGTAGCCAAGTCTATTGACGCCAGTCAGGCCAGACAGGTGGTTAATGCGAAAGGTATGTACGTAACTCCCGGCCTGATTGATTTGCATGGGCATGTATTTTACGGAACCGAACCCAACCATTACCTGAGCAATGGCGCTACGGCCGTAGCGCCCGATGGCTTCACCTTTCGTACGGGTGTTACGACCATTGTTGATGCTGGGGGGGCAGGCTGGAAATCCTTTGAAACCTTCAAGCAGAACATCATCCTAACGGCCAAAACGCGGGTATTGTCGTTCCTCAATATTGTAGGCGAGGGCATGCGGGGGGGCAAATTCGAGCAGGACACTACCGACATGGACCCGAAACAGGCGGCTCGGGTGGCCATGGAGAATAAGAACGATGTGGTTGGTTTTAAAGTGGCTCATTTTCAGGGTGCAAGCTGGGCGCCTGTCGATCATGCGGTGGAGGCTGGCACGCTGGCAGGCATGCCGGTCATGGTCGATTTCGGTGGCAGTCAACCCCCATTGCCTCTCGAAGACCTGTTTCTGAAGCACCTGCGTCCGGGCGATATTTTTACGCACACCTATACGTTATTGCCCAACAATGTCCGGGAAACAATTGTGGATGAAGACACCAAAACCGTAAAACCGTTTGTTTGGGAGGCCCGCAAACGAGGTATTGTGTTTGATGTGGGCTATGGTGGAGCTAGTTTTAATTTCTCGCAGGCGATTCCGGCTATCAAAAGCAAGTTTTATCCAACCACCATCAGTACCGACTTGCATACAGGCAGTATGAATGGCTCCATGAAAGACATGCTTAGTATCATGTCGAAATTCGTAGCGATGGGAGAGGATATTCCTGGTGTGATCCGGGCCAGCACCTGGACTCCGGCGCAGGTCATCAAACGCGAAAACCTGGGGCATCTCTCGGTCGGAGCCATTGCCGATGTGGCTATTCTGAGTATGCGACAGGGTAATTTTGGCCTGTATGATAAAACAGGCTATAAACTAATGGCTAAACAAAAGTTTGAATGCGAAATGACCATCAAAGGCGGAAAGATCGTCTATGACCTGAATGGGATCGTCAGCCCGATGGGCTTAAACTGATGACAAACCGCTAGGACGCGAAGACGCAAGGTTCTATAAGCAATTGCGTAAATTTAAATTGAACGAAATTTTGTGTGATTGCTTAAGTCGATAATTGGCTCTTTGCGCCTTTGCGTCCTCGCGGTTTAAATGAAACAGAAACCCCATCCTGCAACCATCTGATAAACATAAAAAACATTTTTAAATCGTATGAAAACCGAACGCCGTTCCATCTTAAAACGCCTTTTCGCATCAGCCGCCGGAGCGATTGGGCTGGGCGCTACTACGAAAGCCGTGGCCGCTGAAGCTGCACCTGAAAAAGAAGTGTTTAATGTAGAGCATCACCAGGATGTGCCTCTCTTTTCGGGGTCTACCAAGCTGGGTAATCTTGTATTTGTGGCCGGAAAGGGCTATCACAAAGAGGGTGATATTAAAGTACACACCGACGAAGTACTGAAAGAACTGGAAAAAGAGTTGATCAAGGCCGGGTCATCGATGGAAAAGGTATTGAAAGTCAATGTGTTCCTACATGATCTGAACGACTATAAAGCCATGAACGAAGTGTACAAAGGCCGTTTTGGTAGCAAACCTCCTGTTCGTACAACGGTAGCCGTGTATGGTGGTGTTCCCGGCGATTCACTGGTCGAAATGGACTGCATCGCCTATATCTAATTTCTAGCCTGCTTTGCATCCCTCTCCTAAAACAGGAGAGGGGTTGGAGGAGGGTATACGACCTATTAATTCGACGTGGCTACGAACCGAACATCGAACGCGCCGGAGGCCCGTTTCCCTTTAATTGTCACGCTGTATTCAGCTCCTTTCTGATTGACCAGGTGCAATGTATTGGCTTCGGATGCGCCGATTCTCTTATGGAAAACGGTAGCCGAAGGTGATTTTACGGAAGCCGACATTTCTCCATCGCTTTCAATAAACTGATAGGCCAGATAAATATCGTTTTCGGGCACATGAAGCGTGAATGTCTGTCGGCCAGTTAGTTCCTTGAAAGTGGCTTTGGTTTGTTGGGCGTTTGAGGTGCCCTGCCACTGTCTGGTAAATGAACATGAACTGATAGACACAAGCAGGCAAATGGATAAGAGAGAACGGGTCATTCGTAAAACGAGTTAACGGGTTTAAGCTGTTTTATAGCGTAGATGTTAATCGTTTGGGCGGGGTTGCATCTGCCAGAAAGACTTTTTGTGAACCAGCTATTACCATTCACTCGGATATAGGGTGTAAGAGGCTTTCACTGGCTAGGCCAGATGTGTTTATTGGCGAAAATTCGATAGATTGGCCGCGCTATATCAACGATTATGAGATAGCTTTCATTTGTTCCTCAAAACCAACCAATCGATGAGAAAAACACTCGTTATCGCCTGTATGAGTCTGATTGCCTGCTCTACGATCACTCAGGCACAAACCATTCATTTAAAACCTGTTTGGGAAACCGATACTACGCTCCGAACCCCTGAATGCGTGCTGGTAGATCCTGCCAAAAAAGTGCTGTACGTAGCCTGCATCAATGGAAACCCAACCCTGCAAAACAAAGGTAGCTACCTCGCCAAAGTGGGCATGGATGGCAAGGTGATTAAGTTAAAATTCACCGAAGGTCTCAACTCCACCAAAGGGATGGGTATTCTGGGCGACAAACTGTACGTTACCGAGATGAATCAGGTGGCTGAAGTGTCGCTGGCAACAGGTAAAATACTCAATCGGTATCCGGTAGCAGGGGCTAAGTTCCTGAATGATATTGCCATCGATACCCAGAAAGGCATTGTGTATGTATCGGATTCAGATGACAGCAAGGTTTGGGCCATTACGGGTGGCAAACCAAGTCTGGTGTTGGCAGGCGCTCCGCTTAAGGGGCCGAACGGCCTTCTGTTTGAAAACAATCAACTGCTGATTGGTAATGGCGACGGCTCGTTATTGTCAATGAATCCGGCTACCAAACAACTGACAACGCTGGCTAAGGGTATGGGCGGAATCGATGGGATCGTTGCCCTGGGTAACAAAAAATACGTCGTCACGGAATGGGCGGGGAAGATTTGGTACGTACAGCCCGATGGCAAAACGGAGTTAAAACTCGATACGTCGAAAGAGAAAATCAATTCGGCCGACATTGGTTATAGCTCCAGTAACCAGATGCTTTATGTGCCAACTTTTTTTCACAATACAGTAAAAGCGTATTCGCTTAAATAGCGCTACTAAAACCAGAGTAAACACCCCGAACGGTTATGAGCCATTCGGGGTGTTTTTATTTGTATTCCTCGTTAAGGTGGATCAGTAGCTATTGAGTCATTGAGCATAGGGTTTCTGACAAACGAATTCATTAGCTTTGCTCTGTACATAAATACACTGCCGGTGCCTACCATGGCCTGAGAACCCTACGCGGGTTCATCGTTTATCTTCCTTCAGTTGAGCCGATTCGGATTGACCAGTTAACCGTCAACCGTTCGATTGGCTCCGATTTGCCTTGATACGTATAGCCAGATTTAGCTGGGTATTTCCTGGACAGCTTTGCTATGGCTGGCTTCTGTATGCTTGCAGATAAGACTAGACCAATGACCAGCCCACGCGGCTTGCTCAGGTCTAGTCCGTTGATTTCAATTAAACTAACTACTAATGGGCTAAGGCCCTGTTAATAAAGACAATGACAACAATTAAAAATAATTGGTACGAAGATTTTTTTGCAGGCCTGAACTGCGAAATGTGGGAAAGAGCCATGACGCCAGAATGGACACAGCGTGAAGTTGATTTCCTTGTCAAAGAACTGGAAATCGCCCCCGGTGCTAACGTACTGGATATTCCCTGCGGATTTGGCCGGCATGCAGTCGAACTAGTCAAACGAGGATTTAACCTGACAGGTGTGGATATTTCCGCTGAGTTTATGCAAGCTCTTCGCAATCAACTGGCAGCTGAACAACTGTCGATGAACCTGATTCTGGGTGATATTCTGACAATAGAGTTGCCTTTGGGTTTTGATGGGGCATACTGTTTAGGAAATAGCTTTGGGTACGTAGCGCACGAGGGCATGCAGGTGTTTGTCAGTAAAGTGGCTGAGGCTCTAAAGCCGGGATCGCGATTAGTAATTAATTCGGGCCTGCTCGCCGAAAGCATTTTGCCTAATTTTCCGCGTACGAAGCAGTACGTTCTGGGCGACCTGCTAATGGATATTCACAATGGATATAACATCGACGAGAGTTGCCTGACTACAGAACTTACCTATACTAGAGCAGGAAAGGTGGAAACCCACTACTTCAAACACTATGTGTATACGCTTGCTGAGATGAAACGGCTGCTGGCAAACTTCGGCTTACAAACAATAGCGGTCTATAACTCAACCGACGGGATCGTCTACCAAATGGGTGATCCACAAGTATATCTTGTTGCCGAGAAAATGTAGGCTATATGGGTTGATCAAAACAGAGCAGGCGGTACCGACCTATCAGTACCGCCTGCTCTGTTTTGATCGAGGGGGTAAGCTATGGATCAAGTAGGTGATTTTTTGTTGTGAAATATAGATAAGTAGTAACTATCTGTATTGATATGTAAGTGATTGGTAAATTGTTTTAGGTCATTTCATCCGGCAAAAGGGTCATTTCACGCATGAACGGATGATGGTCAGTAGACTTTTATGAGGGTGTATACTAGGTTAGCCTTATCGGATGATTCGTTAGTCAACCATTCGATAGGGCATAACTGTGTGTATTGCCCATTAGCGCAGACTACATGTTCACCGTAACTACTTTCGTGACCTACCATATGAATGCATTCCACAAACCACTGATTTATCTGGTTGATAATGACCAGGATGAGCATTTTCTGGCGCAATCCATTTCTGACGAACAAACTGAGTCGTATGCTATCCGCTGTTTTAGCGATGGCGCAGATCTGATTACACAGCTTACCCATCGTTTGGATTCCCGGTTTCCCGATCTGATTTTACTGGATCTGTCTATGCCTATCCTGTCTGGATATGATGTATTACGTCTGCTAAAAGGCGATCCTGACTGGAAAGGAATACCTGTTATCGTTTACAGTGCTTCGACTGACAGGCTCGCCCGAAAGCGTTGCCTGGAATTAGGCTGCTCCGTATTCCTTGATAAATCTAGTTTTTACCAGAATGATGAAGACGTATTGACATCGTTAATGATCTTGCCACTAACCACCCATGAAAACTAAATTAATCTCTATATTGCTTTATGCATTTGTCTGTAGCTTACTGAGTTGCTCGCAGAATACAACTGAAAAAGAGCAGGAAGTTAGCCCAAAAGTAAACGTTACCCGTCCTGAAGAAGCATTCCCTCTTCAACAGGGGCTACCAGAAACAGGTATGCTGAATGGGGAGGAAATTGCGTATTCCCTCATCAACGGTCAGGCAGTTTTTCAGAGCGATATCCTGATAAAGCCAGACTCGATTAATGGGGCAGCCGATCTGCATACAGAGGGAACCGGCCGCTCGAAAGTATCTTCTCGCTGGCCCAACAAAATCGTTTATTACGCTATTGATCCAGCACTCCCCAATCAGGCTCGGGTAACCGACGCGATTGCTCACTGGGAAGCTAATACTCCAATTCGGTTTGTGCTCCGTACCACCCAGCGAGGGTATGTCTTATTTCGACCTGGTCCAGGTTGCTCGTCCAACGTGGGATATATCGGCAGTGTCCAATACATAAACCTGTCGAGTATGTGCACCACCGGTAATACGATTCATGAGATTGGTCACACCATTGGGTTGTGGCACGAACAGAGCCGGGCAGACCGGGATGTGTACGTTACCATAAATACAGCTAATATACTGCCTGGTTATGAGTCCGATTTCCAGACGTACGTTCAACGAGGAATGGATGGGTTCGATTACGCAGGGGAGCTGGATTTAAGCTCAATCATGATGTACGGTTCCTATGACTTTTCGAGAAATGGTTTACCGACGATGACAAGAAAAGATGGATCGACGTTTATAAGTCAGCGTCAGGGTTTGTCGGCACTAGATATCAATACGGTAAAATCCATGTACCCTTAGAGTAGGTTCCCAGGCGTTAGTAGTGGAAGCTTTTATGTACATATATTGAGTACGTAAGGACAGGGTATGACTACCTAATAGTTATCAGTTAATACGTATTTTACATATAGAGAAACAAATCTAGAATATGGTAAATATGAATATATGTATTTTCTGTTAGTGGTATTTTTATTTTACTTACCAATTAGTAGGATTACTTGTATTTTTTTTATTGAAAATTATGTAAATATATTTGCTTAATGGATTGTTCGTAAACGTGAGACCATCCCCTTAATTAATGGACCTCATCAATCAGCGATCAATGTCTTTTCTTTTCTGCAGACATAGTAAGTAAGCCTCTCAGGCTGCCTGACATAGAGTATTCTCCGGGCGCTGGCAACTCAACAAACATAATTGGGTTTAGTCAATGCATTCAGTGGCTGATAGCTAGCGAATGCGTAGTTCGCGTTGTATCTTATCTACACATGTTGAAGCAAATACTCATAATTGACGATGTTGCACAAATCCGGGAGAATGTAGCTGAGCAATTGGCATTGAATGGATATGACGTACGTACCGCTGAAGATGGCATAACGGGTTTGAAGCAAGCCCGTCAATGGCTTCCCAACCTGATTCTGTGCGATATAATGATGGGCAGCGTAAGCGGTTATCAGGTATTGGAGAGTATCCGCACCTGCCCGGATACGGCTCATATTCCATTTATTTTTTTAACTGCCAAAGCAGATATGGCAAATTTGCGACAAGGGATGGGGCTGGGAGCCGATGATTACCTGACAAAGCCCTTTCTGCTCCGCGATTTGCTGAATGCAATAGAGAGTCGATTGAAGAGGAATTATGAGCAGCGAAGGGATACTGGTGCTGTAAGTCCGTACTTAAAAACGATTCGGGGACGCGATGAGAAAGGGTACATGATTCTACGCATCGACGAATGTAGTTATTTCTGCACCCATAAACGGGAGTACTTTGTCCATCATCCATTAGGTGCGTTCCAGATCGATACAAGCCTCGACACATTGACTGCCAAGCTAGACCCTGCCCAGTTTTTTCGGGTAAATCGGCATATTATTTTGCACCGGAAAAGCATCCTGAACTATACGTATTGGGACAAAGGTAAGCACTGCTTATTAATAGAAGCAGGGGGCAAACATCAGGAAGTGATTTTGCCGAAAGCACGGTTTCGTTACTTTAAAAACTGGTTATCTGCTTAAAATCAGACTACTGCATGAATACTAGTATGTGCTAATGGAAACGGATCTGGCGCTTTGGTTTAATACTTCGTCGCAGGGAGTTGCTTTCGTAGAGCCGGTGCAGAATGCGCAGGGATTACTCATTGACTTTCGCTATAAGCTGGTTAATAAGGCGTTTGCCCACATGGTCTGGCAAACCCAGGAAGCGCTTACAGGCCAGATGATCAGTATAAATACGCTGGGAGAGGAGTTCATTCGATCGCTGGAAACTAGTTTCCAGACGGGTGAGCCACAGCATATGGGTAAGCGGCAGGAGCAAGCTGGTGAAAGCCTGTGGCAGGATATTACGTTAACTCCAATGGGTGGCCAGATCATAGTGACTATTCAGGATGTCAGTGAACAGAAACGATATGAACATAGTCTGCAGCGACGTTTGGCTATGGAGTCAATCATCTCGACCATTTCCAGCCGGTTCATTACCCTAAAAACCGATCAGGCTGATCGGTATATTAGTAAAGCCCTGCAAGAGATTGGCGAGTATATTGATGCTGAACGGGCATCGGTATTTATGTACTCCGACGATTATCAGGAAGGCTACTGCATGCACGAATGGTGTACACCTGGGCATTCGTTAAGGAAAGCTAAAATTCAGAACCGACCCCAGGAGTGCTTCGACTGGATGCGGCCAAAGCTGGAAAATGGCGAATTTATCCGCTTACAGATTAACGAACTTACGCCGGATCAGATTCAGGAAAAGGCCTTCTTTGATTTCATTTCGGTGTATTCAATGATTGCCGTTCCCTTGATTCAGAAGCGAAAAACGCAGGGGTTTATCGGGTTTTATACAATCAGTAAACCGCATAGCTGGGACCAAAACGATATATCGCTGTTAGAGACATTCAGTACGTTAATTGCTAATGTACTCCTGCGATTGCAACAGGAAGCAGCCATACAACGTGTAAACTATCGGCTGGAAGGCCTGCATGCTATTGATCAGGCCTTGCTCAATTCCCGAATAAATGATCAGCCACCGCTGTCCATTGCCATGCAATATATGTATTCCATGGTGCCCTGTAATCGGATTTCGGTATTTCAAATCAATAGGGAGACAGGGCTGGCGGAAGCTCAATGCCGGGTAATTGAGGGGGAATTGGAAACTAACCCCACCCTGGCGGTGCCAGCCCGTTACTTTGATGAGCGATTCCTGCAAAACCAGATACCCACTCAACTGATCTATTACCCGGATGTACAGACCGACACAACCGGTATACCTCCTGATTTATTACCTAGCCTGAACGGTTTTCGTTCACAGGTCACCATTCCATTATACAGCCAGAAAGACTGTATTGGGGCCTTTACGTTGATGTCGGTAACCCCTCATTTCTTTAAGGAGGAGTACCTTCAGATTGCGCAGGAAGTAGGACGCCTGTTAGCCATTGGCCTACGCCAGCAGCAACTGGATAAACAGCTAAAGGGCTATACAGAACTGCTTGAATGGCGGGTAGAAGAGCGAACTCAGGAAATCCGACGTTTGTCAACCCTCCATCAGGCTATATTAAAACATGCCGGGCAAGCGATCGTATCGACCGATATGAATGGGGTTATCCAGACTGCCAACCAGGCTTGTGAATATTTACTAGGCTATCGGCCTGATGAATTAATTGGTCGTCAGACTTACCTCGAACCCGGTACAACTGAACACCCCTTACCCGTCGTTGTCTATCGATCGGTTACTCAGGATGCCCGTCCGGCTACCCGGTTTGCGGAGATACTGGCTGCCGAAGGCTTTTTCTATTGTGAATGTGTCGCCAGTGCCAAATCTGGCCGTCTGGTACCTATTCTGTTAGCCGTTAGCGTTTTGCAGGACGATAGTGGGGCTTTCATTGGCTATGTGGGTATATCTACTGACATATCGGCCCTGAAAAAAGCCGAACTAAAGCTTCAGCAAACGAATCAGGAACTGAACACCTTTTTTGAAGGGTCGCTGGATATGCACTGTATTGCCGATAGCCGAGGGAATATATGGGCAGCTAATCAGGCCTTTCAGGCTACGCTGGGGTATTCGGCTACCGAACTCATGCGTATTCCTTTTTTGCAGCTCATTCATCCTGATGAGCAGAAATTTGTTTATAAAAATTTGTTAGAAACGATTCTGGAACAGCCGATTCGTAATCAGATCAATCGAATGCGACGAAAAGATGGCTCCTACCGGATCATTGAATGGAATGCGGTCGGAATCAATCAGGTAGTATACGGATCGGCTCGGGATATTACCGAGCGGCAGGAAGCCGAAAGTCAGCTACGTAGCCTGAATCAGCGGCTACAATTAGCCACTCAGGCGGCTGGACAGGGCCTATGGGAAAAAGATTTAATAACAGACTCTTTATTCTGGGATGATCAGATGTGGCAGATTTTCGGTGAGGAATATCGTCAGCCTGATTGGCGCTTCGAGAAGTTCCTGGCTATAATTCACCCCGATGATGTGTCTACCTTTCAGGAGCTTACGTTTTCCAGAGCGCAAAATAGCAAGCAATCCATCGTATCCAGGATTATCCGGCCCGATGGCAATGTGCGCTACATTGAAGCAAATGGTTTAGTAATCCAGGATGAAAAAGGAAAACCCATACGGGCGATTGGCGTTGCCTGGGATGTAACCAAACGAAAGCTGGCTGAAGCGGCTTTGTTGGAAAGTGAGCAACGTTTTCGAGATATTGCCGATAATGTAGATGAGGTCTTCTGGATTCATGCAACAGACCCATTTCGGTTGCTATATGTCAATTCGGCCTATGAACGCATCTGGAACCGGAGCTGTCAGAGCTTATACGAAAACCCCTTTTCGTTTCTCGATACCATTTACGAAGAGGATAGACCGGCTGTTGCGAAAGCGATTAGTCTGTATGAAGTAGGGGAGGAAGTTAGTATCCAGTGCCGGGGAGTCAGGCCGGATAGTACCTTATTTTGGATGTCGGTTCGTACATTTATTATTCGCGACGAGACAGGTACCGTCACACGGCAGATTGGCATTGCCAACGACATCACGAGCCAGAAGGAAAAAGAACTGGTTTTACAACAATCACTCCGGCAGGAACAGGAGCTGAACCAACTGAAGTCGCAGTTTGTAGCTACGGCCTCGCATGAGTTTCGAACCCCTTTGGCCACTATTCAGTCGAGTGTGGACTTAATCAAATTATACCTGGATCTGCCCATTCCCAATGCCAGGGCATCTATTGAAAAACACCTCTCCGTTATTGAAAAAGAGATCGAGCAATTCAGTGCATTGCTTACTGATATATTGACAATCGGCCGGATTGAGTCCAAAAAGGTGAGCTTTTCTCCCCGATCTGTCGATGCGGTGCTGCTATGTGAAGAAATAATTGCTACTCATTTTAGCCATCGGAACGATAACCGGGCTGTCGATTTCAGCGTAGTAGGCGTTCCGCATGCGGTGTATGTCGACGATAAACTGATTAGCCATGTCATCGTCAATGTATTGTCTAATGCCTTCAAATTTTCGAAAAGCAATCCTACGCTGCGCCTTATTTTCGACGAGCAACATCTTGTTTTCGAGGTAGTTGATCAAGGAATTGGGATTCCTGAAAAAGAACTATCTGCCTTGTTTCAAGCCTTCTTTCGGGCTAGCAACACAAGTGGCATTCCAGGTACAGGGTTGGGCCTGGTCATTGCCCGGCAGTTTATCGAACTGCATGGGGGGCATTTTGCTATTCAGAGCCAGGAAAAGCAGGGAACGACTTGTACGATTTCGCTACCCGTCAACGCGACCGAATCGATTTTGATCAGGTCTTAATGGGCTGAATTTTAATTCATTAACAAATTGCCAAACTAGATTGAATACATGGCTACACAAATCCTACTCATTGAAGACGACGTTCAGATGCGCGAAAATGTAGAAGAGCTGTTGACGTTGCAGGGATTCCAGGTAGAAACCGCTACCAATGGCCGGGAGGGAATAACTCAGGCTATGCTACACGCTCCAGACCTGATCCTTTGCGATATTATGATGCCGGAATTGAGTGGCTACCAGGTGCTTGAGGTGATCCGTACCAATCGCCTGATTGCCAATGTGCCGTTTATATTCCTTACCGCCAAATCGGATACCTCCGATATGCGACGAGGTATGGACCTGGGGGCCGATGATTACCTGACAAAGCCGTTCACCTTTCAGAATCTGCTGCGTACAATTGAAAGTCGGTTGAAGCGGGAGGATTTACGGAAAGCAGAGCTTAAAACGCAGATCGATACGTTTCGCCACAAACTAGCCTCCGTAACTGCGCATGAGTACAATACGGCTCTAGCTGGTATTATCAGTATATCATCCCTGGTCCTGGATGATTATCAGCAGTTATCCGATGAGGAAACGGTCGAAATGATGGGTATGGTCAAAGTAAGTGGCCTGCGGTTGAAACGGTCCCTGGATAACATTCAGCTTATGGATACATTACAGCAAATCGATGCATCTCGTACCAACGCCTACGCTTACTTTTCGAAAGGTAGTTGCTGTATTACAGCTAAGCAGGTCGAGGGCATCGTTCAGGCTGTGTTGTATAGACTCGACCGGACACTTAGCTACCAACTCAGTATCCAATCTGTATCGCTTCGAATTTCGGAGGATAGCCTTCGCCTATGTCTGGAAGAGTTGATTGATAACGCGTTTAAGTTCTCGGACTGCACACAAAAAGTGCGTTTGACCGGCGCATGCGATGGCGACCAGTATCGACTTGTGTTTATCAATAAAGGGCAACCCTTTAAGGCATGTTACTACGACCAGATCGCGCCCTACACCCAGTTTGATCGTCAGCAATACGAGCAGCAAGGATTCGGGCTGGGCCTGGCGATTGTCAAACGGATTTTAGAATTGAATCAGGGCCGACTGTGTATTGCCAGCAAATCGGACGATGAGACGACTGTGTCAATATGGTTGCAACTGGATAAGCAGGCCACTATAGTCTGAAATAAAGCCAGCAAGACGCTTACGTAAAACGCAATCTGGATGCCCGAAGGGCTGGTAAGCCGACACCGCTTGCATCGAAGCCTCCATCGACGGCAATCATCTGGCCGGTGATAAAAGAGGCCTTTGTCGAGCAAAGAAAGACGACCATTTCGGCAATATCCTGTTCGGTTGCTGAGCGATTTAGCGGAATACCATCATAATAGGCTTTGATAATTTCGGGTGAATGAACAGCTTCGGCCAGCTTTGTTTTAACCGGACCTGGTGAAACACAATTTACCCGAACGCCATAATCCCCCAATTCAATCGCCAATTGCTTGGTCAGGTGAACCACCGCGGCTTTTGAGGTGCCATAAGCTACTCGTAACGTACTCGCCCGAAGTGCCGAAATGGAGGCAATATTGACAATAGAACCCTGGCTTTCTTTCAAAGCCGGTATAACGGCTTGCGAACAAAGGAAGACACCATCCAGGTTAGTTGCCATAATGGTGCGCCAGCTGTCGAAGTCTGTTTTTTCGAGTGGTTCGAAAACAGCTACCCCGGCATTATTGATCAGGGCATCAATGCGCCCAAACGTAACCAGTACTTTCGACACCATATCCTGAACCCTTTCGGGAATAGAAACATCGCACACGATGGGCAGCGTACCGGCTAGATGCTCCGAAGTTAGCTGGAGTGCGGCTTCGTCGCGGTCGATCATCGCGACTCGCCAGTTATTTTCCAGGAATAACTTTGTAGTAGCCAGACCTATACCCCTGGCGGCACCGGTTACGATGGCAATTTTGTTTAACATGTTTTTAGGCCGCTTTGGGTCAGGCTAAGGATAGGTCTGGCCGTTTCTACGTTTGTAGGGCGTGCAATGTAGTCAAAAGTGTTTCTGTTTTTGCGTAAATATTTTCCAAAAGCCCAACTTGAAGGAGGGGAATGTTGAGCTATCTTCCATCAATCTATCGACTCCGTCCGGTTTATCTGCCAATGTAGGCAACGTTACCAAACGTCTGCTTAACTGCCGGGCCAGCTGTTAGCGTTTTTTGCGAAGCTGCCTTTCGAGTGCTTTTATTCGCTTATCCTGCTCGATGCTATAGAGCGTCAACTCCTCAATCTTCTGAAGTAGTAGGGTATTCAGCTTAACCAGATCAACGCCTTTGCTGGTTACCTCTTCTGCGGAAGGTATATCGGGCAAATGTCCATTTTGGTGTATGTACGCTTCAACGGTCGGCAGCGATTTAAGGGAATAGGCGGGGCTAAATACATGATCGCTCCATTGAGAAGGCTCCTGAATGTGTAGCACATACCGAGCCTTCACGATTTCGCCCTTCTCATCGACCGTTAAAAACTGATCAGTAGACTGGCTGGGGTTGCTCTGACTGGTTAAGTGGCTTAGTGTTAGTCCGCTTGTATTGGGGAGTTCACTAACAATCTGCAGACGGTTCGTTGGGGCAGAAGTACCAATACCAACGTTTACGCCACTACCCAGAATTAGCGCGTTGCTGGCCGCTACCAAGCTATTAGCTCCTATAGCAATGGCATTTTGCAAACCGTCTTCTGCCTGACTATTGTAGCCCATCAATACATTGTCATTTCCTGTGATAATGTTCGTTCCGGCATTCTGGCCAATAATGATGTTGTTATCTCCCTGTAAGGTATTTATCCCTGCATTGTGCCCCAGGAACGTGTTTTTACTTCCTGCGATACTTGACGATCCTGCCTTAAAGCCTACATACAGATTTTGAATATCCAGCGAATTGTTAGCTCCTGAATAGGCTCCCAGAAAAGTATTCTCCAGGCCTGTCGTATTACTTTGGCCGGATAGATGACCTACGAAGGTATTATAGTTGGCTAAGTTCCCGCCACCTGTTCTTGTACCTAAAAAAGTATTATAGCTGCCAGTTGAACTCCCTCCGCCTGCATTGTAACCAAAAAATGCATTCTCCACACCTGTAGAGTTAGAAGCTCCTGAAAAATGCCCCAGGAACGTGTTGAATGAACCACTGGTATTACTGAAGCCTGATTCGACACCTCCAAATACATTCCAGAAGCCATCTTTATTTTTATGACCAGAGTTATAGCCTATAAAGACATTGTAAGAGCCAGTCGTATTGGCTTCACCTGCAGAATGCCCTATGAATGTGTTGTTGTCGCCAGTTGTGTTCGTATAACCGGCCCATGCCCCCTGAAACGTATTGAATGAGCCTGTAGTCGTTGACAAGCCAGTATTAACGCCCGTAAACACATTATAGGATCCTGAGGAGAGGACCGTACCTACTCCATAGCCTACGAGCGTATTGTAAATACCTGGTGTAGTCGAAAGTGGTGAAGTGGCTATATAGTTTGTCTGAGCCCAAACTGGAACAGACAACAATACGCATAAAAAAATAGAGGTGAGTTTCATAGAGGAAGAGTTGAGGTGGCTATCTAGCAAAGAAATGTAATTCAGGAATCTAACACGTTTGTACGCTTAAATAACCGCAAAAGAAAAAGCACTTACTGCTTTTACGCGGCAAGTGCTTTTTCTTTTGCGGTCCGGACGGGGCTCGAACCCGCGACCCCCTGCGTGACAGGCAGGTATTCTAACCAACTGAACTACCGAACCAACTTTTTGATTTATTTGACGCTGCCGTCTTCCTAAATCGTGGCACAAAAGTAGGCGTTTAGGGTATTCTGTGCAAGCGGTTCGTTGAAAAAAAATGGCGAAACAACAAACTTCTGTGTCTATTCGTTGGGAATCAAGTGGTTCACCGTCGTAATTTTTTTGAAAATTTTTGAAGAACGCCTGATTATTTCCCCGTTGCCTGCCTGATCGCAGCGACTTCGGCTGCATCGACCGGGGTGCCATCCTGTTTAAATACTTCGTGGAACCAGATTGAGGGCTCGCGACCATTTACATAAGGTTTCTGCCAACTATCCCAGGGCAGGAATGTCTGCGTTTTACCTGCTACAAAGCCCCAGTTGATCATGCCGACTTTCGCTTTTTTTGCAATGGGCAGGTGCGTTTGGAATTTGCTATCGACACCCCGCGCCATGTATTCAGTACAGATTACCGGACGGCCGAGCGAGGCCAGCGCTGGAATAACTTTCTCCAGATCGGCTGGTTTCGAGTATTGGTGGAATGTTATGATGTCTGAATTTTCGAACTGTACCTTTTCCATCGGCGACCATTTAGCCGCATTTTGCCAGTCTTCGGGGCTCCGGTAAATCCATACGCCAGACGTAAGGGGTTGAGTAGCTCCGGCTGCTCGTGCCCACTGGAATACGTGAGGCAGTAATCGGGTAACGATGGCGATTTTACGGGCTTTAGGTAATTCGGTTTTGATGGTGTGATTTTGGCCATAACTATTGTCGTTGCCATTATCTGGCTCATTCCAGATATCCCAGGCCAGTATCCGATTGTCGTTTTTAAACGCACCTACAACGCCTTTGACGTACGCTTCCAGCCGGGGATACTGCGACACGTCGGAAAGGGCTTCTGCACCCGGACTTTGCACCCAGCCTGAATTATGGATGCCAGGCGTTGGCTCATGCTGTTTGCCAAGCTTGGGCAGTGGGTCCCAGCACGAATCAAAAAGAACCAGCATCGGCCGGATTTTATGTTTGGCACAGATACTCAAAAACTGGTCGAGTCGTTTGGTAAAACCAGCCGCATCCTGCCAAAGTAAATCATGCAGAAATACCCGCATTGTGTTCATGCCGATGCTTTGTGCCATAGCTAATTCTTTGTCAATCGTAGCTGGGTCGAAGCTTTCGGCCTGAAACATCTCGAGTTCATTGATGGCATTGGCTGGAATATAGTTGGAACCGACCAGAAAGGGCTCTTTTGCATACCAGGTGTTGGCTTTGGCAGCTGACCATCGGGCAATTGGTGCGGTGGGTTGCGCAAGTGCGAGGGTGGAGATAAGGAAAAGGACTACAAATGAAAATCGCTTCATGATGTACTAATTAGGGTTGTTTCAGAGAGTTTATAAATGGATAATGGATAATGAAAAGGCTACCGTTATGCATTATCCATTATCCTGCTGGTACAGGCATGGGCGTTTTAGGAGCAGGTTTGCCAAAATTAGGTGATCCGTCGGTATTCCAGGTAAATGGCTGGATATGGGGAGCGCGTTTGTTGCCACAGCCATCCGTTGCTGATGGGTTAGCATGGTAAATCATCCAGTCCTGTTTGCCATCGGCCGAGCGGAAAAAACCACCATGCCCTGGCGCCCAGACATCATTTTCAGGAGCTTGCTGAAAAACTGGAGTGGGACTTTTAGCCCAGTTTTTGGGGTTGAGCAGATCGCCTTTACCGCTATAGGTTAACAGACCCATACAATAGTCGAGCCAGCAGGCATTGGCTGAATACACAATAAATAGCTTGCCGTTATGCCGTAGAAATTCAGGGCCTTCATTGACGTAAATTTTAGGCACTTCTCCATTTTTCTGCCACGCCTGCGGCACATCGCCGTGCTGTTCCCAGGGGAGATCTGGTTGAGACAGCTTAACCCGGTCGCCATCAATAGTCCAGGGGTTTTTCAGTCGGGCAATGTAAATATCCTGTCGGCCATTCGTTGAACCTTCCCAGCCTGACCAGGCCGCATAAAGCTGCCCGTTAAAATCAATGACCGACATATCGATGGCCCAGTGGTTCTCTTTATCGCCAATTTTTCCTTTCATGGTCCACTCGCCTTGCATCGGATCAGCCGATTGGTTTTCGATAACCCATACTCGGTGGGATAAATTATTGAGCGAATCGGCAGAAAAATAGATATACCAGCGGCCGTTCAGAAAATGGATTTCGGGTGCCCAGAGTTCACGGGAATAGGGCTTGTCCGCAGGTGGAGTGTAGACTACTTTACTCTCGGCTGTAGCAAGGTCGGCTATGTTCCGGGTCTTCCAGAGTGTCAGGTTGCGACCGGTCGTATTCATATAGTAATACCAGCCGTCTTTTTGGAGCACCCAGGGATCGGGGCCTGAATTTTTGATGGGGTTGGTAAAGGTCCGCTGAGCCACCAGGGGATGGGTGAGCGTTAGCAGGAGCAGTAAACGTAACAGACGAGTAAGGTGCCCGCCAATAGAATAGGCAGTCATGAGCATGTAGGAAGAGGTTTCTATCCATAAAGAGTAAAATTGGTCCTTTTACCCCTTCCCCTTTCCGAATTAATCTTCTTTAGCGACGTTGGCAAGCCGAGCTTCACAGGCTTCGTCGGTACATTGGCCGTAAAAAACCAATGAATGGGACACAACCTGAAATTGAAGGGCCTTTCCGACATTTGTTTTGATAAGGTGCAGACGCGGATCGCAAAACTCTTTTACCCGATGGCAGAGCGTGCACACCAGATGAGCATGTTGTTGGCGACCCAGCGATTTTTCGTAGCGATATTTTGCATTGTCATCATCGCCAAACTGATGCCTGATGATCAAACCACACTCAATCAATACATCCAGGGTATTATAGACGGTTGCCCGACTTACACGATACGATTTTTCCTGCATAGCCTTAAACAAATCTTCGGCATCGAAATGATCATCGCGGGAATATACTTCATCCAGAATGGCAAATCGTTCGCCCGATCGACGTAACCCTTTAGCCAGAAGCCAGTCTTCGAATTTAATACGAGCAGTGGCAAGCAGTGTAGAAGAAGTTTGCATACATCAGAATAGTTTAAAGAAAGGAACCGGACAATGACCAGTTCCTTTACTATCGCTTTTAACCTATGAAACGTAGTTATCCATGTTACATTTATTGCCAGTACGAACGGCTGTTCATACTAGATTCAGGACCATCAGTTTGATTGAAGGCGTAGAAGTTGATGCAGATTCATGCGTCGAAGTGCCTGTTGCAATCCAGCCCGAAAACTATTGTATTCGACTTTTGATAAACTAAGCTGTATATCTGGATGACCGGTTTTAATGATCAGATAAGGCTGTCCATCGGGAAGGAGAACGCTGCTCTGGTCAAAGTTTACCGAGTCGAGAGTTTGACAGAGTCCAATAAACTCTTCATGCTTGAACCCCAATACCAGATTGTTATAAATCAGGCCAATACGCTGGCAGTGCTGGCACTGAGTAATATAGAAAGCCGTTTCTTCAAGCAGTATGAGTGGTTTGCAGGTAGTCATCGCTAGTTGATTTAATTGGAAATAGTGCCTGTGTCCGGCAATGGATTGAGTCGCGCGTCTCAAGACTGAAACATAACCGGTACACAGGGCTTAAGCTCGTTCGGTGTTTAATAAGTTTAATTACTTATTTAGACTAATTTTAAACAAACTTAAATCGACAGACGATTTCCCGCAAGGATTTGCCCCGGAATTTCTCAGGAAATTTTATGCAGATTATTCTGGAGGTACTATTCAGAGCTGTTGGTCAGACAGTTGCAGTGTTGTGCCTGGCCCTTTTTAGTGCTGTAATCCAATAGGGATTAGAGTTCCTGTCGCCTTTTACCTAAAAGGCTGGCACCCGGTAGGGGCGTAGTCGTCGGCAGCGATTCATTAGCTGAGGCTGGTGGAACTAGTCCTGGCGTTGTGCGCTTGCTGCCGAATATGTGATTGAAAGACCGAGTATACAATAAGCTGATACCCCCCCCCGTCGTAATGGTACTGGTCAGGTTGTACTGACTTAATATACTTTGCTGATTCCGGTTATATACTTTAGCACGCAGATGCCCATCAGGAGTAATAAAGTATTCCAGCGTCCATTCGCCGAGCAGACTGGCCGCGTTATACTGGCTCTGGCCGTAGGTAAAGCCACCATCGCGGCTGATCCGCAGCCGATCGTTGAGCAGTCGATACGAAAACCGCAACTGCAGGTTGTTGAGTAGATTATCGTTTTGGGTACTGGTGCTGGTAAATCCACCAAACGATACGCCTATGTCAAGGTTTTCGTTCAGATTCGAGGCCAGTCGGCTAATCTGATTTGAAATCAGTTCACTTACACTATTGGCAACCCCTGAGTTTACCTGCCCCTGATCGAACAGGCTGGTGCCTTCCGGTAATAACTGGTTGAATAACAGAACGCTACTTACCTGCCGGGTTAGCTCCTGATCGTTACTCTGTAGTCGTGATTCAAAAGCGGTAACTGCCTGCCGATAGGTTGACGACGAAGGGTATTCCTTAATGTCGAGATCGTAACCGATGGAGGGAGAGCCCAGTTCACCATTGAGTTTAATGACCAGATCGACCGGATACCGCCGGGTTTGTTCGGCCGATGTGGTTGTGGCTGACTGGTTGACAAGCAGGGGGGCCAGCGATGTATATTGGGTATAGGCTGCTGTTACATCCAGCAACGCCCCATACGGATCGCCAGTCCAGGTGATGCGGCTATTTGGACGGATCTCAAACCGCTTGTTAATGATGTTCTGGAAGGTGAAGGTGTAATCACCTTTGAGAATTTCATAATTGCCCGTCATGGTGAAGTCACCTTTCGTGTCGACTTTCATTGCTACCCGCCCCTGGCCATAAGCCTTGATAATATCGCCCGTCTGACGGTCTAACTGAATTTCACAATAGGCATCGGGAGTAATATCGAAGTTGAAATCCATCTGGATGCGCGACAGGTCGATTTCATTTTCTGATTCGGTGGCGGTTTGGCTGGTGGGTTTACCCGGCGTTTTACTACTCAGGTTGACAAACCGAATCTGGTCATCGGCATCGACCGACGTTGCCCCATCGAGAGGAATATAAATTCTGGTTCCTTTATTACTGGTTGCCGTAGACCTAATCGTCAGGTTGTCGGTTGGCCCATAGAGTTCGGCACGACCCGTCACGATGGCTTGTCCGTAAAAGGCATCATTGTCTTTAGCTGTGGTGTTCATGATGCGGAAATTCTTCAGATCCGCATCGAACCCAAGCGTAAAGTAGCGAAAGTAGTCATGATACACTCCTCCGCGCAGTGTAGCGGTATTGCCCTGCGGATCATGCAGCACCAACTGCCGGGTAATAATCTCATTTTCGCCGAAATAGATTTTATCATCGAACGCAAAATCTGCTTTCAGGTAATCGAATCGGCCGTGCCCACCCTGAATCGCTACCTCGCCTTTTAGAACGGGGGCGGCTGGTTTACCCGTTACGGCAATTGTTCCGCTGGCAATGCCACCCAGGTTCGAGAAAAGCCCGGTTGTGAAAGGTTCCAGCAAAACCAGATCGGCATTATTGACACTCGCTTTAACTGCCAGCGGGTCCGTTTTAAGCTGTGGATTATACGTTCCGATCAGGGTGACTACGTTGGCTCCGTTCCGGTTGATACTGGCCGTTACATCCACCCGCTGGGTCTGTGGGTCCCAGTCACCCTGGCCGCGAACATCGCCAATCAGGGCATTGTCGTATGAAAATGCTCGTACCGATAGGGCGCTTTCGATAATGGGCGTTTGGTAGATATTCCGTATCGCCATCGACCCATTCAGACTGCCACCTAATTTTGTGTTTAGAACGGAGTTTAAGGATGCCAGTAGAAAATTCTGGGCTTCGATGGCCAGGTGCTCAACTGAATCAGTCGAAATTTTGCCCGATGCCTGAACCAGTTGGGCCTCATTGACCAGCGACAGGTTACGAATGGTGTATTCATTCCCCACTTTTCGAATCAGACTTTCCGGGTTCAATACCCAGTTGCCGTTTAGTACGCGAAGTTTCGACTGGCGGAAGGTCAGGTCAATGGCGTCGCCTTTAAAGCGAAGCTCACCGTTTAAATCAGCATGATTGGTATAGGAGCCACTGCTGTCGGCTTGGTCAATATCACTCGTGAAGTCGATGTGGTCTACATCCCACGAGGCTTCAACCTGTAGGTTTTGAGTGGGCAGCAGCGAACTGAAGACTTGCCGTTTTGACGAAATAACGGCCGATGCCAGTACTTCTTCGTTGAGCTTAAATTTTGATGTCGTCAGGTCCAGATCGCTTGGCCCAAAGCTAATGCTACCAAAGTGCAGCGAATCGGTTTTGACGGTGGCTGTCAGAAAGGAGGTATTGTCTTCGGTAAAGCGGCCTTCCAGTCGTGTTGACGGGGCAATGTAGACGGGTGATCCCAGAAAGGTCAGTAAAGGCGTACTGTTTTTGGTAATCAACTGATAATCGACTCCATAGCGGGTTGGCGTATCAGCAGAACGACGACTGGCCAGCCGGGCTGCCGCTTCGCGTTTCTGAGCATAATATGTCTTCATGCCAGCCGCATCGCCTGCAAAATGAAGCGTATATTCACGTACGAGACGCTTCAGATCATCAATCGTACGCTGCGGTTCGAAATTCCCCTGAAGGCGTGTGGTCAGAAAATCGGAGTCGAGGTCGAAATAGCGCTGGCTGCCTATTGAATCGACGGTTACTCTGGCACGTTGTTCAATCGACGAGGTTAGATTCAGTTTCTCGATAGCCAGATTTCGCCCATTTCGACTGAGCATCGTATTGTTAAAAATAGCACTGCCAACAATGTCATCCAGTTTACTACCTTCCAGTTGTACGTCTACATTACTCTGAACAACCAGTGAATCGTTCAGATACCCCAAAGCTCGTAAATCGGCATGTTGGATATCCCCTTGAAAGTTGAAATGATTTCGTGGGCCGCTGAGATTAAATTCACCATCAAGGTCGAAGGATAAATTAGGATCGTGAATGTGCAACTGACCCTGAAATAAGGCTTTTTGCAGATTGCCACGGGCAGCTACTTGCTGGTAGGCGTACTGTTGCCAGCCAAATTGACTAAACTTGCCGTCGAAATCGATGGTTGCCCGCTTGAAATCAGTACCCCGTCCGGTAATGCGTCCTTCGCCCGTAATAGTACCGAACTCATCGGGTTGATCAATCAATTGTCCCAGATCGAGATTTTCGCTACGCAGGTTAGCCGTGTAGGTCGTCAGATCAGATTTATCGGCTAGTTTGAGGGCCAGGTCGCCTGTTACCGAGCCAATAGCCGTGCGGAATGTACCTTTGGTCCTGAAGTTATTAAAAGTGCCAACAAACGTAGCGTCGAAAGAAGCTGTGCCGAGTTTTTGAATGGTATGATTGAAGGACGTATCCGGGTAATACTGCCGAATGTCGGCCATGTTGACTACCGATGGCGTAAAGGCAAAATTGACCGTTGTATGATCGATGTCGGGCAGGCCTTTCCAGGCGATGTCTCCTGCCAGCCTACTTCGGCCATTTGGGCCAAAGCGAAGATCCGTTTTCTGCAACTGAAAGTCATTGACAGTGCCCGTAAAGTTGCCCGTCAGATACCAAGTTTCCTTCAGGCCACGCAGGTAGTCGGAGAAAAATCCCAAATCGGCCGACTGAACTTTGCTATCCCGAAAACGGGCCTGCATCAGTACCCGGCTATTGAAATCGCCAAACGCCGATGGTCTGTCGTATAAAAAAGTTAATTCATTACGAATGATGGAGTTACCAATGTGCGCATACAAGTCAGCAAGCTCCATTTTGGTATTGCAATACAGAAAGCGCGTGTCGAGTCGGCGGATTTTGATGCGCGAGTCACGATCAATACCGGACAAACTTTTGGCATCAAAGGCAATGGTATCGCCCAGCACTAAAAAATCACTGACTTCCGCATTAAGCTTCTGGAGTGTGAAGTGGTTATAATCGAAGCTATTCCGGTTGTGCATGAATGGCTCACGGGGATCTTCGAGGGTATATTTGCCATCGACCAGATGAATATGGCTGACAGTGAAGGGGACATTCTGGTTGGGTATACTTGGCTTGGTTGGGTCAGAGGTCAGCTCTTCGATTCGAGCAATAAAATCGTCAAGGTTCGTGTCGCCATTGGTTTTGTTCTTGATCATCCGTACATCGGGACGATACAGGACAATTTCATCCAGATGGATATTATGGGCGGATGAGTCGATCAGATTTCGGAGATTGTAGTCGGCATCGAGTCGGCCTATAACGATCATGGGGCGACCCTGACGATCCTGAATAGTGAGGTGTTCGAGGGTTAATGAATCAAACCATTTGATCGAAACCCCATCGATAGTAACCGGAAAAAGCAATTTTTTGGAAAGCCACTCGGCCCCTTCTTTAGCCAGGCGTGTCTGTACCGCCGGAATTTGCAGGCCCAGTAATATTCCCAACGCCAAAACTACTACCGTAACAAACAGGTAGAGCAGTGTTTTCAGGAATATAGAAAAAAATTGACGCATCCGGCGCTGGAAAGCCTAAGATAGAAAGAAAATTAAACAGTGTTTGGTTTGTAGTTTACGATTTACCGGCGCATATAAAGAACCACTAATGCGTCAGTCAGTTGTACACTAAAGCCGTAAACCAATAATTCAACCCTAATTTGATACCTTTTTGATGGAACGGTTTAACGACAACTTCCATTGTTTATTCTGGGAGAAATCATTATCCATTAGTTTTGTACGGTGAACATTTTAGCTATTGAGTCTTCCTGCGACGAAACATCGGCCTCTGTTTTGGTCAACGGTCATATTCGGTCGAACGTAATTGCCACGCAGTTAATTCACGAGCAATACGGCGGAGTAGTGCCTGAATTGGCTTCCCGAGCGCATCAGCAGCACATTCTGCCCGTAGTGAAACGGGCCTTGGCCGATGCAAATTTATCGAAAAATGCCTTATCTGCCGTCGCTTTTACACGCGGGCCGGGTTTATTAGGTTCGTTGCTGGTGGGCGCTTCGTTTGCCAAGGCGCTTGCCCTGGGGCTGAACATCCCGCTTATTGAAGTAAACCATATGCAGGCTCATGTGTTGGCGCATTTTATTGAAAACCCTAAACCGGCTTTTCCATTCCTATGCCTGACGGTGAGTGGAGGTCATACTCAGATCGTTCGGGTCGATGGACCGCTCAATATGACCGTGATCGGGCAGACGATGGACGATGCTGTAGGAGAGGCCTTTGATAAGTCGGCTAAGCTACTTGGGCTGCCGTATCCGGGTGGTCCGTTGGTTGATAAATACGCGAAAGCGGGGAATCCTCTGGCGTTTCGGTTTCCAATGAGCGAAATGCCCAACCTGGATTTTTCATTTAGTGGTATTAAAACGGCTATTCTCTATTTTCTTCGCGATCACACAAAGACCAATCCCGGATTTATTGAGGAGAACATGGCGGATATTTGCGCCAGCATTCAGCATACACTGGTGCAGATGTTACTCACTAAACTGAAGCGGGCTGCCCGCGAAACAGGTATTCGGGAAGTTGCGATTGCGGGTGGCGTATCGGCGAATAGCGGCCTCCGAACTGCGTTGACTCAACTGGGTGAATCACTGGGCTGGAAGGTCTACATTCCCCGATTTGAGTATTGTACCGACAATGCCGCCATGATTGCCATTGCCGCACAATTTAAGTATGAGCAGGGTGATTTTACGGCTCAAACCGTTAGCCCGATGCCGAGGATGGAATTGTAAAAGATTACCGTAAACTACTATGACTATTTCTGAACTCTACATCTATCCAATAAAATCACTCGGTGGCATTGCAGTAAACGAGGTGGTGGTTGAAGAAAAAGGGCTTCGGTATGACCGACGATTTATGCTGGTTACGCCATCCGGTGAGTTTTTAACCCAGCGGACTAATCCACAGATGGCCCTGATTGATGTAGCCATTGAGGGTGACGAACTACGGATTTGGCATCGTCAGCGACCAACTGATGTGCTGATACTCCCCCTTACGGTATCTGATTCAACGGAGTCTATGCTGGTTACTATCTGGGATAGTAAAGATGTTCCGGCTGTAACGGTGAGCCCAGAAGCCGATACCTGGTTCACCAACGTTCTGGGCCAGCCCTGCCGATTGGTATTTATGCCTGAAACGACCCGCCGGGCCGTCGATATGCAGTATGCCCTTAATGACGATGCGGTTAGTTTTGCCGATGGATACCCGTACTTACTCATTGGTCAGTGGTCGCTCGATTACTTAAATACCCGGCTTGCTACGCCTATGTCAATGCGCCGGTTTCGGCCTAACTTTATTGTGAACGGTAGTTTGCCGAACGAAGAAGATGGCTGGGGCGAGTTTCGCATCGGCGATCTGAATTTTTATGGGGTGAAGCCCTGTGCCCGTTGCGTATTGACGACTATCGATCCAGAAACGGGTGAGCAAGGTAAAGAACCATTGCGAACGTTGGCCACCTATCGACAATGGAAGCATAAGATCCTATTTGGTCAGAATATGCTGGTTAAATCGACCGGGGCGCCTATTGTCGGAACCGTTCGGGTAGGGCAACAGGTGGAGGTTATTCGGTATCAGGAACCCTGGCTGGCTCCGCCTATCGATCAGACGTTGCTGTAATTGTGGACAATTAAAATAAAATAAAGTAAACTTTCCTTTGCTAACCTATATCCGCAACATTTACTACATGAGCTTTCCGGTGGTCATCGGGGCTGTGCTGTCGAACCGAATGGCAGCCCGGTTATCGGATGTCGAACCAATTCACTGGGCTACTCCCGTTGTGCTGGCCTTAGTAGTCTTTATTATTTATACGGCAGATCGGTTGCTGGATGTGCGAAAATACGAGTTAGGGGCCTCCAGGTTACCCTTATCAGCCCGGCATCAGTTTCACCGGCACTATGCTACTCTGTTAGGGTGGGCCGTAATTGGGGCTGCTGTGCTAGTGATTATTCTGGCTTTTTTTCTGCCCGTCAGTGTCGTTAAGTTTGGTATTGTGCTCGGGGCTGTTTGTGTAGCGTATGTTGGTGCCGTATTTCGGCTACCGTCAAAGCATACGGCTTTATTGTTGAAAGAACCCCTTGTGGCAACGCTATATACCGCTGGCGTTTGGGGAAGCGTCTGGGTTCAACGGCCCGTGATTAGCTCGATCGACATAGCCGAATGCCTGATGTTTTTGGGGATTGCCTTTCAGAATCTGTTGCTATTTGCGATTATGGAACAGGAGGAGTCGCCCAGCCAGCCGATGTTTTCACTGGCAACTGAATGGGGAATTGACCGATGCGACATTATTCTTCGCTGGTTAACGTTTGGGATTATCGCCACCGGATTAATCCTGTGTTTCCTGACAAAAGATCGGTTTGCGCAGCGGTCGGCCATTATGCTCGCACTAATGAGTTTGACTTTATACGGTATTCAGCGGTATCCCGACTATTTTTTGAAGCATGAGCGCTATCGATGGCTCGGCGATGGTGTATTCTGGATGCCTGCCCTGGTGCTGTAAACGTAAAAAGTGAAGAATAACTGGATGAGTCTACTTTTTACGTTTCATTGCTCACTCTTCACTTTAACTTATGCATATTGAACACGTAGCTATGTGGGTTCGTAATCTGGAAACGATGCGGACCTTTTATGAAACCTATTTTGGCGCAACAGCCAACGATAAATATAGCAATCTCCGTAAAGGGTTTTCATCCTATTTTTTGACATTCCCCGGTGGGTGCGCTCGGCTCGAACTGATGCTCATGCCTGGAATAATCGATCTGGCATCGGATGGCTTGAGTCAATACCTGGGCCTGACACACCTGGCGATGTCGGTAGGTAGTCAAGAAACGGTTGATACATTAACCGAGCGACTTCGACGGGATGGCTATACCATTGCAGGAGAGCCTCGCCTAACAGGGGATGGCTATTACGAAAGCATTGTGCTGGACCCGGAAAATAACCGAATCGAAATAACGGTTTGATAGGTGTAGTTTGGCTTAATTACTTCAACGCCATTGACTTCACATGGCCTGTTTCTTTAACAACCCGTCTGTTCAGGATATCGAGGATGATCTGAGTCATGTACTCGCGTTTGTTGAATACGATATCGTGCCGATTTTCGGGAAGTAAAAACTGCTTCACCTTAGCATTGACCAAATGCTGCTGAGCAAACGATATATTGGTCGGATACACCAGTTCGTCGAGTTGGCCATGAAGCATGGTTATACTGGCTCGAATTTTAGGCCAGTCAGGCAGAATTGCTTCCAGGGCTTTCCGGTGAGCCAGTTTCTCATCGTTGGCCAATCGGAGCAGTGGTGGCACCCCCCAACGGACGAGAGGGCTGTTGGCAAAGTAACTAATAGGATACGTTCGCTCAAGACCTGGTCCCAGTGCCGACGAAACGAATACGACATGATCGACTCGGTCGGGATTGTTCATCGCGAGCCGCGCTGAAACCGAACCCCCATACGATGAGCCGACAACCATTAGATAGGGAGCCTTTTTGTAGCGGTCAATTAGTGGCTGAAGGTATTCGGCCTGCCGGATAATTGACGTTTCAACGCGTCCAAAATCAGAAAACCCATAGCCTGGTCTGTCAACGGCTACAAGCTGAGCCCGATTCAACAGCGTGGTGTCTTTAAAGAAATCCGTGAAAAACGAGAGCGAGCTAGGGGCGCCATGCACAAACAGAACTACCGGCAACGCAGAATCGCCGGGTTGGATCGGAGTCTCAATAAAGCGAATCGTCCGGGGAGGCTCCTCGGAGCCATCCGGATTTTTTAGACCAGCAACCTGATACGAATGAACAACCGGACGAATGCGCTGGCCCTTAAATTCAGCCACTATTTCCTGATCCGTAAGTCGGGATTCAAAAAACCAGGCACCTACAACGACACAAGCGGCCAAAACGAATAGCGTTAATAAACTCCAGCAAAGTATTCGTATGAACCGTTTCATAACCTGAATTGTGTGAATAGTACTCCTGCAAATTTTTAGCCAGCCGAATCCTGGATGGCTAAAAATTTGAGTAAATGGTTGAGCTACCGATTGCCGCCTGTGGTATCGGGTGGCGTGGTCGGCTCTACCTCCGATGGGGTTTGGAGTAAGAGCGAATCGCCTGATGCCCCTGACGTATCGGTCGAGTCAGATTCCTCGCTACTAGCTTCATCATCGGAAGGCCCACAGTTTAAATAGTTTTTAGTAATACCGTCTGCTTTCGGGAAAGGGCCCTGTAAGTTTTTAAAGTTCGGATCGGCATACACTTTTTCCAGAAACCGCCCGACCAGCGGTAACGCGGTTTTGGCGCCTTCGCCCAAATCCGTCGAGCGGAAATGGATACTCCGGTCATCGCCACCAACCCAGGCCCCAACCACCAGATTGTTTGATACACCAACAAACCAACCATCCGAGTTGTTCGACGTGGTGCCGGTTTTGCCCCCCATTTCATTGTGATTTTTAAATAAATCGAACGACCACAGGTTTTGTGATGTACCTCCCGACTCCTGCAAACCGCCCTGTAGCATATACCGCATCAGGAAAGCTGTTTCAGAACTGATGGCCCGTTTGTGCTGGCTCGTGAATGTTTCAATGACATTTCCATCCCGATCTTCGATGCGCTGAACAATCACCGGCTCTGTCGTTTCCCCATCATTGACGAATGTGCAATAGGCACTAACCAGCTCGTACAACGATACATCCGACGACCCCAGACCAATGGACGGTACGGCCTGTAGACGACTTTTGATGCCCATCCGGTGGGCGTACTCGGCAACCCGTTCCGGGCCAACCTGATCGGTTAACTGGGCGGTGATTGAGTTTACCGACCGGGCCAGTGCCCGGCGCAACGTCATGTTTGAATAGGTGTAATATCCGGTCGAATTGCGTGGTTCCCAGATTTTGTCTTCGCCATTCTCCCGATACTCCTTGCGGAAAGGTCGGTCCTGAACCCGGTCGCAGGGGCTCAGGTTAATCAAGGTATCGTCGATAGCAGTCGTATAGACGAACGGCTTGAATGTCGACCCAGGCTGCCGTTTGGCCTGTTTTACATGGTCGTATTTGAAGTAGTCATAATCCAGACCGCCTACCCAGGCCCGGATATACCCCGTGCGGGGGTCCATAGCGACCATACCGGCCTGCAAAAAATGCTTATAGTAGGCAATGGAGTCATAAGGCGTCATTTCGGTTGAATCGTAGCCCCGTTTATTGGTCCAACTGAAGACCCGCATTTTGTACTTCACATTTTTCATGTAGTACATGATCGAGTCGGGATAGAGAGGAAGAAAACGGCGGCTGAGTGATTTGTAGCGCTCGGTACGTCGGGCAACAGAGTCGATAAAACCGGGAAGTTCATTACCATCTTCATCCGTCCAGGGATTGCGACCACGCCAGTGATTGTCGAAGGTACGCTGCAACTGCTTCATTTTCTCGCTGGTTGCTTCTTCAGCATACTTCTGCATCCGCGAATCGACGGTTGTTATGATGCGTAAGCCATCGGTATACAGATCGTACCCATTCTCTTCCCCCCACTTTTTAACGAAATCCTGAACGGCATTCTTAAGGTAGCTGGCTGGGCCCGAATACGGATTCTCGGGCGTAAAATCGGTTTCCAGGGGTAGAGCACTGATGGAGTCGGCCTGGTGTTTGGTAAGAAATTTATACTTCGCCATCTGCGCCAGTACCACATTCCGCCGTTCACGCGAGCGGTCGGGGTGTCGTAGTGGGTTATAGCTGGTTGTTGCTTTCTGTAAGCCGACCAATACAGCCCCTTCCTGAACATTGAGGCTGTCGGGGACTTTGTTGAAAAACGTTCGGGCGGCCGTTTTCAAACCAAATGCATTACTGCCGAAATCAACTGTATTAAAATAGTAGGTAATGATTTCCTCTTTCGTAAAATTTCGTTCCAGTTTCAGCGCCATCAGCCATTCTTTCGACTTATAAATGACTTTGCGAATCAGTGGAATCCGGGTTAGTAGCCCTGTTTCCGTTTTTCGCCGGGTTTTAAACAGGTTTTTGGCTAACTGCTGCGTAATGGTAGACCCGCCCCCTTCGCGGCCCAGGCTAATGACTGCCCGGCCGATAGCGCGTGGGTCAATACCACCATGTTCGTAGAACCGGGCATCTTCAGTTGCGACCAGCGCATTGATGAGCGATTTGGGAATGTTCTCGTAATTGATCGGAGTTCGGTTTTCAGCATAAAATTTACCGATCATCACCCCATCCTGGGAGTAAATTTCCGACGATTGATTAAGTTTCGGATTCTTCAGTTCTTCAACACTGGGCATGGAGCCCGTGAGGTAGAGGAAGTTATAGTTCAGGATGAACACATAAATACCCAGGGCCAGAAATGCCCAGAGAAACCCTTTAATGCTGCCTTTGAGGTAAGGATAATACCAGGAGTCAGGATCAATGTATTGATGAATGAAGGCGCGTAAGCGATTTCGATATCCCTGATATGTGTTTACCCACGAGCTGACTCGTTCTTCACCGGCTATTCTGACGATTTGTCGGCCTACTCCGCGTCTGACGCTGCCCAGCTTACTCTGGCGTTGTCGAATCCGTTGTCGAAATGCACCAAAAGCGTGCCGAACGGCGCGGAATCGCTCCCTATATTGACTCATGCGTTGTATTGAAGAAAACTCTCTATGACTAGTATTTACAGCCAGACGCCAATTGGCCTGTTGCTGACAGCAAAAAACGGTCGATGTAAACCCTCACGGCACTATCCAGACCGAACCCCAAAGATAACGTATTTTCGGCCGATGTGATATACAAAAACCGGGCTGTATAAACAACCCGGTTCCTTTTTAGCCTGTTGATGTTTTAAGACCGGTTGGCCTTTCTGGCTTTGCGTTATTTTTTCTCAAATGTCATGGCTACGCCGTTCATACAGTAACGTAGGCCGGTAGGTTTAGGACCATCGTTGAAAACGTGCCCTAAATGGCCACCACATACGGCGCAGGTTACTTCGGTACGCACCATGCCATAACTTCTATCGACCGATTCCTTTACCGCATTTTTCGAGATCGGAGCGTAGAAGCTTGGCCAGCCTGTACCCGATTCAAACTTGGTGTCGGATGAGAAAAGCGGACTATGACAGCCAGCGCAGTAAAAGACACCATGTCGATGTTCCTCTACCAGTGGACTTGTTCCGGCTCGTTCGGTGCCGTGTTCACGCAGAACGGCATACTGATCAGGCGTCAGGATTTTCTTCCATTCGGCATCGGTCTTGACCACTTTCTTTGGCGGTTCTTCTTTCTGGAAAATCGGTCGATTATAGTGAATTGCCGAAACAAAAAATGCGGATAATACGAATAACAAAAGCGTTTTCATGAATTTTTTCCGATTAAGCGTTATGCTCAGATATACGTTTCTGGTGAAGTTTAGGATTTTACCGGATGGCCTATCCCCCGAGAAATCAGGCTTACCAGACGACTACAGAAACAGGTTGCTGCCCAACGGGTTTTGGGATACTAATTCCCCTACACCACAACGCGTTGGTCTGTCGCTATAAAACAATAAAATACCAGGACTCGTTCAGGCGTTCACCGGCGACAAGGCCAGTAGGGTTGAAGTTGTAGGGATAGGGCTGCCTCCCCGTTTTTCGACCGTAACGGCAAAGGCGTCGGCTCTGGCAACAGTACGATTGAGTCGTTGAAGTAACTCTGTACCGTTTGTTGCGTCGAATACACCAGCGTCAACGGGTTTTCCATCAACCATCGACCACAATTGATACTGTTTGTCGGCAGGCAGATTGGGTAAGGACCGAACATCAACCGCAACCTGATGGGTTTGCGTATTCCAGAAAACAATCATATCACCCTGAGGGGCTTTTTCATTGCCGCGCAATTCTATCGTTCGTAAACCGGGCTGGCGTAGTAGCGCCAAGGTCTGTTCTGTACGGGATTGATTGTCACGTATTTGGCGCATTTCAAGCTGTAGCGCATCGTTTGCTGTGCGGGTAGCAGCCAGCGTTTTCTGATTGGTACGCAATTCGGACAGCAGATAAAAGGAGAACAGCAGCAGAAGTAACCCCATTGAAGCGGCTACGATCCAGGTGACCCGGTACGTTGGGCCATTGGTAGGCAACTCACGAATGATAGGTTCATGTTCAACTTCTTTCGGTTGTCCAAATTCCAGTTCTTTCAGTAATTTATCTTTTACCGAGGCCGGGGGCTCTACGCTATGCAGCAGGGCATAATTTTCCAATGCTTCGGCTAGTTGATCGATTTCTTGACGAATCTCAGGATAGATAGACGAAAGGCACTCCACCTCGCGTCGTTCCTGGTCGCTTACCGCGCCCATTACGTACGATTCCAGGATGCCCGACGCTATATATTCCGTTATGTTCATGATCTAGTTACGTTCATTATTTAAATAGTTGTTTCAGCTCCTGTAAAGCCGCGCGTATTCGCGTTTTTACAGTTCCTAAAGGCAGGTTTAATTTTTCCGCAGCTTCTTCGTGCGTATAACCCGAAAAATAAACCAGGTCAATCAGTTGCTTCCGCTCAGGCCGTAACTGATTGACAACCTCCTGAACACCTATGAATTCTGGGTTGGGTTGCTCGGTATTATACTGCCTGTCAACTATATGTACGTTTTCTTCATCCGTTCGGATTGCTGCTGAAGGCTGAGTTTTGCGTGCTCGCAGGGAATCAATAGCGCTGTTGCGGGCAATGTTCAGCATCCAGGTGAACAAACGCCCTTTGCTGGCATCATAGGCATCCAGGTTTTTCCAGATTTTAACGAAGATATCCTGAAGAAGATCGGCAGCTTGTTCGTCGTCGCGGACAATACGCAGCACCACGCCATACAGGGCGGGGGAATACTGATCGTAAAGCCACTGAAAAGCCTGCTGATCGCGTTGAGTGAGTTTCTCGATCAGGACGCTTTCTGACACTAAAGAGGACGGGCGTTTCACGCAGAGTGTATTAATTGGGTCAAATATATAAGAATTTTAAAAAATGAACGGACATATAAACGTCAATATCATTCAATTAACGGCATGAATAAGCTTGTTGTTTACTGAAAATGGAAAAAATGAGCCCAAAACGGGACGATAAGAAGCAAGGTAAACCAGTATCGCTAGCTTCATTACTCCCACCGTCCCGTTTCGGCTACTCCTCCGTCTTATCTAAAAGACGATGCCCCCGTTTTGGACATGAGTACGTTATCGATACCATAAACCATCCCATTTGCCTGTCTGTTGCCACTACCCTCGACATGAACGGTATTGCCTTGTTCGTCGGTCAGCGATAGTTTACCGTTGGCGCCCATGGCAGCCGTGAGCGTTCCACCCGATAATGTTTTCAATTGAGCCTTGCCATTACCCGCTTTAATTTGTTGGCCTAAATCATCCGAATTGAGGGCGCCACTAACGATATGGTAAGACAGCAGTTGTTTCAGCGCATCCCGATGACTGCCATCCAGTAAGCCTGCCTGAACGTTGGCGGGCAGTTTCTTAAATGCACTGTTAGTCGGTGCAAAAAGCGTGTAAGGCCCACTACCTTTAAGCATCTCATAGAGATCTGACGACTGAAGGGCATTTTGCAGCGTTATGTAATTGGGTGAGGAGCCAATAAAATCCCCCACGCTTGAATTGCGAACGGTACTCCCTGCTTTTACGGCTGGTGTTTCGGTGGTTCGAGCGCCTTTTACTGCTTCCACTGTTCCTGCATTTGAATCCGTTGGGTTCATGCTGCTGCGGTTGCTATTGGTAGGGGCTGATGTTGTCGTATTCCCCGAATTTGTCATCGTATTGGGGTTGCTACCGGCACCTGTAGGGGCATTGGTAACGTTGTTGCTGTTATAATTGGTGGTGTTGCTGTTGTTGATAGCCGTACCGTCGCTAGTAGAACTCTGCCGATACTGTGCGTCCTGGGCGGTGGTGTTGCCCGTGCCGTTTGTACTGTTCTGATTCATTGATCGGCGAGCCTGGCGCATAGCCCGTTTCTGATTACGGGCAGCCGCTTTAGCGGGTGCCGAGTCGGGTGCAACGGCTCCCTGCGGTATGGAGCTTGACGAGACGGTTCCGGTGGGCGTTGTTTGTGCCCAGGTTGTAGTAGAAGCCAGTGCGATGCCGATCGCCATCAGGCTCAACGTTCCATTGATTTTCATAACGTTAGTTGTTTGGCCCAGATGTTCTTTAGATCCCACTAGGTTTAGGATCGGTTCGTCAGGAATCCCTGAAGTCCCAAAATCTTAAGAAGCATATGAAGGCTAATTGGTCATATCATTTGTTCAGGTTTAACTCGATCGCTTCCAAAAAGTTTGTTGTGAAATAGGCATTGTTTGCCTAAAGGCGGGTAGATTTGCCTACCTGTCAACAAACCACAATTCGAACGTATATGCAGTCTATTCTTCCCCTACCCACCCAGCCCGTCAAGCCAGGAACCAGTACAGGGCAGCATTTCTGGCATTCCGCAACGGACCGAAGCGAAAAGACGATTGACTCGTACTCGCCTGCTGATGGCCAGCTCATTGCCCGTGTACATCTATCTACCCGTACGGATTACGATAAAGTAGTCGAAACGGCTCAGGCTGCGTTTACGCAGTGGCGCCTGGTTCCGGCACCGCGTCGGGGCGAAATTGTCCGGCAGATGGGTGAACAGTTTCGGCGGTACAAGCGCGAACTCGGTACGCTTGTGAGCTATGAAATGGGTAAATCGTTGCAGGAAGGCCTGGGAGAGGTCCAGGAAATTATTGACATCTGCGATTTTGCCGTGGGGCAGTCGCGTCAGTTATATGGTCTGTCGATGCATTCCGAACGGCCAGCCCACCGGATGATGGAGCAATGGCATCCGCTGGGTATTGTAGGCATCATTTCAGCCTTTAATTTCCCTGTAGCCGTTTGGTCGTGGAATGCCATGATTGCCTGGGTATGCGGAGATGTATGCATCTGGAAACCTTCCGAAAAAACACCGCTGACGGCGCTGGCCTGCCAACAGATTATTGGGGATGTGCTACGGAATAATGACGTACCCGAAGGTGTATCGTGCCTTATTACGGGTAGCCGCGATGCAGGAGAATGGCTGGCCCGCGACCCGCGCGTAGCCCTGGTATCGGCTACAGGCAGCACACGGATGGGGAAAGCGGTTGCCGAAGCGGTCGCCGGACGGATGGGCCGGACCCTGCTCGAACTGGGTGGTAATAATGCCATTATTGTGTCGGAGCATGCCGATCTGGAGTTGGCCATTCCAGCCATTGTGTTTGGGGCTGTTGGTACTGCCGGACAACGCTGTACCACTACGCGCCGGGTCATTGTTCAGGAAAGCATCTACGACGATGTGAAGAATCGGCTGAAAAATGCCTACGCCCAACTTCGAATCGGCAGTCCGCTCGATGAGTCATTCCACGTTGGCCCGTTAATCGACCAGTTAGCGGTGAAAAATTATCGGACAGCCGTGACTGAAATACAGCAGGCAGGTGGGCGATTTGTGGTGGAACCGGGGGTACTGGATGGATTAGGGTTTGAATCGGGCTGTTATGTAAAACCGTGCATTGCCGAAGCTGAAAATAGCTGGCCCATTGTGCAGCGCGAAACCTTCGTGCCTATTCTGTATCTGCTTAAATACAGCACACTGGATGATGCCATCGCCCAGCAAAACGCTGTTCCACAGGGGTTATCATCAGCTATTTTCACCCTGAACCTCCGTGAAGCCGAACGATTCTTATCGGTTGCGGGGTCAGACTGTGGCATTGCCAACGTAAACATTGGAACCTCCGGTGCTGAAATTGGCGGAGCTTTTGGGGGTGAAAAAGAAACGGGTGGTGGCCGCGAATCGGGTTCCGACGCCTGGAAAGCCTACATGCGCCGACAAACCAACACCATTAATTACGGAACCACTATGCCCCTGGCACAGGGAATTACTTTTGAATTGTAGTAAGTTTCTCTGACAGGATTAACAAGATGAACAGGATTGTTTATTGCAAGAAATCCTGTTCATCTTGTTAATCCTGTCAGAGAAACTTTTTAACAATCGGAAAGTCTTATCGTACATGATTACAATTTGTATTGACGATAAAGACTCCGCTCTACTGTCCGTTTCATTTCCTGAAGACCCCATTGGTAATGACCTAATCCGGCAGATTCCAGGCCGACGCTGGAGCTACTCCCGACGGTGTTGGGTTGTTCCAAACACGCGTGAATCGGTCGTTAAAATCGGACAACTTTTTGGCAGAGCCTATTGTCGCTTCGATGAAGCGGTTGTGAGGCTTTACAAACCAACCGCTACAACTGATGAGGTTAATCTGGCTTCAAATCCCGTCTGGCCTCCTGTAGGTAAGTCACAGTCCTTTCGGAAACCATTTCGGTATGCTCCATCCTTACATAAATACGACAGTCACCCGGTTATTGTAGCCGTCAGTAAGGTGCTGCGGGTTCAGAGCTATAGCCCTAAGACGATAAGAAATTACAAACAGGCGCTGATTGCCCTCATTCGTTACATGGGCAACAAACCGCTGGAGGAACTAACCAATAGTCAGTACCAAACCTATCTGCTATTTCTACAGGAAAAGAAACGACTAAGCCCGGCCACGCTGAACGTACACATCAACGGATGGAAGTTCTATCAGGAAAAAGTATTGGGCCGCAACAAACAACACTACGACATCCCTTATCCGCGACAAGCCCACAAACTGCCGACTGTTTATAGTGTGGAGGAAGTGAAAGCAATCTTTCGGGCGACAACCAGTCTGAAATACCGAACGCTGTTTCAGCTCGTGTATGCAACGGGTATGCGCGTAAGCGAGGTTGCCACCCTGCGTCTAACCGACCTTGATCCCGTTCGTCGGCTGATTACAATCCGGGGTGGGAAAGGCAAAAAAGATCGCATCGTGATGTTTTCGGAGAAACTCACCGTCATTATAAATGACTATTTGGCCCGCTATCAGCCTAAAACGTATCTCTTTGACGATACCGAAACGGCCGAGCCATTAACAACGAGAGCCATTCAACTGGTATATAGCGATACTGTGCTTCACGCCCGCATCCAAAAAAGGGGAGGGATTCACTCGTTACGGCACAGTTTCGCTACGCACCTACTTGAATCAGGTATTGACATCCGCTATATCCAGCAACTGCTGGGCCATGAGAGTATCCTGACTACCATGCGTTACACGCATGTCACGGCTGATAAAATAAGTACCCTTAAAAGCCCGCTGGACGACCTGTAAGGTCATGCCGACGGAGTAGCAAACGAAGTTGTTTTAGGCTGTAGAATGTACTTTTGAGTACATAACCCTGGGTATACCGTTTCATACTTCGCCGAATTCGTTTGAGTTCACCTCGTTTAGTGATTCGGTACAGCTCATGATCATCGCCAAAAAAGTAGGTTGGGTATCCTTCTATATCCCATAGCCGTTGCACTGGCACCCAGTGAATATACCGTTTAATCACTTCGCAAAATCCAATTTGTTATTCCAATGTGCAAGTTATTTATTTGTTGAGGAACCTAATCATGTACATTGGTTGCAAAAAAATAGCGGAACTAAAAGTAGCTAACACTTAGGTTGTTAGCTACTTTTAGTTCCGCAGTTCTGCGTACAATACTATGTTGGGTGATGCCAACAGACTGAAAAAGAACGCAGTGGTCGGCTCGCGTGCGACAGTAAGCTCATCCCGAGGGCGGGCTGTTTTGCTTGCGGTCGACAACATAAACGCCTGCGTTGGGCGGTTTTTAGGTTGCGGTCGACACGAGAAACGCCCCAGTTAGGAGGCTGAAAATGGGCCACCGTGGCGCGGTCGCGTCCGACACGAGAGACGGAGTGACATGGCAACTCTGACACGTAGCGTGTGGCTTCGCGCGGGTCTGAAAATCGGAACGTGCGTTTTGCCCGCTTCGCGTAGGGTCGCTGTCGGGTGACAGGAAGCACGTCCCGAGGGAAAGCGGGCAGCCCAACCAAACGAGGGTGTAAAGGTTGTGACTTGTTTGTGTTCAGTTATCTTGCTCGCTCATCCATCAGCCCTCGCGGTCGTTGGGTGGTGCAAACGGAAGACTTGAGTGCCAGCGTCTCGGCGACAGGCCGCACGTCCCGACAGGGCAGACTGTTTAGTTCATTCGGCGGCTTCGGTCGACAGGATAAACGCCAGAGTTAGGCAGTTTTTTGGTTGCCTTCGACAAAGGAAACGTCCTAAAAGATAAGACTCGGAATAATACACAACACAAGGAGCATGTTCTTAATTGAAGGTGCGGCAATCGGCGAGTTGTGTGTAAGCAATATAATATCATAAAAGTTTACGAAACACAAAATGAATTGCTATATATCGGCATCAGCTAATTTTGACTTGACTAAAGTCGAGGCATTACTCGAAAACCAAAATATCAAGCATCATAGTTTTTATGACTTTTCAATAGGTACGACTTTTTCTGATTTAATCAGAAGAAAAATCCGAGATTCTGATTTTGTAATAGCAATTTTAGAATTCGATAATTCAAATGTACTTTTTGAATTAGGTGTTGCTGAAGGTTTAAGAAAGCCAACATTTATTCTTGTCGATAAAAACTTAAAAGTACCATTTTTCTTAGATACAAAATTCTATTATCAGACTAATTTTAAAGATTTTTCGCTAATTGAACTTGCACTGAAAAATTTCATCCAGGATATTGGAAGCAAGAAAAAATATAATATACGTAAAGAAGAAAATGATACTCTTTCAGTAGATGAAACTACAAACACATTAGTAAGAATATCAAATCTGCGTAAAAACCCTGATGAGGGAAAAATATTCGATCTGATAAAGGAGACCTTTTCCAAAATTGATGTTCAGAATGTTTCTATAAGCGAATCTATAGCTGATAAAGGGGTTGACTTTATAATTAGAAGTAAAAATTTAACTCCTTATTTTGGTAATCCAATATTTGTCGAAGTCAAGACTGGAAACTTGAGTGCCCAACGGATTCTACAAGCTGAAGAACAGTTATTAAAATATATGCAAACGTCAGAGGCAAAAGGTGCTATTGTTCTCTATCTTGATCGTAATAATAAGCGTTTTGATAATCTAGGAACCGGTTACAATTCTATACTTTTTTTTGACCTAGAAGATTTTATTAACGGTATCGCATCCCAAGGCTTTGAGAAGATGCTTATTGAAAAACGAAACAGAGCTGTTCACGGAAATTCCTAAGCCATGCCAAATTATAATAAAGCAAGGATTCAAGATTTTCTGGATAGATCAGATGCAGCTCCTAATCCAGATGCTAAAGGAAAAATATTTGAAGATCTATCAATATATTTACTAGAGAAATTTCAAGGAGTGAGAGTGGCTGACAGGAATGTATTAGACAATACTGGAGCCCAAGAGCTTGATGTTGTTTTTTGGAATAACCGTGTAAGATCTCCATTTGACTTTTTAGATCCAATACTAATATCTGAATGCAAAAATGAAGCAAACCCATTAAGTAGTGCCAAGTGTAGAGAATTTATTGCAAAATTGAGAAGCCGTGGTGCGAATACAGGTTTATTGATTTCTTCCAGTGGAATTGCCGGACAACTGAATGGATATAGATATGCAAACTCAGTGATTATGGACGCATTAACAGCTGATAAAATCAAAGTTATTGTGATTGATAGGGCGGAAATCTTAGCAATTACCAATACAGATGATTTAATCAATCTGATAACTGACAAATACCTCAACCTAACACTTAGACGAACTTTGAACTAGAGAGTTTGGCTTGTCGCTCGGATTTAAGCGGATTGCGTGCGTAGTTGTCCGCTTCGCGCCTGTCACCCTTCGGGCGACAGGATGCCCGTCCCGGGGGAAAGTCAGCAGCCCAACCAAACGAGGGTGTAAAGGTTGAAACGGTGTTTGCTTAGTCTATTTTGCTCGTTCACCATCAGCCCTCGTGGTCGTTGGGTGCGCCAGACAGGTATAAAAATGAGTGTAGTCCATCGCTCCGGCGACAGGGCGCACGTCTCGGACAGGCAAGCTTTTGGGCTTTCATTTTCAGCTTTCGGCTGAAAGGGTAAACCCTTGTTTGGGGGCTGATAGATTTGGCAGGTTGCGTGTGACACAGGGAACGCCCCAGTTAGGCTGGTCTTAGTTTCCAGTTCGGGGTTTCGGCTGACAAATAGTACTTTAAGAATGGTAAAGTCTTTTTTTGTATTTCTCCTCATGGCTGTTTTCTCATGTCAACCTCAGCAAAAGTTTGACAAAGAGAAATGGAATGAAGTTGGCGATTTGATGACTTTTCCCAACCGAAAGTACATGATTGATGACCTTACTCAGCATTATAACCTGAAAGGCAAAACCTACAAAGAGGTGATTGACCTTCTCAATCAGCCGCAAGACGGGCTTGATAGTACAGGTCAGATTGCTTACAATATCGACATTGATTACGGCGTGGAAGACCCTGTTTACTCAAAAAGGCTTATCGTCCACTTCTCAAAGGACTCCGTAGCTACTGGCTACCGTATCCATGAGTGGCGAAAGTAAAATGCTCCGCATGTGTCACCTGTCTTGCGACAGGTTGCACGTCCCGAGGGAAGGCTGGCAGCCCAACCAAACAGGGGTGTAAAGGTTCAAGTGCGGTTGTTTGTATTAACTTGTGCGCCCACCATCAGCCCCTGTTGGCGTTGGGTGCCCCGTCCAGGAATTACTTCAAATTCGGGCTTTCGTGCAACAATTTGACCGCCCCGTTAGGCAAGTCTTAAGGTTCATTTTCAGCGTTCCGGTGACAGGGAGCGCGTTCTAGAGGTCAGGCTTTTGCTTGTTCGTCTAGCTGCGGATGACAGTATGACCTTTTATATTAGGCAAATTGAAAGATGCTACATCATAAAGGATACATTAAAGATGAGGCCTGTTTCAAAACCTTATTTGAAAACACAGTAATGGTACTCGGCCATTGTTTTGAAAATGCGTACCTGTTCAATAAGCTCACCAAAGAAGAATTAGGTATCTTCCAGTTCTACGGTGATCCAACCTGTGGCTTAGTGGGAAAGAACAATGATTGGTGCTTGGTAGGTGGCGAGGTGCTTGTAATAAAAGGGCTACTTAATCACACACTTTGGGTCGTTGATGACTTGAAAGACATTTATGGTCTGAAAATGATTGACGAATACAAGACGTTAGTCCTTACAGACCCTTGGACTGAAGGCAGTGCTATTTGGTTATTGACAATAGATTTTTCTTCTTTGTCCAAACCGTTAGGTGTGTCAAAAGTGCGTGATTTCAAAGACTACTTCAACCAGCCGTTCAGCGAGGTAGTAATTTGGTAGTCCATTCGCCCCGCGTGGGGTCGTTCTCTGGTGACAGGAAGCACGTCCCGTAGGAAAGTTTGCAGCCCAACCAAACAGGGGTGTAAAGATTGACGCCACGTTCGTTGTCTGAAGTGGTTTCCTCATCCATCAACCCCTGTGGTCGTTGGGTGGACAGTAAAAGCAGTTGCTTGTAAGTCAGCATCTCGGCGACAGACCGCACAGCTCGACAGATGAACTGTTTGGCTCGTTTTTCGGCTTCGGTCGACACGAGAAGCGCCCCGGTTGGGTATGAAAAAAGTGGGTTTTTGACGTAGCGTGTGACAGGATAAGCGCCCGACAGACAATTTAATGGAATTCACGCTTCATAAAATCACTTTTATAGTAGAATGGGGCTTATAACATACAAGATACAGTTTGACTCAGACATACCACCGTTTTCTGAAATTGAACACCAATTTGACACTCAGACAGGACTCAAACTATGGATAACTGCCGACATCAATCTGCCTTTATTGCTGAGTATAAAAGATGTGAACGATGCCTTGAGGAATGATTCTGAGCAGGTCAGAACCTTGTTACAGGAGCGAATTGATTTTAGAGCAAAATACCCTGAGTCTACTTTTGATGACTACGAAAAGCTGGCCGGCAAGCGCGATGACATCAATAAAAAACTCACTCCTTTTGTGTATGTTCGGTCTCTATTCTTCAATCTGCCTTTCTATGAAATTTCTTTTAAAGTAGAAGGCAATTGTATACTGTTTGAGGTTGAAATAAATCAATTTTATGGCGTTCAATCGCTATTAAAAACATTGATTACTCTTGGAGGGACGTTTGTGGACGAGCAAAACTCAGTTAACTATCAAAAGCGTTGGAAGAAGTTGAAGCCTTGGAATGATTACAAGTGGTTTAACAGACCAAAAAAATAATATGCTCCGCGTGGGGTGGCTTCCCGTCGACAGGACGCACGTCCCGAGGGAGAGCGGGTCAGCCCAACCAAACAGGGATGTAAAGGTTGCAAGTTGTAGTCGTTCAGTTATCTTGTGTACTCATCCATCAGCCCCTGTTGGCGTTGGGTGTTTCGGACATAAAGTACGTGAGTGCCACCGCTCCGGTGACAGGATGCCCGCCCCGAGGGAGAGTTTGCAGCCTAACCAAACGAGGGTGTAAAGGTGTAAGTACGTGTGTTCAGTTGAGTTTCGTGTCCACTATCAACACCCGTTGGCGTTGGGTGCATCGGCTAAAAGGTAGTGCTCGTTTGCGGGCTCGCGTGCGACAGTCAGCACGTCCCAACGTCAAGCAGTTTGGCTCGTTGGGCAGCTTCCGGTCGACAAAATAAACGCCGGAGTTAGGCCGCTTTTTTGGGTCGTCTGCGACACGAGAACCTTCCCGGTTTGGATACTTAGAACGTAACGTGCGACACGAGAACCGCTCCATAAGAAGCTTTTTTTTGTGGCTCAGTAAACAGATTCAAATCAATCCTTTATGCAGAGTTTTCTATTAAAATTTATCCGAGTGATTATTGTATTGATGTTGCTTATCTCAACGGGGGCTACACTCAGTAAAATTGAATACATCCAGTGGCCCAATTTAGCTAATACATCACTGACGCTAATCGCCAACTTGGTCTTTTTGTATTTCAGCTCCCTCATTTTGTTTACGAATAGAGATTATAGCTCAAACAAGCTTATTATAGCTATTCTGGGTGTTTGCACGTTGGTAATACTGAGCCAGCTTTTTAACATTGTCGTTACCTTGGTGCCAACACTGATAGCAATGGGTGAGGAAATAGTTTTTCTACTTATGGGTTATTTATATATTGGCTATGTTTTCCTAGTTGTGTATTACATAACTAGAACTTGGCTTAAGTTCAACCAGTTACGGGTCAGTCAAGTATAGTTTTAGTCCTACAAGGATAGCTTTCCTGTGACAGGGAGCACGTCCCGTCGGAGAGTCGGCAACCCAACCAAACAGGGGTGCAAAGGTTGAGGCCTCGGTTATTGTCTTGGGTGGTTTCATCATCCATCAACCCCTGTGGTCGTTGGGTGCGCCAGACAGGTATAAAAAGGTTCGTGTATGCCATCGCTCCGGCGACAGGGCGCACGTCCCGACAGGCCACCTTTGGGCTCTTTAGGCGGGTTGCGGTCGACAAGCCAACTGCCCCAAATGTCAGGCTTCAGCTTGTTGGGCAGGTCGCTGGCAACTGGGTAAATGTCCCGCAACGGTGGCCTGACAAAATTTGATTCGTAAAAATGGAAACTCTAAAAGACGTTCTTAAGGCTCTGTTTAGTTGGACACTTGTCCTTAGCATGATGCTTTTAGAAGGATTGTTTGGGCCGTTTAGCAAGCCCAAGAGTCGGAGGTTTTAAGCGGTTATTGTGCGTTTTGCTCGCTCCGCATGGGTGGGCTTCCGCTGACAAGACGCACGTCCCGAAGGAGGGTTTCATCCCAACCAAACAGGGGTGTAAAGGTTGAAAGTCTTGTTGCTCAGGGATGTAGCTTTCCCATCCATCAACCCCTGTGGGTGTTGGATGGGTTGTGTGCGACAAGCCACACTCCTCGACAGGCCAGCGTTGGGGTTCGTTAGGCGGCTCCCGTTGACAAGCCAAACGCCCCAAGTTCGGGCTTGTAGAGTTTGGGCGGGTTGGGTTCGACAGAACAAACGATTAATCTGTTTAGCTTTAGTGTTGATGTAAATTTTACTTATGAAGACAAAAAACTACTTAATCCTATTCTTGATCTTAGTTTCATTTTCCTGTAAAAAATCCGATGATACTCCCCCAAGTCCTTTGGTTGGATTACTTACACATGTTTGGAAAGTTGATAAAGTAGAATTTGTTGGTAGTAATAAAACCGAGCTTATTTACCGTAAAGAAGGGCTTCCATATCCTACTTTTATAGGAGGCTACGAAAATTATAAATGGGATTTCAAAAAAGATGGCACATTTACAGCTGCGCCCGATTTTAATGGAAAGTGGACATTGAAGGACCAAACCCTAAATGTGGTATTAACCAATGGGAGTAAGTATAGTTATTCAATTCAGCAACTAGACGATACACATTTAAATATGTCACGTAGTATCCCTGCATCGACACTAAGTAAAGATCTTATACTTACCTTTAAATGGTCGTTTGATCTGGATATTGCGAATGGATTTGTAGAATCGTGGCAACTATTTCGGTGATTTTTATAGAAGTCGAAAAATTAGATAGACTTCGGCCGCTAGGCGGTACATCCCGTATCACATTAGTCGAGAATTGATTTTCCGAATAAACCTATTACTTACTTAAAAATATTACCCAAAATTCAATGAAGAGTTTATCTTTATTTATGTTTTTTTTAATAAATTTTTTACTGACTAGTTGTAAAGAAAAAGAAGCCGATGTTCAACCATTAGGCTGTTTACTTACTACATATTTAATACCCGTTCCAAATTCAAATTCCATAATATTAGAATATCTGTATGATTCTGGGGGTAAACTAACGAAAGTAGCAACTAGCGAAGGCGCATTTTACACGCTTAGAGCCTGTTTAAAAACGGCTTTTAACTGTTGAACACATCATGGAGATGTTCATTGTTTGGGTTATTTAGCAAAAGCCGACTCCCATCAGACGCAATGTATGTAAGCTCAAGAGCCCCTTTGCTTTCGCCATCTTCAATGGCAGTGACTCCATCAAGAACACATAGAAAGGAAAAAGTTGTTTGTGCAGTTGCTTCTTTGATAATCTTGTTCACGTTATCTTTCTCTATATCGCCTAAAGAGTTATACCATTGAGATAGAGCCAATTTAGTGCCGTCAGGCTTACGGCCTGGAACTACTAATAAAGAGCCAATTGTAGCTTGAGCGCATTGCTCAGTGACAACTTTAATTACTTCTACGAATTCTTCGGTGTTCATGGTAAACTCCTGTCGAAAGAATCTTTTGGGTAATCAATTTGTATGCTAATCCAACAACAGATGTATCCCACAGATCTGACAGATTCTGCCTGGCAAGTTATTGAAGAAATACTGGCCGACAAACGTAAACGCAAGTATTCCCTTCGTACTATTCTAAATGCCTTATTATATGTAACAAAAGCTGGATGCCAATGGCGACTTTTACCCAACGATCTGCCACCCTGGCCCTTATGCTACTATTACTTTTGGAAGTGGCGCAATAATGGTATGTGGGAAAGACTCAATAAAGAGTTGGTCGAACGTCGACGAAAGAAAGCCGGGAGGGAGGGCTCACCCAGCGTGGGTGTCATTGATTCACAGAGTGTTAAGTGTAGTGAATGGGGCGTCGTTCCCAAAGGCTATGATGGGCATAAGAAAATCAACGGACGCAAACGGCATATTGTCGTTGATACATTGGGCTTAGTTTTAGTAGTGGTGGTCCATGCTGCCAATCAGCATGATAGTCCGGCAGCACGAGCAGTGTTAAGTCGTTTAGCGGATCAAGGATATAAGCGAATGAGTAAGATTTTAGCTGACAGTGCCTATGGCAAAAAGTTAGCCCGCTGGCTTAAAAAGTCCCTTGGGTTAATTTTAGATGTGGTGAGAGTAAAAGAGTTGGCCGGTTTCCAGGTGGTGCCTATGCGCTGGAAGGTAGAGCGAACCTTTGCTTGGATGAACTGGTCGCGACGGCTCAGCAAGGACTATGAATGTGGAGTTGCTTCCCATGAATCGTTTGTGTATTTATCCAACATCAACCGAATTCTTAAGCATTTTTAAACAGGCTCTTAATTATACTAGTAATCAAGTTGAAATTATCTATACTTCTTCAACCGGAGTAACAGATAGTAATCCAATCTCTACCTTAATACTTGATGATAACAAGTATATTACTAAGGTTTCCTACAAGGATGCATCAGGTAATAGTCAATCAGCTAGCTTACAGTATAATAGTAGTGGTTACTTAATTAGTAAATCTTCCAGCGAATATCAAGTAAAAGTCACTTATCAATACGCGAATGGGGCTGACAATCCTACTTCCTACACAATAGTATCTTATTCTGATGGTGTGCGTGGTGTAGTTACTAACGAATATAATTTAGATCAGAAAAATACTATGCCCTTTAATTTCCCCCCTTATGATTTAGTTGAACCAAAAGGCGGTATTACACCAGTATACTATGGAATTCAGGTTGGGGATTTGTTACCAGGAATGAGCGGTAAAGCTCCAACTAATTTGATTAAAAAATCAACAGTTTATTTAGCATTAGCACCAACCATAGCGGTTAAAACCTCGCAATACAACTACAAGTACGATAGCGATGGGAAAGTAAATCATATTAGAATTGACGACGTGTATGGGTCGACAACATTTTCAAGAGCAGTTTCGTTAGGCTACACTTGTCAATAAGTTTGTAAAAAACCAAAATAATTTTGTGTGAGCAGCTACCCACTTTTCCAATAGGTAACTTCTTATAGTAGCAAGGGTTTAGCTCGTTGGCTGAATACTGGTTGACACCACAAACGCCCAAATTAGGCAGGCTGGACAAAAAGCGGTTAAGTGCTTGATTGAGCTTCGCGCTGGTCTATTCAAAGCGGACTGTGCGTTTTGCTCGCTCCGCGCGGGCAGGCTTTCGCTGACAGGGAGCACGTCCTGGAGGAGAGTTTGCAGCCCAACCAGCAAGGGGTGTAAAGGTTGACGCTCTGTTTGTTGTCTGGAGTGGTCTCATTATCCATCAACCCCTTGGGTCGTTGGGTGAATAGTCAAGCTGAAAAACAACGTAGCGGTCGGGTCTCGGTCGACATCGGCAACGCCCCGGTTTGGCAGGCTGACAAAAGCGCGGTTGGCACCTAACGGTCGACAGGGCAATCGCTCCGCGGCAACGTAGTAAAAGAGCTTCGCTCTCGGTTTTAAGCGGTTGCGTGCGTGGTTGATCCGCTCCGCGTGGGTTGGCCTCGTGCGACAGGCAGCACGCCCCCGAAGGAAAGTTTGCAGCCCAACCAAATGAGGGTGTAAAGGTGCAAGTCGCTCGCGTTCAGTATAGTTTTGCGCTCATCCATCAACCCTCATGGTCGTTGGGTGATGCCAAACAGCGAATGACTTAGCGGTGGGCTCGTGTGCGACAGGAGGCACGCCCCGTAGCCGGGCGGTTTTGGCTCGTTAGGCGGCTCCTGTGGACAAGAGAATCGCCCCAGTTAGGAGAGCATTGGCGGTTTGGTTGGTTCCGGTTGACACTAGAAACGCCTAGTTGGGAGAACTTAAAAGTGAATAGGACACTCTATTAGACAACGGTAAGTATTCCAATAGAATGCGATTTTATGAACAAAACGCTTTACCTTCTTACTTTTTGTTTCTTTATACTAGCTTGTAACAGGCGCATTGTCCTAGAGTCGATTCACTCGGATGAGCGTAACCAGCAGTCCATCATTGATGTGTGTGACTTGGCTAATCATAAACATCAAGAGGTAATTACAAAAGGGATTTATTCAGGCATAGATGAATATTGGGACTTCTCTTCATTTGATAAACGATGTGTTCCGCCAACCAAAATTGACTTGAATGTCGATACTTTACATTTGACTTCTGAGCAGGAAAAGATGTTTCGTAAAGTGTTAGAAGTATATTGGAAAAGGTCTTTAGTCATCACCGCGAAGGGCATTTACAGCGATGACCAAAAGGCTTATGGTCATCTAGGGTCAAATCAAGCCGAGTTTGTCACGACTCGGATATTAGCAATGGAGTTAGTAGAAAACACGAAAGGCAATTACCGTAAGAAGAATATTTTTAGTCGACTTTTTCACTAGTGAAAGTGCTATAACTCGTTGTGGGGCAGGTTCTCGGCGACAGGCAGCACGTCCCGGAGGAAAGCGGGGCAGCCCAACCAAACAAGGGTGAAAAGGTGGGAGCCACGTAGTGAAATGAGCTAACTTGCGCGCCATCAACCCTTGTTGGCGTTGGGTGGCCCGGCCAAAATGTGAGTCATGGGCGGGTTCCGGGCGACAGGTTGCACGTCTCATTAGGTAGGTTTGGGGCTAGTTAGTCGGGTTTCGGTTGACAGGCCAATCGCTCCGGCCAGGAGACTTTATCTAATTCATAAACAGATGAAACTTGTCGTGTTTAGCAGAGTAATTGTAATTTGTGTGTTTTGTGTTACACTTCAGACGCTTAATGCACAATCCATTTCGATTGATACGCTATACATCAGCAGAAAAAAGCCACCTGTTCCATCTATTTTAAGTAAGGTTTTACTTGATTTAAATAAGGAAATGAAAATCTATAGGGCGACATGGGGCTATTTCTACCGTGACGACATGGGCAAAGAAATGGCTGACTATTACAGAAGGGTCTTGTTCAGAACCATGAACAAAGCTTATAAAACTAATGTATTTTCAAGTGTAGCCACCGTCTATTCAACTAATATTGGCACTATACCTGACAGCACGGATATTTTGGTTGAAGAATGGGTATTGCCAAATGAAAAAAGTGCAAAATTGATTGTTGGTTTCTTTAAAAAAAGGCATCTCCGCGATGTACTAAAAAGGTTGGATGACGTTTGGTCTAAAAATTATAGATGGGGTCGCACTGGTAACAGGGTATTTTATTTAGAATTTGGAGTGGCTTTTGAAGATATACCTGTATTTGAGCAGTCAGACAAAATTCTCAAGGTTGTAGAAAAACAGAATAGTTTGATTAAGTAAGATAGAGATTTTGTACAAGGTTGCTTTCCGGTGACAGGCAGCACGCCCCGCAGGAAAGTTGGCAGCCCAACCCGCTGAGTGTGTAAAGGCAGCGGGTACGTGCATTTTTTCAAGTAGCTTATTAGGCCATCAGCACTCAGGGGTGTTGGGTGCGGGTCCAAAATGGGAGTTAAAGGCAGGTCACCGGCGACAGGGCGCACGTCTCAAAGGGTCAGCTTTTAGCTCGTTGGTCGGGGTTCCGGTTGACAGGACGAATGCCTGAAAAAGCCAATAGTTAATCAAAAAAGCCTATGCAACACAAATACAAACAGTTGATACCCGTTTTAGTACTCATTGTGTGCTGTCTATGGACAATTAGCATTGCCTTACAAGGCGGGGTTGACCTTTCTGGTAACCAGTATGGAGCCTTTGTCGTGCTTACTATTACGGTAATTTGTTTTTTTATTGCTCGTCCACTTTATAAATATCTACTAGTGTTGACTTTAGGACTGGGCTTATTTAACCTTATAAACTTCATCCCTGCCGAAGTAACGACTGGGTTTGGTATTGGTAGTTTGATGGTTTACTTTTCTCCGGTTGTCTTCGTGGTTGTCTTGCTCACGTATTTTCTTAATCGCAATCAAGCTAATAAAGTCTTAATTGCTTTAATTGGCCCCTCTCCAGAGCGGGTTGAGAAAAACCGAAAAGCCCAACAAGCAGAAGAAATTAGCAAGTTCAAAACTCGTTACGCGAAGTACACTGACAGTGAACTTGAGACTATTCTACAGGAAAAAAAGTATGTACCAGAAGCATTGCAAGCAGCGCGGGAGATTTTGACAAATCGGAATACAGTTCAAAAGTAATACGCTCCGCGCAGGCAGGCTTCCGCTGACAAGATGCACGTCCCGCAGGAAGCTGACAGCCCAACATGATGAGTGTGTAAAGGTTTGGGTACGTTTGTTCAGTTGAGTTTCGAGATCACCATCAACACTCATGGTTGTTGGGTGAACCAGCCATAAAGTGCTTACGTAGTGGATTCCGGGCGACAGGTTGCAGGCCGCAGTGGGCAGGTTTTTACTCGTTCGGCGGGTTGCGTGTGACAAAGTGAATGCCCCGGCAAGTGCAGTCTGACACTAACTAGGCAGGTTTCGGCTGACAGGGCAAACGCCGGAGTTTGTTAAGCTTTGCAAAAACGGTTCTAATGAGCGTAATTAAATCGTACAAAATCAGCGGTTCTAACCTTGAGTTGGAAGAATATTTACACTGGGGCTTCCAGCCAAACCAACCTGATGCTGTTCAGGTTTGGATTCTGACAAATGTTGATGCGTCTGACCTTGATGTTAGCAAGCTCGAAAAGTTAGTTGCTTTTCAAGAAGATGCAGATTATGAGCAGCAATCAGTAGGTAACAGGAGCAAACTGACAATATCAACATATCTGGACGATGCCGTTTACACTTTTACTTGTGACAAAATCGCAACGCAAAAGCGGCCGTACAATTCAGAGGAACTAACTACGTTCCTGATGCGGCATATTGAGTCCTACCAGAAACAAGAAGAAGTCTTTGCTAAACAAGGTCAGTTTCTTGATGAAGTAAAGAAGTTTGTCGAACGTGCAGTTGACAAAAAAGCACGCGTTATTGAGGGCTTCTCAGATATTGCCAATCGCTCGCGAGTAAAAGCAGAGCATCAGCTTGAAATCTTGAACGAGTTACAGGCTTTTATGAGGAACAGTAAATTTAAGTAGGGCAGGTTGTGGGCGACAGGATGCACGTACTGAAGGAAGCTAGGCAGCCCAACCAAATGAGGGTGTAAAGGTTGGGAGTCTTGTTGTTCAGTAACGTAGCGTCCTCATCCATCAACCCTCATGGTCGTTGGGTGCGCCAGACAAGTAAAAAAATGCGTGAGTTCCAGCTTCTCGTTGACAACTTGCGCGTCTCGAACAGACAGACTTTTGGGTTCGTTGATCTGCTTTGGTCGATAATAAGCACTTTCCTACAAGGCAGCTTCTGGCTCGTTGGTTAGTTTCGGTTGACACTGGAAACGCCAGAATTAGGCAAGTTTGAGTTTCTAAACCGACTTTCCTGCGACAAAGGAAACGCTCCGGTTTTCGCTACCTTTACCGCATGGACTTGTACAACGACAATGAACGATTCATTCCGCTTGTCTCAGATTATGGATTCAAGGCTACCTTCGGCAACGAGTCAGACACGAGATTTTTGCGGAAAGCATTGCAGGTTCTCATCAATTCGCCAGTTACCATTGAGCAGGTGACATTCATCCAGAACGAAATCAAGGGCGTAACTCGTGATAGTCGGAGCGGAATCTATGACCTGTTTTGCAAAGATGAGCGGGGTAACGAGTTCATTGTAGAAATGCAGTTGAGCGAATACCCAGAGTTTATTCAACGTATGAAATTTTATTCGTTTTACCGACTCAACACGCTGATTCGGAAAGGCGATTATGAGTTTGACGATTTGCCAAAAATATATTGCATCGGCATTTTATCTATCAGTATTTTTTCGGAGGTTACTGACTATCAAAACATTGCTGTGTTGAAAAATCAGAACGACGAACTGATAGACGACCAAATGACGTTTATTACAGTGGAGTTGGACAAGTTCAAGAAAAGCTTATTTGAGATTCAAAGTGACCTCGATAAACTGATTTATACGATGAAAACGATACACGAAGTAAGTGAGCCAACCCAGTTCCCCCCTTTTTGGAATGAGGAGTGGCTACAGCTAGCTATACATGAATTAGACAAGCGAGCTTTGACTCCTGAACAGCGATTGAGTTATGAAATGACGATTTCGGCTAACGCACTGGCAGTTAAGAATGAAAAGAAGAAAGTTCAGGAGGCCGTAGAACAGAAGGAAATCGAAACTATAAAAACCGCCTTGAGCATGGGGCTAACTCTCGAACAAAGCGCAAAATTAGCAGGTGTTTCCGTCCCAGTAGCTGAATCAATCAGTCAAAAAATCGCTGCAAACGAATAGGTTGGCTTTCCACCGACAGGTAGCACGTCCCAAAGTCAAAGTTTGACAGCCCAACATCCCATGTGTGTAAATGTCTCCCTACGGTCGTCATCAGCACATGGAGGTGTTGGGTGTTGCAACAAGCTGAAAAACACCGTGATGGCCGTGCCTCGGTCGACAGGGCAATCGTCCCGCGACAGGGAATTTTGGCTCGTCAGTCGGGTTTCGGTCGACACCAGAATCGCCCCGATTGGGCAGGCTGACAAAAGCGCGGTTGGTAGCTAACGGTCGACAGGGCAATCGCTCCGCGGCAACGTAGTAAAAGAGCTTCGCGCTCGGTTTTAAGCGGTTGCGTGCGTGGTTGATCCGCTCCGCGTGGCTTCCCTGTCTGGTGACAGGACGCACGTCCCGTCGGCAGGTTTGCAGCGCAACCAAATGAGGGTGTAAAGGTGCAAGTCGCTCGCGTTCAGTATAGTTTTGCGCTCATCCATCAACCCTCATGGTCGTTGGGTGATGAACAAAAAGAGTGGCGTGTTTGCGGGCCTCGGTCGACAGGTCGCACGGCTCGAAAGGCTGGCTGTTTGGCTCGTTAGCTGGCTTTGGTTGACACGAGAATCGCCCCAGTTCGGTAAGTTTGAACTTGTATTTTTAGGTTCTAGCTTACGGATTGAACACTGTCAAGTTTCCTGTAACTTTGTCGCATGGATGCAGGCGTTTATATTCCTATTATTTCCGATTACGGTTTTAAGGCCACTTTTGGTAACGAAGCCGACAGTTTGTTTTTGCGTACCGCCTTGCAGGCACTCATAAAGTCGGACACCCCTATTCGGGAAGTTAGATTCGATAAAAACGTATTTGAGGCATTAACTATTGACAGCCGTAGCGGCATTTTTGATTTAGCCTGCACCGACGAAAACGGCAGTCAGTTTATCGTGGAAATGCAGTTGGGCTTAGCCCCGTATTTTGTGCAGCGGATGAAGTTTTACGCTTTACACAAGTTCAATACAGTGGTAGAGCGAGGTGAGTTTGACTATGCCAATCTGCCCAAGATCTACGCTATCGCCATTTTGGCGAAGAGTATTTTACCAACCGCTCATTTTCATACGGTGGCCAATTTACGGAGCGAACAAGGTGAAATCATCGATGAGCAGATGACGTTTATCACAGTAGAATTGGCTAAATTTAACAAGCTTGTAACTGAGATAGAGACCGATTTAGATAAACTGGTATACACAATGAAGACGCTTCATACAACAGAACCCACGCAATATCCCGCATTTTGGAACGAGGAATGGCTGAAGCGGGCCATTGATGAATTGGACACGCGAAAAATGACTCCAGAGGAACGAGCGTATTTTGCTCGTGTAACAGCAGCTAACGCTGAAGCAGTCAAGGCTGAGAAGCAAAAAATTCAGGAAGCCGAGGAACGTAGAGAAAATCTGGTGAAAAGCGAAACCGTTAGGAATGCACTCCAAATGGGTCTAACTGTTGAACAAGCAGCAAAATTGGCAAATGTGTCGGCTGAGTTTGTAGCTCAGATTCAGGCTCAATTATCTGTCAATTAGTATTCAGCGTCTCCTGTGACAGGCAGCACGTCCCTAAGTCGAAGCCATGCAGCGCAACCAAATGAGGGTGTAAAGGTGCAAGTCGCTCGCGTTCAGTATAGTTTTGCGCTCATCCATCAACCCTCATGGTCGTTGGGTGCAAAGCACAAGCAGTAAAAAATGAGTGTTTACCAGCGTCTCGGCGACAGTAAGCGCGTCCCACAGGGCAACTTTTTGGCTCACAAAAAATCTTATAAATGAATCATATACTGAGTGTCTTTTTTATTTGTGTTTTATTTAATCAGTGTGTATCAGGACAACCGGCCTCTAAGGATGTAACTAAATTAATTATCGAGGCTAAACGATTGGATGGTTTATTGTGGTATAAAAAAGCAGAGATGCTATACCAAAAACTTGAAAAAACGAATAAAATAGAAGCGCAAGTAGCGGCTGCACGCTTTTATATTAAGTACCGTGAGCAATACAAAGATAATCAGGCACGAGCTTACGCCATATTGGCTCAAGCAAAAGCAGCCGGTTCATTAGAGGCAAAATTCGTACTAAGTGATATAAGCGCCGATTTTACTAAGCCGTTGCCTTTTATCAAAAATGCGGCAGAGCAAGGTTTACCAGAAGCACAAACCAGATGGGCTATGTTTGCCTTGTTAGTGAAGAAAGATACTTCTGAGTATATAAAATGGCAGAAGCTTGCGAGTATAAATGGAGACGGCGAAGCAAAATATAATTTAGGTGCTGCTTACTTGAGCGGGTTGGGAGTAAACAAGAACTTAGATTCTACAACTTCTTTATGGAAAGCAGCGGCTAATTTAGACGAGGCTCGTGCTTATTCTAGTCTCTGTAGTTTGTATGGAGATGCCAAGAACGTTAAATACAATCTAGATTCAGCCATATATTGGTATGAGGAGAGCGTTCGAGTAATCAACCAAAAGGAATTAAATCGAGATTCTAATTCGGACGAATATTTGGCCCACCTTTATTTAAAAAAAGGACTACTCGATAAGGCAATTAAATACTTTACGTATGCTTATCAACCAGTGAGTTGAGATGGTCCTAAAAATCCGGACACGAAACTTTTTTAACTTCGTGTCAAATGGCCAAACATTCAACTCCCAAACGAAAGTACACCGCTGAATTCAAAGCCGATGTGCTGCGCCTGGTTGCCAACGGCGAACCCATCCTTGCCGTAGCTCGTAAAATGGGCATCAGCGATAGCATCATCCATGCCTGGCGGGCGGCTGAAAAAAGAACAAAGGGGGAAAAGAACAATCATCCGCTTTGGAAGATGAAGTGGAGTCGCTCAAACGACAACTCCGTCAAACCGAAATGGAGCGAGAGATTTTAAAAAAAGCTGTCGCCATTTTCAGCCGACAGACCTGAGATTGATTTACCAATTCATCCAGCAGGAAGAGCCCAACTTTCCAATAAGATTGTTGTGTAACACGTTGGAAGTCAGCAAAAGTAGTTACTATGCTTACCGATCCGGCCAAACCTTTCAAGTCTCCCAGAACGATCAACAGATGACAACTCACATTCAGGAAATTTTCTGGGAAAACCGTCGACGATATGGTAGTCGTCGAGTGCAGAAAGCGCTGCTTGAAGAGGGGATAGCATTGGGGCGTCATCGAATCAGACGGCTTATAGAACAACACAATTGGCAAGCGATTCAGCCCCGCAGTTTTGTTCCCCGCACTACCGATTCAAGTCACGGCTTGCGTCCCTGCCCCAATTTATTGCTGGAACTGGGCATACCTGTTCGGCCTGATCAGGCTTGGGTGGGGGATATAACATACCTACCGCTTACTGGTGGAGATTGGGTATATTTAGCGAGTTGGTTAGACTTGTTCTCGCGCCGGATTGTCGGTTGGTGTGTCGATTTAACGATGGAAGAGAGCTTGATTATTAGGGCCTTCGATCAAGCTACTGCCTTACGGCGGCCCAAATCGGGCTTAATTGTGCATTCGGACCAAGGTGGCCAGTATTTCGGTAAAGTTTTTCAGAAATGGCTCGACAAATGGGCTTGCCGCCAGAGCATGGCCGAGAAAGATAACCCTTATCAGAATGCTCATGCGGAATCCTTGTGGAGCCGTCTGAAAGCTGAATTGTTAGAAGATGGTTGCTTTGATAATCTTCAAGACGCTCACGATGAGCTATTTAATTATATTGAAGGGTATGTATTATAACCTCCGACGTTTACATTCGGCCTTAGGCTATCAATCACCGATTAATTTTGAGAAGCAGTATTACCAAGCTAATTTCACTCAAACTCTAAATGACAAAGTGTCCGGCTAAACCGGCCCACCTCACTCAACTTATTTTGGCTTACAGGCAATCGAATAATGGCGAACTCCTGCCGAATTTAATCCCTTTTTTCGCTTTCAAACCTGTTAAGAACCAAGAAGGAGAATTAGAGGATGCTAACCTCGTCTTTCGTACAGAAATAGTGGAAGCCCTTTTATATGATTTTACTAAAACTGACCGTCCACTAATCAAGTCCATTTTTACTGAAGAGCTAAAATGTGAGGAGGAAACTTGGATTCATGATAATCTATATCAACTCTGCTTTTATCTTTATACAATCGGCGATTTAGAAGTGTATTTGATTTGTATGCGGCCAAATATAATGCGACCCACATGGATGCGGCTTGTGTTCTTGATAGAGATATGGTCACTTTAGGCCATGAGGTCGATAAAGTAATTGAATTTGTAACAAGAAAATTTGAGAGCGATGCTTCACTAAAAGAAGAATACCCAAATATTCTTTGGGTTCTGAACGACATCAAAGGGTATGTTTATCACTCAGAAGGTTATACTAAATTTATCAATCAGTATTTTTTAGGACCCAAAACTGATTAATAGAAATAGCGGACAGTGCGTTTTGCTCGCTTCGCGGCTGTCACCCTGCGGGCGACAGGGGGCACGCCCCGAGGGAAAGCGGGGCAACCCAACCAAATGAGGGTGTAAAGGTTAGGAGTCTTCTTGTTCAGTAACGTAGCGTCCTTATCCATCAACCCTCAGGGTCGTTGGGTGATGCAACAAGCTGAAAAACAACGTAGCGTTGGCCGTCGGTCGACAGGGCGTACGTCTCGACAGTCAGGTTTTTCTGGCTCGTTGGGCGGGTTCCGTGTGACAAAGTAAACGCCCCGGTTGGTCAGGTTTAGGCTTCCATTTCTAGGTTTCGGTTGACAGAGCGAACGTCTGATTTGGTCGAACTCAATATTTGAAGGTAAATATGCGTGACAAAACACAGTTTTGACAGGAATGAATTTGACAAACAATAAGCCTTTATTTACGCATTCAAAATATACTCCCTGCCAAGAGATATTTCAAGCGGTTTGCGACGAACTGGGAAAGTATTACGAGAAGAGAAGCTTTAAATATTCACGGTCAAGGCCCAAAATCACGTACAGCGATAATGTATTAAAGCTTGAGATTAGTTTTTGGTCAAGTCGTAGTAACACACCGGGCGAATGGGTTCTGCTAGAAATCTTACCAGCTTTCTATTCAAAACAAATTGCCAAGATGAGTAAAACAAAAGGCTTTTTATTTGGGCATACGGGACTCTTTTATCACAAGTACAGCGCTGACCCAAAACAAATTAAGGTTAAACACATATTTGGAGAGGAAGAAGAACGTATTGACCAAGACAGCACAGAATCGTTAATTATAAATAGTAACGCCTGTAACATTTATGGCTTGGATGAGTACAAGTTTCGAAAGTTGACAGAGTTTATCAATACCCAAATCATTGGTTGGATTGATAAACTGAAAGTTAGTGAAGGAATTTTGGAGTTTATCAGCCATCCCAGCCAAACAAGAATTTGGGCATTGGATAGCCAACATGGTAACTCTGAATTTGTGGCTTATGTCAAGCTGAACTTTCCTAACATTGAGATTGAAAAGGTGCTATATCAATAGGAGTGATTTCGCTTCGCATGGTCAGGCTTCCCGGCGACAGGAAGCACGTCCCGAGGGATGCTTTGCAGCCCGACCAAATGAGGGTGTAAAGGTTGGAAACTACTTTTGTTCAATGACGTAGTGTCATCATCCATCAACCCTCATGGGTGTTGGGTGCGCCAGACAGGTATAAAAAAGGTTCGTGTATGCCGTCGCTCCGGCGACAGGCCGCACGGCTCCGATAGGCAAGCGGTTTTGGCGCGTTGGGCGGGTTTCAGTTGACATGAGAAACGCCCCAGTTGGGCAGGCTGACAAAAGGTGATTTTGCCCCGTAGCGTGTGACAGGGTATACACTCTGACAGGGCCGGGCTGACAAAAGTAGAAAGTGCGTTGATTGAGTACCTTTGCCGGATGGAAACAGGTATATACATTCCCATTATTTCGGACTACGGTTTCAAAGCCACTTTCGGTAACGAAGCTGATAGCTTATTCCTTCGTACCGCTTTACAGGCGCTCATCAAATCCGAGACGCCCATTCGAGACGTTAGGTTCGACAAAAACGTATTTGAGGCACTAACTATTGACAGTCGAAGCGGCATTTTTGATTTGGCTTGTACCGATGAAAACGGCAGTCAGTTCATTGTCGAAATGCAGTTAGGATTTGCACCTCATTTTGTGCAGCGTATGAAGTTTTATGCCCTACACAAGTTCAATACAGTGGTGGAGCGGGGTGAGTTTGATTATGCCAACTTGCCCAAAATATACGCCATTGCCATTCTGGCGAAGAGCATTTTACCAACTGCTAATTTCCATACGATTGCCAATTTGAGGAGCGAAGCGGGTGAAATCATTGATAGCCAGATGACGTTCATTACGGTAGAATTGAGTAAGTTTAACAAACAGGTTGCTGAGATAGAAACTGACTTAGATAAACTGGTATATACGATGAAGACGCTCCATACGACCGAACCGACTCAGTATCCCGCTTTCTGGAATGAGGAATGGCTCAAGCGGGCGATTGATGAGTTAGACACGCGGAAGATGACTCCTGAAGAAAGGGCTTACTTTGCTCGTGTGACAGCGGCTAATGCCGAAGCGGTGAAGGCTGAGAAACAAAAAATTCGAGAAGCTGAAGTGTCGATAAAAACCGAGGCTGTTACGAAATTATTAAAGCGTGGTAAACTGACAGTCGAGGAGATAGCAGAAGACAGTTCAGTTAGTATTGACTTTGTACTTGAAATTCAGCACCGGCTAACAAATAATTTGCAAGGTTAGCTTCCTGCGACAGGTAGTAGTCCGCAAAGTCAAACTTTGACAGCCCAACCGGGCAGGGGTGTAAAGGTTCGTTCCTCACCATCAACCCTCAGGGTCGTTGGGTGAACCGCAACAAGCTGTAACGTAGTGGTCAGTGTCGTGCGACAGTGAGCGCGTCCCGAAGGCCGACTGTTTGGTTCGTTCGGCGGCTTTCTGTCGACAGCACAAACGCCGGAGTTGGGTGGCCTTTCGGGTCTCGGTCGACACGAGGAGCGCCCCGGTGAGGTCAGCTAAAAGCGAGTTTGCTATGTTCTTTGTGACAAGCCAACCGCTCCAAAAGGAAGCCTGACAAAAAGCAGATACGTAGTGTGAGGCTTCACGCTGGTCTTTAAGCGGATTTCGTGCGTTTTGCCCGCTTCGCGCCTGTCACCGTTCCAGCGACAGGATGCTCGCCGGTTGGGAAGCTAAGGCAGCCCAACCAAACAGGGGTGTAAAGGCAGGCACTACGTTCGTGGTTTCAAGCAACTTCTGGAGCCATCAGCCCCTGTGGTCGTTGGGTGCAGGCCAAAGCAGTACTTAATTGCCAGCGTCTCGGCGACAGATTGCACGTCCCGTGAGGCAGCATTTTGCTTCCATCTCTGAGTTTCGGTCGACAAAATGGACACCTGTATAGACCAAGCCAACATCAAAGCTGGGTTCCGCGTGACAAGAAAATGACTGAAATGACATACAGTTTAGAGTGGCTGATAGAAAATTTTGAACGAGGGAGACGAATTAAATACTTGTTCTTTTGGGGGCATCAGAAAAGTAAAACTGGTGATTTGATAGCGTCTTGTTTTAGCCAGTGGTGGACATCACCGTTTATCGTTGACAAGGTCAAATACAACACGGCAGAGCATTGGATGATGGCCCAAAAAGCCTTGCTATTTGGTGACCAAGAAGTTTATGAAAAAATCATCGTTGCCAAATCGCCAGCCGAAGCCAAAACACTTGGTAGGCAAGTTCATAACTTTGATGAAGCCATTTGGAACAGCAAACGCTTTGAGATCGTAGTTGAGGGCAGTCTACAGAAATTCACTCAACATCAAGACCTTAAAGAGTTCTTGGTCAAAACCAAAGAGAGAGTATTAGTTGAAGCCAGTCCGGTAGACAAAATTTGGGGTATTGGTCTGGCGGCTGACAGCGACAAGGCTGAGAATCCTAAGCGGTGGAACGGATTAAATTTGCTGGGCTTTGCTCTGATGGAAGTACGAGACTTGCTTAAAAAGTAAGCTCCGCATGGGTGGCTTTCGTGCGACAGGATGCAGGCCGCAAGGTCCACCAAAGCAGCCCAACCGAGAAAGGGTGTAAAGGTAGCAGGTACGAGTGTTCAGGTGATTAGCTCCATCATCCATCAGCCCTCGCGGTCGTTGGGTGGACCAAACAGCCAATAACGTAGCGGTCAGGTCTAGTGTGTGACAAGCTGCACGGCTCGTTAGGGAAGTTTTTCGGTTTGTTGGCCAGCCTCGGCTGACACGAGAAACGCCGGAGTTGGGCCGCATGCGACGCGAGAGTCGCCCCGGTTTGGAAGCCAAAAGCGAGTTAGGGACGTAGCGTTCGACAAATTAACCACTAATCGGTGAGCTTGACAAACGTAGCGATAAGCTTCGCGCCAGTCTGAAAAGCGGATGTGTGCATTAGTGATTCGCTCCGCGCTGCTATTCTTCCCGGTGACGCAGGATACTTTTTCGGCCGATAATCTAATCCAGTCGCACCCAGATGGTACCGGAAAGCGTGTCGCCAGGAGAGAGAACGGCTAAACCTTCACCATTGTTGAACGCATTTACATTAGCCGTTTGAGGTTCAATGGCAATACTGTCGCGTCGGGGTGGAGTATAGCATACTAGGTAATTCAGTTTCCCTTCGCCGGTTTGTTGTCCAACAATTAGCCGTGCCCCTGTTTCTCCTGACGTTAGAATGGTTTCAGCGAAAGACTCACTGTCGGTTGGCAGGCTGGTTGGCGTGATCAGAAATGGCGTATCTAACTGACGTTTGTGGAGGTCGATGACTTCGGCAGGCTGAAATGGGTAATGACTGACAGGAATCAGGTGGTCGTCGAGTACAATAGCGGTTCGGCCTGGCAATGCGAGTGTCATTCCGTCAACAAACTCAGCCGTTCGTTCAGCGTCTTCGGTAAATGTAAAATAGGGGTGCCATCCGAAGGCAGCGGGGGCCCGCGTTGTTCCCGTATTCTGGGCCGTGTAGCTGATTTTCAGCGCACACATTCGATCGCTGGCGGGGTTGCTGCCGTGCAGGAGCCGATTTGCCTGAGTCAATTGGTATGTAACGGTCAGGACGAAGGGAAATGGATAGCCGAATGTATCACCCTCATACGAATAGCGAAGAACTAGTTGAGCATGCGTTGAGGTCACTTCTTCATTGACCACCGTGAAAGGACGCCCATGAACAAAACCGTGTATAGCATTGTCGCGGTGAACTTCGTTCATTTTTACGGCATAGTCGGTCCCGTCAAACTGGTAAATGCCATGTCGAATCCGGCTGGCAAAAGGATACAGGAATGCACTGGCATAGCTTTCGTCGGCCAGTAGCGCCTGAGGGGATTCCGGGGCCTGAATCAGTGCGAACAGATGATCGCCTTTTCGAAGGACTAATCGACGCAGAATTGCACCAAATTCTGGTATTACCGTAATGAATTCACCGGTTTCGGTGTGTTCAAGCATGTATTCGGTAAGTGGAGTACTGCCCGTCGGTAGAGGGCCAAATGGTTGGGTAGTGATCTGAAATGGCATCCTGTTCGTGTGACAAGTTCGTATTTGGGTAATCCGTTTTGGCCAATGTTTGTTTATTAACCTTTATTAATCCCAACAAAAAATGAGAATTGGAATAAAGGTAGGTAGATCGGCTATAGGGTTTACATTTCGCCTTCAACGCCGAGACCAAACAGGGCAAAATCGTAGCGGACGGGGTCCGATGGGTCGAATTGACGAAGGGTTTCGGTCAGTTCCAAAGCGGCTTTCCAGTCGGTTTGCGGGCGGATCAGCAACCCTAATTGGCGGGCTACCCGGTTAACATGTACATCAATAGGAATTACCAGCTGCTCAGGTCGGATACGGGGCCATAAACCAAAATCAACCCCCCGATCGTCATGACGAACCATCCAGCGCAGAAACATGAGAAGCCGCTTGCAGGATGAGTTGCGGATTGGTGTGGCAATGTGCTTCCGGGTACGCTCGGGGAAAAAGTCGGTAAGGCCACAAAAATGGTCGTGAAAGGCAATCAGACCTGTTTCGACGGTTGGGGTTGTATCTGATTGAACGGCCTTATCCGGCAAAAAAGCATCTTCCAGCGACTCGTGCTGCTGGTAATATTGGCGGAAAAAGTGAAGGAAATAGAGAGCATCGGTTGGGTTGAACGTGCGGTGTTTGAATGATAGAAAACGCTTTAGATCACTCTCCTGATGATTCCGAATGAAATCGTAAGGTGCGCCGTCCATGAGGTCAACAAGTTCAGCCGATTTTTTCAGAATTACGGGGCGTTGTCCCCAGGCCAGGACGGCCGCCCAGAATCCCATGATTTCAATATCCTGCTTCTGGCTGAATCGATGGGGGATGCTGATCGGATCGCGCTCAATGAACGAAGGCCGATTGTATTGATCGGCCTTTGCATCTAAAAAAATCTTTATGGACGAAAAATTGACGGGGCTCATTTACTTTTTCCACCACTAACAATCCAGGCTAAGGCACGTGAAATGCCAGAAAAGATAGCCAGTAGAGTAGACATGACAAAGGTAAAAACGGCAATGAATGGATAGGCCAGGGTAAACATAATACTGAAGGTGATGTAGCCGGGCGAAGCTTTCATCTCCTCATCGCGCTCCCGGTGTCTTCGGGCAATCCTTTCTTCTTTAGTTTCCATAACTTATCGCACTATATAACTTACCTCTGCCCGAAAACGCCGATCCTCGGGCGAAAGTTTCGCGAAAGCCTGACTTGAGAGCTTAATCAGAATCTTGTCGTTAATCCCGGTATTGGGTAGCCGCCCAATGACTTTTACCCATAAGCTTTGATTATTGAACTCGTTTCGGACCTGTACCAGCGTTCCAATAGGGGCAGTGCGGTGCAGGGCAAGGTATTTACCTGATCCATCGGTACCTTCAATCATTTCGGCAACACCACTTGATGAAATGCGACGGCCCTGGGTTGGCATGGGGGCGTCGTTGCCTGGACGGGGCGGTTCCGGCTCGGGTTCGGAAGGCTTCGTTCCGGTTGCCGACGGACGGGTAGGTGTATCGTTTTCGTTTCGGTGGTCTGATTTGGGTTCAGTGTGAGGAGTAGGGCGGGACTCGTGGGGGCGCGACTCATTGGTGTTTGTATCGACCGGATGAGCGGGTGTTGGGCGGCTTGGCGCATCAGGCGATTTGGTGGTGACTACCGAATTGGATGGGGTACGGTCCTGATACGCTTTTTCCGAAACAATCAGTGGCTGGCCGATGAGTACATTATTGCCGGGCAGGTTGTTCCATTTGCGAATATCGGCCTGCGATACGCCATATCGATTCGCAAGGCTATACAGGGTTTGCCCTGCTTCAACGACGTGGATGCCCGACTGAGCCGGATCGTCTGATTTTTTGACTTCTTTTTCAGGGATTTTTTCCGCTTTGGCTACGGGTTTTGCTTCTGTAACTTTTTCTGTTTCTTTCTCTCGCTCGCGGGCTTCTCGTTTGGCTTCTTTTTCCTGTTTTTTTATCGCTTTATCAATGACCTTTTCTTCTTTTCGGCTCAGCGTTCCGTCGGGAACCGGAATCAGAATAAGCTGATCGTAGCGAACAGCGTCTTTCATTTCGGGATTGGCGGCTTTAATCTCGGCAACTGATCGTTTGTATTTTCGGGAAATCGCGTAAAGTGTTTGCCCTTCATCGACCCGGTGTACGATAAACCGCTTTCCATCTTTTTTCTCAATACGAAGGGAATCAGTGCTAAAGGTGTGAACGATGTTTACAGTAGTTGCCCGCGCTGAAGGAAGACTCGAGCAAATAGATCCACTTAAAAGCAACAGCGTTGAATAGAGGGAAATCGTTTTCATGGGTTTATACGCAGCCAAACGTATCCGTAGTCGGTAGTCAGCTATATAAACGGTTTATTTAGTGAAATATAGGTAAATGTACACCTGAATTTACCAGAAATGTGCAGTATATGTATTTATTCGATCAAACAGGAGTTCTATGATAGAGTTCAAAGACTGCCTTAAAGAATTAAAAATCAACGTATAGTGTAAAAAAACATGCCCGCTACTATAACAGTAGCGGGCATTAGCGTATAAGGTAATAGGCTGGTCTTACTTGGCAGTCATCTTAACGATAATTCCAGGACCGTAGTACAGCACATAATAGGTATCTGTACCGGACGAGCTTAACAGAATGTCGACAGGGGTGATGGCTGGCGAAAACAACGTCTTATTCGGATCGTCACCGCTGGCTACCCGAGCCGTGGTCGAAAAGCCAAATTCCGTAACCAGCAACTGACCTCCCGATGTGAACGTTAAGTCGGTCAAGCCCGAAAAACCTGACTTGTAGATAGATGGCGAAAGGGGGGGCGTACCTGCACCAGCCACCTGGTATATTTTTGATTGCCCAGCGGGGAACGGAAATCCGACCAGCGACGTGACGAAGAAGTTCGAGCCATCAAAGACAATGCCGGTCGGTACAGGATCGAGCGTAGGAGGACCCGGAGCGCCCGGAAAGCCTGGATTGGGGGTATCGGGGAAAATAGCGTATACACTCAGGTTACCCGTTGTTTTATCCCGGCGAATAATAGCGTTACCACCCGCGTCGGTTATGAACAGATCGCCATTGGGGCCAAAGGTAAGGTTATACGGATTCGAGTCTTCCGGGTCAGGTGCGTTGGTGTGGGCTTTGCGAACGAAGGTGCCTATATCAAAACCAGTGAGGGTGCTGGCTGAAATAGGTGAACTGACGCCCGGAACGAAACCCGAAATATCAACAATGTAAAGTTTTTCTTCTACACCGTGCAGGATATACAGCTTACCGTCTCTGTAGGCCAGATGGTTGAGACCCTCCGGCGAATTTTCGGGGCTGATAGCCGAGACAAAGCCGGTAATAGCGGGATACATAGCTCCTGCTGGCGTAATGACTGTTACCTGGCCATTATTGACCGTGCCACTACCAGCTTCGGTAACCCACAGATTGCCTTTAGGATCATCGGTAAGGCCAATGGGCGATTTTAATCCAGAGGCAAAAGGTGGCCCCTGAGCGGCTGTCAGACCTTCTGGGCTGGGAATTCGGTGGTCCTGTATCACGCAACTGGCAACGCCAAAAACAATAATGCTAACGATCATCAGGGTTAGCATGGAAGGGAAATAGTAGCGTTTCGGGAACATAGTAGCCTTAAAATAAAGTGATTGAGATTAGTGGTCAATAAGTACTTTGTAGAAAGTATACAAAGTAAATAGTAATGTGATATAGATGCGGAAATCGACCTAAAGAGTTGATTATACGGGCCTTTAGTGACGAGATTTTGAGTGAACGGTCGTCAGGCGCAGCCGATCCAGTACAAGTAAACCGACCGACCAGGTAAGATAAGGGATTGGAACTTGGCACTTGAAGCTGCTACCCTCAGGTAAGGTGAGTGATAAGCCATTGCCTTTTATGTATGTATGGAGCAAAATAAAATAAGCCCGGACTTCAATGGCGAATCCGAGCTTATGGGTCATCACTATTATTCACACGAAACGATTTCTCTTGAATAAGTACGGGCTGTTGAAAGTAATGTTCTGGCCCACAAATCATTATAATCAGAATTTAATTCAAACGAATAACGCTGATAGTAAGAAGCTATTTATGAAAAATGCCTGACCTCAAACGAAGTCAGGCATTTTATTCTCAACCTAAGTGCTTTCCAAAGACCTTCTCTAATTACATTAAAAATAGATTAAAACGCCAATCCTACTCGTTATATCTACCGAACAGGTTATTTCTTACAAAAAACGCCCGATACAACTGATCGGGCGTTTGAATATCCACCGTAACTGTGCTTACTTAACTGACAGTAAGCCAATCGCATTGTATTAGATGCTATATCGGGTAGAAAGTAATGGATGATGGTATCAAGTTTTAAATTTAATAGACTTGATGTGTATAAAAACAAGGAGATGATGAGCGGATAGTTGCCTGTGTAACGCAGATGGAAACCTGCTCTAGTCAACTAAAGGCGTGGTTTTCCGTCTTCCTTACAACCATACCATACCTAGTCAAAATAGGATCTGGGGCGTTCAACTGGCTTTAGTATGCTTTTATCTTAAAAAACCTTAATTATGAACTGCTAAAACACAACCGGACGTTTCCAGTTAAACTAGATGAAACAGTTTCGTTTGTATTGCCATATAGGCCGAACGAAATTCAGACGAATAAACCACCAACTGAACACATGCAAAATTACTCGATACTCTGGGCCGATGACGAAATAGATTTGCTGAAACCCCATATCCTATTTTTGAAAAATAAGGGATATGATGTCACCTCTGTGAATAGCGGGGCCGATGCGTTGGATGAAGTAGAAAACAACAATTACGATGTCGTTTTCCTCGACGAGATGATGCCGGGGATGACTGGTCTGGAAACCCTTTCCCAAATCAAACAAATGCGTCCGAACCTACCCGTCGTAATGATTACGAAGAGTGAGGAGGAGCATATAATGGAGGAAGCTATCGGCTCAAAAATTGCCGATTATTTAATAAAGCCCCTGAATCCCAATCAAATTCTGCTGTCAGTTAAAAAGATACTGGACAATAAGCGGCTCGTTACCGAACGAACGAACATCGGATATCAGCAGGACTTTCGGAATATATCCATGCAGTATAACGACCGGATGGATTTTGACGAGTGGGCGGATGTCTATAAAAAGTTAATCTATTGGGAACTGGAGTTGGATGGATCGCAGGACCGGAGTATGTCGGAAGTGATGAACATGCAGAAAAGCGAAGCCAATGCCGAATTCTGCAAGTTCGTGATCGATAATTATGAAGACTGGCTGAACGATCCGAAAATGAGCAGCCCGATCATGTCGCATCAACTGATGCGAAAAAAGGTGTTTCCATTACTGAACCAGGGCGGTAACCAGGCCCCGCTGTTCTTTATCCTGGTCGATAATCTACGTTACGATCAGTGGAAAGTTATTGAGCCGATCCTGGCCGAATATTTTACGGTGGAAGAAGAAACCTCGTACTACTCTATTCTGCCGACAACGACCGGCTTTGCCCGAAATGCTATTTTCTCAGGCATGATGCCCAGCGAGATGGAGCGCAAACACCCCGATCTTTGGGTGAATGATGATAGTGAAGACGAGGGGTTGAACAACCACGAAGAAGAGTTTCTGCGACGACAGCTCGATCAGAGCCGCCTGAATGTAAAGATGTCGTATAACAAGATTCTAAACGTGAATCAGGGCAAAGCACTGGTCGATAATTTCAATAACCTGTTTCAGAACCAGTTGAACGTGGTGGTTTATAACTTTGTGGATATGCTGTCGCATGCCCGCACCGACATGGCCATGATTAAAGAACTAGCTCCCGACGAATCGGCTTATCGGTCGATCACTCGTTCGTGGTTCCTGCATTCACCCCTGCTGGAGTTTGTCCAGAAGATTGCGGCCAAAGGTGGACGACTCATCGTAACAACGGACCATGGCATGATTCGGGTCCAGAAACCGGCCAAAATTGTGGGCTATCGCGAAACGAATACCAATCTGCGCTATAAACAGGGTAAAAACCTCGGATTCGACGAAGATCACCTGTTTGTTGGCCGTAAACCCGAACGGTTGTTCCTGCCGAAACCTCACGTATCGACGGCATACGTTTTCACCCTGGAAGATTACTTCTTCGCGTATCCGAACAATTATAATTACTACGTGAATCACTACCGCAATACATTCCAGCATGGAGGAGTATCGCTGGAGGAAATGATTATTCCGTTTGCCTTTTTACGAGCAAAGTAATAGACATAACTAATTGGTGGCGTGGGTGATTCGCTGACGAAACGGATGCACTCACGCTACCTACATCTTTAGAGCGTAGCGATACTATTTTCCATTACATAGGCATGGGTACCTAGCCAGTTGGCGGCCCCGTTGAGCTGGGTAACTTCGATGCGCAGATCATTTTGAAAATCACCCAGGCAATACTGTCGGATGGCTTGCTCGATAGAGGTCAGAATGAAGGTGGATGCTTTAGCAAGTATGCCATCCACAACAATCATTTCAGGATTGAGCAGGCTGATGGCTACCGACAACCCTTTTCCTAGCTGGAAACCGGCTTCGTTCAGGATTTGGATAGCATACATATCGTCTTGCTGAGCCGCAAGAATCAGCTCATCAATATCGAGCTCTTCTATCCGCTCACGAAAACCTGCCAGCTTAGAGGGTTGCCCGGCCAGAATATCGCGTTTCGCCCGGCTAACCAGCGCCGAAGCGGATGTGATGGTATTCAGGCAACCGATTTTCCCGCAATGGCAAAGTTCTCCAGCCGGATCAACCTGAATATGACCTAACTCGCCTGCAAAGCCACTTGCCCCCTGGAAGACTTCACCATTGACAACAATACCCAGCCCGACACCCCAGTCAATATTGATGGCGAGCACTTGTTTTTTGCCTTTTGCCCGGCCAAAACGGCTTTCTCCCAGTACGGTGGCTTTGGTGTCGTTGATTAGATAAACGGGCTTGCCGGTCTGTTTAGAGAACCAGTTAGCTAATGAGGTATTAGCAGGGTTAAGACTTTTATAGGTAAGATTTAAGCTACGGTGTGCATCAATGAGCCCTGGCATAGAGATTCCAATGGCTAGTATATCGCTGTCGCTCAGTCCGGAAGTCGCCAGAGCGTTCCTAAAACACTGTACCAGCGACGGTAAAAAGGTTGGGTTATCGACGATTCGGAAGGGATAGTCTTCACGAAAAACCAAATTACGACGAGCATCCATCAGTAGAACTTTGGTGTCGTGTGTACTTACGTCGAGTATGGCGATATAATTACGTTTTGTATTCAGACCAAACAACACCGGGCGCCGACCATTGCTCCCAATCGCTATGCCGATTGGCGATACCCATTGATCATCAATCAGTTCTTCGATCAGACCCGTTACAGAAGGAACGCTGCCATGCAACATCTTTGTGAGTTGGGCCAGTGTGCTGTTGCCTTCATAATACAGATAGGCAAGGGCTTTACGCTGTTTTTGCTTTTTTTTATAATCAACCACCGACTGTTGACCCAGTGAGTCGTCGGACATAACGGTAGCATTCATTGACTACAGACAGATGAGACGTTTGAACATAAGAAAGTGATTCATACGTCGCTTAAGACCCGTCGATGGGGTGATTGCTTAATTAAATAATTGTGTGTTGAGTAGATAGCAAGGCACTAAAGATAGTAAAGTTTTAAATCATTCCTTTCTGAAGGCTTATTCGTTACAATAAGTAGTTGCTTAAATAGACTTTTTGCCTACAATCCCTGAAGCGCATCCGAAGAAATAACGTGTGGTACGGCAGGATAGCCCTGCTTTCTGAAAGAGTTGTTGAGCCTGTTGTGTATTCTTAAACTCCGTACAATAAATTCCCAGCATGCGATACGTTTCCGGGTTACCCAGAAATACAGCACCGAGAACAGGAATAACCCGGCGCAGATAGAAGATATAGAGTGCCCGAAGCAGCGTGGGCCTGGGGACAGAAACTTCGATGCATGAAAACTGGCCGCCCGGTTTAAGAATCCGGTTTATTTCCTGGGCTAACTGGTTGATTTGGTCGCTATTGAAGGTTTTAAGTCCGAATGAAACAATCACATGATCAGCCGATTGGTCTGGTAACGTTCCCGCCAATACGTTTTGTTTGTAGAGGTGAATCGTATGCTGAGCAAATCGCTTTCGTTGTCGTTTCTGATCCGCGTATTGGAGCATCCCTGCTGAAAAATCAACCCCAATCAACATGCCATCAGGCCCAATTCGCTGACAGATGTAGTCCCAGGTTTCGCCCATACCTGTCATCAGGTCAACCACAACCTGCCCCGGCTGAATAGCTAGTTCAAACACGCATTGCCGACGCCATCGATTCGAAAAGCCAAACGAGGTAATCGTATTCATACGCTCGTAGGTAAGGCTCATTTCGTTGAAAAGCTTTTCAACAAATTCAGGCTCGTAAATTGATTGGGATGACTCGGGTTTTTGAAAGGCCATATTTAGTTTCCTCGTTTACCAACTCCACCGCCACCGGGTGTTTCGATTCGGATGCGTTCGCCGGGCTGCATGGTTCGGGTGAAGATGCCCGGTAGCGGCTCTTCGGTGCCATTCAATAACCTTACCCATTGCCGACCAGGTTGTCCGGCATCGCCCCCCTGGAGGCCATACGGAGCTATCACGCGGTGTTGGCTCAGGAGCGTAGCCTGAACAGGCTGTAAAAATTCGATTTCGCGAACGATGCCATCGCCACCTCGCCTTTGCCCATCGCCACCGGAGCCGGTACGAATGCTGAATTGATGAAGCCGGACGGGGTAGCGTCGTTCCAGTTCTTCGGGATCAGTAAGTTTGGTATTGGTCATATGCTGGTGGATAGCCGAACGCCCATCAGCGCCATCGGTAGCTCCGGCACCCCCACCAATGGTTTCGTAATAGCCAAAATTAGCGTTGCCAAATAGAAAATTATTCATGGTTCCCTGGCTACAGGCGGCTAGGCCCAGCGCTTTCAGCAGTGTATCGACCAGGCGTTGGCTGACTTCGGTATTACCTCCAACAACAGCCGGGCATTGGGCGGATGATCCTTCGTTACCGTCATCGGGAAAAATGGGATTCAGGAAAGAGGATGCTGGAAGAATGAGGTCCACGGGAGCCATCAGCCCTTCATTTAGGGGAATGTCGCGTCCGCACCATAGCCGTAGTACATACAAAACGGCACTGTACAGAATGGATATATTTGCGTTCAGGTTGTTCGGGTGAACACCAGAGGTTCCGGTAAAGTCGAAGCGAATACGCGGCTGACCCAGATTTGGATCAGCCTCATTGCTGGTCGAAATGGTAATTTTTAACCGAATCTGATGTCCGTCGTCCAGCGATTCATCGGCCTCGAAAACCTGCCCATTTAGTGGTTTTAAAACAGCCGTGATCGCATCGGCTGCCGATTGCTGAAGGCGGCTCATGTACTGATGGATGGTGGCCAGTCCGTGTTGTCGGACAAGGGTTTGCAACGCCTGTTCACCGGCTCGGAGCGAGGCCAGAGCGGCTTCGATGTCGGCTTTGTTTTCGGCCAGCGAACGAGTAGGATAAGGGCAGTTGGTAAACCGATCGGCTAGTGCTGCATCCCACAAAAACTGACCATTTTTTACTACGTATGTCGGCTCCAGCACTACACCTTCTTCAACCAGCGATACGGCATCGGGGGGCATCGATCCCGGTACTTTTCCACCGATTTCGGCGTGGTGAGCCCGGTTGATTACGTAGCCAATCAGTTGATTATCGTCGGTAAATACGCCACTCAGGAGCGTTAGGTCGGGTAGGTGAGAGCCCCCATACTTGGGATGATTTGTGATAACGACATCGCCGGGTTCGAGCGGAGGCAGGGCATGCAAAACCAGTTGGGCACAAATACCCAGACTACCCAGATGGACCGGAATGTGAGGGGCGTTGGCAACCAGTTCGGCTTTTTCGTTCAGCAACGCACAGGAGAAATCAAGCCGTTCTTTGACATTTACCGAAAACGCTGTTCGCTGCAATTGAGCGCCCATTTCTTCGGCGATAGCCCGGAAGCGCTGCGTAAATAACTCAAGCTGAATGACTTCACGACCCTGTCGGCCTGCCTCCTGTTTCGAATCTACATCGGTCTTCTCCTGAAAATCTAGGTCTTCTTCGTAGTCTGCGATGTAGTCGACAAGGGCATTTTTATTGGCCTGAACAATGACTCGCCAGCCGGGTTCGATGAAGGCCGAAGAGGTGGTATTGAGCAATAAGGCAGGGCCCCGGAATGTATCGCCCTCCTGCAACTGCGTCCAGTCATAGGCTGGATAAGCATCGGTCGTAAAGGTGGGTGATGCATGCCGATGGCTAACCGGAGCACTGTTTATACCCTGATGGGGAGAAGTCGTGCTGACCATCACGCGGACACTCTCGACCTCAATGGATCGGTTTTCAGGGAAGTGGCCATAAAGATGCTGGTATTTGTGCCGAAAGTCAGCTTCCAGATTGTCGCTTATCGGGACATCGACGGTGGACTCCTGGCCTAGCAGGCGCAGAAATACTGTAATCGATTTTGTTTCGACGGCTACTTGCTGGCCGACATCCTGCTGTAGCGTTTCGGTAGCTGTATCGGTCAGACTACTACTAATGGCTGGCAGCTCGTGTTCCACAGTTGCCAGTAGCTGTAAGACTGAGCGTGAAGCCAGCCGTTCGATTTGGGCCTGGCCAATCCCGTAGGCACTGAGTAAGCCGCCGTCGAAGGGTAAAATAAGTTGTTCTATTCCCAGCAACTGGGCAATCGCACAACCGTGTAATCCACCAGCACCACCAAATACCAGTAAACTATAATCTTTTGGATCGAATCCGCGCGATACGGAAATCTTCCGAATGGCCCCGGCCATTGTTTCGTTGGCGATTTGTTCGAAACCACGGAGTAGGCTGAAGGCGTCTGTCTGGCTTCCTGTTTTTTGCTCCACTTGGTGCAAAATCTCTTCCAGAGCAGCCTGCGCTTTTTCGGGGAAAACCGGAATGCCAAATTGCTTCGGATGGAGTTTGCCAAGTAGCAGATTAACGTCGGTAATGGTCAGTGGGCCACCAGCGCCATAGCAGGCTGGGCCAGGGTTGGCACCGGCACTGTGAGGCCCAACGCGTAATTGGCCCGATGTAGCACCGTGACTTTCGAACCAGCAGATTGACCCACCGCCAGCCGCTACCGTTTCGATGGCCAGCGAAGGGAGCTGCAAATCGAACGGGCCGATTTTGGTCGAAAAACGGTAGTCTAATCCGTTTTGGATGCGGGCAACGTCGGTGCTGGTACCACCCATGTCGAGCGTAAGCATTCCTACGGTTGATCGGATAGTATGGAGTTGGTTACCAATGTCAGCCGCTCCGATAACGCCCCCTGCGGGTCCACTTAGCAGACTATCTTTCGGCTGAAACAGGTCGGCTCGAGCCAGACCGCCTGAACTAGTCATGATGCGTACCGGGTTACCGCCCAGTTGCTGCTGCACATTATCCAGATACGACCGCATAACGGGGGTCAGGTAGGCATCGACTACAGCTGTTTGCGTGCGCGACACATATTGGGGCGTTACAGACGTATCGGTCGATAGGGTTATGTATTTGAACCCGGCTTGGGTTAATACTTCCCTGAGTTGATGCTCATGAGTTGGATTGCGGTACGCATTCAGAAATGATACGGCAATCGCATCGGGTTTTAGCTGCTGAAGTTCGTCAATCAGGCTGGTGCAAATCGACTCTGTTAGCGGTATCAGCGGCAGGCCATCGGCAGCTATCCGTTCGTCGACTTCCAGAACGGTATCATAAAGAACTTCGGCGGGAGGAATCGCCAACTGGAATAAGTTAGGTCGTTGCTGGGTTCCGATTTTAAGCAGGTCTTTAAAGCCTTTGGTCACCAGCAGGGCTATTCGCCCTCCTTTTCGCTCCAGCAGCGCATTCGTACCTTTTGTGGTGCCAAGTCGCATCTCCAATGCTGGAAAGGGTTGATTGAGAGGGGTTTGTGTCAGGAGCCGGGCCGCTAAAACGGGAGCTTCCTCGCCCGTAAACAGTTCAACTGTATGTATCGCAGACGAGATGCCGGAATGCCACACCACCGCATTACTTAGTACTAACCCGCCATCAACACCCAGTGATTCAATGGTATATACCTCATTGGTTTCGAGTATACGGAGCTGATACCCGTCGAAAATAGGGGCTGTCAGCCAGGGAGCAACCAATTTGTTATGAATTAATTGCCCACGTAAACGACTGCTGCTGAGTACTTTGGTACGGTGTAAGGTGCCGTTGGGATCAAGCGCAAGACCATCCGTGAACGTGCCGCCCGTGTCGATCCAGATCTGGTACATATATCGTTAACGCCCTCTGTACGGAGCGCGTAAGAAGTTCAAAAGACAAAACTAAGACTGTGCTGTAGCGAAGTAAGCCAGCCAGCCTGAATAATCAGGGCTTTTTCACAAAAAATAACTTTGTATTTATAACGGGATGCTAACAACCTCATTGACTAATTATAGCCATATATCAATATAGCAACTTGACCCCGGCTTGTTGGTAAGCAGTCAAGAGATCGGGTGAAGCTTCGTTGTCGGTAACCAACACATCGAACAGAGTCAACGGAGCAAACTGGAGATATTTGGTGGTCTCCAGCTTTGACGAGTCGCAGAGCAAGTAGACTTGGGCCGATTGGCGGGCCATCGCTACGGCCGTACTGGCTTCCTTTTCACTATTGGCACTCAGACCATTTGCCAGCGAAATACCATCGACGCCAATAAAAGCCCGGTTGGCTTGGTAGCGGGCCATGTGTTCTTCGGCAATCAGCCCGTGCACCGCCTGTCGTTCCTTATCCACTTCACCCCCAATCAGGTTAACCGTTACCTCCGAACTCATTAATTCAGCTATAACGGGCAGGGAGTTGGTAATGACGGTAATTCGTTTGTTCCGAATAAATGGGCAGAGCCGGAAAACTGTACTTCCACAATCCATAAAAATAACGTCCCCCTCCTGAATTTCGTTGGCGGCCAACTGACAGATGTAGTCTTTGCGCTTAGCATTGACGGCCGTTTTATTGGCAAAACGGTGCTTATCCGTAGCCAGACTTACTTTCATAGCGCCACCGTGCGTCCGATAAATTAAACCCGAAGCAGACAATTGGGCCAAATCCCGTCGAACGGTCATTTCAGAAGTTTGCAGTAATTCAGCTAGATCTCGCACATCAACCGAGCCCCGTTCTTCGACCGTTTGTACAATTCGGCTTTTCCGTTCTTGGAAATTCATTCGTAAATGATTTGATTTGAACAAAAATAAACAAAATTTAACAAAATTGAACATATGCTTACTGATCACGTACAAATAACGGAGGAGAAATTGCTTTCAGATAATTGGTACATTCTGAAACGGTTTACATTTAATTACCTGGGTAAAAATGGGCAGTGGACAACGCAGCAACGGGAAGCGTATGATCGGGGTAATGGGGCTACCATTTTGCTCTATAACTCCCAGGCCGACACGGTTATTCTGACCCGCCAGTTTCGATTACCAACCTTCGTAAATGGGAACCCAACGGGCATGCTCATCGAAGCCTGCGCCGGATTACTTGACGATGAGCATCCCGATGATGCTATCCGACGCGAAACAGAAGAAGAAACGGGCTACCGAATCCAGTCAGTACAGAAGGTGATGGAAGCCTACATGAGCCCCGGCTCAGTGACCGAAAAACTGTTTTTTTATATTGCTCACTACACTGCCGATACAGAACGGTTAGCTGGTGGCGGTATCGACGAAGAAGAAATTGATATTCTTGAATTGCCTGTCAGTGAGGCAATAGATATGGTGGTCCGGGGCGAAATTATGGATGGCAAAACAATCATGCTGTTGCAGTATCTGCGCTTGCAACAACTGACAAACTCACTGAACTAATCGATCAGTTGTTGAATAAAAGCCTGTCCCGAACTCTGGAAGATGTTCAGTAAGTTATTTGTCTTGTGGCGTCGGGTTCCTCAACCCGACGCCACAAAAAAGACTATGCTACAATAAGATAGCTACTTACGTGGTGAGCCTGATACCGACGCGGCTGGGCTACCTGTTGCCGAGATCATATTGGCAAACAGACGGTAGGCTCCCGGTACACCGGCAGGTAGTTCGCGGAAGAATACGAGTCCTGTGTACATAAAATGCCCTTTACCGTAGGTAGCGTAGAGTAAACTTCCCTGTTTGGGCGCTTCATTCTGGTCGTTGGCCGAGAAAATAGGCTCGTATGCTTTATCCCAGTCTTTCGCGAAGTAAATCCCGCGCTCCTGAATCCAGCCGTTGAAGTCGGCATCGGTAATTTTGTTCGGATAGTTGAGCAGTGGGTGTTGTGGATTGATAAACGTCATTTTCGCGTCTTCTTCTGTAACCCGCTCAGCACCAACGGAGAAAGGGTAGGGGCCAAGCTGTGGCAACGATGGGTCATTTCGCAGAAACGAACTTCCGGGAGTCACGTACTGGACGATCATATTACCACCATTTTTTACGTAATCCAGGAGTTTGGGCTGGTAACGGGCCAGCCATTGGTTGGTGTTGTACGCCCGAACGCCCACTACAATCGCATCAAAGCCCGACAGGTTGCCATTGAGTTCGGCAGGACCAAGAATGGTAACTTTACAGCCCATTTGCTGAAGGGCTGCCGGAACTTCATCGCCCGCTCCCACAATGTAACCGATGTTCTTAGCTGTTACTTTGATGTCCAGCTTTACCAGTTTGGCCTCGGCTGGAGGAAATAGCGTTTGCGTTGGAATGTGTTTGTAGGCAATCTGTCGCAAGCCGGTCGTGAATGTGCCACTGGACGTTGCCATGCTGGCCTGTAACTTGCCATCTTTAGCCTGATTCGTTGGTACTACGGTAAACGTAACTCGTTGCTCATCGCCTTTGTAGGTCAGTGAGAACGGGACCGATGCAGGTTCGATGCGCCAGCCGGTTGGAGCTGTCAGAGTTAAAGTTCCCGACACATTGGCACGACCCGCTTTCAGGACCAGATCAGCGGTTTTGGGCGTGTTGTCGCTGAAGGTGAATACCCGTTCGGTCAGGTTGGCCGTTACGTCGGGCTGGATGATAAAGGGTCGGTAAATCTCGCCATCGACCGGGTCGGTTGATTTATAAACGACGGGTCGCGTATACACAAAACGTTGACCACTGATTTCGACTGTATAGCTGGCAGCTACGGCTGGGGGATTTTCGGGTAAACCGATCAGTTGCTGATTATCGACCTGAAACAAACCTTTATCAATCGGCTTTTCGAGCCAGTAGGGTTGCGAAATTTTTTGCGTTTTCGGAATTGTGAGCGAGGTTGGATACTGCACCACTTCGTTGGGTTTCAAAGCCAGATTGAGGGTGGTATCCTTTCCGGTTGAGTAGTGAACGCTCACCAGCTTAACCGGATACTCTTCCCGACTTACCACGTTCGTAGATACTTTGACCGTCTCACCCGGCGTAGCGGCAAAATCGGTTGGGTTGGTTTCGATCCATAGGCCCAGGCATTGCTGAATAAGTGTTTGGACTTCCTGACGTTTGATCTTTACGTAGTTATTGGTGGTGTCCAGCTTGCCGAGCGACCCGTAGAGCTGCACCAGTGCGGGAACCGAAGCCGAAGGCTGGTCGGCCTTGAACGACGAAATGAGTTGCGTAACCTGTGCCTGAACAGCATCACTGTTTTTAACCCGTTTCCAGCTTACATCAATGCCATCGAACGGGTCTTTTGCCACTGGATCACCGCCTTTCAACAGCAGGTAATCGATGCGGGCATTTCGGTTAGGCGCTACACCAAAGCCCTGGCTCTTATGCTGGCTCCGGCTTTCGGAGGCTATTTCGCCATACGATTTGCCGAGTAATGAATTGTATAACCCCGTTTCGATACCGATCAGGTTTCCGGCTTCGTCGGGTTTTTTATTGCTCATGAAAGCACCTGGAATGAAGACGTTCCAGAGAATTCGTTTAGCCTGCCAGGGTTTTACATAGGCTAGTTGCTCTGGGAATTTGGTCGGGTCGTTCGAGATTTTGAACGCTTCTTCGCCCAGGTAGCCCGATGCGCTGTGGTGCCCGTGCCCCGCGCGTGCATCGGGTGGAAACCGGGTAATGATCACATCGGGCTGGTACTTACGGATGATCCAGACCACATCGGCCAGTACTTTGTCCTGACCCCAGGTTCGTACGGCTTCGTTGGTTGATTTGGAAAAGCCAAAATCGTAGGCCCGGCTGAAAAACTGGTCAGGGCCATCGACACGCCGGGCGGCTAGTAATTCCTGGGTACGAATAACGCCAATGTTTTCGCCTTGTTCGGCACCAATCAGGTTTTGTCCGCCATCACCTCGCGTTAAGGCCAGATAACCTGTTCTAACGAGTCGTCCTTTAGCCATGTAAGCTAAAAATAGCGTGTTTTCGTCGTCGGGGTGAGCGGCTACGTAGAGTACCGTTCCCAATACGTTTAGCTTGTTAAGATTCGATAGGATTTCGCCAGCCGGAGCCGGTTTGATAGGGCCGTAAGGTACTTGGGCGGATAAGGATAAGCAGAGTAATAAGCCAGATAGCAGAACGGGTAGGCGTTTTTGAAGCGACACAGTCGGAAGCAGTTAAGATGGAATGGACAAATTTACAACGAAAGCATAGAAAAGGCTACCCCAAAAGGATAGCCTTTTAACCCGCATTACCTAACAACTAAACGTATTTATTGGAAGATCGGGATTTTCGTAAACTGGTCTGGCAAGGGCTTGGGCACATTCGGATTCGTGTTTACTTCATTCTGTGGGTAAATAAACCGTTCCGGTTTTTGGGAGCCTGTATATAACGGGATAGGAAGCTGGACAACAGGTGTGGCTTTTTCAAGCCGACGCACGTCGTTAAAAGCCTCGTATTGCATCAGCAGGAAAATATACCGCTGGCTGATGATTTCATAGAGAAGGGCCGTTTGTACCGTTGCTAACTTTGTTGGATTCGCCAGACCAGTGGGCGCAAAATCACTCAGCGTATAGGCATCGTATTTAAGGCCGGTAGCCGAAATCGTCTTCCCATTGATATAGCCGCTGGTCAGTCCTTTTCTGACAGAATTAAGGGCATCCAGGGCTTTATCCGTTACGCCCAGACGGGCCTGCGCTTCGGCAAGAATCAACTGATTTTCATAATACGTAATGATGGGATGCGGAGAGGAGGCCGTAAAAGCGCCATCTGTCGTGTTAGGGTCCAGACTGCCCGTTGCGGTTATGCCGACTTTGAAGTAATGATTGTAAAGCGATGTTTCGTCGGTTTTTGTATTAGCCGATTTAATACGTGACTGCATCAGCACGGGAAGATAAGCCCCATCGAAACCCGTATCACCTGCCCGGTTTACCCGGAAGAAATCATAGTTCTGATTATAATCCACTCCCTGACTGGTGCCGTGGGGAATCAGGGCATCTCCGGAAGTACTGCTGATCCCCGACGTGGCATTGGTAACGGCTTTGGCATAGTCCCCTACGTGTAGATACAGTCTTGCTTTCAGGGTATAGGCGGCTGCTTTCCATTTACCTACATTCCCGCCATAGATAAAATCCTGAGAAGCAATTGCCAAACCCGACGGTGCCGACAGATTTTGAATGGCATTGTCTAACGTCGTCTGAAGGGCAGTATAAACATCGGCCTGCTTGTCGAATGTGGGGGTCGGATACTTTACATCATCGAAGGCCTGGCTGTACGGGACATCACCGTAGAAATCGGTGGCCTTAGCAATTAATAGCGCTTCCAAGACCTGACCTATCCCTTTTGTCCACTTATCGCCAACGGCATCGGCTTTGGTCTGGATAAGACGGGCCTGACTGGCTGCAGGATATAAAGGACTCCAGCTAAAATTCTGCGAAGAAACAATATAATCGGCATAGCCCTGATGCTGACGAGCCAGACCATTCAACTGACCTGCCCAGATGGCCCCAATCCGCACGTCGGTATCCTCATGGATCATGGCTACCCCCAACAGCGTTCCCGAGAGTAAGGTGGCTACATCGACGTCAGTAACCGCATTCGGATTGTTTTTAATGTTGGGCTCATTAAATAAATCGCTACAACTGCTGAGTAACGTAATCAGTACGAAAGCGATAGTGATTTTATGAGAAACTAATTTTTTCATGGTTTGAAGAAGTTTGGGGATTACGACGGGGCAGTAATAGAGGTAAGGCCGCGTTAACAGGTCGTGAGTCAACTGACTAAGCCAATAGCCTGCCGTAAACCGGATGCCGAGAACTGTTTAGTAGTTGATTTTTACTGAGAACAGAATGGACTTGGTGTTGGGGTTAGTGAACCAATCCTGCCCACGCGATAAGCCAGCTCCGGTAATATTAACTTCGGGATCGGTGCCAGTGTATTTAGTCCACAGAACGAGGTTTCGTCCAGTAAGCGCAAAATCAACAGACGACAGATGGGTAAACTGACGGAATTTAGGGCTCCGCAGGCTATACGTCAGCGTCACTTCACGAAGTCGTGAGGCACTACCATCTTCGATAAATTGCTTATACGAGGCTGAATTGAATGCCGTACCACGTCCCTGATACCACGCCTGATTGAGCGCTACGGGGCCAGCGCCAAAGTCTTTTATTTCGCCCTGGAATTTTGTGCCCGCTGCAATCAGGTTCCCATTTATATCTTTAATTCCACCAGCCGGAGCGATGGCTGTGTGTCCCTGATCGGCATGAGTACCTATGTTGTAAAGCGCACCTCGTGTACCGTTGTAAAAGTCATTACCCGACACCCGATCAAAGAGAACATACAGTGATACACCTTTGTAGGAGAACGTACTACCGAGTCCACCCCGCCATTTTGGATTTGGGTTGCCAATAATTTCGTTGTCAGTACCTCCCTGCGGAAACCCATTGGCATCCAGCTTATACTTGCCCGATTCGTCTTTCAGAAAGTCGGTTGAATAAAAGATACCGAATGGCTGCCCCGGAATCAGGGAAGAGTTTTCCTGGTAGCTGTCGGGCAGGATGTAGACCGAGGAGCCAGCCAGCGAGATCACTTTGTTGCGGTTCAGGGAGAAATTAGCCGAGAGGTTCCATTTGAGATCGCTTTGCGGAAGCATGTCGGCACTGGCTTCAAATTCGAGTCCCTTGTTCGATAATTCCGCTGCGTTGATATTCCGAACGGTATAGCCTGTTTCGTACGGTACGTTCAGCGACAGAATTACGTCTTTTGTCGAATTGCTGTAGGCTGTTCCTGAGAAGGTAAAGCGGTTATTGAGAAAACGCAGATCGACACCCAATTCGGTTTCGGTTTTCCGTTCGGGGCGCAGGAAGTCGTTACCGGCCGTTGTACTTCGAACATAGCCCCCACCGTATAACGAACTGGCGGAGGTCAAACCACCCGCAAACGAATCGCCATAGGCGGCTGGCGAAAAGGTGGTGAAGTTCTGATAAGGCTGGGGCTGAATACCCACCTGACCCCAGGTAGCCCGAAGTTTGCCGAAACTAATAATAGAGCTGGATTCCAGCCCTTTCAGCTTGCTAAACTGCCAGGCCAACGCAGCCGACGGAAAAAAGAAACTGCTGTTCGTTTTTGATCCAAAGGTCGAGGCACTTTCATTTCGGCCCGTCAGCGTCAGGAATAGCATATTATACGCCTGTACTTCGGCTTGAGCATAATAGGCATAGGTTCGAATCAACGAGTTATAATTGCTGGCCGACAGATTGGAATTCAACGCATTCGTCAGAATATCTGGAGCCGTAGGGACAATAAAATTGGTGATGGCATCGGTTAGGATTGCTTTTCGCCGACTATTGTAATTGACGCCTACCAATACCGAACCGTTGAAATCATTGTTGAACGTTTTGGTAGCATTAACAAACACATCCGTATTAAACTGTTTTTCAGTAATCCAGTTTTTTGACAAATAGCCTCCCAGGTAAGTTGATGAATTGCGGGCAAAACGTTCCAGACGGGCATCGGTAAAGTTGTCGATACCAGTACGGCCTGTAAGGGTTAGCCATGATTTTGGGGTAATATTCAGCTCTACATTCCCTGTGATCCGGTCGACGTCGGTACTGTTTTTATTGTTGTTGATATTCCAGACCGGGTTGGAATAAATGGAGTTCTGATCGATACCAAGCGGGTTCCGGTACGATACGTGTACATCGTTGAAGACCTGCCCTGTTGCGTTTGTATAGGTGCCGGTATAATACGAATTGTCGAAATCCGGTGGAGTGCGGGTTCCTCCCAGCAGAATACCATCTAGGTTATCACCCTGTTGAGTACGGGATGAATAGACTTTGCTGTATCCTACATTAGCTGACGCCCGGAACCATTCGGTAAACTGACTGGCCACATTGATGCGGGCCGTGTTACGCTGATAATTGCTGTATGCCTTAATTACCCCCTCCTGATTCAGATTTGAATAGCTGAGCATGAAGTTGGATCGGTTATTACCACCGCTGATGTTCAGGCTATTATCGGTGAAATGGCCTGTCTGGAATACATCATTCGTATGATCGTAGGTGTCTTTAGCGTTTTTCCCTCCATGCGGATTGGCTGTGGTTCCTGAAGCTATGGCGTAGCGCTTCGTGCCATCTGGAAAGGTAACAAAACCTTGGTAGCCCGCAGCCGTAGGATCGGTGATGTACGTGTCCGGGCCACCTGTACGGTCGGCAATCAGGTCGCCGAAACTAGTCTTATTACCCTGTACAAAACGTCCCCCCGTACCTTGTCCATAGGTTCGCTGCAACTCGTGCATCTTATTGACCTTGTCGAAGGAAACGGTGGATTTGAACGTAATATTGACTTTCCCTTTGGAGTCTTTCCCTTTCTTGGTGGTAATAACGACGACCCCATTGGCCGCACGAGTCCCCCATAAAGCAGCCGCCGAAGCGCCTTTAAGCACCTCCATGCTTTCGATATCTTCAGGATTAATATCGTTGATGCGCGACTGCTGAACGATAGAGTTCCCAGCCGCTGATCCTGTGTTATCACTGGAATTACTGACTGGAATTCCGTCGACAATAAATAAAGGTTGAGCGTTACCATTGATGGTGTTCTGGCCGCGAATCTGGATGTAGGCCCCTGCACCTGGGTCACCCCCGTTTCGGGTGATCAACACCCCGGATGCTTTTCCACTTAACCCGGTCAGTAGGCTGGTTTCGCCCGACTTGGCAATGTTTTTTCCGTCTACAGTCGATACGGAAGAGGCAAATTTGTCGCGCTCTTCCTTAATGCCGAGCGCTGTGATAATAACTTCATTTAATTGTTTGGTATCTGTTTTTAGGGTAACGTTAATCTGACTTCGGCCGCCGAGTACTTCTTCCATGGTCTGCATACCTACGGCTGAAAACACAAGTGTAACTCCAGAAGCGGGTACATTGAGTGTGTATTCTCCCTTCACATCTGTCACCGTACCTATGGTGGTGCCTTTCACAACAACGGTAGCGCCCGCAAAGCCACCAACGCCCTCCTCTGCAGTAACGGTGCCGCTTACCTTGCGACTCTGGGCCCACGCCAACGAGCAACTTAAGCCTACTATGAGTAGACTCAGCAGTAAAGACTTCTTCATGGTAATCAGCTTAGTTAAGTTAAGAAAGTGTAAATTGAGTCTACTGATTTGGTAAGTTATGCTCAATAATAATGAAATTATATTTTAATAATAAAATTAATTTTAGAATTATATTCTGTAATTTAAATTATTTATAATATAAATTATAATTTAATGAAGATTTAATTTCTAGCCTTTAAGAAATGGGCTATTAGCCAGCCAGAAGCCCCTATTATGATAAGTAGAAATGCGGTGTAGATTTATAATTGTCAGGTGGTAACCATCTGACAAGCAAGTAGTGTAATGGGACAGGTAGATGATACTACTTAGTAGTTGTAGCTTGTTCGCCGAATTAGTTATGAGTAATTGATATGAATAAGCAGAATTGCAGTATTTCCAAGTGAATAATTACTCTAAATTAACTTTTTGACAGTTTTTGTTCCTAAAAAAAACGTAATTAACCTCAAAAAAAGTCAACAAACGCTGCTTTCGACGTTGGGTTATTTCCCTCAAAAGCTATCTTTGGGGCAGTTTATTTCTAAAACCTATACTTAGTCGCATGAATTACAGTGTTTATCTGGTTCCCGTATTGGGTCTTGTCGGGTTGGTGATCATGTACACCAAATTCCTGTGGGTTTCTAAACAGGAAGCCGGCGATGACCGGATGCAGGAGATCTCGTCGTACATTGCCAATGGCGCCATTGCTTTTCTTAAAGCTGAATGGCGCGTTCTTACTTATTTCGGTATTGTTGTAGCCCTTCTTCTGGCTTATTCAGGTACCCTAGTTGAAAATTCCAGCCCCGTTATTGGTTTGTCGTTTGTACTGGGGGCTTTCCTGTCGGCCTTGGCCGGATACATCGGGATGAATATTGCCACCAAAGCCAATGTTCGTACGGCCCATGCTGCCCGTACTAGTCTGGCCCGCGCCTTAGACGTGTCGTTTACGGGTGGATCGGTGATGGGGATTGGTGTGGCAGGTCTGGCCGTGTTAGGGCTCGGTAGTCTTTTTCTCGTACTCTATAATACCTATGTAGCGTCGACCGGTGATATGAACGGGTTACCTATGGAGCGAGCCCTGGAAGTGCTGGCTGGTTTCTCGCTGGGGGCGGAGTCGATCGCTTTGTTTGCCCGGGTAGGCGGAGGGATTTACACCAAAGCGGCCGATGTAGGCGCTGACCTGGTGGGTAAAGTGGAAGCGGGTATTCCTGAAGATGACCCACGTAACCCGGCTACTATTGCCGATAACGTTGGCGACAACGTAGGTGACGTAGCCGGTATGGGTGCTGACCTCTTCGGTTCGTATGTGGCAACGATCCTGGCTACGATGGTACTGGGCCGTGAAATCAAGATTCCGGCTGATATGAATATTGTTGGTCACGCTCCCATCGTGCTGCCCATGATGATTGCGGGGCTAGGTCTGATCTTCTCGATTATTGCTACCTATTTCGTGAAGATCAAAAATGACGAGGGTAGTGTTCAGGGCGCTTTGAATATCGGTAACTGGGCCTCGATCATCATTACGATCATTGCTTCCTATTTTCTGGTAACCAGCTATCTCCCTGATGTGACCATGGAAATCCGTGGGGTAGAGTTTAGCCGGATGGATGTGTTTTATGCCATAATAACAGGCCTCATCGTCGGAGCCCTCATGTCGTCGATTACAGAATATTATACGGCTATGGGTCGGCGGCCGGTGTTGTCGATTATTCGTCAGTCAGCAACGGGAGCAGCGACCAATATCATCGGTGGGTTATCGGTTGGTATGGAATCGACCGTACTACCAATTTTGGTGCTAGCGGCTGGTATTTATACATCCTATCATTTTGCTGGTCTATACGGTGTGGCCATTTCGGCGGCTGGTATGATGGCAACTACAGCGATGCAGTTGGCAATTGATGCTTTTGGGCCAATCGCCGATAACGCGGGTGGTATTGCCGAAATGAGCTACTTGCCCGAAGAAGTTCGTGGACGTACTGATATTCTGGATGCAGTTGGTAATACTACGGCCGCTACGGGGAAAGGCTTTGCGATTGCTTCGGCAGCTTTGACGGCATTAGCTTTGTTTGCTGCTTTTGTGGGTATTTCAGGTATTTCGGCTATCGATATTTACAAAGCTGACGTACTGGCTGGATTATTTGTCGGGGCCATGATTCCGTTTATCTTCTCGTCGCTGGCGATTGCGGCTGTAGGGCGCGCTGCCATGAAAATGGTGGAAGAAGTTCGTCGCCAGTTCCGCGAAATTCCGGGCATTCTGGAAGGTACGGGCAAGCCTGAATATGAAAAATGCGTAGCGATCTCAACTCAGGCATCGATCCGGGAGATGGTATTACCTGGGGCTATTGCCCTGACAGTTCCTGTGATTGTTGGCTTTATTTTCGGGCCTGAAGTACTGGGTGGTCTGCTGGCTGGGGTGACAGTTTCGGGCGTATTGATGGGGATTTTCCAGAACAATGCCGGTGGAGCTTGGGACAACGCCAAGAAGTCGTTTGAAAAAGGGGTTGAGATTAATGGACAGACCTACTATAAGAAATCGGAGCCACACAAAGCGTCGGTAACGGGCGATACGGTGGGTGATCCATTTAAAGATACATCGGGCCCGTCGATGAACATTCTTATCAAGCTGATGTCGATTGTGTCGCTAGTTATTGCACCGTACATTGCGGTACAGTCATCTGAAACACCGGGTTATAATAAGGAAGGAAAAGAAGCGGCTGGTACTGAACTACCCCTCGAAGAATCAACAGCCGCCGACAATGATAAAGTGAGTACGCCCAATGCAAAACTGGGTGAGTTTAGCGTTCAAAAACTGACCAGCGGTATTGAGCTAAACATCCCTGAGTTTGGCGTTGAAAATAAGCTGCTGGCGTTTATCAAAAGTGATAAGCCCGTTGATAAAACAACTTGGTTCGATTTTGATCGGCTGTTGTTTCAAACAGGTAGCGCTACCCTGGAGCCGCAATCGCAGGAGCAGTTAAAGAACATTGCAGAAATCCTGAAAGCCTATCCAAATGTGACTATCAAATTAGGTGGTTACACCGATAATACGGGGAATGCAGCTGCTAACCTGAAACTTTCGCAGGATCGTGCTAACTCGGTTCGGGCGGAGCTGGAAAAAATGGATATTTCAAAAGATCGGCTGGAAGCAGAAGGCTACGGTCAGGAACATCCTGTTGCCTCCAATGAAACGGAAGAGGGCCGTGCCCAAAACCGCCGGATTTCTATTCGGGTGACGAAAAAATAAGAATTAAGCAATAAAACGAGGAAAGCCCCCGGAAGAGAAAGATGTTGTCTCTTCCGGGGGCTTTCCTCGTTTTATTGCTTAATTCCCCAGCGCGTTATAAATCAGTAAGTTATTCGCTGTGACAACCCGGTCGCCCGGGGCAAGGCCACCTGCCAGATACGTTTTGGGCCCAATTGACTTATAAATGTCTACCTCACGGACCATTGGCTGGTTCTTTTTGTTGACCATCACCACAAAGTTGCGGTTTTTGTCGAATACAACTGCCTTGGCTGGTATGGCTATCCGCTGATCGTGACCAGCATAGGTTACACTCACATTAGCAAACATTTCGGGTTTAAGTCGATAGTCAGCATTTTCCAGCGTAACCCGAACTTTTAGCGTTTTACTTTCAGGGTCGAGTACGTTAAAGATTTTATCGATGCGACCATGGAAGATTTTGTCGGGGTAGGAGAGCGTTGTGATAGTCGCCTGATCACCTTCTTTAACATTGGCGAGATCCGACTCATACACGTTGGCCAGTACCCACACGTGGTCAAGATTGGAAATCGTGAACAAATTCTCAGGATCGTCAGAGCGAAGTTCCATTCCCTGAGCGGCTGTTTTTTCAACAATAAAACCACTAACCGGCGCTTTAACGATATAAACAGACCCATTGCCGCCGACAATCCGACGGCGTTCGTTAACGCGATTGACTTCGCCTTTAGCTGCCTCCAACTGCTCTTTGCTGGCTACTAGGTCTTTTTGTGAGCTTAGACCTGCTTTGGTCATATCTTCCGTAACCTGCATATTTTTCTGAGCCAATGAAAGCTGACTTCGAGCGGCTACAGCCTGCTGCTCTAAATCGGCCAGATCGCCCGAGCGAATAACAGCCAGTGTTTGCCCTTTCTTTACGTAATCGCCCAGATCGGCTTTTAAGGTTTCAATATGGCCGCCAACTAAAGGGAACACTTTAACGACCTGATCCTGATTAAATGTAATTTTCCCCGTTAGATTCAGTTCATTACGGGCATTTTCTAATCTGGCTGTATCAAGGGCGGCTGTTGCCAGCAGGTTTTTTTCCTGATGGGCTTTCGTTTCATCAATAGCCGTTGAGGATGGACTTGAGTTGCTACAACTGCTCAGCCCATGGGCTAGTAGCAAACTGACACTTGCTACCATCAGCCAATTACGGTGGGGCATTAATTTATTAGGATAGCCAGGTAGAGCTGAGCGACCGCGTTTTGCAAAGGTGCGTTCTTCTTGGGGTATAATTTGTATCAGTAGGGGGTTAGGCTTAAGGCCTAACCAGGATTGAAATACAGCAAGCAGGTACTTTGTCATGAGATTGTTCCACCTTTAGCCAATCTATTTATGTGCCTGACTGATCGGCTAAAGGGATAAAACAAAAATCTCATTTGCTAATTAAAGCACTCTTAAGGCCACATTAAAAGGTTATTAAACACCCTAAAAGCAAGCATTCTCATCTGGCTGGCCAGATGAGAATGCGCAATTTTTCAAAGACGTTGAGTAAATTCAGAGAATGGATTAGTTCAGTTTGGCATTGTCGGCCAATTGGTCAACTTTTTCGTTGTACTCATCTTTTGCATTCTCTTTGTTTTTGTTGAATGCAGCCTGAGCCTGATCTTTATATTGATTGTACTGATCTTTTGCTTTGTCGGCGTATTGGCTTACCTGACTTTTAGCCTGTTCCAGTCCTTCTTTGACCTGTGATACGCCTTTTTCCCATTGATCTTTCAGATCATCGGTGCGTTTGTTGGCTTCTTCTGTTAGCTTGTCACGCGTTTCTTTTCCACTGCGGGGAGCGGTCAGAATACCGATAACAATTCCAGTAATAATACCAGCCAGAAAATCTCTTGAGCTTCTCATAATTTTATTGTGTGTTTTAGGTGAGTGTCATTTTAGTTGGAAAGCGATGCTTATGCTTATTGTTTAGCCTTCCGCTTAGCCTGAGTGGTTAACTCGTGTGTTTTTTCAGCTGCCGAATCAACATAGTCGGTGTACTGCTTTTTAATACTATCGATACCCGATTGAAGCTGATCCTGCAAATCTTTAAAAAACGTATCTGTTTCAGATGAAATACGCTTACGGGTTTTTTTGCCGCTCTCTGGAGCCAGCAGAACACCTATTACTGCACCAACCGCTAATCCTACTAAAACTCCTGGTAATGATTTCATGGTTTCTAACTTTTGTGAATGACTTATGGTTCCAATGATGCTAATGTAGTAGAAAATACTGTACCACAAAATGATATGTATAGGTAATGCCTTGTATATTAGCTGGTTAAATTAATACGTCTTTTTGGAATTGAGGACTTTTTTCTACAATGGCGTCCACGTTTTACGCAATTTGTTGTGGAGCCTACTCGTCTGATGCTGTGAGTGTCAATCTTTTATGTACCCTTTGCTTTTCATGGGGAGATTTGGGATCCATAACTATGAGACATATATAGAACCATAAAAAAATCCCCGCGCTCAACTTGGCGCAGGGATTCCGTACCCACCGTAACTTGTACTTAACCTAAAATAAATTACTACGGCCTCAACCGCGCCTAGCAACTAGGAATATCATTGTGCAGCGAACTGCTTTTTAATGGTCCTCATCAATTGTACTCCCTTCCTTACACACCCCGTCCTTGAATCAGACGTAGGAGTATGGCAATCACTGCAATCACTAGCAAAATGTGTATCAAATTGCTACTGGCGATTCCGGTTCCAAGTACCCCTAGGAATCCCAGAAGCCAGATAATGATTAAAATGACTGCAATGGTGTAAAGAAGGTTTCCCATGTCATTTCCCTTGAGTAAATCAGAATAGCCACCTTGTAATCGACTAATTAGTTAGAAAAAGTTGTGCCAAGAATCCTGAAAACTTAGAATTATTATGGTTAAATGCCCTATAAGCTTGGAAATGAGCTTTTAATTGATGTTTACATATTGAGCAGAATGGTCATTTGAAAAAATGAAACAAATAAAAAGTGTGGAATTTGCTCTACACATGTAGAATAAACGTGGAAAAATAGCGCGATTCTTCAACTAGGATAGCTAGAGACGTATAGGTTGCCCAGTAGCTTTTATGGTACAAATAACTAATCTATTGGGTATTAATGCGTGTTGCTACTTTAATTTTTAGGGTTTAAACATTTTCGGCACATATTTTATTAAGATTGAAGGTAACGAACGTTTATGAAACAGGATGAGTCTTGGCTAGCATGGTAACACGAGTAAATACAGGACAACAATTCAGACCAATTGTCATGAATACAGCATCTCAGGCAAAGCGTGTTCTAATTGTCGATGATGAGGCTGATATCTGCTTATTGTTGTCGGGGCTTTTAAGGCGCTTAGGCTATCAGCCTACATGTGCACATTTTATTGAAGAAGGACGCCAATGGTTGCATACGCAAAAATTTGACGCCATATTTTTAGATCTTAACTTGCCTGATGGCCTGGGTTTCGACTTACTCCCTTCAATAAAAGAAGATCAGAACGAAGCAAAAGTAATTATGATCAGCGCTTTCGATGGACAAGCCGAGCGTCGACGAGCTACTGAACAGGGGGCCGATTACTTTATTGGGAAGCCGTTTACACGTCGTTCGGTCGAAATGGCTTTGCAAACCATTCAGGTTTAAGTAAATTTGTTCATACAGCTTGGATAGATTTTTTCGTTGTTCATAAATGGGACATGGTCTGTCTGAACAAGTTCAATGCCTCTTCATGGAAAAAATTCTGATTATTGACGATAACAATGACATATGCCTGTTGCTGGAGCGTTTTCTGAGCAAACAAGGCTATAAAACTGCGTCGGTACAGCGTGGGGATGATGGGTTAGTCCTGTTGAGAAAAGAAGCATTTGAACTAGTCATTTGCGATTTTAAACTTCCTGATATTGATGGTCTTGAAATGCTGCGTCGCATCAAGGTCATGCATCCTACCACTGCCGTCATTATCATTACTGGCTACTCCGACGTTCGAATGGCCGTGCAAACGGTTAAACATGGTGCCTACGATTACGTAACAAAGCCGCTTTATCCCGACGAAATCCTGTACACGATCAAGGCGGCTCTTGAACGCCGAGCGCAATCACTGAGTCAGGCGAAGAGTGCTACACCTGCCAATGGTTCTGCTACCGCTAAAGTGAGTGGTACAAAAACAGCGTCGGCTAAAACAGCATTAGCACCTGATGGTAAACGGTTTATTTTTGGAAAGAGCCGGGCTGCAGAACAACTCCAGAAACATATCGATCTAATTGCCCCGACGGATATGTCGGTGATTATAACAGGTGAGACAGGTACCGGAAAAGAGTTCGTAGCCAATGCTATTCACCTAAAAAGTAAGCGAGCCGATAAACCATTTGTGGCTATCGACTGTGGCGCTCTGGGAAAAGAACTGGCTGGCAGCGAGTTGTTTGGCCACGTAAAGGGCTCATTCACTGGCGCTATGTCGGATAAGGCTGGTAGCTTTGAATATGCTAACGGTGGTACCATCTTTCTCGATGAAATCGGTAATCTCTCGTATGATAACCAGATAAAGCTGCTGCGTGTGTTGCAGGAACGTAAGATCCGGCGTATTGGTAGCAACCAGGATATTCCTGTCGATGTTAGGATTATTGTGGCTACAAACGAAGATTTACGTGAGGCTGTTCGGCAGGGAAAATTTCGGGAAGATATTTATCATCGGATTGCCGAATTCGAGATGCATTTATCGCCTTTGCGGGAGCGTAAATCGGACATTATGATCTTTGCTGATCACTTCCTCGAAGTAGCTAATCAGCAATTGGAAAAAGATATCCTGGGTTTTGAGGAAGAGGCCAAAGAAAAGCTGAAGGACTACTACTGGCATGGTAATCTGCGTGAGTTGCAGAACGTGGTGAAGCGGGCCGTATTGTTAACGCCCGGTGACTACATTGAAGCAGATGTATTGCCACAGGAAATTATTTCTCCGCAATATTTCAGTCCTGAAGAGACTGTGCCTGCCAATATTCAGATCAATTACGATCCGGCACGACCTGGCATTCCTGTTTTTACGCAATCGGGAGGTAACCTGAAATCCGTATCGGAAAATGCCGAGCGGGCTGCAATTCTGAAAGTACTGGAGAAAACAGGGTACAACAAAACCAAGGCTGCTGAAGTCCTTAATATCGATCGCAAAACGCTCTACAATAAGCTTAAAGCCTACGATATACATTTATAAACGAGCGAAAGTGTGCATGAGTGAACGAGCGAAATATTGGTCAGCGTAAGCTATTCGCTCGTTCACTCATGCACACTTTCGCTCGTTTACTTTTTCTGCTGCGACAGGAAAGTAATCAACGAAGCGAATTCTTCGTAGGAGAGGGCGTTAACGAGTCCTGTAGGCATCATAGAGTTTTCCATCTCCTTACGGCTCACTATATCTGATGCTTTTATCGTATAGACCTGTCCGGTAATGTCGCGTAGAACGACTCGGTTCGATGATTCTTCCGTAACAAATCCGGTGTAACTCTTTCCACCTTTGGCTGTAATGAGCACCGTCGCAAATCCCTGAGAGATAGACGCATTGGGTTTCAAGATCGATTCGGCAATCTGCTCGCGCGTCATGATTGAGCCAATCTGCCCCATAAACGGGCCTTTCATGGGTTCGGTTTTACTCAGACTATGGCAGGCTACACAGCCCTGCTGCGTAAACAGCGTTTTTCCCAGGGCTGAATTCCCGTCTATTTTGGCCATCGCCAGCATCACATCTTCAATGGAAGACTCACCAACCTGACCTTTTTTGTTCCTGATTTTTTCCAGATCGACTTTCGTCTCCTCTTTGGCCACAACAGGCTCTTCGACGCCGTATTCAGGAATTTCCAGCCGAAGCCGACTATTCAGATCGACAAAAAATGACTTGTTAGTTGATTGGCGCCATTCATCGATCAGAAGCGTTTTGATCACAGGCGACGACTCCCAGCTAATGGCTTTGTAATAGGGGCCGTGGGTATCGGGTCGTGTACTCCACCACCACGAACCATCGTAGTCAGCTTCCTTTTTGTAGAGACGGGCAAGTGTGGTTAAAATCTGCGTTTTCAAAGTAGGGTCATTCGCGTGTTTATACGCTGAGACCAGACCATCTACGGCTTTTGGGTCATGCATATAACGCAACGCCCAGAGCGCAAGCGTCGATTGATTTGTGCCAACAGCCTTCAGGCAGGCATCAACCGCCTGTAAGCGTACCAACGATCGAACAGCCAGATGTGGTAGTACAATGGCTGAGTTTGGCGTAGCATGTGGGCCTTCTGTTCCCAGGGCAGGGGCTACAAACGAGGCTGGCACGTTTACCTGGAGTAAGGCAGAAGCAGCCGCTGGCCGACCCAAACGCCCGAGCCCAATGATAGCAGCCTGTTGTACGCGAACGGATGGGTCGTTGAGTCCTTGCAGGAATGGTTCCGTCGGAACTTGATCAAGAATTGGCTTGCGGTCGGCAAGGGCCCGAAGCGCAAACTCCCGAACAGTTTCGTCGGCTGACAGTTTTACGAGATTGGCGATTCCGCTGGCCCCAGTAATCTGCGCATAGGTATAGATGCCGGCTACCTGCGCCGAAAGCGGCAGACTTTTATTCGTTGCGATTGCCCAGGTGAGTTTTGTCGTCTTTTTGGCCGGTCGGGTCAATAGTTCCTGCTGAGCTGCCAGCCGGGCTACGGCACTGCCAGAGGTTAACCAAGAAGCTAATTTTTTCTCCGAAGCTTTTTTTAGGTCTGGGAATGCTTTGTACGTCCAGCTTTTGGGAACCACCCGCACAACAAACCCTTTACTAGGATTGCCTGAATACCCCGCTCCAGCCCAGGCCGACAGGTACATACGACCCGAAGCGTCGACATCAACGTCGGTAATCTGTGACAGTTTGATAAACTCTTCCTCCTTTTGGGTAAAGCTACTGGCATCGGGTATTACACGATGAACGTAGAGCTGATTTCGGCCCCAATCAGCCATCATTGGTACATGGTTGAATTGGGCTGGCCAGGTGTCATCGTCCATAAAGAGAGAGCCGGTGCCAGATCCACCACCTACGTCGACTAGGGCAGGAATAATTTCGTCGGTAAAATGCTGGAATAAAACCGGGTAGCCATATTCGCCCGACTGAATCTGGTGGCTGAACCGGATATTCCAGCCCCCGCCATCGTTGGTGTTGTCACGGGTAAAGGTGTTCATGAAGGGATCGATCGCCACATCATAGATGTTCCGAAGACCATGCGAATAGATTTCCATTTCGGTGCCGTCGGGCCGAACCCGGACAATACCGCCCCCCAGCATGGTTAATTTTTTGCCGCTACGGTCGGTGGCATTATGAAAGCCAAAGTCACCTACAGCAATGTAAATCCAGCCATCGATGCCCATCCGAATACCATTGGTAGCATGGTCGGTGCCCCGGCTTTGCAGAAATTTTGGCGAACTGATGTGCTCAATCAAGGGACGGGAAGGACCATCGGCAACGCCATTCTGGTCTTTGTCGTCAAAAACGACCAGATCCATACCTGTTGCTATGCCTGTTTCCTTCGAAAAAACCGTATGGAGAACAAAAAGCTGATCGCCAACGGGCAGTAGGCCACGCGGATTATCGACCATGGCAAAGGTAGTATGCTGATCGACTTTCCCATCGTTGTTGGTGTCTACCAGCCGGGCAATTTTTCCCTGCCCAGGCTTTTTGCCCAGCGACCCAATCATGTCGACTCCCACGTAAACCTCCCCCGTTGGCGCTACAGCCAGGCAGGCAGGGCTAGGCGTCAGATCGGGGCCAGCGAAGTGGGTAACCTTTAGTTCGGCTGGCCAACTGCTGGCATTGGGTAGGGAGTCGGCTTGAACCAGAACACTTCGTTTCGTTGGGGAATGGCTCTCATTTGGCTCAAAAACGTGTGTGAGGCTATTCCAGAACAGAAATAGAAGGGTTGAGAAAAATGAAAGACTAAGTTTAATCATGTAAAAATTGGTGTCTAAAGTACTGCGAATGGATGGGATTGGGACTGCACGTCTGCGGTTGGAACTGCAGACGTGCAACGATCGATGATGTTTTAAACAATAGGTGCCCAACCTTTCGCATATTCCCGACTCCAGAGTTTCATGGCGTCTTTGTCGTGGATATGGCCATTTTTAGGGTCAATGTCGAGCGATTTATTAGTTCGGTAAGCGATATTGGCTAAGTGGCAAAGCAGCGTACTTCTAGCCCCCTCTTCGATGGTAGATGCCTGCTTCTCTTTCCCCCGTACAGCTTCGAAGAAATTAACGACATGTCGGGTAGTCATATCGCCACCGCCCCCTAACGCTGTTCCGGCTTCGTTGCCCTGCGATTTGCTGCTTTTCACTTCTTTGCCATCCCGGTCGAAGAGCTTATACCCATTTCGGTCAACGTACACACTACCATTGGTGCCGTAAATGATGGTACCCCGGTCGCTGCCGTAGGTTTTGTAGCCATTCCGGCTCTTACCATCCCACTTGATGATTTTATTGCCCGGAAAACGATAGGTTGCATCCATGGTGTCGTACATAACCCAACCATCATTTTGAAAATGACGTTTGGCTGCTTCTACCGTAACGTGTTCCGGAAACTCTACCTGTAAAGCCCAGCGAGCTACGTCCAGCTCATGCGTGGCATTATTACCCGCTTCGGCCGTTCCGTAGAGCCAGCCGTACCAGTGCCAGTTGTAATCCCAGGTGTCGTGGGTATAGTCCATGCGCGGAGCGGGCCCCTGAAACAACTCCCAGTCGAGCCCTTGCGGTACAGGTGCTGCCTTCGGCACAGGAACCTCGCCCCGGTTGGCAACGTAAAAGGCTACCGCTTTATACGCTGTGCCAATAACGCCCTTGTGAATCTGGTTAATGATGTCGATCGATTCAACTGCCGAACGCTGCTGATTTCCCATCTGAATGACTTTGCCGTATTTCTTCTGGTATTCAACCAGAATTTCACCTTCGCGTGGGTTATGGCTGCACGGTTTTTCGACATAGACGTGTTTGCCTCCCTGTACAGCCAGACAGGTGCCGGGGGTATGCCAATGGTCGGGCGTGGCATTGATCAGCACGTCGACGTTTTTATCGGCAATCACCTTACGGAGGTCGTTTTCCAGTTTGGGTTTGTAATCGATGTATTTCGAAAATTTTTGAAGCGCCGATTCCCGCTGTTTTTGCATAACATCGCAGAGGTACATCAACTCGACATTACTTTCTTTTCGTGAAATGGGTTCATAATAAGCGCCCAATCGTCGGCCAAGTCCGGCAATGGCGACATGAATGCGTTCGTTGGCACCGATAATTTTGGCATAACTCTTAGCCGACATGCCTAGGCCACCGATTGTAAAACCCGCAGTGCCTAAGGCTGCTTTTTTAATAAACTCTCTTCTGGAATTGTCCATTCTATTCAGGGAAAATAATGCGTATGTATTGATTCGAATGCTCGCTTATCAGTAAATGAATGCTGGTAGAAAATTCTACCCGTTTTGCCCGCCAGCAGAGACAAGGCAGTAAGCTGGTGTAGTATGATTACGCTAAACTAATAGTAAAGATTGCGATACAAATACTCGCCGGGGATTTCAAAACGATCCTATTATGTTTGCAGAAATGGTTGATATTGACCAACAGCCCTATGGCCGACTCACTGCCTCCCACAATTACGATTCGTTTGATAACGCCCGAACAAACCTACCCACTTCGCCATGCGGTGCTCTGGCCCGATAAACCGTTTGAGTATGTGAAAGTAGAAAATGATTCCGAAGGATACCACTTTGGTGCCTTTCGAGCGGATGAATTGCTAGCTGTGATTTCCCTGTTCGTTGACGGGAATATGGCCCGTTTCCGAAAGTTTGCCGCTCGGTCCGACTACCAACGACGCGGAATTGGTACCCAATTGCTGAATCAGGTTATTGATGAGGCTCGTCGGTTAGGGGCTTCCACACTCTGGTGCGATGCCCGCCTGGATGCGGCTGACTTTTACCGACGTTTCGGGATGGAGGCTGTCAGTGATGTGTTTTACAAGGGAGCCATTCCATATGCCAAATTTTCGCGTACCTTGCTATAAATCATCGCCTAACGCCTAACTGATTTATGAAAACGATTTTAACACTTCTGATAGGAATAGCCCTGGTTGCTCTGGCTACTCCGTCAAATGCACAAACTACGGTTGCCGATTCAGCCGCTCTCAAAACATATACAGGCTCGTACACCTTCGAAAGTGGGAGCCCCATTCAGAAATTTACGGTGACGGCTGATAAAGGGGAATTGTATGGTGAGGCCGACAGCTACGGTAAAAATAAGTTATTGAAGCAGGACAAAGCCGATACGTTTAAGTCAACGAGTTCGTATGGCTCAGTAATTACCTTCATTCGGGATGCGGCCACCAAAGCCGTGACGGGTTTTTCGATGGCTATAGAGGGATCGACGCTGACCGCAAAAAAGGATTAGGCGTAACCAAATGATTGATTCGGGAGTTGAGTCAGATGCAGTAAGCTACATATTGACTCAATTCAACGATGAAAAGCATACCTTATCTCTTCACTACGGCTGTCCTGTCAGCCGCTTTTCTGGCCTGTAATCAGAAGAAAAATGCCGATCAGGGCAGCGACTCAGTAGCCATGATCGATACCACAATTGATCTGCCCGCTCCGTATGCTACTAAATCGTCAACCAAATTTAGTAACGTGATCGGCTGGCCGGAAGGCAAAACGCCAAAAGCACCTGCTGGCTTTACCGTAACTGAATTTGCCCGTGATCTGAAAAGCCCTCGTTGGATGTATGAAGCTCCCAATGGTGATATCTTTGTTGCTGAAGCGAATACTGAGCCTGCCAGTTTGAAAACAAAGGTGGTTAATGCTGTTTCTGGTAAGGCTAAATCGCAGGAAACGGGCACCAGCGCCAACCGAATTACGCTCTTTCGGGATACAAACAAGGATGGTAAACCAGATTTGAAAGAAACTTTTCTGACAGGGTTGAATCAGCCGTTTGGGTTGCTGGTACTGGGTAATTCTTTTTACGTGGCCAACACGGATGGTCTATTTCGCTACGACTACAAAGCAGGCCAGACAGCGATGAAAACACCTGGGAAGAAAATTGTGGATTTACCGGCTGGCGGCTACAACAATCACTGGACGCGGAATCTGCTGGCTAGCCCTGATGGGAAGAAAATCTATATCTCCGTCGGGTCAGGGAGCAACGTGGGTGAACACGGTCCTGAAAATGAAATTCGCAGGGCTAATATTCTGGAAATAAACCCCGATGGTACGGGCGAACGCATTTTTGCGGCTGGTTTACGAAATCCGGTCGGTATGGACTGGGAGCCAACAACTAAGGTGTTGTATACGGCCGTCAACGAGCGTGATGAACTGGGCGATGATCTGGTGCCAGATTACCTGACCGGTGTGAAAGAAGGTTCTTTTTATGGCTGGCCTTATGCCTATTTTGGCCAGCATGAGGATCCGCGTCGGAAAGGAGAACGGCCCGACTTAGTAAAAAAGACGATCGTACCTGATGTGCCACTGGGCTCGCATACGGCCTCCCTCGGTTTAGCTTTTTACGACAAAACACAGTTCCCGACGCATTATCAGAATGGAGCATTTATTGGCCAGCATGGTTCATGGAACCGCTCACAACTTGCCGGGTATAAAGTTGTTTTTGTACCCTTCCAACATGGAAAGCCTGGTGAACCGGAAGACTTTTTAACCGGGTTTCTGACGGGAAATGACAACGAAGCCTATGGGCGACCTGTTGGCGTTGCTGTGCTTATGGATGGGGCGCTGCTTGTGGCCGATGATGCCAGTGGGCGAATCTGGCGGGTTTCTGCTGCGAAGTAAAGAAGGCTTAAAACAGAACATCCCGAAAACTTTACGTTTTCGGGATGTAAAGCGGGCAATAACTGCTAAAACTGATGCATCAACCGGACGCGCAGGCCAACGGTCGTATTATTCTCCCAGCTTGGCCCCGGCAAGATAGCCACCGAGGTCGGTAGCGTAAGGGTAGGTATGCCTTGCAGTACCCACTCCTTATGTTGCCACTCAAGACCTGTACTGAAGGTGAATCCACTAAATAAATCCGTTCCACAATCGGTACTGAAATCAATCTGGTTGAAGCCTCGTTGCGGACCCCGGTAGTAATAGGTAACTTTCTCTTTGCTGCTCAGATTCATAAATGTACCCATCGTAGGCTGGAACGTAAGCGACCGGGATAAAGGAACTCGATAGCCTAGCGTAATCGGAATCTGCATGCGAATGACCCGTGTGTCGATATCGAGAACATCACTATCGAAGTTGACCGTTGGGGGAAGCTGACGCCCAAATTCCTGCTTGAAGTTCCGACGGGTACGGACGTCAAAATCGTAGGCTGTCAGGAATGTACCTCCCAGATAGACAGCTCGGCTTAGCCCAACCCCAACCATAACGTTTTTGCCAATAGGCATTTCGGCAAACGCACCAGCGCTCCAAAGGTGAGCACTGACTTCTCCGCCTATACCCGCCCGGAATTTGGCAATGGCCGGTTCGACCCGTTGGCTTTCGGGGGCTTGAGTCGGGCCAGTAACCACAGTGGTCCGGGCAGGACGCATCCGTCGGGCACGTTGCGCAAGCAGTGCATTCCAGTTTGCGTTTTCGGTCGATAGCGGACGGCCTGCCAACAGCTCATAGTTGCCCGTTGGAGCAATTTGAGTGCGTTCGATCTCTGTAGACTGCGGCTCATTTACAGCTACTGCTCCCTGATTATCGACAACGGAATTAAGAGGCTTAGACGACGAATTGACCGAACCATTATCTGTAGTTCCTGAATAACTCTCCTTTGTACCGGATAAAGCATTTCGTGGGTTGCCTCCGCGGGCATTGATGCCCCGATCCCGACCGCTTGACAGACGCTCGTCGGGTTGGTTCAGACCAGCAGGAGCCGATGATTCATGATTGATAGGGGGCTGATTAGGCGTATTAGAGGTACTGTCATTCGTTAAAGGAGTAGAGAAAACACCATAAGGACTGGTTTTAAGGTTCTTGTTTAGGTTACGTTCCTGACGCGATGGGCTGCCTGGAGAGGGTGCGCGACTAGCCGTGGCGTATCGTTGTTCAGGAGGTGTTTCGGTTGGCTGTTTGACCCGATCACGCATGGGGGCCAGACGTGGTTGTGCCGGAGCCGTTATATACCGGGTAATGTAGACCGTATCGTGACGAGTGACCAACTCCTCTTTCGGGGCAGGCGTAGTCAGTGACTCATGCCGTTGCGATGGCTGATGGGTTCCTTCGGCCTGCGACGCGACAGGACGATCTCTCTCAACAGATTTAGGGGCAATCTGATTGGAAGCAGGCTGCTTCTTCAGTTGCCCAATGGTTTCACGCAGGTGGTTGATTTCAGTCCGTTGCCAGACGCTGTAGACGATTAGCAAGGCTGTACTGACACTGGCTGCCGCCAGTAGCCAGGGCTGGCCTGTCCAGGCGCCCCCGCTAAAGGGCTTACCAGTCTCCGTCGGACTGGCCTGAGGAGGACCCGCCTGATGCAGCGTTGCCTGCATTCGGGCCCAGTCTTTTTCAGTAAATTCCGGCCGAATACTTTCCAGTTTTCGCCGGATAATATCGGAAAATCGGTCAGTGCTCATGATAGGGAAAACCAGCCCCAGGGCCAGCCTTTTCGTAAAAAGGATACGCTTGTTTGATGAGTAGTTGTAACTTTTGTCGGGCGCGTGCATAATTGGAGCGCACCGTCGCTTCATTATGGTTTAATATTCCTGCAATCTCGTGTAAGCTATAGCCATCCACCACATGCATCATAAATACAGTACGGTAGGTAGGGGTTAATTGTTGAACTAGTGCCAGGATTTCTTCGGCTGCAATCTGATCGACCACGTTTTCGTCAAACGCTACATGCTCGCCGGTTTCCAGCGAAGTGTGCTGATCAAAACGATGATTTTTTCGGTAGTGACTGATGGCCGTATTGACCAGAATAGTACGTAGCCAGGCTTTGAACGGTAAGGTTTCGTCGTAACTATCCAGATGCTGAAAGGCTTTGAGAAAGCCCTCATTCAGGACATCTTCGGCCTCTTCCACATTAGAGGTATACCGTAGACAGATGCTTTTGGCGTACCCAAAAAACTGCTTGAACAGCGTCCGTTGGGCACGAGGGTCGTTGGTACGACAAGCCCTTATGACACTAAGCAGGTCATTTTCGGAGAACGAAGATGATTTGCGAAAAAACAAAGTTCTGTCAGATTTACGTAAACGCCCTGATTGTAAATACTTAATTCATTCAATTTATATAGGTTGTATTGATTCGCCAGATTGTTTATGCACCCTGCTGATAATCAAGGAGAAATCTGAATGCAATATTAAATCATATGTATCAATCGAACCCGTAAAAGACGATTATTTACAACTACGCTCCTCAACCGTATAACGTTGCAATTATTGTTTAAGTTGATAATTAATTTCTATTTTTTGCCACAGTTCATGGGTCGATAACGTAACGATAGGAAATGGGTTTATTCAGCCTATTGACATCCCCGAATGAACGTGCTGGTTATTGGCGATGAACATACGTATGGGTATGGCTTGCCAGGAGGAAAGTTAAATTATATCGGTCATTTTATCCGGCAAATCAGCCGGGCTGGTCAAACGGTATCTGTTGAAGCTTATGCCCATCTGACCATTCCGCAGATTGTAGCTACGTTATCGCAATTGCCTCTCAACCGCTACGATCTGATTGTTGTACAATTAGATGCATCGTTACTTCAGCCGACTGGTAGGCAGTTGGGCTGCTCTGACACACTAGCTACACCCATATTGCCTTATTCTTCTGTGCGATCCAAACAGGCGGAAGGTTCAGCTTTGAAGAATTGTTTGACCTCAGTTCGCGATGGCCTGTTATCGTTTGTGCGGCCTAAGCGATCACTTATATTCTCCTCCTTGTTGAAGAAGTTAAAGCCTTTTCGGCATAATGTTCTGCTGCTGACTCCATTTCCGCATCTGAACCGAGTTGATCAGTGGTTACAACAACGGAGCCGGGCTATTGTACTTGATGAAGCTGATGACCAATTGTTCAGCGTTTTTGATACTGATTCAGTGATTCGTCCTAAAGAAGAATATTTTGTTAATGGTGATGACGACCATCTGAATGCCATTAGCCATGAGATACTGGGCCGTTCGCTATTCGATTTTTACTTATCTGCTCCAACGATTGTCACCGTTCAGTCAATCAAGCGGGAAGAATAAGTTGTGGTTTACAGGATTCGGTTTACGGTTAGCTGACACGAAAGCAATGGTGCATTAGTTCGTTATAAACCGAATCCTGTAACCCTTAAACTACCGTTTAAATCCGGGCTTTTTAGACAACGCATCGTAGCGGAGTAACGCTTCCAGATAGTAGTAGTCCGCATAAATAATTGGGGTATCGACTTCGCTCTTGGCTGGTTTGTGGCCAACGCTGTGTTTCAGAATGAAATGGTTGTTCTCTCCCAAATTGGCTTTATACGCCGGGCTCGACAGGCTTTCCAACATCTTCACTGCTGCCTGATAATAGGTTTTGGCCGAAGGGCCACCATACGTGCATAGTTCAAGCAGGGCAGAAGCGGTAATGGCTGCAGCCGACGCATCCCGCTCTTCATTCGGAATATTCGGCGCATTGAAATCCCAATACGGAATCTTGTCGGCCGGTAGGTTCGGATGATTCAGGTAGAAATCAGCAATGTGCCGGGCAAAGTCCAGGTACTTTTTATCGTTAGTTTCGCGGTACATGACCGTAAAGCCGTACAACCCCCAGGCTTGCCCACGTGCCCAGGCCGAATTGTCGGCATAACCCTGTGCGGTTTTCCTAGCAGCCACTGTTCCATCAGGATTATAGCAAACAACGTGGTAGCTGCTGTAATCGGGGCGGTAATGGTTCTTGATAGTATTGTCGGCATGGGTAACGCAGATGTTATAAAACTCCTTATTGCCCGACCGCTTGGCGGCCCAGAACAAGAACTCCAGATTCATCATGTTGTCGATTATAACCGGGTAGTCGTAATTCTGAAATTTATTCCAGGACTTAATCACGCCTACTTTAGGATTGAACCGAGTCGATAGCGATTTGGCACCGGTGAGCATGATGGGCGGGTAAGTCTCGTTCTTAGTCAGTCGATAACCATTCCCAAATGGGCAGTAAATCATAAAACCCAGATCGTGTGTGCCCGTATTGTATTGTTCCTTGGCTACGGCCATCGTCCATTTGTTGGCCGCTTCTTTCCACATGGGCGCTTTCGTCCGTTCGTAGATATGCCAGAGCGAACCGCCAAAGAAGCCACTACACCACCAGTCTGATTTCCGATCATCGGGTGAACCATCAGGTTTGGTCGACTGCGGGAATTTAGTCGTATCAGGATGGCTTTTTAGCATGCCCTGATATTGCTGGGCGGCAAACGTAAACTCTTTATCAACATTGATGGACGATTGCGCAAATGCTGTGCTTACCAGCATTACCAGCAAAAAGGGTAGGAGCGATTTCATTTGTTTTATCCGAGGAGGCCAGGGTTGGTGAAGGATGGCCTAAAAAGAAAGAAGTATAAATGTGGCTGTTTATAACCTTTCCGGTGCTAATTGAACGGATAATCTATAAAAAGAAAGAGGGTAGGACCTGACTTTCTCAGATTCTACCCTCTTTCTTTTTATGGTTAGTTAGCTTGTAGACTCTTTTGTGCGTTATGCGTGTACTTTCTGCTGAGCTGGTTTTGGTGTGTCGCCAGCTTGGGGCTCAACCGGTTTCACATCTTTCCGTCGGGTCATGTAGGTATAGATAACCGGCACCACATATAAGGTCAGAACCAGCGAGAAAAGCAAACCGCCTACGATCACGATCCCCAGCGGCACGCGGCTTTTTGAGGCTGAACCCAGAGCCATTGCCAGCGGTAACGCACCAAAGGCAGCTACAAGGGTCGTCATCAGAATCGGACGAAGACGCAGCGCTGCCGACTCCGCAGCCGCTTCAAATTTATTTTTGCCCAATAGCCGCTGTTCATTGGCAAATTCCACAATCAGAATCCCGTTTTTCGTAACAAGGCCCACCAGCATAATAATCCCGATCTGGCTGAAAATATTCAGCGTCTGGTTAAACATCCAGAGCGAGAAGACTGCTCCTGCCAGGGCCAGAGGTACGGTCATCATAATGATGAATGGGTCGATAAACGAGTCGAACTGAGCCGCCAGAACCAGGTAAATCAGCACTAGCGCCAGACCGAAAGCAAACAGCGTATTGGATGAGCTTTCGGCGTAATCGCGTGAGGGGCCGGAAAGGGCAGTCTGGAACGTATCGTCAAGGGTACGAGCTGCAATGGCGCGCATGGCCTCAACGCCGTCACCAATCGTTTTGCCGGGAGCCAGACCTGCCGATACCGTAGCCGACTTAAAGCGGTTGTAATGGTATACCTGCGGTGGGCTACTTACTTCCTGGAACTTCACGAGGTTGTCCAACTGAATCAACTGTCCCTGATTCGAGCGAACATAGAACGACGCCAGATCGACGGGTTCATCGCGGTCGTGCCGGTCAACTTGTCCAATCACCTGGTATTGTTTTCCATTCATCAGGAAATACGCCAGGCGACGGTTACTGAGGGCAAGTTGCAGTGTCTGAGCTACATCCTGTACCGAAACGCCAAGATTCGTTGCTTTCTCCCGCTCGATGGTGATGTTCAATTCGGGTTTGTTGAATTTTAGGTCAACATCCGAGTTGAGGAAGGTTGGGTCTTTCTGAACTTCGTCGAGGAAAGCAGGCAGTTTTTCGCGTAATTTCTCAAAGTTCAGGTTCTGAATCACGAACTGAACCGGTAATCCACCGCCCTGACGACCTACCTGAATCGTCTGATCCTGGGTGGCAAACATGCGGGCTTCACTGAATTTCCGAAGGTTTTTCGTCAGGTAATCGACAATGTCCTGCTGCGACCGCTTCCGATCGGCGGCATCGACCATGTTAACCATCACAAACGACGAGTTCACTGCTCCTGCGCCTGAGAAACCTGGTGCTACTACACTAAACGCCAGTTTATTTTCAGGAATCGAATCCAGTACGAATTGCAGTACCTTATCCGTAATAGCCGACTGCACTTCGAAGCTGGTTCCTTCTGGCGAGGTAATCGCAATCCGCGTACGACCCCGGTCTTCCAGCGGAGCCAGCTCAGACTTAAGTTGAGAACCGACGCCAAAAATCAGGAGCAGACATACGGCAATCATTACAAATGCCCAACCCCGTTTCTTCATAAATCCAGTGAGCGAATCGCGATAAGATTCGTCGAGCCATTCAAAAAATGGTTCTGTTTTCCGGTAAAACCAGGAACGACCGTGATTTTTGCTGGTCAGTTTTACACTCAATACAGGCGTTAACGTCAGCGATACAAAGGCCGAAATCAATACGGCACCGGCCACCACGATACCAAATTCACGGAACAGCCGACCAACGAATCCTTGCAGGAAGATAATTGGCAGGAAGACTATGGCCAGGGTGATGGACGTAGATATAACCGCAAAGAAGATTTCGTTTGAGCCTTCGCGAGCGGCCGTCTCGGTATCCATGCCATCTTCAATCTTCTTGAAGATATTTTCTGTAACCACAATCCCATCGTCCACCACAAGGCCTGTTGCGAGCACGATACCCAGCAGGGTCAGTACATTGATACTGAAGTCAGCTACGTACATGATAAAGAACGCGCCAATCAACGATACTGGAATGTCGATCAGTGGTCGGAATGCAATCAACCAGTCGCGGAAGAATAGGTAGATCACCAGTACAACCAGCACAAACGAAATAAGGAGGGTTTCGCCCACTTCCTCAATGGCCCGACGGATAAAGATACTTCGATCAGTTCCGACATAGACGATAATATCGGGTGGTAAGTCTTTTTTTAGCTGATCAAAACGCTTATAGAATTCATCCGCAATGTTAACATAGTTGGCTCCCGGCTGTGGAATCAGGGCCAGAATAACTCCAACGGTTCCATTCTGCTTTGAGGAGGTTTCTTCGTTTTCGGCACCCAGGGTAGCGTATCCGACATCCTTGAAACGGATAATCTGGTTGCTGGTCTGGCGCAGAATCAGGTTATTGAAATCATCCTCGCTGGTCAGTCGACCAACGGCCTTTACGGTCAACTCTGTATTGTTACCATATACTTTACCACCGGGCAATTCTACATTTTGGGCGGTCAGAGCAGTCTGAATATCCTGCGAGGTTAAGCGGTAGGCCGACAGTTTAATCGGATCAATCCAAAGACGCATGGCCTGGCGTTTCAATCCGTAAATATTAGCCTGGCTAACGCCCGGAATCGTCTGCAAGCGTTCTTGAAGTACATTTTCAGCGTAGTCTGATAATTGCGTAGCGCTACGTGTCGTACTCTGAACGTTCATGAAAATAATTGGGTCCGAGTTGGCGTCGGCTTTCGTAACTACCGGTGGCGCGTCGACGTCCTGTGGGAGTTGTCGTTGAGCCTGTGCTACTTTGTCGCGTACATCATTGGCTGCTTGTTCGAGATTAGCGTCAAGATTGAACTCAACGGTTATTGTACTGGCTCCTAAAGCACTGTTTGACGAAATGGTACGAATCCCTTCGATACTGTTCAGCGATTTCTCGATGGGTTCTGTAATCTGCGACTCAATAATTTCGGGGTTAGCACCGGTATAGTTGGTCCGAACCGAAATAACGGGCGGGTCAATAGCCGGATACTCCCGCACACCTAGGAACGTAAAGCCGATAATACCAAACAGCACGATCACGATGGACATCACCATCGCGAAAACGGGCCGATTTAAGCTTAGTTCGGGGAGACTCATTGCTGTATGAAGTTGTAAAGTTTTTAGTTTTCGGTTTTTAGTTCAGGATGGGCTCATGCCAACGGGTGATAGATCAGCTCACCGTAAACCGAATCCTGAGAACCTTTAATTACTTGCTACTTTGGGGCCATTCCCCTGTACGCCAATTACTTTGCCGACTTTGACCGGCGCATCGGGTTTGAGGAACAATAAGCCTGTTGTTGCCACTGTATCGCCTGCCGACAGACCCGATAAGATCTGGATAACGCCCGCTGTTCGTAAGCCAGTTTTAACATCTTTAAAGACGGCCTTTCCATTTTTAACCACAATTACCTGATTCGTACGTGTTTGCGGAATGACAGCCTGCGTAGGTACCACCAGACTTTGCTCGTTTTGCACGGTCAGGGTTACGCGCGCAAATGTACCGGGCCGGAATCGAGCCGATGCATTATTGACCCGCGCCCGAATACGAAGGTTGCGGGTTTGCTCTTCTACGCCCGGTTCAATAGCATATACAACCCCTTCGCTGGGTTTAGCAGCCCCGTCTACTAAAAACGAAATCGTACTACCATTATGCACATAAGGTCCGTATTTTTCGGGGATTGAAAAGTCGAGTTTCAGGGATGACACCTGCTGCAAACGAGCAATCAGCGTATTGGGCGAAACGACAGCACCGGCACTCACATTACGAAGCCCAATCACGCCCGAAAAAGGGGCCCGAATTTCGGTTCGCTGTAGATTGGCCTTTACCAGTTCAATATCCGCTATGGACGATTGCAGATTGGTTGTAGTAATGTCGTACTCCTGCTGGCTAATCCCCCCCCGCGATAGCAGTTGTTTGTTCCGTTCTTCGGTACGGCGTGCATTTTCGGCCTGAGCCTGTAATTTCTGGAGCTGAGCTTTTAGGTCTGCGTCAAAAAGTTTCACCAGCAAGGCCCCTTTTGCTACAGGTTGGCCTTCATGAATGTTGAGCTGTGTGATTCGGGCTGAAATTTCAGGGTAGATATCAACTTGCTCGGATGCCAGCAGCGAACCACTGGAAACGACATCTTCCTGCAAGCGTTGCGATACGACAACAAAACCCTGTACATTGGCTGGACCACCGCCACCGGGTCCTCCTTTGCCGCCGGGCCCTCCTTTACCACCTTCAGCGGCTCCTCGGCCGCCACCGCCCCCTCCACCGCCGGGACCACCAGCGGCTCCGGGAGCCGGATGTAAAATCTTATTATACACAATAATCCCGCCGAGAACCAGAACGACGAGGCCGATAGCAATCCACCTTTTCACAGAGTAATAATTTGCAAGAAAGAACGAAGATTTTAACGGTTCAGAGTCCGCATTTGTTACAATTTGCAAAGCTATCATCCTTGGCGATGATAACAATCGGTAGATGCCTGACCCTGAATGTTTTTTTGTTACTTAATCAGAAACTAAAGATGACCTGAGTCATCCGTAGAAATGCTTATTGACCTCAGCGGTTTAGCATGCAATTTTTGGATAAAAAGGGCTATATGTCGCAAGAAATGAATAGCCTGGCTACTAACATATACCATAAGCTATTAAAAGATGTTATTTACGGTATTTTCAGGAAGTACTTAGTGTTTGTTTGACATAATGATATAAAAAAAAATATTATTTTTTATTCTCAAAATACATTCGTCGGCAATAAGGGTGCTCAGCCTGTAAATTAGTTCGCTAGTTGGGCAATATACCTTCTTTCATTCTCCGAGACCACGACCATTCGGATTATATGCTAAATCGCCTTTGCTTCATGGCTGTTGCTACTTTTCTTGTCAGGTGTAATTTGGGTCATGAATGGGTTCTGGACGGGTATAAAGGAGAGCCGAATCCTGGATTTCCCCAAAGATTGATACCTTGTAGGGCAAAGAGGAGGGATTAAAGGTTTATGTGCGGCAGACGGATTGAGGAAAAACGTACTAAACGTAACGTTAAGCGTCCAGTGACGCAAACAACAGGTGGCGTACAAAGCCCAGGAGTTTATGCATAGCTTCGGATGGGTCAGTTATGTCCTTCGAGCCGAAATCAGTCAGGGTCGGTAGATTCTCCATGAAAAAAGCCTGGTAATGAGCAGTTTCGATTAGCGAGCTGGCCAGCGACCGGGCATAGGGATAGGTGGGGTTGTATGCCAGAATAATGTCAGCAATACGGTGACAGAGGTCTTTATACGGTTTGAATAATTGCTGCCGATTGTCTTCGGTTACATGATGGGTAAAGTAGGCCTTACTGGATTCATGCACCACAATGTTGTGAAGCGCCCGCAAATCAATATCTTTATTATGCGATTCATCCAGGTCAGCAAACAGAAGCAAACGGATTAGTCGTTCCAGTTTTTGCCGGGGATCAGTCAGGTTGTTCGTTTGGAAAACCAGTTGAAATTCAAGCCATTGCCAATACCAGGCTACCAGGTACACCAGCAACCGATGCTTGTTCTCAAAGTAGCGATAGATGCTGGCTTCTTTCGTCCCCATCCGGTCGGCTAACTTCCGAAACGTAGTGTCTTCAAAACCAATCTCATTGACCAGTAAAATGCCTTGCCGAACAATACGTCGACCTAATTCTGAGCTTTCGGGGTCGCGCAGAAACAGGCGTTCGTTCATGCGCACATGTACAGAATACTCCATTTATCCTGATTTATAACCAATTGTCGAAAGAAAGGGTGCAAATTAAACAAAGGTTTGGTCGAGAAAGTTATATTTGCATTAAAGTTAGTAAAACTATCATATAATATTATAAAACTATCATGAGTGTTGTAAGGCCTATCGAATTACCTCCCTCGCCCTGGCAGCGATTGATGCGGCTTCTGGTCAATGAGAAAAAGGATATAGGCTACATCTATTTGTATGCGCTGGTAACAGGGATTATTAGCCTGTCTCTTCCATTAGGTATACAGGCCGTTTTTAACCTGGTATCAGGAGGGCTGGTTTTTAGCTCGGTGTACGTACTGATTGGGGTCGTTATTCTAGGGGTACTGGCAGCTGGTTTGTTATTGGTAGGGCAGATGGCCCTGGTAGAAGTTCTACAGCAGCGAATTTTTGCCAAGGCGGCCTTTGAATTTACCTACCGATTACCTCGAATTGAACCTGAAGCCTTGGAGGGCTATTATCCGCCTGAGTTGATGAACCGATTTTTCGATGTTCTGACCATTCAGAAGGGGTTGCCCAAATTATTGATCGATCTGACAGCCGCAACGGTTCAAATCATTTTCGGTCTGATTCTTTTGTCGGCCTACCATCCAATATTTGTTGGATTCGGGATTTTTACGGTATTTATTATCTGGCTCTTAAGTCGGTTATATGGACCAAGTGGTGTACGGACAAGTCTGAACGAGTCAAAATATAAATATAAAGTAGTGGCCTGGCTCGAAGCGATAGCCAGTGACTTACCCAGGTATCGAAACCCACCGAGAGCTGTCGATCAAGACCCGATCGATAAAATGGATGAACTGGTTGCAAACTATGTGAAGTACCGCAACGAGCATTTCAAAGTACTTCGCCAGTTTTTTTATGGGGGCGTAGCCTTTAAAACGATTGTAACGGGGGGGCTGTTGATCCTGGGCACCACGCTGGTTGTCGGTCGTGAAATGTCGCTGGGTCAATTCGTGGCTGCCGAACTGGTCATTGTCTTAATTACGGGCTCAGTCGATAAGCTTATTTCGGGAATCGATACCGTATTTGATTTGGTTACGGCGGTCGAGAAAATCGGAACTGTAACGGACATGCCCCTGATCGATCAACCATTATCCTGAATCTTGAAAGAACAATGCTCAATATATCCAATCAGCGGGTCAACGAAGAGTTATTGACCAAGTACCCACTTAAAACGCTTCACGCACTTCCGCAGTCGGATGGAGGACGAAAGCTGGGGCGCTGGATGCTTTTCTTTCTCATAGTCGGTGTTCTGATCATGTTTTTGCCCTGGCAACAGAATATCAACGGCGAAGGAACGCTTACAGCCCTGACACCCCAGGACCGCCCTCAGACGATCCAGAACGCCATTGCCGGTCGGATCGAACGCTGGGCCGTGAAAGATGGTGACTACGTAAAAAAAGGAGATACCTTACTGGTTATCTCCGACATAAAAGACGAGTATTTTGATCCCAACCTACCTCTGCGGCTGGATGAACAATTGGCCGCCAAACAAGGCAGTTTACAGGCTACCAATGCGAAAATAAAAGCATTGGATGGGCAAATTACGGCCTTACAGACGGGGATTACGGTAAAACTCGAAGCTGCTCGAAATAAAGTTCGGCAAAGTGAATACAAGCTATCAGCCGACGAAGCTGATCTGGCTGCCATTCAGAAGAACTATCAGATTGCTCTCGACCGATTATCCCGCTACGAAAAAGGCTACACGAATGGGTTGTTTTCATTGACAGATCTGGAAACCAGACGACTCAAAGTGCAGGAAGACAATGCCAAAGTGATTTCGCAGGAGAATAAAGTCAATGTGTCGCGGCAGGAATTGGTGAACGCCAAACTTGAATTAGGTACGCTCAGAGCTGACTTCCAGGAAAAGCTGGCTAAAGCGCAGTCGGACCGAAGTTCAGCTGTTTCGTATCTGGCTGATATCAACGGTGAAATTTCTAAACTTCAGAATAAGATGACCAGTGTGGATGTTCGACGCGGACTATATATTGTTCGGGCACCGCAGGCAGGATACGTCGTCCGTCCATCGAAAGCTGGTATTGGCGAAACCATTAAAGAAGGAGAGCCGATTGCTACACTTCAGCCGGCCAATCCGCAACTTGCCGTTGAGTTATATGTGCGTGCGATGGATGTTCCCCTGATTCAACGCGGGCGAACTGTTCGGTTGCAGTTCGATGGCTGGCCAGCTATTCAGTTCTCGGGCTGGCCGTCTGTATCGGTCGGTACGTTTGGCGGGCGGGTTGCGGTAATCGATGCGGTAAGCAGTGTAGGTGGCAAATACCGGCTACTGGTCCAGCCGATACAGGAAAAGGGCGATCAGCCCTGGCCTACCCAGTTGCGGGTCGGGTCGGGTGTATATGGCTGGGTTATGCTCGACGATGTACCCGTCTGGTATGAACTCTGGCGCCAGCTCAATGGCTTTCCGCCCAGTTTGAAAGAAGAACCTAAGGAAGAAAAAGGAGCGAAGAAATGAAGCGGTTGACAGCGTTATTCCTTTGCGGATTAGGAATTCTGGTGGGGAGGGTGTCGGCCCAGTCATTGGCTAGCCCGACCGATACCACCGTTTTTACGGCTGAATTATTCTTCGAATTGATTCGGGCCAACCACCCAATTATCAAACAGGCCGGATTGTTTGGCGAAGAAGCAAAGCAGGTCGTAATGCAGGCACGAGGGGCGTTCGATCCGAAATTGGCCTCGAGCTACGACCGGAAAGAGTTTGGTAATACCCTCTATTACAATCACTGGCAAAATAAACTGTTAGTGCCATTATGGTGGGCGGGGATTGATTTGAATGCCTCCTATGACCAGAATGCAGGTCAATATATTAACCCGGCCGAAAGAACTCCATCGTCTGGCCTTGCCGGAATCGGTCTGAGTTTGCCAATCGGCAGAACGATCAGTATTGATGCCCGACGTTCGGCCGTGCGACAGGCGCGTCTGGCCGTAAATCTGGCCGAAGCCGATCGGCTGAAACTGGTCAACAAAACGCTTTTCGATGCGGCCAAATCATACTGGGAGTGGTTTCTGGCGTATCAACAGCGTAGGTTACTGGTAGAAGGGTATGAACTGGCCGATTTACGTTTTCGGGCCTTACGCGAGCGGGCTTTGATAGGCGATGCCGCCATAATTGATACGACAGAAGCGCTGATAACGGCACAGGATCGACTGGTGCAGCGCCAGCAGGCAGAACTTGAGGAGCAAAACGCCCGGCTCAGGGTGAGCACCTTTTTATGGAACGAACGGGGGCAACCCGCCGAGTTACCTGTGTCAGCTATACCACAGCAGGCTCCGCTAACCACTTACTCAGCCGATACGCTTCAGGCACTCCTGAATCGGGCCACTCAGCAGCACCCTGAATTGCTGAAGCTGGCGGCCAAGGCGCAACAGCTCACGATTGAGGAGCAGTTTAGGCGAGCGATGGTACAGCCACAGATCACGGTCAGTGCCAGCCTGTTGAGTCAGACGCCTACGGTCGATGTTCCCTACGATTGGAGCGATTATTACTCGTTCCGCCCACAGAATCATAAAATTGGGTTGGACGTAGTATTTCCTTTATTTCTTCGGAAAGAGCGGGGTAAACTGCGGGAAGTTCAGGTGAAAAATCAGCAGGTGGCCTTAGAACGACAACAGACTAATCGGGACATTACAAACACCGTTCAGGCGGCCTATAATCAGCTTCAGGCTCTGGCCGGACAGGTGATTGTACAGCAACAGGCTGTTCAGAACCAGCAACGACTTCTTCAGGCTGAACAGCAAAAGTTCGACATTGGGGAAAGTTCTCTGTTTCTGGTTAATTCCCGCGAAACCAAGCTGATTGATTTACGAATAAAAGGAGAAGAACTGAAAACGAAATACCAGAAAGCGATTGCGGAGCTGTATTATGTAGCCGGTACCAGTCAATAGAGTTTAAGCATCCAGCAGCATCAACAATTCGCTGATCATCATGGCGGTAGCCCCCCATACCCGGTGCCCCTGAATCTGGTAGAATGGCGCATCGACCAGTACGCCCCGTACTTCGATCTGGCTATCGCCTACGATGGTTTCGTCGAGCAAGGTTTCCAGATCAACTTCAACGATGGCTTCTACCTCACGAGGGTCGGGGTAGAAGTCAGGGCGGTAGGGGAGTACACCCACCACAGGCTGTACGTAAAAATTGCTGGGTGGAATGAATAGCTCCGTGAGCAGGCCGAGTACCTTCACATCCGACACCCGAATACCAACCTCTTCCTGCGATTCGCGTAAGGCGGTACGGGTCAGATTCTCATCGAATCGCTCCATGCGACCACCCGGAAAGGCCATTTGCCCGGCATGAACGCCATCGTACTGAGGGCGAAGAATGAGCGGTAAATAAATGGAGTTCTGAAAAGGATAGAAACAAATCAGGACCGCACTCCGACGTGTCCGCTCGTTGGGTTTGATACCCAGCCGATACCGCGCTGCCGACGCCATTTTCTGGTGCGCAGCCTCACCGGGCAACGGTTGCTGTAACCGTTGCTGGAGGTTTTCGGTAAAAGCGTTGAACGAGGTTTGTAACATTCGGGCGGAATTTTTATGGATAATACTCGATCTTACGGACTAAGGCGCTGCCAATTTGTTTACCAGTAGCATCAACCTGTCTTCGTTCGATCCAGTTGCTATGTGTATCGTATTGGTACTGGTAAATCGGTTTGGTTATGTTGGTATAGTCAAATACACGTTCCTCCCATTTTCCGGCATGATTATTTCGCGAAACGTCAGATAATATGTAGCCCTCTACAGGATGCTGACGACTCTTAGTCTCGTTAATTAAATTGCCAGATCGATCATAATATTGAACTACCCTATGAGTAGCTTCTGGGGTGTAACTAAAACTAAATACCTCTGTCAATCGATTCTGTTTATAAGATGCTTGCCTAAGTAGTCTGGATTGATTGTCGTATTGATTTCGATATACCGTTGTATCGACAGACCATTCTGGCTGAAGGGCATATAAACTATCTTCTACACGTTTAAGACTATCTTCCCGATTTTTCAATTGGACTTTTCCTTTGGCCGCTTCTGCTTTGAAGGCTGCTTTTTCGTCCTCGGAAAGATTACTGGTTATTTCATCCATGAATGCGTCAAGCTCTGCCTGACCGAGTTTGGGCATTTCGTTAACTTGCTTCCGCCTGCGTATGATATGCTCCGTCAAATATCCCGGCTTATCCCAGGTATAACGTTCATCTTCTATCAGCAGTGTATCCTGTTTATAGGTACGTTTTATGGCAACCCGGTTTGCGGAATCCATCTGCATCTCCGTCCGAGTATTCCGGGGAACTCCTCCAATGATTCGTTTATCCCGAATTATATAGAGCTTGCTAGTTGGATTAAATTCATAGCTAACACGACCTTCGGAAAGAGGCATTCTCGATTTTTGGGCTAAAACTTCGTCCCAAATGGCGCTAATTTCTCCGATGGATCTATACGCGTAATGAGTAGCTACCTGTGGTTTATTATAATCGTCGAAGGAAGTACGTTTTTCCAGATAACCCTGCTTGTTGTATTCTTCTGAATAGTTCTGACCTGAATAGCCGTCGAGCCAATCGGCGGGTTTATTCGTGACAGGGGACTGCGTCTGAGTAATTGTTTTAACATTGCCTTTCAATTCATGCTTTTTGGCAACAGGCAACGAAAATCCCCAATAGGCACTGATACGAGCTTGTGCCTTTAGGTGAGAAGGAGTTAAGCCTAAAACTATAAGAACAATATAGAGTGGATATTTCATACTGAAAACTACCTGTACAACTTAACTAATTCTTCCGCACAACGTTCACCATCCATGGCTGCTGAAACAATACCTCCCGCATAACCAGCCCCTTCGCCACAGGGAAACAGCCGTTGAATGTCGACATGCTCACAGGTATCGCGGTGACGGGGTATGCGTACAGGCGATGAGGTTCGGCTCTCAACGCCAATCAATTGACCCTCGTTGCTCACATAGCCCCGCATTTTTCGACCAAAATCCCGCAACCCCTGCCGTAATGGCTGGGCAATATGATCGGGTAATACCTCCGTCATATCGACCGAAGCCAGGCCCGGCTGATAGGACGTTGGCAGCAGATCATTAGAGATACGGCCATCCACAAAATCGGCAATTAGCTGTGCAGGAGCCGTTTGTGAGGGTCGATCTGCCTGAGTTGCACCCATCCGGCAGGCCCAGCGTTCGAGTTCCTGCTGTAAGGCTAATCCGGCCAGGGGGCCTTCGTCGGCATAGGGTCGTAAATCGGCATCGGTAATAGCCACGACCAGTCCCGAATTGGCGTACTGAGAATCCCGACGGGAAGGCGACATGCCATTGACGACCAGTTCGCCCGGTGCAGTAGCTGCCGGAACAATAAACCCACCCGGACACATACAAAACGAAAAAACGCCACGTTCTACCCCCTGATAACGTGTTTGGGCAACTAAACTGTAAGACGCAGCAGGTAAATAATCTCCGCGGTTCGGGCGGTGATACTGAAATTGGTCGATCAGTCGTTGCTGGTGCTCAATCCGAACGCCCATCGCAAATGGCTTTGCTTCGATACGTACCTTTCGGTTGTGGAGCAGGTAAAAAATGTCGCGGGCCGAGTGGCCTGTTGCCAGAATGACCCCAATACCTGTTATCGCTTCGCCGTTGGCTAGTACCACACCATTCAGCTCTTTCCCGTCGAGTAAGAGGTCAGTTACTTTGGTATCGAATCGAACGTCCCCTCCAGCATTCAGAATACTGGTCCGAAGGTCGGCCACTACGTTCGGAAGTTTATTGGTGCCAATGTGGGGATGAGCATCCACCAGAATTTGTTCGGTAGCGCCGTGAGCAACAAAAATCTCCAGAATGCGCTTGACATCTCCACGTTTGGTTGAGCGTGTATACAGTTTTCCATCCGAGTACGTACCAGCTCCACCCTCGCCAAAACAATAGTTTGATTCAGGATTGACGATATGGTCTTTATTGATGGCAGCCAAATCGCGTCGGCGGGTGCGTACATCGCTGCCACGCTCTACAACGACCGGCTTGATGCCCAGTTCAATAAGCCGCAGAGCGGCAAACAATCCGGCTGGCCCTGCTCCTACCACAATAGCCTGCGGAGCTTTGCTGACATCGGTCTGTGGTTTTTGGTATTGAATCAGTGGGGGAGGAGTCTGGCCTACAAAAACATCGGCCTCAACCTGTATCCGCACCTGACGATTACGCGCGTCGATGGATTGGCGTTTTTTTCGAACAAGTATATCATCGGTGTTGGGTAGTGATAGATGACCGAGTACATGCATTCGAAATGCATCATCATCTAAAGCCAGTTCGGGCGCAAGCGTTAACGAAAGTTGGTGAATCATTGTAAATACGGCCAGTGTTTATCTGGCAAAGGACTATTTGTTAGGTAACAGGCGGCCCTGGGTTTGGGTTCGATTGCCTGCCAAGTAACATTTTTTCTGCCAATCATAGAGTATGTGGGCCGAATTTATGACTATATTCTTATTCAGCGATAAATCTTGTTCGTATGATTTACGCAGATCATACGGATCAATAAGACAAGAATTTTAGTCCAAATTGGCTAGTTGAGGGTAGCCTATAGAAATGATGAAATTTAGCCTTTTCAGTTGTTTGGTGGTTGTAAGTCAGGCCGTATTGGCCCAGTCTGGCACAACCCTCCCGTGGTCGGAGCGTATGGTAACCTCTATTATGGCCAGTAACCCTGATTCGATTTCGTATAAGCGGCAGGACGGTACTAAGGGTACTGCCCATTGGGAATATGAAACGGGCGTTTTGCTGGAAGGGGTAAAACAGGTTTGGTACCGTACCGCTGATGATCGGTATGTCAATTACATCCAGAAAAACATGGATCGGTACGTGAAAGCCGATGGCGATATCCGTACCTATAAGCTCGACGATTATAACCTGGATTTTATTACACCCGGCCGGTCGTTGCTCCTGTTATATCAACAGTCGTTGCCCGGCAAGGAAAAGTACCGAAAAGCGGCTGACCTGCTTCGGAAACAACTGGCCGAACAACCGCGCACAAAAGAGGGGGGCTACTGGCACAAGAAACGGTATCCCTATCAGATGTGGCTCGACGGACTCTACATGGCCGAACCGTTCTATGCCGAGTATACCGCCTTATTCGGCGATGCCAAGCACTTCGACGATGTGATCAATGAGTTTGTCTGGATGGAGAAGCACGCCCGCGATCCTAAAACCGGGCTGATTTACCACGGTTGGGACGAGAGCCGCGAACAGAAATGGGCTAACAAAGAAACAGGTAATTCGCCCAATTTCTGGAGTCGGGCTATGGGCTGGTATGCGATGGCGCTGGTCGATGTACTGGATTATGTTCCCCAGAATCACCCTCGTCGTGGCGAACTGATTGCCATTCTGAATCGGTTTATGCCGTCGGTGGTGAAATTTCAGGACCCCAAATCGGGTTGCTGGTGGCAGGTAACCGACCGTATGGGCGATAAAGGAAATTACCTCGAAGCTTCGGGTTCCTGCATGTTTGTGTATGCCCTGGCCAAAGGTGTTCGTATGGGCTATCTGCCAGCATCGCTGATGGCACCTGCTCGGAAAGGCTATGAAGGTATACTGAAACAATTTATCACCACCGACGATAAAGGACTCATTCACCTGGAAAAAACGGTGGTTGTAGGTGGCTTAGGCGGTTCACCTTATCGCGATGGTAGCTACGAATACTACCTTAGTGAGCCTATTCGGCAGGATGATCTGAAAGGCGTGGGGCCGTTTATCATGGCGAGTGTCGAAATGGAGATTGCCGCCGAAAATGCACTCGGAAAAGGCAAAACTGTTGCCGTCGATAATTATTTCAACCATGAGTTCCGCAAAGGCTATACAGGTGAACAGGAACCGTTTCATTACACCTGGGAGGATCAGCAGCATTCTGGATTCTTTTGGTGGGGTAGTATCTTTCGCAAACTGGGTGCTAAAACCACCACGGTTACAGGCGCTCCGACAGCCGCGTCGCTGAAAGGGGTTGATGTGTACATCATTGTTGATCCCGACACACCAAAGGAAACCTCTAAACCTAATTACGTGAGCGAAAGCGACATCAATGCCATTGCCACTTGGGTCGAGGCAGGTGGTACGCTGGTACTAATGGCTAATGATACATCGAACTGCGAACACAAGCATTTTAACCAGCTAGCTGCCCGATTTGGTATGCAGTTACTGCCCAAAAATCGGAATATGGTACAGGGCGACAAGTTTGAGCAGGGAAAAATCAGTATTCCGGCTGGTAATACGGTATTCCCGACCACCCGGACGGTATACATTAAGGAACTGTCGCCATTGAGCGTGAAAGCTCCGGCTAAAGCGGTGGTTACAGATGGCGGTGATGTGATTATGAGTGTTGCCAAAGTGGGCAAGGGAACCGTGTTTGCGGTTGGCGATCCCTGGTTGTATAATGAGTATGTAGACGGGCGGAAAATTCCCGCTCAGTATGAGAATTTTAAGGCAGCTAAAGAATTGGCCAGCTGGTTGTTGAAACAGGGAGGCACTGTTGCCCCTGGTTCGGCAACCAGCAAGCGGTAGCTTTACTTTTTTGTCATTCTGAGGAACGAAGAATCTTAATGCATCCTATTAGGGAATTTTGAGATTCTTCGTTCCTCAGAATGACAAAGTTAAAGCGTTGATCTCTTCATCTGCCTGACTGCGTAATTGGCAGCTCGGGCTGTAAGGGCCATGTAGGTCAACGACGGGTTTTGGGTACTGGTAGAAGTCATGCAGGCACCGTCGGTGACAAATACATTTGAACAGTGGTGGAGTTGATTCCAGCGGTTGAGCAACGACGTTTTAGGATCACGGCCCATGCGCACACCGCCCATCTCATGATTTTCGCTGCCGGGTAATCGCCCAGTATCAATCGTCCGAATGTTTTTAAAACCCGCCTGGGTAAACATCTCCGTAAACTGCTCAAAGAAATCATTCAGAATCTTCCGGTCATTCTCATCATAGTCGACCGATACGCGTAGCTGCGGAATCCCAAAATTATCTTTGAGAACAGGGTCGAGCCGAACGGTACTGTGCGGTTTCGGAATGGTTTCAGCCATCATGGCCGAACCTACCTGCCATTCGCCCAGATCAGGATTGATCAGGTTTTGTTTTAAGGCCGCACCGACACCGTTCTGATTGTCAACAGGGTTTCGAGATGAATAAAAGGTGGCAGCATAGCCACGCAGGAAGTCGGTTTCCTGTTTAAAAACGTTTCTAAAGCGAGGGATATAACTGCTGTTGGGCCGTCGTCCGTCGGTGGTAGCGTCCAGTAAGCCATCGTAAGTGGCCGTAATCCGGCCCCGGTAGCTGTGAAAGGCCATATACGTTCCCAATAAACCCGAATCATTGCCCAGCCCATTCGGAAAACGATGGGTGGTGGAGTTCAGTAGAATTAGATTCGTGTGCAGGGCCGACGCGTTGACAAAAATGATCCGGGCGTAGTACTCCGTCATTTGATGCGTCTGGGTGTCGATCACACGAACGCCCGTTGCCCGCTGTTTTTGCTCATCATAGATGATGGAATGCACTACCGAGTAGGGGCGTAGGGTAAGTTTGCCGGTACGCATGGCCCAGGGTATGGTGGAGGCATTGCTGCTAAAATACCCGCCGTATGGACAGCCCCGTTCGCAAAGGGTTCGATGCTGGCAGCGTGCCCGGCCCTGTTGTAAATGAATAGGTTTAGGCTCTGTAATATGGGCCGCCCGGCCAATAATCACATGCCGGTCCGAATGGCGGGCCGACACCTGTTGCTTAAAATAACGCTCCACACAAGACATCTCGTGTGGGGGTAAAAACTCCCCATCGGGCAGGGTAGCCAGTCCATCTTTATGTCCGGTTATGCCCACAAAGCGTTCTACATGGCTGTACCAGGGAGCTATATCGGCATAACGAATGGGCCAATCCACGGCATAGCCATCACGGGCGGGGCCTTCAAAGTCGAAATCGCTCCAGCGTTGGGTTTGCCGCCCCCAGGTTAGCGAACGACCGCCAACCTGATAGCCATGTATCCAATCGTAGGGTTTTTCCTGCACGTAAGGCTGCTCACTGTCTTTGGCAAAAAAGTGCATGGTATCCTCATGGAAGGCATAATTCCGGCTGGCTATTGAATACTCGTTTCGAACGGCCAACGGAACCTGTCCCCGATGGTCTAGTTCCCAGGGATTCAGCATGGCCGTCGGATAATCAGTAACGTGATTGACGGGACGCCCACGTTCCAGTAGCAACGTTCGAAGACCCTGTTGCGTAAGTTCTTTAGCTGCCCAGCCGCCACTGATACCAGACCCCACAACAATGGCATCGTAGGTTTGCGCTTTGCGACTATCGATGAGGAAGTTTGCCATGTTTTAGTAAAGTGAACAGATCAGGATTCTTACCTATGGTTCTGAAGGGCCAGTTGGCGGGCAACCATGTCTAGTCGTTCGGTAACAGTATGGTTACCCCGCAGTTCGATGAGTGGACAGGTAAGTTTCTGCATCCAGTTTTCGTGTGCCTGTAATGTCCGCCCATGTGCTACGTTGGTATCATAGCCCGATGCCCAGTCAATGAATTCTTCGTATTGTTGATGGCGATCTTTGTCTGTAAAAATGACATCGCCATACCGCTCAAACTCGCGTTTGCGCAGGCGTTCCAATCGTAAGGAAGGAGGAACCCAGAGGAAAACGGCCAGATCGAACGCAGAAAGCCATTGGTCGCCCCAGTTGAGGAGTGATCCTCCTACAATCCAGTTTGCAGAATGGCTCAGGTCGGTGGTCAGTAAAGCAATACGTTCAGTCGGATCTCTTCTGAAAAGATAGGGCGGGTTTGAAGGTATCCAGTAATACGCATCTGTATCGAAATAAGGTATTCCAGTTTGGGTGGATAAGGCGTTGCCCAGCGTAGTAACACCCGAGCCGGAAGCGCCAAAAATGTGGATTCTCATGGAATTAATAAGGCCTATCGGTTAGTCAGAAAATGCCTGCCCGAACGGATACGCAATTCTTCTCGTAAATTGGCAAAAAATACCCTATTCCTACAACAAGCCCCGTTTTTTTCGGTTAACCCACTATGCAATCCCAATCGATAACTCCGCCCAGAAACAAGGTCGATACGTTCGAATCGCCCGATTTCTATAACCTCGACGATCTATTTACGGCCGAACATAAATTAGTTCGGTCGGCAGTACGTGATTTTGTGAAGCGCGAAATAACACCCATTGCGGAAGAGTACGCTCAACGGGCCGAATTCCCCCAGCAGCTGGTTCGTAAGTTTGGTCAGATCGGTGTGTTCGGAGCTACCGTCCCAACCGAATATGGGGGTGGTGGACTGGATCAGATTTCGTATGGGTTGATGACGCAGGAAATTGAACGGGGCGATTCGGGTATGCGTTCATGTGTATCCGTTCAAAACTCCCTGGTTATGTATCCTATTCTGACGTTTGGCTCGGAAAAACAGAAGAAGAAATACCTGCCTAAACTGGCAAAGGGCGATATGCTCGGTTGCTTTGGCCTTACGGAGCCTAATCATGGTTCAGATCCGGGTGGTATGGAATCGAACTTTATCGAGCGCAGCGATTACTACCTGCTCAACGGCTCTAAACTCTGGATTACCAACGCCAACATTGCTGATATTGCCATTGTGTGGGCCAGAAACGACCAGGGAAAAGTTCGCGGCCTGATTCTGGAACGAGGTATGGAAGGCTTTACAACCGCCGAAATCAAAAACAAATGGTCGCTCAGGGCAAGCAGTACGGGAGAACTGGTGTTTCGGGATGTACAGGTGCCGAAAGAGAATATCCTGCCCGAAGCATACGGGCTAAAAAGTGCCTTGAAATGTCTGGAACAGGCTCGTTATGGCATTTGCTGGGGCGCGGTTGGAGCCGCTATGGAATGCTATGAGGTAGCCAGGCGATATGCACTCGAACGGATTCAATTCAATAAACCCATCGCCAGTTTCCAGCTTGTGCAGAAGAAACTGGCCGAGATGCTGACCGATATTACGCAGGCTCAGCTACTTTGCTGGCGGCTGGGGATGCTCAAAAATGAAGATCGGGCTACGGTAGCGCAGATTTCGCTGGCCAAGCGTAACAATGTTGAAATGGCCTTAAAAACGGCCCGCGAGGCTCGCCAGATTTTGGGCGCTATGGGTATATCAGGTGAATACCCAATTATGCGGCATCTGATGAACCTCGAATCGGTTAGTACGTACGAAGGTACACATGATATTCAACTACTGATTCTGGGAGCTGAAATCACGGGAATACCAGCCTTTAAATAGATAGATAAACGAACTTAAATACCGTAAAACGCGCTATTTTGTCATGTCGACCCAGGCGATATTTCAAGCTTCTCCAGTAAGTATGCCTGAAATATCGCCTGGGTCGACATGGCAAAATAGCCACTATACCGCCTATTTTAATAGAAAAGATGACTTAGAAGACTGGCATAAGTTTTGTAGATGGCTTGGCATACGTTGATGTTGCGTTGCCAAACCTCTTTACGTGAAGAAAGTTCTATCCATCGGCTTTTTTATATTGATTGTATATCATACGCTGGCTTATATGCTAGTGGCGGTAGCTAGCTGGTGGCAGGCTGAACACGATTTATCGGAACGCCTTTTAGTATACCGATCGGTAGATAGTCTTGTCGAGTTTCAAATTCCGCTAAAAAATAAATTTGAACTCAACGATATTGCTCATACAACATCTGATGGCTTTACATATCGCGGTCATTATTACTCAGTTGTTAGTATGGAAGTCAGGGAGGCCATACTTTATATTGCTGGCCTTGAAATGGAAAGCCATTCGGTTTGGCAGCATGATTTACTCTCTTTTCTGAATGATCATATTAGCGAAGCCAGTGAATCACAACGAAAAGCTAATCGCTTTCTTAAGTTCTTATTGAAAGAGTATTCACCCACTCCACGAGTGGTTTTTTATTTTCTTACTCCTCATTGGCGAAAGACCATTCGGATTCCTGATCTGTCGTTTGTGTTTCTGGCGCGGTCCCTACCTATTCACTCACCCCCTCCCGAGTGCTAAAGTGCTTACGTACAGCGTTGCCCATCCTCTGTCTCCAGTTGTTGACTGAAAGACTGGGGTTGCCACACTATGCGTATATCAGCGATTCGCCTGTTACCAGAAAATGCACACCGAATAAATAGATAAGGCTTACTGGTATAGGGCTGGTGCTGGCCCGATTTGTTCGAGTAAACCCCACCATACAGGCTCTACGTTCGCCTGGGGTAGTTAAGCTGTATCACTGGGTCATTCATTTGTTGGGGATTAATGTCCCGTAGGATCTGATCTGTTGGCGGTGGCTTTACATGGTATTAACCGTCATAGTTGGTACCAAAGTAAATACACCGTGACTTCACCATAACTTTCACTGATTATGAAAATAGTGCATTACATACTACAACTGAATTTAAGTAATTTGTTGAATTTGAGAGGGGCAATTCGGCTTCACTTCCTCTATGTTGCGGTTTTAGGGCTGTTACTAGCAGGATGTACCTCTACCATTGATGTAGAACCAGTTAAGCCGAACACGGTTTCCAATTATTCCGCTGATTTTCTACGTGAGTGGTTTTCGCTCGAATGTAGGATTGTGAAAGAAACGGCGGGTTTTTTACCGCCACAGGCTTCGCGGGCCTTTGGGTATGTAGGTATAGCAGCCTACGAGTCGGTGTATAGTGGGATTCCGAATGCAAGCCCCCTTGCCGGACAAATCAATCAACTCGTGCCTGCCAGTATGCCCAAAGCATCACCAGATTATATACGGTACCATTGGGGGATTGTGGTCAATGCGGCAGTCGCGGATATGATGCGGAATATGTTCGGCAAGAACTTAAGCGAAGCTAACCTGAAAAAAATAAACGATCTGGAAGCCCAAAATCTGGCCAATTTCACGGCCACGATTAACAAGCCCCTCGCCGATCTTTCTGAGCAACATGGGAAGGCTATAGCGCAGGCGATCTACGAATATTCTAAGACCGATGGTGGGCACGACTCTTATCTGAACCCTTTTTCAAAACCGTATACCCCAGTTACCGGTGTGGATAAATGGGTGCCAACCGATGCCAAAAATCTGACGCCGTTAAGCCCTTATTGGTACAAATGTCGTCCCATCGTTGCATCTAACATGACGTTTGGTAGTCCTTCGAAACCGATTGCCTTCTCAACGGATAAAACATCGAATTTCTATAAGCAGGCATTAGCCGTTTACAATCAGGTTAAAGGCAATACTGCTGAGCAGGTTGATATCGCCAAGTTCTGGGCCGACGATCCGTTTGCCACCTGTACACCTACCGGTCACACGTTTAATATTATGACGCAGTTGCTGGAAGAAACCAATGCTACGCTTGAAAAAGCAGTAGTCGGTTATGCTATGTTAGGTATTGCGGAGATCGATGCATTTATCGCCTGTTGGAAAGCGAAATACGACTACTCGTTGATCCGGCCAGTTTCATACATCCAGAAGTACATTGATCCTAATTTTCAGACTGTAATCGGTACACCAGCGTTCCCGGCCTATACCTCAGGACACGCCACCGAAATCGGTGTGGGTGAACGAATCTTTATAAAGCTATTTACGAATGGAGACGGGAACTATGCGTTCACCGACCGTTCGCAGGTACAGCATGGGTTTCAGCCAAGGAAGTTTACCAATTTTACGGCGATGGCTCTGGAATGTGCTAATTCCCGTCTATATGGTGGTATTCACTACGATATGGACAATCAAAATGGCTTGTTGATGGGACGAGGTATTGGCGACAATGTTATAAAATCGATTCAGTGGCCACAAATGATAAAATAACAGAATGAACAGGAACACGGCTCTTGGATTTGTACTTATAGGCTTCGCGGTTGGCAACTGCCAGAAAATCCAGCAATCGCAGCTAGATCGCGATGCCCAACTCATGGCAACATTGGAATGCGAGGCCCGCCAATTGAAAAATGAACGATTTAAGGCGGCCAACGATATTCGTTTTATGGAGGATTCGTTAGCAAAACACAACATACAACTTACGTCTGCCCAAAGTATCAAGATCGATTCAGTCAAAGAAAACTATACACTGCGTACGGGACAACTGGCTGAGAAAATCACGAAAACAATGGATAGTCTCTATGCTGCGACTTATCAACACCCGGAAGAACGTCAACAACTTGACGATGCTGTAGAAAAGGTTTTACAAACGATTTGTCATTGAGTGAAGCCCTCTTCACTCAATGACCTTATAAATTACCGCTCAGCAATTGCCTTGATCTGATTCAGGAAATCATCCATACCATTGAGCGAATGGGTGTAGCCTGCTTCTGATGAAAAGCCTTGCTGAGTCCAGGTGAATTCAGCAAGGTTTGCCCCTTTTTCAGCAATTTGGTAGGTGACTGTAGCGTAGTTCTCGGGTTTATCGTCCAGGCCCGAAAAACCGCTCCAATAGCTATAACTTAGTAATTGGTTGGGTACATTTTTCAGAATAATACCCTTGTCGCGATAGTGTTGATTTTCGTATTCGCCCTGAAAAATAATCTCGCTGCCAATGGCCCAGCTGGTAATTGTTTGGGTGCCGAACAGGTATTCCTGAATAAGTGCTGGGTTGGTTAGTACTTCCCAAACTCGGGCGGAGCTAGCGTAAATGTCGATGGATTTAGATACGATTAGGTCTTGTCGCATGGCGTTTCAATTGATTTACGCCAAAGTTGCATCGGCTGGCTGACAACCCTATGTCAGTAGGTTTCGGGTGAAGCTTTTTAGCTGAATGCCAGGATTGGTAAGGGGTATAGAACAAGTTTGTTGACCTTTTCGGGGGCTTTTCAGGTAATGATAGAGCAGGGTTTCGCCTGAAAGATCATCGATTTACCCCACAACTGGATGGGCTGAATAATGCGCCTGGAGTTCATCGACCTGTTTTTGAATCAGTGTCCGAAGCGATTCCGACTGTTCGATAGTTACCGCATTGCCATACATGAGTAGCCAGCGAGCCAATCCCTCCAGGTAAGGTGTTTGAAAAACCATACGAACCTGATCGCCAAGGTCTTCTTCATGCTGAAAGCCGTATGCGTACCGTTCTTCCAGCATGAAGCGGATCATGGATTTTGGGAAGACAACTGTAGCCTCAAAAATTTCCCAATCTTTACCCATCCGATTAAGATAATCCTGCAACGACAAGCGTTCAGGTCGGGCGAATCGCTGGCCTGTGTTGGTCAGTTCGCGAATCCGATCGACCCGGAAATCACGATAGTCCTGACGGGTTCGACAAAAGGCGATCAGGTGCCAGCTCATCCGGTAATGATGAAGTCCGACAGGTTCTACTTCCCGTTCCGTTTCAGCATCGTTGTATTGCGAATGATACCGTAGCAACAGCACGTTGTTCTGCGCAATAGCATGTTGAATATGGGTCAATAAACCATCCGAATAGGGTTGGCGATGCCTTGGTTTGGCTACGGCGATATGCGCATCCAGATCGTCCAGTCGCTCCTGATCGGTGCGTTTCAGAACGGATTTGATTTTGTACAAAGCCGATTCAAACTCAGTGCGGACGGAGGCATCGGCCCACTTTTCAATCAGTTTACTGCCCATAAGCAATGCGCTGGCTTCAGCACTGGTAAACATTACTGGCGGCAAGTGGTAATCGGTCAGAAAATAGCCAACACCCGCTTCAGCCCCAATTGGAACGCCTGCTTCTTCCAGCGATCGTACATCCCGATACACTGTTCGGAGGCTAATGCCAAAGCGGTCGGCAAGCTCCTGAGCACGCACAACCCGTTTGGTTTGTAGATGAATCAGAATGGCAGTCAGGCGGTCAAGGCGGTTCATAAAAGCAACAATTGGAATGACTGGCGCAAATTACGACGGATGAGTTAAATAGTGTTTCGGACTATTCTGAGGATTCTATTGTTTCTTTTGGTTCTTTTGCAGCTACAAACCGGGAGGTAGGGCAATCAAGTCTGCACGCTCCAGATAAACAACTATATAACAGAACCCAATTGCATGAATAGCATCCACAACAATACCCATCGCCATCGTTTCGAACTGGAAACGGATGGTAAGCTATCTATAGTAGAATACCAGAAAGTAGATGGTGAAACATTGGCGCTCGTCCATACCGAGGTCGATCCTAGTCTGGAAGGGCATGGGATTGGTTCAAAATTAGTAGAGGGTGTTTTCGAATACATTGAACAGCATGACCTGAAAATTGTACCGCTCTGCCCATTTGTGAGCGCGTACCTGAAACGCCATCCCGATTGGAACCGAGTCGTATCAACCTCTTTTACGGGTACCGGCTTTTAATGATTCCGACACGTTGCCTGGTATTGACTGGGGTTTTACTCGTTTCTGTAAGTTGGTCTGCGTTTGGCCAGCTTACAGGCTATCGTATATTGGTAGGACTTACTACCCGTAAGCCGGAGCAGGTCGTGCTTCGGGTTTGGAAACAGGATTCCCAAACCCGTTATCTGGTCCTCAATCCGCAGACGCTCCAAACATCGGTCGTGGCGCTATTGCCTGATGGAGTTCGAGAATTGCCCTGGTTGTCGGTTATGCAGCAGGTAAGCCAGACCGCTTATGGCAAAGCGATGCAGATGGAGCAGAAGCGGGATATAAACTTGCAGGATGCCGGTATTGAACGAACCGACACAACCGAACGGGGGTTTAGCCTTACCATCGACCTGTGCCCATCGACCAAACCGTTGACCCGCTCGGTTTTTGAACAACTCATCCAGGCATTTGAGCCGGAAGAAAAGCCCATCCCCATTACGATTACCATTACCGGACTCTGGATGGCGAATCACCAGCAGGATTTAGCTTATCTGAAAGGTCTGGTGAGTCGGGGTGAACTGGCCATTACCTGGGTCAACCATTCGTACCATCATCGGTATAATCCGCGCTTACCCCTTCAAGCCAATTTCCTGCTTGAAGCATCAACCGATCTCAATGCAGAAGTGCTGTTGAATGAGCAGGCCATGTTGCAGAACGGGTTGACGCCTTCCATCTTCTTTCGGTTTCCGGGGCTTGTATCTGATAAAGCCGTTTTTGATCGAATTCTTGCGTTTGGTCTATTACCCATTGGCAGCGACGCCTGGCTGGCTAAAAATCAGCAACCCAAACAAGGGAGCCTGGTTCTCATACACGCGAATGGCAACGAACCACTTGGTATCACCGATTTTATTACGCTAATCCGAAAAAAATCGGCTTCTATTGAGAACAAGAGCTGGCTGCTGTATGACTTGCCCGCCAGCGTGGCGAAGGAGAAATAAAGGGCTGGCATCTGCTTATGGCATTCGCTTTTCCATCTCTTCTATTTTCTCTCGTAATTGTCGGACCTCGCTGATCAGCTTTTGAATGTCATTGTCGGTTTGTTCCTGCTCATTTCCGACAAAGAAATTAGCAACATAACCCGTAAACGTACCGAAGAGACCAACACCCGCAATCATTAGAACAGCCGCGATCAGTCGACCGGCGCTGGTAATGGGAAATCGGTCGCCGTAGCCAACGGTGGTAATCGAAACGAACGCCCACCACAAGGCATCGGATGGGGTTTTGATATTGGCATCGGGAACCCGTTCGACGTACAGAATGGCGATGGCCCCGAAGATCATAAGTAATAAGGAACTGAGCAATACTACGGCCAGGGTTCCATTGGCACGGTCCCGGAAAAAGTAATTTAGAAAGCCCCGAATGGAACGAAAAGCCCGAACCATCCGCAGAATTCGAATGATACGCACTAACTGGCCCAGCCGACCCCAATCGAAAGCTGGAATACTTGACAGCAAATCGATCCAGCCCCAGCGCAAAAATTCCCATTTGTTGGGGGCCAGATAGAGCCGTAAAAAAAAGTCGTATAAAAAGTACAGACAGATGCCCGTATCAATCTGATCGAGTAATTCTCCGGTAGTTTTGCGTATCGGAATCAATTCCCGAACGAGTAGGGCTAAGACAACATATACCGATAGCACCAGCATGATGATCTGATGCAGGCGTACTTTCGACAAAGGCGGTTTGGAAGCCTCTTTCATGATTTTGGCGGCAATGGGGGATGAAAAGGCGAAATTCGCTCTTTCTTCCTGATCCACCGCCAAATATCCGTTGCAATAGCTGGGTAAATATTGAGCCCTAGGCTGTAATAACTCCCGTTGAAATTCTGGTTGATAGCCGTCTGAAAGACCGAAACCCGGTAGCCAATCTGTGCGCTCAGACCAAACCAGCGTGTGGCTTTCCATTGCCCATACACACCCGCCTGGAGCGGAACCAGAAAATCCCGTTTGGTTCGGTCAATAGGGGTTTCTTTCGTCAGATCGAGCGGAAGCGCGTAGGCCACGCCCCCGCCCAATTCAATGGGAATACTGACGGTCCATTGCTGATTTTTGGTGATATTGAACCAGTACATCATGCTTATAAACCACATATCCGTGCGGGTATAATAAGCCAGATTAATGCGTCGGGCGGCATTCCGTCGCCAGTCGATCAGGCTCAGGTAAGAGGCATAGCTGATCCAGTAATATCCCAGCGTGATTTGGTGGCGTTTCTTTCCATACTCGATACCCGCATTAACCCCCCAGACATTGACGTGCTGTTTTTCCAGAAACGAATCGCGAAAGTCGACATTGAAGGCTGGGCGGATACGCGGCCGTCGTGGCTGTAACGTATCCGCCGTTGCCGATGAATCGGTCGGAGGAAGACATAATGAACAGGCTACAAGTAGAACTGCGACCATAATCGATACTAACCTAAAAACGGCGGTTGTGGTTACAGAGATTATCGGTTATTGCTTCCATTGTGGGTGAGGCAATAGTAAGGAAAAATAACTATTGAGATCAGACTTTCTTTTTAAGGGAGAATTAATAAGGCTTTAACAACTCCTTAACGGCCAGAGCGGTATTTGCTACCCTAATCAGTCGGGTAAAATTAATCCGCTATCTTGAGTATGTTCCGTTTTCGATTCTATTACGCCTGCTTTCTTAGTGCTTTCCTGCTGGGGCTGGGCGTAGATTCACCGTTGCTCGCCCAAACAGCCGCAATACCAGCCGATACAATTCGACAAAGTTTACCCCAGCTTGAACAGTTGTTTCTGGAACGAAATTTTCAGCTACTCGCTCAACGTTACCAGATCGATATGGCCGATGCTGCTATTACCCAGGCTGGCTTGCGGCCAAACCCGAATCTGTGGTTTCAGGGTAACCTGTACAACCCGCAAACGCATAAAGTCCTTCCGTTTGGCCGTCCGTCGCAGGCCGATATCGACGCCGGGATTTACAACAGTGGGTACTATGCCGTACAATTGCAACAGGTTATTCAACTGGCAGGCAAGCGTAGCAAACTAGTCGCTTTGGCCGAAAGTAATAAATCGCTGGCTCAACTGGCCTTTCGCGACCTGATGCGGACATTGCATTATCAGCTATACTCGACCTACGCCAACCTGTATTATGATTTGCAGGCATTACGTGTGTTTGAAGACGAACTTGCGCGACAACAACGGCTGCTCGAATCGTATCGGATTGCCCTCCAGTCGGGTGGGGTGGCTCCTTACGAAGTTACCCGGTTGGAAGTAGCTCTTCGTGACCTTCAGGCGAACGAGGCCAACTACCGCACTCAGATTGCCGATGAGCAGGCTACATTACGGGTGTTGCTGCGTCAGCCCGCCCAAACGTTCATTTTGCCTACCGAATTGCCGGCTCTCCAGAGTACGGCTCCACCCCTGGCAACAGCGCTAGATTCTGCTCAGGCTCATCGGCCCGATATTGCTATTTCGCAGGAGCAGATCAACAATGCTCAGCGTAGCCTGACTTTGGAAAAAGCACGACGCACCCCCGATCTGACAACAGGTTTGCTGTTTGAGAAATACGGGAATGCCTATGTGAATTTTCTGGGTTTTCAGGCATCGATGGATTTGCCCGTTCACAATCGGAATCAGGGAGCAATCCGGTCGGCCGAAACGAATCTGAAGGCGGTAACGAGTGGGTTAGATAATCAGCAGGTAGTGGTTCAAAGCGATGTTCTGAATGCCTACGACAAGCTAAATACCTATTACGCCCAACTTAACGAACGGCCCGACGGCTATCTGGACCGGATTCGGAATATTTCGATTGAAGCCACAAAAGCGTATAATGCACGTATGATTGGCCTGCTCGATTATCTGGATAAAATAAAGACATACCAGCAGGCTCAACTCAATAACATTGACCTGATGAACAACCTCTTTCAGTCGCAGCAGTTGGTCAATTACGTAACCAATACGAAATTCTTCTAGCGGGAAATTGTCAAAAGTAGTCAGGAATGGTTACGTCTTGACACAGACATATACTACAACACGTAACCATCCCTGACTAGCTTCGTTTTACCGCCAGTAACCTGGCATCCAGACGTATCCACGACGACGGAGCGACCAGTGACCGGGCACCCATATGGCTCGTGGGCGAGGGGGAGCTACCCAATAACCGCCCTGCCAGCGATACCCCTGCCCATACGGAGCCCAATTATTCCGAACCCAGATGTGCCGGGGCGAAGGGGCAGGTGGACGAGCGATGACGACACGGGGAGCTGCAGGTCGGTGACGAACATAAATCTGAGCATTCGCATACGCTATTGTGCTCATGAACAGGGCAGTAAACAGCAGACTTTTTAAGGCGATTTTCATAACGAACGTAAGTTAAGGTCGACTTAAGCCTAAATGCATCAGCGTACGAGTTTTCATTCAGGCTGACGTCAACAGGTTATTTACTCTGTTTTGTTCATTAGAGTAACTAACACCAGACAGGTTTAAAAGGGTTTGGGACGTGTCATTAAAAAATTAAGGTTAGTGAACGCATAATCTAGAATTGCGTCCACTAACCTTAATTTTTTAATCAAAAATGTTAGGCTTCAACCTTCGACTCAACAACAGCGTTTTGTTGTGCCCGTAATTGCTTCGTTGTTTTTCGTGAACCATCGTGACTCCAGCCGGGAGGGCCGAAAAGATAGCCTAACGCATCCCCGACCGAGTGGGACCGACGTAGATCCTGTCCGATTGATACCCACTCATGAAATGCAATTCTGACCGGATTATGGGTATCAATATTTGTGGTCAGCCCGTAGGTAGGACGATGACGCTCCTCCTGAAAAGTACCAAACAGCCGATCCCAAATGATGAGAATACCCGCATGGTTTTTATCGAGATAATCCAGATCGGAACCGTGGTGTACGCGATGATGCGAAGGCGTATTGAAAATAGCTTCAATCGGGGCTGGAAACTTATTGATGAGTTCGGTATGAATCCAGAACTGATACAGCAAACTAATCGACTGCATAGTCATGATCGCAATGGGCGGAAAGCCAATCAGAGGTAACCACAGCCAGAAAACGAAAGCACCTGACAGATTGCCTGTCCAGGTTTGGCGAAGTGCTGTGCCCAGATTATATTTCATGGAAGAGTGATGCACAACGTGCGATGCCCAGAAATATCGGCTACTATGGCTGATTCGATGGAACCAGTAGTAGCTGAAATCTTCGGCAAAGAACAAAATCGCCCAGGCCCACCAGTTGGTCATGTCTATCGTAAACAGCCGAAATTGATAGACTAGCGTAAACGCGCCAAACACCAGAGCTTTGCCAATTAACGCACTGATGATGACATTTCCGATTCCCATCGACAAACTGCTGGCCGTATCCTTGGTAACGTAATAATCTTTCTGCTGTTTGACCGTCACAATTATCTCAGCAACTAGCAGAATCACGAATCCTGGAATGGCAAGTTGAATTAAATCTCTCATATTTAATCTTACTTTCATGCAAGTTACAGCCTTAACGTGTGCTTGTCAACTAACAGGATGTAGTTTGCGATTTCCGTTTACGGTAGACTGATATAGGGCTTATAGGCTCGTTAACTTTCCGTGAGCAGTAAACAGAAAACCATTCAACACGATTACCCTATTTTCTTCGTAATTTGGACGCTTTAGTAGCTTTCATCATCCATGATTTCATTCGATACCATCCTTGAGGCTCACGACCGTATCCGGCCTTATATTCACCGCACTCCCGTATTGACTAATCAAACTATCAATGAGCAGGCAGGAGCCAATCTGTTTTTTAAGTGCGAGAATTTTCAGAAGATAGGGGCGTTTAAAGCGCGGGGTGGCCTGAATGCCATATTGCAGGTGGTTCAACACCAGGAAGGGAAAGCGATCACAACGCATTCATCGGGTAACCATGCCCAGGCGGTAGCGTTTGCCGCTCGACAGGTTGGACTTCCGGCTTATATCGTCATGCCCCGAACGGCCCCAAAGGTCAAAAAAGAGGCTGTGCTGGGGTATGGTGCCGAAGTGATTGAATGCGAACCAACGCTCGATGCCCGGGAGGCAGGTGTGCGGGAGGTGATGGAACGAACCGGAGCCGTACTGGTTCACCCCTTCGATGATGATCGGGTTATTGCCGGGCAAGCCACTGTCGCAAAAGAACTGATCGAAGATGCGGCTGACCGCCAAAGCGTGTCCTTTGATACCATTCTGGCTCCCGTTGGTGGGGGAGGTTTGTTAAGTGGTACGGCCCTGGCAACCTATTATCTGTCGCCTACTACACGGGTTATTGCCGGAGAGCCCGAAGGCGCGGCCGATGCCATAGTGTCGTTCAGAAGCGGCCGGATTGAAAAAGCACCGTATATCAATACGATTGCCGATGGCCTGATGACTACATTGAGCGAACGAACCCTGGCCATTATTCGGGCGCACGTTGCGGATATTTTGACCGTTTCGGATGCCGAAATTAGTGCCGCTATGCGATTGGTTTGGGAACGGATGAAAATTGTAATCGAGCCATCAAGTGCAGTACCGTTAGCTGCTGTACTGAAACACAAAGACCAGTTTTCGGGGCAAAAAATTGGCATTATTATAACAGGGGGCAATGTCGATTTAGGGAAATTACCGTTTTGACTGGCAGTGCATTTTGTTGTTTTCATGAAAAGTTGAACATATTGGATTGATTCTAAAAGTAGAATACAAGTTCAGCGTAGTTTTAGAATGGATTAACCTCCAGCCATGCGCTCAACGTTTCGCTTTTTATTGGTTTATAGCTTTGCCTTGATTTTACCTTTCGCCTGTATTTACCCGGAGGAACTAGCTCAATACGGTACGGCGACCATCCTGATCGTCGATGGAACAATTACTAATCGGGCCGAACCGCAGATAATTACATTGAAGCGAGCGCAAGCTGATCGGCTAACTGGCCAATACAGTACCGTTCCAGTGACCCATGCCACAGTATCCGTGGTAGTCGACTCGATTCAAACCATCGAATGCCATGAAACGATTGATGGTACTTATCAGCTACCCAGTGATTTTAAAGGGCAGATTGGCCATGCCTACCAACTCCAGTTCACCCTTACGGACGGAAGCCAGTATCGGTCCACTCAACAGATAATGTCGGCCGTCGCACCCATTGCGGGTGTACATGTGGCCTTCAACCCGAACAGTTTATCGTCAACCCAGCTAAAGGGCTATACGGCAGCACACGACATCGTTATCGATACCCAGGATCCCGTCAATGAGCATAACTATTACCGCTGGGAGTGGAAACTATGGGAGCGCCAAAATTGGTGTCATAGCTGTCGGCAGGGGGTTTATGCCGTTTACAAAGTGCTACCAAACGTGTATAAAGATCGCGACTACTTTGTAACAGGTACCGAGTTGTATGAAGATTGTTTTAGCCCCCAAGTCGGAAAGGCGGGTGAAGAGGCCCCGGAAGTGCCGAACGAAGACTGGATTTATGATTACGGATGTCGTACACCTTGCTGGCAAATCATCTATGGTTACGACATCGTTGTGCTCGATGATAAATTTAGTAATGGGGCCCTGATCAGTCAGCAGCGGGTAGCTCAGGTGCCTTTTTATGATTATGCGCCCGGTCTGGTCGATATCCGCCAATATTCATTAACTGCGGATGCCTACCAATATTATAAACGCTTCCAGGAACAGACTCAGCACACGGGCGGGCTGGCCGACACACCCCCAACGGCTTTGGTGGGTAATATTCATCAGGTAGGCCGTCCACAAGTGGGCGTTGTTGGGTATTTCTCGGCGTCGGCAGTTTCACTGGTTCATTACTGGCTGGATCGAAAAGATACGCAGGGCGTACTGGCTTACGGCGCAACAGCTCCTTTTGATACCACTCGACGCCCTGGGGCATACACACCTACTGGCGATGGCCTTTTTTTCGCCATTAATGGTCGTCAGCCTAATCCTGAGCCATCGCCACCGTACCTGAAAGATCGGGATAAAGCCAAAGTTCGGCTTTGGCCTAATGCCGATCGGCCCCCACTGGCGCCTTGTTTACAAACCGATCATCAAACCCCTTTTAAACCGGAAGGCTGGCGGGATTAGGCCATTATTTGGTAGCGATGTAAAAGAAATCAAGACTTCCGGCCGGGTCCTGACTTACCTGATAATCGGTGTAATTTATTTGAGCAGCTAGGCCATCGGCCTGGAGGAGTCGATTTCGGTTCAGACGATTCATCAGATCGTAAGGGACTTGCAGGAGTCGGCGAGGAAGCCGGTATTGCAAATTAAAAATATCGAATCGGGTCAGTTTTTTAACCGACTCTTTATTTTGTTCATAGTAGGTCATCACCTTATTGTTACCATGTATGCCCTTCGTCTCGATCGTAGGGAAGTATTTAGTGATTAACGCTTTCAGGCCATCGGCGTAATATTCCCGTACGTGCCAGGGGTTGCGGGTGAGTGAGAAACTTTTGTTGACCGTTGTGAGGAGCAGTTTGCCGCCGGGTTTCAGTACGCGATAGGCTTCTTTCACAAACAAATCATCGTTCTCAATATGTTCGATCACCTGAAACGTTACAATGTAATCGAACGTATTATCTGCGAGGGTACGCAATGGAGGAATGTTTGCCGAAATAAATGTCGATTGAGGATATTCGGCTTGTAGGGCGTTGATCAGTTCCTGATTCTTATCAATACCCGTATAATGATTGGCCGCTTTGGTGAGCAATTCGAGTCCCCGGCCCCAGCCGCAACCGATTTCGAGTACATTACCGCTGACCATCTGAGCTGCTTCAACATACGGAAACAGTAAGCGCTGATGAACGGGATTATCGGAGGCTATTTCGGCGGAGGTTATTTCTGTAGTTTTGTACATGATCTAAAAGGGACGCGGGCCTGAACCTGTACCCGGCGGCTATTGCAATTGAATCGACAAAATTACTCTTTTGTAAACCGAAAGAAAAATGATAGGGTATATAAGTCGAACAACCCTGTTTTTTCGTTATTAGTAAACTGAAATCCCAGACATAAATCTGGAACGCATTTGCGGAACAAAACATTGACCATATTCGTCTGACTGGTTGGTCCGACATCCACGTTTGTTTATGCGAATTCTGTCTTTTTTACTTTTACTTGGTTTGTTGTCTGGCTGTGTCAGCAACAAAAAGAAGGAACAGGCACGTGTTAATGCGGCCTACGATGCCCGCACCGAAGCACAGCGAAATCAACCCAGCAAACCGACGGTTCGTGTTGGCGAATCGCAACGGGTTGATGGAACGGCTCAACCAGCCGATTCGCGTCCGGCAACAGTACAAACACCGGCTCCGGTGAAGGCTGCCGATGGTTCGGCCATTGGTACGGGCCCCGCTATGTCGATGAAAGGCGGGGAATGGGTAGTGACTTCCATCAAGGGTAAGTTTCTATTTATCGACTCGTCGACAGTACGGGTGTACATGGATCTCACGGCCAAAACCCCAATGGGAGATGCTGTTCAGAAACCCAGCGATTTTGTTGAGCATTTTCAGATCGCTTACGTTATGTATCCCGACTACAACAACCGTGAGCGATTGGGCTATTCAACAGTGCCATTATCGACACAGAACGTGGGGGCCGCTTCTGATCACCTGACGTTGACCTTTGACGTAAAACGGCCGAAAGGCGTGGCCAATGCTGTCTTATTGACGGAAATTACCGAAACGATGAACGGTACGAAGGCTCGTAATGACCTGTCGTTACGGTTTACCGGAACCAAACTGAGTGATCGGGTCACCCTCTTCGATAAGCAGGGCGTTCAACCCCAGTTGCGGAATTTTGCCAATGTAGGCGACACCATCATTCTTCGGGATGTTAACGGGACCAATAAGCCGCTATATGGCGTTCGGTACCGACATGATTTTGATGCCGCTTCGTCGCCCATGAACACATCGCCCAAGCCGACAGCCAAATCGCTGGACGTCGATTCAACGCTGACGATCACTACGAATCAGCCATTTGTGTTACCGCGTGAAGGCCTGTATTACTTTGTGGAAGATACTACGGATGCCTCTGGAATCGGGCTGGTAGTTGCTGACAAACGCTTCCCGAAACTGACCCGTCCCGAAAAACTGATCAAGCCTGTACTTTATATGAGTACCAGCACCGAAATCAGTGAATTGAATCAGGCGCAGGATACTAAAAAGGCATTTGATAAATATTGGTTGAGCCTGATGGCAGGCAATGAAGAGGTGGCCAAACGGACATTAAAAGCTTATTTCGACCGGGTGGAAGAAGCGAATCGCCTGTTTACCACCTATAAGGAAGGCTGGAAGACCGATAAAGGTATGATTTACATCGTACTGGGGCCGCCCGATCGGGTACAACGGAACCGGGAGCGGGAAGTATGGGTTTATAATCGCCGGGCTAATGTTTCGGAGGTGAATTTTACGTTCACCAAAAAGCCTAACCAGTTCGTAGAAGATCATTATGAGTTGGTGCGCTATATCGAATATCAGCCAATTTGGTATCCGATTGTTGAAGCATGGCGAACCGGCACCATCCGTGATTAAAGTGTATGATATAGGGTGTATGATGTATATATGTGTATCAGCCTTCATCATATATCTTGTATCATACATCATATATTGAAATAATGCCCCAGCAATTCAAGCGTAATTTTCGTCCTTGTCCTCAATTTCGTCCACAGCCCGACGAAATGGTATTTGGTATTCAGTCAGTTATCGAAACATTACGTTCCGATCAGCAGATTGATAAACTCTACATGGAAAAGGGGCTGAGCAATCCTGACATCCAAAACCTGGCTTTTCAGAATCGGGTAACTATTCAACGCGTACCGGTCGAAAAGCTGGATCGAATGACCCGCAAGAACCATCAGGGCGTAATATGCCTGGTCGCTCAGGTTCAGTATGTTAAGCTGTCGAACGTGATTGCGGATGTCTATGAACGGGGTGAACAGCCGTTTATCTTATTGCTGGATCGAATTACCGATGTACGAAATTTCGGAGCTATTGCCCGTACGGCTGAGTGTACCGGGGTGCAGTGCATTGTTATTCCGGGTCGTGGTGCGGCAGCGATTAATTCCGATGCTATGAAAACCTCATCGGGTGCCTTGAACCATATTTCGGTATGCCGGGAGCCCGAGTTGACCGAAACGGTAAAATACCTTCAGGAAAGCGGTATCACGGTAGTCGCCTGTACTGAAAAGTCGAGCCGCGATTTGTACGAGCGCACTACCGATCTGACCGGTCCGATTGCCGTAATCATGGGTTCGGAAGAAGATGGTATATCGCCCGAACTACTTCGAATGGCCGACGCTCATGTGAAGATTCCACTCCTTGGTGCCGTTGGGTCGCTCAATGTGTCAGTGGCTACAGGGGTAATCTTATACGAAGCCGTGCGTCAGCGGAGTTTGCAGGTATCGGTTTAATAATCGAATTAGGTAAAGTCTTATTTATAAAAAAGGCGTTCCAAATAAATGGAACGCCTTTTTTATGAACGAATTGACTGGGGCACGATTAAGACTTTTTAGTCGTCTTTTTAGTCGTGGTTTTCTTGGTTGTGGTTTTCGAGCCACCATCGAGCGAATTAATCCAGACGGCCAGTTTCATGGCGTCTTCCTTCGGTACCTGTGTCATCGGAGCCATTGGCGGATAACCTGGCCAGTGCGATGGAACAGGGTTATAAATCAGCTTCACAATTTCCTCGTTCGAATAGTTCTTCTTTGCTACATCGGCATAGGCTGGACCGACCAGTTTTTGGTTGGGGCGGTGACAGGCAATACAGGTGTATTTGGTCATCAGGGCGTTCATATCTGCCGGAATATCGGCTGGCGCCTGAGCGTTAGCATCGAAGGAGGCTACGGCCAGCGAAGCCGAAGCGATAAGAAGGCCAAAGAATTTTTTCATAAGAATCGGTAAGCGATAAATGGAAAAAACGAATTTTATTACGTTACAAGGTCAGTCGCGCAAAAATAGATGGTTTCGAATGATAACCCAATTTTGGCTACGGTTTTTCCTATAAGTCTTAGACTATTATTCTGGCAAAACGTTTAATATTTGCCAAAATAAAATGTATGCAACCGCTCGACCGTTTCTCTGGCCACGCCGATCTGTACGCCCAATACCGAATCGATTACCCCACCGATTTGTATGAATTTATACTCCAATTTGTTAATAACCGTCATATAGCCTGGGATTGTGCAACCGGAAATGGGCAAGTAGCGGGCACGTTGGCCGATCTATTTACGCAAGTTGAAGCCACCGATATGAGCGAAAAGCAACTGGCCGAAGCGGTGCAGAAACCAACCATTCGCTATCAACTCTCAACGGCTGAGCATACACCCTTTGCGGATCATACGTTTGACTTAATCACAGTCGCACAGGCGATTCACTGGTTCGACATCCAGGCGTTTCATCAGGAGGTTCGGCGTGTAGCTAAACCCGGTGGTGTTATTGCGGAATGGGGGTATGGGCTGGTACAACCTGGCCCCGACCTGGCCCCAATTCTGATTGATTTCTACCGGAACCGGATAGGCCCTTACTGGGACCCTCAGCGCAAGCACATTGATCATGCCTACGAGAGTTTACCGTTCCCCTTTGCAGATGCTCAAAGGGAACGGTTTACAGCAACCCGAACCTGGTCGTTAGAGCGGTTTCTGAATTATCTGCGAACGTGGTCGGCAGTTCGACAATATATACACGAAAACGAAGCAGACCCGGTTACCGATTTAGGAGAGCAATTGAAACAAACTTGGGGAAACGAGGAACGGGAGGTCCGGTTTCCGATTTTCCTTCGGGTAGGGAAGGTCTGATTGGTAGACTAGCCCCAATTTCTGGCCTTAGCAGGAACGTTTAAACTGCTTCACTGCTAAGAAGTTGTTTGTGGTAGTCAGTTTAGAGCGTTTTGTCCAGGTAGAGGGCGTGCAGATTCTCAAATCTGCCCGCTCTAACGCAATTAACTTCTAAGCTAAGCCCACGGAGAATAATTGACGGATTTTCGTCGATCATGTTGCTTTCTTAAAATTCTACGTCTAAGGTACGTTTATCGCCAGTTCATTCGATTACGTAACTTCAGTGCAGCGCTTTCCTCATTTTACGCAACCCGACTCAATGGATTGCGGGCCTACCTGCCTGCGGATGGTGGCCAAATACTATGGGCGTTCGTTTGCCATGCCTTTTTTGCGGGAAAAAGTAGAGATCGGTAAAGAAGGCGTCTCCTTACTGGGTATTGCGCAGGCGGCTGAACAAATCGGAATGCGGACCGTATCCATTCGTATAGCGTTTGACAGGCTGGCGACCGAGGCCCCGCTACCCTGCATTGTCCATTGGGGGCAAAACCATTTTGTGGTCGTGTACGCCATCAAACCCCGTAAGTTCCCCCTTCGGTCGGCTACCAAAGTGTATGTTGCCGATCCGGCTTCGGGATTATTGACTTTCAGCCGCGAAGAGTTTGAAAGCCAATGGGCCTCCACCATGACCAATAGTCAGCGGGTGGGGGTTGCTCTGTTGCTCGAACCAACCCCAAACTTCTACGAAAGCCCTGAGATAAGCTCAAAACGGGTCGGTTTTAGCCGATTATTTCGGTATCTGTGGTCGTATAAACAGTTGCTGATTCAGTTAGGCCTGGGGCTGGCCGTCAGTTCGATCTTACAACTGGTCATGCCGATTCTGGCGCAGTCGGTTGTCGATACGGGTATCCAGACGCATAATCTTAATTTTATTTACCTCGTCCTGACCGCGCAACTGGCCCTTTTTATTGGTCGGATGGCCATTGAGTTTATACGAAATCGGATGTTGCTCCACATAAGTACCCGCATCAATCTCAGTATTCTGTCCGATTTTCTGATTAAGCTACTCAAACTCCCGGTTTCGTTTTTTGACACCAAACTTATCGGCGACATTCTGCAACGAATTGAAGACCACGGGCGCATCGAACAGTTTCTGACCGGCACTTCGTTGGCTACTTTATTTTCGCTGTTCAATTTGCTGATTTTCGGTATAGCCGCTCTTCTTTACAGCCCGGTTGTGTTTGCCATATTTGCCGGGGCGAATCTGCTGTATGTTGGCTGGATCATTTTTTTTCTACGCTACCGCAAACAACTGGATTTTAAACGCTTTGCGCTGGCCTCGCAAAATCAAAGTAGGCTGATTCAGTTAGTGCAGGGCGTTTCGGAAATCAAGCTGAACAATGCCGAGCAGTTTAAACGCTGGGAGTGGGAAAACCTACAGGTAAAACAATTTAAACTGAGCCTGTCTGGTCTGTCCATCGAGCAATACCAGCAGGCAGGGGCGTTGTTCATTAACGAAGGCAAAAATATTGTGATCACATTTCTGGCGGCTACCGCCGTCGTAAATGGACAAATGACCCTGGGCGGTATGCTGGCCTTGCAGTACATTATTGGTCAGTTGAACAGTCCGGTTGAGCAACTGATCGGATTTTTACAACATTATCAGGATGCGCAGATTAGCCTCGAACGATTAAACGAAATTCATGAGCAACGCGAAGAAGAATCGTACCGTACCGGAGCGGGTGGGGGCGTTCAAATCAATGCTATTCCGCAGGAGGCCGACATCTGGCTTCAACAGGTTGGCTTTACGTATCCGGGGGCGGGTAATACGCCCGTACTGAAAAACATCAACCTGCACATCCCGTCGGGTAAAGTAACGGCTATTGTGGGCACCAGCGGGAGCGGCAAAACAACGCTGCTGAAACTCCTGCTTCGGTTTTATGAGCCAACCGAAGGCGAGATTCTGCTGAACAGCCCCCAGCCCGAAGGCGTTGGTATTCAATTTGTGACTAATCTATCGAGTGTGCCACATCGTGCCTGGCGTGCGCGATGCGGTACGGTGTTACAGGATGGGTTTATTTTTTCGGACACAATTGCCAACAACATTACTTTATGCGACGAAACGCCCGATTCGCAACGGTTGCTTTATGCGGTGCAGATGGCCAACATTTACCCGTTCATTCAGGGGCTTCCGCTAAAATTTAATACCATGATCGGAGCCGATGGAAACGGAATCAGTCAGGGGCAGCGCCAGCGTATTCTGATGGCCAGGGCTATTTATAAAAACCCCGATTACTTATTTCTGGACGAGGCTACCAATGCCCTTGATTCGACGAATGAAAGTGTGATCCTGAAAAATCTGGAATCGTTTTATCGGAACCCCAATGGCTATCAGCGAACCGTTGTGGTGGTGGCTCACCGGCTCAGCACAGTAAAAAACGCCGATCAGATTGTGGTTATGGATAAAGGACAGATTGCCGAAGTCGGCAATCATATTGAATTGACACAACGCTACGGGTTGTATTACCAACTTGTTCGGAATCAGCTAGAACTGGGTTCTTAAACACTATGCCAACAGCAGAACAACCCGATGCGGCAGGTATCGAACTGCGCAGTCCCGAAGCTCAGGACGTATTGAGCCGTCCACCTGGCTGGCTGGTGAGGTGGGGCAGTACGCTTTCGGCTTTGGTGTTACTATTGTTAGTGGCCGTGGCTTATTGGGTTAAGTACCCCGACCTGGTGCGGGGAAATCTGAAGGTGATTGCACGGCAATGGCCTAAATCGGTTACGGCCCGTACCGCCGGGCGACTCATGCGGTTGTTTGTGTGCGACCAGCAGACCGTAAAGACCGGAGAGCGGCTGGCAATCATTGAAAGTACGGCCAACCCCGACGAAGTATTTGCCCTTGAGGCTATGGTCGATTCGCTGATTCGACAGGAGCAACAGGGACAGGCGCAGGCTATTTCGGCTGCGTCGGCACCCGCTTATTTTCAACTAGGCGAGTTGCAGCAGGCGTATCAGCGTTTTGCCGAGAGTCGGGTTTCGGCCAATTCGCTGAGTAGTCGGGGATTATACGATCAGAAACGCCAGGCGCTGGAAAACGATATTCAGCAACTTCGGGCACTGGCCAATAACGACCGCATTCAACTCGAACTGGCAGAAAATGAACTCAGTCTGATCGAAGCCGAGGTGCAAAGTCAGGAACGATTGCTGAAACAGGGCTATGTTTCCCGCAACGATTATCGACAAACACTCAGCCGATACCTGGCCAAAAAGCAGGCGATTACGCAGGCTCACAGTGATTTGAACAATAATCAGATTCAGCAAAATCAGAAAAAGCAGGAACTGGTCTCCCTAAGTCAGACAACCCTCGAAGGGGCCAATGGTATTGTGCAGGCACTGCATACGCTCAAGAGCGAACTCGAAGCCTGGAAACAACGCTTTGTGGTGGTTGCCCCTGCCACCGGACGAGTCTCGTTTCTGAGGCTTCTGCAGGAGGGGCAGCCAATCCGCGAAGGGCAGGAATTAGTCTACGTATTGCCTAACGGGGCAGGGTATGTGGGCGAGATGTATGTTGGGCAATATAACTTCGGCAAAGTTCGGCCCAGCCAACGGGTCATTGTCAAATTTGCGGCTTATCCGTATCAGGAGTTTGGTACGGTAACCGGGCGCGTGCAGCAGATTGCCGATGTTGCCAGCGATACGGCCTGGCGTGTGGTCGTACAGTTTCCGCAGGGCTTGGTCACATCCACCCATCGACAATTACCGTTCCGAAACGGAATGCTGGCCAATGCCGAGATAGTAACCCAGGATGTTAGTCTGCTTAAACGACTTTTTTATGAAGTGGAGAAAGCAGTACGCTGATCGGCTTTTGAACCACGGGCGACGTTTTCGGCTGGTTGTTCTGGTGCTGGCCGGGCTGATAAACAACATCGTGCTTTTAGGGCAGTCGCTCAGTTTGGGTCAGTGCCAGGAATACGCCATCCGAAGTAGCCTGGACGTACAGAAAGCCGGATTACGGATCGAAGCCGACCGGATCAACGGGCAGCTAACCCATCAGGCAGGGCTGCCGTCGTGGGGTGTAAACTTGTCTGAAAGTCTAAATTTGGGGCGTGCCATCGACCCCTTCAGTAACACCTTTTTGCAGGAAACGATTCATTCGGGCGCCTTGGGTCTGAACGGGAATGTTGTCGTATTCAATGGCTTTCGCCAGAAGTATCAGGAGCAACAGCAACTCTTTATTCGGCGTGCCGACGAAGCCACCGTACAGCAGCAAAAGCTGGAACTTCGCCGACAGGTTACCGCAGCCTACATGCAGGTCTTGTTGAGTCAGGAACTGCTCCAACTGGCAACCGAGCAACGCCAGTTTGTGGTTGTTCAACTAAATCGGGCCAAAGCGTTGGTTCAGGAAGGACTTTTGCCCAGAATAGGACTAACGGACTGGGAGGCCCAATTGGCTACGGCCGATTATGAAGTGGTGGCGGCTCGAACTAATTTACAACAAAACCGTCTGGCGCTGCAATGGGCCATGAACTGGCGGGAGACGTCGGTTTTGTCGGTGGAGCCAATTGTTGTCCCTGACCCTCAGCCTCCGTCAACAGTAGCCCAGTGGGTCGATGATATGACCAGCCGCCTGGGCCGACACCCGGCCATACAAGCTGCCGAATGGCAACTCAAAAGTGCTCAGGTCGGTTATGCGGTAGCCAAAAGTAGTTTATACCCATCTGTAGCCCTGGGGGCTGGTATCAATACGGCGTATTCGAGTGTGGCTCCTCCCGATTTGATCGCTTTTGGACGGCAGTTACAGTACAATCTAGGCCAATTTGTACGGATAAGTGTAAGTTTTCCGACAACCAGTTTCCGAAGTACCCGATTGCAGATGGCTCTGGCCGAAATTAACCGAAAAAGCACGGCCCTGGATAGCCAGAAAGCTCGGTTGCAGGTAAACCAAACGCTCGAACAGGGCAAAGCATTACTACAGTCGGCTTATGAGAAATGGCAACAGGCACAAAAGCAGGTAGATGCCCAGCAAAAAGCGGTTGTGGCCGCCAAAGCCCGGTATGACGAGGGTCTACTGCAATCTGTTGAACTGGCGCTGATACAGGCCAATCTGGGTAAAGCCTTGTCGAACCGGGTTCAGGCCCGGTATGAGTGGTATTTTCGGAAACTAATGCTGGAACTGTTAATTGATTGAACCTAAACAAAATGGGCAGCCTAAAGCTGCCCATTTTGTTTACATCCATAAACCAGTGAAACCTGGAGGGGGACCTGCCGAAACCACTGAGGTCGAAGTACCTCCAGACGCGGGAAGAGCCCCATTATCGATTAAGATGCCTTTTTTGCCTTTTGGTCTGGTTATCTTAGGAATGACTGGACCTTTGGCTCCACCTACAACCTCTTTCATTTCCTGTAGCGAAAGACTATCTTCCTGAACAAACGAACTTAGTGATTTCATAGGATACTAAAGTGAAACGATGGGTAGTTAACACATAACTAAATTAAAGTATAGCCCACTGAGATCCGTCGGGATTGGTGCCGATAACAGTTGTGTTCGGAATTACATACTTTTTACCATTCGTTGGATCGGTACCAATAATAGGGCGTCTACGGATATAGGTTATGGTTGCGCCACCAACAACTTCTTTCATCTCCTGCTGTGACAGGCAATCTTCTTGGGCAAACGTGCTTAGTGATTTCATGGGTTATTTGTGATTTGAGTTAGAATTGGCTATTAAGACTAAAAGTCAAAAAAAAGTCACATAGGCCAGGCTAGCTCACAAAAAATACAGCTAGTTCGGAGCCTTAAGCGCCCATGTGGCTGAGTCTCGCACTAGCTTTTGAGGTAGAGTGTCATTAAGGAGTCAATAGGTAGCTATTGTCAATCGCTTGATAATTAAGCAATCCGATAGCTAATCAGGCTTCCCAGATTACCCGGACAACTTTACCCTGGACGCCTATCGTCTGAAAGAACTCAAGCCAGTGAAGTTGCTGGGGACCAAGGTGATCGGTTGGGGATTTTACCTCGACAAACTCATAGGAGCCCTGTTCATTCCAGATGAGTAGATCAGGAAAGCCGCGTGTATGCTCACGGACGTTACGGGCCATTTCGAGCAGAATAAGTCGTAATTGCTCAACAGAAAGAAGATCGATAATACGCTGAACCAACGTCAGCAACTCGTCCGACCAGTCGACTAGTACGTTCGTAATGCCATATTTCGCATTGAACATCCGGCCGGTGTGCCGTCGCCAGTCGTCGTGAGTGGTTAGTTCGGCCAGTCGTTTTTTTAGTAGATCTTCACGCTTCAGGTAGAAGTCGGGCAGATAGAAATCCGACGGGGCACGTTGAAGCGGATGGTGAATAGCCGACACGTTTGCATCGTAAATGATGTCCCAGAAAACCAGTCCGAACAGGCCGCGCCAGGGATAATTTTCGGTAAAGGCTGTATCGAAGTCATGCTCCAGATAATAATTCATTACCCCTGCTTCGACATGATGCCGATAAGCCACTGGAATATTGACGCTCTCGGCATCGAGCAGAAAGCGGGTGGTAGCTTTGCGAGGCCGTTTTTTTTCGCCAGCACTCAGAATTTTCTCGCGGAAGTCGTTGGCAAAGTAACGTTCTTCTGCGTTTAGTGGATTCAGGGCTATTTCATCGCAGAGGGCCAGGGCTTCATCGACAGAACCATTTCGGAACAACAGCCGCACGCGCCGTTCGCGGGCAGGCACACGGTCCGAAAGTTCGTAAACCGACAGGGCTTGTTCCGGTAATTTTTGTCGTTCCAGAAAGCCACCTACCCGGCACACCAGTTTCTGATAACCCGGAATGGCGATTTCGGTTAGTTCCGGGCGGGTTTCATTCCAGTTCAGGAACCAGTTATAAATGTCGTCGGCTGGCGTCTCGGCTTCTTTAAGATCGTGAAATTCTTCGTTGGTGAGCGAAATAAGCAGCTTGTCTTCTACTTCTTTGCGGGTTCGGAAGCGTGCCGTTAGTTTACTTTCATCATAACGCTCAAAGTTGACCATACCCAGGTCGCGCACGACAAACTCCGTCATGCTGCTACTCCGATTGCCGAAAAACAGGTATTTGATCATCATACCTTCGGCCTCGAAATTCATCTTGACAACGGTTTCGTGCGTAATCAGGCTTGTAACTATTTCGCCAAAATCCAGTTCTTGCAGGGCGTACCGAATTAAAGCCTCTTTCTTTTCTTTTGCCAATGGCCTGATTTCTTCCGGTTCGAGTGGTAGAAGTTCCAGAAGCTCTGGTTTGGTGAAAACACCCAGGGCCTCTTCACCTAAATGGGTATGACTGGCGGCTAGTTGTTCAATAAAACCAGCGTTAAGGAGTTCGCTGGTAGCGGCCGGTAGGTCAGTTATTTCGGTATATTGTAGTTTGTTAACGCGAAAAAAGAGTCCTTTGCGATTGCTGAATCGCACATATAGGCACTGTGCATCCAGGCTGAGTGCTTCAAAGTGATGCACAAAATTCCATTCAGCTTCGTTTAATAAACCACCATAGAGTCGTTTGACAAAGTCCAGTACATATCGGAAATTGTCGAGGTAATAACGAGGGGTTAGTATAACTTTTTGTCGTCCAAGCATGTGGTAAGGCGGTGATGCGGCATACGGTTGAAAATCCGCAATCACTGAGCGGGTTTGCACCCTCTCAATATAACAAAAAAATAAGTATTTATGTCCCCTTCCGACATACTTGCCGCGCTGAATAAGCAAGGTATTTTACCAACGGAACAACAGGCGAAAATAGCCGAAATTGAGCAAAAAAAGCCATTTTCTGTTCATTGGGAACTGCGCTCCATGCTATATATCGGTATTTTGCTGCTCAGTTCGGGTTTGGGGTTATTGGTGTATGATAACTTCGATCAGATTGGGCACGGAGCACTCCTGGTAGCCATTGCAGCCGCCTGTGTCGGGAGCTTTTTCTTTGCCTGGCGCTACCGGCCCACCTGGACACTTAGCGAAGCCAAAAGCCGATCCACATTTGGCGATTATGCCCTGATTCTGGCTTGTCTGCTGTTTCTCACCCTCGAAGGCTATGCCCAGTATGCATACAACGTGTTTGGGGAACGATATGGTCTGGTGACACTCTTACCCGCTTTACTGTTTCTACCAATTGCCTATCGGTTCGATCATCGAGGTATTTTAGGAATGGCCTTAACGGCGTTGATTTCGTGGGTAGGGGTCACCGTTCGACCTTTAGAACTGTATTTTAAAACGAACTTTTTTGATCGGCCTACCGTCTTTTCAGCCATCGGCCTCTCGCTGGTATTGATTGCCGTAGCCTTTGTGCTTCAGCGCAGAAAAATTAAAGCGCATTTTACTTACACCTATCTGACCATGGCTGGTAACCTGCTGATGGTAGCTTTGCTGGGTGGGTTGTTCAACTTTGATGAATTGCGCATTGGATTTGCAGTTGGCCTGGCTGCGGCTTGTGTGGTATTGGATCGGTTTGCCCGGCAGGAGCAATCGTTCCTGTTCCTGCTGATGAGCGTAGTGTATGGCTACATTGGGGCTACCTACCTGTTTTTTCATTATTTGCATCTGGACGACGAAGCGTATTACTGGTATTTTATTCTGACCGGTATTGCCCTGGTGTATTACCTGATGAGTCAGTTACCTAAACGCAGCCCGAAATGATAAAGGCCTATAACGAACAGTGGATTTATAACCGGGAGATACTTGCGCAGTCCGAACGCTGGTATCGACAGCAACTGCTATCCGATAGCCAGATGGAAGCGGTGCGAAACGCCTATCCGGTCGAATTTCGCCAGACGAACGGCTTTCTCGAAATCGGGCTGTTTTTGTTCACAACAGTAGCCATCCTGGCTTGTTACTTATTACCTGCCAGCATGTTTTCAATCTTTTCCGTGTCAACGACCTATGCCATCTTCAATATCATATCGGGCGTCGGAATAGGAGTAGTCGGGCAGTTACTCATCAATAAGAAACTGCTGTATCGGAATGGGATCGATAATGCGTTTGTGGTCACCACGGCCGGATTTCTGGCATTTGGCTTTAATCAACTACTGCCCAACGGGTTATCGACAGCCGGACATTGCTTTCTGACGTTGCCCTTGCTATTGCTCGTTCTGGGCTATTATGGCGACACCCTACTGGCGTTGTTTACCCTTGGTACATTGTATACGGGTATTTTTGATGGATTGCTGAGCTATAGCTGGGGGAAAGATGCCTTGCCGTTTATTATGATGGGAGTTTCGATACTGATCTATCTGACAGTCAGGCAAGTCAATATACGGAACCCTAGAGAGGTATATTATACTGATCCGCTCAATCTGGCTCAATGGGTTTCGCTCATCGTATTGGCTGCCAGCGGTAACTACTTTGTTGTTCGTGAATTGAATGGGTTGCTACTTCGGGCTAGTCCAGCCAGCCTGTATCTGTCAGAAGCGCCCCAGATTTCGTTGGCGTGGTTATTCTGGATATTAACTTTTGTTATTCCAGGAGTTTATTTGTGGCAGGGATTACGACGACGAAATCGAATGCTTCTGATTCTGGGCGTTCTTGGAATCATTGCGGCTGTTATTACCCTTCATGACTACACGGCATTGGTGCCGCTCAACGTCGCTCTGACAATTGGCGGATTCCTTCTCATCGGGATTGCCGTGGGTTGTATTCGCTATATAAGTACACCAAAGTATGGTTTCACCGACGCGCCGGACGACGATTCACCCGATGAGTTTTTCCTTAACGCAGCAACCGCAGCGGCTGTTCAGGCAGCAGGGGCAGCCCATCAGCCCAAAAACGATCTTCGTTTTGGTGGAGGTAATTTCGGCGGTGGAGGAAGTGAAGGAAACTATTGATGTGTATAAAATTCTTTAATTTTGTGTATGGAAATACTGAAAAGTTATGCGGACAAATATTGATATAAACGACGATTTGCTTCAAGAAGCAATGGAACTGAGCCGTTCTAAGACAAAAAAAGCGATCATTGAATTAGCGCTTCAAGAATATATAAAAATGATGCATCGTAGAGATTTGTTGTCTTTACGTGGAAAGGTGCAGTGGGATGGCGATTTAGAACAAATGCGCACTGACCTAACTCCAAACGACTGGGATAAATGATTGTCGATACGTCGGTTTGGATTGATTTTTTACGGGATGTTCGGGATGCCAGGACCGATCAGGTAGCAGAACTCATCCTTCAAAATGGCTTACTATATATAACGCCTACTATTTTACAGGAAGTTCTTCAGGGAATACATGTTGACAATCAGTTTGAACGAATAAAAAGAAGTTTGCTAGCTCATCCTGTATTGCAAATAGACCCCATTGAAGCGGCTGTTGAGGCTGCAACTATTTATCGATTTCTGCGCAAAAAAGGCGTGACGATTCGTAAACCGAACGATTGTCTGATTGCCCATTATGCTATTTTCTACGACATCCCAATCCTGCATAACGACGCCGATTTTGATCAGATTGCCCGCTTTACCTCCCTACGAATTGCTCAAGTCTGAACAGTTTATGGCTAGCCATTGACAACTAGTAGTTGCATGCTTACGCCCGACATGGTCCTCTTTCTTTCGAACATAAGCATGAACTTCCTGTTTGTGTCTGCTGAAAAACTGCTAAGTTTGGCCTCGCAAACCAACGACCATACGCAGTCGCATGAAAACCGTAGATTCCTACAATTTTGCCGGGAAGAAAGCCCTGGTCCGGGTTGACTTCAATGTGCCCCTCGACAAAGAGTATCATATTACCGACGATACACGCATCAAAGCGACGATCCCGACGGTGATGAAAATCGTTAACGATGGTGGTGCTGCCATTCTGATGTCGCATCTGGGCCGGCCCAAGGGTGGTCCCGAAGAAAAATATTCATTAAAACACATTATTCCAGCGCTGAACGAAGCCTTTGGCCGCGAAGTAAAGTTTGCTGACGATTGCATCGGTCAGTCGGCTACCGATCTGGCTGCCAGCCTGCAACCGGGTGAGATTCTGCTGCTCGAAAACCTGCGTTTTTACAAAGAAGAGGAAAAAGGTGATGTGGCTTTTGCCGAAAAACTGGCCAAACTGGGCGATGTTTGGGTAAATGATGCCTTTGGTACAGCCCACCGTGCTCATGCCAGTACGGCCGTTATGGGGCAGTTTTTTACTGACCGTGTTGCCGGTTATGTCATGCAGGCTGAGCTTGATAATGCCAAAAAGGTACTGGAAAATGCTGAGCGACCCTTTACGGCCATTATGGGTGGTGCTAAAATCTCCGACAAAATCCTGATTATTGAGAAGTTACTGGATAAGGTCGATAACCTCATCATTGGTGGTGGTATGACCTACACGTTTACGAAAGCACAGGGTGGGCAAATCGGTAAGTCGTTGCTCGAAGCTGATAAGCAGGAACTGGCACTCGACTTGCTGAAAAAAGCCGAGGAAAAAGGGGTAAAAATCTATATGCCCCTTGATAACTTGTGTGCCGATAATTTTTCAAACGATGCCAATCGTCAGGTGGTACCTACGGGCGAGATTCCCGATGGTTGGGAAGGGCTTGATATTGGTCCCGAAACCATCAAGCTCTTTACCGATGTTGTTCTGAATTCGAAAACCATCCTCTGGAATGGTCCAATGGGTGTGTTTGAATTTGAGAATTTTGCGCATGGCACAAACGCAATTGCTGAGGCCGTTGTAAAAGCTACCGAAGAGAATGGCGCATTCTCCCTCATTGGTGGTGGCGATTCGGCATCAGCTGTCAACCAGGCTGGCTACGGCGATCGGGTTAGCTACGTTTCGACGGGTGGCGGTGCCTTGCTCGAATATATGGAAGGAAAAACGCTGCCAGGCGTAGCAGCATTGGAATAAGTATAAAGCTTGGTTAACCTTTTATTTCGATAGCGTTTTTGTCATTCCGAGGAACGAGGAATCTTCGGGTGAGTAGATGTTTAGCATTTACTCACCCGAAGATTCCTCGTTCCTCGGAATGACAAAAAATACCAGAAAACTTAAATTACGCTGTAGTTATACCGTTCGCTTTGAAGTGAGCCAGTTAAGATTGACAACTTTATAACTGACTTAATCCCGCTCTGGCTTTATTGTCGATGCTGTTTTTGTACTCATGACGCTTGAAGCTAAGGGCTTTCTGAAAAAACGATCGGGCACGTGTCCGATCGTTTTTTTGCTGGTAAATATAACCCAGTTGCAAAGCGGCTGTTGCCCCAAACGACAGGCCTTCGGGCTCGCTGAGTGTCAGGGCTCGGTTGTGATAAGGTATAGCCACATCAGGCTCATTGCGTCGTTGAAAAATGCGCCCTATTCGGTAATTATATTCCGCTTTTTCGGCTGTGGAAATAAATTTAGCTTCGGTATACGGACGTAGATAGGTCAGGGCGCTATCGGTGAACCCGCCATCGGAGGCCAAGCGGGCTCGCATCAATACTTTCTGATTCGCAGAGGCTCCTTTTTTAACGTAGGTTTCGGCAAACTTCTGGGCTGCTTTATCGGATTCGACGGTGGTGCGTCCCGTCGTGAGTACTTTTTGGAGAAATGGTCGGCTTAGGGCGTCCGGTTCGTCGGCAAGCCAGTGGCACAGAAATAATTTATAATACGAATCTTTCAGGAAGTTTTGGCCTCTATAAGTAGTAAGAAAGCGCTGAAAATGAGTGTTTGCTATACTGTAATCGCCTTTTTGCAGGTAAATATCTCCCAGGATGTTATCGATAATGGGCAACGGCTGATAGGCTGAACCCGTAGGGCGTTTTAGTAAATAGGTAAGTGCCTGTTCACTATGCCCAGCCTTCTGCTCTATGGTAGCCCCAAAAAAATGAAGGAGCAGATTGTCCGTATGTTCATTGACGAGTTGTTGTAGTGTCTGGCTGTCGGAATTGGTAAATGTCAAGACATAAGCACGTACCATAAGGTCGATCAGGCGCGTCTCCAATCGAAAGATAGAGTCTTGCTGAGCTCGTAGCAATTCCTGCTGACCTTGCCTGATAGTGCCTCGCAATCCTAACAAATGGGCTACCCAGGCGTAATTGTCGGGTACCGACCCAATCATGATATGCAGTGTACCCAGTGATTTGTAGGTAGGCAAAAAGTCGGGAAATAGCCTCTGATTTTCGACCAGAAGTTTATACGCCTTAATTACATCCCAACTGGCACTGATTTCTTTTCCGAACTTGAGCTTGGCAAAAGCCCAGTGCAACCGTACTTCGGCCAGAGTAACCCGTTGCCAGGGAGAATTTTTGTCCAGATTGTTTAACGCATCGAGCCGATCATCTTCCCGATCACTTAACCGAGCAAACGCTTTATCGTCGTCGGTGGTGACGAGCAGGAGCATATCCGCATAATCATCCAGAAATATCCGGATGCCATTTGTGGGGGCTTCTCGGACTAGTATTTGCTGAGCCGATTGCACTTTTAGTTTTTGCAGATCGGCATAGGCTCGTAGCAGGGTTGGGGTCCAGCTAAAGTCCTGCCCGTAAAGACCAGTTGGGAGCAAAAGAAATACAAACAAAAACACCGGGTATAAACCCGGTGCTCCTGATAAAAAATAAGCCCAAAGACCGGGTTGATTACCAGCTTTTGGCGATAGAAGCTTACCGACCACGGCCAACAGGGGCTGGTTCGGGAACACCTTCTACATCGGCCAGAATACGGCCACAGTGTTCACAAACAATAATTTTCTTCTTGTCTTTGATATCGGCCTGCCGCTGGGGGGGCACTACGTTGAAGCAGCCACCGCAGGCACCTCGTTTGACAATTACAACAGCTAAGCCGTTGAGGGCATTGCCACGAATTTTATTGTATGAGTTCAGTAGGCGGCTCTCAATCGTGGTTGCCTGCAATTCGCGTTGCTTGATAATCTCCTTTTCTTCTTCCTGGCTTTCAGAAGTGATTTGATCCAGTTCCTGCTTTTTGGCCTTCAAATCTTCCCGGCGCTCATCGAGAGCTGCCTGAGTTGTTTTGATTTCCTCTTCTTTGCCGCGTACCCGAAACTGAGCTTCGTTGGCACGCTTTTCAACCAGTTCAATTTCGAGCGATTGTAATTCAATTTCTTTCGAAATAGCGTCGAATTCGCGGTTGTTACGGACGTTCATTTGCTGATCTTTATATTTATTGATCAGCTTTTCGGCATCCTTCTTCGCAACGCGATTGCGCTCAATATCTTCTTCCAATGCTTTGATTTCAGCCTGAAATTTTCCGATTCGGGTTTCGAAGCCAGCAATGTCATCTTCCAGGTCACGAACTTCTTCGGGAAGCCCGCCCCGAATTTTGATTAGTTCATCTAGTTGAGAGTCAAGCGATTGTAGTTTAAGGAGAGCGTCTAATTTTTGCGCAATCGTCAGTTCCATTCGGAAAATTGGTTTTTTTATGTATAATGAATAATGTTTAATGTATAATGACCTATGTTATAATCCACTGACTTTCAATAGGTTGTGGACTTTACATTATTCAATATACATTATTCATTAAAAATATCGGACCGGATTGGTATCCGTTTCAGATAAAATTACCGCAAAAGTAGTGAATTTTTTTGCCAAATGCCCGCTAATCAACTCTTTCGTAAAAACCTCACTTTCATAATGGCCAATATCGCAGATGCTAATGTGGTTATCGGCATCAAAAAATTCGTGATACTTGTAGTCGGCTGTCACAAAAATATCGGCTCCAGCACGTATGGCATCGGGTAGTAGAAAGCTACCGACACCCCCGCAAACCGCAATACGACGGATAGGTCGGTCGGGTATAGGTGTGTACCGGATGAGGCTAAGCTGCATACGCTCCTTTAGATATGACAACCACGATTCGCCCGACAGCGGTTCGCTTAATTCGCCCACAGCACCAGAACCTACTTCCTGATTCTGATTATCGATTGTAGTCAAGTAATAGGCCACTTCTTCGTACGGATGGACCTGTCGAAGGGCGTTTAGTACCTGACCCTGCTGGTGGGTTGGTATGATAACCTCAATTCGATGTTCAGTTTCTTCGTGGTATTCACCTATTTCACCAATAGCGGGAGTAGCGCTTTCGCCAGGTTGAAAGGTGCCTGTGCCTTCGGTGCGAAAGCTACAGTTTTTGTATTCCCCTATTTGTCCAGCCCCAGCGGCATACAGTGCATCCAGAATTCGTTGGGTATCCGTCGGAGGGACAAACGTTACCAGCTTGCTAAGAACTTGCGTTTTAGGAGCCAGAATACGGACCTTCTGTAATTGAAGTTTCTCGGCAATTTTGAAATTAACTCCACCTGCCACATTGTCTAAATTTGTATGGGCTGCGTAGATGGCTATGTCGTGTTTGATAGCTTTGATGACCGTTCGTTCTACGTACGTTTTGCCGTTCAGCTTTTTTAACCCTTTAAAAATGATAGGATGGTGGGCAACAATCAGGTTGCAACCTTTAGTAATGGCTTCATCAACAATCGCTTCGGTTACATCCAGAGTAACCAGAACGCCCGTAATATCAGTGCTAGGTTCGCCCACAATAAGGCCCGCATTGTCGTAAGACTCCTGATAGGCTAACGGGGCAAACGATTCTAGGTAGGCCGTCAATTGCCGGATTTGCGTCATATCCGATAGGAGAAATTGATAAGATGACGGCAAGATATAGGTAAAGAGCGAAAGAGCGAAAAACTGACGTAAGCCATTTTTCGCTCTTTCAATCATTCACTCTTTAATTTACACTAAAGCCAATAGAAAGTAGGCCTACGCCGTTTTTAGCATTGCCTAATACCGTTTTGGCGGCTCCACTGTTTGCAATTTGCTGAAGACCCTGTTCATAGCGGGCACCAATAAACGCTTTGCCAAAGTAAATATTGAGGCCGCCTGCAATACCATAGTCGACTTTGTTAAAGTTATCGCGGTTGATGGCACTTGATCCAGTACCAAAATCGCCGTTTGAGTTAATGTTTGAATTAAGCAGATACGAAATGTAAGGCCCTGCCTGCAATTCAACGGCCTGTCCTAGTTTAAATGTTGCCAGAACAGGAAGTTCTGCATAGTTTAATTTAAACGTATTTTTACCGCTAAAGCCAAGTACATTGTAAGTAGCCGAAGCCCCTTTGGTCATGTACAGTAATTCGGGTTGAATTGCGAAAAACTCACCAATTGGCGCCTGCGCGAATACGCCGACATGGAAGCCTATGCGCTCATTCTTATCACTAACGCCTTGACTATCGTAGAACAGTGAACTAGCATTCAAGCCACCTTTTAAACCAACGCGAGTAATGCCCTGTGCTATGGCACGGTTTGGTTGTAACATGAATAGACTTCCCGTTAAAATGGCGGTGGCAAGCAGAATTTTTACTGACTTTTTCATAACGATTATGTGGGCAGAGCAGGGTATGATTAAGCCTGCTCTATACCATATAGAGAAGCAAATTCGTGCCAAAATCGAATAAAATGCCTGTAATGAGCTTATCGTACTCAGATTGATGCAATTAACGATTACATTCAGGTAAGACCGTATAATTACTTACCAGAAACTTTTGGGGAATTATTTGCCCAAACTGTAGACTAGGCCATTCAATCTATGGGCAAGAAAAGGCTATTGTTTTTATACACGGTTACGACAATTTTTTTTGACAGTTTTAAATATGATTATTTAATAGGTTTATTCGTTATCAAAATAGGTATATTCGATTTTATAAATCTTAGGCTACTAAAAAGTTGATGTTTTTGAGTAATTTTGAAGGTAGGGCCAGCTTCTGGGAAAGGATAAAACAACGTTATTTTTAAAATTGAGCAAATACGTTCCTGGTATTTTTTGCCCTGACCAAATGTATCAGCATTAACAGCCGTAACTTTTAAGATCTGTATGCACCGTAAACCTACCTCCATGACGATTTTGATAGCTGATGATGACACAGACGATCGCTTGTTTATGGATAAGGCACTTCGTCAGAGTGGTTATGCGCACAATATCCAATTCGTTGAAGATGGAGAAGAATTGATGGAATATTTGCGTCGGGAAGGGCGCTATAACGAAAAAAATGCTCCCTGGCCCAATTTGCTTATTCTGGATTTGAATATGCCGCGTAAAAATGGGTTTCAGGCCCTAAGTGAAATAAAAGATGATCCTAAACTTCGCCGATTGCCAGTTGTGGTGATGACCACATCGACTGCCGACGAAGATGTACTTAAAACCTATAATTTGGGAGTTAATTCGTTTGTAACAAAGCCATTCAATTTTAACCGTTTGGTTGAAATGGTAGGAGCTTTAAAAACGTATTGGATGGATACCGTCAAATTGCCTTAAAACAGTTGAAACTGGACGTTATTGAAATATCTGTTTTTCAGCTGTTTGCAGCTTACAATTTCCTGTATTTGTTATGATTACTGCGCCAGCCACGCTCAATGTTAATGAGAAAAAAGAAATCATTCGCGTGCTTCTGATTGAAGACGATGAAGATGATTACCTACTTACAAAAGCCTTGGTGTCGGTCAAGGAAAATGCATCGATCAAACTTGATTGGGTCGATAGTTACGATAGGGCGCTGGCTGCTATTGATAAAAACCAACATGATGTGTATCTGGTCGATTACCGGCTAGGTCACTACACCGGTATCGATCTGATTCAGGAAGCGTTCCAGATGGGATGCCGGGCTCCCATGATTCTGTTAACCGGTCAGGATGATCTTACTGTAGATCAGTCGGCTCTGGAATTGGGCGCTGCCGATTACCTGGTAAAAGGTCGTATCGACGCTCAACTGCTGGGCCGGAGCATTCGGTATGCACTTCGGCAGGCCAGCGTTCTGGCCGAATTAGTCCAAAAAGAAAACAAGTATCGGACTCTGTTTGAACGGTCGATCGACGCCATTTTTGTGGCAAACGATGAAATGCGCTTCCAGGATGCGAATTCCTCCGTTGAGCGCTTGTTGGGCTACAGTCGCGATGAACTCATACATCTGAACCCGGCTCGCCTTTTTGCCGATCTGAACCAACTCCGTAATCTACGTTTTAACGTACGTGAGCATGGACAGATTAAAGACTTCGAAACCACACTTATTCACCGAAATGGACGCAAACGAATCTGTCAGATTTCGGTCTGGGCCGTCGAAGATGTTATTGGACATCCCGAATGGTATCAGGGAATTGTGCGGGATATTACCGATCAGAAACGCGCCCAACAGGATCTTATTCTGGCTGAAAAACTAAGCATGACCGGAAAAATTGCCCGAAGTATTGCTCACGAAGTTCGAAATCCGCTTACGAATCTGAGTCTGGCTCTGGAGCAGCTCAAAGATGAACTGGATACGGACAGTGAGTTTATTACCATGTTTACCGATATCATCGAGCGTAATGTCGATCGTATTGGGCAACTCATTACCGAAATGCTCAATTCATCGAAACCGCGCGACCTGGATCGTAAAAAGCAGGATTTCAACCCGGTTGTTCGAGAAACTATTCAACTTATTAGCGACCGAATCAAGTTGAAACGGATGCGGCTCGAAACCCAGTTTTCGACCGACGATTGCTCGGCGCTACTCGATCGAGACCAGGTAAAGACCGCGCTGCTTAATATTCTGGTCAATGCGGTAGAGGCCATGGAAGAAGGAAAAGGCATATTGGTGGTCAGAACTGGCTGCACTGATAACAATCGGGTATATGTCGAAGTGAGTGATAATGGAGAAGGTATCAGCGAATCGGTTCGCCAGCGGTTGTTCGATCCATTTTTCACCGGAAAATCGGGTGGAATGGGGCTGGGCTTAACAGCTACTCAAAACATTATCAATAGCCATAAAGGATCAATCGAAGTTGAAAGCCAGGAAGGGAAAGGTACAACGTTCCGACTTTATTTCCCGAGATAGAATTGGGTTTATAAACAGATTAATCACACCGATTCAACAGGTTACGTTTCAACCAGCTTTCTGTAGAAAGCTGGTTTTTTTGTGGAATCAATTGAGTAAAATTATACACAATCTTCCACAAAAAAATCTTTTTAAAAATGGATGCTTGCTGTATAATATATAAAAAAACAAATTCTGAATAAGTTGTAAACTATTGGTAATTAGTGCATTGCTGCCTGTAAAGTTGAAGTATGTTAAGTTGCTGATATATATGGCATAAAAAAAGCATAGTATTCGATAACCTACTAATCTAAGCTATGTGGTCTATTACTCATTTTCCGGCGGCCATGCGTTCACTAAGTCCAAGAATACGGGCAAAAGCGATTGAAATTGCAAATCAACTGCAGGAACAAGGGCAGTTAGATCAGCAGCATATTATTATGATTAGCGTTGATGAAGCCCGTCGCTGGGCTCGCCTTGAACGCTCCAATGAATGGACCATCAAAAATGATCAGCTCTACGCCTGATCGTACTCCCAACAAAACACTACCTAACTACCTGTTGACAATGATCTGGAAAAAAACGATTTACGACTCTTTGATAGGCTGTTCTGCTCTGTGCAATCAGTTCGCAACGGAATGTTCGAATGCAGAAGACATCGAGAACTGGTACCGCAGCATATTCCTTACCCTCGATTGTGCCGATATGTGCCGGAACCTGGCCACTTTATACGTACGAGGCTCTGAGAACGCTCGTCTGTTGGCTAAAGCCTGCATTGAGGTCTGTGAGAAATGTGCACAGGAAGTAAGTCAGTGTAATACCGAACGCGCTAATCAGATTTATGCCAGCTGTCAGCAGACCATCTGCTGTTGTGTCAATATCATCGATATGGGGTATCAAACCGATTTGGAAGCTAAAAATCCCGTAACAACCCCAGCATCCTTATTTTACGGTATCGATCTGCGTCAAACGCTATATAATTAACTTAGTCGATAATTATCAATTGTCAGTCGATAGTTAACAGTCGTAGCTAGGTATGTACCTCACTATGGGCTGGCAGCTACTGGCTGACGATTTTTTTAAACGTTATGGAAACAAAACAACAGATCAACAAACAGTTGGAGAAAGTCCGTGATTTGATTGAGGACATTCGTATTACTATGATGACAACCATTGATCAGGAGGGTAAACTGGTTAGTCGGCCGATGGCTGCCCTCCAAGTCGATGAAGAGGGAACCATCTGGTTCTTTACGAATCGGACATCACCCAAAGTCGATCAGATTGACCACAACGACCATCGCGTGAATCTGTCATTTGCCGACGTTAGCAACGCAGATTATGTGTCGGTATCGGGTCATGCTGAAGAGCTGGACGATCGAGCAAAAGTGGATGAACTATGGAATCCACAGGCTAAAGCGTGGTTTCCAAAAGGGAAAGATGATCCCGATCTGATTTTGCTGAAGGTTCATATCGATATGGCAGAGTATTGGAGTGCCAGCGATAGCCGAATGGTACGCTTATTTCAGCAGGCTGCTGCCCTGGTTACCGGTACCCCACCCGATATGGGTGAAAATAAGAAGGTCTATAATTAGGCAAGATATAAAAGCAAAAAGCAAAAGTGCCGAACGGAGTAAAGGAACGATTTGTATAACCTTTACCCCATTCGGCACTTTTGCTTTTATGTTTTATGCGAGCCTCAGAAGCATTGATGAACGGCCCCCAACCGTTATGGTGCTGCCACCTTTAACGGCCTCTCCTTGTGGATGAACCTGCCCCCTAGTGGTATCGACAATAACTTCCCACGACGCCCGTTTTCGGTCTATTTTCGGGAGTTTAAATGGAATGTCTTCCCAATAGGCGTTCAGAATCCAGAGTAGTTGTTCGTCGCCCACGTCCTGGCCATCTTCGGTTTGTTCGGTAACCCGAAGACCATCGATAAACAGAGCCAGACAGTGAGTGTTTGGGTTATTGAAATCATCGCCCGTCATTTCCAGACCATCAGGACGCACATAAGCAATCTGTTCGGTACCAAAAAAACGTCGTCGGCTAAGTAGGGGAGTCGCCTGACGCAAGGCGGTAAGCTGGCTTGTGAATTCAAAAAGAGCCTGTTGCTGTTCAGTCCACTGCCAATCCATCCAGCTAATTGGGCTGTCCTGATTGTAGCCGTTGTTGTTCCCTTGTTGCGTACGACCGTACTCATCACCCATGACAATCATAGGTGTTCCCTGACTGAGCATCATGGTGGTCAGGAAGTTTCGTTTCTGACGCTCACGAAGTTCATTTACAGACGGATCGTCGGTAGGCCCTTCGACTCCGCAGTTCCAGCTTAAATTATCGTTTGATCCATCGCGGTTGTCTTCGCCGTTGGCTTCGTTATGTTTCTCGTTGTAGGTAACAAGGTCGTTGAGCGTGAAGCCATCATGAGCCGTAATGAGGTTAATGCTATTGGCTGGAGATCGACCATCATTCGCATATAAATCAGGGCTACCCAGGATTCGAGTAGCGGTTTCGGCTGCTTTGCCGGGATCCCCCTTCCAGAAAGCCCGGAGGGTATCGCGGTATTTGCCGTTCCATTCCGACCATCGAACCGGGAAACCGCCCACATGATACGAATGAATATCCCAGGGTTCGGCAATCAATTTTACCTGAGCCAGAATTGGGTCTTGAGCAACCGTATCCAGGAAAGCGGAAACACTGCCAAATTCTTCGTCAGTTCGAATCAGCGCCGATGCTAAATCGAAGCGGAACCCATCTACGTGCATATCGGTAACCCAATAGCGCAGGCTGTCCATCACAAGCTGTAACACGCGCGGGTGGCTCAAATTGAATGTGTTGCCAGTGCCTGTGTAGTCCATGTAATATTCTGGATTGTCGCCTACCTGATGGTAATATACCCGGTTGTCGATTCCTTTAAAGGATAGGGTAGGGCCCATCTGATTGCCTTCGGCGGTATGATTATAGACAACATCCAGAATAACTTCAATACCTGCTTTATGGAGGTTTTTGACCATCTGCTTAAACTCCATCACCTGTTGCCCCATCATACCGGCAGACGAATACGTGTTTTGTGGAGCAAAAAAGCCGATGCTGTTGTAGCCCCAGTAGCTTTCGTCGGTGAATTGATGGACAGGTAATAGTTCGACGGCCGTGATGCCTAATTTCTTCAGATAATCCACGCTTTCAGGCGAGCCCAGCCCTGCGTAGGTGCCCCGAATCGACTCGTCGATGGTGGGATGCTGGTAGGTAAAGCCCTTTACATGCACTTCATAAATAATTGACCGATGTAAGGGAATGGCCGGAGCCGTGTCGTCTTCCCAATCGAAATCCGGGTCAATAACAATACTCTTGGGCATTGAAGGACCACTGTCTTTTTCGCTTCGAATCAGTGTTGTTTGATGCGGTTCAACGCCAACGGTATCCGACGACAGTTCGCCATAGTCGTAACCCAGCCAGTCATCATTATGATTAACCGGAGCATGAATGGCACGTGCATACGGATCGAGCAGTAGTTTGGCCGGGTTAAAATAGTGACCCGAAGCTGGATCATAAGGTCCATCGACCCGGAAACCATATAGTTGACCTGGCTTTAAACCATCCAGATAAATGTGCCAGACCAGATCGGTTCGCTCAATAAGCGGAATGTGGGCCGTTTCCTCGGCGGGATTCGCTGGGTCGTATAAACAAAGCGTAACAGCGGTTGCATTTTCACTAAACAGGGCAAAGTTTACGCCTTCACCATCGTAGGAGGCTCCAAGTGGATAAGGTTTACCCGGCTTGGTAGTAAACGAGCTTGTTATAGATTTTTCTTTAGATACTTTACTCATAACGTTTTTTGCGTAGAGAATAATGGTTTTGTTGCTTAACTGAGCGTGAGAGGGGATTGTTTGAGTAAATGTATAAACACAAAAAAGCCTACCCCCAAAGGGAGCAGGCTTTCCAATCCCACCATTCACTACACTACCAAGGCCAGACGGGCCATTGTAGAATTGGCCGAGTCGATACTCTGTTTCTGGCGAAGCAGCAACTCTCGAGTACTGGCTACTAAGTCAGTTTCCTGAAGTACAGAATTATAATTGTTTAGGGCTTCCTGGTCACCCCGGTGGCATTCCTGTACAACGGCTTTATCATCATTGGTGGCAAATGCTGATTTTATATTAATCCAGGCGCGATGCAGATCGGCAGTCAGGCTTGTACTGTCGTCAGGTTCACCGCCCAGTGTTCGGATTTCGCGATCCAGTTCAAGGGCAAACTCGGCCCGTTGACGCGATTGGGTAAGTAGTAATGATTTTAATTCATGGCTGTCGACATGTTCCGATGCTTCCTGATACCCCTTTTCGGCATCACGATTAAGCGTTAACAAGCGACTAAGTTGATCGAGGATTTCACTCCGGGTTACTTTCACATTCATAACGTTGTGTAGGTTGTACTAGATCAGAAAAATTTCGTAACGTTTCGAGTTGAGTAAATCAGAAAGTTAAGCCGTCTGACAAGCAGCTTTTATTTTTCGGGGTCATGCCCCCAGTTTTTGAGCGAATAAGTCCAATTTGAATCAGCTACGTGTTCGGGGCGCTGAGCGCTATGTCGTTTCACATAACCAATTACTTTTTGTATATGCTCATAGTCGCTTTCCGTAAGTTCATCGACCTTCTTTTGTAAAATATCGATAATACGTTTTCCTGACTGATGACCTATAGACTCCTTGTGACCGTCTTTTGTTTGACCAACAGATTTAGATTCTTCGGTTTGCAACCACTTTGTTAGTGTAGAGGCCGACATATTGATCAACTTGCCGAACGTATGCCTAATCTCCTTTTTCTCTTGTTCATCGAGCGTTGCTATCATAACTCAGTTTATAGTTTTGTTACTTCGCTAGCTGACTTGATAATTCGCTTCCGGTCTTGTTTGATGATCAGGGCTGGTTCGTCGGTCGATCCCTTCCGCTTGACCGTAGCGCCCTGAACGGTACGTTCTACATCGTTGGTATGGACTTCTGCAATGGTGCCCTCTGCTTTCCCTTTTCCGTATTTCCAACTCACTTTATCTCCTTTTTTGGGCTTATCCATCGGCTTTACGTTCTAGTTTAGTAGCATAGGGTTAGAAGTCTCCTCCTAACCCTATGCCAGGTTTATTCGCTAAGCTTGCCGTTTTTTGCATCACGTTGCATTTTTTTGTTAGCAAAAATGGCTATGTCGACGCGTCGGTTTCTTTGACGGCCTGATGCGGTTGCATTGTCGGCAATAGGTTGCGATTCGCCATAGCCTTTCTCATCGACACGGGATGTTTTCACACCCTGAGCTTCCAGAAAGTCAGCCACGGCATTTGCTCGTTGCTGGGATAATTTGAGGTTATGGTCCGCCGAACCAGTAGCATCGGCATGCCCCTCCACTAGAATATCTGTTTCTTCTTCCTTGTTAAGCGTCTGCGCAAATTCAACCAGTTGCTGTTTGGTTGAAGGCTTTAAAGCATACGAATCCACGTCGAATAGGATGTCTGAACCGAGTGAAACTTTAATTCCTTCACCTACCCGATCGACTTGAGCATTGGGCATCTGACGTTGTATTTCCTCAGCACGTTTATCCATCCGTCGGCCAATAACAGCACCGGCTGCGCCCCCGACAGTAGCGCCCAAAATAGCTCCCATAGCGGTTTTTCCTGTACTCTTGCCAATCATGCCTCCAATAACAGCACCACCGCTGGCTCCCACTATAGCACCTTTCTGGGTCTTGTTCAGTTTTTTCTGTTGGGCACAAGCCACATTTCCAGTCAGCAGAGAAAATGCCAGTGGAATAGCTAATGCCTTTGTTGCAACAGATTTTAGTTCATGATTCATAGCGTTGTGAATATTGGTATTGCTTATAGATACCCAAACCCTGTACCAGTTTAATCCTTGGGATCTCGCCTTTTTGATGTGGTTTAGACTAAGTGGCTGATAGATAGTTAGTTAATTTGAATTGGTTAAATCGAAAATACTGAATAAGGGTCAATATAACGAAGTAGTTTGATAGAGTAACCGGGAAGTAAGATGCATATAGTTGTGGAAAGGGTTCTACAAAACTGATATCTGTTGTAACGTTTCTGGTCTACACTACTACTCGACTAGGTCAAACGCTTTATACTATGGGTAGAGTATTTATTTTGCAACCTTTGTAATGCATTGATAATGAGGTCTTTTTTTTGAAAGGATATTGATCGTTTTAAGCTCGTTCAGATAAACGAAAGTGAACAAAAAAGCGTTGAATAAATAGCTTCTCAATTGGTTACTACCTCATGTTATTTACCAAATCATTACTAACTCTTTTTTTAGGGGGCGTATTACTTTTCGCGCCAATGGCCTGTAAAACGGTCGATAGCGATAGCGCCGTAATACCTACACAACCCGCCGTTTTAGTAAACAGCTCGTTGATCGGAGAGTATTCAACAGATCAGTTACGGAGTCGTTTTACGGGCGTGAATTCGCTTCTACAAGTATTTATCCGCTATGGTATCAAAGCTTACCGACTGGAATATATGACCACCAATACGGATGGTAAGCCGGTGAAAGCATCTGGAGCCTTATTAATACCGACCACAACAACAGCCGTGCCATTGCTAAGTATGCAGCATGGGACAATCACCAGTGAATCTGACGCTCCCTCAAACTTCGGTCCCAGTAGCGAAGCCTATACATTTGGATCGGTGTTTGCCTCCCAGGGGTATATTATCGCAGCGCCCGACTACATTGGCTATGGAGCCTCGAAAGACTTGCCTCATACTTATGAACATCGCAGCGGTCTGGCCACAGCATCGCTCGACATGCTGCGGGCCACGCGTGAGTTTCTGAAGAGTCAACGCCTAAATTGGGACAGTCGCCTGTTTCTGGCTGGCTATTCGGAAGGAGGCTATGCAACGATGGCGCTACAGAAAAAAATAGAGGAAGAAGCTGGCACTGAGTTCAATCTGGTCGCATCGAGTTGTGGGGCGGGTGCCTACGACAAGCCAGCGTTTATGAGCTATATTCTGAATCAGAAAACCGGTGGAGACGCTAGTATTAATCGGCTGTACATCTGGGTGCTTCTTACATACGACCGAATTTATGGTCTGAACCGCCCCATGAGCTATTATTTTAAAGAACCGTATGCGTCGCAGGTGGCTGCATCGGGGAAAAATGCAGCCATCAGCATTAGCCTGAATCAGGCGTTTACGGATAGCTTCAAACAGGCTGTCAACGATGGGACGGACAAGGCTTTTCTGGCAGCAGTGCAGGATAATGATATCCATGACTGGAAACCCCGAACCCGCACTCAATTGTATCATGGTGATGCTGACGAAATCGTGTTCTACCTGAACTCAAAGAATGCCTATGAGGCCATGCAGAAGCGTGGCGCCACGAATGTAGAACTGATCACCATGTCGGGTGCAACCCATGCTACGGGCATTGTTCCCTTCATCACGGGTACGTACTCGTTCTTTGGTTCGATTCAATAAAAGTTGTAGGTGTTGCTCGTTTATGATTGAATTACGGACGAGCACAAAACTGCCCGAAAGCTTAAACTTTCGGGCAGTTTTGTTTAGAGACCTCAGCTTAGTTAACTGTTAAAATGGTATAGGCTGCCTGATTAGGTTGCCGGGTTGTTGTGCCAATGGTTGTTCGGGTGCGGTCGTCGTCACTGATGAGCAGTAGGCGGTTTCGGTCCAGTGGGGTCAGGTCTTCGGCTTTGTGGCCGGGCGTATGAATCGGCTGGCCCTGGGCATTACGCATCAACGAAAATGGTTTGCCTGCGTATAAGTCGGCCTGGCTGATGGTCCAGAGATAGGCATCCAGTTGGCCATTCGCTTCCATCGATGTCAATAGCCAGAAGCACCCTCGGTATGGATCATACTCCAGACTAGATAGAGCCAGTGGTTTGGGTAGCGAGGGCTCAGCAGCGGCAATATCGAAGTTGTTAATAATTTTCCAGTCGTCGGCCAGTCGAATACGCTCCGTATCGCCTTTTTTCTCGATCTGGTACGACACGCTGATGATTTTGGCCCGATAGGTAAAGCTCTCGTACGATTTGCCTTCCTCACGAATCCCGAACAGGAGCTGCTTATCCGTTGCGGCTAACCCTTCAATCTTGAAGTATGGAATTGCACCCGGAAATTCCGAAGTAGTCAATAACTGGGCGATGCGCTGGCGATAGGCTATTGAGGTTCGGCTGGTATCATCAGGGGTAAGTACGTGCGGATGTTGTTCGTCGCCACTGCGCCAGTAGAGAATGGTGTTGTAACTATCCCAGTCATGACTTCCCGACTTTACCCGGTCGAATGCTGTAGTGAGCAGCACAAAACGGCGATCGGGCGTCTGGGCGAAATCCTCATACTTTCGGGTTGAGGAGAAGATAGGGCGTGTGAGGTAAGTGGGTGAGCTGGTGGAATCGGCCAGATCGTCGAGTGTTTTCATGAAAACTGGACTCTGACCGGCAGGCATATCTTTGTCGTTGGCAAACAGTATATGTTTCCCATCAAACAAGACCGCCGATGCTTCGCACCAGACGGGTTGATTGTTGAGCGAGGTTCCGGGAGCAAAGCAGGTAAGAAACCCTTCCTGCGAAATGCTGGCAGTAGTAGGAAGTGATTGATGGGGGAGTTTCGCTGTTTTACAGCCGTACGAAAACAGTCCAGCTAAGAGTACAAGGACAGGTAATTTGTAATTCATCAGATAGTTTGTGGTTTAAGAGTTGCTAAGTGCTGTACATGCGGGCCGTCAGCGCAAATTTCGGAATGCAAACTACGAAGCAGAAAAGATAGGCTGCAAACGGAGTTCATTAACGGCGCAAAATAAACCCCACACCATGTACATTTTCGATTCGGATGGCAGGTGCCTGAACTAATCGTTTGCGCAGCCGGGAAATGAATACATCCAGACTACGGCCCATGAAATAATCATCATCGCCCCAAACGGCCCGCAACAACTCATCGCGCCGAACCAGCGTATTAGGGCGATCCAGCAAATAGGCCAGCACAGCGACTTCACGGTACGTTAAATTCTGAACCTGACCATTGATTATCAGTGTAAGATTCTGTCGATGAAGCTCAAAGTCCGTTGCCGGTAGCTGGGGTTGTTGGATGATTGTACGGCGGAGGAATACGTTGATTTTCAGAATCAATTCTTCGATGCTAAAAGGCTTGGTCAGGTAATCGTCGGCTCCCAGTCTCAAGCCCTGTAGGCGATCATCTTTATTGGCTAGTGCACTTAGAAACAGAATGGGAATCAGCGTATTGACTGAACGAATTTGGCGGGCAAGTGTAAAGCCATCACTCTGAGGCAACATGACATCCAGTAAACACACATCGAACGGGCCAGATTGGAAAGCCTCCCAGGCTTCTGTGCCGTTGGTGCAATGGGTGACCTGAAACGGGACGTTTTCGAGCGTGTCTCGGATAACAAATCCCAGATTTACATCATCTTCAACGAATAAAATGCGAGCGGGTGCCAAGGTTAAAGAGCGAAAGAGCGAAAGAGTGATTCGTTTAGCGTAAGCTTTTCACTCTTTCGCTCTTTCACTTTTTCGCTTTTAGTTATTATGGTAAATGTACTTCCCTGACCGGGTTCACTGGTCAGGGCCAACTGCCAGCCGTGTGCCCGAACAACCTGCCGGACGTAATACAGGCCAAGCCCAAAACCTTTTACGTTGTGGGTATGCCCAGAACCCACTCGAAAGAACTGCTGGAAAACAGCTTTTTGATGCTTTGGAGCAATTCCGATGCCATTGTCGCTGATCGACCAGATTAGTTTGCCGTGTTCCTGTCGGGTATGCAATACGATTCGGGGTGATTTGTCGCAGTATTTCAGTGCGTTATCGATCAGGTTATTCAGCGTGGTTTCAAGATGATACCGATCAGCATACAGGTTGGCGTGGGTTGCGGTCAGGTCAAGAGTTATGTGTGGAGCAAACTGGTGGGCCGCTTCGGCCATTAATTCGTGTAGGTTGACGTCAGTCCGTTCAAGCACAAAACCCGTTCGTTCAGATTTCGCCAGTTGTAAAATGCTGTTGATCTGTTTTTGTAGCCGCTGACTTTCTTCTCCTAATACCCGTGCGTATTGTTTAAGTCGGTTAGGTTGTTGGGTTATTCCATCGGTTTGCAGAACATCGGCCGCTACCCGAATCGTTGAAACGGGCGTTTGTAGCTCATGTGTGATGTTGTTGATAAAATCCCGTTGTACTTCGGTCAGCCGACGTTGTTTTAAAACAACGCTGAGTGTATAACCGAAAAATAGTACGACCAGTAGTACAGCTACGGTTGACCACACCCATCCGGTCAACTGCCCCGCAACGAACCCAGCCTGATTCGGAAAACGGATACCGAAATAATAGGTGTATCGAGGGAACTTGGGCAGATTTCGGATACTCTGGAGCCTGCCTTTCGTCAAGGTGCTTGTGCCTACATAAGCTCCATAAACCATCCGGTCGGTTTCGCAGTTGTAAATGCCGTATTCATAGTCGGTAATCAGATTATGCGCCTGAAGAGAACCCTGGATAAAGGTTTCAAGGGCTGCCGGGTCGATGGGCGCATCTGTATTGACAATAAAATAATCGTCCGAAAGCTGGGTAACAGCGTAGCGATTCAGTGTAAAGTGATTTAGTCGGGCGACTTCATCAGCCACATCCTGCAAGGCAATGAATGCCGACTGGCGAAACTGGCGTTCGCGCAATGCATAGGCGTTTCGTACCCACACTACCTGTACTGCGAGGATACCAATAATGGAAAGCACCGAAAGAAGAACCAGTAGCCGCAGTCGAGACATATTCAATGAGTGATTGAGCGATTGTGAACATGTAAAGTACGGACTATTCGCTCAATCACTCAACCACTTATTCGCTAACTGGTGCCACGTTAACAACTCATTAACAAATGTTAGGCACTGTTTAACAGAGTCGAGTAACTAGGAGAAGTAGGTTTGCATAGTCGCCTGAGTGGGCAGTACATAACAAATCCTATCAAACCAATTTTCTATGAAACGTTTTCTGTTTATCGGCTCGTTTTTAGTATTGACAGCTTCCATGGCCATGACGGTACCGGCTGCGTTGTTCAACTGGAAGAACGCTACCCACGATTTCGGTCGTATTCCGCAGGGGAAGCCCGTTACGGTTGAATTTGCCTTTACCAATAAGGGCGAACTACCACTCGTGATCAACCGGGCGCAGGGTTCCTGTGGCTGCACAGGGGTAGATTATCCGAAAGCGCCGGTGTTGCCCGGACAGGCCGGTACGATTAAAGCGACCTATAATGCAGCTGCGATGGGCGCGTTCAACAAGTCAGTAACGGTAGAGTCGAATGCCGAGGGTGGAACGGTCGTGCTGTATTTTAAAGGCGAGGTAGTGAAAGAAGCTGGAGCGGCTCAATAAAACTCAACACAGTAAACAACAAGAGCCGGATTTACGTCCGGCTCTTGTTGTTTTAAATCAATTGCATTTTGGCCACTTTAGAATCAACGTGAACCAGGTCATGCTCAAACCGCGACGGCGGACCGTTCTAGCTTTATGCGCCACTTCTGCATGGTAGCCGCTCCAATAATTGCTTCTTCGCTCAGGCCCGGTACTACCAGAAATTCATCGGAGAGTAGAACATCATCGATGTAGAAATCCAGACGAACAACGTGTTTAACTTCGATATAGTGGCCTTCCGCTGCGGTAGCAATACGTCGAATTCGACCCAGACTGACTGGGATTTCTAGATCATTTACGAATTCAGGACTGATACACGAAAGATTGGCTCCACTGTCGAAAAGGGTATAGAGATGTTTCTCCCCTTGAGAGCCTACATAAAGTAAGGGCTTCTTGATAATGGACATGTCGGCAATTTATTTGCTCGAAGTTACATATGGAAATGAATAATGTACAATCAGCAACTCTGATTGTACATTATTCATTGTACATTATCCATTCTTAATTCGACCCGCCACTCGAAATCTGCTGTGGCTCCACGGCTAAGCCATACTTCATTTCACCCCGGTCTTTCTCCACGGCTGTACGTCCTTCTTTCATCCAGAGCGGCATAGGTGCATCTTTGAGGTAATAATCGAAGAACTGATACAATCGAATACTCAGGTCTTTAGCATTGTGCCGCTGGGTGAGGTTATGCCCTTCGCCGTTGTACACTAGCATCCAGACGGGCTTGTTCAACCGGCGGAGGGCCGAGTAGAACTCGATGCCCTGATACCAGGGTACCGCCCCATCGGCATCGTTGTGCGTCATCATGAGTGGGGTCTGGATGCGATTGGCAAAGAAAAGGGGAGAGTTTTCAATGTAATTCATTGGTTTATCCCACAAGGTTCCGCCAATTCGGCTTTGCGTTTTCTCATACTGAAACTGACGAACAATACCCGTTTCCCATCGAATGCCTCCATACGCTGAGGTCATGTTGGCCACGGGAGCACCCGCTTCGGCCGCCCGGAATAGATTGGTGCGGGTAATGATATAGGCCGTCTGATAGCCCCCCCAGCTTTGCCCCTGAATACCCAAGCGATCCCGATCTACGAACCCTTTGTCGATCAGGCTCAGCACACCCGGTACAATACAATCGTAGGCATTTGGCCCTGGCTGACCTGTGGTATACACAATGTCCGGGATGAAAACCAGATACCCATTTGAGACGCAGTAAGCTACGTTGATGGTCGAACGGCTCGGCGCTGGTGCTTTGTAATCATTCAGGGTTTCGGCATTCCGCTCGTAAAAGTACGTAAGCATAGGGTACTTCTTTTTCGGGTCGAATCCTTCAGGTTTATACAACAGCCCTTCCAGTTTGACACCGTTGGTGCCTAGCCAGCTTACCAGTTCAACACTCCCCCAGCGAATGCTGTCCTGTTGGGGATTGACACGGGTGAGTTGAACAGGATTAGCCAGGGTGCTATCCGTCCGGAAAAGGTTGATCGGCTCCTGAAAATTCCCCCGATAGAAGGTCATTGTCGAGGCATTTTTGGCTTTGTTCAGGCCAAAGTATCGGTGGTTGCTACGCTTCAGGGTTGTGGGTTCCAACGCTGAGAGGCCATTCTTGCTCTTTAAAATCCCCGTCGATTTATCACTTTCCCAGATTCCCGTGAAAAATACTTCAGCTTTGGGATCAATAGGCTTATCGGGTGCTGACCGACCAAATCCGGGTCCTGGCGAGTCGTCTTCGCCCATGTCGGCATACCGAAGTCGAACGCCATTTTTGCGCCCCCAGCCTGCCGTAAGGTTGGTCGGCTTTTCGCGGCCCGTCGGATCAACCTGCCAGATGTCGTAGCGGTCGTAGAGCCACAGGTAGCGGTCGCCGGTAGTCCAGCCAGCCGATCCGTACGCACCCGGAAGGTTTGGCGTATCGTGCTCTTCATCGAAAAACTTGCTGGGTAAACCGCGCGTCAGGTCGATGCGTTTGTTTTCAGCAATGGACCATGCTCGCCAGAGCGAATCCCGTTCATCGAACCAATAAGCGTACTGACCACCGGGCGATAATTTAGGCTGTGATGCCATCACATCGTTGGCAATACGTTTTTTCTCGCCCGTCTGCGTATCAATCAGATACAGATCGGTATGGCCAGGGTCCCAGGAGGCTTGCACCTGATACGGTAAATCACTTAATCCCAGAAGGTACCGTGAGTTGAGTTTGGGGTCAAATGCAACAGTCGGTACTTCACGGTTGGCCAGCATCGTAACTTTTCCGGTGGTTAAATCGGCCAGTGTCAGAAAACCGCGTTCCTTTTCTTCCTTAAGCCGCCGTTGCTGCATGGGTTGCAGGCGCGTATCCGTCCAGGTCCAGATGTCCATTTTTACTTTTTCATCGTCTGGAGTCAGTGTGTCTTTGGTTGGTTTGGGAGGAATGGGCGATGTGGAGAAATAAAGCCGCTTGCCATCTTCGGCAAATTTGGGTTCTCGAAATTCGTTGACCGACCAGCCTTTGGGGAGAGCTTTAAGGGTTGTATCAGCCAAAACCCGGTAAGGGGCTTCGGGCTCAGCCGATTTGCTTTTCTTCCCTTTTGATACGGTGGGTGCGGCAAGGCTTTTATAATAGAGTGTAAATACTTTTACATCGGCACCTGCACTATCCGCCGATGCCATCCACGCTACCTGATCGCCGACTTTGTCGATTGCCAATCCTTTATAAATCCTGCGTTTCGAGCTGGTATCCACCAACATAGTTTGCCCGTTGGCCGTATTGAACAGGAACACACCTGGCACCGCATTATCACTTGCTTTCAGGGTATCGGCCGCTGACTCTTTGCTGTAAAACACTTTCTGGCCGTTATCTGAAATCGCCACGTTCGATACGTATCGGAAGGTTTTGCGTGAACCGTCGGCCAGATTCAGGAGGGTCAGGTCATCACCTTTGGGGCGTTTTGATGGCCCTCGTCGGGTAGCAACTGTCGTTGTCGAAATGGGAGCCGACGGGAGTAAGGTATCTTTCTGGGTTTGGGTTGCCGCACGAGGGGCCGGTCGTGAGGGGTCGTCTTTGCGTTCCTGCACCACGGCCAGCCACGAACCGCCATCTTTGCCAAACGTATACGATTTTACACTGGCAAACCGAACCATTTTGCCTGTAGCCAGATTCAACGCCACCAGACTATCTTTCGGCATCTCGTCGGGTTTCTTCTTCTTGAGTTTGGCTTTGCGAGTATCGGCTGCGGGCGCTTTGAGCCGCATAACCAGGAACTTACTGTCGGGGGTGAACTGAGCCATATACCCACGAGCAAAACTATAGCGTGGCTGGTTACCCCCACTGGTACTGGCTACTTCCAGCCGTCCATCGCCTTCCTGACGGTCGATCTGGTAGGAGATCCATTGCCCATCAGCCGATATTTTTTCGGCTCGAACGCTTTGCCATCGATCATAGTCCGATGCATTGAGGGGGCGTTTTTGAATTTGGGCGAGGAGAGGTATTGAAAGGAAAAAACACAGTAAGAGTTGAGTGAAGCGTGTCATTGGGAGGAAAGTTAAGACTTACTAAGCTACTAAAAATCTGCGAGTTTGCGTAGATAAATGGCAAAAGGGTCATTAATTATAGGTTTCGTTCTGTTTCTACTTCGATAACTACCAGATTATTTTTGTGCTGTTATGAGCGTTTACCGAACCATACGAAATTTGACACCACTAGAAAAATGATGGGTTCGCAAAAACATTATTGAATGAAAATTGTTTAATGGTAAAGCATGTACGGACTGATCGCTTAGTGAAGGGATATAATGTATTGCTGTAAATAAGAATCTATAGGATTAGTATACCTGCAACAATGAATTGCCCCTTGTTATTTCAGTACTGTATCTGCCGTAATGAAAAGCCCGCTTCTTGTTAAAAGAGCGGGCTTATTTATAAGGCTCACTGGGCCTGAGTGTAGCGATGATCAGGCTGTTTTGACCAGATCGACCAAGGTTTCAATCCAGATCGGGCTATCGTTCAGACTTTCCACCAATTGCCAGTGGTGCCCCCCCGATTTTTCGAACAACTCTTTGTATTCTACACCTACCTCAATAGTTGTTTCCAGGCAATCGGCAACAAAAGCGGGCGAGAAAGCTAGTACACTTTTGATCCCTTTGCCAGGCAGTGATTTAATAATATCGTCGGTATAAGGCTGTATCCAGGGATCTTTGCCTAGTCTCGATTGAAAGCTGGTCGCATATCGGCCTTCGGGTATACCCAGTGCCTTTACAATCAGCCGGGTTGTTTCGAAGCATTGAGCCCGGTAACAGTGTTGATTTAGGGCATGAAGGGTATTACAGCATTCGCCTAACTGACAAACCCGTTTGGTAATATCCCCTTTATAAATCTGCCGTTCGGGCAGGCCGTGATAGCTGAACAGGAAATAATCGTAATCGTAGGCTTCCATGTATTTCCTGGCGATCTGAGTGAAGCCTTCAATAAATTTTGGATGCTCTAGAAATCGGTTGACAAACCGAATCGCCGGTATTACTTCCCAACGCTTCACCAAATCCATAACCAGTTCATAGATGGAACCTGTTGTAGCCGAAGCATACTGGGGGAAAAAGGGAATAATGATAAGTTCGGAAAGCCCTTGTTGCTGAAACTCCTTTAAGCCCGCTTCTATGCTGGGATTCTGGTAGCGCATGGCCAGTTTCACAATATACTCAGTGCCGAGTTCTTTCTGAAGTTCCCGTTCAACAATTTGACCATAATACTTTAGGGGCGATCCCGATTCTGTCCAGAGTTCCTTATACACTTTAGCGGACTTTGGTGCCCGAAATGGCGCAATGATACCATTGACCAGCATAAAGCGTGAAGCAAACGGAATGTCAATAACGCGACCATCCATCAGGAACTCGCGTAAGTACTTACGGACATCGGGCACGGAAGGGCTGTCGGGTGTGCCCAGATTAACTAATAAGACACCCGTTTTACCTACTGATTTTCGGACTGAAGCAGGAGAGGATTCAACAGAAAGATTCATGCAAAGGCTAACAGAAATTTGATGCGGTAAGTTTACAGTATTCAGCGCTTGCTGAAGTGTCTATGAGGCAGAGCAATGTAAACCGGAAAGGTACAGTTACTTCGCTTCATGATAGCGACTTAAATCGGTACGGGTGAAATCGCTGAATACCTCGCCGGGTAAACCCGTAAACACCATTATATCGGAAAGATCATGACTACCCCGTTCACTGGCCAGCAGAATATCGCCATGTTGCTGGTAATCATCCCAGGGTACCACAAAAAGAGGCTGTTTGTCAGTTAATTTGGCGTACTGTGCCCACTGGCTCACCAGCCGGGATTTTTTATCGATCCATATTTTATGGCGTATACCGGGTGATAAGTTATTGCTTTTATACGTAAGTTGTAAAATATCAGCGGGTTTCCCGGTCTGCGTAGCTTCGGTGCCCAGGTATTTAAGTGTGGCCCCTCCATCTTTAAGTTTAAAGGGCATAACCAACCAGTACGAGTCATTAAGCCAATGGCGTTTACCCTGCCGAACATATTTCATTACAGAGTCAGGTTCGGTTAATTCTTCGCCATTTCGGTAAACGCGGCCTTTCTCACTATTAATGTTCAGTAAGATTGTTTGGTCGTCGAGTAGATTGTCGATCCGAACATTGCCCGAATATTTATCCCAAACGAGCTTGCGAACACCGTTGAAATTCCAGGCAATTAGTTGCGTATCGTCCCAGGCAGGTCGGCCTCCCATAGCCGCCATGACTTCATCGGCGATTTGAACCGCGCGAGCATCCGAACCCGCCAAGTCAAAACCAGGAACAGGCGGATTGATTGACTTCTGCGATTGTGCCAAAGTCATAAAACCGCTAAAGCCGATGAACAGGCAGCAAAGGATACGTGTTTTCATAGGTTAGTTAGTGAGGATTTTACCCGCAAAAATAGAACAAGGACGGCTTCTTTTGGTTTGAGAAGCCTTAGATTTGTTATTTATGTATGATATAGGGTGTATGAAGTATGATGATTTTCCTTTACTCATATAGCCTATATCATACATCATACATTGCTTATGACGCTTTCTCAGCTTGATTATATTGTTGCCGTTGATACCTACCGACATTTTGCTACGGCTGCCGAAGCCTGCCATGTAACGCAGCCTACCTTGAGTATGCAAATCCAGAAACTGGAAGACGAACTGGGGGTGTTGGTTTTTGACCGTTCGAAGCAACCCGTTGTACCAACTGAAACCGGGCAGGCGATTCTGGCACAGGCGCGGGATGTGCTGCGAGCTGCCCGTCGAATTCCCGAAATTGTAAATGAATCGAAAGACGATATTCGGGGCAATTTCCGGATCGGAATCATTCCCACGCTGGCTCCCTATCTGCTTCCTTACTTTATTGGAAGTTTTATTCAGAAGTACCCGGCTGTATCCGTGCAGATACAGGAATTAGTAACGGAACAGATTATCGAACGACTTCGTAATGGATTGATTGATGTGGGATTAGTGGTTACACCTTTAGCCGAAAATGGGATTACCGAAATGCCACTATTTCAGGAGCCTTTCGTGTTGTACGCGGCTGAATCGAATCCGTTACTGGACAGACCGACCATTCGCTCGGAAGATTTACAGGCTGATGGCCTTTGGCTACTGACAGAAGGGCATTGTTTTCGAAATCAGGTGATGAATCTGTGTGGCGCTGATCGACAGGTTACTGGTGGCACACCCCTGCGGTATGAAACGGGGTCGCTCGAAACGCTGATTAAATTGATCGATAAACAAGGGGGGTTTACGTTACTGCCCTATCTGGCTACACTCGATCTGGATGCTATCCGCTGTACTCGGCTTCGGCCATTCGATTCGCCCCAGCCCGTTCGTGAAGTCAGTCTGGTGATGCACCGGAGTTTTCTGAAACGAAAGTTAATCAACGCATTTAAATCTGAAATACTCGACCATCTGCCCGCAACCTTGATGGGGTCCGTAAAAGTAGGACAAACCGTTCGCTTGAAATAAACGAGCATTTTTCTGACTTTAGTTAAACTTAGCCGTAGAAACTTATTGGCACATGGGTGGTTGTTGAACAAAACCCGACCCTTTTCTTACCGCTGGTATGACTCCGTATTTACGTTGGTTTAGTATCACTATACAGGTAAGACATTGCCTTTATATCAATCTGTGCTGCTTTCTGGCTTTCTTCGGTGGCTGTGTGTATGCCCAGGAGACACTGGATACACAGCCTTTAGTTGTAACCTCGGTCTGTGCGGGCTCATCTATTGATGTTACCGCGTTTCGGACATTTGGCAGCAATACCCTGTCGGTTGAACTTTCGCCGGACGGGATCATATACAGTGAAATTCCCGCTTCGCTGGTATCGGCGTCCGGGCGTTATGAGGTGACGTATCGGGCTCTCATTCCAGCTAGTACAGCCGTCGGGGCTTCCTATCGGGTCCGGGTTGTATCAAAAAATCCACCGGTTACAGGCAAGCCCAGCCCAACCACGTTAACCGTAAAAGCTCGGCCAGCACCACCAACCATCGATAGTCTCGTGCTGGACTGCCAGCGTGTGTTGCCGAGTAGTGACCTTATGTCCATTATTTCGACAACTGTAGTTTCGGGGGCCGAAGCCATGCTCTACAATGCGAATCAGGTTTTTATGCGCAAGAGTGATGTAATAAGCGACGCAGAACATAGCGCCTTTTTTATTCCGAAGCCATACCTGGGTAGTACGAACTACAGCTATCCTGTCAAAGAAACTGTTTTTTTCGTTACGCAATCGGTCAACGAGTGCGAAAGCGAAAAAGTGAAGACAGTTTTGCGGATTTTATACAGGCCAACAACGGGGCCATTTCCTACGAATGGGAAAGCCTATGACATTGAGCCGCCAAACTGGCCACCAACCTATTACGGAACGATTGCCTACTGCCAGAATAGTCGGGCCGATCCATTGAATGTCAATGGGCATATTGCTCCTCCGCAGAACTACCAGGTCATTTATCGGTTGCTGCCCGATACAGTTCAATCCAAAACCCCACCGATACCCAAAACAAACGTGCTGGCTTCTCAAACGTATGAAATGGCGTTAGTACCCATTGACCCAACAAAAGGATGCGGCAACTATACTGCTTTAAATACGCGCCTGACGGTTTCGATAAAACCATTGGCTACGGCTACGCTCGCCGGTAGTCAGACAATACTGGAAGGGCAGCCCGCCAGCCTGTCTGTCGCTTTTACGGGAAATCCCCCCTGGACATTTACCTATCGCGATAGTACGGGTACAGGTTTGGGAAACGGTACGTCGGTTACGACCGATGCCAATCCGTATGTGCTTCGGGTAAGTCCCAAACAAACAACGGATTATAAACTAATATCGGTCAATAATGAGTGTGGTGAGGGAGTCGTAACCAATCGGTTAGTGGTCGTTGATGTCAGACCGTTACTGGCTATTGAGGATAACACTCTAGGCGATATGATAGAGGTGTCGCCAGTCCCAACAGCGGCAAGTCTGGCGATACATATTCGGAGTTTGCTACCATTTCAGGTGGCCGTTGTAGAAGTAAAAGACTTGGTTGGGCGTACAGTGATGCGGCAGGAAATCAGTCAGCATACTGCATCTATTGCGTTGGAGAGCCAGCCTGTTGGGGTATATCTGGTACAGATTCGAATTAATGACCGATGGGTGACTAAACGTGTCGTGAAGTTTTGAGAAGTCAATGTAAGGCGCTTAGTTGGTATAGATTACGGCCATAGTGATGCAGAGTAAGAGTGGTTTTGTTCCCGCAAAGCTTATTTATGAATGTATTGAGTAGTTTATATATTTAGGGGCTTTTGTGCAACCTTATCGAATGTATGGGATGAATAACTGTATAACCGCTCTTTACTGTTCTACACCGTTCAGGTTTTCCCTATTAAAATTTTATTGGCTGATAAATAGTGTATTACTACTGGGCGGACAGCTTAGGGGGCAGTCGATTGATACGCAGCCTTTAGCCGTGACGTCGGTTTGCGCAGGGTCTCAACTGGAAGTAAGGGGACGTATAAATGGAGTGGCAGGAGACGTGGTCGTTCAACTTTCATCGGACGGAATAACCTTTTCCGAAATCCCATCTGTGCTCTTATCGATAACCGTGGGCGGGGAGGTTCTCTACCGAGCTACTATTCCTGTAAATAGCCTGGCTGGGAGTAACTATCAGATTCGACTATCGGCTAAAAATCCGTCAGTTACAGGTACAGCCAGCCCAACAACGTTTGCGATACAGGCCAAACCGGTCCCGCCGAGGGTTGATAGCCTGATGGTGGATTGTATGCGCGTGCTTCCCAGTGGGGATGTTAGTACTTACGTTACAACAACTGTTATCGCTGGAGCAACGGTTAACCTTTATCGGTATAGTGATAACATACTGAATCAAGGAGCTACTTATTTTACCAGAATAAATTCTGGTTCTGTTGATCAAGTAATTATGGCTATACCTAAAGCGTTTGCTCCAACTGATACCTATAAATACCCTGTTGAAGAGCATTTGTATTATTGTACTCAGACGCTAAACGGGTGTGAAAGCGATACTGCAAAATCAAAATATAGGGTTTTATATCGACCGTTCCAGGGGCCGAGGCCTGCCAATGCTATATCGGTGTACGAAGTTTCACACTGGCCAGATATCTATTATGGGAGCGTTGGCTATTGTATTGGTGATAAGGCAGTTCCACTGAACGTAAATGGCCACGAGGCTCCTCCCGACAATTATCAGGTTCGATATTCGTTGAAAGGCAGTTCGGTTGAAACCGCAAGTCCACCACTACCTGTTACAAATGAACCATCCAGTGCAGAATACTATTATCGGCTCGTACCAAATGACCCAACAAAAGCCTGTCCCAGTTGGACGTATTCGCACCTAACCGTCAACGTCAGTCTCCCTCCATCGGGCACCATCACAGGGGGAAAAACGCTTTTGGAATGGGAATCTACCCCGGCTAGTTTAAGTATTAATTTATCGGGTAGGGCTGCCTGGAGGGCCTTCACCTTTGTTTTGCAGGATAGCTCCGCTGTTGGATTGGGGGCACCCAGATCATTGACTTCGTTTGGCGGTGAATATTCTATTGATGTAAAACCGCTGATAACGACGAGTTACACGATCAAATCCATCAGTAACGGCTGCCTCAATGATACGTTTAAAGCCAGTACCCTTGTTAAGGTAATTCCGTTGCTGGGCGTGGAAGACCCGGCGCTGGCTGATGCAATCGAGATTTACCCTATTCCGGTAACGACTGACCTAAACGTGCATATCCGGGATTTGCCACCTACCCAAACCGCCATTCTGGAATTGATTGACCTGACAGGGCACCCCCTTGGTCGGCAGGAGATTCGCCAGACGACGGCATCTATACCAATCGATAAGCATCCACCAGGAATGTATCTGCTCCAGGTGCAGGTTGGGGATCGGAAAGCCACCAAACGGATTGTAAAGTTCTGAAACGGATTGGCTAACGTGCTGAGCAGAACTATACCTAATAGTCAAAAGATCATTGGGGCTATTATGAAAAATAGTAGCTTACCGTATCCTCTTTCGACAACCTAATGAACAAAAAACTACGACCGGTCTTATTGCTATTTCTGCTGTTAGTGAGTAAGTTATGTTTACTTGCGCAGCCTGTTTCTGTAGGTAGTCGGTTGGAGGGTGCTAGCTTAGATCGGCAACCGTGTCTGACGCCCCAGGAGCATGCCGATATTCAGCAGATGCTTCAGCAAAAGCTGGCGCTACTGACGAAGAATGGAGCCCGAAAAGCGGCAACCCATCCCGTTTTTTCGTTTCCTTTACGCTGGGCAAAAAGTCAGGCTCCCTATGGATTCTGGACTATTTCCAATTATGTGGATTTAAACCCCTCTGTTGGCCCCGACGATGTAAATCAGTATACGACCTATAACCTGGATTACAATTGTGGTAACCGTACTTATGATCAGAAAAATGGCTACCAGCATCAGGGGACCGATATTGCCCTGTGGCCATTCAACTGGTCGGTGATGGCGGGTGAGTATGTGAAGGTGGTAGCGGCTGCACCGGGTGTCATTATTTCTAAAAGTGATGGCAACGACGATCAAAGCTGTGGTTCATTTAGTAGTGCTACCCGTGACTGGAACGCTGTGTATATTCGACACGATGATGGTTCAGTGGCTTGGTATGGGCATCTGAAAAAGCAATCATTAACCACCAAAAGTATCGGTCAGCGAGTCAATGAAGGTGAGTTCCTGGGCTTTGTAGGGAGTTCGGGCCGGTCGTCGGCGCCCCATCTCCATTTTGAGGTATATAATGCCGATGGAAAGCTGATCGACCCCTTTCAGGGAGCCTGCAATAAAACCATTACCGATGCCTGGTGGAAACAGCAACCACTCTATAAAGATAAGACGCTCAACCGACTGAGTGTTCATCTGGTTCAGCCTGTGATGGGCGTTTGTCCCGGCTCGGCCAACGTTACCAATGAGGTCGTTGTCGCACAACCCGGCCAGCGGTTTTACTTTTATGCCTTCGGGCGTGAGCTGGAGAATGGCGATCCTATCCAGTTCGATGTATTTCAGCCAGATGGGCAACTCTTTACTACCTTTCAGGATAAAAGCACATCCAGTTTTGCCAACTTTTACTGGTATATCTATGTAACCATACCAGCCGATGCGCCGAATGGTAAATGGACGTTTCGTACTCTTTTCAATGGCAAGACGTACGAGCGAACGTTTATCGTTGCCAAAGATTTTCAATCAGTCGTTCAGATTTCACCTTCTGGGAGAACGTCATTTTGTACGGGCGATAGCGTGACGTTAACCGCTAATGTCGAAACTAACCAGTATATCTGGAAAAAAGATGGGGTTGTGCTCAGTAAACGGACTGACCAAGCGATCGTTGCCCGTGAATCGGGTACGTATACGGCCGAACTGACCGGGGCTGTTTCGAATGCTATTTCAGTAACGGCATTTCCCTCTGTGCTACCAACGGCAACACTTGCCGGCAATCAAACCATCTATGAAGGTCAACCCGCCAACTTATCGGTCACGTTTACCGGGGAAGCTCCCTGGAATCTGAGCTATCGGGATAGTACAGCTTCTGGCTTGGGAACGGTGGTACCCGTGGTTACCTCTGCCAATCCATATGCATTTCAGGCAAGACCCACTAAGTCAACAGGCTATCAACTGGTAAGTGTTAGCAATGTATGTGGCAACGGTAACCTTCTTACAAAGAGTGTTGTGGTAGTGGTAAATCCATTGCTCGGCATTGATGACCCTTCGCTGACGGCTGCTGTAGAGGTGTATCCGGTTCCGGCAGCAAGTGCCGTGACCGTTCAGGTCAATGGATTGCATTTGGGTCAGGTTGCTTCGTTCGTCTTAACGGACATGAATGGGCATCAGATCCTGATGGGCGAAACTCGGCAAAGGAAATCTACAATTCAACTTGATACCTATCAGGCTGGTACCTACCTGCTGCAAATTCAGACTGGTGATCGAAAAACTACCCGCCGAATTATAAAGTTGTGAGAATTGAATCGCTTATCGGCTCTGTTTTTCAATGCGTTGGTAGGCGTCTTTGAACGGTTCTCCGTCTGTAATGGCATTGGTCAGCACCAGTACGTTTCGGTGACCTACGCGGCTAAGCCAGCGGGCTACTTCCTCAGCGGCTGTCTGATAGGCTAACATGGTATGCATATAATCGGTACCGAAAAAATCGCGGGTGGTTTCAAGCTCGGAAAGTTTGAGCATCGGGTGATGGGGGTATGGTCTGACGGAGGGGTTGTCAGATGCAGAGAAATCGTTTTCTGGACGATCGGTCCGTTCCCAGACCGACGGATAACTGTATCGGTAATCGACCATGAGCGCCAGCCCTTCATTGAACCATTGCGGAATCTGACGCTTGACCTGCCACCACCCCAACCGGGCAAACAACTCGTCATGACATAGTTCGTGGGCAATCACATCGACATCGTTCCCGTCTGGGCCCAGAATTAAATAGGCACTACCCCAGGGCGTACCGATGCTACAGCCTGCTCCTTCACCTCCGGCGCAATACTGTTCATAATCGGCCTGCGTAGGACAGTAAATCAGAATGGCCCGCCCTTGCTGGCTTCCCCAAAAACGTTGTATACGGCTCCGGGCCTGAATTACCTGCTGACGAAATTTGGTTTGTTGCCGTTGGGTAGCGGTCCGACTTATATAAACGTTCGTCATCCCCTTAGCAGTCTGAAAATGGCCTGAATGCTCGATCCAAATGCAGCGGAGTAGCTGTGGATTGAGCAGCAAAAAACCAATCGGCAGTGCCAATAGTAAAAGCAGACCATAACGAACAAATGCGTTTCCAGGCATGAATGGGTAACGGTTGGCCGGAGTGATCTGAAAAATGTCGTTATCGGACGTTGTGCAACGATCAGCAGTTATACCGGCTTTTTATCGGAAGCGAATCGGTAAAGATAAGGCGCTTTGTGGGCTCCTCCACTGTATTGTTTATCGAGTCGCTCCAGAATTCCCAGGCTGAGCATTTTGCGCTGAAAACCGGAGCGGTGTAGTTTCTGGCCTAAAATGGTTTCGTAAAGCCGCTGTAAATCAGCCATTGTAAACGTTTCGGAAAGCAGGTTGAAGCCAATCAGCTTGCGGTCGAGTTCGAGCCGTAAGGTGTCCAGCGCTTTCTGAACAATTTTCTGATGATCCTGCATCAAGGGGGGGAGATTGGCCAGGTCATACCAGTCGCAGCGGTCGGCCAGCAGATCGGGTACGGGTACCGCTTTTGTGAAGTCGACCAAGGCATAGTACCCAACCGAAACAAAGCGACGGAGCAACCAGTGGTGGTCGGAGTAGTTGAGGCCATGTGCCGACATAATGGCCCGTAGGGGAGTTGGATCGTAACGATCGAGGTCGCCAAAGGTGTAAAACTGATCCAGATAGATACCCTGCAGGCTGGTCCGTTCGGCAAGTACCCGTCGGGCTGCATCGTTCAAATTCTCCGTTTCCTGAATGAAACCGCCCGGTAAGGCCAACAGGTTGGTGTTCGTATATTCCAGGAGCAGAATTTTTAGCTGGCCTTCGTGAAACCCAAAGATAACGGTGTCGATTGCCAGACTGGGTAAAAAGCCAGCACCATCGGTCTGCATTTCTTCGGGATGTAATCGCTCGCGCATCATGATTCGTATGGATTCGTCTGTCAAAACATTCTTCTAACAGCTCTTGATCTACGGCAAATAACAAAAACGTTGGTAGTATCGGCGCAAGTTTTTATTATTGTAACAAATTGTTACAATAATAAATAGAATCCTTAATTAACTTCAAATGAAAACCTTTTTTGTGCTTTCGCTCCTGACGGCCCAACTGGCGTATCAGGCTGTTGCGCAGTCGACGGCTGGCCCGCAGGTCAAGACGGCAAATGGTATGGTAGAGGGGGTCACCGAAGCCAGCGGTATTCGGGCGTTTAAAGGCATTCCGTTTGCCCAGCCTCCGGTTGGTGACCTGCGCTGGAAAGAGCCCCAGCCTGTTAAAAACTGGCAGGGTGTACGGAAAGCCGATCATTTTGGACCACGGGCCATGCAACGCGCTATTTTTGGCGATATGGGCTTCCGGTCTGACGGTATGAGCGAAGACTGTCTGTATCTGAACGTATGGACACCCGCTAAGTCATCGAACGAAAAACTGCCTGTGCTGGTGTATTTCTACGGGGGAGGCTTCGTCGCTGGCGATGGTTCGGAGGCTCGATATGATGGAGAAAGCATGGCTAAGAAAGGAATCGTAGCCCTTACGGTAAATTACCGATTGGGTGTTTTCGGTTTTATGGCCCATCCCGAACTGACCAAAGAATCGCCCCACCACGCATCCAGCAATTACGGCTACCTCGACCAGACGGCGGCCTTACGCTGGGTACAGCAAAACATTGCTGCATTCGGTGGCGATCCAAAGAAAGTAACCATTGCGGGTGAGTCGGCCGGTTCGGTATCTGTAAGTGCCCAGATGGTATCCCCGCTGTCGAAAAACCTCATTGCCGGTGCTATTGGAGAAAGCGGCTCGCTGCTTGGTACCTTACCGCCATCGACTTTATCGGCGGCCGAAGAAATGGGTGTGAAATTTGCGACGGGTGCAGGGGCTAACTCATTAGCCGAATTACGGGCGATGTCGGCAGAAAAACTGCTGGAAGCAACGGCTAAACCCGGTGTGCCCTGGTTTACATCGGCTATCGACGGATATTTCTTCCCGAAGGCACCAGCCGATCTGTACGCAGCTGGGGAGCAGGCACATGTACCGCTATTGGTAGGCTGGAACTCCGAGGAAATGAACTACCGGGCTCTGTTGGGCCAGGAAAAACCAACGGTGGAGAATTACGTGAATGCCGTCAAAAAGCTCTATAAGGAGCAAGCCGACGAGGTATTGAAGGTATACCCTGCCAGCACCGACGACCAAGTGGTACAGGCGGCTACCGATCTGGCCAGTGACCGTTTTATTGGCTACAGTACCTGGCGCTGGTCCGACATTCAGGCTAAAACCGGTGGTGGCAAAGCCGTGTATCGGTACATGTACGCTCGCCCACGCCCAGCCATGACGGCAGCTATGGGTGATGCCGCTCCCGGTCTGGCTGGTGGTGTTGTAAAAGGCGGGGATGCTGCGGCTATGAAAATGCCTCCCGCTCGTGGAGCTGTTCACTCGGCTGAAATCGAGTATGCAATGGGCAATCTGGCCAGCAACAAAGTGTATGCCTGGACACCCGACGATTACAAGGTGTCGGAAGTGATGCAGAACTACTTTGCCAACTTTATCAAAACCGGCAATCCAAACGGCCCTGGTTTACCGAAATGGGCACCGGTGACAGGTGATAAAAATGTTCCGGTGATGCATATTGATGTGAATACCCAGGGCGAAACCGAGAAAAATCGGGCTCGTTATGTACTGCTGGATCAACTGAGCATGAAGCAGTAGAACGACAATTGCTGTAAACAGACTGCCCCGAAAACACCAGGTTTTCGGGGCAGTCTGTTTATTATAGAACACACTATCTACTGTTGACGTATAATCATCTCGGCCACTTCCCGACCCGTCTGCATGGCAGCATTAAGGGATGGGTAGGCTGTCTGATCGCCACACTGATACACAGAGTTGGTCAGTTGAAGGGGTTGACGAAGGGCATTCTCACCGGCCTGTTCGGGATTGTAGGTCGGTAAAGCGTGAGGGATCGTATAAGTTCGTATAGGGTTCCACTGTTGTACTTCATTGCCAAACCAATCACCTAATTCCTGCTGAATCTGACTAGTTAAGAGAGCAGGGTCTACATTGGTTACCCCTTGTGTGCTTACCGAAATAAGACTTTGCCCACCAGGCGCATAAGCAGGGGCTACATCACTCAAAACGGCAATATGATGTACAACTGACTTACGCTGGGTATTCAGCATCAGAAGCTTTTGGCCTTTTGCTGAGGCTGGCGATTTAGGCGCCGAAAAATAGGTACAGATCGTCTGATTGAAACCCGGCGGGATAGGATGACTATTCTCTCTCACTAACTGGCTGCGTAGCACTGCCGCCTGAGCGCCATCGACAGCTAGTACAATTGCTTTAGCCGTCAGCGTTTTACCATTAGCTAGCCGAACAGTATTCCCGTCAACCTGATCAACAGACGTATTCAGCCAGATTTGTCCGGGCATTAGCCGTTCGGCGAGTTGGGCCGCGATGGCACCCATACCCCTGGCCGGAACGGCAGCTTCGCCCTTGAAAAACATATGGAAACAGAACTCGAAAAAATTGCTTGAGGTCGAAAGGGCGTCTTCCAGAAATACCCCACCAAAAAATGGCCGAAAAAACCGTTCGATGATCTGTTCAGAAAAGCCAAACTCCTGTAAAAACGACTGGGTAGTGCTGGGCTTCTGTTGAAATACTTCATCCGTTGATAGCCCTTGTGTCCGACGCATCAGTTCGGCAATACGCACTTTATCGCCCATTGTGCCGACAGACGAAGCCAGCGTTTGAAAGACAGCCGTTGGTTCCTGTAGTGGATTGATCAGGGTGAGCCACTGCCCCTGATCATGAATAAGTGCTCCCGACCGGAACGGCTGAAGATTGAGCGCCGAATAATTGAGCAACCGTTGCGCTTCGGGATAGGCTGTCAGCAGTATCTGAAATCCTCTGTCCAGTTGAAACCCATCGACCAGATCGGTGCGTATGCGTCCGCCAACACCATCGCTCGCTTCCAGTACGAGTGCATGGATGCCGACTTGTTTTAAATAAACCGCACAGGTCAGCCCTGCAATACCGGCACCAACAATAATAACAGGCGATTCAGTATCTGACGAATCAATTGACATAGTAGAATCGTATTTAGCGCTAAAATAACGGTCAAAGTTGATGGGTTGGACGTGTCTAATAGAAAATGTGCCATTCTGTTCTGGTACTTTTTTAATAAAAATTGCACATTTTAAATTTAATGAAAAGATAACATTCTGATAATCAAATGCTATTATTCAACGGTTCTTGCTTTTTTTTAGAAAACGTTAATTTTGCGGCAGCTTCCTGGGTTATAACCACATGAATCTATTGGTTGTTGATAATTTCGATTCGTTCACTTACATGCTGGTTGATTACCTCCAACAGGCAGGAGCCGTATGTCGCGTTGTTCGAAACAATGACTCGTGGGAGCGGCTGACAGGAAGTTCGGTTGATGCAGTCGTGCTATCGCCCGGACCGGGGTCGCCCTATCAGTCGGGCTCGTTGATGAATGTTGTTCATTATTATCATCGGCGAGTTCCTATGTTAGGGGTTTGTTTGGGGCATCAGGCTATCGGTCAATACTTCGGTGCTGAGTTAATACCTGCCCAACGACCGATGCATGGTAAGGTATCGACGATTCGAACAATCACGGAGGATGTGCTTTGGCAAGGTTTGCCCGAAACGTTTGATGTGACTCGGTACCACTCACTCGTCTTAACCAATATGCCGGAAGCCCTGATTAAAACCGCTATTACCGACCAGGATGAGGTGATGGCGATACGACATTGTGCGTTACCCATTTGGGGAATCCAGTTTCACCCCGAAGCGGCTTTAACCCAGAATGGGTTACAACTTATCAAAAACTGGACTGACTATATAACAGTTAACCATAGAAAAACAGATTTTATCACATCCCTAACCAGCCAGTACAATGAGCTATACTATTAAAGAAGAAGCCGGTTTTCGCTATGTTGATGAAGGAGAGGGCGACGTATTGCTGCTCTTGCACGGCCTGTTTGGCGCTCTTAGTAACTGGGATAGTGTAATTACTACGTTTTCAGGGCGTTATCGCATCGTTATTCCCTTGTTGCCTATCTATGAAATGCCGCTTCGTCAGGCCAGTCTGGAAGGGCTGGTGACCTTCATCGAAAAATTTGTAGCCCAAAAAGATCTGCATAATATGACGTTGCTGGGCAATTCGTTAGGAGGGCACCTGGCTATTTTATACACCTTCAAAAATCCTGATCAGGTCCGTGGATTGGTGCTGACGGGTAGTTCGGGTCTGTTCGAGAATGGAATGGGTGGCTCGTTTCCGAAGCGGGGCAGTTACGATTACATTGCCGAACGGGTGGCTTATACGTTCTACGATCCGAAAGTAGCTTCGAAAGAGTTGATCGACGAGGTCTTTGAAATTACGAGCAGTATTCCCAAGTGTATGAGCATTGTGGCCATTGCCAAGTCGGCACAGCGGAACAATGTAGGCAAGGACTTACACAAAATTCAGGTACCAACGTTATTAGTATGGGGGCTGAATGATACGATCACACCAGCGGAGGTCGGTCATGAATTCAACCGACTGATTGAGCATTCTGAATTGTACTTTATTGATAAGTGTTGCCATGCACCCATGATGGAGTGCCCCGACCGATTCAACGAATTACTGGAAAGCTGGCTTACCCGGCACTTCGTGGGCGAATTAGTCGAATAAGTACCTGGTTGGTTTACAAAAAAGAGGTGATTGCCTAATTAAGGGTTAGGCCAAGCGATCAAAATTTGAACTATGGAAGTTTTTCTGTAGTTTTCTGGCAACAGTTTTCTGTTAAAACACTACACGCAACGTATATGCTGGCTGCCGAACTAATAGACCCAATGCTTCCGGCCCTGAAACCGACCGATTCGGTTGCGCGGGCGTTGGACTGGATGCAGGAACATCGCGTCGGGCAACTTGCTCTAACCAGTGAGGGAGAGTACCGAGGCATCGTAAGTGAAGAATTACTACTGGATGCTGGCGACGACGAGCAACCCGTGGGGGCAGTTATGCGGCTATTTGAGCAGATGTATGTGCTCGAAGACCAGCATTTGTTCGAAATTATGGGTCTGGTGCTTCAACATCAGATGGAAATTATTGCTGTTCTGAACGAAGGACGGGAGTTTATTGGTACAATCTCGGTCAATGAATTGCTCAAGCAATTTGCGCAGGAACTAGGTGTGCAGGATGTGGGTGCTATATTAATCCTGAATCTCAACGAACGGGATTATTCCATGTCGGAAATAAGCCGCCTGATCGAGTCCAATAATGTGAAAATTATCAGCAGTTATTTTTCGAGTGCAGCCTATGGCATGCCCGACCGCTCCCGGTTAACCATGAAATTGAATCGGCGTGACATAGCGCCCGTTATCTCAACACTCGAACGCTTTGGTTATCAGATCGAAGCTGCCTTTGCCAATGCTCCAGTTGAAAGCATCGACCAGGAGCGTCTTGATTCGTTGCTTCGTTATTTGAACACATAGTTTTGAGGTTTATGGTTTACGAAGGGCTGACCCACGACAAGCTTATGCGAAAGCCCTCCGTAAACTGTAAACTGTAAACCTCTTTTTATGAAAATCGCCATTCACGGGCGCAACTTTCCCGAATCGGCTCGGCCTTATATCCAGTCCATGTTTGAGGAATTGGCCCGACGTCAGGCCGAAGTAGTGATTTCTCGAGGCTATCGTGAGTTTCTGGATAATGCGGGTGTTGCGCACTATAGCCAGGAAACCTATACAGTTGAAGAAGGCGGTGTACTCGATGCCGATTTTATTTTCAGCCTGGGTGGCGATGGGACACTGCTGGATGCTGTTACCCATGTGGGTTCCCGACAAATTCCCATTGTCGGTATTAACATTGGTCGATTGGGATTTCTGGCTACGGTAGCTCCGGCGTCGGTACGATTGATGATCGACGCCCTTTTCAATGAGCAATATAGCATCGACGAACGGACACTGGTGAGTGTTCGATCGAGCCAGGATATATTCGGAAATTTACCTTTCGGCCTGAACGACTTTACAATTACGCGTACCCAAACATCGTCGATGATTACGGTACATACCTACCTGGATGGTGAATTCCTGAATTCGTACTGGGCCGATGGATTGATTGTATCGACACCATCGGGATCAACGGGCTACTCGTTAAGTTGCGGAGGCCCCGTGTTATTACCCCATACGGATAGCCTTATTATCACGCCCATTAGCCCTCACAATCTGAATGTTCGACCGATGATTGTGATGGACACCTGTCAGTTAGCTTTTGAGGTCGAAAGTCGGAGTGGGAACTTTCTGGCCGCCCTGGATTCGCGTTCCTTTACCGTAGAAACCTCCGTTCGGATCAGTCTTCAGAAGGAAACATTCAAGGCCAGACTGGTCAAGCTTAAGGATGATAATTTCCTAAATACGCTTCGAAGTAAACTTAATTGGGGCTGGGATATTCGTAACTAACGCACCAAACCGGCGATTGGTGATACACAACGAGTTTTATTTTTTTTAGCCGTCTGAATTGCCATTTGTGGCATAATTTTTACGGTAGAATGCCAATAAAAGTATCTGGCTGGCCGTTTCCGAAATGGCTGGCTTATGGGGATCAGCCACGGTTGATTCATGTATTTTGAAACTTATGATTAACTACAGGCAGTTGGTAACAGGCGTTACGGCAGTGTGTTTGCTGGTAGGCTTTACTACAGAAACTTCGGCTCAGCGACGGCCCAATCCGCATTTTGCACCGTATTCGGCTGTTTCGCTTGGTGTCGGAACGTCTACGTATTTTGGGGAGTTGAATCCGTACAGTGTTCCATGGAAATCACTATTTACGCTGCCTCGCTGGAACGCAGGTATAGGCTATACGCGCTATTTTACCCCCCGTTTTGCTGCCCGCGCTATGTTTACATGGGCACGAATGGTGGGTGATGACTACACCTTTAGCAAGAGTAACCCAGAGAAATATGCGCTTCAATATGTACGGAACCTCCACTTTCGGAATGACGTAAAAGAGTTTTCGGTTACGGGTATCTATAATCTGATTCCTGAAGGGCGTAATTCTGATGTTAGGCCAAAGATTGTTCCGTATCTGTTTGCGGGTCTGGCATTGGTAGCTCATAGCCCTGAAGCCCTGACACCAACAGCGAGCTACAGTTCGAGCCAGCAGTACACGCCGGGTACATGGGTTAAACTTCAGCCGTTGCATACCGAAGGGCAAGGTCAGCCAGGGTATCGGAAACCTTATTCCTTGGTAACTGGAGCCATTCCGGTCGGATTCGGGGCTCGGTTTAAACTCAATGAAAGTTTTAATATTGGCGCTGAGATCAGCTATCGAATGACCTTTACCAACTACCTGGACGATGTAGGTGATGCCTATGCTAACCCTGATGCCTTACAGGGGCTGGCATCGATCATGGCCGACCGACGCAATGAACCAGATGCCGCTCGGGTCAATCAATCGCGTGACCCGGCTCTACAACAACTTCAGCAGACCAATCCTGAGCTTTTCTCGACATCTGCCCGTGGGGGAGGGGCGGAGAAAATTCCTAGAGATGGCTACGTGCTGACGCATTTCTCCATACAATATGTCATTCCGGGTAAAATCAAGTGCCCACCGGTTAAATAGATTTATGCTCCAATATGCCATAAATACGGCCCGACTGGTACTAGTCGGGCTTTTTATCAGTTTTACTGCACAGGCTCAGAAGTTCGAAATAGGCGGAAGCCTGGGAGGAATGCTCTGTAAAAGTGACGTAACACCTGCTTTAAATCCGCGATTTATTAGCCCGGCCATAGGCGGATTTTTACGGTATAATGTAAGCCGATCGTTTTCACTGCGGTTCGGTGGAGCTATCGGAAAGCTTCGGGGAGAAGATCGATACAGTAGCAATTCATTTCAACAGGCCCGTAATTTTTCGTTTAATACGAATATTAACGAATTGTTTCTGGATGTAGAATATAATTTCCTCAACTATAAACCCGCACCTAAGGCAAAAAACTGGACTCCTTATGTGTTCGGTGGAATCGGTGTGTGTAAATTTAATAACGACGTTATTCGTGTGGGAGGAGTAATGACCTACCCATTGGGAGTTGGGGTTAAATATGAAATCAAGCGCCCATGGAGTATAGGCCTGGAATTTGGAACCCGATTTACCAGAAACGATTATCTGGATGCGCTGGGAGACCTGACTTTTGGGAAGGCGACTACAAAAACAACACAAGGTAATCCGTCTCTTACGGATAGTTATACCTACACGGCAATTACAGTTAGCTATACGTTTTATAAAATCGTTTGCCCCTAGAGGCCCCATATTGCCTACATGCCAGGACTAGTGTGGCTATCTTTTCTGTCGTACATCTGCTGTAACCCCATTTTCTGATCGGCTTCGGGGACGAATCTGCGGAAATGAATAGTAAAGCTTCATTTCCAATGCCTTTCGTGTATATGAAAGATTTGAAGAAACGACTTCGCCAGGGAGAAACACTGAACGGATGTTGGTTGAATCTGGGTAGTTCTCTGACTGCGGAGATAGTCGGGCAGGCGGGATTCGACTGGGTACTAATCGATTTGGAACATGGCGCTGGTTCGGAAAAAGATGTTCTGTATCAATTACAGGCACTTGAGCATACATCGGCAGGAGCTATAGTGCGTGTTGAAAGCGCCGAAAGCCAGCGAATTCATCGAGTACTGGACATGGGCGCTGAAGGAATCATGTGCCCTAAAATAAGTAATCCAGACGATGCCCGAAAAGTCGTAAGTGGCTTGCACTACCCACCTTTCGGGAGCCGGGGCGTAGCCAAAATGGTCCGGGCAACGGGATTTGCACAACAATTTGACCAGTACTACCACCAGGCGCAGGAAACCATTCTGGGTATCGTTCAGATTGAAACGGTTGAGGTGCTGAATCACCTTGACGAAGTAGCCGCTATCGACGGGGTAGATGTATTGTTTATTGGCCCGGCCGATCTGTCGATGGAGTTAGGAATCTTCGGTCAGTTCAATCATCCTCGTTTTATAGAAGCTGTCAAAGCTACGGTCGATGCTGCCCAGAAAGTGGGTAAAGCCACCGGTATTCTCTTCTTTAATCCCGACGACTACCAACGCTATCATGATTTAGGTATCCGACTGATTGCCTGCGGAGCCGACGCTACGTTTGTGGCCGACGGTGCCCGAAATCTGGCCAAAAAGCTGGATTCGTTTCGGTCGATTTATAAATAGTTTATGATAGTCTGTTTATAGAGGCCTGATGCGAAAGCAATTAGGTGTCAGCCCTCCGTAAAACCCACCATTCCTAAACACTTTCTGAATGACGGACCCTTTATTGATCTTAGCTGTTGGTGTTGTAATCGTGGTTGGTGGAATCATCGGTCTGAAACTCCATCCTTTTTTAGCCTTGTTATTAGGAGCTTTTGTGGTTGCGTTGATGACGCCAGCGTCGGCTATTGAACAGTTTGCCATTACCAAAGGGACTGCTCCGGTCGCTGCAGCAGCCCTGGCGAAAAAAAATATTGGCGAACGTATAGCCACTGAGTTCGGCGTTACCTGTGGTAAAATCGGAATACTGATTGCCATGGCCGCTATTATTGGCAAATGTATGCTCGAAAGCGGAGCCGCCGAACGAATTATTCGATCAATGCTTCGAATCACAGGTGTTGAACGGGCGCCCATTGCCTTTTTGATAAGTAGTTTCTTTATCGGCATCCCCGTATTTTTTGACACGGTCATCTTCCTGATGATGCCACTGGCTAAGGCTATGACTTTGCGAATTGGTAAAAACTACCTGCTGCTGGTGCTTTGTATCATGGCTGGAGCAGCGATGGCCAACTCATTGGTGCCGCCAGCGCCAGGGCCTTTGTTTCTGGTCGGTGAAATGCACATTCCAATTGGTATGATGATGATTGGGGGAACTATTGTTGGCTTGATGACCATCACGAGCGGCTATTTTTTCGCCCTATGGGCTAATAAAAAATGGCCCACTCCGCTGCGTGATGCGATGGATGCCCGGCTGGAAGATATTAAAGCCATTGCTGCTAAAGAAGATAAGCAACTGCCTGGCCTAGGGGTGTCGCTGCTACCCGTTCTTATTCCACTCGTTTTTATCTGTGCCGATACCGCCCTCACGGCCATGGCCACACCGGGCGTTCCATTCACCGATTCACCGTTTCTGCTGAAGTTGATAAGCCTGATCAAATTCTTTGGCGATAAAAATATCGCAGTAGTTTCGGGAGGAATTGCTGCTCTGCTGGTATTGGCCCGACAAAAGAAGGGAAGTAAAGAAGGGCTGACTCCCTTTGTGCAGGCAGCGCTGATGAGTGGGGGAGGTATTATCCTGATCACGGCAGCTGGGGGAGCCTTCGGGGGAATGTTACAACAAACGGGTATTAGCGCCCGCATTGCCGATATGACTAAGGACTATCAAATGGCGCTGATTCCGATGGCCTTCTTTATTGCGGCTGTTGTCAGAACGGCGCAGGGGTCGGCAACGGTGGCTTTAATTACGGCTTCGGGTATTCTGTCGGGTATGGCTAGCAATGCCAGTCTGGGCTTTCATCCGCTATACCTGGGTTTAGCCATTGGATGCGGCTCCAAACTAGTGCCCTGGATGAACGATGCAGGATTCTGGATCGTCTGCAAACTTAGCAACCTCACCGAGCAGGAAGCCTTAAAAACAATTTCACCACTGTTGGTCGTCATGGGCCTGACAGGTCTTGTTGTTATTATGATTGCTGCACAACTGTTTCCGCTAGTTTAAAGAGTGAAAGAGCGAATGAGCGAAAGAGCGGGAAAGAGCTTTCGTTGATAATTCGCTCTTTCACTCATTCACTCTTTCGCTCGTTTATTATGGAAAAAATAGGATTTATTGGACTGGGCATTATGGGCAAACCGATGGCCCTGAATTTAGTAGAAGCCGGGTATCCGGTATCGGTTTTGAGCCAGAGTAAAGCTGCTCCGGATTTGGTGGCCGCTGGAGCACAGACGTATCCGACGAGTAAAGCATTGGCTGAGCAGTCCGATGTTATTATCACGATGTTGCCCGATTCGCCCGATGTCGATCAGGTGGTAAATGGACCGGAAGGGGTGCTGGCGGGTATTCAATCGGGTGCTTTGTTTATCGATATGTCGACCATTGCACCGGTTACCGCTCGCGGGATTTATCAATCCATGCAGGCTAAAGGGGTAGAGGCACTGGATGCGCCCGTTTCGGGTGGTCAGGTGGGGGCAGAGTCGGCTTCGTTATCCATTATGGTAGGTGGGAGTGAATCGGCTTTTAATCGGGCGTTGCCGCTGTTTCAGGCGATGGGCAAAAACATCGTTCATATTGGCGAGCCTGGCGCAGGACAAACTACCAAAGCTTGTAATCAGATGATTGTAGGTATTACGATTCAGGCCGTAGCAGAAGCGTTTGCACTGGCGTCGAAAGCGGGGGTTAATCTCGAAAAAATGCGAGAGGTGCTGTTGGGGGGCTTTGCTCAAAGCCGCATTCTCGACTTACACGGTAAACGTATGATCGACCGGAATTTTAAGCCGGGGTTCAAAGTCAAGCTGCATAAAAAAGACATGGGCATCGCGTTGCAAACGGGCGAGGAGTTTTCGGTGCCGCTGAAAGGAACTGCCCTGGTCGCTGAACAGATGGAAAATGCCGTCAATCAGGGTAATAGTGAACTGGACCATAGTTCGTTGCTATTGTTGCTGGAAGAATAGAACTACTTTCCCATCCTTTAATCGACCATGAATCGTCAGCATTTTATTCGGGTTATGACCGTAGGAGCGGTGAGCCCGGCAGCATTGGTCTCTAAATCAGCACAGGCTGAGTCGCTACGAAAACCGAAGAAGGTGTTGATGAAAGTGGGTTGTCAATCAGGAGGCACCACGAAGGAGAATCTGGAATTTAAGGCCCGGCATGGCGTTTATAATCTGGATGGGGGAGCCCCAAAAACGATTCCGGGTAAAGGGTGGGACCTGGCGGATTCACTGATAAAAAAAGAAGCTTGCGAAAAATACGGCATTAGCCTAGACGCCTACCATTTTCCACTCGAATCGTCGGGTATCGACCGCGCCCAATATCCGAATATCATGCTTGGTAAAAGCCCTGAACGAGATCGGGAAATCGAGATTTTGCAGCAGATGATTGAAGTAGCAGGTAAAACGGGTATCAAGGTGCTGAATTATAACACAACGATCCTGCCTGTATTACGAACGGGTAAAACCCTCGATCCGAAGCGGGGTAATGCGGAGTACAGTACCTGGAATTACGAAGCCGCCCTCAACCGAAACGACCCAAAAACCATAGCCGGAGATGTATCGATTGAACAAATGTTCGAGCGCATCACGTATCTGTTGGATCGACTTCTGCCCGTAGCAAAACAGTATAAAGTAAAGCTGGCCAATCACATTGCCGACCCACCTACGCCCGCAGGCTACCGTGGTATTACCCGCTGGAACAGTCCGAACGTATTTGAAGGTATCCAGCGGTTTGCCAAACTGTACGATAGTGAATACCACGGCTTTAATTTCTGCATTGGGTCCATCGCCGAAGGCCTGAACGATCCGAAAAATGAGATTATCCCGATCATCAAATGGGTAGGCGAGCGAAATCAAATCTTCAATGTGCATTTGCGGAACATTAAAGGGGGCTGGAACAACTTTCAGGAAGTGTATCCCGATAATGGCGATATGAATTTCCTGCACGTTGTCAGGGCGTTACGCGATGTTGGGTATTCGGGTATGGTCATGCCCGACCATGTGCCTATACATGCCGATCCGGCCAGTAGTTTACAGGCGTTTGCTTTCTGTTATGGCTACATCAAAGGATTGATTCAGACCGTAGCTGATGATATGTAATTTTTTCTGACAGGATATAACTCTTCCTATGCCCTATCAAACAGGCCCCCGAATTAAAGACATTCAGATTACTCCCATTGCCATCGTCGATCCGCCACTGTTAAATGCCGCTGGCCTTCACGCGCCCTATGCATTGCGAACCATTGTCGAGCTGGTTACAGACGATGGTATTTCCGGTATCAGCGAAATACCGGGCAATAAAGACATTGATGCCGCTCTGGCCGATTCCTGCGATCTACTGATTGGTAAAGATGTATTCCAACTGGCCGAAATCCGTCAGGCTTTGGTCAGTCGGTTTGGTACCGAAACAACCGCACAGCGGGGCGAAACCCCCTGGGATCAGCGAAAGCTCGTGCACATTTTCAGTGCTATCGAAGTAGCCTGTCTCGACATAATCGGCAAAGTAACCAATCGGCCGGTGGTTGATCTGCTGGGTGGCAAACTGCGGGATCGGGTTCCGTTTTCAGCCTATCTGTTTTACAAGTATGAAGGGGCAGGGGGCGAATTCGGGTTTGGGCTCGACCCATCGGCACAGGGTTGGGAGGCTGCCCGGCAGGCTGCGGCTCTTGATCCGGCGGGTATTGTCGCCCAGGCTAAAGCCATGTGTGCTGAGTTTGGTTTTCAGTCGATCAAATTGAAAGGTGGCGTATTTGAACCCCAGCAGGAGGTCGATGCGATGTTTGCCTTGTACGAAGCTTTCGGACCCAATGTTCCGTTGCGGGTTGATCCGAATGCGATCTGGACCGTTGAAACATCCATAAAATACGGCCGGATGATGGAGCCCATCCTGGAATACCTGGAAGATCCAACGCGGGGGCAGGCTAATATGGCTGAGGTGCGAAAAGCCCTGAAAACGCCGTTGGCAACGAACATGTGCACCACCTCGTTTGAGGATATTCCGAACAGTATTGCGATTGGCTCTGAGGATATTATCCTGAGCGATCACCATTTCTGGGGTGGACTTCGGTCGTCCATGATGCTCTCGTCCATTTGCGAAACCTTCGGTCGGGGCTTGTCGATGCATTCCAATAGCCATCTCGGTATTTCCCTGGCGGCTATGGTGCACCTGGGAGCGGCTCTGCCTAAAGTTCCTTACGCACTTGATACGCATTATCCCTGGCAATCGGACGAGGTGATTATGGGCGGTCGTATCCGATTCGAGGAAGGTAGTGTAGCCGTACCGGAAGGCCCCGGATTAGGTGTTGAACTAGACCGTGCGGCACTGGCTAAACTGCATCAGAATTACCTATCCTGTGGTCTGACCAAACGGGATGACGAAATCGAAATGCAGAAAGTGCAGCCCGGCTGGACCTTTCAATCCGTCAGGTGGTGAAAGGCGAGTCACCCTCAGTCTCCTGTAAGATTAGCCTTTAGGGGTTGGGAGTAAAACGACTGATCAACTTATTGCATCAGCGGGCTTTTTTGGCCTGAGCCTCGACAATTAGCTGGAGATTTGCGTTCTCGCGGGTGATGTGTGTATAGCTACCCTTACCGGCCTGCGCTAATTTTTTGAGATTTTTTCCAGTAAGCTCATTCTTGCCAAACGTAAAGATCGTTAGGTAAACGTCCTGATTGCTGGCGTCCCGGACGAGTTGATAGACCTCTTCGCTAACGGGGAATTCGCCGTCGGTAGCTAAAATGATGCGATTATTACCCGCCCGCACGTAATTCTTGTCGGCAACTTTATACGCTAACTGAATGCCTTTGTTTCCATCGGTATCGCCATCCGACTGGAGTTGATCAATCGTACGGGCAATTTCATCGGCATTTGCTCCCGAGGTCGGTTTCAATGCTACCCGCGCCTTCCCGGAATACACCACAATGGAAATCTGATCTTCGGGACGAATAACTTTCAGGAGCGACTTGATAGCCGTTTTCAATAAAGGCAGTTTATAGGGCGAATCCATAGAGCCCGACACATCAACAAGCAGCACCATGTTGTTTGTCGCAAATCCTTCCAGTGAATTGACTAGGCCCGGTTGCCCTGTCCGATCTACGAAAACCGTGTCCACTTTTGTTGTGTTGATATAGACCGTATCGTGCTTGACGACTGTTTTTCCTACGGATGCGGTTGGGCTGCTCAAGGGCGTAGTCGTTGTCGTCTTGACCTGATCAATTCCGTTTTGGGTTATTTCGGGAGCGGTTTTAGGGGCTGGTTCAGCGGGCTTAACGGATGCAGTTGCCCGACGGAAAGCCAGAAGGTTGGGTTGATTTATGGTTTTCAGTACATCAACTTTAGCCAGTTCGCTAAACTGGTTGTAGGCATATACCAACTGGTTATTATAGAAGTAATAAAACGATTCGTACGTGTTGGAAGCCGATTTGGTCGATGGCCGCTGCGCCATTTCTGCCAGTTTAAGCGAATTCTCGGTGAGGTCTTCATAGGGCGTGTAAGGGCACAGACCATTGTTGCGACCTAATCGCTGTAAGCCTTTCAGGTTTTTAAATTCATTGATAATCAGGTTGCGGGCTTCGGCCTGAACGGCTTCGGTAGCAGGTAGCTGAGATGTTTCGCCCTCTAGGTACGCTTTTACGCCAACTAATACGTCTTTGTTCAAATCCATCAACTGCAGCATGGCTCTACCTGACACATTCCAGGGATCGTTGGGCTTTTTCAAGGGGTAACTTTCGTGAATGCGCCGAACGTCCTGATATAGTCGCTCTTTTTTCTTGTCGAATACGTTGAACAGGTAAGCGTATCGATCCAGAATTTCGTCCGATCGTTTCAGATGATCCTGCTCGTATTGCCGATTGCTGGTATAATTGATCAGGTCAATACTCAGCGCATCCATTTCGTTCAGGATCGCCAGCAGCACATCCGCCTGACCGTTGATTGAGGTTCGATACGTTGTGGGAATCTGCTGGCTGTTGATCTGGAGCAGTTGGTGTTCGGATACCGGGACTTTAAAATCGTCGTGCCTGTACGTCAACTGACTTCGGCGGCTAGTGCGGGATGGGTCGCGGTAATACTCGGCCGATGACTGGTAATTCCGAACCAGTATCTGCATATGATTCATCTGTCGCAATCCTTCGTTGATAAAGTCGACATAAGCGTTCAGCGCGCTAAACGTGGCTGCAGAGGCAGGTGCGGGAGCTGGTTTGACTGTAAAAGCAAGAGGCTGAACATCCCGAAAAGGTGTTGTGTTCGTTTGTTTCGACGTTACGGTGGGGGCATCGATCACAAAAACCGGACTGTATTTCGGATAATCCAGCAAATGAATGGCCGACTTACTATAATTGACGAACTGCTGATACCAGCTTACGAGGTCGTTGTTGTAGTAATTCAGGTATGATTTGTAAAAGTCATTGTCGTGACGAACCGATTGCCGGGCCGCAAAATTATAATCGTCGACAGCCTGCTTTTTCAAAGTCTGAAGCGACCGAAGACCTGCCTGAAACGACCCGATCATATCGGAAGCTGGATAGGCGATATGACTCTTCGCTTCGCCCAGGCCAGTCAATAGCTTTTCATCGGCCAGAATACTTTGCTGTACCAATTCAACGGGCCAGTGCGATGGATTTTTCTCGTTCAGGCAATACGATAACGAATCGAGTAATGTCTGCTGGCTGAGCAATACCTGTTCCATTTCTTTCTCCGTATAGAGGTATGCATCGGTAGCACGATACGGCTGGTAGCGTCGATAAACCCGCTGAATCTGTTTATAGAGCGAATCTTTGCTCTGGCTGAATTGTGTTGTCTGGCTCTGGAAATCGGCAATCAGACTATGCGCTTGTCTGAAATTATCGCGCTGATAATCTTTCAGTCGGTCGTAAGTTTCCAGTGTTTTGGCCGTCTGATCGATCTTGTTCAGTAGTTTCCAGAGCGATTGAGCACTGGCCTTCAACCGTTGTTTCTCGGCGTCCGTAAGGGCTTCGCTGGCAATGGCTTTCTTATAATAATACGCTTCCAGAGTGCCTGAGGGCGACATCCTCGGGAACCCATGCGATTGATTTGCTACCATGCTGGCATGATACCCTTGTATGCGTTGAAAACGATCCGCTACTTCATCGACCGATTGATTCAGAAAAGCTACATACTGGTTCAGAGCCTGCTGTGGGGTTTCACGCAGAGACTGACCCGTGGCAAAGGCAGCGGAAAAGAGGAGAAACAAACAAATATAGGTCTGCATAAACCAAAAGATGACCGATACGCCAGTCTGACAGCATCGTACGAAGTACGCTGTATTGATGGTGTGAAACGTAAAACGTTGAGTATATGGACTAAATAAGTAGGATTGCTCCGGTAACATGGGTGGAAACCCGCGCTGACTGGTTACTAGGGGTCCTGTCCATAAGGAACAAGCCGGAACCGATACCGTATGCTCAGTCCTGAAAGCGCCGGATGTTCAGGTTGTTTAACGGGTAGTATCCAGGCCGACCATTCTGTTGATTGAGTTGGTCGTTTAGGTAAGTCCATCTGAAACAGGTTTTCCGATTGCCCTACGTCGACCAGAACACTCCAGTCGGCAACGCGGTGGAGATACGTAAACCAGGGTAGGATAACCATATCGCCTTCCCGACGAATCTGCTCAGTCTGATAATAGCTTAACCCTGATTCGGCAAATCGAATTCCCACTACCTGGTCAATGGGCTCGCCGTCTAACAGAGAACTGTCGGCACGTACTTCAATATCCAGAACGGCGTTGTGGTCAGCGTAGTTTAACGCCCAGGGCTGCGTGTCGGCATACAAGAGCCAGGCGATCAGCCAGCCAATGAGCATAACACCATCGGCAAGCTGAATCGGTCGCAGATACCCTTTGCCAATCAGATGATTTGTCAGGAAAGCTGCCAGGATAAAGGCGGCAATAGCGGCTCCCGTACCGATAAAAAGACCGCTATAGCCAGCCGCTATACTATCGTCGGAGTTACCACTCCTGTGTGTTCCCCAGACCATCCACGCACCCGCCAGAAAGAACAGCGGAGCAAGGCAAAGGCTCGTAATCAATATCGTTAGAAACCGTTCCATGTTCTCTTGTTCGTTTTAGGCGCTTTGCTGGCCTGGCTGAAACACCGCTTATTCCGCGCTTAGGTTGAGAATTTCGTTGATCAACCAGCGATTGTTGGTCTTTATGAGTCGGAACTCATAATCGTCCAGCAGGAAAAATTTTACCGTTGCCCGATTGCCATTGACTTTTACGGAGCGGATTTTCAGCGTTTTCAGTGAGTCCATTTGCGCGTCAACATCCTGGCTTAGCATCACCAGATCGTATTCGAAACCGGTTGGAGGACCTTCGTTTTGGGGCGAAAGCTGAAACCCTTCCTGCCGTTGCTTAAAGTATGTTCGCCATTCGGCCAGATAGCTATCGGTGAGTAACTGGCTACTTTTTAAAGATGAAAGGTAGCGCTCGGTATGTTTAAAATTGACAGCGTAGGGTTTGCCGGGCTTCTGATCGACCAGGTAAATTCTGCTGATCGATAGCATGTTGGCCTTGTACCAATGTAGGAAGCTCACAACCGCTTGTCGGGCATCCGCCGATTCGTTAGGCGTTGTATGGGCCAGGGCGTTTGTCGATAGCAGAACGAATTGAAGAAGTGCTATAAAGACGGTCTGATTGAACCTGATTCGTGTTTTCATGGTCCAAAATTGAAGGGAGTGCGGGCGGAAATCCAGTCAGAATCAATAACCAGTGGCTTTGGGATAATAATCCGCCCATTTGCTGCCATAATCAACCACGAATGTCGTGAGTAGTGTATTGGGCCTTTGCCTCTTTATTAGAGGATCGACACTAAATGCCAGCAAACTATGCACTTACAAAAACAACAACTTATCGTATTCCTTGGACTTATTAGTAGTCTGACAGTTGCATTCAGACCACTACAAAAAAGTAAACTGGAGGGCGCCTGGCGACTGACAGAACCTTCAGGTACGATTGTAATGCTTACGATGGCTGATAACTACCTGATTCAGACAACTTACGAACCCAATCGATTTGTCAGTACGCGTGGAGGGGCCTTTCGGCAGGAGGGTAATCAGTTAAGCCTGATGGTTGAGTTCGACACACAGGATAGTAGCCGGGTGGGTCAAACCGAAACCTATCCCGTAACGATCAGCAAAGGGCAATTGACGATGACTAGCCCTGGCGGCAATCGGGTGTTTACCCAACTGAGTGAATTATCGACACCACTTACCGGACTTTGGCGAATAACAGGACGGGCCAACGATGCGGGACAGATGACGACGATGCAGCGTGGGCCGCGTAAAACCATAAAATTACTGACGGGTAGCCGATTTCAGTGGGTAGCCATTAATCCGCAGACGAAACAGTTTTCTGGAACTGGAGGTGGTACCTACGTGCTGAAGTCAGGAATTTACACCGAAACGATTGATTTCTTTTCCCGGGATAATAGCCGCGTTGGCCGATCGCTCACGTTTAAAGCCGCTGTCGATCAGGACGAATGGCATCATAGCGGTCAAAGTTCAACGGGTGGCGCTGTGAATGAAATTTGGACTCGTGAGAAATAATGGAATTTTATGGTGATAGATGAATAAAAGTTGAAATAATAACCTATAAATTAATAAGTGTTCCTAATTTTGTCTTAGCGCGATTGCGCTTTACTACGTGTTTCAGTTACACCTCATACAACCTAAAACGTCACTCGATGTATGATTTCTAATCAAACAATTAATCGCTCAGGTCGCTGGCTTTTGCTACTGGCAGGGCTTTCCGTTTCAGTTGCCGGATATGCACAGGATGCGGTATCGTATCAAACTCCGCCTAAACCGTTGGCCGATCTGGTTACGGTGCCGTCAACCCCTACGGTGAGCATGTCGGGGAAAGGCGACAGGATGGTCATGCTCGAACAGGCCGAAGTGCCGACAATTGCTGAACTGTCGCAACCCGAACTCAAACTGGCCGGACTTCGCCTGAATCCAGCCAATACAGGTCCCAGTCGGGCGCGGTACATTACGGGACTGAAACTGCGGAAACTGACCGATAAAGAGGAGAAAACAATTGCTGGTCTGCCAGCCTCGCCAATGATTAGCTATGTTAGCTGGTCACCCGATGATTCGAAGATTGCATTTGCTAACTCGACTGATAGCCGAATCGACCTGTACGTAATCGATGTGGCAACAGCTACGGCCAAGCAGGTAAGTACAATGGCACTAAATGCAACGCTGGGTGTGCCGTATCGGTGGCTGTCGGACAATAAAAGCCTGATTGTGAAAGCCGTTCCGGCCGGCCGTGGCCCTGCGCCAGAGGTAAGCCGCGTGCCTGTAGGACCCACCACGCAGGAGAACGTGAAAGGTGCCCGCGGACAGGCTCCAACCTACCAGGACCTGCTCAAGAATCCATCCGACGAAAAGCAATTCGCCTATTACACAACGGCACAGGTCGTTAAATTGGGATTAGACGGTACTACGACCAACATCGGCCAGCCCGGCATCATCCTCTCGGCCGATCCCTCACCAGATGGAAAATATGTCATGGTCGAAACGGTACATACGCCGTTTTCCTATCTCGTACCTGTATATCGGTTCCCGCTAAAAACGGAGATTTATGCCACTGGTGGGACGCTGGTGAAAACGCTCAACGACGGCCCATTGCAGGAAAATGTTGCCTACAGCCGGGATGGCGTTCCGACAGGACCGCGCGATTACAACTGGCGGACGGACGTCGCGGCTTCGGTCTATTATACGGTTGCGCAGGACAATGGCGATCCGAAAGTAAAGGCTGATGTTCGGGATAAAGTGTTTTTGCTGGATGCGCCCTTTTCCGCCGAGCCTAAAGAAATCTACGCGGCTCAGTTTCGGTTTGGTGGGTTCGATTGGGGGAACGAGTCGACGGCATTAGCCAGCGAACGGTGGTGGCAGAGCCGCAAAACCATTACCAAAGTTGTGAATCCAGCTACCTGGCAAACCTCGGTTCTGTTTGACCGCTCGTACGAAGATCGATATGCCAATCCAGGTCAGCCTGATGTGAAGCAGAACCAGTATGGCCGGGATGTGCTGAACATTCTGCCTACGGGCGAAATTCTGATGCTGAATGGACAAGGCTCATCCCCCGAAGGTGACCGCCCGTTTGTAAGCCTTCTGAATCTGAAAACAAAGCAGACGAAAGAGCTCTGGCGTTCGGCGGCCCCGTATTTTGAACGTCCGGTTGCCGTGCTGGATGCTGCCAAACAGGTGATTCTGACCACGCGCGAATCGCCCGACGAAAACCCAAATTATTTCGTTCGGAATCTGAAAGCACGGATTGCTCCCATTCAGGTTACGTTCTTCCCGCATCCGTACCCGCAACTGAAAGGGATTCAGAAGCAGCAACTGCGCTATAAGCGCCCGGACGGTGTCGACCTAACTGCCACTTTGTACTTGCCGGTTGGTTATAAGAAAGAACAGGGACCACTGCCTACCTTCCTATGGGCGTACCCAGCCGAATTCAAAAGCAAAGATGCGGCTGGTCAGGTATCGGGTTCGCCCTACCAGTTCAACCGGATTAGCTACTGGGGCGCGGCTGCATTCGTGACAATGGGTTATGCTATTCTGGATAATGCCAGCATTCCGATTGTAGGCGAAGGGGATAAAGAGCCGAACGATACCTATGTGGAGCAACTGGTAGCCAGCGCAAAAGCCGCTATTGACGAAGGTGTTCGGTTGGGCGTAGTCGATTCAACCAAGGTAGGTGTAGGTGGTCACTCATATGGTGCGTTTATGACGGCCAATCTGCTCACACACAGCCGGATGTTTAAGGCCGGTATTGCACGTAGTGGGGCCTATAACCGGACATTGACACCGTTTGGCTTCCAGAACGAACAGCGTACCTACTGGCAGGCTCCCGAGGTGTACAGTAAAATGTCGCCATTTATGAATGCCGACAAGATGAAAACGCCACTCTTGCTGATTCACGGTGAGGCCGATAATAATACGGGCACGTTTCCCATTCAGTCGGAACGGTATTACAATGCGCTGAAAGGGTTTGGCGCTACCACCCGACTGGTGTTCCTGCCATACGAAAGCCACCATTACGATTCCAAAGAATCGCTACTGCACATGCTATGGGAAATGAATGGCTGGCTCGACAAATACGTGAAAAACCCAACAACGGCGGCTCAGCCCAACAAAGCTGGTAAAGTAGGCGGAGGGAAATCTGAGAAGTAATCGATTTTAAGTGATTAATCATCCAGACGAAGGAGGAGGCTTAAGGACTCTCCCTTGGCTGGATGATATTTTTTGCTTTATATTTTCTCCAGCAGGCTTAGAAATTCCTGCTTTTTATTGCGGGAAACAGGGAGGGCCTTGTTATTGGCCATGACCACTTCGCCACCATCGCCCCGAATATAACGCTGTACATACCGCAGATTAATGAGGTAGCTGTGATGCACCCGGCAAAATCCTTTCGTTTCCAATACATCTTCTACCTCCTTCAGCGTCTTCGAAATCAGGATAATCTGCCCGTTTTTAAGCGCAAAACGTGTATAACCACCATCCGATTCGCAGTAATAAATTTCCTCGCTGTGAATAATTTGTAGACCTTCCATCGTAGGAAGCGCGATCCGATCGCCCACACGCTGACTTTGCAGGTAACCTAAAAACTGCTCGATATTGGTGGGGGCCTGTGTGGATTGTTCCTGCTCGGCCTTATTGACCGCCCGTATCAGTTCATCTTTATCAACGGGTTTCAGAATATAATCTAGGGCATTATGCCGAATGGCTTTAATGGCGTATTCGTTGAAGGCGGTCGTGAAAATCACGCGAAATCCGTTATACTTACAGGCTTCCAGCATTTCGAATCCACTCATCCCGGGCATTTCAATGTCCAGAAAAATCAGATCAGGGTGCATCGACTCGATGGCCGCCAGACCTTCCTGGCCATTAGCGCATCCGGCCAGAATCTGAACCGAAGGACAGTACCGTTTCAGCAGGAGCGTTAGTACGTCGCGGCAATGTTTTTCATCATCAATAAGTAGAGCAGTCATGGTTGTTTGAGTTTCATGGTAAATATAACGCTGGTTCCGGCCGGTTCACCAGTCGGTCTGGTTAAGTCGGTAAAGTAGATACCTGCATTCACATCATACACTTCATTTACAATTTGTAGCCGTTCTTCCGTAAGGGCATGTCCGTAGGTCTTATGCGCTGTCAGCCCACGTAGTTGTGCTTTGGCAGAGGCTTCGCGGCCAATGCCATTATCGGTAATTTCGATCACTAAATAACCATCCTGTTCACGGCAATCGATGCATAAGGTTGGCTTACGAACATTCGGCTGCAAAAGACCGTGTCGAATGGCGTTTTCAATATACGGATAGGTCACCATTGGAGGAATGCTCACCAGATCAGGATTGAGGGATTCACTGACGGTTAGCTGAAAATTAAACTGGTTATCGCACCGCAACGACTCCAGTTCTACATACAGCTTCAGGGCTGTCAGTTCGTTGCTTAGGCTGACCCATTCATTGGCCGTATTGGCCATAATCTGGCGCATGAGCTTCGAAAACTTAGTCAGGTAAAGCGATGCCTGCTCCGACTCATTTTCCAGCACAAATTTATTGATGGCGTTCAGGCTGTTGAAAATGAAATGTGGGTTCATCTGGAGCCGCAATGCCAGCAATTTAGTTTCGGCAATTCGTCGGTTGTTGATTGCCAGTTGTTGTTGAACCTGCTGGTAGGCCTGTTCGGTTTCGACCCGACGGATTTTCTGGGCGCATAGGGCCGCAATTTTGGTCAGGATGGTAAGGTGATGCGGACGGAAAAAGCCTCGTTTCGGATGTTCGGCATCAATGACTCCCCAGACACAGCCGTTATGCCAGATGGGTACGGCAATTTCGGAAAGACGAACGGCATCATCGGCAATATAGCGTTTGTCAAGAGCCGTATTATCAATCCGCTCGGGCTTGCCGGTTTGGGCAACAGTTCCTACAATGCCCTGACCTACAGTCAGTTCGATGGGGTGAACGATCGTCCCGGCAGTCGATCCTTTAGGGCCATGAGCCGCTTTTTGAATCAGTACCTGGCGGCTTTTGTCAAGTTCATAAATCACACAGTCAACAAACTTCAGACGAGCGATACAGTTCCTGACCACGTCCCATAGTACCTCATCCACGGTGCTCTGCTCCAGCAGCGACATCGCGAAGAAGTTAATGACCCGTTCTACTTCCAGTTCTTCTTTTAGAGAAGGCTGATATTCCGGCCTCGAAACTGTTTTTTTATCATTTGCCACAATCCGTTTGCTGTATGAGTTAATCGATGAACAAAAGAGCATTGCTTCTGTGAAACCACCTAGCCCGAACCAATAACAGGCGGATTTGGCCCGATAACTGGTCTACTTTACCAATAGCTGGTAGGCAATGAAAGCTCTGAGGAGCCTGAAAGCCTGTTATTGACGTAATGCTACCAGTTGTTGGTCCGATACTACCAATTGTTGACTGAGGCTGGTTGTTGAAGACAATCGCTCGAAATTTGTTCCCCAAGTAGACCTTAAGCTACTACTAACGATCCTCCTGGTTCGTATTTTGTATGGCATCGTATAGTATATTCGTTCGATTGAGGTACCAGAACAAACAGCAGGTGCCTGGGAATATATGCCCCAACTTCAAATGAACCATGCTGCCGCCAAAAGGAATGCCATGAGTGATTGGTTCAGACGTACGCAGTGTATTCAGTTGTTTATACTGATGCTCGTGTTTGGGTCGGGTTATGGGCAGACTCCGGCTATATCGTTTCAGCGGTTGACCTTACAACAGGGGTTGCCTGCGAATTATACGTCGGCCATTACCCAGGACAAAGCAGGGTTCATCTGGATTGCCACCGTCAATGGCCTGTGCCGATTCGATGGGTTACGCTGCCTTCGGTTCACTCGTCAGCCCGGCGACTCGCGATCGTTATCCCATCGTATCATGCGAACGGTATTCACATCCCAAAATGGCACTCTTTGGGTGGGGGCGCAGGAAGGGCTGAATCAATTCGAACCGGCTACCCAGTCGTTTCAACGGCATTCATTTGCCAGTTTGGGAGCAGGTTGCGATTTTATTCGCTATATAGCCGAAGGTCAGGGTGGACAATTGTGGCTGGCTACAAAAGGAGGGGCAGTTAGCTTTAACCCGGCTACGGGTAAATCGGCTTTATTAATCCTGCCTGTTGGTACAGCTTCGCCTACGGATGTAAAATCGATTCGCCGGATTCTGGTCGATGGTCATACACTCTGGATTGGGACACAGGGAGGCCTCTATGCGTATGATGTACGTACAAAGCAGGTTCGTTCATGGCTATCTAACACCTACATTTCTGCGCTGGCCCGGCATCCGCGAACCGGCGAAATTTTGGTAGGTACGAATCAGGGGCTTTTAACACGACTCAACCCGACTACGGGGGCTTTGATGCCCGTCTCGGAGTTAAGCGTTCAGGAGCCGATCGCGTCCATATTGTTTACCCGAACGGGCGATTTGTGGGTGGGGGTTACCCGGAAAGGACTCTATCACTTCGATGCGGCTAGTAACCGGTTCCTGCCGTATCAAAACAATGAAGACAACCCGCGCAGCCTTAGTTCTAACTCCATTATTTCGCTATATGAAGACCGAGCTGGCGTTGTTTGGGTATTGACCGACGATTCAGGCGTTTGCTGGTTCAATCCAACCGTTGAGAAGTTTCACTCGCTATTTGATGAAGTTAATTATATGCCGACCAATACCTTAGGGTTTGATGCGGCCGGTTTATCGATCGATCCAACCGATAATTCCGTGTGGGTGGCAACTCGGGATGGCGTGGCGCACATCAATCCCCAGCATAAAGCGTATCAACTTTATCATCACGAACCGGCGAATACCAACAGCATACGGGATAATTTCAATTACTCTATTCTAGCCGACCAGGCTCGACGAATATGGATTGGTACAAAAAATGGCCTTGACTGGCTTGACCCCATTTCCGGTAAAGCAATGCACATACCGAGCCTGTCTGAAGGTATGGAGCGTGGCCGCTTGCCCAATGCACACAAAGCCATCGCCGGTAATCAGGTGTTCGGACTGATTAAAGCGCCTGACGGACGAATCTTTATTGGCACCAACGAAAGACTTACCATTTACGACCCTCGAACAAACCACTTTTCGCACCAATATAACGATACGCGCATAGCCAGATTGCCCGGTAAAAATTACAACACGCTCTATTTAGACCGGGAGCAGAATTTATGGGTAGGCGGCCTGGGACCCGTTTATAAGATCAGCCCTGATTTCAAACTGCTGGCCCAATATGTACACAGCGATGACCCACAGAGCCTTCCCGACGATGGGGCAACCGGATTTGCTGAAGATCGGTTTGGGCGAATGTGGATCAGTACGGATGATGGACTAGGGTGTCTAAATCAGAAGACGGGAAAATTTCAGGTGTTTTCGACCCAGCATGGGCTGCCTCATTTTGATGCATCTGGCGTATTTGTGGAGGGCGATACCGTTTGGGTTACTACCAGTCGTGGGTTAGCGCTGGCCGATGTTCGGCATCTGAAGTTTACAGTGTTTACAGAAGCCGACGTGTTTTCGGCCTCCGAATTTGAGTCCGGTTCCATCGTTCGGGATGCATCGGGACGGCTTTACTTCGGGGCTATGCACGGATTGGTTTATGCCGATCCGAACCGTATGCGACGCAACCAGTTTGTCCCACCCGTATGCCTCACATCGTTGCGGGTAAATGCACAGGAATGGGGACCTGGTCAGTTAGCGACCCCCAACAAACTAGAGCTGCGCTACACGCAAAATATGTTTACGTTTGATATGGCGGCTTTGAGTTTCGATAACCCAGGCGATAATCAGTATGCGTACAAACTGGAAAATTTCGATGCCGACTGGAACCGGGAGGGGAATCGTGCTTTTGCCAGCTATACCAACGTGCCTCCCGGCGATTATGTGCTGCACGTGCTTGCATCGAACAACGATGGCGTGTGGAATCGGACAGGGTATCGGCTTCCGATCACCATTCAGGCACCTTTCTGGCAAACCTGGTGGTTTCGGATCACTACGCTGCTGACTCTGCTGACTCTGACCGGGTTTGTGGCCCGTTGGCGTGAAAAGCAACTGGCCGCTCAGCAACGGGAAAAAAGTGAACTCCGCGAGCGGATAGCCGCTTCGGAAATGAAGGCGCTACGGTCGCAAATGAATCCTCATTTTTTGTATAACTCGCTGAATGCCATTCGGTTGTTTATCCTCCAGAACGATAGCGATAATGCCGATAAATACCTGGTTAAGTTTGCCCGGCTAATGCGGCTGATTCTGGATAACTCCCGGCTGGAATGGGTCACGCTCGATAGTGAGCTGGAACAGTTGACCTTGTACCTGGAACTGGAGCAACTTCGGTTCGATGACCTGTTCAATTTTTCAGTTTCCGCCGACCCGTCGTTAGCGCTGGACAAAACAGCGATTCCCCCCATGATTATTCAACCGTATATCGAAAATGCGATTCTTCATGGAATGGCTCATAAAAAGACGAAGGGATGTATCCGGGTAACTATTGAGCCTAAGCCTACTCACCTGGAATGTACCGTTGACGATGATGGGGTTGGCCGTCAGCAGGCGCAGGTGCTTAAAAAGCAGGCTTCAGGCCACAAGAGCGTTGGCTTACGGGTAACCGAAGACCGTCTTCAGTTGATCGGCCAGCGAAGTGGGCAGGCTGCAGGTGTTCAGATCATCGATAAATACGACGAAAACCAGCAACCCGCCGGTACGCGTGTGATCATTCAATTGCCGTTCCTGAATCAACAGGCTGAATAAAGCTGTTTTGTTGCTATCGGAGCGCGAACAAATCATTAATGCCGAGCATCCGTCGGCTAATAAACCCTTCACCGAACTCGGCACCGATCATGTGACCATGCTCACGCGTGCGGGCTTCGAGGAATTTCATGAATGCTTCGCCCGAAATGTAGCTTTGAGGCTCATCGCTGTCGGGATTGAAAAACTGGCTTTTATAGGCCTGAATAGCGGCTAACTTTTGATCCCAGTAAGGCGTAACGTCAACCACAAAATCGGGCTTTAGTGAACGATCCTGAATGAAATTATAGATCAGAATAGGGCGGTGTGCTTCCTGCGGCTGGCCATCTTTACCAATGGTTTTTATCTGCCGGAGTCCTGAGTAAAAACAGGCATCGGCTACCAGTTCAGACGCTCGGCCGTGGTCGGGGTGGCGGTCGTCGGGTGTATTGGTCAGGACTATTTGGGGGCGATACTGACGGATCAGTGGGATGAGCGCCAGTTGATGCGCTTCATCGTTTCGGAAAAAACCATCACGAAAGCCCATATTCTCGCGGGCACTCAACTGCATGATTCGCGCGCCTTCTGCGGCTTCCTGGGCTCGAATTTCGGGAGTACCCCGCGTGCCGAGTTCCCCCCGTGTCAGATCAATGACGGCTACGGTTTTACCTTGGGCAATCAACGAAAGAACCGTGCCTGCACAAGTCATTTCAACGTCGTCGGGGTGGGCCGCAATGGCGAGTACATCTACTGTCATGAAAATGGTTTTGTTGATTGGTGGTTATACTCTATAGGGTTGTCTCTATACAATCAAGCTGCCCGTCGATTTGTTCCAATAGGCTTTTAAAAAGCCCGGTGACGATTATTTCATATAAACCTAGTATTATTGGCAACCCAACCATCGACTCCTGACTACCTTGACCTATGTCGTACAAAGCACTTGCCCTTCAACTAACCTGCCAAACTGTTAACTCCTGCCAAACCCGCGAAGAAGCCGAAACCAAAATGCTGGAAACGATTCAGCGAATCGAACGGCAAATTGCAGCATCCCTTACAACAATTGGGCGAGAAACCCTGCTGGTGGTGGTACCCGAATTCTTTCTGACCGGGCCGCCTGAAGATGAAACTGTAGAGCAATGGGTCGATAAGGCGGCTCTGGAAATAGATGGTCGGTTGTACGAAGCGATGAGTGCGATGGTGCAGCGCCAACAAATCTATTTTTCGGGTAACGTATACGAACAGGACCCATTTTTCCCGGAGCTGTATTTTCAGACCAGCTTTATTATGGGGCCAAACGGCGACGTTTTGCTGCGCTACCGGCGGCTGAATACCTTGTTTACGCCTACACCGCACGATGTCTGGGAATTATACCTGGACGCCTATGGCTATGATTCGCTGTTTCCGGTTGCCAAAACCAACATTGGGAATCTGGCTTGCATTGCATCCGACGATATTCTTTACCCCGAAGTAGCGCGTTGCCTGACCATGCAGGGGGCCGAGGTACTGATTCATTCTTCGTCTGAACAGAACAGTCCGTTACCTACAGCGAAAGGGATTGCCAAACAGGCGAGAGCCATCGAGAATATGACGTATGTTGTTTCAGCTAATTCGGCTGGTCTGGTGGGTAATTCCCTTCCCGGTAACACCATCGATGGTGGTTCGTCCATTATTGATCCGAAAGGGCTGATTTTGGCGAAAGCTGGTTCGGGCGAAAGCCTGGTGGCAAACGCCGATATTGACCTGGCTGCCTTGCGGGAATTTCGCCAACGACCTTCGGTCAGTAATTTATTGGCACGCCAACGTACAGAGCTATACGCTGGAAGCTACGCAAAACACACGGCTTACCCGCCTGGAACCCTGTTGAGCCAGCCTGCCGAGCGTCAGCATTTCATGCGTACCCAGCAGGAGGTGATTAAAAAGTTGTATAGCTAGTTTACAGTTGGCTGACTTACAGTTGATTCTATACGGTTCGAACTGTAAACCGTACATTAATCTTCCGCCTTAGCTTTCCTACGTCGTCGTTGTAAGCGGAACAAGTTGCTTCCTGCTTCTTCGGGTGTTTGATCGCCTAGTAGTACACCCCAGGCACGGAGGCTGTCGACCCGGTCGAAAATGACTTTCATGATGGCGATGGCTGGAATCGACAGAAACATGCCTGATACACCCGCCAAGGCTCCACCGATCAGTACGCCCACGATAGAAACCAGCGCATTGATACGAACTTTAGACGCTACAATCAGCGGAACCAGTACGTTGTTGTCGATGAACTGGACAAACAGAAAGATGCCAATAACGCCCAGAATGACTGAAAGTTCTGGATTGGTACTGAAGGTAACGAGAACCGTAAGTCCCGTTGCTACCAGACCGCCAATGTATGGAATCAGGTTAAGGATGGCCGCCATTACACCCAATAGAATGGCATATTGTACGCCCAGAATCATCAGCCCTATCGAATTCAGCGCTGCTACACAGGCTGTTTCGATCAACAGTCCGACCATATAACTCTGGATCACCGCTTTCACTTCGGCCATAACTACCCGTACGCGTTCGGTATGCTTTTCCGGAAAGAGTACAACGATAAAATGCAGTAGCATAGAGCGATAGTAAAGCAACAGAAACACATAAATCGGCATCAGGAGTATGGTGCCCAGCGGCCCTGTTATGACGCCCAGCGTATCGGGACTTTGCAGGGTGTTGAGCGTTTGTGCCTGAGCTTTCTGAAGGTATTTCTCCTGCTGCCGATAACTGACATTATATTCACGGCGTATCCATCGTTTGGCATCCTGCACAAAATCATTGATGTGATCCCGAATTTTGGGAATGTCGTCAGTAAAGTCCGATAACTGTAGGGAAATCAAAACGGTTACCCCTGTAATGATGATTATAGCGGCCAATAAAGCCAGACTAATGGCAATAACTTTATGCATGCCAAGCCGTATGAGCCAATTCTCAATGGGGCGGAGCAGCACAGCAATCAGGCCCGACAGCGCTAGCGGAACCAGAATATCCTGACCTAAATAAATGCCGGCTGTCAGAATGGCCAGGGCCAGTAATGAATGCGAAAACTGGTGGTAATGAGGGCGGGTAGAGTCGTCGGTCATGAGGTAGCGAGGGTTTAGGCGTTCAACCGTTACAGGTGAATTTTGTTTACAGAATGCCTACTTCGAACGAACTGATTGAAACAACGAAGTTGACAGTTGGCAGGTAATATAGCGTAAGATCTGAGTTGTTTTATGGGTACTTTCCCCTCGGAACGAAAACTTACCGTACTTTTGTGGATTCATGATGACACCAACCATTCGAGATATTGCCTATCAGCTTCGGCAGGGAAAGCTGATCGCTCTGGCCGATGAGACAGGCTGGTCGCTAGCCGTTGATCCAGTCAATGATGCGGCTGTGGCCCAATTGCTATCGCTGGCAAATCGGATACCTGCTGGCCTGCAACCAACGGTCCTGATTCAAAATGCGGATCAATTGGGGTTGTACGTGCTTAAACTTCCCGATATTGCCTTCGATCTGGTTGAATTTGCCGAAAACCCCCTCACCGTGGTGTACGATCAGGGTAAAAATATCTCTTTGTTGGTCTGGAAGGATGGGGCGTCTGGCGAAGCGGGTAGTCTAACGGCTGGTGAAGTGTCGGTTCGTCGTGCGTTGAATATCGACATTCAGCGGCTCATTGGTAGTTTTGGCCGCGGATTACTTACGTTACCATTTGAATCGTTGACGCTACCGGCTGATGTCGAATCTCTGATTTCCGAACGCTTTGGAACGCTCCCCGGTATGCCTAAACGCCCCCGTATCATGCGGTTGAAAGCGAACGGCGAGGTAAGTTTTAGTAGAAAGTAAATCGGGTTTCCGGTTGTCGGTTTACAGTGATGCGGAGCAGTCCTGCATTAGACTGTTGTAAACCGACTACCGGAAACTTCTATGTAAACGAATGAATTTTAGCGAAACACTTCATAAGCACCCGATTTTTGACACCATTGCCCAGCAGGCTAATGTGCTTGGGCTACGCGCCTACGTCATTGGTGGATTTGTGCGTGATCTGGTGATGAATCGACCTTCGAAAGACATCGATGTGGTGTGTATTGGGAGTGGTATTGCCCTGGCCGATGCTGTAGGAAAAGCCCTTGGAACGCACGTTGCGGTATTCCCGAACTTTGGTACGGCCATGTTACGGGACATAAAAGGAGAACAGGAGTGGGAGGTTGAGTTTGTCGGTGCCCGGAAAGAGTCGTACCGGAGCGATTCCCGAAAACCCATTGTTGAAGACGGTACGTTGGAAGATGATCAGAACCGCCGGGATTTTACGATCAATGCAATGGGGATTAGCCTGAATGCCGATGACTTTGGCGAATTGCTCGATCCATTCAACGGGCTACGAGACATCAAACGAAAAACCATCCGTACACCGCTTAATCCCGATGTTACGTTTTCCGACGATCCCCTGCGGATGATGCGGGCCATCCGGTTTGCTTCGCAATTGAGCTTCGACATCGAACCCGATACGTTCGATGCCATTGTTCGGATGAATGAGCGCGTGACGATTCTTTCCCGCGAGCGCGTTACTGACGAACTCAACAAAATCATTTTGTCGCCTACCCCGTCGTATGGCTTCAAACTGCTGTATCACGCGGGAATATTGGACCGGATTTTTCCCGAACTGGTGGCGCTGAGAGGGGTTGAGACCATTGAGGGTAAAGGACATAAGGATAATTTTTACCATACCCTGCAGGTGCTGGACAACATTGCGCATCGTGCCCAGCTCAACCCTACACCGGCCGATCGGGAAAATGAACTTTGGCTACGCTGGGCGGCCTTGTTGCACGACATTGCCAAACCCGCTACCAAACGGTTCGACCCGAAAGTGGGCTGGACGTTTCACGGACACGAAGACATGGGCGCGCGCTGGGTACCTGGTATTTTCCGTACCATGAAACTGCCGCTAAACGAACACATGCGGTTTGTCCAGAAGCTCGTGCGGCTTCACCTGCGTCCTATTGCCCTGACGAAAGAGCAGATCACCGACTCGGCCCTGCGCCGGTTGCTGTTCGATGCGGGCGACGATCTGGAAGGGTTAATGGCGTTATGCCGGGCCGATATTACCTCGAAGAATTACGAGAAGGTGCAGAAACATCTGCGTAATTTCGATAAAGTAGAACGGAAACTGCATGACCTTGAAGAACGCGATAAAGTCCGTAATTTTCAGCCGGTTATTACGGGTGAGTTGATTATGGAAACGTTTGGTCTGGGTCCCTCAAAAATTGTAGGCGATATCAAGACCGTTCTGCGGGAAGCCATTCTGGACGGTCTGGTTCCCAACACGCTCGAAGCCGCTTTCCCATTTTTACTGGAAGAAGGCCGCAAACGCGGTTTAACCCCCCCTAAAACGATTAAAAATGAATAATGGACAATGAACAATGTAGGATGGATAATGAGCAACCGGGTGCTTGTGCCGCCATTTCTCATTGTTCATAATATAGTGTTCATTAGTCATTCATATTTTTTTATGGACAACAACAATACCAACTTTCGGCGCTTTTTTGGCGCAGCACTCACCATCCTGGGTGTCGTAGTCGTATTATTCGCGCTAGTTGCTTTTCTGTCGGAAGGAAAAGCGGTTTTGGGCCTGCACGTTTCGAAAGCCGAATCGGCTGCCCCTTTTATTGTCGGCATGATATTTCTGGTCACGGGTGTGAATCTTGTTCGGGAGTCGTAACGGCTTACTCGCCCTGCTGGCATGTACAGCCAAATGGGTGGTTTCCGAAATGTCAACCTGAATAGTCTCGTATCCACGCAACATATTGATTGTTTTTCGGTCTTTCCTGCATGAGTGTTTATGTAGGCTTTGTATGGCAATCGATGGTTCGCGTGCAATTTGGGTTGATTATCTTCGGGCATTTATTACCCTTCTGGTTGTTGGGCACCATGCCGCTTTAGCCTACCCAACATTTGCCTTTTTTGACTCTACTCACTACATCTATTCGACCGCTCCCATTGTCGATAATGGGCGCTGGGCGGTTATGGATAGGTTTATTGGGTTCAATGACGTATTCTTCATGGCCCTGATGTTTTTCGTCAGTGGATTGTTTGTGTACCGGGGGCTACGCAAGAAGGGCAGTCAAGTCTATTTGAAGGGTCGATTTGTTCGGCTGGGGATTCCGTTTCTCATTGCTGAGTTATTGATTATTCCGCTGGCCTATCTACCCTCGTTTTACCTATCCACGAATTCGACTAGTCTGGCTGGGTTTATAGAGGATTACGTGATTACCCAGCAATGGCCTGTCGGACCGCCCTGGTTTATTTGGCTGCTGTTGGCGTTCGATGCTGTTACCGCGCTGGTATACTGGCTGTTTCCGTCCTTTTTTTCGACCCTTGGAGAGAGCTTGGTTCAACTCATTCGAAAGCCTTTTCGCTTCGGATTACTTGTGTATGGATGTGCTGCTGTTTCGTTAATCCCATTGAGCTTATGGGTGGGTCAATACACCTGGATCGGCAATTGGGGCCCTTTCGACTTTCAGCTTAATCGGGTCGTCTTTTATCTGCTGTTTTTTTGGGTAGGCGTTGGCTTAGGAAGTGCCGACTGGCAGCCATATTTGTTTCAGCACGACAGGTTATTTAATCGCCACTGGATGGTTTGGCTGCTTGTGAGTTTGTTCGCCTACTGGCTGGTTATACGGGTATCTGCACTGGGCGAAAATTGGGTAAAGCAGGGTCTAATCTCATCCGTTGAGGGTTATTTGCTGTACGATCTGGCCTTTGTTGTGAGTTGCTTAGCAAGTATGGCGGCCTGTCTAAGCATTTTCCGACAAGCCCTTAGAAAACCCAGTGTCGGCTGGACGAATCTGTCAGGTAGGGCTTATGGCATTTACATCGTACACTATCCATTTGTTACGTGGCTACAATTTACTTTTCTTGACGCTTCTCTGCCCGTTTGGGTAAAGTTTCTGTTCGTATTTGCAGGGGCTTTAAGCCTGAGTTGGCTCAGCGTCAGTCTGCTTCGAAGAAACTCACTGGCTGCTCAGGTTCTATGAATTGTCACGGCCCTTCTATTCGGCTTCAATACTATTCGCCGGTTAATGGCTGCAAGAACAGTTGATTTGAAGAAAAATGGCATTACTTGGTCAGCCGTGCCGTTACCAGCCATGGGTAGGTATTGAGTGGCTGCGGTAGACCATCTGGCTGAATTTGAAGATACATCAGGTGCAGGTGAGTTGGAGAGCGGGATTTGTAGGCGTTAAAACCCGTACGGCCCATTTCGGCCAGTTTTTGCCCGCCCTGCACCCAATCGCCGGGACGGACATCGATCTGGCTGTTATGGGCATAATAAAACAGACCATGCAGGATGGGGTCATACACCCAGATCCAGTTGCCGCCCCGGTATTCGGAACCGGGCTTCCACTGCGTTTCAATGCCGATGACAAGGCCGGATGTCATGGCTAATATATCGACGGGGGCACCTGTACGGTCGTCGATAACATCCTGATTTCGGTCGCTGATGAAGATGTCCTGTGCTGGGTGGCTTCCCCGAACATTGTAATCGAACAGATCGAAGCCCGTACCTCTATATCCTTCCCCATGTTTACCCCCGATGGCGCTGGGTGAATAACCTTTAATAGGAAAATTGAAGTACTGACCAGATCGGCGTAGACTGTCGCGTTGGATAGAATCCAACTGGAAACTCTCCTGACTATGAAACCGCTCCTGTAACCCATGCATAATACGGCTGAACTGCATGCGGGCGGAGTCGGGTGTTATACTTTGTTCGCGGATTTGTGTATAAAGTGTCTGAAATCGCTGACAATACGTATAAACGGATGGTTCGTCGGAGTCACTGATCACCGTTTGGGATGAGGCCGCATTCAGGCCTCCAATCAATAACGCTCCCACAATACCCAATACCCGCATGTACAGAGTTAGGTCAATCTTCACTACGCTAATGGTTCGATTAATTCGTCAAAATTACGCAAAGAAGCGGCATTGACGTATGAAATGGCAGGGAAACGAAAGGCTTTCTGAAAATAACGTTTTCACAGCGGAAAATCTGAAAATCATTTGGAAATAAATTTTATTGTCACGTTATTCGCCCAAATTTATAACAAACAATGCAAACAGGAACTGTAAAATTCTTTAATGAAACCAAAGGGTTTGGTTTCATTAAACCCGATGAAGGTGGCGAAGATATTTTTGTACACGCTACTGGCCTCATCGACCAAATCCGCGAAAACGACAAAGTGAAATTTAACGTCGAGCGTGGACGGAAAGGCTTAAACGCCGTTAATGTCGAAATAGCTTAATTGTAAGATATAAAGACAAGCCGTTGAAAAAAACATGCCTCAAGGCATGTTTTTTTTTGCCCTATCAGTTTCCCGCGCCATTTTTGTGGACGAACCAATTGGTCATTTACTGGTGATTGATAGTCATTCATCGTTTTACAACCAATGACTATCAATCACCAGTAAATGACAACCAATGACTATTAATGACCCTATCTATTGACCAACGGGTAGCTGCCCGGCTCGGCCTGAACAACCGGGCAGTGGCTGCTACCATCGAATTACTCAACGGCGGAGCTACCGTCCCCTTCATTGCCCGATACCGCAAAGAAGCTACTACCTCGCCCGATCGTGGCCCTCTCGATGAAGTGCAGATTGGACAAATCCGGGAAACCTATCAAAAACTACTTGAACTCGACAAACGCCGGGAAGCTATCCTGAAAGCCATTGACGAGCAGGGGAAACTTACTCCCGAACTGCGTAAGAAAATTGAAACTACCGATTCGCTGGTCGATCTGGAGGACCTGTATTTACCCTACAAACAAAAGCGGAAAACCCGTGCCGTGCTGGCGATTGAGCGCGGGCTGGAGCCACTGGCCAACCTGCTGATGGCGCAACGGGAACCGGATCTGGAACGAATTGCCCAGCGCTATTTGTCGGATGCAGTGCCGACCGTAGAGGATGCGTTGCAGGGGGCACGCGATATTCTGGCCGAACGCATTAGTGAAGATACCGACGCCCGACAACGCATAAGGAACCTGTTCGACCGCGAAGCTATCATCAGATCGGTCGTCAAAAAGGGCAAGGATACAGAAGGGATAAAATTTAAAGATTACTTCGATTTTGCCGAACCCCTTCGGCGCGTACCCTCGCACCGCTTGCTGGCCCTGCGTAGAGGAGAAGCCGAAGGCTTTTTGAGTGTGAGCATCGGCCCCGATGAAGACGCGGCTATCGAACGGCTTGAGCGGCAGTTCGTTGCCGAACGGTCGGGAACGCCGGCCTGTAAGGAACAGCTTTCCCTGGCAATTCGGGACGGCTACAAACGACTGCTCAAACCATCGCTTGAAACCGAATTTGCCAATAGTTCGAAAGAAAAGGCTGATGCCGAGGCTATTCGGATTTTTGCGGAAAATCTGCGGCAGTTGCTGCTGAGTCCTCCCCTCGGTCAGCAGCGGGTATTGGCTATCGATCCCGGCTATCGAACGGGGTGCAAAACAGTTTGTCTGGACGCCCAGGGTAATTTGTTGACCGATACGGTATTATACCTGACCCAATCCGAAGCGCAGCGCCAACAGGCCGCGCAGGTAGTTCAGAGATTAGTTGCTCAGTACAAGATCGATGCGGTTGCGATCGGAAACGGAACAGCTGGGCGGGAAGCGGAAGAGTTTATTCAAAGCCAGAACCTCACCAAACCATCGGGCGAACGAATCCCCATCTTTATGGTAAGTGAACAGGGCGCTTCTATCTATTCGGCATCGGAAGTGGCCCGGAGCGAATTTCCAGACCACGACGTAACGGTTCGCGGAGCCGTCAGTATTGGCCGCCGACTGATGGACCCACTGGCCGAACTGGTTAAGATAGACCCCAAATCCATTGGCGTTGGGCAGTACCAGCACGACGTTGACCAGACCGATTTAAAAACCAGTCTGGATATGGTGGTTGAAAGCTGCGTGAACCAGGTAGGGGTATCGCTCAACACCGCTAGTGCGTATCTGCTTCGGTATGTATCAGGTTTAGGCCCACAGTTAGCAAATAACATAGTTGCGTACCGGGCCGAACACGGTGCCTTCAGTTCGCGCGATCAGTTGAAAAAAGTAGCCCGGCTCGGACCAAAGGTATTTGAGCAGTGTGCCGGATTCTTACGTATCGAAGGAGCTAAAAATCCGTTAGATAATAGTGCCGTTCATCCCGAACGCTATGCCATTGTAGAACGTATGGCCAAAGATGCGGACAGCACCGTAACAGACTTGATTCGTCGCCCCGAATTACGTCAGCAGATCAAACCCGAGCGATACGTGACTGATACCGCCGGTTTACCCACCCTGCGCGACATTCTGGCTGAGCTTGCCAAACCCGGTCGTGATCCACGTGAGCAATTGTCGGTGTTTGAATACGATGCCCGCGTTCGGTCGGTCGATGATTTGCACGAGGGTATGGTGCTACCAGGGGTCGTGACCAACATTACGGCCTTCGGTGCTTTTGTCGATATTGGTGTGAAGCAGGATGGTCTGGTACACGTTTCGCAGATGGCCAACCATTTTGTTTCGGACCCGAAAACGGTGGTGAAGGTGCACCAGAAAGTAAAAGTTAAGGTGATGGAAGTCGATAAAGCCCGTAAACGTATTGGATTATCGATGAAATTTTGATAGGTTGCATTGTTCCTATGTGCTTTCGCGTTACTTAAAGGCACTTACGATCCAAACCCCAATCCGTATGCAACAACGCTGGTTCCGGGCTACTGTCGGTCCCGTTCTGCTGAGCGCCTGCCTGCTTTCATTGCTTTCTTCCTGCGAAGCCCTCCGTTCGTCGGGCCCCTCCGTCAGTCGTCGTCCATCATCGGCTAAGCCTGTTGCCCGTCGTGCGTCAACGGGTAAGACGCCTGCTCGTCCTCCCGCTGTTCCGGCCAAACCTACGGGTAGGGTCGTGGATTCGCGAACGTACGAAAATCGATACGTACCTGAGGTCGTGAAAATTGCCCGAACCTACACGGGTACGCCGTATCGTTCGGGGGGCAACACGACCGATGGGATCGATTGCTCTGGATTAGTCTTTGCCGTGTTCAACACGGTTGGCCTGCGAATGCCACGGATATCGTGGCAGCAGTCGGAAGTGGGGCATGAAGTAGAAGTGGCCGAAATTCTGCCCGGTGATCTGATTTTCTTTGTTCCCGATAAGGGGCAGGCGGGGTATGTCTCGCATACGGGTATTGTGACAGAGGTAAACGGCGCTCAGGAAATCCGGTTTATCCACGCGTCGTCTTCACGGGGTGTACGTGAAGACAACCTATACAGCGATTATTTCAAAGGCCGTTTCGTCAAAGCTCTGCGGCCATTTTGATGAATAGTGGGTACTGCCAACAACGAATGCGCCTTTAACTAAGAGGTTTTCAGACTAACTAATTGCGTAGCGATCCAATGTTTGCAGCTACAACCAGATTGACTGCATAAGGCGTGCCGTAGGTACGAAATTGATTAACAGTATCGTACCTACGGCACGCATATTACTGTTGAGAGATGGCATATAAATGCTTATGATACTGAAATGAATAAGAACTAAAAAACGAAAACCGCTCTCTGGAGCGGTTTTTCTATACAATGGTGGATGAGTTCAGACGGTTGGCTGGGTGCTATTGATGAGTTCTTCCCAGTGGGCGCGATCTTTTTTCTTCAACTTCATTTCCAGACTTAGGGCTTCGTTTCGGGTTGGGAACTGCTGCGTAAACTTCACTTCCCAGGGTTTCCCATCGGCTGTGGCCGGGTTGGTTTTGGCATTGTGTTGCCACAGGGTGATGCGGAGGTCCTTAGTCTGACCAATGAAGTACTGGTCGATGGTAGGGCTGTATATGATATAAACGGTATGCATACGGTTACTAGACTATTGTCAAAACTACACATTTGATAACAGAAAACAAACATTAACCGTGTAGGCGGGAAAGTATATTGACTGGAGTAAAAAAAATGGCTATTGGAGTTGGATGAGTAGATTTTTTCATCATCTTTGCACCCACAAAACGGGGGATTAGCTCAGTTGGCTAGAGCGCTACAATGGCATTGTAGAGGCCATCGGTTCGAATCCGATATTCTCCACCAAACACCCCTAAATCCTGCTTTCCAGCCCGGAAAACAGGATTTATCATGTTCAGCCACCTCAATTTAACAAATCGCTTAACAAGTACCCTTATGGAGTTGCCGAAAAACAACTCTCAATCAATACCACCCTTCCGACTTTGTAAACTTTACCACTTCGATTACGACACCTCAAAAACATGGCTTTTAGAGTTCTACCAATGGAATGTTAAAACCCAGCAATGTGAACGCCGTTTCTTTAGTCGGCACTTCAATAAACTAAAGAAGAAAGACGACCGATTAAAGGAAGCTCAGAAGTGGGAACGCTTCATCAATCAGCAGTTAGAGAATGGCGCGGTTTACAACCCCGATATTAAGCCGGGAGTGAAAAAGCCTACCTCAGTAACCAAGCCGGATACGCACTTACTGCTAGATGATTTAAAACGGTATTTGGGGGATAAGGAAACGTCGCTTAGTACGCCCGAATCGTATAAGGTTTACCGTAACTTCGGTGATAAGCTGACAGCCTTTGTTCAGAAGAATAAGCTAGGCCAAATAGCTACTGAAGACTTTACGCCCGAACTGTGTGAAAAGTATCGAGACTACATTTTAAAGCTCCACAGCCACCCAACTACACGACGTAAAGAAATAGGGCTGGTAAAATCCTTTTTCCTGTATTACACCAAGAAAGGCCGTAAACGTTTCGATGTTAGCCCGGCTAATGATTTGGAATTAGTGCATAAGCAGGAATCGGAGCTACACGAACCGTACACCGACGAACAGGCAACACAGATTTTTGCAGAGATAGAGAAACGGCAGGATTATACACTACTGCTATTCATCTACTTCGTGCATTACTGCTTTGCCCGGCCCGGTAAAGAAGTCCGACTAATGAAAGTTGGCGATTTGCGCGAACGGTCGGTTATGATCCGGCCCGGTCGGTCGAAAACCAGCATTACCAAAACGCCAACCTTGCCTAAGCCCTTAACTGAGTTAATCGACTTTTTAGAGCTTCGTTCGTTTCCGGCTGAACACTATGTTTTTGGTCAGGATGGTAAACCCGGCCCGGTTCCGGTTGGTAAAAACCACTTTTACCACCGACACAAAAAAATCCTTACAGACTTAAAGATTACGGGCAAATATACCGTCTACGGCTGGAAGCATACCGGCAATATTAAAGCTATCCGGCTAGGTATTAATCCGAAGAAACTGCAATTACAAAACGGCTTTACGGAGTATAGAACGATGGAGATTTATACCCGTCGTTTGGCCGCTTTTGCCGATGATGAGATTTATGAAAAGTTTATTTAATCCGTTCACCATAACCCCCGTTCACTATGAAGTACTTATTAGGCTTATGCCTTGCCACTATTTTATTCTGTTGTGCTGATGACAAACAACAACAAAGGATTGATGATTTAGAAGCTGAAATTAAAGAGCTTAAAGCTGAACGAGTAGAAGCTAAGGCAAGTAAGCAGCCGCATAATTCCCCCAAACTTAAGCAGGACAAGGTTGAAGAGATGACAAGTGATAGCGCGTTGGACTATTCCCCAGAGCGATTACGGGTGCAAAATGAAGTAAGAAAAATAACTGTTACCATTGACGACTATAAATCGGATGGAGTAGGCTATTTAGGAGAAATAACAGTAAAGTTGCAGAACCCTACGAAATATAGATTTGATTTTTTAGCCGCAAATGTCAACTACATTAAGGCAAACGGAGATTTATACAAAACCGAAAAAGTCTATTTCTACAATGTTGAACCTTTCTCTGAGCGAATTGAAAAAGCGCCTGAGAGTAATCGAGGTGTAAATCTTACAGTTCACCTTGTTGATGCAAAGAGTGATGTATTAGAACGAGACCTAAAAAAATAAGCTTTAACTAGCTCGATCACAAAGCCCGACTTTAATGGTTGGGCTTTTTTACATCTTAAAAATAGATTTATTATATTAGCATGAAGAAATAAACAGAATAAACCAATTATTTTAGTATGCCAGTATACGATTTATACTCAAAGAGACAAAAGTTACTTCGCGAAGGGCCAATCGACGTATTTACCTACGATGAAATATCACAAAAATTACGAATGCAAATAATTTTTATTATTCAAGATGTTGTAGGAGAAGCTGAATATTCAAGCGAGTTGGAGTCAGGCGATATATATATATGGGTTCACAATACTCTTTGTCGAGAATATGGATTAGAGTCATTGGTAGGTAATTATAATCTCTCTTATAGCGATAGAATTTTTCTATTTTTTAAGCAAGAATCGAATGTTGATAGAGTTATTGATGTTGTAGAGCTATTTTTTGGACTCATTAATGGGGTCATAAGAGATGATGATGACTATTCCACGAATAATAAAATTAAATGTTCGCCTGACGCTGCAATAAATGAATTGAATTGCAGATTAAAGGAAAGTGGAGTTGGTTATCAATTTGAGGGTAACGAAATTATTAGAGTTGATTCTACTTATGTTCATTCTGAGATAGTTAAACCTGTTTTGGGCTTATTGGCAAATTCAAAATTTGAAGGAGCTAACGAAGAGTATCTCAAGGCACATGAGCATTACAGACATAATAGAAACAAGGAATGTTTAACAGAATGCCTAAAAGCTTTTGAAAGCACAATGAAGATAATTTGTAAAGAAAAAGGTTGGAACTATAAAGAAACAGATACTGCTAGTACTTTAATTAACATATTATTTCAGAATAATCTTGTTCCTGCATTTACACAAAATCAATTTACTGGACTACAAAATATGTTGATTAGTGGTGTGCCAACTATTAGAAATAAAACTAGTGGACATGGACAAGGACAAACGCCAATTGTTGTTAGTGATGATATGACTAGATATGGCTTAAACTTGACAGGTTCTAATATAATTTTTTTAGTTGAACAGAGTGGGATAAAGTAGAATCTGTCTTCATAGTGATTTATCAAACGAAGGGGGCTACTATTTGAAATAGCTCCCTTCGTTTGATAAATATAAGATAAGTAACTATTTACTGTTGCTCATTCAGCTTATTAAAGTCAACGGGCAAGCTAGATACGGCACTGGCTACCGTTCCGGCTGTGAGCAGATACCCGCCAATGGTGGCAATGATCGGAGCTACCGGCGCGGCTATTACGGCGCCACCGACAGCCGCTAACGTTAGCCCGATTGTACGGAGCGTTTTGAAGAATTTAGGCGTAGGAGCCGCAAGCCGTTGGCTTAATGTAATATTGTCTTGAGTAATCATATAGAGGAAAGTTTAAGTGAAACTAAGGAAGCAGAATTAACAGGTTGCCGTCTGTATCGGTCGAGTAGCGCGGCCTTTTACGTTCTTCGATATAGAACACCACACAAGCCAGTAGTAAGCAGTATAGCGCGGCATGCCGCCCAACTTTACCCAGCGCAAACAGGATAAGCAGAATCCCCCCGGCAACAAACAAATAGTACTTTTCGGCATCGCGTAACGCCCGTAACGACATTGGCGCAATAAATCCACTGTACAGGCTTATATGGGTGCTGGTGGCATCCTTATTATCGCCAACTAACAAAGCCGATGGCATTACGACGGTACGGCCTTCGATAGTAATTGGTAAGTACGAATTGTGCCTATCTGCCGAACTGGTACGGTCATAAAACTTTATACCTTGACTATCATAGGCTGTATCACCTGTGTCGGTTACAGGGTGCGTATGGAAGGTAATCGGTAAAGCCCCCGAATTGATGCAATCCGATAAAACAGAGCTTAACGCGGTTTTGCTGGTTGCATAGGCTTTTCGTGGATCGTCTAGCAGGTTCGGTAGTTGTACCCATTTGGTAATCCTGAGCGTTCGGGCCTGAGCATCGGGATAGGCAAACAGAACGCCCCCGGTTTCTGAGCTTTTGGGATAAGCCTTATGTAAAGATTTCAGAACAGCCGGTGTAACGGTAATCAGCAACGGAGCCGCTAAGACCAACGTAGGCCGGTTTTCGGTCGTTATCTGCCGGAATATCCCTGCCTTTTCTAAATCTGCTATCATACGAATAGGTGGTTTAAGAAACAGCCAGAGCAACGCCCCGGCTGTTATCTGCTTCATGGAACACTACCGGACTAATCGAGCCAAACACAGGAGAGCCAGCAGTAAAAAACTTATACCTATCGTTCGGTTGCGTCGGATGTAGAACAGCACGAACACGATACCCGTAAAGATCAATAGTACCCAATCAATGGCCTGTATGCCAGTCGGTGCGTTGGCTACGGCATCGGTACTACTGTCGATCATGGCCGGAACATCTTTAGCCAGATAGGGTATAGATTGGGCAAAAAATGAAGGGGTTAGGCTATCGGCCCATTGTTGGGCAAACAGATCAATCATATACCCGTATAAATGGTCATGGTTGGTAAATAGCCCGTCCCATGCCGAACCGTTAAAATCCGGCCCTTTCCAAACGGCTGGAAAGGTTGCCATAAAATCTTGCTGTGCCTGCGCGGTCGGAATGTCATACAAGGAGCCAGGAACGGCGGTTAACTGTTCTTGTACCATCACAATCGGCAAACGGTCTACTTGCCAATGTTGGCGCACATAGCTAAAGAACTCGTTCAGTTCGCTTAGAAAGGTTTCCCGGCTGGTTCCCCGGTCGTTATATCCATGCTCTACCAGAATGGCACGAACGCCAGTTTTAGGCACGTAGTTGGTTAGAACGGTTTCTAAGGGTGCAAAGGGTTGGCGGCTTTGTGGCCCGGCATAGCCCGGTGGTTCGTGGGTAAGGGGTAAACCGTGAATAACTTCTAAATTCATCTTCAGGTTAGAACCGCCATACGCACAACCGTAGATCAGTACCGGCACGTTGAGCCGTTTTACCAGCAGATCGCCAAATTGTCCCCAAGCATCAGGAGTGCCGTTCATTGGCCCAACCTTTCCGGTTAGCTTACCAAACTGGTAATTGCGGCTTACCATGTCATCGAGCAAGGTAATTACCCGTTCGTCGTTGGCTGGTAGCTGGTGGGTAGCATCATGCCCCCCGTCCATATAGCTGTGTCCGAATTTTATGAACACTTCGCCAACGCCTACCCGACTGATAACTGCCTGTTGACTGCCAGCCGAAACGGTGAGTTTGTACCAGCCGCCCGGAACCGATACGCTGTTAGAAAACGAACCGTCAGCATTTACCGGAATAGTAGCCGTAATCGGAACGGCATTGGCTAACGTCTGAACGTCGCCAACCAGCACAGCCTCAAAGGTTGCTGTTACTTCGCTTGCCCCCGGTGCATTGCCTGTTATCGGAATTAAGGCACTGTTATCGGCATTGCGCTGGTAAACGCATTGTTCATACGGTGCGGTTAGGGTTAGGTTAGTTGCCATGAGTTGCCAGCGTTGCCAGAACGAACAGAATGGAAAAGAACAAACCCAGCAGGAGGGCAAGCCGAACCGTTGGTCCAGCCTGTTTAAAATCGGCGCGAACGTCCTTTAGAATGTACTCGGAAAGGAACGGAGACAATATGGAGTAAGCCAACCATGAACCGCCCAAGGTAATCGTAACGGCATAGAAAATAGATGTTACGGACTTGAGCGCAAAGGACAAAAAACCCTGTTCGACGATAGCACTACCGTAGTCGCCTAGCAAGTAGGTCAGGTAGAAAAACAGAGCTTTACGGAGCAGATCAGTTAACCGATACCGGGTCTTTTTTTGTTTGTCGGTTTCATCATCCTGCAATTGTTCAGGAGTCACTAAACCTAGCTCTTTTCGTAATTCTTGGGCCTGTGTTTCGGCATCATCGGCATAGCGGTAAAGCCGTTGTTTGTCATCGTCGGATAAGGCTTTTACGGCCTGTTGGCGGTAGATTTGGGCCTGTTCTTCATACCCGGCAATCTGGTCTAGTTTCTCTTCCCGTTCGCGTTCGGCCTGTTGGGTTTTCTCTAACGCAAGCCGGGCTAATTCGGCCTTTAATTCGGCTTCTTTATCTTCGATTTCGTAGGTTCTCATGTGTAGGACTGATTAAATAGTGGAAGGAACCAACCGCCGTATCTGGCTCTTTACATCGGCTATGGTAATTAGCCCGTCGCGGTTGGTATCGAGCGTTTTGTTATAGCGGTATCGCCTACGGTCTAAAGCCGTTGGCCCATCAGCGCGGTACAATACTTGCCGGTCAGGTTTACCCAGATAAGCCGGGGCAAATACTACGATATAGCAATCGTAAACGCTGTGCATTTGCCCGGCATAGGGGGCAAAATATCGCTCTACCCAAACAAGCTGTTCGATGGCATCCATCCGGCCTAATTTGCCAACGGTGGTATCTAAACGTCGGATACCGTATTTGGTAAACTGGATCAGACCAACGGCCCCGGAATAGGGATTTTTGATGTTTGCCCGAAACGTTCCCGCCGTTTCAAAGCACATCACAACCATCAGCCATTCGGGTTTAACCTGCAATCGTCCGGCTATTTCCGTTACCTGAGCGACAAACGCGGCCCGGTAGGGAGCTGGTACTCTATCGGCATAGAGCAAGCCGTTAGGGGCATTGGTTGGCGGATGGGCAAATAGAAGGGTAGGTACTGCCAGCAGTACGAATAGAAACGGTTTCATAAAAAGAGGAAGGTTGAACAGAGAAAAGGCCGGGACGGTGGCCCCGGCCTGTGAAGGACTAAGCGGATGAACCGGCCATTAAGCGGCTATCATGTCAGCCGGAACGTAGTGAACCGTTTCAATCAGTATCCGAACGTTTGCAGCCCCGGACGCCGAAGAAGGATGAATGCGCAGGCTTATCTTTTCCTTATAGCCGTAAAGTGAAAAATTAGGGTCGATATTATAGCCAATTGCCGCTGATGCTGCGTCTACTGTCGTGCCTATGGGGACACGTTTATTCGCATTGGTCATGTAGATTTCAGTAAACGCGTTGTTGGCAGTTATGCTATTGGCGGTTAGGAACTTTTGAAATTCCAGTTCTCGCGCCGTTGCAAAAAGAATGGATGCGGTTGATGCATGGTCAACCGTAATATAGACTTCGTCGCCTTGTACATCGAGCGTTTGAGCAACCCCCGGCGCAAGCGTAATGAACTGAAATTGACTGCGTTTTACAAATTGTTTTGTCATGATTTGAACCTGTTAGACAGTGAGAGGAAAGTTGTTGATTAACCTATCGGGTCAGTGCTGGTGCGGCTTAACTTTCAACCAGAAAAACGGCACTGCCACTCCAATCTAAAGTGAGATTGTACGTACCTGCCGCTAGGCTTTTAGCTTCGCCTGGCTTAATGCCATAGAGTGCATTCTTTACGCCTTGTTTGGCTTCGTCGGATAAGCCACTTAACGCCGTATCGGTTTCGGTAGTAGTTAGAAACATATTCCGGCTACCCGTATTGATGAGCGTTGATTTTGCCGCAACGGGTGCCACAACCTGCCCGGATTCAGTAATCGAGGTGAACAATTTTGCCATTTTATGAACGGTTAAAAAAGAGGAAAGAAACTACTATGAGTGCCAGAATTGGCAGGACTTTGTTTTCGGGACTTACGCCCGAATCGACCGTAATAGGAACCCGGTTTCTGATTACCTGTTTGATTTCCCAAATGGTAATGTTTCCGTCTCCATTCGTGTCTAAGGCTTTATTTAACTCATACCGACGTTTACCAATGTCGGTGGTTGCCGATTTCGTATAGACGATAGTTGCATCAGGTTTACCCAGATAAGCCGGGGCAAACACCGCTAGGTACACATCATAGACCGTTGCAAACTTTGACTTGTAGGGCGTTAGATACTTCTCTACATAGTCCAATTGTTGTACGGCGGTCATGGCCTTCAATTGCGCCAGCGTAACCCCTAAACCACTAATGCCGCTTTCGGTAAACTGGATTAAACCAACGGCCCCGGAACCTGAATTGGTTACGGTTGATGTGAATTTGCCCGCACTCTCAAAGTCCATCACGATCATTAGCCAATCTGGATTTATCCCCAGCCTTAAGCAGATCGCCTTAACCTTTTCGACAAATGCCGCCCGGTAAGAAGCCGGTACTTTGCTTTCGTATGCCAGTGCCATAAGTCGTTATTTAATCGAGACTGCGGTTTTAACTATCCAGTGATAGGAGGTAACTAAACCGCCTAATGAGGTTTCGGCATAACGAACAAAGGTGTTTCGGTTGCCTTTGTTGGGTACATCGGGAATGACTTTTTCCGAGACGTATTTACCAAGTACCTGTCCTTTCTTAGCCTGAATGTTTCGGCCTAAGAAGTCTGTTTCTACGGCGTAGGGAGCTTTATCAATTCGGATATTGGCTGTAGTAGTAGCTGTTACCGTTTTGCCCGTTGGGGTAGTGGTTGTGGGTTGGCTGGTGGTCGTGCCGGATGTTGTTCCGGTGCTGGTTCCCCCGGTGGTCGTGGTGGCCTTCGTTCCGTTGATGATTGCCCATAATTGGGCCAAATCTTCCCGGCTCAACTCGTTCGTTAGATCGCTGGTCAGATCGTCACCGTACAACGCCCGGTACGCCTGTGACACATCGGCAAAACTTTTGATTTGTGCCGCCGTTGCCAGAATGGACGCGGTATCGGTTCCGTCAAAGCTCATTAGCCAACCTGAACCGCTTGGGTTCATGGCTTGCCGAAATTGGATAGCCTGTTGGGTAGACAGATCAGAACCGGCATTCTCCGAATATACCTGCGTTTTGCTCTTATCCCAGCCGCGTTTTATCTGCCAGAACAGATAAAGCAGTAGTACCCAGAACAGCACTTTGTTAACGTCGATTTGCGATTTGAACGAGTTAGTTTCCATTACTTTTTGAACGGGTTAAACGATTGCTTGACAGCGTTGCCGATGTCGGGGAAAGCATTGAAGAAGTCGAGAATGCCAACGCCCCCTTTTGCTTGTTTCTCCTGCAAAGATTTCAGAGCGCGTAGGTTGTTTTCGGTCAGAACGGCCTTAATCATGGTCGGGTCTTCTTCGATCATATCCGCCAGATTTTCAATTATTTCAATAGCTTTTACTGAACCTTCGCCCGGTGCATCGGGATTACTAAAGGATTTCTCTAAGGCTTTATAGAGTCGCTTTAATTGACTCAAAACGTATTCCTGGGTAAGTTCGATTTGCTTAGTAGTTTGTTCCATTTTTGAGGTTATAATAGGCTTGTAGGGCTTTGGCTAGATCAGTCACCAAAGACACTTGAGCCGGTGAATACTTTCTTGATTTCGCCAACCTTTTGCACCGTGTCGGCTGCATTTTTAGCGGTCTGGAAAATGTCGGGTGTACCGTCTCCGTCTGCATCTTCTTTAAGGTATTGTTCGATTTTTCGAACTGTTTCCTTTAATTCCCGAACCTCATTGGTTAGCTGTTCGAGCATAAAGTCTTTACGGGCCTGTGCTTCAATTTCCCGCTTTACGTGGTCAGGAATTCCGTAAGCATTGGTAGATGGAGCCTGAAACGAATTTTGTTGCATAGCCGGGCTGTTTTGGCCTTTGGTGAAGGTGGTTTCAAATGCCCCGTTGTACTTATCGGGTTTGTCTGCGGCTTTGAGCTTGTACGTGCCAGCCGGAAGGAAGGTTAAGGCCGTTTGAAAGTCTGCAATCGACTGTTCTAAGTTGTCGTTTGCGGCATACTCGCCAACCTTAGCCGAACCGTTCATTATCCGCCAAAACGGGGTTTTGTAATGGCGTAAGTAGCTGATTGCGTCCTGTGTATTGTCCATCGGCTTAGAGGTTTAGCCCGGCCCCGATGATAGAGCCGGGCTATTGACTTACTTAGAGTGCTTCTTAATCAGCGCGTCTTTTTTTCGCTTGTCCTTATCGAACTGAGCCTTCTTTTCATCATACCGTTCCCAAGACGAAATAGGAGCCGATTTTTTAGGCTTTTTAGGTGCTTTTGCCATTGCTGTAAGAGAGGTTAAAAAATGAATGAGGTTGATATATGGCCGGGTCTTATTGACATTGCCCGGCTCCGTTGTTGGGCCTTATTGACGTTGCCCTTGTTGGTTCTTACCGATAGGAGCGTTTACGCTTTTTACCCATGCCCAACGCTGGAGCAATGATTGGATTCCAGAGCAGGAGCAGAGCCAGAATAACCACTACCCACCAGTAGTTCGATAGGAAGGTCGTTATCTGTTCGCCAATCGTTGCGGCTTGGTAGGTCACAGTTCCGCCCGTATCGGTCGAGCCACCCGAACCCGATGAACCGGAGCCAGACGAACCACTACCCGAACCCGACGAACCGCTACCTGAACCCGACGAACCAGAGCCAGAAGCCCCCCAAGTTGTCGTAATGGTATCTTTAGGGTAGCCAGATGCCCAGCCCGTTGTACGGTCGTAACCTGTAACCATTTGGAAACCATCACCCAGACTAGCAACCGGGAAACGGCTATCTAAATTGGTGGTGTTGCTGGCACTCAGTTTGAGAGCCGCTTTAATATCGGCATCGGCCCCGTCTTCAAACTGGTTTGCCAAAGCCTGAGCATAGCCCATGTTCAGGAGCCATTGCCGGGTTTTAACGAGCATAACCCCGCCACCATCGCAACCGATAACATACTTTCGTCCGGTTGTTGTCAGCACCGCTTCGTAAAAGGGTAAACTAGCGGACTGTTGCCCCATCTGGGAAATCTTTACATCTGCCATTGTATTTGTTGTTTACTGGTAAAAAAGAGGAAAGAGAAGGTGATTAAATAACCCGATTTACGAAGCTGGCCGGGTTAAGCGATTTCCAACCCAGATACGGCAGGAAGTCCGTAACAAAGGCTAGTCCGGTGCCTATTTGCTGATACGGAAACCGGCTATCGTAAAAGGTCTGCGAACCCGTAAAACCCAGCGCCGAAACGATTTCGGTGTTTAGGGAGCGTTCGAGCGTATCGGCGTAAATCGACGAAATTCCAAGACTTCGGATAACTGCCGGGCCTGCAAACTCTACCTGATTCGCGTAGTTCACAATAGCCGCGAATTTGCGCCCATTCAATGCGATTTCGTAGATAGGTCGGTTGGCCCGTACCTGCCCAATCTGAGCAATTCTAACGTTTGCCATTTTTAGATTTTGGTTTAAAAAAGAGGAAGTAAAAGAGCAGGACAACAACCCCGAAAACGATAATCAACGTGGTCGGGCTGGTAAAGTCGATGTTAAAAACGCGGTTGCTGGTATCGGGTGCGTTGTCGGTGTTGGTGGTGTCGGTCGAACTGCTACCGGCCAGATTGCCCAGCGTAGGGTAGGTGCTGGAAAGCTGTTGTTTGCCGATTATCCCGTTTTTCGACAGTACGCCAATCTCGGTATTGATAAAGCCTAAGATTGTGTTGACCGTGTTGATGAGCTTAGAATTGCCCGTTTGTTGCGCGGTCGTTTTGCTTTGTGTAATCGTGGCTTTATCCGAATCACTTAACGCCTTATCTGGGTCGATACCCATGTCGAGCAGATACGCCCGTATGTCTGCATCGGAAATGCCTGAAAGGTCTACTTCTTCATTCATCGTTAGAAAATTTTGGTGAAGTTTTTCAGCAAGTCGCTTTGCAGGTCAAAGGACTGTTTTACAGGGAATTGGAACAGTTCGGCATAAACTAGCCCGTCTAAGGTCAGATTAACTTTTCCGGCCTGTAACGACGCCCAGATAGTACTGGCTGCACTGATAGTGTCCAACAAACCGATGGTAACACTAACAGGCATTACCGTTACGGCTTTTGGCGCGGTTGTAATTGCCTGAGTGACCAACGCCCGGCCAATCACTTTACCCGACGATAACACATCGAAATCAGCCGATTTGATACGGATAGAACCGCTTGAGTTGTTGGTTATCCGAACCGGCAAAATGAACGTCAACGCCCCCGATTGTATGGAAATCTGTTGCGGTACTCCCAAGTCAAAAATGAGTCGTTGGGCTGTGTTGACCTTGTAAAGAATCCAAAGGACTAGTAAAGCGATAGCCGCTATGAGTATGAAACCTTTCTTGTTCATCGCTTACGACGGTTGCGTTTTTTGAGATAGACAAACAGCAGGAACAGGAGCGCGAAACCAGCCAGCCAGTAATAAATAGCGTTCGGGTTTGGTGCGCCAGCTTGTCCGGTAAGGTCTGGTTTGGTGGTTGTCGATGGAGCCGCTTTTAGCTCCTTCACCAGTGCGGCCCGGATTTCCCCGGTTTGGTACAGGTCTGCCGTGTACTCCTTTATAAGTTGCTGTACTTGAAGCTGTTGAATAGCTTGCGCCGTTTGCTGCTTACCGACGAAGTAATTGACCACTTGTCCCACAACCGGAACCGTCGAAACAGCCGCATTAAACGTTTTTAGCAAGGCATCATAGGTAGGATCACCCCAATTCTTTAAACTGTTAAGCAGTTGGTTAACCCGGCCTTTTATGAAGGAAACCCGGTTATCAATAGCCGTAATCCGGTCGGTTAACCACTGGTTTCGTTCGGTCTGAGTCGTACCCGTATAGGCTACCTTAACCGCTTGAATGGTTGAACTAGATGCTTTATTGATTGCATCCAGTTCAGACCAGAACGGCATTTCTTCGAGCCATTTATTAGTACCTTCTGGATTGAAGATATTCCCGTTAAAGTTTGGGACACCACTATCAGCCTTTGGGTCGAAGTATTCCAGTATGCCAGCGTAAACAGTATTAATGTCAGCCATACTAACCTTGCTGTGTTGAACGACACAAGATTAGTATTGATTTTGCTATTGATTTAGGTATAAGTAACTTAGTCGGACAATTCGCCCGAAAACCCTAGTTAGTACCAATATGAGCGAGAAAACCGGAGTTAAGACCCAAGCCAAATTTTGCAAACAGGATTTTTTGACGATGTACGACGGGGTTTCTATCGAAGTATTTGAATCGTGGATTGAGGAGATAAAGCAGGAGATTGGTTGGAAAGCGAAAGGTAAACAGGTATTCCCGCCCAGAGTAGCCCGGCGAATCATTGAACACATCGGCCAACCCATAAGCCTGAAAGTGCTGAATCAATAATATTCTTTAAATACAAACGGTGGCTCATTTGGCCACCGTTTGTATTTTGTATAATTTCCAGACGGGTTTTATAACTAATTTTATGTAAAGGGATATTTTTGATTATTCTAATCTTCTCCTTTTTAAACTTAGTCATGGAAAAAGTCAAATTACTTAAATTTCAAGATTCTCTTGATTATCTTATCAAGACTGGTTTCACTTCATATGTTGAAGAAACATTATTCAATATTCCAATCACAATATTTTCCTTAAATAATGGGAAAGTAATGGCTATGGCGAGTGGATATGGAGATAGCTTGGTTTTTGAAGACATAACTATTTTCAATAAAAATAAAGATGCTATAATAAAGCTATTGAAAATCACAAAAGATGTTCCATTAGACAATAAAATGAAAGATTTAGAGAAGTATGCTCAATATTATATCGATGTCTTAAATAATGCCATTGGCTTTAACATTGACGAAACCGATGAAACTTATTATCAAAACTTACACCAAAAAATAGTGTCATACATTAAAAACAAAGGTTTAATTGACATTGCTAGCGAACTTGGAGTATTGTTAGGGGAGCTTGTGAAAGGAGAGATTAAAGCAGAGTGGCGTTATTTGAAAAAGGGAAACGACGAATATATTGATCTATATGACAAAACTCGAAGGTTACGATACTCCATTTGGAACAGCACCCACGAGTATTTGGAGGCATGTTTGGAAGGCGAACATATAGAAAACGATCTACTGATTCTTGCTATTGAAAAGATAAAGATACCGCGAAATGATTATTGAAGTCATATAGATACGATGTTTAAAATTGTTTTATAAGTGCCGTTATGTTAATCTACTCCTGCCAAGTTTCATTAATTCAAATATAACGCGACTTGAAGCAGCCCAGATTAAAGCATCACAGATCAAACGTGTAAAAATGTATTCTTCAGGCCAAGGCAACAGAGCAGAGGAAGGACAGAGTATACTAGCTATAACAGTCTGCCATTTCGGTGTAGGCCCAAAATTGAAGAACAAAAAAGATAATAATAGAACCGTAAAGAGATGCAGAACGGTGACTACAGCTACCCACAGTAATCGCCGAATCCAAATATTCATGCTTTGTTATATAATCTATTATATGTAAAGCTAGCTAAAAAAGTTGTCGAAAAGTCCTACCCGAAAAACAGCCCTATTGTCGTAAAGTCCTTAGAAAGTCCTCAAAAAGTTGTCGAATAGTAGTACCCGTTTCCCTTTACAGATCGCCCGGTATAGGCCGAATAGATAAACCCCGCTTATAGAAAATTTGGACAACGGATAAGACAGACAAGACAAGCGGATATATATATAAGGGAAAGTTGTCTGTCTTGTCCGTATATAATTCTGATTAATGGCGATATTAGGGTAAGAAAACGGAATAATATTCCGTTTTCGATGTTTTCGTAGCTTCTTATTGGGTAAAATCACAGACAAATACAATTTATAAGTTGTCTATAGTTATGGACAAGACAGACAACTTTCCCTTATATATATAAATTGTCTTGTCTGTCTATATAGGGGTGGGGGGTATCTATCTTGTCTATACCCAAAAAATACAATTCAAAAAATAAGCCCGGCGCGGTGGCCGGGCTGAAAATTCTAATTTCAAAAATTTGTTCTTATCCTAAATTCCAGTTGCCCATTCTATGAGCCTTAACAAATGCAGGAATCAATTCAATAACTTCTTTAATCTCATTCAGTGAGTCTCCAATATCTGACAGGTTGCCATTAATACTAACGCTTTCGGCTTTATCATAGCCTAATGCAATGGCTAATGCTTCTAAGCCAGCAGGTGAACTATCTGAGCGAGATACCACTAAGCCGTTTTCTAATATCTGGTTGCGTTGAATTTGCACCGCAATTGGTAAGGCTTGTTCATTAGTGAGCTTATAATCGACTTGCAAATCCTTTTGTCTTAGCCCCCTATTAACTGGACAGATTTTCTGAAAAGATTGTGTCAAAAACTAACTCTGCTTCCTCCCACTTTTGCTGCGGTGTAATAAAACCGATCGAACGGTGCAATCGATGATGGTTGTAATGGGAAAAATAACGCCCTAACATTTCTTTGGCCTCATAGTAGCTGGCAAACTCATTTCGCTCAATCACATCATGTTCTAGAATACTGTGAAAAGCTTCAATGTACGAGTTCTCTTCAGGGGTGGCTACGTGCGTGAATTCCTGCTTGATCTCTGAGCTTTTCAAAAAGTTACGCACTGAATGAGCAATGAATTGACTGCCATTATCATTGCGCAAAATGACCCCTTTCAGTTCATGACTCCGATTTATTCGTCGAAAAAGATTGATCAAGTCGATTTGGCGAATACTGCCTTGGAATAGCCAATCCAGAATTTTGCGGCTATACACATCAATGACGCTCAACAGATAGTAATTCCGTCGTTCCCCTTGTACCCAGACGTACTTGATATCCCAACATAGGTATTCTAAGGGCTTGGTAGCTACAATTCGTCTGAATTTAACGAACTCCCGCTTACCTGTCGGCCGGAACACTTTGCCCAGAAGTAAATTATGCTCCTGCATGAGCCGATATACCTTTTTTTTATTAATCAAGTACTCTTTTTTCAACTCGTGGGTGATGTATTCGTAGCCAAGGGCATTGAACTCAACATCCAGCAGTTGCCGAATACTGAGCACGACCAGTTGATTGTCCACCCACGATCCATCCAGTTTCATGGTTACCTGGCTGGGCTTTGCCCCAGGCCTACCTGATTGAGGTTGGTAATAAGACACGCTCCGAGGCACGCTAAGCCACTGGCATAACAGGGTACGACTTACTTGATGTTCGAACTGCTTCATTAGTGCTAGTTTCTCCGAGGTTGAATAGTCGTTTTTTTTAGCAGTTCGCTTTTGATCTCCAGTTCCAAAGCTTGTTTTGCTACAATCCGCTTCAGGCGATCATTTTCTTCTTCCAGCACTCGAAGCTGGGGATCGACGCGTGCATAGGAATCTTTGAGGCCTTCTTTGCCTTTGCTTAAATATTTCAATCGCCATTTGCGCAGCAATGAAGGGGATAGATTGTATTTGCGACAGGTGTCAGCATGGCCGTCACGGATTGCTTCCTGGACGATGGAATAGCGGTCTTCGGGAGTAAAACTCCGCCTTAGTTTGCTCATGGTATCTGAATGTAAAAGGACTAAACTGTTTTTGCAATTTTGTCCAGCCATTCAGGGGGTTAAGACACTTTACGATTTTAGAAAGGCTTTCAATTTGGCTAACCATAAAATGTGTGTTTGAAGGTGGAAAATTAATTGTACTATTTTTCATGCTTGCGCTTTGACATACGTATATAGACGATGCTGGCGTTCGCCTGTAACGGTTATTATGCCAGCGTCAACGGCCTGTTTAATGTGATAATCTGCGTTTTTGTCGGAATTTGTACCCGGCGAAAAATGGCATACTTTGGCACGTAACTCCTTAATTGGCAGTTCGGTAAGGTTGCCAAAACATAGGTGCATTAAGCCTTTGGTCTTTTCTTCTTTCTTAGCAGCCGCCGATTGTTTCGCTTCTTCATTAAGTTCTGCCGTTGCTACTGCATCTAGTAAGACCATTCGTTTTTGTTCTTCCGAGAAATGGAAGTAGACCGTTTCAAAATCGTCGCCTATCCGTATCAAACGGCTTTCTATACTATGTATCTTTTTCTCACGGTCTTTCTTGATCGAGATTAGCCCGGCGCATTTGCGCTCAATCTGGCTACCTAAGTGACCACGAACAGAACCGCCCCCTTTGTTTTCGTGAATGACAACCACAACTGCCGTATTATGCCGGGACGCAAGTAAAGACAATTCTTCTATCAGCGCATTCGATTTTTCTTCGTCGTTTACACTGGTTAGAATATCGGCAAGTCCGTCGATAATTAATAGGTGCATTTTGTGTTCCTTAAAAACAAGGTCAATCGTTTCCCGGCGTTCGTCTAACGACATTTCCAGAAGATTATAAATGAATAGATTTTCAGGGGTTTGGCTTAATCCGGCATACTTTAAAACTTTATCCTGTAAATCCTGAGTACTAGATATGTGCTGTTCAAAATCCAAGTAAACCACATCTCTACCATTGGCAAAAGTAGTTTCTATGTCGAGCGATTGCGCTCGGTCGTTGAAGTGGCTAAAGGCGGTAGCAATCATAAAACCTATAACGGTTGTTTTGCCGCTTTTAGGTGGCCCGGTTAAGGCTGAGATCATACCGGCATTGGCGTAGTTAGTGCCAGAAATGCGAATGACCGGCGTAGGAGCCGGGTATTTGGTGGTATTGGTTAACCGCCTGTTTTGTAGGTCTTTTAAGCTTACTTTGGTGGGTTTCGTAGGGGACAACAAAGGTACTATCGGCGTAGTGGTATTATTGCGCTCAATTAGCGCGTCGATGTCGTTAGGCATTGGTGAACTTGGTGGAAGTGGCTTGTTGCTGGATATAGTCACCATAGAGTTTAAAAGCCGTTTCGCCCCATGTGTGGGCTAGTTCGGTTTGTGCGTCGAGTAGTTGGTTTAAGATCAGGTTTTGATGCTTGGCCCTATACCATTCTTCGACAAATCCGGCTGTTTCATCCTGCATAAATTCGGCCATACGGTCAAAGGCTTTTACGAACGCCAACAGCGTAGAAATTTCGCTTTCTACGCTGGTTATCTGTTTATGTAGTTGTTCGTTAAATTCTTCATCCTGCCTTTTTATCAGGTATTCTTTCCGGCTGATTTTGCGGCTAATGAGAGTTAGCACATCGGCCCGGCTTTCGTCGTATAGCGTTCGGGTAATGTGGCTACTGAGCAGGTTTTTAATGGTCGCAAACCGGGCAAATGATTTGCGCCTGTTGAGTTCCGCCCAGATTCCCCCGGCCATTAGGTAGGAGCCATTTTGAATGTCGGTCATTAGTCGAAAAGGCTGGTTTGTTGTTTGGCCGCTTCTTTCTTTACCTGCTTGGAATGGCGTCCAATGGATGCCAGAACATCTTTGGCTTTCTTACGATCTTCGGCCCGGCCACTGGCTAGGAGCCTACGCATTTCACGGAGTTGTTCACGTTGATTCATGCGGCTTGCTCCATTTGAAGGGTTTCTAACATTGAATCCGTTGGCATAGGTTGCCCATCGACATAGCCCAAATACTTACGAGCTAAGTCTAAATAGATCGAAAGCACTTCATAAGGGTTTTCGCAGTACTGGTAATGATCGCGAAACCGTTTTGCATAATCAGTTCCATACTGTTCCTGAGCCTTAAGGAGTTCCGCCCGGAACATAAGTTGTTCAGAGGGTTTAGCCGAATCATATAAACGGCCAATTAAACCTTTGCTTTTTGTTATTTTCTTACGCATAGGGAATGATGTATTTTAAGATAGATTTAAATTTGATATTTGTCGTTTTAGCGGTATATTTTACCGTTATAACGGTGGCAAGTATAGGTAAGATTTATGTTACAATACAACTAAAAACAAACATTTTTTACATACATGGAACACCAAGGAAGAAAACTTAGATCAATGGCGGCAGCTAAAGGCTTTAATATTAAGCAGTTGTCCGAAAGGTTAGATATTACTAGAGTTGCAGTAGAAAGGAACTTTAAGGCAGAATCAATAAGCCGTAAGGTATTAATGAAGTATGCTTCGTTGTTGGATTTTGATATTGATGAGTTCTACGAAGGCACTAATGAAGGTTCTGCTATTATAACTAATGAGCAGAATGATAGTATTGTGATTGAGCTATATAAAAAGCTACTAAAGGAGAAAGACGAACGTATAAAACTACTTGAAAGTCAGGTACGTTTTTTTCCGAACGCGGCACAACTGGTTTAACAAAATAGTTAACAAAAAAGCAGTTACACTTTAAACACTAGAGTAAGAAAGTAGGGTTTAGGGGTGTTTTGGCCTTGAAACGGCCAGTGCCGCGATTATATCGCAATGCTGTGGGAATATCGGCTAGAGTCCGATATTCTCCACTAAGTACACGTTTAAATGCTGTTTCCTAAACCGGAGACAGCATTTTTTTTGGTAGTATTCCCTTCTATATAGCTTATTTACAATTTTCTAGGATCAGCTCATACACGATGGTATAACCGTTGAGGATGAGATACCGTTTTCGATTATGGCAAGCTCGTCCATATTCTCGACCCGAAGGCAATAGCATTAAACTTTGGGTCGAGGATAGAAAGCCAGCTGATTCTGCCAAGTCGTCGTAACCAGGTTACTGGTTTTGATTAACCCAGGTAGTGCAGTTGCTGCTCGTCGAGGTCTTTTTTACAAATGCGTAGTAGTTCGAGTATTTGAGTTGGCCTCCGCAGTTAGCTGCTACGTTAACAATTAGTCGCTGGTACTTACTTACCAAGCTGTCATGTACAACAAAGGTGCTGCCTTCAATCATTTTTATTTTTTCATCCTTCGATGTAAACCCCATAATGCGGCTGGTATCTTTCAGTGCATAAATATCCCAAGTGAAACTTAGAGGGGCATCGCCATACTGACTGGCTGTTAGTCGCAGGCCATTACCCGTATAGCATTCAGAATCGGCCGTTACCTGCTGGGGCTGGCCGCAGGGGGCAGTTGTTTGATTCGTGCAGCTTTCGGTAAGTCCGAAAAGTGCCAGGAAACCTACTGCAAGAAAAGCTGACGTTTTCATAACCTTGTTGATTAGGGTTTGCCTAAAGAGCAAACGCAATGATAAAAGGTTGGAAAGCCTGTGAAGCTACTTGACGGGGGGACTTCGTTTCAAAACAAAAATCCCGCCTATTCATATGAATAGGCGGGATTTTTGTTTTGAAACGAAGCAACTTATTGACCAACCATCTCAGCATCAGCCAGAATGTAGTTCAGTTCGTAAATATTGTCTGCATTCAGTTTAAGGGTGCCCCGGAAGGTCCGACGTTCATCCGTCTTAAACTTCTTGTCCGATTTCTTGAATTTTAGTGATACGACCGATTCCGGGCCAGCACCACCGCAGAAGAAGCAGGCACTATAGGGGAATGCCGAAAGCACATACACGTTCGTTTCCAGATCGACCGGTAGCACATAACCCGTCAGCTCAACCGTTTTGCCATTCAGTTTCTGAATACTCTGGCCAAAGGTAGGGTAGAGCATATACACCGATTCTTCGGCATACCATTTCTTCTTGAACGTCACATCACGCAACACTTCCCACGACAGTTTGACGGGCTCGGCAGCGACGGATGGAGCAGCTTTTGAGGTAGTTAGCTCGACGGGCAACTTAGCAGGCCGAAAAGCCGAGGCTACGAGCGATATGCATAGGAAAGCGATAACGATACGGTTCATGGCGTTGAAAGACTTTAACGATAGAAACTAATGGTAAAACTACAAAAAAGATTACTTTTATAAATCATTTTGACTTGATTACGCTGTTCAGTGGCCGATTTACTTCAGGATAACGCAAAAGACGGTTCGGTAATTCCCGTTCGATTCACTCGTTTATACATAACGATGTTTTTAATTCTGGCCGTTCTACTTACCGTCGGACAGGGGCTGTCGCAATGGCGTTTCGGCGTTATTGAAGATGAAATGGTCGTGGTTCGTCAAACGGCCCTGCAACGGCATCAGAGTCAGCAGATTGTCAAGCAGGTACTTCAGATCACCGACGCCAGCGAACAAGGTAGTTTTGACGAGAATGTAGCCGAGCTTCGGCAACTGTATCCTGTTTTTGAACGGTACCATCTCGAAACCCGCGAAGGCCGTGCGGGTGGCCGAGAAGTAAAAATGGTTTATTCTGATGCCATCAATCAGCTATATGCCGATATAAAGCCACAGTTTGAAGCGTTTCAGCAAAGCGCACATCGAATGATGAAGCTGCAGCATTTTGAAGAGGTACATCAGCCCGATGTGCAGGCTAACCTTCGGCTAATGCTGGCGAACGAAAAGCCATTTCTGGAAAAAATAGACCGGATTGTCGTTGTTTGTAACGCGCAATTACGGGCAAAGCTGACCTTGCTGCGTACCATTGAGTTCTACTCGTATATTTTTACACTGGTTACGTTGGTGGCCATTGGCTTACTAATTTTCAGACCAGCGACCCGAAAACTTAAACAAACGTTTGATCAGTTGGTGGAAGCTGAAAGTCGTACTACGGCAGCTAATAAAAAATTAGTGAATGCCAATAAATCGCTGAAGGAAACCCGTCAAAAACTGTTTGAGGCTACCAAATTGCAATACCAGCAACAAATCGATGATCAGAAACTGAGGACCTCGTACCTGATTGCCGGACAGGAGGAAGAACGGAAACGCCTTTCCCGTGAGCTACATGATGGGCTGGGGCAAATGCTTACGGCTATCAAATTGCAGATTGAAGGACTTGAGGCTGCACTGGCCAAGATGATCGTTGGCGAACAAAATGGGGTAAGCCCGTATGCTAAAAATCTGAAAACGTTAAAAAGTCTGGTAACTCAAACTATTCAGGAAACGCGTACGATTTCTAACAATTTGATGCCCAGTGTGTTAAGTGATTTTGGGATTATACCTGCCATTAAAATGTTAGCCGAGCAAGACCGAAGTGAAACAATTGACGTTACATTTAAGACAAATCTGACGACAGACATGCCTCGTCTGGATAAGAATGTTGAGATCATGCTGTATCGGGTTACGCAGGAGGCTGTTAGTAATGCCGTACGCCATGGCAAACCATCTCACGTGCATATCGAACTAAAGGACCGAGGAAACTCTTTACAATTAGTAGTGAGTGACGATGGAAAAGGATTTGATGTACCCTCTGTGAACCAGCCGAATGGGTTGATGAAGCCTATACAGGAGGGAGAACAAATGCGGATGCTCAAATCCCGCCCGCCATCGCAGGGGCTGCATAACATACTGGAACGTACGAAACTCGTCAACGGTAAACTAAAAATAAATTCAACGCCCGGAAAGGGCACTAAATTACAGATTAGCATTCCCTACCAAACGCATTTTGCTCAACATGACACCTACTAAATTAATGCTGGTGGACGATCATTCAATCGTTCGTGATGGTATCCGACTTTTGTTAGAACAAGCCGAAGGGTTAGACATCATCGATGAAGCCAACGATGGTGAAGAAACACTTGATAAGCTAAAAGCCAACCAGCAAACCCCCGAAAAACTACCCGACCTGATTTTGATGGATATTTCGTTGCCGGGGATGTCGGGTATTCAAACGGCACAGGTTATCAGTCGGTTATATAAAAATGTGCGGGTGCTAATGCTATCCATGCATAATAATGAAGACTATATTTTACGGTCGGTAGAAGCAGGCGCATACGGGTATATTCTGAAAGATTCGTCGTCAGACGAAATGATCAAGGCGATCCGGACTATTGCCAGTGGAGAGAAATACTACAGTTCGCCGGTAGCTTCCATTATTCTGAGTGGCTATATGCAGCAGCTCAAAAAGGGCAGCAAGCAGAATCGGGCCGAACGTCAGTCGAAGCTTTCCAACAAAGAAAAAGAAATTCTACAGTTTCTGGTGGCCGGCATGAGTAGCCGAGAGATTGCTGAAAAACTGCAGCTTAGCGTTCGGACGGTCGATAATCACCGAGCCAATATGATGCGTCGATTGCAGGTTCGTAATGCGGCTGAACTGGTCCGAATGGCGGTCGAAGATAAACTGATCTAAATTTATTAGCGCTGTCATTGCGAACTCATAGCTTATTTTTTAGGTTTGCCCATCAAAACCGGCTCAATGCCGGTTTTAGATTCAATAACTACTATATTAATCAGGTAGAATTTATCAACTAAAACCACCCTTTATTATGTCACTGCGTTTGGGCGATATTGCTCCCGACTTTGAAGCCGATACAACCCAGGGCCACATTCACTTTCATGAATGGCTGGCTAATTCCTGGGGTATGCTGTTTTCGCACCCAGCCGATTTTACTCCGGTTTGTACCACCGAGCTAGGCAGAACTGCATTGCTGAAAGACGAATTTGGTAAGCGTAATGTAAAAGTGATCGCTGTGTCGGTCGACGACCTGGAATCGCATAACCGTTGGACGCCTGATATCAAAGATGTTACGGGTTCGGAAGTGAACTTCCCGATCATTGCTGATCCCGATCGGAACGTGGCTACACTCTACGATATGATCCATCCTAATGCCAGCGAAAAAGCAACCGTACGTTCGGTATTTGTCATTGGACCCGACAAAAAAATTAAGCTGACATTGACCTATCCGGCGTCGACGGGGCGGAATTTCAATGAACTTCTGCGGGTAATCGATTCGCTGCAACTGACTGCCGACTATCAGGTGGCTACCCCTGCCGACTGGAAAAACGGTGAAGATGTAATTGTAACCCCAGCCGTGCCGAACGATCAATTGGAGGCTAAATTCCCGAAAGGTGTCACGTTTGTGAAGCCCTACCTGCGGACTACGCCACAGCCGAATGTGTAAGCGGACCATTCAAACACTTTAATAACCTTATGCTAATACGGTCGGTTGCTGATTTGTAAAGAATCAAAACAATCGAAACGTTATGGCTAAGAACAAGAATGACAATCCTGAGCACTCGGAAGGCCCTGTAGCAACGGCCATTGAGGAACAAACCGCCAAGTTGCCTTCTGATATTTTCCTATGGGCCTCGCTGGGCTCGATGGCTGTATCCCTGGCCTTGCAGGCAACGGGTGAGCGTCATAAGAGTTTATTTGTAGGCCAATGGGCAGCACCCTTTTTGTTGCTGGGCCTCTATAATAAGTTAGTAAAGCTGGAAGGGCACGACTAAGCTTTTCTGCGAACTATTGCCAAAAAAGCTCGCTGCGACTGCATCGGGCTTTTTTTGGTATACGACAGGTTCGGAAAGAAAGCTGTATTTTCGGTGTTGAAAGTGGGTCAAATGGATGCTGATCATTCTTTGGATCTCCATAAACGCAACTGCGAGCTGTTTATTGAATTAAACAGAGCCAGTCATTATCTGAATGAGAGTTCGTGTTCTTTATAAGCTGATCTCGAAGCGCTACGGGTTTTGGATCATAGCCTTTTTTATTCTGTTGGTAGGTATCTGGGTTGTTCGTACAAGGCGGCCCGACGAAATGAACTGGCGATTTGTGCAGGCATTTGGGATTCGATTACCCATGCGCTATACCATTCATGGCATTGATGTGTCAAGGCATAACGATCGTATCAACTGGGCGAGTGTGCGGAAGATGGAAGCGGAAGGAGTTCGGATTCGGTTTGTATTTATCAAAGCAACAGAAGGGGCCACCTTGTCTGATAAACATTTCAGCAAAAACTGGCGGGAAGCTAAAAAGATTGCCTTGCACCGGGGGGCTTATCATTTCTACCACCCAACTCGTGACCCGATAAAGCAAGCTACTAACTTCATTCGCCACGTCGAACTTCAATCAGGCGATTTTGCACCGGTTGTCGATTTCGAAGTGGTCAACGGCCAAACGGATGAAACCATCGTGAATGGACTAAGAACGTGGCTGGAAACCGTCGAAGCGCATTACCAGGTTCGACCGATTATTTATACCAATGGTAATCTGTATCGGCGGTATATTAAAGGAAATCTGGATGATTATCCGCTCTGGATAGCCGACTATTCGACCAAACACCTGCGGAGTTACGATGCCGAAAAGCTGTATTTCTGGCAGCACAATCAGAACGGCTGGGTAAAAGGAATTCGGGGGCAAGTCGACTTCAATGTGTTTGTCATGGATGAAGACCGTATGCAGGAAATCTGTTTATGATAATAAGTTATGTTTCGCAGAACCATTAGGATTGCCATATTTCCCAAGCTTTTTCGGCCTGTAGCTCTAACATCCGCAATCCATTATGAACAGCCGCGCCCTGTTCCAGACCACGTTTCATAAACAGGGTTTCTGTCGGATTATACACCAGGTCATACAGCAAATGCTTATTGGTTAGTTGCTGATAAGGTATATTAGGCGCCTGGTCAATTTTAGGATACATACCGATTGGTGACCCGTTGATTAGCAGATGGTAGTCCGGTAAAAACGCTTCGACTTCGTCGTATGTTAACTGTTCGTCGGTTTTGGTACGTGACACAAATTTGTAGGGAATTCCCAGATCACTTAACGCAACGATTACAGCTTTAGATGCGCCCCCCGTACCTAGTACCAAAGCGTTTAAATTATTAGCCGTGCGTCCAAATGATGTAAGCCAATTGGTCAGGGATTGGCGAAAACCGTAGTAATCTGAATTGTAACCTGTTGTGGAGCCGTCAGCTTCCAGTTTAATGACATTGACCGCACCAATCTTTTCGGCAGAGGTATCCAGCCGATCTAGGTAAGGTAAAACGGCCTGTTTGTGTGGAATCGTTACGTTAAGCCCCCGCAAATTCGGCAAAGTAAGCAATTCAGGTAATGCTGTTATATCGGGCATTTCGAATAAGTCATACTGACTATTGTCGATACCTTCCCGATGAAATTTCTCAGAAAAATAGCGTTGCGAAAATGAGTGGGTGAGGGGGAAGCCAATAAGCCCGTAACGGTTCATAGTGCTGGATTAAAAAATCTGTGGATTTGCGGGGCCTGTCTTATTAACAAAGCCCCGCAAATCCACAGAATCAGAGAAAGCAATAATTAAGCCCGCGATACGCGTTTTTTGAAAAACTCGATAATAATTGGCAAAATGGATAAGCCAACGATACCAAATACAACCAGTTCAAAGTTTTTCTGAACAATCGGGAAATTGCCGAAAAAGTAGCCCAGCAATGAAATACTCGTTACCCACAAAATTGCTCCTGCAATACAGAATCGAATATAGGTGCTGTAGTTCATGCTACCGGCTCCGGCTACGAAGGGGGCAATGGTTCGAACGATGGGAATAAAACGGGCTATAATTACGGTACGTCCGCCATACTTAGCGTAGAATTTTTCGGTTTCGGCAATGTATTCACGCTTAAAGAATAAAATCCGTTCCCTCGATTTAATCCGACTACCCAGGAATTTTCCTACAAAATAATTGACATTATCACCTAGCAATGCGGCCCCGATAAGCAAAGGGATAATGACCCAAACGCTCAGTTCGTTGGTAGGCCGGGCGGCCAATGCACCAGCCGCAAACAATAGCGAATCGCCGGGCAGCAATGGCATGACGATCAGACCGGTTTCTGTAAAAACAATCAGGAATAATATGGCATACAATAATACTCCATATTCGTTGGCCCATAGATCAAGGTAACGATCCAGGTGAAGCAGGAAATCCAGTAGGGACTTGATTAATTCCATAAGACAGGCGTTAGAAATGAAGAACAGAGACCGGGCTGTTGGAGCAACAAGAATGAACAGGGTGCATAGGCTATGATGCCTTTTGCTGCCGGATAGCTTCTTTATGCTTGCTCCTGACTCCTCAGTTCTTGTTTAAAAAGTGCATAAACGTGTCACCACGAAGCCCTAAGCGAATGGTTTCGAGAGGAATAACCTCATGGGGAGCAATATTACCCAGATTGACATTCGCTCCCAGTAATTTGACGAACCAGACCTGCTGTTCTTTCTGGGGAGCTTCCCACAAAATACTTTCAAAAGGAATCTGTGTTAGGATTTCTTCAACCAGGCCCTGACGAACCTCACCGCTTGATCGGAATAAACCGACGGTACCTCCTTCACGGGCTTCACCGATTACTTTCCAGGCACCCGCTTGTAGTTCAGCCTTCATTAACTGAATCCATTTGTAGGGAGGGATAATTTTAGCTTCATCCTTAGATCCTACTTCGGAGAGGACCGTCACCTGAGTAGCCAACTGACGGATGTACTCACATTTTTCGTCCTGGCTCATTTCGATGGAGCCATCGGATACCTCTGCATATTCCATACCGTATTGATCGAGAAGTTTACGGTATTCGTCGAATTGATTTCGAATAACAAAGGCTTCAAACAAGGTACCACCAAAATAGACGGGTATATTGGCTTCCTTATAAATACTTAACTTCTCTTTCAGATTCGGCGTGACGAACGATGTGGCCCAACCTAATTTCACAATATCGGCATAACCGGCAGAGGTCGACAAAAAATCCTCTACTTCTCGCAGGCTCAGCCCCTTATCCATGACCATGGTTAACCCACTCTGGCGGGGTTTGATCGTACGTTCAGGGATCTGCGTAAGCGTATAATTCATACAGGGTAATCGAGTAGGCGAATTGAAAATCGCCCAAAAGTAGTACAAGTCTTGGAAACCTCCCAAGAAAGTCCATAAATAATCGCATCAAATGGGTATATGGCTTAGTTAAGTGCTATTTTTGCCGGATATGGACAATTTATCAAATCCTCGACTAGATTTCCTGCGCTCCCAAATTGGGTGCCCAATGAGTAATGGCCCATCTCCTATGGGGCGGTGGTTAAATGGAACACTGCGGGAAGTGGCTTATGGACGTTTGGTGGCTGATTTCAAGATTCGGGACGATATGACTAATCCCGCTAACGTATTGCACGGGGGAGCCGCATCAGCAATTCTGGATGATATGATTGGTGTGATGGTGTATGCTCTTGGGCGTGAACAAGCCTATACATCCGTCAATCTGGCCGTCGATTTTCTACATGCGGCTAGGCTGGGAGATGTCGTTAGGGTAACTACGGAAGTTATTCGTGCAGGAAAAAATATCGTTCATTGTGAGGGGCGTATAGAGGCAACCGATGGAAAAGTAATTGCAAAATGTGCCACCAATCTGATTCAAACGTCGGTGAAATTGCCTTATTAAAAAAAGGTGTACTAGTCTATTTTGGAAAGATTAAGTTAATGGTATTGCTGTGATTTTATAGCTAACCTATCAAAGCAGAAAAATGACTCCTTGTAGATACATAGAGAGTTATGGTAACAGACCGTATATCGGTGACCGCTATTCTGTAAACAGGAGGAAGAGCCTCCTTCGCATTGATAAAGTAAATAAGTATAAGTTAATTTTTGGGAGAAATTGATGAATAAATAAGACAAATAGGGGAAAAGTTAGTTTCTCTCGGCAGGAAGGAAGTATTTGTTTTATAATCACCTGTTTATTGTTATTATTGGCCGCCGATAAAAAAAGAAAAAGATTTAAACACAATTGGGGCTAATTCGTAGTATTATAAGTCTGGACTTTATTCGAGTTTAGTTGCAAAGCAGATAGACAACAGGCCTCTTGAAAAACTGGATTGTCAGGCCTTATAAATTGAAAAAATATGTAATGGATGAATTGACTTTTGCAATTCAGTCTTAACATTGCAGAAAAAATAAGGATGAGGCCGCTTTGGGGTTAAATATTCGGATGACTTAAGGGGCTAATCGGCGCGTTCGAAATGGGTTTAAGATAAGATCGGACTCAATTGCAACAAAAATTTATATATTATTTGAAGCATTGAGAAACATTTCGTCAAGAAATTAGTCATATGGTGGTACGGTGGGGCTATAGACGTTAGCTCAATTGTAGAAATGGTAAAAAAAACGGTAAAATCCACAAGAAGGCGGCTGTTACCGTTCCCTAAATTTCTATAGTCTTATTTGGAAGATTAAAAGTTTAATAGGAAACATTGCGTCAAATTAACTCAATAAATATGCGAACATTTATCCAACAACACCCTCTGCGGATGCTGGCTGGACTCGTGTTGCTAAGTTTTGCAATACCAACTGTTAGCCTTGCTCAACAGGCTACGACAAGTCCATCATCGACTACTTCCAGTGGAAGTTACGTGCGTGAGAATATCTATCGATTGGGAAAGGGTATTTATACTGACACCTTGCGTAGGGATGATTTCAAAGCACAGGCCAGTGATGTGGCTGAACTAGATGACTGTGATACTACCTTTCAAACGTTCATCTTAGTTAGGCGCTTATCACCCTGGCGTGTTGGTTTATATGCCGGACCTAACTTTGCGTATTGTGGTACATGGGAAAATACGTTTGGGCCTACCAAGCGTGATAATACGCTTTACAATGGTGCTGGATTTAATATTACAGCGAATGCTGATTATTTCCTGACCCCCGCTACCCGACGCCTTCGCTTTGCTGTCGGAGCCGCTTTTGGCTATCAGAATTACATTACTCGTAGTATTTATCGGGATTATCTGTATAGTCTGGCCGCAAGTCGTGGTTTTACTAACAACCAGGTAACCATCAACCAACGAGCTTCCGAGGATATGTTCCTCACCGTAGGGCCGGTGCTTACTTTCACGCTGGGCCGGAGCCGTAAGAACCCGGATGCAACATCCTTCATTGAGTTAGCAGCTCGTGGTGGTCTGTTCCGTACGGAAGCCGCTACTATTGCTGCCTATACGCCATCAACGCTGACCTTACCAGCGGTTCCTTCTTTCGTAGATGGGGGTGGCTTGATCCGATCAGTGAACCCTAGTTCACACTTGTATCATCTAGGCGCACTTGGTTCTGCTGCTGTTTTCTTCCCAATCGGACGTAACAACTGGAACATCGGTGTTCAGGGGCAAGGGTTTATTACTCAATTAAACTACCTGATCATTAACGGTATTGACGATCAGTTGTATGAATTCAAGCGGAAGCACGGTGGATTTAGTGTAGGCCTGGCTGTTCGGAAAGGATTTGTACAGAAGAAGCTTATTCCTAAAGCACCTGTATCCTGCCCAACCTGCGAACAGGTGCCTGAGCTAAATGTACGGTTCAATGGTGCTTCCCTGAAAGGCGCGTCACTCGCTTATGTTGACAATACCAATGCTGCCCAGTCAGCTCCTGTCAACACAGCCGCTACGGCTCCAGTTATTAGCTGGCGCAGCACCACTCCGAATCCGAAAAACGAAACCTTTACAGCTCGTCTGTACTACCGTCCTGATTCGGTCGTAGCCGGTAACACTGATCAGGTAATTGCTCAGTTGGAAAATACTACCGACACCACGCTTGCCTTCCCATCAGCGTATTTTTCAGGTGGTCAATTGACTCCAGGTTTCTATTACGTAACGGTTCACAACAAGCAGACAGCTAAATGTGGTACCTGTATGAGTGAGGTGGCTACTACCAGCTTTGCCAGTATCAAACCAGCCGTTGTTACACCAGAGTGTGAATACAACCACCGCCTGGAGCGCCTGGAAGTATTCTATCGGACTCCTTATACCCGCGAAGTGGCTAACGTCTGTTACTGTAACGGTACAGTTACTTCAGTCGGCGATACGGTTACCCGCCTGCGCTACCGTGGCCTGAACCGCCTGCTGGCAACCGGAGCTGTTGATTTCGACACCAACACGGTTATTCTGAACCTGAACGAGCTGCCAGGTGGTCTGGCTCAGCAACTCCAGGCTGAAAAAGCGAAAATTGAAAGCGGCAACGCGATTCGTTTCAAAGGCCGTCGGGTACGTCCGCAAGTTCAGTACTTCCGCGCTGTGTTCACGGTTACCAAGAAGCCTTGCAACGGCCAGCCTGAACAAACAGTGGGTAGCTTCAGCACTACAATCAGCGATAACAGCTACACAATTACTGACCTGAAACCACTGACCAATGAGCAGAAAGCTAAATTAATGGCTCCTCCAGCACCGAAAAAGCAGGTGCGTCGCCGGGGAGGTAACAGCGGTCGCCGGTCAGATGTAATGTTCGGGGTTGAATAATTCGCTAATACTACGCAAAAACCGGGGGCCAACGCTCCCGGTTTTTTTGTTGATCAGAACTCAAAATGGCAATGCGATATCTCCTGGTCGTTTCCTTTATTTTTTGTGTAACTATGCTAAATGCACAACCTGCTCACACAGATGCTGTCGCATCAGCTACTATGCAGACATACTCATTCAGATTAAGACCTGGACAGGATCTGAAAAAAGAGCTAGAAGCTGTTGTTCAACAACAACGGATCGAAGCCGGGGCCATGATCACTTGCGTTGGAAGCCTTACCCGTGTGGCTCTGCGGTTAGCTAATCAAAGTGAACCCACTGTATGGCAGGGGCATTTTGAAATTGTTTCGTTGGTTGGCACACTGTCGACGGGGGGGGGCCATTTACATCTTTCTGTATCAGATTCGACAGGCCGCACTATCGGAGGACACCTGCTAGATGGCTGTACAATCTACACAACCGCCGAAATTGTTATAGGAGTGATGACAGACCTGACATATGGCCGGGAAGTCGATCCAACCTTTGGTTATCGCGAATTAGTTGTCCGAAAGAAACGAAGAAAATAATAGGTGAATATTATATCACCCTAACTTACTGTAAAGGGAAACCAGTAAGGCTATTCGACAATTTTTTGAGGACTTTCTAAGGGCATTGAGACAATAGGGCCGTTTTTCGGGTAGGACTTTCTGACAACTTTTTTAGTTAGCTTTACATATAACAGATTATAGAACTGGTCAGATCTAGTTTGTGACGAGAGAATGAAGGCAATACTTTTAGCCATTTTAACCTGCTGGTTGGTTGGCGTAGGGACTGCGAAAGCTCAAATTATGGTAGGGAGCATTAATGTTGACAGTCTGGATATTCAGTACATTGAGTTAATTGGCTTTAATCGATCTACCTGGGAAGCTAGTGTCTGGATTGATTTTGGCCGGAATTATACTGCTAATAAATCAAGCGAGTTCTTGAAGCCCGTTAAGGATCATGAAGGGGTACGTTTTGCCTCTGTAGTTGAAGCGCTGAACTATATTTATAAAAACGGTTGGGAGTTAGTAAACGTGTATGTACCCTCCCCTGATGCTTCTCGCCATTATGTTTTACGGCGGAGAAGTAAAGCGGTAAAATGAATTGACTAACTGATGTTATTAGGCCCAGGCTTACGTAATTGCACTTATACAACAACCTTTCCAACAGAATTACTATGAAAAATTTTCTTTGGATAAGCTTGCTTACTCTCACTGTCTTTGTTCAATGTTCGTCGGACAAATCTGTCAGTCCTAAGATGGACAATGATCAAGCTAGTATTCAACTCATGAAAGAATTAGTGCCTCAGCTGACAGGCACGTGGAGCATGAGGCAGCTTCAGATTAAGTATCAAAACAGTACTTTCCAAAATGAGCTTAATATCAAGCGCGATACGACCCTAACCAGCTTTGCTACTCTTACGCTGGCGCGTGCTTTAGTACAAAATAACCTGACTCGTGATCGCTATGAGGGAACTATACAATATGGGGTTAAAACCTATCCAATCCGGTTTGATTTGTTAGCTGGACCTTGGATTTTTAATCAGAAGGGCCCTAAAGCATATTTTCTGCTCGAGTATAATTTCCCAGTCGGCTACTCGGGTCCGACTGAGAAAGAGGCTTATTTCCTGCAACAAATCGGTCTACTCTTAGAAACGTTTGCTCTCGATACTAGACCAGAGGGAATGACTTGGCAGGGTTTGAACCGAGGCATCAACCAAATCGATCTAGTCAAAAAATAGTCTTCTTTCTATAGTGAAGGATTTATTGGAGTAGAGTAATTATTGATTATTCCCTTAACATAGTTCATAGTTATAAACCCCGTCTGGAAATGAGACAAAATGCAAACGGTGGCCAAATGAGCCACCGTTTGCATTTTAAAAATATGATTAGTTTAACACTTTCAGGCTAATCGGTTGGCCGATGTGTTCAATGATTCGCTGGGCTACTCTGGGCGGGAATACCTGTTTACCTTTCGCTTTCCAACCAATCTCCTGCTTTATCTTCTCAATCCACGATTCAAATACCTCGATAGAAACCCTGTCGTACATCGTCAAAAAATCCTGTTTGCAAAATTTGGCTTGTGTCTTAACTCCGGTTTTCTCGCTCATACTGGTACTAACTAGGGTTTTCGGGCGAATTGTCCGACTAGGTCACTTATGTCTAGATCAACACTACTCTTCTAGCGCTCAGCACGTCAAAATTAGTATGCAGGAATATGGCATTTGTTCCGTTCATAGCTTTGATTAGTTCCTAAAGTTTGAAATCTATAAACCTTTGATAAGGCTATATGTGTATGTGATTGAGCAGCATACAAGTTCCAATCCATGACCAATATTTGTATAGGGTCGATTTACTCGTGAGAATAGCGTCTAGCGGAGAAAGAATTCGGAAATGTCTATCTTTACGGTATGCATGAACGGTTCAGATATTGGCTTAAACGAGTTGGCTGGCTGGGGTTTCTCTTCTTTCTGATCAAGGGCCTTTTGTGGCTTATCATCCCTTATCTTATCGCCAAGGGTATTCTTTCTAAATAGGAATCGGAACGTTTTCTATTGATCCATCTTGCTTTCTTTAAAGGTGTAAAATTGCATAAAAGGTATATTTGAAGTTGTATAATGTAGCAGTTAGGTAGCAATTGTGTATTTGAAGTATTCCATATGATAACATATTTAGCCGTTTGATGGGCTATTTTGTTAGTATGCGTACATTCAGTATTCATTGACTACCGGAACGGGTATCGCGAAATCTGCTACAGATGCTATGTGCGATGGAAGAAGAAAGGGCGACTGGCGTCTAGCCTTGTGGTTAGGATTGATGGTGATATGCCAGATGCCCGTAATTGTGTTGGCATCTCATATTATCGGAGGGGATGTTAGTATGCAAGCGATAAGAGGAACACCTGGTTTATTTCGCCTGCAATTGACTCAATATTGGGATGCTACTCAATCGGTTCCCGGTAATCAGGATGAGTCTGTTATCTTACGAATCTACCGGAAACAAAACCCGGTATTAATTCAGAAAGTACAAGTACCGTTACAGGAAACTCTTCCACTTACGTTCGATAATGTGGCCTGTGCTACCTTGCGGCAACTTAGTTTTACTCAGGCCCGCTATTACGCAACCTATCAGTTTAATCCTAGTGTATATAATGATCCCGGTGGTTATTATATGGTTTGGGAACGTTGTTGTCGTAATGATGCACTGACCAATGTGAATACTACCCTGCTGACCGGGGTAGCTATGGCCTTTTACCTGGAGTTTCCACCCATGACTCGTTCAGGGGTTACGGTTACTAATTCGTCACCAGTGTTTAAATTTCCCAATGGTGATTATATCTGTATCAATAATCCGTTTACGTTTGATGTAGGGGCTACAGATGCGGATGGTGACCAGCTTCGGTATTCGCTCGTTACACCACTGAACGGATATACAACGAGTACAGCCCCAACTGATTTCGATGATTCACCCAAGGCCAGTTACCCAACGATAACATGGGCGCCTGGCTATAGTCTGTCGAATATCATACCCGGTAATCCTCCTTTGACCATCAATCCAACAACGGGCCAATTGACTGTGCGTGCCTCGAAAGAAGGCCTATTTCTATTTACGGTGCAATGCGAAGAATTTCGGAATGGAGAACGGATCGGAGTCGTTCGTCGGGATTTTCAACTTCCTGTAGTCGACTGCTCAAAAAATACCCCCCCAGCCGCCGTAGTGCTGGCAAATGGGAAAGAGGCATCCGACCTGGTCTGGTGCGGAAGTCAGCCGCTGGTCTTGTCTGTTGAGGCTAATTCTGATTGGGCGTATCAATGGCAAAAAGATGGTGAAAATATCCGGGGAGCTACATCAGATACGCTGCAAGTACGGGTTCCGGGTATGTATACGGTTGTAAAAAGTCTGGCAAATTCCTGCGCCAATGATACTACGTCGCAGGCCGTGAAGGTTACATATGTAACAGCGCCAGCCGTAAAGATCGGAATAACTTCCCCGGAGCCCTATTGCACAGGTGACACGATCAGGCTGGAAGCGGCAGGGCAGTCAAATTATCAGTACCAGTGGCAGCAGGATGGTAAAGACATAGATGGGGCCAGACAGGCCATTTTAGGCGTTTATCAGTCAGGCGTTTATAGTGTGCTGGCAAAACCGGCCAATGCCGTTTGCGATGGAACTGATACGGCCCGTATTACGATTAATCCCAAGCCCGATGCAACCATCAAAGCACCCAGACTGTCGTTTTGTGCCGATGACTCAACCACGCTAACCGTCAACCGTCAGATTGGAGATCGCTATCTGTGGCAACGAAACGGTGCAAAGCTTTCGGATACTACCGCCTTGCTGACTGTTCGACAATCCGGGACTTATCAGGTTACTGTTATGGCCTCAACTGGCTGTGCTGCACTTTCTGCTCCGATTAATGTGAACCGCTATGAGCGCCCGACTGTGTTATTTGATTCGATTCCGCCGATTTGTGCCAACAGCAGTAATGTGGTCACCCTGCGGGGGCAACCTGTGGGAGGCACCTTCGATGGGCCCGGTGTATCAGGTACTCGGTTTGATCCGAAATCGGTTGGTGCCGGTACGTATCAACTTACGTACACCGTCGTTTCAGATACGGTTTGCCAGACGCGGACGAGCCAACGGGTAGAGGTCGTTGCCAGTCCGAACGTATCAGGCCAGACGCGCTATACCATGACTCGGGGAGGCAGTGTTCAGTTGTTGACTCAAGCTGATCAGCCAATCAGAACCTACCAATGGGAACCACCTACTTCGCTTGATCAGCCGACTGTTGCCAGTCCTACGGCCAGCCCTGCCGAAACCACAACCTATCAGGTAACGGTAACCAGTGCAGAAGGATGTACAACAATCTTTTCGGTACTAGTCGATGTGTCGACCCCGCTTTACATTCCAACCGCCTTTTCACCCAATGCCGATGGGAATAACGACGTGTGGCTGCTTTCCAATATCAGTGCGTTTCCTCAGTGTGAAGTGTCTGTTTTTAATCGATGGGGCGAGCTGATTTTCTACTCGAAAGGATATGCCCAGCCCTGGGATGGTACCTACAAACAGCAATTGGTACAAACAGGAGTATACACCTATCAGATCAAAACGGGTAATGATCCGCTTGCTCATATATACCGAGGGCAACTGACCGTGCTCCACTGAACTGATTCGCCAGTAATGAATTAGTTGGCCATTGTAATGGCTAAACTTTGTAAATCCTGATTGATCGATCGTATAGACGACTGTAGCTGATTGAGCATATTGGCCCGGTTGTGTAAATCATCAGCCTGATAATTACCGCCCTCACCAAAGTATAGTTGCTCCTGGTCTGGAGAAAGCTGGCTGAGGACGTAATTTTTCCAGCGTTCGCGAATGGTATAATGGATCGAAACCTGATGGGTATTGCTAAACGATTTTTCATTTAGTATATACCAGATCATGGGCGGATACACGGAAGACGTATCGGCTTGCTGCCAGATGTCGGTTAAAAGATTACGTTGGTGGCAGAATGTGACGGTTCGATTGGAGGAAAAGGCTGCCAAACCGCCAAAGCCAGCTCCCGCAATACCGCCACTAATACCAATTGCTTTGCTGGTGTTATCGGAGGTTAGCAAAGTGGTTGCAACGGTAGTGGCAGCCCCTATTACGATTGAAAGAATAGTTAACCGTCGAATGCGCCGGGTGTCTCGCTGGTCCAGGTAGGTAGCGATCTGATCGGCGCGTTCGCCTTCACAATCCAGCTCAGCCGCCAGGCTGGCAATTTGCGTTGAGGCTAATAGAAACCGATTGAGGATTTTTTGCCGTATACTAAGCATGGCTAGCCGATTGTCTGATACCGGGTTTTTCTCCAGCAAAACCAACTGTTGCAGAAGTGGTAAAACGCCAATGGCATTGGCTAACAGCAAATCATGTTGTGAATACCGCTTACTCAGTAGCGTATCTGTTTGCAAAATAGCCTGGATATTCGGCTTGGGGAGGTATGTTGTATCATAGGCATACTGTACGGATGGCACACAATAACTGGTCGTTAAGGCCGGTATGGGTTGAGGCCGGAACGAGCTACAGGAAGCCAGTGTGAGTATACTGCACAAGGCAAATACCCATCTACACATACGAAAAGCCATCAGAAAGCGATAAAATGTATAACCATCAACTCCGCACCACCTTAGCGAAGGTAGGTATCCAGCCAGCTAAAAATAGCCTGACGATTATATTCACTATCGAACATAACACCGTAATGGGGGGCTCCGGGCACGACGATCAGTTGATTTTTTACATGAGCAAGGGTTAGCCAGGAACTTAGTAAGACCGATTGGGCTGCGGGCACCGACTCATCTTTCTCTCCCTGAATGATTAGAAAAGGTGGGTCGTTTTTGTCGATGTAGGTGACAGGGCTGGCCCGCTTAGCCAGATCAGGACGAAGGAGAGGAGAAGCACCCAATAAACGGCTTTCCGGTGTCGCAATGGCGGTATCCGACAGGGGGACATCCCGGCGAGTCATAGCCAGTAAATCGGCAGGGCCGTAAAAATCAATAACTGTTTTGATACGAAACGACGGCTTTTTTCGGTTGGGGTAAAAGTCGGCAATAGCGTTGTTACTGGCTAAGGCAAGTAAAGAAGCCAGATGACCACCTGCCGAAAAGCCCATCAGGGCAATGCGATTACGGTCGTAGCCGTATTGGGCTGCGTTCTGATACAAAAATTCAAGCGCCTGATTGCAATCATGAATCTGAGCTGGAAACGGTGCTGTGGTGCTATGCCGGTAGTCGATGGAGGCAAACGCATAGCCCTTTTCCAAAATGGACCGAACCGTGTTTTTCATATAACTCATGTCGGCATACTTATCGTTGACCATCCAGCCTCCCCCATGTACCCACACGACCAATGGGGCATTGGCGGCCATCTTCGCTGGTAGATAGATATCCAGCAGGTGCTTTTTCAGGGTATCGCCTGCATAGGCTACGTTCGGAACAAACCGGGTGTCGGCCGGAAAAATCGCTTTAACAGGATTCGTCGGTTGGGCCTGACTCATGGAAGATGCCAGGAGGTGCCAGCTCAAGTAGCTGTATAGGATGTAACGGAGAAGTTTGTAAGCCATAAATAAGGAGAAGGATACGAAAATAACGTCGCAAGATATGGATACAAACCATTGATCAGATTAGACGGTGATTAACCTGACCGATATTCCTTTTCGAAGGGTGTTGTGTACTTCTGCGATTTGATCGGTATGTCGAATCAACGCGTCGATTTCGGCAGCAGACGCATTGGATGTGACATGAGCTTTATAGGTGAAGTTGAAACCAGGCTCGCCATCGGCACCAAATTCGCCCGAAACGGTAACGTCTACGGCCGAAATGGCTATGTTTCGCTTACTGGCTTCCCGATAAATGTCATTGCAGAAGCAGGTAGCCAGCGAGAGCAGGAGTAGTTCGCCCCCGTTAACAACTGAGCCAAACCCAGTCGACTTGGTTGACATGGACAATGTCTTTGCCGAGTGGTTGGTTTGCACGACGATATGATGCTGGTTGAAGGCGCTCTTGATACTAGCTGATAGGTGCATGGTTCAGAAGGGTTTCAAAAGAGGTTGAGAATAATTATCAGGATCATTTCATGGCGGCTATCCTCCCAAAAGAATGCCATCATAAGCCTGAAACTACAAACAATTTTTATTTATTTTTAAGAGATTTTGAGCGATCAGATGCTTGTCGGCCTGTGTTTTAGCCAATGGTAGAGCTTGTTCAAAATTCGCGCTGGCCTTTTTGGGGTCGATGCTTTTATATAGCTCACCGAGCAGCGTAAAGTAATACGGGTTGTTTGTCAGTTGAAGTTTTTCGGCTTCGCGGATGGCTTCTTCGTTGCTGTTGGCTTTTGATAGCGCATAGGTGCGGTTGAGAGCGGCAATGGGTGAATACGAAATTTGCAACAGGTTGTTATAAAGCTGTAGAATGGCTTCCCATTTTTCGGTCGTATCGGTTTTGATGGTATGCCAGTACGCAATGCTGGCTTCCAGATGGTATTTGGAAAGCGTATGGCCCTGCGAAGCCTGTTGCAGGTAATAAGCGCCTTTTGAAATTAAGGTGTAATCCCATTGGGTTTCATCCTGGTCCTGATACAGAATGAGTTCGCCCTGCGCAGTCTTTCGGGCTGGGAACCGTGATGCATGGAAACACATCAACGCAAGCAGCGCGTTGACAGAGGGGAGATTGGTTCGCTTATTCTCTGTTAGTAGCTGAGTCAGGCGCATCGCTTCGGCGCATAGGTCTTCACGAAGTACAGCACCCTTACTTTCGGAATAATAACCTTCGTTGAAAAGGAGGTATAGGGTTGTCAGGACGGTTTCCAGACGCTCGCCAATAGCCGATTCGGATGGAAGTTCGATGCGTACCTGTTCGAGTCGTAATTTTTCTTTCGCTCTAAACAGACGTTTATTGATGGTTTCTTTATTAGTCAGGAATGCATTGGCTATTTCGTCAATCCCGAACCCGCAAAGAATACGCAGAGCCAGACCGATCTGGGATTCAGCCGGGATGGACGGATGGCAGATGGCGAACAACATTTGTAGCTGGCTATCCTGTATGTTGTCGTCCGATAAGTCAATGTCGGGCAGGTAGCTCTGTTCGGTATCAACCGAAGGCAAAACCTTATCCTGGAACGATTTGGAGCGGGCACAGAAGTTGGTCGCTTTGTGTTTGGCTACTGTATAAAGCCAGGCGGTTGGATTATCGGGTATCCCTTTATAGGTCCATACGTTGATGGCCGCAAGAAACGTATCACTAGCAATATCTTCAGCTGTTTCGATGTGATCAATCCCAAAATGTTTGCACAGAACCGTTACTATTTTTCGGAATTCAGTTCGAAATAAATGGGGTATTATTTCCTGATTCATTGGGTAATAGAGTGGGTGACGTTGTCTATTGAAAGGAGTTTAGAAGGACTTACGCCACCCACTCCGCGTACCGGGCTTACCGACTGGCCACCCTTCGAACTTCGACACTATTGCCTTCGCCCTGTAAAACGGGGCACCCTTTGGCAAATTCAACGGCTTCATCGACCGATTCGGCTCTGACGGTAATGAACCCGCCAATGGTTTCCTTGATGTCGCCAAAAGGGCCGTTTGTCACGATATTGTTGGGATGTACTACACGAGCATCTTCGAACGGAAGCCCTGTACCCGATACAAATTTGTTTTGGGCAGCAATACCGCCGATCCAGTCCATCGTTTGTTTCATCCAGATTTGCATCTGTTCGGGCGAAACCAGGTTTTTTCCATCCTCATTTCGCATCACTAAAACATATTCGTCCATTTGTGCTTGATTTTATTGGTTATCAACTGGATTAAACTACACCTATACGACAAATGAGAACGTATAAATTGGACAAAACGAAAGAAAAAATTAACTGAAAGGGAGCAGATCGGGTTCGATGTAGGTACGTTTCGCCAGATCGGAGTTGTAAATATCAAGCTGATAATGAGTCGCCAACAACGCTCTAAAATCGGATTTGAGCCGTGGAAACTGATGAATAAAATCATAAAAGCTGTCGGTGTCGGATCGGTTTATGAAATGGCTGACGGCCCGTACGGCAGCAACGGTCAGCGTCTGGTTATATTTGTCGCGGGCCCCCAATGAATTTACATAGTGAATCAACTGTCGACACACGTTTCCCACGGCCTGATCAGTGCCGTATTTTCTGATATGTATCCAGGCTAGCCGGAGGTGCGCTTCGTGATTAAAGATGGCTGGTGGTAAGGTACAGGCTTCTAATTGTTGTTCAAACGCTTCGTCGCTCAAATCAGAATGAGTTTCCATGTGTAAAGGTATTTGATTGGATAAAGGAGCTGTTTACTTTTTCATAATCAGGAGATTACCTCTTGACTTGTCGCCATAGTTCTCCTTTTGCCCGATTTCCTGAAACCCGTTTCTCTGGTAAAAACGGATGCCCTTTTCGTTGCTGGCCAGTACCTCCAACCTGATTTCGCTCAGGTTAAGCTGTTGTCGGACCGAATCAATAAAGGCTATGCATTGGGTTCCTAAGCGTTGGCCAACGACCTTTTGCAAAAAATACATTTTGCTCAGAAACAGCGTATCGTTGTCTACCGTAAATTTAAAATAACCTACAGGCTCATCGGCCAATTGCACTAGATAAAACTCGGTATCCGGGTCCGCTAACTGATCGGCAATGACACCTGTGGCAAAGGATTTGTCGATGTAGTTGGCTAGCCCTTGCTGGTCAGGCCAGGTATGCGCAAATGCCTGGATATATGTTTCTTTCGCTAAAAAGCTCAATAATGCTACATCGTTCAGGTTTGCTTTTCGAAATAAATTCATGGTTTAGGAGTGAAAACGGAGTCTCTTCTCTTTGGCTTTCAGACGCCTATAAACGATCTGGATTGGTAAAATAAAACCCGTTTATGAATAAGACAATACGACCGGGGGATTCCGAAAGCGTATTTAGCTCAAAGCGCCTTTACATTTAGAAACAATACGGCGGGTGGTGGGTTAGAAAGGAAAGGCATTGTCCGATACGAAAAATGAGGTTGTTATGGAAAATCAAGAGAAGGACGACATTATTCGGGCCAAGCAGGCCATTTCGCCAGCAGGTCTGGCCAATCAGTCAGTAGAAGGAACCAGTGGACCAGGCAGTGAGATTGACCCCGACGAGCTAGCTCCCGATGAACTGGAAGATGAGTATATGGATGGGGATAAACCAGCCGCTAACATACGCATGAAACACCCCAATCGAAATCCCAATCCAAAACCAGATATTGACAAACCTGCATACAGCTAAATCAGAAAGGGCAATTCGAAAAGCGAGTTGCCCTTTTTTCGTTAATGACGGATACCATAAACAATAACCAACGACTCGGTTAGGTCGTTATGTAGTTATAGACCATTCATACCATTACAGCATGGAAAAGCAGAAGAAAATTATCATAGGCGTAGCGATAGGGGTAGGAATAATTATCCTTTTTTTTGTTGGGCGATGGTGGAATACCCGAAAGGCCGACCGTGAACAGGCTGCGCGTGTGGAACAAAAGCGAAAGCAGGACGAAAAGGTTGTCAGACAGGCCGCTTTGACCCTGCATCAATTGTGTTTATATGCCGATTCGATCGGTATTGATACCAGTCGATTCAGTACACCTAAAATGCTTGATAAAGCTGAAATTGATGCCAACTTAACGCAGTTACTGTTAGAAGCCCGGTACGGAAAGAAACCGTCGCAACTGGCGTTCAATGGCCTGAAAGAAGCCGTCGATTCGGCCTGGGCCGAAAAGACAGATGCGATTCAGGTGGGGCAGGTCAAAACATCGTTGATGGCCTTTGAACCCTACGCGAAGCTGGTCGGGCACTATAACCGACTGCGTAAACGAGCCGCAGGAAAGGCTACAAGTTCGGATTCTCTGCGATTGATTCGGCAAACGCTTAATTTCTATCGGTATGTCAATCGGTTCAATCCTGATCAGTTTGTGATCGTCAATATCCCGGCGGGCGAGCTGAATGTATTTAATCGGTCAGGGAAACGCTTACTACCCATGCAGGTCATTACGGGGAAACCCGATCGACGAACTCCCTGCATGACGACCTACATTCAGGATATTATAGCCTATCCGTACTGGAACGTTCCCCAGAATATTGCTCTTGACGAGATTGTTCCCCACGTAAAGCGTGATGTAGCGTACCTGTACAACCAGAATTTTCAGGTCCTGGACGAGCGTAACCGTGAAGTTGACCCGGAAGAGGTTGACTGGGACGGCATTACGGAAACCAATTTCCCCTATCGGATTCGGCAGGCTTCAGGCTGCGAAAACTCACTGGGGTTATTGAAGTTCGATCTGGCTAACCCGCTTGCGATCTATCTGCACGATACCAATAGCCGCGACTTATTCAAGCTCACCAGCGACCGCTGGCGGAGTCATGGCTGTGTGCGTGTGCAAAAACCCGTTGAACTCGCCAACCTGATATTGGGCGAACAAACCTTCGACGATGATTTCATGAATAAATGCCTGATTGACCAGAAGCCCCGCGTTCTGAAAATTCCAAAGCCATTTCCGGTATTTATCACCTATAATCTTGCCGATGTAGATGCCACAGGAAAACTTCGGTTTTATAAAGACGTGTATGGCTGGGCTAAGTAAGTCGACTGAGCCAGATAGTCTGAATTGGGCGCATAGACGAATAGGCAGGAACCACCTTTGACCGCCTGTATAATGCCTTTCGAGTCGGCATAGGGAACGGCTGGGCAACCCTGACTGCGGCCTAAACGCCCAGTTTTTCGAATAATGTCTTCACAAACATAATCGGCTCCGTGAAGGACAATATTTCGATTGTAGACATTGTCGTTAAAGCCTTTCTCCAGTCCTTTCAGTTGGAGCGACAAACCGTGTTTACCCATGTAGGTGCTCAGGGTCTGATAAAAGCCCAGGCTCGACTGAAACGAGGACTGCGTATTAGAGAATTGATTAGCCACCAGATCGCCTGAGTTTCGTCCATGCGCAACATAGGTGTTGAAAAGCAGCTTTTTGTTGAACAAATCCACCACATAGAGTCGTTTACGATTCGAGGGTTGGCTCAGATCGACTATCGTCAGCATGGATTTGGCCGTGTCCATTTTCTGCCAGCCACGGAGGGCATATTCAAAAACACTACGCTGTAAACCGGTCTGTGCTAAGTTAAGTTGGTCATAAATAGCGAGATGCCCCGTTGAATTAAGTTTTAATGTCGTTGCCGCCTTAGGCGCTGCGGCTGCTAGAGTAACGTTACGAGTGGATTTGTATCCGGTGGTAGCCAAATAAACTATGGACAAACCTACCAAAAGCAAAAAAACATTCTTCATGCCAATAAATAAGTAATTGTTTATGGGTTTATGAGGATGTACAAACTTACAACAGCCTGACCACAGGTTTAATTCGCTCAAGATATTACTTTTTAGTTAAAAATAACAGTATGATTGCTTACGAACGAGCGGTTCGAAACGAATTGATCCGCTGGCAACAGGCCATGCAGAAGCCGCCATCCGCCTTTGGCAAGCTCTCAACGTCGTTGCAGCGCCGAATAAATCGCATCATTCCCGATCGGGTCCATGCCATTATTACAGGGACGATTAAGCAGATGACACGGGCGGTTTTATTTGGGGCTGAGTTTCTGAACAAGCCCCCAGTAGAAGGACAGACACTTACACAACGCGACGCGGCTGTAGCAAAACGGATCGATTTTTATCGGAAAACCAGCGCGGCTGAAGGTGGGGTAACCGGGGCAGGTGGGTTTTGGCTCGGACTGGCCGATTTTCCCATTCTGTTGGCGTTAAAAATGAAAATGCTGTTCGAAATTGCCAGCCTGTATGGTTTTTCGGTGAGCGACTACCGCGAGCGGGTTTTTATTCTGTATGTCTTTCAACTGGCCTTTTCGAGCCAGGAGCGTCGGCAGGTGGTATATGAGTACATCGCCAACTGGCCCGAACACAGCCGTCAATTACCGGAAGATATCAATCAGTTCGACTGGCTAACCTTTCAGCAGGAGTATCGCGACTATATCGACCTGGCGAAGATGGCCCAACTGATTCCTGGTATCGGAGCAGCGGTGGGCATTGTTGTCAATTATCGGCTGATTAATCAACTAGGCCGGACCGCCATGAATGCGTACCGGATGCGACTAATAGCGGCTGATAAATCTTCATTGTTAACCGAGTAGTCAGGCTAAAAAATAACCTGTTTATGGCTTTCTAGGGGTTTGGTAGCCCAGGAAGCCAGACGTTGCCGGATCGTAGCCCATTACCTGTTTGGTGATGTCGCTGATTAATCGTAGGCCAGTGGCTGAATTGGTAAAGTATACAACGGCATCTTTGCGGCTACGACTGCCAACTAGATAACATTTGAACGCTCCATTGTCGCCCCAGTGCCAGAAATAGGTATCGTTGGGTGTGCGTTCCAGCCCGAAGCCGAGTCCCCAGTACAACCGGGTCGATAAGGAATCGCCCGAAAAGCGGGTTGGGAGCTGCGTTTGCTGACTGAGTATCTGATCAACAGTTGACGCTTTCAGGCCCTTTGGTGTAAGAATGGCCAGTATGAATTTGGCGTAGTCGTTGGCCGAGGTTTGTAAGGAGTAGGCCATATTCGCCTGATCGGGTTTATATTTTTCGCCAACGTTATCGCCTTCGTAATGGGGTAGGGCAACGTGTGAATCGAATGTGGGCTTCCAGACATAACCGCTGTTGGTCATGCCCAGTGGGTTTAGTACCCGCTCTTCCATGAATTCGTTGATGGGCTTGCCCGTAATTTTTTCAACCACTTTTTGCAGATACACAAAACCTTCGCCCGAATACCCGAATCGTTCGCCGGGCGTACGCAGCATAGCAAGCTCAGAAGAACGTCGGTTTTTACGCCAGTTCGGTAAGCCACTTCGGTGGCTCAGAACCAGTCGGGCCGTGATTTTTTTATAACGCTCATCAGTCGCTACATCAGAGTAGGGAAGGTACTCACACAAGGGTTTGTCCAGGTCAAGCAATCCTTGGTCCACCAGTTGCAGAACAGCGTAGGCAAACGTAGGTTTAGTAAGCGAAGCAGCTTCGAAAATGGTTTCGGAGGTTACTTTCTGGGTCGAATCGGAGCGGGTAAGACCATAACCTTTGTGATACACTAGCTTATTCTGCCGGATGATGGCGATGGACAGACCCGGTATGCTATCCCGTTTCATCAGTTGGTCGATGAAGGCGTCGAACTGAGCTGGATTCCTTTCCAGTTCCTTAGTTTGCGCAGGGAGTAAGGTAGGTGTAAGCGACAACACCAGTATAAACAGAAGCCAGCAGGTAGGTGTAAAACGTGTTAGCATGGACAAAGGCTAGAAGTTTATGTAAAGATGCCGTATGTCGGGCTGGGGTTGCACCCGCTGTTAACGTTTTCAAAATGCGTAGGCCGCGTGCATCAACAGGCTGACTTCAAATGAGTTGTCGTGCGTGTTAGCTCCGCCTAATTGCCCAAAGTTATAACTCCATACGGGTTGGGCTGATAATGTATACCGATCGGTCAGTTTATAGCGAGCCCCTGCACCCAGTAACCCCAGAAAGATAGGTCGCGGTTTATCGAGTAGCCGTAAATATTGGGTCGATTCACCCGTTCGCTTTACGACCACCCGCGAGGTTATGGGGAGATCGACCAGGAAACCCATTGAGAAAAAGGGGGACAATCGTTTGAGCGATGAGTAATAATTGAGTTGGATTGGAAATCGGACGACCCGTTTGTGAAGCGCGATGGTGCCTTCGCCTGCTGTGGGTTGCCGTTCCTGCCGTATGGTAAGCTGCTGAAACCAGATACCCGATGAGTATGACCAGCCGGGGGCATAGTCCCGAATGACGGATACCCCAGCCGAAAAGCCGGTTGCCCAGCGGCTGCCGTTCAGGAAAACAGGCTCCACAATCTGCCCATCGCTTTCTGGGTAGAGATACCGGAATTTGTATACTGTATGAGAAAAAGTAGGGGAGATCGCTGCCGAAAGAGACAGCTTTTTCTGACCGAAAGCCAATGCGATTGGAGAAATGAGTAAGGCAAGCAAAAGACACAACGTCCTGTTCATACTGAAACCGCTGAGTTCGGGCAGGAAAGATACACCGACAACCGATTGGACCCGTTAACTTAGCCCCAAAATTACCAATCTTACGTTCGCTCATGCTCTTTTTAGCCCTTAGCATCCTGCTTTCGGTGCTGTTGCTGCTGAATTTTCGGATATTTCCCCGCTACCAGGTCGATACGTTTCAGGCCATTGTGTTCAACTACCCGGTTTGCTTTCTCACTGGATTGCTGCTCTTACCCGCCGGGCAGTCGTTTACCATTGATTTTTCGCAGACCTGGACCTGGCTGGCATTTGGCCTGGGGGTTGGCTTCATCCTTACATTCATGCTGTCGGGGGCATCGACACAGCGGATGGGTATTACGGCGACGTCGCTGGCGAACAATCTTTCGCTGGTGGTACCGGTGTGCTTCAGCCTGTTTGTCTTTAAAACAGGAGGGAAGGTGTTCGATGCCCTGAACTACTTTGGTCTTGTCCTGGCCGTTGTGGCGGTTGGGTTAAGTACGTATAAGCCTGAATCGGCATCTGACCCCAGCGCAAAGCGTGGCCGATTGGGAGCCAATGTCCTGCTGCCAATAGGCGTATTCCTATTTTATGGTGCCACCAACACCATGATCAACTACATGAACCTGCACTATATTCCTTCGACCGATAAAACCATTCAGGTAACCCTGACTATGGTGATCGGGGCAATCGTCGCAGGTTTGTTGATGCTGATCATCCGACTCATTCAGGGAAAAGAGCGGATTCATCCCCGTAATCTGGTTGGAGCTGTTTCGCTGGGTATTCCCAATTTTCTGAGTTTCTATACGCTGGTTATGGCCCTGTCGGCATTTGGCGGAAATGGCGCCTTTGTGTATCCACTCTACAACATCGGTGTTATTCTGCTGGCTGCCCTTATGGCCGCTCTGTTCCTTAAAGAATCGCTCTCGACGGCCAATAAACTTGGCCTGGGCTTAGCTATTGTAGCAATTAGCCTGATTTCCTGGCAGGAGTTAGCCTCGCTTCGGGTATAATCCCGTTTGTTTTCTTGCCGGACTAACAGGTGTATGGCGGAGAGAAATTGGCGTTACAATCGGACGATTCATTACAGGTGGTGGCGCAACGGATCGGCTATTTACCCAGCGCTGAGGTTAAATTCCGGAAATAAACGACTTTTGTTCTAATAAACCCTTCGAGTGTATGACATTGAAACTGATGGCTAAGTCCGTGGCAGGGCTGGCTGCTTTGGGCACCTTGCTGTTTGTCGCCCCCGGTTATTTACCTGAAAAATCGGCTACTGTTCAGAAACCCGCCCGTCCGAACATTATTTTTATTTTCTCCGACGACCATACGCATCAGGCCATCAGCGCGTATGGAAGCAAACTGGCTAAAACACCCAATATCGACCGGATTGCCAGCGAGGGCGCTATTTTGCATACTAACATTGTGACCAATTCCATTTGTGGCCCCAGCCGGGCTACGCTACTTACGGGCCAGTTTAGCCACGTGAATGGGTACAAACTCAATGAGAAGGTGTTCGATATCCGGCAGTCGGTATTTCCCGAAGAGTTGCAGAAGAATGGCTATCAGACGGCCTGGGTTGGGAAAATGCACCTGGGTGCACTACCGCATGGTTTCGATTACCTGAACGTACTACCCGGACATGGCCATTACTACAATTCCGATTTTGTGAATTCTAAGAATGAAACGGTACGGTATCCGGGCTATGTGACCAACGTCATTACGAAACTGTCGCTCGACTGGCTGAAGCAGCGCGACGAATCGAAGCCATTTTTCCTGGTCGTCGGTCACAAAGCTACCCACCGCGAGTGGCTGCCCGATATTCCTGATCTGGGGGCGTATGATAACCGCACCTTTCCCATTCCGCCAACCTTTTATGACGATTATGCAGGACGCTTAGCGGCTCAGGATCAGGATATGACCATCGATAAAACGATGCGGCTTAAAGAGGATCTGAAAGTTCATCTCGATTATGACAATAAGGGCGCCTTCAATGGCTACAATCGGTTTACCCCCGAACAACGTAAACCTTTTCAGGCCTACTATGATAAAATTAGCCGGGAGTTTGACGAGAAAAAGTTAACAGGTAAAGCCCTGGTCGAGTGGAAGTACCAGCGCTATCTGAAAGATTATCTGTCAGTAGCCAATTCATTGGATCGAAACATTGGCGAATTGCTGGATTATCTGGATAAAACAGGCCTGGCGAAAAACACCGTAGTGGTGTATGCATCCGACCAGGGATTTTACATGGGCGAGCATGGCTGGTTCGACAAACGCTGGATTTACGAAGAATCGCTGAAAACGCCCTTTGTAATTCGGTATCCGGGAGTGATCAAACCCCATACGCACATCAACCAACTGGTATCGAATATCGACTGGGCTCCGACGATCCTCAACCTGACTGGTACGGCTATTCCAAGCTATATTCAGGGCGAATCGTTTCTGCCATTACTGAAAGGCGAAAAGACAAATTGGCGAAAGGAAGCGTATTATCATTATTATGAGTTCCCGCAGCCGCACCACGTATCCCCCCATTTTGGCATCCGAACCGAGCAATACACATTGGCACGTTTTTACGGTCCGAAGGATTTCTGGGAACTGTACGACATCAAAAAAGACCCGCACAACCTGCATAATTTGTACGGCCAGAAAGGCTACGAAGCCATTACGGCCGATTTGAAAAAGAAACTGACGGAGCAGATAAAGAAATATAAGGACGATGAGGCTCTTAAACTGGTTGACACCAAATCGTAATAAAATCACCTCACCGACAGGGAGGCCCGGCCTTATAGCAGATGAGGGGGACGAAGGTTTACTTGTCTCAGCTTTAGTAAATAAAAATAAGATGGGCTTCTTTTTAGCCCTTCCCCTGAAAACAGGGGAGGGGTTGGGTTGTGGTAGCCTGCTGTTCTCAGCGATTTTCATCACTCTGGCAGGGTGCTCGTCTTCCAGCCAGAATGATGAAGAAAAGGCACAGGCTAAAGCTGATTCGGCCGCGGCCTGTATCGCGGAAGGGATGCCTTCGCGGGCGGCTGCTATTCGGCAGGGGGCTTCCGGTCCAGAGTCGGGAACGGGCACTACGGCTGGTATGGTCTGGATACCCGGTGGTAATTTTCTAATGGGGGCCGATGAGTTTGTGGATGCCCGTCCGGTTCATCCAGTCGCCGTAAAAGGATTCTGGATGGATGAGCATGAGGTGACCAATGCCGAGTTTGCCCGATTCGTTACCGCTACGGGTTATAAAACCATTGCCGAACGCCCACTCAACCCGGCCGATTATCCGAGTGTTCCAGCTGAACAACTTGTGCCGGGTTCTGCCGTGTTTACGCCCCCTTCCCAGAAAGTAACGCTCGAAAACCCCTTACGCTGGTGGCAGTATGTGAAAGGAGCCAGCTGGCAGCATCCTACTGGCCCATCGAGCACCCTAAAAGGGCATGAGAACGAGCCCGTTGTGCATGTTAGTTATGAGGATGCACTCGCCTATGCCAACTGGGCTGGGAAACGATTACCCACCGAAGCCGAATGGGAATTTGCGGCCCAGGGGGGGAAAGGAAATCAGACCTATTATTGGGGAACGGAACTGAAACCGGCTGGGAAATGGGTAGCCAACATCTACCAGGGCAGTTTTCCCGACCATAATACCTCCGAAGATGGCTTTGCTGGTGTAGCGCCGGTAAAATCGTTTTCACCTAACCCGTATGGGTTGTATGATATGGATGGCAACGTGTGGGAGTGGTGTCAGGATTTTTACCGGCCCGACTATTACGCAACGTTGGTGAAAGACAATCCAAAAGGCCCCTCGGACAGTTACGACCCTGACGAACCCGGTGCGGTGAAGCGGGTGCAGCGGGGTGGTTCCTTTTTATGCAGCGATGAGTATTGCATTCGCTACAAAGCGGGTAGCCGGGGCAAGGGTGAAGTGACCAGTGGAAGTAATAACCTCGGTTTCCGTTGTGTACGGGATAAGTAATCGAACACAGATCGGTATGATTCTTAGGATTTACACGGGTAAAAATCTTGCTCGTTCAAACGAATCACACCGATCTGTGTTCGATCATTCGTCCTAAATCCCGGTAAAAATGCGTACCTTTACGGTTCAATTGAACAGATAATCAGGACATGCTATCGGTACAAAACGTCTCACTGCGCTATGGTAAGCGGGTGTTATTCGACGATGTAAATATAAAATTCACCTCTGGCAACTGCTACGGCGTCATCGGTGCCAACGGAGCTGGTAAATCAACGTTTTTAAAAATTCTGTCCGGTGAAATCGAGCCGCAGACGGGTGGCGTATCCATCACACCTGGTGAGCGGATGTCGGTGCTGAAACAGAACCAGTCCGCTTATGATGAATTTCCGGTGTTGCAGACGGTAATCATGGGTAACCAGCGCCTGTACGACATCATGCAGGAAAAAGACGTACTCTACGCCAAGACCGACTTCACCGATGCTGACGGCGAAAAAGCCGCTGAACTCGAAGCCGAATTTGCCGAAATGAACGGTTGGGATGCCGAATCAGATGCTGCACAACTGTTATCGGGCCTGGGCATTAAAGAAAGTATGCACTACGCCCAGATGGCGGATTTGAATGGTTCGGAAAAAGTGCGGGTGCTGTTGGCGCAGGCCCTGTTTGGAAATCCCGACATTTTGTTGCTCGACGAACCGACCAACAACCTCGACGTAGAATCGAGCATCTGGCTCGAGAACTTCCTGGCTAATTTCGACAATACCGTGATTGTTGTATCGCACGACCGGCACTTTCTGGATCAGGTGTGTACACAAATCGTCGATATTGATTTCAGTAAAGTGAAGCTCTTTGCTGGAAACTATTCGTTCTGGTACGAATCGAGTCAACTGGCACTGAAACAACGGCAGGATCAGAACAAGAAAACCGAAGATAAGCGGAAAGAACTGGAAGAGTTTATCCGTCGGTTCTCGGCTAATGCCTCGAAGTCCAAACAGGCTACCAGCCGGGCCAAGCTGCTGGAAAAGCTTACGATTGAGGATATTCAACCCTCGTCGCGGAAGTATCCGTATGTGAACTTCAAATCGGAACGGGAGCCCGGCGATCAGATTCTGACGGTCGAAAATCTGACGTATACAGCCGAAGATGGCACCAAACTGTTCGAAAACCTGTCGTTTACGGTCAATCGGAAAGACAAAATTTTTCTCTATAGCCGCGATGGCCTGGCTGTTTCGGCCCTGATGGATATTCTGGCGGGCGAACGCAAGGCCGATTCGGGTACGTTTAAGTGGGGTATTACGATCACCATGTCGTATTTCCCGACGGATGCGGAAAAAGATAAATTCTTCCAGACAGACCTTAATCTGGTTGACTGGCTACGGCAGTACTCAACGGAAAAGGATGAAAGCTTTATCCGGGGATTTCTGGGCCGGATGTTGTTTTCGGGCGAAGAGTCGCTGAAAAAAGCCAGTGTATTGAGCGGGGGGGAAAAAGTGCGGTGTATGCTATCGAAAATGATGCTGTCGGGGGCTAACGTGCTGCTGCTCGACGAACCGACCAACCACCTCGACCTTGAATCCATCGAGTCGCTCAACAATGGGTTGATCGACTTTAAAGGCCCAGTGCTGTTTACCTCACACGACCACCAGTTTGTACAGACCATTGCCAACCGGATCATCGAAATCACCCCGGCAGGTATTATCGACAAACTAATGACCTACGATGAGTTTATTGCCGATGAGCGCGTAAAAGCGCAGCGTGAAGGGCTATATGAAGCAGTGGCCTAGCTTTTGGCTAGTTGCTTATAGAACGGGGCTGACGCATGCATCAGCCCCGTTTTTATATAAAACAGCATGGACACAATCGATTATTTATAGCCGGGTATGGGTCAGTTTATTGGACCGAATCCTCACTATATTTCTCCTGCTCCATGGCAAATTTGCGCGTGATTCGGGCGCGTTCCCGCATGAATGCTGCTTTCTCAAGGAATTGCTCAGCAGCGTCTTCGTTTCCCCCTTCAGCAAATTGTTTTCCCGAATTCTCCAACAATAGGACGGTTTCTTCCAGGCTACGGACGGCTTTCCAGTATGACTCTTCTACTACTTTCGTCGTTTCGGCGAGGAGAGAACTTGCCGTAAACGCGTGGCCCGTATGGCAGCGGTATCGAATGAGTTTGCCTTCTTTGATACTAATTAAAGCGCCATTACATTCTGGGCAGGTCAGTGGAGTCAACTCTCCCATATTCAGGATACCCAGATCGAATGCACTGTCCTGAGCTGCAATGTTAACTTCCGTTTCCAGTCGTTTTTCTTCTTCCTTAGAAAGCGCCGGTTTTTCCATCACCGTCTCTTTAGTCAACCGGATTAATAGAAGAGCCATGTCAGCTACGGGCAGCGAATAATCTACATCGACATAATTCAGAACACTACTGGGCATGCTGGCATACATGGCCTCTTCTGGTTCCTGGATGATACAGGTGCCACCCAGTCGTTTAATCGACCACATACCTGATGTGCCATCATCGAGCATTCCGGTTAATACGATGCCGATAACCCTGGGACCATATGTATAAGCGGCCGAGCGAAACAGGGCATCGATTGACGGTCGAAAACGGTTTTCTTTAGGACCTTTTTTAACAATAACCTGATCATATTCGACCAGTAGGTGATGATCGGGCGGGGCGATATAAATGTGCCCTGGCTGAATCAATTCACCATCCAGTGGATGCGTTGCTATCAAATGTCCTGCTGTTGTCAAAATATCGGGTAAATAACTTGGTGCATGAGGGGATACATGCTGAACAACAAACAGAGCGGGCTGAAAGTCAGATGGTAATGCAGCGACTAATTCTTTCAGGGCATATACGCCCCCTGCTGATGCGCCAATAACAATTATATCCCGCTTTGTCATATTGGTGGGAAGGTTTAACTTTATTAGGGTTTAATTAAAACGTACTCACTTCAGGAAGGGAGGCACTAAGCGCAGACACTAATCTAGTTAACTACAGAAATACTGCTTGGTTAGAAGCGGTCTACAAAATATGGCAAAGAAGAAAGCTACTTCTACTACTGCCCAACCAGCCTCTGTTTCTAATGTTCCGATTGTAGCGATTGGCGCTTCGGCTGGTGGTCTGGAAGCGTTGGTCGAACTATTGAAAAATTTATCGCCCACGACCGGGTTGGCCTACGTCTATATTCAACACCTCGACCCTTCCCAGGAAACGCATCTGGTAGACATACTAAGCAGGGCCACGGTAATGACCGTACTGGAAGCTGAGCACCAGATGCGGGTAGAACCGAATCAGCTTTACATTATTCCGCCCGACCGGGATATGGAGGTAGCAGATGGCATACTCACCCTACAGCTTCGACCAACTCGTTCGTCGATCCATATGCCCATCGACCAGTTTTTTCTATCATTGGCAGAGCGGCAGAGAGAAGGGGCAATTGCCGTGATTCTGTCCGGAACGGCTTCTGATGGAACACTTGGCCTGCGGGCGATTAAGGCGGCAGGAGGGATTACATTTGCCCAGGACGACTCCGCCCGGTTTCTGAGTATGCCCCGGTCGGCCATTGCGGAAGGAGTCGTTGACCGGGTATTATCGCCCGTCGAAATTGCCAGAGAGCTGGAGCGATTGAGTGGCCAGATTTCGTTGTTTCAGCAAACAAAGGTGATTGAGAATCAGGAGAATGAGCATCAGGGATCATTCAAAGAAGAATCGGTCGAAGGCTCCAACGAAGACCTGAGAAGTATTATTCAGCTATTACGCCGGGCTACCGGGGTAGATTTTAGCCATTATAAAGTAACGACCATACGTCGTCGGATTATTCGCCGAACCTTGCTTTATAAACTTGACTCGCTGCGAGCCTACGCCGAATACCTGCGCCAGCATCCCGAGGAAGCGATGTTGCTCTATGATGATCTGCTGATCAACGTGACGACCTTCTTCCGGGATACCGATACCATGGACTATATCCAGAAAGTGCTGTTGCCGCAACTGGTTCGGGAAAAAGCATCGGCCGAGCCGATTCGTATCTGGGTACCGGCCTGCTCGACTGGGCAGGAAGCCTATTCAATGGCGATGCTGTTACTTGAAGTGCTGGGCGAATACTCACTGAGTCGTACTATTCAGCTGTTTGCGACCGACCTGAGCGAATCGGCAGTTGCGAAAGCCCGGTTGGGAAGCTATACGCGGGGAGAGGTGATGGATGTATCGCCCCGGCGGCTGCAACGGTTTTTTACCAAAGTAGATGATCACTACCGCATTAATAAATCGGTTCGGGACCTATGCGTGTTTGCGCCCCATAACCTGCTGAAAGATCCACCATTTTCACGACTGGACCTAATTAGCTGTCGAAATCTGCTGATCTATCTTGATACACCTCTCCAGCGCAAAGCCATCATTACGTTTCATTATGCACTGAATCCCAATGGCTATCTGGTTCTGGGTAAGTCAGAAACAGTGGGCACATCGGCTCAGCTTTTTTCGCAGTTGGAAAAGAACTACAAGGTATTCACACGCCGAAATGATGTCGATAGCCGGGCCACCTTTGCCATGACGCCCCGGCAGCTTGATGGCGAAAATCCGGCTCGTCCAATTAGCGTTCCTAAAATCATAAACCCGTTCAATGGCGAAATGGGGTTACGGAACGTGGCATTCGGCTTGACGACAAATTCTGCCTTTGATCTGGATAAACTGGTTGATAACCTGTTGCTTAGTCAGTATGTGCCGGCTAGCGTAGTGGTTAATCAGGATATGGATATTCTTCAGTTTAGAGGCTCAACGGGCTTATTTCTTGAACCCTCTCCCGGCAAAGCTAGCCTGAATCTGATCCGAATGGCTCGCCCTACGCTGGTATTTGAATTGCGAAACGCCATTCATAAAGCACATAAATCGAGTGAGACCGTACGGAAAAGTGGACTGGAATTCAAAGTGCGTAATAAAACGCACTACGCATCGATTGAAGCCATACCCTTGGATACGGCGACTGGTGAGCGGCTGTTTCTGATTATTTTTGAAGAGATAGAACCGCCGACAACTCCCGTTACGCAATCGACCAGCGCCCGAAACAAACGGATCAAAGAACTGGAAACGGAACTGGCCAACCTCCGTGAGGACATGCGTTCGATTATTGAAGAGCAGGAAGCCAGCAATGAAGAGCTCCAGTCGGCCAATGAGGAAATCATCAGCAGCAATGAAGAACTCCAGAGTATTAATGAAGAGCTGGAAACCAGTAAAGAAGAGATCGAATCTACCAATGAAGAATTGCTGACGATCAATCAGGAACTTCAGGTACGAAATGACCAATTGTCGGAAGCGCATCAGTTTTCGGAAGATATTTTCCGAACCATCCGGGAGGCTACGCTGATTCTGGATACTGAACTGCGGGTAAAAAGTGCCAATCCAGCTTTTTATCGGCTGTTTCAACTTACCGAAACGGCAACTGAACGGCGGCTCATTTATGAACTGGGCAACCGCCAGTGGGATATACCCGAACTTCGGTTGATGCTGACGGATATTGTAACTTCAGGAGCGCAGTTTCAGGGATTCGAGCTAACCTATTCGTCGCCAGAAACGGGCGATAAAATTCTGTCGCTCAATGCCCGTCGGGTTGTTCGGCAACAGGATTCTATTCTCCTGGCCATTGATGACATTACCGAGCGTCGAAGATCGCAGGAATTGCTGGCCGAACGGGAGGCTTGGTTTCATCAGATTGCCGACAACGCCCCCACACTCATCTGGGTGACGGATGCCGATGGACATATTACGTTTCTGAACAAAGTCTGGCTCAATTATACCGGACGGAGCATGAAAGATGTGCAGGAGCATGGCTGGGTCGAGAGCCTTCATCCCGACGATCAGGCGGTTTATCAGGTTGCTTACAACCGCAACATTAAAGTTCGGCAGATGTTTAACTCAGAGTACCGTCTCCACCGACGCGATGGTGAATACCGCTGGATGCTGGAAAATGCGCAGCCTTTATTTTCCGCAGATGGTACATTCAAGGGTTATATAGGCTCATCGGCGGATGTTCATTTACAGCACGAGATCAATCAGGAATTGGATCAGCGCGTGCAGAAACGGACTGAGGATGTGGCTAAGCGTACCCGGCAGTTGAGCACACTGGTCGAAAACACACCAGATGTGATTACCCGTTGGGATAGTAATCTACGGCTGCTGTTTGCCAACCATGCGTTTGTCGAGAAAACCGGACAATCGATCGGCGATCTGCTGGGTAAAACCAATGCCGAAATGGGCATGACCGACGACATTGCTGGCCCTTATATGGCTAAACTGCGGTATACATTCGATACGGGCCAATCGCAGGAGCATTATAACGCGTTTCAGACGCAAAGTGGGTTGGCTCAGTTCTATTCGCGCATGGTGCCCGAATTTGGACCCGATAATACGATTGAAAGTGTTCTGGCCATTGCCCGCGATATTACGGATCTGCAAAAGGCCGAACGTGAACTCGAAACGACGGCACTGAACCTCCAGGCCGTTCTGAATAGTTCACCGGCTGCTATCGGGTTTCTAAAGCCGATTCGCGATAGGAACCAGATCATAACGGATTTTCAGCTAGTTGTCTGCAATGCAGAATTTGCGGCTGTTGCCGATTATACAATTGAACAATTGATAGGATCAACCCTCGCTCAGTTGGCTGAAAAACTCTGGCAGGAACAGACCTTGCCCAACGTTCGGCACGTTCTGGAAACCGGCGAACCGTTTCAGGAAGAACGATATGAACCCACCGCCGATCAATGGATGCTTATCACTTTACTGAAATATGATGATGGTGTAGTACTGACCGGGCGGGATATCAGCCTGCTGAAAAAGGCAGAACAGCAGCAGGAACAGTTACTGACTGAATTAGAGAAATCGAACGAGAGCATACAGATTCTGGAACGACTTCGGCAACAACTCCGTGAAAGGAGCGAACTCCTGCGCAGCACCTCGCACGATCTGCGGGGTAATTTTGGTATTATTCAGGGGGCCGCTTCCCTACTCGATTTTGCCAGTTCTGATGACGAACGGCGGCAAATGTTGGTTATGCTCCAGCGCAATATTCAGCAGGCTACCCAACTAATAACCGAAATGCTCAACATGGCCCGGCTGGAAGCAGGGCAGGAAGAGTTGCACATCACTTCGTTTGATGCGGCTGAGTTACTCAACGAACTGGCAGAAAGTGTACGACCGCTTGCCAGAGAACGAAATTTGTGGCTCAAGGTGGAAGGCGATGAATGCTTGATGGTTGAGAGTGATAGCGTAAAAGTTCGTCGCATTGCTCAGAATCTGCTGTTGAACGCCCTGAGTTATACGAATACAGGAGGGGTGTCAATAAGCTGGAAACCGGAGGCTGACCGCTGGCTACTGATAATTGCCGATACAGGACCGGGGTTGCCGGCCCCACCCCATACGAAAACGGGTGAAGGTATTGGGCTGATAATTGTCCGGCAGTTGTGTGAATTACTGGGTGGCCAGATGGCGATAGAGAGCCAGCCCAACAAAGGAACACGTTTTCTGTTATGGTTTCCTCAGAGGTATGGCCGGGATTGACCCTATACCGGACAAATCAGTTATTGATTTTGGGCAATACATCAGCCCTTAAATCGCCAAAGTGTAGTTACTCAGTTAGGGATATGTGTATGGAACTAAAAGTAATCTACTGTTTGTGGTTGATGATGAGCAGAATTACAGGTTTTTAGTTGAACTGATTTTTAGACGGCTTGTACCTCAATATAGCGTACGCTTTTTTCGGGTGGCGATGCCTTTCTGGATTATCTGACCACCGATAGCACAGGGCAGGAACCGGGTTCGAATCGGCTACGGCCCAGCCTGATTCTATTGGATATGCACATGCCTGACCTGAACGGTCTACAAACACTGATGGAACTGCGTCGGAATGAATCCTGGCGTCGTACTCCCGTCGTTATGATGCGTAATGCCAGTTCGCTGGAAGAACGCGATGCCAGTTATGAAGCTGGAGCTAACCCCTTTTTAGTAAATCCCGCTGGGTTGGAGCCACTTCGGGAAACTCTGGAGATGGTCTGTCACTAGTGGCTGCGGATGAATCGGCTGCCCTTTGCCTAGTTAATTATCCGCTGAGTAGCGGCATCAGTGTAACAAACTGTGGACTCAACAGTTTATCCAGCGGAATTTTGGGATCACTACATCAATGAATCGTTTTTTTCGGGAGAATGGGCTATCAGTTGTCCTGCTCATTATTACAGTACTTACACTGGTAGGCCAAACGTTGGTTGGCTGGGCGGTTTTCAATGAGGAACTTCAGGAGTATGGAAAGCCTCCGCTGGTATTAGCAAGTTATCTTACCAGCGGACACTATATCGAAGCCGTCTTTGAAAATTGGGAAAGTGAATTTCTACAAATGGGGCTCTATGTGCTGCTGACAGTTTCCCTGTTTCAGAAAGGCTCTTCCGAATCCAAAAGCCTGACCGAATCTGAAGAAGTGGATCGGGAGCCGCAACCCACTCGCAAAGGAGCGCCCTGGCCCGTTAAACGGGGAGGGTGGATCTCGAAACTCTATCAGAATTCGCTTAGTCTGGCTTATTTTCTGCTTTTTGCCCTTTCGTTCTGGCTACACGCGCTGGGTGGCCTCAAGGAGTATAATACCGAACAGACCCTGAAAGGGAAAGCCGAACAGCTCACACTCGTGGAGTTTATGAGTAGTAGTGATTTCTGGTTTCAATCGCTGCAAAACTGGCAGAGTGAATTTTTGTCGGTGCTGTCAATCGTTGTCCTTTCTATTTTTCTTCGGCAGAAGGGCTCCCCGCAATCCAAGCCGGTCGATGCATCGAATGATGACACGGGCGAATAACCCATTTTACAGTGCTGAGGAGGCTTTCCGTTCTGAAAATACTAGTTTTTGTCGGCCTTTTCTTCTGTCTGGTTTTATATGTCCGAGCCCTGCAAACGATCTTCAACGAGCCTTCGTCTGATATTATGCCGAGAGGTAAGTCACTGGCGTAATAATAGGCCGTTTGAGTAGTGAGGAGATACGATCTTACAGACGACCTATGCGCCCTTGTTATTGATCAATGTCCAGAACTATACGGCCAAAAAACAGTTTTGTCCTTCGGTTTTAAGGCTTGAAGTTCATGGGTTCGAAGCTGTAATAGTCCAACGTAATAAGGACGGATTTGCTGGTTGAATTTGGACTGATCTGGTGTATAAGTCTGAGGACGGGCTCGAATAAAGCATTGTATTCGATATAGAGATAGATCAACAGGCTGATAAGTAGTAGTACCATCGGCCAGATAATGCGCTTTATAAAACGTCGGTTCGATTTCATACAGGAAGCAGGATGTCCCTCGCCAATTGTCGGAGAAGTATCATACATAAGTTCAGCAGTGGAATTGAGTTAGTGACAATGAGGGTATGGGGTTACTGGCCAGCAGCGATCGTTTTTCAGACCGTTATCTTATTTTTTGGCAGCTATATCTGACGTTTGGATGCGTAGAAAGTTAATCAAGTCATCAACTTAATCCGACGCAATGGCAAAAGCAGATGAACTTAGTTACTGGCAACCTTTTACGAAAGCAGGTCAAACGTCGCAATGGGTCAGCGGTCTGAAAGATCATCTAAACCAAGCTACTCAGCTAGAAGATAGTCCCTGGCAATTTGATCGGGGCAGTCTGCAAACCTGCCTGACGCCCAGCTCATTCTGGATCGTATATAGCTTTGCAACGGCTGGAAAACTAGCGATTCGAACTTGTTTTGATCCGCAAACCATTCATGCTGTCAAACGTGGCAAGCAAACCGAAACAACGGTTGAATACCGTATCGATGGATCACTGGGAGCGTTTCGGGTAATGATCGAGCGATGCGTTGACGAGCCCATGCTACTGCGGTATACAACTTCGCTGAAACCGAATCAGGATTTTATTGTAGAAGCTTTCCCTCGTGACGTGTACCTGCTGAACAAAGACGGCGATCCCACCACTACCGAGGGAATGGTATATGTAACCCAGAGTGGCCCAACGGCTGGGCTCACGTATTTGTCCGTTACAAAACCCATCGAAGGTACGCTGCTGTATTTCCAGAATCTGACCGCCCTAAATGATTACTGCCAGCAAACGCACACGGACCCTTCTGGAACGGTGGACGCCCAGTGGCCTGAAGTTGGCTTTTCGCTACCAGCTGCTGAACAACCTCTGAAAGCAGGCAAGGAAGTGATTATATCAGATGCCTTTCTGTACCTCAATGAAGGTATTCCCGCCAACGAGTTTGAGGCTGCCGACATGTTTCTGAAGGCTATACCCTATATCTACCGCCAACTTCCCAAGCCCGAACCCGTTTATTTCGACTGGCCCAAAGCAGCTGAACAGACCATTCGGGCGCTGGCCAATTCGCCGGAATGTGGCCGACGGATCAGAAATCAGTTTTACCTCAATGCCTATGTTAGTGCCACGCAAAAACCACCCGAAAGTATGGTTCAACTGGCTATTCTGGTTCCGCTTTGGGAGTATCAGGAATGGCTGGAAAAACCAGTACCGCTGGTCGAGTTGCTGCAAAAAGCCATCCCCACTTTTTTCGATGAAAAAAAAGCGACGCTTACCCGCTGGCTACCCGGCGAGTCGTTTAAAAAAGATGAGCCCAGTGAAGAAGAAGATATTAATAAGATTGACTCCTGGTATCTGTTACATATTCTGATGAATCTGGGACGGCTGGCCGATAAAGGGAATACCGAAGCCAAAGACTTGCTGTTCCGTTCGCTGGAATTTGTGATTCGGGCTGCCCATCATTTTGGGTACAATTGGCCGGTCTTTTATGATAGTCGAACATTGGCCGTGATCAAGGCCGAAACCAGCGAAGGTAAAGGGGGCGAGTTGGATGCGGCCGGTTTGTTTACGCATGTTATGGTTCAGGCCTACGAGCTGAGTAAAGATCCGCGTTACCTTCAGGAAGCGGAGCAATCGGCCGAACGGCTACGGGGCAAAGGCTTTGAACTGCTTTATCAGTCCAATATCACGATCATGAGTGCTCTGACGCTGGTTAAGCTCTGGCGAATTACGGGCAAACGTCTGTATTTTGATCTGAGCCGGCTGAGCATTGCCAACGTGATTGCCCGTATGTGGATCTGGGAGTGCAACTTCGGACTTGGGCAGTTTTGCAGCACATTCATGGGTGTAGCACCGCTGAAAGATGCGCCTTACCTGGCCGCTTATGAAGAGGCTGAGATCATGGCTACCATGCTCAATTACCTGAAAGAACTCGGTAATGATGTTATCCCGGCTGCTCGGCTGGTGTTTGCCGAATTTATTAAATACCTGCTTCACCGGGGCCGCTATTATTTCCCGTCGGAGCTTCCAGCCGATATGATTTGTTCACAGCCCCGTGAGGGCCGGATGATCCCCGATTTACCAATACCTGTGGAAGACATCTCGACGGGCTGGAAGCAGGTTGGAGCCGTCGGACAGGAGGTATATGGTGGTGCGCTGGCCTATATCCTGACAACCTATGCTTATAAACGCTTCGAGGGCGTGCCCGTCATTATATACTGCAATTATCCTATTTACCAGGCTGACTATCAAATAATTGATCGGAAAAGTGGCTATGCTATTTTTTGTTTAAGTGGTCTGCCTGACTATACCTGTCAGGTGCGGATACTGGCCAAAGGAAGCAAGTTGCCCGCTATCCAATTGCTGGACGAAGACTCCGACAGCCCCAAGCCATTCATGGTTACCAGCAAGGATAAAACGTATCAGGAGTTTACCGTTCCGGGTAATCTACGGCTTCGGTTGGAGTGGGGGCCAACGCCTAAATCGCTTCGGACAACACGGAAGGTCAGCGAAAATCGGGTGCAGAATCAATCGTCAATAAAAACAAAATAGAGCATCCATGAATCAGTCACCAATCCACACAGCGGTTGAGTCGGTGGTCGGCAAACGCATTTTAATTACAGGAGGAACCACCGGAATTGGCAGAGCAATTGCGGTCCTTTTAGGGGCATACGGAGCCCATATCTTCACCTTTGGCCGACATGAGGAGCCCCTAAACGAAGTGATTGAGCAAATCCGGCAGGGGGGGGGGCAGGCAAGTGGTATACTGGCCGACATCGCCAATACCGATGATATTCAGCGGATATTCGAGCAGGCCGATCAGAACCTGGGTGGGCTGGATATGCTCATCAATTGTGCGGCTCTGGCAGCAGCGTCAATTGAAGAAATGGCTGATGCCGACTGGCGGTATGTGATCCAGACCAATCTGGTAGGGTATCTGGCCGCTACTCAGGAAGCACTGAAGCGAATGAAACCTCAAGGGCAGGGGCATATTGTACTGGTCGGTTCGATGAGTGCCAATGTCCGGGAGGAAGGCAGTTCGGTGTATGTAGCCACCAAATCGGCCATTCAGGGATTTGCCGAAAGTTTGCGCAAGGAAGTGAACCCGCACGGTATTAAAATCAGCCTGGTAGAGCCGGGTGCCGTGGGGTCAGATATGCAATCGACTACGCCCGAAGAGGAGCGGGAACGGCAGCAAAAGGGGGATATGCTTCGGGCCGAAGATATTGCCGTTTGTGTCTATTACATTCTGACCCAGCCGAAACGTTGCGATGTGGTTTCGGTGCAGATTCGGCCTCATCTACAACTTATTTAATCACCGAAGGCATGTCTTTCCCGGTTGACAAGCTGATTTTTTGTCCCCACGATATTGACCTGAGCTTTTCGCCCTTACGACAAACCATTAAGGACGAAACGTATGTACTGGGCGCGTTTAACCCCGGTCTGGCCCAGCTGCCCAATGGGAATCTGCTCATTATGATCCGGGTGGCTGAGGCCCTTAACCAGCCAATCATTGGTGAACAGATTCACGCGATTCGCTGGGATGAGCAGGCTGGTTATCAACTGGATGCCTACCCTCTCCATAGTGTCAATGCGGCCGATCCGCGTAAATTTCAACTATTGGGTAATCCGTATAAAGTAATGGCACTAACGTCGTTATCGTGGTTGCTGCCCGTTGAATTGACTGCCGATGGAACAAGTGTTGTGCAGATTCATTACGACAAAATCATAGCGCCCCAGCGAACGCATCAGGAATACGGAGTTGAAGACGCCCGAATCACGAAAATTGATGATACGTATTACATGACCACTTGCTCGGTAAGCGCAGAGCGGCATTCGACCACACTCTATACCTCCACCGACGGACTCAATTACAGGCTGGAAGGCATTATTCTGGATCATCAGAATAAAGATATGGTCTTTTTTGAGGGAAAAATCGATGGCCGGTTTTACGCACTTACCCGGCCTCTGGGCGATTTATATTTTGCGACAAAACCAGCCAGTCCCTATTATGCCGGCCCAACCATCAATCTGGCGCAATCGCCCGACGGGTTGCATTGGAAACCTGTCGATACCCCGTTGATCCGAGCCCGTAAAGGCTCGGCATCAACCATGAAACTCGGCGGTGGAACACAACCTATTCTGACCGATCAGGGCTGGTTAATGCTCTATCATGGTGTTCAGTTGCAGGGTGTTGTTGGTATTTATCGCACGTTCTGGGCCTTGCTGGACGCCCAGAATCCGGGGCAGGTTCTGCATATAGAGGACGTGCATCCCATACTGGAGGCCAGCCCGGAGCTTGTTGAACCGATCAAATACCAGCTTTATTTATCCGACGTCGTATTTACTACGGGTATCCTTGATTCGGGCGATCACTATATCGTTGCTTCGGGTGAGTGCGACCTCGCCTGCCGTATCACGCATCTGCCAAAGAGTCTGTTTCAGGTGCCGGGTTAAAATCGGAAGGTTACCACTCAACTACTCAGAAATGATTGAATCGAATCAATACAAGATGGGTGAACTCGGCTAATGATAGCGGGTGACGAACATAGGGTATGGGGCAGCCGGTTTATAACTGTTGCAGCAGAATAGAAAATAGCCATCTGCCAATGACAAATGGCTATTAAGTACGCATCTGGATCAGAGATGCATTTCCAACTTGAATGTTCTGTAAACGCGTATGAATAACCCGTTGGGATCAACTAGGGTAACAGCAAAATTAGATGAATCCTCCGAAAGGATACTTGTCCAACCGATTAGAAAAAAATTAGAATTGATTAGAATTGTATTAGAAAATCAACCCTGATAATTAAATGTGGAATAGTCTATTTTACTGGCCGTTAGCAATGAAAAGTGCTGCCTTGCCTGACCCTATAAGTTCACGCCCGTGTATTACCTCATTGCATAGTCGTTGGGCGTCGATGAGCGCATAGGCATAGGGAATATGAAGGACGCGACCAGGCGGGTTAGCTGATAAATCGGCATCCCAAAGACCAGCCTGATGCCAGTAATCAAGATGGTCCCAGTCGGGACGGTCAATAATCGGGTACAGACAGATACCCCATAACGGTACACCTGCCTCCACAACAGCCGCACATTCCTCGGCAATCATGGTTATCCATTGGGGGCGATGCTCGCCCGAATGGCTGGTTTCGGTGAGCGCAATCGGCTTCTGATACCGATGGTGGGCTTTCATAAGCAGTTTACGAAGCGGCAACCAGCGTGGGTCAGGTATGGCGTCGCCCCAGGGCAGATAGTCAGTAAAACCAAGTATCCACTGATTGTTATAGTAATAATTGAAGCCCAGTATATCCAGATAGTCGGGTGAGCCGCCCAGATCGGGAGCCAGATAACCCGCCAGCATATCAACAGCCTGGAATTGGGCTTCGTCGGCAATGGCTGCTTCTATGATCTGGTCTGAAGTAGCCTCCAGAGGAGGGACGATTTGAACCAGCGGCTCGGTAGTCAGAATGCGAACGGTAGGATCAATTTCACGCATGGCGGCTACGGCTTCAATATACGCTCGCATCAGTCCTCGTTTCACCTCCCAACCCTGATTGATGCAATATGGCGTGGTTCCCCGTGCATCGCCACCTAGCCAGGAAATGAAACTGACTTCGTTGATAGGCGTTACAATCAGGTCTTCGTCGGGATAGTGGTCACGGTAAAATTGGACAAACGCGCGGCTCAAATCGGCAAAACGACGGGCAAACAGGGGATGTAGGGGAGTTAGGTCGTCGGGATAGCCAAAATGACACAGATCCCAGATTTGCTGAACACCGAGTTTGTGCCCCGTATCCAACAACGTTTTAACCATACTCCAGTCGTATTGATACGCCCGTTTTTCAACCTGGCTCCAGCGGATTCCTTCCCGAACGGTTCGAATCTGAAACGGTAAAAGCCGACGGTAATCGGTCTCGATCAAGTCCAGGTGTCCGGTTTGAGTTAGTAAATCGACCCGATGACCGAAACAATTCAACTGATCGGCGCACTCGAAGCCCGCCCACCAGAACGACTGGAAGGGGTTGTTGTGGTGTAGTGAAGAATCCATAAATGTCAATGCGGTGCAATTCCAGATGTGTCCTTATCCGAAAGAGCATTCACCTGGAAATTGTTTGCGGATTGTCGGGCTAGCACTATGTGGGCGGACCGTCTGCTAACAATTCAGATGTGAAACCAGTCTGTTCGGATAGGATTCCAGCGCGTCGTTAACAACCGTACGCATACACCGTTCATACTCCTGCGACGATTACCGCACATTGCCTTCAGGCAATGTTCATCATTTATATCCTTCAACAGCCCATGTCCGTCCCAAATTTGAAAAAAGAAAAGGCCAGTCCTGTTTCTTCACTGCCTTCAAAGCCCACCCCGTTAATCGATCAGGAGATAACCGATCTAGTGTGTTTTTCTCATCTGCGATGGAACTTTGTTTTTCAGCGTCCCCAGCATTTGCTAAGTCGGGCTAGCCGTCAGTGGCGGGTCTGGTTTGTGGAAGAGCCGATTTATGGCGAAAGCTACCAACTGGAGCTTCGCTCGATTGACCCAAACCTCACCGTAGTTGTTCCGCATATCCCCCATGGCAGCAGCCCTGAAAAAAGCCTTGAACTACAGCGAAGAGCGGTCGATCAACTCATGGCTCAGCATTCCATCCAGGATTTTATAGCCTGGTACTACACTCCGATGGCATTGGCTTTCAGCCGCCACCTGAAACCCCAACTGATGATCTATGACTGCATGGATGAGCTTTCGGCTTTTTTAGGGGCTCCGGCGAATTTGCTGGAACAGGAGAAAGAACTGCTCAAACGGGCTCATCTGGTATTTACGGGTGGGCTAAGTCTATTTGAAGCCAAGCAGGGCCGGCATGAGCATGTATTTGCGTTTCCCAGTAGCATTGATTTTAATCATTTTTCACCCGCCCGAAACGAACTTCCTCTACCTACCGATTTAGTGTCCATTCCGGGGCCTCGTATTGGTTACAGTGGTGTCATTGACGAGCGAATGGATCTTCATTTACTCCGATCTCTGGCTCAAAAGCGGCCCGACTGGCAGTTTACGTTGTTGGGACCCGTGGTGAAAATTGACTGGGCAAACTTACCACAGGCACCTAATATTCATTACCTGGGCTTTAAGCAATATGCATCGTTGCCGCATTATTTTTCTCATTGGGATGTAGCCATCATGCCATTTGCCATCAATGAAGCTACCCGGTATATAAGCCCTACCAAAACCCCCGAATACCTGGCGGCTGGCCTGCCCGTTGTATCGACGCCAATTCATGACGTGGTTAGTATGTATGGCCATCTAACTCCTGTTGCCATTGCGAATTCGCCTGATGCCTTTGAGCAGGCTATTGCCAGAGCCCTGCTCGAAAACAACTCGTGGGAAGAAGTCGATGTGTTTCTGTTGAGCCATTCCTGGGATACCACCTGGGCTGCAATGAGTCAGCTTATTCAGTCGCAATTAGCCTTGCAGTTCGAATAAAGAGTCGAGTAATCAATTGCGAAAAGTGAGGCAATGGGCTGGGGATTGGGGCACTCTGCACGGAATGTAGTGGCCAATCTCTATCTATACTATTATGAGCGAGCGAATGCTGGTTCGCTTTGTCACGATATACCCGTTAAATAACAGGCACTAAAATAGTTTTGTTCTGCGAGGTACAAATTGTACCTCGCAGAACAAAACTATTTTAGTGCCTGTCTGCCTAAACGGTTAAACAGATGCAAGCTTACGTCAACCGACAAAGCCAATTTTAACGTGTGTGCCGTCGCAGTACGGTTTGTTGGTACTACCACCGCACCGGCAGAAGGCGGTTACTTTATTTTTCTGAGTTTCGTGGCCGCTGGCATCTTTTACCCTGAGGTTCCCATATACCAAAAGCGGGCCATTGGGCAAGGGCTCTACAATGCTTCCCGCCTGAATATCGTCGATTTTAACCGGCTCTTCATTTCGGTAATAACTTAGTGCTTTCGATGGACAGCGATCAACCTGGTCAGCAATGTGCTGTGTCGTTGCCCCATCCATATTGACCCATGGGCGTTTTCTTGGGTTGAATACCTCGACCAACTGCGTCCAGCAGATTTTGGAATGAATACAGACGGCCGGTTTCCAGACCACGGTAATCTCGCCATTTGTATAGGTCTTGGTAATGTCGGGTGTGGGGGAATGTTCAGCTTGGCTCATACAATTTAGTTGGTTTGCTTGATATACAGTTTCGGATTCAGTCGCTTCCGTTTGCTGAAATCTGTATACCGGAAACTGTATTTATTTCCCCCATTCGGACGGATTCTGTCGCCAGGCTGCTAACGATTCCATCGCGTCGGCTGGAATATAGTCAAGTGCCTGAGCCTCTTTCAGGAGCGCGTCATAATTACTTAAGCTAACCAGTGGCACACCTTTATTGGCAAAATTCTGATCGGCTATCGGAAAGCCATAGGTGAAAATAGCCGCCATACCCAGCACCTCTGCACCAGCGGCTCGTAGGGCATCGACCACTTTAAGCGAACTACCGCCGGTCGAAATTAAATCTTCAATAACGACTACTCGTTGACCGGCTGACAGATGGCCTTCAATTTGTTTGCCCATGCCATGTACTTTGGGTTCAGGCCGAACGTAGCAGTAGGGCAGGTTTAGTTCGTCGGCCACCAGCACCCCCTGCGGGATACCTGCAGTGGCTACACCCGCAATCACATCAGCCGTTGGAAAGTGCTGCTGAATGGCTTGAGCCAGGGCGTTTTTAATAAAGCTACGAACCTCAGGGTGGGCGAGCGTAATCCGATTGTCACAGTAAATGGGTGATTTCCATCCTGAACTCCAGGTGAAGGGCTCAGCAGGGCGGAGCCGGACGGCCTGTACAGCCAATAGATGCTGGGCTACCGTTTTTTGAATGAGTGAAGAATCCACAGAGTCATAAAATAGTAATGGTCAAAAGTAAGCAAACTCCTTTGGTCCATCAGCACCGACGTGCGAATAATCGATCGATCCTTGCTTTTCAGACAAACAGAAAGACGCGCTTCGGTCGGTTCATGGGTTAATTGTTCCGTTTCATTGGATGGGGTATTGTGAACAGGATATGTGTTCCGTCAACTTTAACAGGCTAAAGGAAAAATACAGATGGCTTACGCTACTAAACGAATCCACAATATAAGAACCGGGCAGACAATTCGCTTCCTGAAAACGAGCGAGGATACCGATGGGGAGGTGCTGGATATGGAGGCTACCTTCAAAGCGCACTCCAGGGAACCTGCATCCCATTACCACCCGTCGCAGGTTGAAGATTTTACTATACTCGCTGGTGAGTTAACCGTTCGGAGCAATGGTCAGACACGGGTTTACAAACAGGGTGAGTCATTCCGCATTCCCAAACAAACAATCCATTCGATGTGGAATGAGGGGGACCAGCAGACGGTAGTCAACTGGCAGGTTCGACCGGCGTTGATCACGGAATATTTTTTAGAAACGGCTACCGGATTGGCGAATGAAGGCAAAACCAATGAAGATGGGGTGCCGCCGTTTTTGCAGGCGGTTCTTCTGCTGAATCGGTTTATGACAGTTTATCGGCTCCCGAAGCCTGCCTTTGCCATTCAGAAAGTGATCTTTACCGCGTTAACACCAGTAGCCTACTTATTTGGCTATCGGGCAACGTACAAAAAGTATATTGACTGATAAGGGGCGATGGAGTGACAATTCGGTTATTTTTCACGATTCAAATGTACTTTGACCGTATCGATTCGAGTGCCATCCATAGATACTATAGTGAATGTAAAGGGCGAAAATTCAATAACCTCGCCAACCTGTGGCACATCTTCGTGGGTGGCCAGAATAAGTCCACCCAGTGTATCATAGCTGCCTTCGGGGATGTTCCAGCCGTAAGTTTCGTTCAGACTATCGATTTCATGACGGGCACTTAGTAGCCAGGTCCGTTCATCAAGCTGTTGCTCAATCCAATCTTCGTTGGTGTCGTATTCGTCCTGAATTTCACCGAAAATCTGCTCCACCATGTCTTCTACGCTCACAATGCCCGCTGTTCCACCGAATTCATCGACTACCAGCGCGAGGCTTTTCCGCTCAGACAAAAACCGCAGGAATAAGTCCTGCGCGGGCATGGTTTGGGGAACGGTAATGATTGGCGTAATGATTTCTTCAATAGTGGCCGGTTTTTTGAACAGGGCCAGCGCATGGCAGTATCCGATTACGTCGTCGATGGTATCGCGGTATACGACAATTTTTGAATGACCACTGTCCTGAAAAGCCTGCCGGAGGTCTTCAACCGAATCGTCGACGGCAACAGCCGCAATTTCAGTGCGTGGCACCAGACAGTCACGTACGCGCACATCCCGAAACTCAATGGCGTTGTTAAAAATCTCGGTATCGACCTCAACTTCTTTTTCAGCGTCGGCTTTTTGATTAAGCTGCTGGAGATACTGGTTGAGATCTGTCAGGCCAAAAACGGGCCGAATTTCCGGGTTTCGTTTACCGAGAATGTACCGAATGAAAAAGCGAGCCGTCCCAACTAACACCCGAACAATAGGAGCAATGGCTTTATAGATTACCCAGAGTGGAACAGCAAGCCCTTCCAGAAATCGGTCGGGATGAATGAGCGCCAGACTTTTGGGAATGTAATCAGCAAACGGCAAGAAAATGATGGTGAGAATAAGCGTCTCAATGGCAATGATGACAAACTCGTGCGCTGCCCAGGCAGGAGGCAGTATCAGTGCCAGTAATGGATTCAAGGCCATGACACCTAATACGGTGTACAGAACCAGAAAAAGCGTGTTTCCGGTTAGCGTGGTTCCAATAAACAGAATTGGATTTTTCAGGAAGCCCGATACTAATTTTTCGCTTAAGGGACCTTGTTTGCTGTGGAGTTCAAAGTACAGCCGGTTTACGGATACATACGCCATTTCGACGGCTGAAAAAAAGCCGGCCAGGACCAGAGCAAGTAAAGCACCAAACAAAAGGGCGTATGATTCCATAGGCATAATAAACGCAGCGTGAAGAATCGCAATTCTTCACGCTGCGTTATCCGTCATTTCTTTTTTTTTTCCGTTCGTCTATCATTTGTTTGATGGTAGGAGAAACGGCTTTTTCTCGTTCGAGTCGTTTATTTTTGAAATATTGGAAAGACAGCAGAAAGCCCAAGCATAACATGAGTAACCAGTAGCTTTCGGCAAACGATGTGCGCTGATACTCCGCAATCCAGAGAATCAGAAAACCGGCAGCCGCCGACAGGAGTAAAATCTCAGAAAGTTTTAGCTTCATGGTTCATTAGCCGTCAATATCTACCGACTGACGACCGTAGGCTATCGACTCTTTTGGAATTCCCGATATCGACGGACTGTCGAAATACTCAGACCAAGTACAACGACCAGTGTACCAATCCAGAGAATATTGATCAGCGGTTTTTCAACGGCTTTCATGACGATATAATCGCGTTGGGTACGGTTCACAGCAAATGAGAATTTGCCCGTGCGCGGGTCAATTTCGTTCAGTTGAATACGAACACCAAGTTCATCGCTGATTTCGGCGGGGTGGGCTACCATTCGGTTTTTGATAACGAAGGCGGGGGTGAGCATATGCTCGCCATTTTTATCGAGCACCCGTACATTCGCCCGAACAGCCGCATCTTCTGGCCCTACTTCAATCCCATCTACTTCGTTCGTGCGTACCACATCGTCCAGAATAGCCACATAGTCGTTCAGGAAGAAGGTATCTTTGATCGCTACAGAATAGGTTTCGGTTTTTTCCCACTTGTTTTCAGCATTCGGGTCAGGCACCGACGATACATAGGTGTACATATCTCGGTCGACCTTATGCCGAATATCAGGCGATGCCAGCAGACCCATTCGTTCGTTTACCTGAGCGCGTGGATACAGGCTAAATACTTTTCCCCCTGGCTCTCGGTATTCAACTTCATAGTAAGTGTTTTCGGGGTAAAGAGCCAGGGTATCCCCTTTTTTGTAATAGACTTTGCCATTCTGCTCAATATCCCGTTGGGCAATGCCATGAAAATCACCTTCGATGACCATTACATCCTTGCGGGAAAGATACCCCGGTACGTCGCGGGCTTCGATACGCTGGCCCCGGTAGGTTAGCTGGTAGGGGCCCATGCGTTCGGGTTGATTCAGCCAAAGCAGTGTATTCTCCTTATTTTCCTTATTATCGTTCTTCGTGAACTCATCCTGTTTGGAAATGAGTAAACCGGTCGTATTCAGCGAAATGACTTTCGAAAAACCTGCCGAATAGAGAATGCCCAGCAGCATCAGGGCCATACCGATGTGGGCAATGGCTCCGCCCGAAAACCGATAATTGCCCCGGATAACACCAATCAGGATAGAACCGTTGGTAACAAGCGCAAAGACTGAAGCCACCAGCAATGCCATGAAAACCGGGTTTTTCATCGATCCGAAGGCAATCAGACCGGCGCTAATGAGTAGCGTAATGATTCCCGGTGTAATAAGCGCATCCCACTTTTTTGCTTCGATTTTCCGCCACCACATAAACTGTCCCACGCCCGTTAGCAGGCAGATGGCAACGAAAAACCAAATCTGGAATTTATTGTAGTGAGCAATCTGATCGGCGGGGAGAGCCAGATTCGTGATTTTGCCGAACGATTCCAGAATCTTCGTGTACACTGGGATCGACGTAGTGGCAATTACCTGAAATGCGGCCAGACAAAGAACAGTGGCTCCCATAAAGAGCCAGAACTCTTTGGTATAGACTGAGGCTTCTTTTTCATCGCTAGGTATGAATTTCCATTTGCTGGCTGCCAGTACAATCGAAACCGCCACAAACACCAGCAGATAGATCAACAACTGGCCGGAAAGGCCAAGATCAGTAAACGAGTGAACCGATGCATTACCCAAAATACCACTACGGGTCAAGAAGGTAGCATAGAGTACTAATAGGAACGTGCTGATGGCCAGAATGATAGCGGTTTTAAGGCCTGTTGAGCTACGCTTGGCAATCAGCATACCGTGAATAGAGGCCACCATGACAAGCCAGGGGACATAGACCGCATTTTCAACGGGGTCCCAATTCCAGTATCCGCCAAAGTTGAGTGTTTCGTAAGCCCAGTAACCGCCCATCATGATACCTACGCCCAGGATCATAGCACCAAAAAGAGCCCAGGGGAGTGCTGGCCGAATCCATTCAGAAGGCTGATTTCGCCAGAGACCCGCTACACAAAACGCAAACGGAACCAGGGTCAATGCAAAGCCAAGAAATAGGGTAGGCGGATGAATGACCATCCAGTAATTCTGGAGCAACGGATTCAGGCCGTTACCATCTTTCGGGATAAAATTAGGGTCTGTAGCGAAGATCGGCGCATCGGGTATCGCATCCCGGAGTAGCAGAAAAGGCGATGAGCCAATTTTAAACGAATCCCCAAAAACAACGCCCAGAATCATGGAGGCAAGGAATGCCTGGACCAAGGCAAAAATAGTCATCATGGGCGCTTCCCATTTCGACCCGGCGGTACGAATCAAAACAGCGCCTAGCACCGCATTCCAGAATAACCAAAGCAGGAATGATCCTTCCTGGCTTTCCCAGAAACAGGCAATCATATACTTGATCGGAAGTGCTCGCGAGGAGTGGCTCCAGGCGTAATGATACTCGAAATAGTGATTGAAAATGATGTAGAACAGGCAGACCGCAACCCCCACAACCGCAGTCCCATGCAGGTAGAAAGCCCAGCGTGCCAGCTTCCTCCAGTCGTCCCGTGTGGGTGGCTCTGTTATTTGAACAGTGGGCTTCGCTTTTCGTTTGGCGGTTTTACCTCCGAAACTTGCTTCGTTGGTGGATTCACCGGCATAGGCTAACTGAGGCTCCTCGACTGCCTGAGTCTGAGTTTTAGCTGGTCGTCCAAGAGCCGACAAAAAATAACCCACCGTTGCCACCAAAGCCGTGACAAAGGATAAGATGACGAAAAAGTGGCCGAGGTTCCCGACAGTTGTGTGTATCATAACTTAAAAAGAGTGAAAGAGCGAAAGAGCGAATGAGTGAATTGTTGCCGGATTGTTTTCCGCTCTTTCACTCATTCGCTCTTTCACTCTTTTTATAGTTGTGCCGTTTTAGCTTCGTGTTCAGTCGTTTCGAGCTTGTTGTTCTGGTATTTCGACGGACACTTCAACAGAATTTTTTTGCACTGGAAATGATCGCCCTGCATCGCTCCGATAACCACAACCTGCTCCGAACGGTCGAAATCCTGAGGTTTAGGGCTATTGTAAATCACTTTCTGAGCCCGTTGGTCATTGTCGACAAGGGTAAACTCAAAGTGATTGGGGTCGATAGCCGGGTTGTAAAACATATCGACAATTTGCCCATGAGAATCCTTTTTGAGTTTGCCGACAACGTGAATCATTTTTTCGTCGCCGTCCTGAGCCATTTTTTCGGCCTTAGTAAAGGTCGTGTATACACTGGCGTCACCTGCCGTGCTGGCAATCACACCAATAGCAATGGCGATAACGATAATGCCGATAATGTGCGAAACTTTCATGGGATTAGTACTTGTTAGCTGTGGTTTGTTTGGGGCTTAATGGCTGATTACAGACGACGATTTTTTCCTGACGTCCTTTTCCAGTTTACTGATTTGGCGGTCCAGCCGAATCAGATAGATGATAATTCCAGCAAATACGGCTGCAATCACGGCAACAACCACCCAGATTTTACCATCGGCTCTTAACCGATCAGCCATTTCAACACCGTCGGCAACGGGCTGCTGGGCGAATAGATGCTGGCTGAGTAACAGAAAAGCGGCTAGTGGCGCTTTTCGTATAAATGACAATCGCATTTGACTACGAAATAGTTAGAAAAATAACGCAAAAATACACTGAATCATTCATGAACACTACATGAGTTTACTCATCGAGGGCCGCTTTTATTCGGCGATAGCGAACGCGCAGTTGGGTAATCCATACCCCCAGCAATGTAAAGCCGATAATAGCCGGATAAAACACCATCCGAAGTCTATTGTCCATGTCGTATTTGCCGAAAGCCGGGTTACCCCCATTACCAGGGTGTAGCGAATCGGTTAGTCGGGGAACAATAAAAATGAGGGGAATAAATACGGCAAACGCAAAGATGTTATAGACGGCCGAAATACGCGCCCGTCGTTGCTCATCATCGAACGATCCGCGAAGGATCATATAGGCCAGATACATGAGCATGGCAATAGCCACACTATTTAGCTTCGGATCGTTGGGCCAGGGTTCGCCCCAGGTAAAATTCGCCCAGATGGACCCTGTTGCACAACCTAAAATACCAAACAAAATGCCCGTATTGGCAAACTCAACGGCCACCACATCGTCATCGAACCGACCATTGCGAAGGTAGCGAATGGAGTAAATGGCCGATGTGAGCAGCAGGGTAATCATCCCGAACCAGAGCGGAACGTGGAAATACACATTCCGGATACTCTCGTTTAAAATCGGTTGCCGGGGCACTACGCCCAGCATACCCTGCAGAATTACATACGTCAGAATCAGAACGGCCAGAGCCTTCCACCAGTTTTTATTCATAAGGTAACGCGGGTGGGAACCCGCATCTTCAATTAAAAAGCGGGTTCCCACCCGCGTTACTTAGCTCCGCCATAAAAACGGAAACAACAACCAGGATACTGTCAGCACAATAGCGTCAATAGCCAGTACTGTACCTACCTCGCTCCAACTCACCGATCGGTCGAGACCGTCGAGTGCATTTTTGGCAATTTTCAACAACGTGAGCAACAAGGGCAAAATGATCGGGAAACTCATCACTGCCATCAACGTGGCTGGGTTTTCTGCTTTGCTGGCAATACCCGATACCAGTGTCAACGAAGAAGCAAACCCGATGGCACCCAGCACCAGGGTTAAAAGGTACAAAGGCATATCACCTACCGGGTTGCCCAGTACAAACGCATACACGCCAAACCCCAGAAACGCTAACACCAGCATCAGCAGGGTATTGTACAGTATTTTTGACAGGATGATCTGCTGGGGGCTGGCGAGTGTATAGTAATAAAGCTGTCGACTGGCCCGTTCCTGCACGAAGCTTTTGGCAATGGCATTGATGGCCGTAAACAGCAGAATAATCCAGAATAGGGTATTCCAGACAATGGGCGTCAACTGGCCACGGCGGGCATTAAAGCTTAGGTAACAGACAAATACGGCACTAACAATGTAAAGTAGCATACCATTGAGTGCGTAGCGTTGCCGCCATTCGAGCAGAAACTCTTTCCGCATCAATGCGCCCATTTGCCTAACCGATTCGACCATACCCTATTGTTTGTTACCGCAAAGTTACGGCAGGCGAAGGAAAGGAGGAAAGGAGATGAGGAGAAAAGCTGTGAAGCGTACAACAATCGGGTTCAAATGATGATCTTTGCCGTTCATTCGTTCATGCATGGATTACGGTTCAATCGGTACGCTTTGTTTCTTCTCGTTTCTGGCGGGTTTTATTGATGCAATCATTGGGGGAGGAGGGCTGATCCAAACGCCCGCCATTCTGTTTACGCTTCCCCAATATCCGGTTCCTACCCTGATTGGCACAACGAAAATTCCCTCGTTGTCGGGTAGCCTGATGGGAGCTTTTCAATACAGCCGACAGGTGGCTGTTTCCGGTCGTTTTATTGGGCCGATGATGGCCATTGCCTTTGGGGCTTCGTGGTTGGGTGCATTGACACTGACACGGGTGCCGAACAGTTTTATGAAGCCATTGGCGCTGCTCATTCTGATCGCTGTCTTTATCTACACGTTTACCAAAAAAGAGTTTGGGCAAGTCCCGCAGGGCGTGGTTACAGAGCGGCAACAGCGCATACGCATGTGGGCAATGGGGGTAATTATTGGGTTTTATGATGGATTTTTCGGACCCGGAACGGGTAGTTTTCTGGTCCTTGGGTTTATTGCCCTGATTGGTTTCGATTTTCTGAAAGCCAGTGCGCATGCTAAACTGGTCAATGCGTCGACTAATCTGGCCTGCACGTTTTTCTTTTCGCAAAAGGGCTATATCCTGTATGCAGCGGCCATTCCAATGGCAGTTGCTAACCTTTCGGGAGCGTTTCTGGGAGCCCGGCTGGCTATCTCAAAAGGTAACCGATTTATTCGGGTATTCTTCCTGCTGGTCATAGCGGCTACCATTCTACGTTTCGCATGGGATTTAACCCATTAACCCTGAACCGGGATGTGCGGGTTATGATTTAATTTTCTTCCACCATTTTTGCATGGGTCCCATCCAGTCGGGAATGTCGAGCCGGGATGGCTCCTGAATGATTGCCAAAACCTGTTGAGCTGTCAGCCGACGTTCGGGCGATACGGTGAGTAGTTTCTGAATCAGTCGCTCGCTGGCGCGAGACAGGTTAGGATTTAGTTTAACTGGCGACAGATAGTCGGCCTTTTGGATCAGTCGTCCGATTTCTGATTCTGTACTCCCGCCAAAAGGCGTATAGCTGGTCAGCATTTCGTAAAACAGGACACCCAGTGCCCAGCAGTCGGAAGCGGCACTGCTAACACCCGAAAACTGCTCAGGAGCCATCGAAGCCATCGTTCCAACTACGTGCCCCTGGCGGGTCAGGCGGGGAGCGTTAGTCTGTCGGGCCAGTCCGAAATCCAGTAATTTAGGCTGACCTTCACGCGTGAGTTTTATATTGCCGGCTTTCAGGTCACGGTGAACAATTTCCCGGCTATGCAGATAATCGAGCGCAGACGCTAGTTGTCCCAGGATTTTCCAGGCTGATTGTTCCGACATAGGGCCATTTCGACGGAGGGTTTGTTGGATGGTTGGGCCTTCTACATACTCCATAACCAGGCATGGAAGCTGACCTTCTACAAAAAACTCATAGATCAGGGCGACGTGCGGATGGCGGACGGAGGCCTGTAAAGCTGCTTCGTTCCGAAACCGTTCCGCCTGTTCCAGTCGGCTTAACAGCTTGATTGCTACGGTACGCTGTGTGGTGTCATGGATGGCCTGATACACCTCGCCCATACCGCCTGAACCGAGCCACTGTACTAACGTATATCCTCGAATAGGTTGATTCATAATATATTAAATTTCTTGTTTCGCGTCTCAAGCATGAAACTAACCTAACACCGTAGCCGCCAGTCGACTGATGTTTAGCGTGCGTGCATTGGAGTCGATAATATCCCGGTACAGTCCTTTTACCTGATAGAGCGATTCATGGGTGCCCTCGCCAATTACATCACCCTCTTCCAGCACGTAAATCTTGTCGGCATCCATAATCTGGCTGATGTTGTGGGAGATAATCAGAACTGTTCGGTCTTTCTTGATAGCATCCAGACTTTCCTTGATTTGCTCCGTCGTAATGGCATCCAGGCTGGCAGTGGGTTCGTCGAGGAACAACACGGGCGGGTTTTTCAAAAACAACCGGGCAATGGCGATGCGTTGTTGCTGTCCACCCGATAACGACCGGGCTTCGGTAGCATAGCCATTGGGTAATTTGAGAACCTGTTCGTGCAGACACGCCTTCCGGGCCGCTTCAATCACGTCTTCGTGCGTAGCTTCCAGACGACCGTAGCGGATGTTTTCTTCAATTGTTCCAGTAAAAATGTGGTTCTTTTGAAGGACTAACCCTACGTTTTCCCGAACAAACGCGCTGTCGTAAGCCGACAGTGGTTGCCCATCCAGCAATACCTGCCCTTGGGTAGGATCATAAAAACCCGCCAACAGATTCAACGCCGAACTCTTACCCGCTCCCGATAGTCCTACAAGGGCCGTCACTTTTCCCGGTTCCAGCTCAATGGTGACGTTACGAAGTGCCTGTTTCCCATTCGGATAGACGAAATCCACGTTTCGCAGTGAAAAATGCCCTTTCCAGGCCGAACTGGTCAATGTACCCGTCTGGGGTAAATATGTGTCGTTTTCGATCATATCGAAGAAGCCTTCGGCATACACAAGGGCTTCGGTATATTCGTCGTAGATGCGGTGGAGATGCCGAACCGGGGCCGATACGTTGTTGAACAGCATAATATGGAGCAGAATAGCCCCAACGGTCATTTGCCGGTTCAACACAAAATAGATAGTGACGACAAAAACCAATATAATCCCGACCTGTTCGGCCACGCTTTTCAGACCATCGAACAGATAATTGGTGCGGTGGTGACGGATTTCGTTTTCGCACAGGTTGCGGTTGATGTCGTGCTGGCGTTGCTGTTCATACGTTTCCCGCACAAAGGACTTTACAACGAAAATGGATTCCAGCAGCCCGAACAGGGCATTGGTCTTGTTTTCCCGAACCTCCTGAATATTGCGTCGAATCTGCTTCTGACGGTTGGTCTGTTCACGACTGATGTATGCGTATAGAGGCAACACCAGCGTCGCAACAAGCCCGACGCCAACATTTTTATTGTAGATCAGGACTAGCGCAAACACCGCATTGGCCAGCATCGGCACTATATCGACAAACAGGTTTTTGACGGTTTTGGTCAGGTTTTCGATGCCTTTGTCAATTCGTTTTTCGAGCTTGCCAGTCTGGTTCTGACTGAGGGCAAAAAACGATAAATGGTAAGACGCAATCCGGCGAATGGTGTAGTCATAGAGGTCGGCCGCCATCCGAAAGCGAATGCGATCACTCAGAAACTTTTGGCCTAGCTGAACCAGTAAACTCAGTAATTCTTTAGTCAAAAGAATAGCGACCAGCGTACCAACTACCCAGGTTACCTCACCTTTATCGATAGGGTGTTTCAGCAGCCCCTGAACGGTATTGACCGTGTACTCCATCACCAGGGGAGTAATCTGTGCCAGTAATGCCCCAACGGTAGTTAGCAGCAGGGCCAGCGCCAGGCTACCCCGGTAGGTGCGGATAAACGGCCAGAGTTTTTGAATGAGTAACCAGGTAGACATGGGTGTAGCTTGGGTTTAAAAATCGATCCGAAATCGTTGGATTATTTCATGTTGATGTGGCCAACAAACTCCTGTGTATTCATCCGACCATCGGACTGGTAATCGTAGAAGAGTTCGGTCATGGAAGCGACAATGTGCGGGTCTTCAGTCAGAAAGGCGGTTAGTTTGGTCGCTCGTCCACTGGCACTTGAGCCGCTACCGAGGATACAGACGCACAGCCCACGGAAGATGCCGGGTTTATTTTCACGAGGTGCACTGATAAACAGTTGGACCGGAAGCGTTTTGTTGACCTTCGATACACGTATGCCCAGTTCCTGCATTTCCTGAATCGCCTGCGAATGATCTTTGTATAACTGGCTAACGAGTAAGGCTTTAGGGTCGGTAGTATCTTCGGTCGACGAGGCTACCAGAAACCGATTATGATGTGGGATATCTTCGCGGCTAGTCAGAATTGCATTGCTACCGGGACGGTACGTTTCAACCGAAATGTGTTCGTTGACGACTTTGCCGAGGTATTTCAGAAACGCATGGGTAGCGCCTTCGTTCTGATCATTGAGGGTGACGAACTCAACGTGGGCATCGCTTCCCATATTTTGCAGATACAGAGCTGCACCTTTTAGTTTATTTTCAATATCGGTACGATCGCGCTGGAGGGCTTCGGCTTTGCGGGCGTAATCAAATTGGGTAGCATTCCGCAACTCATGGGGTTTCAGATTGGCGTGTTTAGCCACATATTCCATGCGATACGGGGCGATGCCTTCAATACGGGCTGTGTTGGATAGCACCAGCAAATCGTTTCCCTGCGACTGCGCTGACTCGACCACTTTGCCAATCCCTTCCAGGAGTTCATCGGCACCTTCCATCAACTGCACTTTTTCGTTGACTTTGCCGCTTACATCAACCATCAGCGTATTCAGTGATTGGGTAGCCTGGACCAGCAGATTGGTCTGGGTTTTGATATGCTCCATTTCCTGCTGATTAATCTTCTCTTTCTGACGATTGGCTTTCTCTGTCGATACTGTTACGAACAGGCCGATGAAAATCCCGACGATACCCCCCAGCAGACCAGCAATGTCAAGCTCGCGAATGTAGCGGTCGAGGCCGGGGCTGAAATAAACTTTCTGATCCGACCAGCCTCCGGTTTTGGGGTCGATCTGAAAGTTGGATAGGTAATGCGCTGAATCATTGAACACGTAAAACCATTTGAAACCCAGTGAGATCAGTAAAGCCACAAAAGGAATCATAAACAGGACTGTAAACAAAACAGGATGCCGACGAATGATTTCGTACAGTACGGTAAAAAAGCCTTCATCTTCAGTTTTGGGATCGACGCCGGTAAATGCGGAGGCAGTTGGGGTAGGCAGAGCGTGTTGCATATGATTTTTGATGATTAACGACATGACAAAGGTCATATCCCGCTCATTGACGAACCATCTACAAACCCCTACATTTGGCCTACAGGAAAACCTATAAATTGCATCTATATGGATTTTGTGGGAGCCTTCCTTGCATTCTACAACTTTCCGTTGTAATCTTGCGTTAATTAAACTGAATCTAAATAAACATTGGCAGTACCCACCATGAGTAAGCGTAGTGTTGCTGATTTGAAAATAGGCGAACGAGCCACTATCCAGTCGTTTGGAAACCAGGTAATGTCGCTTAAACTGCTCGAAATGGGCTGTTTGCCCGGTGCCGAAGTATGTTTATGTGGTAAGGCTCCACTCGGTGATCCAATTTGCCTGGATGTATCGGGCTATTGCCTTGCCCTCCGTAAATCGGAAGCCGCGACCATTTTTGTTGACTAAACTCCAGGCTTGTAGGGGGTAAGCTTTTTTGCCTCCCCAATCTGGCAGACTACAAACTATACCGAGTTGAGTTCCCCCGTAATTGCCCTTGTAGGCAACCCCAATGCCGGAAAATCCTCTTTATTTAATCAGCTAACCGGCCTGCGTCAGAAAACCGGTAATTTCCCGGGGGTTACGGTTGATAAAAAATTTGGAACCTGGTCGATCGATGCGCAGACCGTTGCTACCGTTGTTGACCTGCCCGGTGTTTACTCCATTTACCCTAAGTCGCTCGACGAACAACTCGTTACCGATATTCTGGCAAACCCCGACCACACTGATTACCCCGATGTGGCCATTGTGGTTGTCGATGCCTCGAACTTACACCGAAATTTACTGCTCTTTACCCAGGTTGCCGACCTGGGAGTGCCCGTCATTCTGGCGTTGAATATGCTGGATGTGGCTCATAAGCAAGCCAAGGAGGTTAATGCCGTCAAATTAGCCATGCGATTAGGGGTGCCCGTGGTGCGCATCAACGCGCGAACGGGCGAAGGACTTGACTCGCTCAAAAAAGCGGTTACCAGTCAGATTCAGGAACCAACCTTACCGGGTAAACTATTTTTTGATCCAGCCGACGAAGCGCCCGGCCTGATTGCCGATACCCGACAACAGTATGGTCTTGATAACAATTACCTAGCACTGCAATATGTGATTCAGCACGATGGGTTCACATTTTTAAATCGTCAGCAACAGATTGGACTCGATGCGCTTATTGATAAGTATCAGTTCAATGAACAAACATTTCAGGCAGGAGAAACCATTACCCGATACAAGCGGATTGCAGCCATTGTCGCCGAGACAATGACTAACCAACGACCAATAGGGCAACCTACCTGGAGCCAGAAACTGGATCGCGTGTTGCTGCATCCGGTTTGGGGATACGCCATTTTCGGCTTTATTCTCCTGCTAATTTTTCAGGCCATCTTCGCCTGGGCGCAACCCTTTATGGACGCTATCGACGCGGGGGTGGCCTGGCTGAATGGTCAGCTGAAGGAAAGTATGCCTGCTGGCCCGCTTACCGACCTGCTTACCGATGGGGTTCTGGCTGGCGTTGGAGGGATTCTGGTGTTTATTCCGCAGATTGCTTTTTTGTTTCTGCTGATCTCATTGCTGGAAGAATCGGGATATATGTCGCGCGTGATGGTTATCATGGACCGGATCATGCGGAAATTTGGGCTGAATGGTCGGAGTGTTGTGCCTTTGATTTCGGGTGTAGCTTGTGCCGTACCCGCCATTATGGCTACTCGTAGTATTGGAACCCGTCGTGATCGACTAATTACCATTCTGGTCACTCCCCTTATGAGCTGCTCGGCTCGGCTGCCTATTTATACCATTCTGATTGCGTTGGTGGTTCCGAGTCAGCGTGTGCTTGGTGTTTTTAATTTGCAGGGACTGGCTCTCATGGGGTTGTATCTGCTGGGGTTGGCAAGCGCTTTGTTGGCTGCTTACGTACTAAAGCTCTTTTTGCGCACTAAGGAACGCAGCTATTTCATCATGGAACTGCCGACGTTTAAGCTGCCCCGTTGGAATCACGTTGGTCTTACTGTCTGGGAAAGCGTTCGATCCTTTGTTTGGGAAGCAGGACGGGTTATTTTGGCTATTTCAATCATTTTGTGGGTGTTAGCCAGTTACGGTCCAGGCGATGCAATGGATCAGGCTGAAGCGCGGGTACGACAGCAACACCCCACGTTAGCCACTGATCAACTCCAGAACCAGATTGCATCCGAACGGCTTGAAGCGTCGTATGCTGGTGTGTTTGGCCACTTTATCGAACCGACAATTAGACCACTTGGCTATGATTGGAAAATTGGTATTGCCTTGTTGAGCTCATTTGCCGCCCGTGAGGTTTTTGTCGGGACCATGGCCACGATTTACAGTATAGGGGATGGAGCCGACGAGGAGGGCGTTACGGTTCGGGAGCGACTTCAGCAGGAGCGTAACCCGAAAACAGGTGGCCCTATGTACACACCTGCACTGGCCTGGTCGTTGCTGATTTTTTATGTATTCGCCATGATGTGCATGAGTACGTTGGCGGCTACACAACGAGAAACCAAAAGCTGGAAATGGCCTGGTGTTCAGCTACTCTACATGATGAGCCTGGCTTATCTAGCTGCGTTTGCCACCTACCAGTTTTTGAAATAGTATTCAGTTTACCGTTTACAATAAACCTGGCTAACGAACTAGGCAACGGTTCGCCGTAAACCGAATACTGTATACGTTTACCAAAGGACTCCTTTAGAAATAAGCGGGTAGATATGGTAAAGAATATAAAGCAGTAGGGCAACGGTTAAGCTACCCAGAGCAGTTGTCTGATCGAAGCCAAGACGATCTTTTCGGGAGGGGCGGTTTCCCCTATGCGTAATTTGTTTCACGGGTGGGTCAGTATGAAATTGGGTAGTACAAAATTGAGCGTTTGCCAGTTCTAAAAACACCGCAAAAACCCTGCTTTTAAGTGCGTATTACTACCTGTTCTGACAATCACCTGTCAACATTAGCGTGGCTGGCAGCGGCAGTTGGTTCATAAGACACCGCTGTAGACATAAAGTAACGGGATAACCTTATAGTTTACTAAAATTTTTATCGCTATTCCCAGCGGAGAGCCTCAATAACATCGGAAGCAGTCATGCCAATTGGGCCTCTTTGCTGAGCCACATGGTCGCCTGCTAGTCCATGAGCGAAAACGCCTAGTACGGCGGCTTCTACGGAATCGTAATTTTGAGCTAGTAAGGCCGTTAGTACACCTGTCAGAACATCGCCTGTGCCGCCGGTACTTAAGCCGGGATTGCCGGTTGAGTTGAAATGGATATCCCCCTCTGGGGTGGCAATGGCCGAGAAGGCCCCTTTCAATACCACTACTACGCGATGTTGTTTGGCAAAATCTCTTAGAATGTCCAGCTTCTGATAGTCATTTTCCCATTTTTTTGTTAACCGCTCGAATTCTTTAGGATGAGGAGTCAGAATACTGTTCTGAGGAATATATTTCAGCAAGTCACGATTTTCGGCAATCAGATTCAAGGCATCGGCATCCAGTACCATTGGCTTTTTAATCGATCTCAATAGTCCTTTCAGCATATCTAGTGTTTCGGGGGCTTTGCCAATACCAGGTCCAACCCCCACAGTCGCATAATCGGCTGGGGTTAGGCTACCTATTTCACTAATACCTCGATCAAGTGTGCCTGTTAGTACATTCGCTCCACCGTCGGGACGGCACATGGCTTCGGGAACCGCCGTTTGCAACACGTCGTAGCCACAGCGTGGAATCTGAACAGTCAGAAGCCCAACACCCGAGCGCAAACAGGCTTTCGCGGCCAATACGGCGGCTCCAATTTTACCATAACTGCCCGCGATAAGCAAAGCATGGCCAAACGAGCCTTTGTGTGAATAGCGGTCCCGTTTGCGAAGTAACAGGCGCGCATCCTGAGGCTGGGTGAAGTAGTAAGGAGTTGGGGCCAGATCGATGTACCGTTTACGTAACCGAATATCAACAATATGCCAATCGCCGACAAACTTGCCGTTGGCAGGAAGCATAAATGCCAGTTTAGGCAACTGAAACGTGATGGTATAATCGGGCTCAATAATCGTATCGGTAGCGTCATTGGGCTGATCGGCAAAAAGGCCACTGGCAATATCGACTGATACGACCGTGGCCGGTGAACGGTTGATCGACTCAATAACGCTCTTTACGATACCGTCCGTTGGGCGGGATAATCCTGAGCCAAGAATGGCATCAATGAGTACTTCGTTGTGCCGCAAAGCCGGAATATCCTGAGCCCGCTCAATATAATGAATGGTTTCTACGAGGAGTTTGAGCCGACGATGGTTATGCATAAAATCATCAGACTCACGGGGGGCATATCGAACAACGTATACTTCAATCGGGTAATTACGCTCAAGAAGTAATCGGGCAATCGCTAATCCATCTCCACCATTATTACCTAATCCACAAAAAAGTTTAGTAGGGGTTGTATTCGGAAATTGGCGGGCAAACCAGTCAACAAAGGCAAGTGAAGCACGCTCCATTAAATTGATGGGAGCAATGGGTTCATGTTCAATAGTGGATTGGTCAAGCGCCCGGATTTGGTTAATATTGAGGATTTTCATAAGATCGGTGTCACAAACACAGCGCAATTTTACAAAAGTATTTTCTCCTATCGAGAAAATAATGCTAGTAGTTAACTGGCTTAATTTCAGATAATTATACCTTATTTGCTCTGGCTGATTTTAACATTAGTACAACAAGGTGCATATTTGATCACGGTTTAGAGGGTAAACTTAACCATTTTCAAAGGGTTTTAGACGGTCAGGGAGTAATGTTTGTAAGTGTAGATTATTGGTCCTGAAAGTTAACCTGAAGCGTAGAAGGCTTGACGATCGTTATACTCATTTCGTCGGTTGACGTCAGTAGCATTGGCATCTCTCCGGCTACTACGTAATTCAGGTTTATTTTTGGAAAAGCCTGTTTTAAAGCCAATAAATGGCTACCTCCTAAATGGCTGTCGTTGTTGAAATGCTGATAGAGTCGTTTATTGTGATTTAGGCCCATTTGCCGGGTCACTTCACTTACACTTACTCCTAATGCATCGATGGCATCCCGAAGCCAGGTGCCATCAATTTTAGTGGCGATCTTGGTCACAATCGTAATGTTTCTCATAAATCTATAAGAGTTTGAAATATATTTCACAATATTAAGTAAAATATTACTCATTAATATTGTTTATGTAAAATATATTACTCAATTTTGCTCCTGTTATCACTAATTCTAAAATCAATCATGACAGGAATTCCATTCGAAGAAACCCTTTCACATTGCGTAGCGGATGCCAGAGAGGGCAATCAAGATGGCCACACGATTATGTGCGCCTTTGGTGAGATAACCATTGCAGGTGTTGAGTACCAGATGCAAATACAGCTTATAGCCGATAAAAGATTATGGATTGGCGAAAGTGATGTAGTGCGCTCCGAGGTTGTGAAAGTTCATGATCCCGCTCCCGGCTATAATGCCAACCGATAGTTTTTAGATTACCTCAAATCAGTAGTTCAGTAATACACTAATTCTAAAATCAATCATGAAGAACGAACAATCTGCGCTGGTGCCAGCCGATGCGCAACCGCTACTCAAGCCCTATCAGAAAGTCCACGACCTGACGGGCAAACTGGTCGATAAGTACAAGTATCTCGAAGGGCATCCCCGTCAGTACCGCTTCGACGCCAAAGAAGGTGTGTTTAACATCAACGGCGACGAGAAGCTAGGCCGAACCATCACGTTTCAGCCCATTGCCTGGCGGATATTTACCGACAATATTCTCAACATGGGTACCAAGAACTGGGCCGAGATATTCTTTGTGGACGAAAAAAACTGCGTGTCGGCGATTCTCTTCCACGGGTATTCGGTTGATAATATATTCCGATTGATCGAGCCGTTATACTACGACGATCTGACGCTGGCCGATGTGCTGGTAACGGTGGTAGCTGAGAAAAAGGAAAACAACAACATTCAGCCCAAAGGGGTGTATTACATCGCTACGTTTTCCTATCGCAATGGCGATCCCGAGAAAACAGCCGAACTTAAAGCCTACGCAGCTGATCGGCGGATATTCCGCACGGAAACCCTGACCGACATTGCCAACATCAAAACGGCGATGAACTACTACAATCCGTTTCACAACGGTACGGCTGGCGATTATGGGTTAAAGCTACCGCCTGCTGATGTAGACAGCCAAACTGGCGAAGTCGCTAACTAATCCTGATTCTTTTCTCTCATCACTCAGCCGCCTGGAGTCAGTTTCGGGCGGCTGGGCAAGCCTATTGGGTTTATGAACACGCTTCAATCAGAAATAGCCGACGGGGATCGGGTGCGCGTTGAAGTCTATCGTCGCGGTTTTCATCAGCGCAACTTCGTAGGCGTCTGCAAGGGCTGGACTGCTAGCGGTAAGGTTCGCGTCGTCGAAGACGGAACAAGCAATGTCAAAACGTATAGTTCAGAACACGTTAGAAAGATCAAGGGATGACAGACCATCAATATCGCACAATGAACCGAATCGCCCACAGCGATTTGTGTGAACTGTTTAACCTGCGCATGGGTAAACCTGCGCGAAGCATCGACGAGAAAGCAGCCCGGTTCGGAACCACGTTTCACAGCATGATTCTGGAACCCGAAAAACCAATCGACTGGACACAGCATCACGTCACTGAACGCGCTAAACTTCTTGAGATGGAAAAGTCCTTTCGGGATTTAAGCAAAACCTCGATCCTGGCCAGAGACATGATTGCGATGGGTCAACGCGAAAAGGTTGTTCAATGGATGGACACTTCGACTGGGTTGCCGCTCAAAGCCAAACTGGACGCGCATTATGCAACACCGCTTGAAAGGTTTGGTAAACAGGTCGTTATTGATTTGAAAACAACATCCTGTGAGTCGTCTTACCATTTTTTCAACCGAATGATTGAGTATGGTTATGACCGACAGGCTGCGTTTTATCTGGACGCGGTAGGCTCGGACTACAACTTTTATTTCGTAGCCATTCAGAAGCGCAAACCTTTTGATGTGTTTGAAATTAACATGGCCTTTTCAGTTGATCGTCGGGCGATTATTGATCAGGCACGGGCCAAAAACGCGCGTCTGTTACGCGATGCGTATCAGGAACTCCAGAAACCCGATGGCTGGAGGCCGTCAAGCTGGAGTCGGATTGAGCAGGAGCCTATCAGCACGTTACGGGTATGAAAAAGAAACCGGCTCTACCAGCTCCACCAGCTGGACCGACTTCCATTACCATTTTAGGGAATGAGTACCGAACCGGTGATGAGGTGATTGTCGTAACACCTGAGTTTGGGGCTATGGCTACCTGCATCAAAGGTATGAAGTACAACCCAGGCCAAAAGCCCTACGCTGCCTGGTTAGGCTGGGTTTGCGTACCGGGTTTACCCGGTGCTATCTGTGGTAATCACGGATCAATGAGTATCAGTGGCTTTGAACAGGCTGAGCCTGATACTTGGTGGCAACAGCGGGGCTATACTGAATTCTGGCTTGAAATCTACATGGTTATCTTTTCGAGCGGCATTCACTTAGGGCAAAACAAATTTGGGCCATCTTATCCACGTCATTGGCCTAGCGTATTCAACTGGCGATGCAAACCCGCTGACCATCGGCTCGTTGCTGAAGGCCCAGCTTACCGAGTTGATCATAAGTGGATAGGTTATAATCAGTGGGAAACAATGAAAAACCCACAACCTCTACTCATCGAACGACCCCTATCGATTGAAAAAGCCAAACCGACCGTTCCTGTTCAACTTCAATTATTCTGAAGTCTTCGGATCTAGCCGCTCCCCTGTGAACTCGACATTTTCAGGGAGTAGTTTTAAGCCGAATTGACCATTAAACAGGACTAAGAAGATGAAAGAATATTGGATTGACATAAAAAAGCAGCCACTACCTACCAGTGGCACAGTTATCGTTAGTGTTACCCGTCGTGAACCCATTGCGCCGGTTGCATTTACTTCTGTTGTTCGATGCGATGAAATAGGCCCTATGGATAGCTATGGGGATGTATATATGTACGCCAAAGAAATAACACATTGGATGGAGTTGCCTAAGCCTATGCTCCCCACAGATTTCAACTAACACCACGCCCGCTCCGATGGACGCCGGATAAACCTGAAAAAAGAATGGAAGAGGAAGAAAGTAAGCACAGACTACAGCTCTTACAGAACGAGCTTGTAAGTCATGCGCAGCAAGTTGAATGGACGCTACGCAATTTTGCGCCCAACTGGAAAGTATGCGTATTCGTCTGGAATCCAAAAGAACTAGATGCGAATATTGTTACCATGCCTCAAAGCATTAGCAATGAAGAACTACTTAAGGCAGTAATCCATGCTGTTCAAGCGCCATGATCCACCACTACCCGATTCCCTCTTCTTTTCACTCGCTAACCATCATCACTGTCTGCATCCTGATTCTACTGACCTGTCAGCTGATCGACTCGAAGCCGTCTGTTTCGGTTCGCGTTGTGCTGGGCTGGCTGGTTGGGGTAGGGCTGGGGCTGGTAAAGATGATCTTTGAGGAGTAAGAGAAAGGCAATAGAAAATAATTACATTTGAAGCCTTTCAACACCTTAATCTATATCGATATGTTTATTGAACTCACTACCGAGGGAGGAGGCAAAATGACCTTGAACGTTAATGCAATTTCTTGTTTTTCAGAAGTTATTTCTCAATTGAACGACTGACCGGCTAAAGCCGGTAGATTCACGAAATACGATAAAGCGCACTTGATGAGTCTACCAGCCTTTGCGAGTTGGTTGACGAATCCAAATTAAATCTAAGTCCACAGCCCCTATAATTTGACCGCCCAAGTCAGTTTTTACTATCGCAGTATCGTCTAAATCAGGATCTAATCGAATTAAGGTGCAGGAATCAATTCCATTATCGAATCGAACCCAAACAGGTTTACCAATATTTTCTAATGCTTCCTTGAGAGTCATAGTTGTTAAGAATTATGGGTTTTCGCCGATTTTAAAATTATCCGTTCCAGTAGTTTGTAAGTCCTGCGTTTCGATATAGTGTTTTACCACCTCGTCCGTCACATTACCCGATGAAGCCGCGAAATAGCCTCTTGCCCACAGGTGCCGACCCCAAAACATTTTCGCTAGGTTCTTATCTGTCGATAAGAGCTTGCGTGATGATTTACCTTTCAGGGCTTGCACTAAATCCGATACACTTATGTAAGGTGGAACCGATACGAACAGGTGAACGTGGTCTTTACTTACATGACCAGCGAGTATTTCAACCTCATTCTGTTTACAGATTTCACGAAGAATTGAACGAACATTTTCAGCGACCTGGCCCACCATCACCTGTTTTCGATACTTCGTAATCCATACGATGTGATACTTAATATCGTAGGTCGAGTGTGAAGTCTTTCTGTAATGTTGCATGTTCAATTCGGTGTTTTGCTTTAGAAAAATGCCCTGCATCTTTCTCCATCACGATAAAGTCACGCCCCGTTTCGATACAGGCAATGGCTGTAGTTCCACTGCCTACGCAGTTGTCCAATACAATCATTCCTGGATTGGTATAGGTCTCAATGAAATAGCGGAACAAGGGTACTGGTTTTTGCGTAGGATGCTGAGTGGCTTTGCTGTTATCGCCGAACAGGGCCCCGTTCCAGTTGGAAATCTTAACAACGCTTGTGGGATAGCGAGTGCCACTTTCTTTCCACTGCCAATCATCTCGGCGAAACTCATTATATCCCTCCCATGCTCCAGAATTTTTACGAACCCGGCCTACGTCTTTCCGCGCAACTTTTGTTTTCTGAGGATTGTACACAGGCTGTTTTTTATAAAACACAACGATGTCCTCGTGACAACGAAGGGGTTGCTTCTTCGCATTCAAAAAGCCAGTTGGCAAGGTCTTTTCCCAAGTCAACGTGTATTTGAACAGCTTAAGATTACTGTTAATCAATTGAGTTGTGAACGGTTGAGCAGCCGTAAAAACCATTGCTCCATTATCCTTGATGATTCGCTCATAATGCGACCACAAAGGCTCAAACGGTATAATGGTATCCCACTTGTTTTTAGTGGTTCCGTAGGGTAAATCGCAGAGTATCATGTCAATACTTTTATCTGCAATACCCTTCATTAATTCCAGACAATCGCCTTGATATATCGAATTTACTTGAAGCATTTCGAGGTGTATTTGAGCAGTTAAAATACTGAATATCAATAATATATCCTAATAATTTAACTAAAGTTTCCACCTAAAGCCGGGGGTTTCTCTCCCACTCCCAAAAACTGACAATGAGAAAACAGTATGCTTTAAAACGCTACTGAGTAACCTGCTCTTCTGACGATTTCGGCGCTGGCCGCTCCCCTGTGAACTCGACATTTTCGGGGAGTAGCCCCTCTTTAATCAGATAGGGCACCATCGTATCAAACTGCTTATAGTGCAGCGGACTCCAGTTGATGTCAGGGGGGAGCTGATCGACTGTTGTGAGTGACCAGCCAACACCGACCCGACGTTTGATGTAGTGGCCCGACACACGTAAATACAAGTCTCCATTCCCCGCATTGCAAATTGAATGACTGACCGGCTAAAGCCGGTAGATTCACCTTTTAGGCTGAAAGCCTACTAAAGTTAACTCTACCGGACTACTTCGCCGATTTTAAAATTGTCATCGGATGATTGCTGTAAATCCTGAGTATCGATATACTGCTTTACAACCTCATCAGTAACGTTACCAGACGATGCCGCGAAATAGCCTCTTGCCCACAAATGCCGACCCCAAAACTGCTTGGCTAGGTTCTTATCGGTCGATAATAGTTTACGTGAGCTTTTGCCTTTCAGGGATTGTACGAGATCAGAGACACTTATGTAAGGCGGAACTGATACAAACAGGTGAACATGATCTTTTGAAACGTGCCCTGCTAATATTTCAACTTCGTTCTGTTTACAGATTTCGCGTAATATTGATCGTACATTCTCTGCGACCTTACCAACCATTACTTGTTTGCGATACTTCGTAATCCACACGATATGGTACTTTATATCGTAAGTGCTATGCGAGGTCTTACGGTAGTGGAGCATCGTCAAATTTGACTGTTTGAGGGCGCAAGCCCTCTATGATTTGCTCTCTAACCTGAGCGAGTTTGACTATCTCCTCAATGCTGAATTTGTTAGCGCCTATTTCTTTGAGCTTTTTATCAAACGTTTGAGGGCTCATACCCATTTGTTGAGCAACATAGCTTTTGCTGATAGCAGGATGAGTAATCCACTCATAAGAAGGGTCCGCAATAGGCTTTTTGGCGTCCCCTAATCGCTCATATACTTCAACAAAAACATGAAAAATATAGGTGCTATCGGTTGTATCAGGCAAGTGTCCTTCAAGATCAAAACCGTCAAGGGTATAGTTAGCTTCAATGAAGTCACGAAGCTGATGAGGTCGCGTAAAATTGTACCGCTTATCTTGATAACGTTCCGCCATTTTGCGGAACGATTCAGGATTGGAAACCAGCAAGTCAGCTAATCGGTCTGCGTATCTCTTTTGGTATGAGTCAAGTTTCATGGCTATTCTTCGATTGTGGTGAACTTTATAGTAGCAGCAATGGGCGCAATCTTTTCATTGTATTCCGTAAATGCTTCCATCCAGGGGTCATTGATAGGGTCCATTTGTGGCTGAACCAATCCTGTTTCGCGATGGATGATTGCAACTAACTTGTCGTGAATAGCAGCTTTTGTATTGCTATAAACCAGTTTACTATCATTAGCAAGGGGAGCTTTCAGTCCGAATGTTTTGCCATTTACTGTTACTGTACCTTTGAGCATTGCCATTTTGTTGTTGTTGTGTTTAAGTATGCATCAAAGGTAAGGTGAAAATTTTAACCCTACAAGTATTTAGGTTAAAATTTTCACCTTATATCGAAAATATTTTTGCATGATTGATTTAACGGTAGTGAAACTCTAAAACGTGAAGCTAAAGCGTTCAGCTAAAGCTGAGGGTTTTTCTCCCATTCCCCCAAAGTGACAATAAAATCGATAAGTTTGTGTAAGTGATCACTAATTCTAAAAGAAGGATATGGATGAACAGTCCAATGAAACTGAAAAGCCCTGGTACGATGGATTGACGGATAAGCAAAGGCGGTTTGTAGAGGAGTATTGTAAAACCAGAAACGCAGCTAAAGCCGCACGCGATGCGGGATATTCGGAAAACTCTGATGACGAAATGGGGTATGAAAACCTCAGAAAACCTCAGATTTTAGGAGCCATTAATGCCTATCTGAGCGCCTACTTCATGACTGTTGGCGAATCGACGCAGCGTATATCGGACTTTGCGCGGGGCACAATGTCGCACTTTCTGAAGATCAATGAATCGGGCCGGGTCACGATCAATCTAGCTCATGAGGAGGCTAAAGACTACATGCACCTCATCAAAAAAATTAAGCAGAAAGTAACGACCCGCTACGATGACAGCGGCTCAACCGAAGAGGTTTGGACTGAAATCGAGCTTTACGATTCAATGGCAGCAAATCGGCTGATGTTGGAGTTACATGGCAAAGTCATTCAGCGAACCGATCATACGACGGGCGGTAAGCCAATACCTACGCAGCATCGGGTTGTTTTCGAGGACTATAGTCAAAAGTCATGACGGATTCGCCAGTTATTTTCGAGTCACGCTTTACTTTTAATCGGCTGTATAAACCCGTATTCACAACGCAGGCCCGGTATATTGATTGCTGGGGTGGCCGTGGTCGGGGTGGCTCGCATTTCGCTACGGACTACTTTTTGTACCTGATCCAGCAACCCGATTACTTTCGTGGATATCTGATGCGTGAAGTGCTCAACGATGTTCGTGAGTCGCTTTTTCGGGACATGCTGGACCGGATGGATGAAAAAGGAATTGATTACAAAAGCCGAACGAGCCGCTTTCTGGTTAACGATCATCACATGTCCATTACGGACCTGGTTACAGGTAATCGCATTTTGTCGAAAGGATTTAAAAAACAGTCTGGCAAGCAGACGGCTAAGTTAAAATCACTCGCTGGCGCTACGCATGTAATTATTGAGGAAGCCGAAGAGGTTGAAGAAGATGAGTTCATGAAGCTGGATGATAGCTTTCGAACCAAAAAGGGTAATATCCAGATTATTCGGCTTTTCAACCCACCCCGAAAGAATCACTGGCTGATCAAGAAATATTATAATTTACAGGAAGCCAGTTTAATTGATCATCAGGGCGATATAGTTGAAGGGTATTATCACGCAACGCCTAAACAGATACCCAACTTTCTGTCTATCTTTTCCACATACAAGGATAACCTTAGAAACCTCAACCCTACGTTCGTTGCCAATCTGGAGAGTTATCAGATATCACGGCCGGACTGGTATTATACGACAGTACTAGGATTAGTGTCAGAAGGGGCAAAGGGGCGTATCTATAAGAACTGGAGACCATTTCCAGCTAAAGACTTTGACTCAATTCCTTATCCATCGGCCTATGGTCTGGATTATGGATATTCTACCGATCCAGTTGCGCTCATTGAGGTAAAAGCCCATAATAACAAGCGATGGATTCGGCAATTGATTTACAAACCTGGACTTAGCAATGCATCACTGGCTACTCGCATGAAAGCCGTTGGTGTCGGCAAAAAAGTAATTGTTCCAGATAGTGCTGAGCCAAAGTCAAATGATGATCTGATTCGAGATGGATTCAATATTCATCCAGCTGTAAAAGGTGCTGACTCTGTTTTGTTCGGTATTCGTCATTTACAGGGGCTAGAGGTGTATTACACCGATGATAGTTACGACCTGGAAAATGAATATCAGGAGTACCGATGGCAACTCGATGCCAACAAGGAGCCGACCGACCAACCAGAAGATAAAAACAATCACCTGATGGACGCCTTTCGATACGTGGATACGAAATTATATACAACACCACCTCCACCAGTCCGACCTAACCGGCCGCAAAACCGAAGCTACGGCAGTGGCCGATAAAACTGTTTGGAATTTAATTTTTTGCTTATCTTTACCACATCTTCACTTATCGCCATTACCGGACAAAGGGGCTGACCGGCGGCATTAGACACTCTTCATGGGCCAGTTTAATCCGTTCGTCTGTCCGAAGTCATCGGCATTGACGACAATCCCATCTACCGATTGCCCTATTCGCTGGGATCAGGTAATTGCTTTTGCTGTACACCGCAAGGGTTCCTCCCTTTTTACACCTACCACCATCAAGGCGTCTAGCAACTGGACAGATGCGATAGCCGATACGGATGATGGTAAAATCACATTAACTCCTGCATTCTCTGGGTGGACATTTCCCAAGTCGGAAATCACAATTGAGGGGGAAAATGACAATAGTACCATTGGTGGATTAGGTTCTATCGGTGGCGGTAATGTTATTCGCCCGGTCGGGACGTTCCGCAACAAAAGTAGCGCTGCCATGAAAGCTTTATCAAGCTATACGGCAGAATCATCTAATGACTCAGCGCCAAAGGTTGAAGTCTTTTTTATTAATGTTTATGGTCAAATCATTGCCAATTCGGATGGTACTGGATTTGATGCCACAAACATTACGGTTACGGATACGTATTCCGATGGCTTAAAAAAGGACAACATGAATGACGTAAGCATGTCATTACCGTATGGTTGGTCTTTTGACGCTACGTTATACACGCCTTCGTTCGACATCAAAGCGCTTCTGCCGAAGTAATCACTCAACCCTGCATAGTAGATTCTATGCAGGGTTATATCTGTTTACGCGATGGCGGCTGATACAGTTGAGTTAAAGACCCGATCGGGTAAAAAGACGTATTCGCTTCAGAAGGCAGAAAACATTCTGAAAATTGAAGCGCAGCACAAGTTTGGCGATTATTCGCTTCCAGACAAATCCCCTTTTGAATTTGTAAATGGTTCTCTCCGACGCCGACGCCCTAAATCTGCTAACGAATCCGAAACATCTGAGCGAAAAAGCTGAGGCTTTACGCTGGCAGAATCGGGTGCGATTTCACGGGCTATCGGTTCGGGATAAAGCGGCATCGGCTTACTGGCCAACGTTCAAGCGGTGGGTGTTCGGCATGATCCTGGTGGATGATAAGCGCGATTTATTCGATACCATCTTTCCATTTCCAGTACCGACAACCCGTCTGCTGGCCGAGGCCCAGGACGCCTTCATGAAGCTGTTCGACGCCGTCAACCCTAAACTGACCATTGTTGGTCCTGAAGGTGTTGAAGCAGATTTTCTGGCCTACCTGGAAGAAATCAAGGAGCCTGATTTCTGGCGCGATGAAGCGATTGCGGCTTTGTTTGAATCCCACGAAGATTTACTTATTGAGGATTTGGCGCCGGGAACTGGAAAGCCTCGGCCCATTCACTTCCGGGTCGCGCTGGATTCTGTTATTAGTCTGGAGCTAAAGCCCGACTCGACGGCTGAGTGTATTGCCTATCATGCCGCCGATGGTTCGGCTGTCGTTATCGACGATCAGTCTTACCGGGTGTTTGTGAAAAGCAACGAAGGGGATTCGGGTTATGCCAAGCCGATTGTTTTTGCCCATAATCTAGGGTATTGTCCGGTTCGCAAGCTTTGGGATGAACGCATTCTTAATCATCCGATTGCCTCTGCGTCAATCATTGACGAAATCCTGTCTGCACTGGATTGGTACGCCCTGATTCACGTGCTGTACGATATGTTCAAGCTCTACGGGGCTATTCCTATCTACTACGGAGCCGAAACAGCGGACGACCTGCCAACAAGAACACCCACTGTTCCGACTAACGCAGACGGGACGCCGGATGCTGGCTTTATGGGGGCTTGCGAAGCCGATCGGCCATCGGGCGGCAATTCATTTATAGCACCGGGTGATTTCTGGCGCATTCCACCAGGCGGGGACTTGAAAGTGCCGCCTGTTGGCATTGTGGAGCCGTCGACCGACACACTCAAATTTCATCAGGAAGATCGGCAGATGCTCTATGATGAACTGCTCAAGTACCTGATTGGAAAAGGTGGTGAGTCGGTACTGATGAATAAAGCCGTTAATGAAAAGCAGGCAACGGGCACCTTTACCAGCATGGAAAATGTGCTGTTGTACTTATCACGCCACCTGTCAGCCGCCCGAACCCACTCGCTGCAAACCAAAGCCGATCTGCGGTATGGCGTTGGGCGAGTAAAAGTGAGTTTTAGTTTCGGGAGTGACTTCTACCTACAAACCGAAACCGAGCTATGGGATAGTTTGGCAAAGGCCCGAACAGCTGGTTCTCCACAAACGGTCTTACTGGAAAAAATTGAGCGCATCCAATCCTTTCGGCTCCGATCAGGCGGGGATGCGACCCGCTCCCAGATACTACTGGACCTGGAACCACTTCGCGAACAGCCCATCAGTTCGCTGACGGGCCTTGTCGCACTGGGCCTGATTGATGGCGAAAAGCTGGCTGTCAAAGTCAATTTTTTAGACCTCATCAGCGAGATGGAGCGCGAATACGGGGCAGACGTCTCTGAGCTCGGCTCTGCCCTGCCGTATCCAACACGCATTGATAAATTTAAACAATACCTATACAGTCATGTCCAATACACGAAACCAGAACCCGCCGGAGCCAACAGTTCCGCAACCAACAGTAGCGCCAACTGAGGGCCAAAATCCAGCGCCAACCACTACACCAACAGAGCCAGCACCCGAAATTGATCCGATCCCCCCCCAACAGCAGGCACCCGCGATCGATCCGGCTGCCTTTGCCAAAATGCAGGAGCGACTCGATGCGCTGGAAAAGCAAAATGCTGAATTAACAGCCAAAGCACATATAGTGGCCCCAGTAGTAACAACAGCCACAGTTAAACCAGTCACCGGAAGAGGTGGGGTTTGGGTTGATCAGTGGCGCACAACATCGGTCAGTGGTGAAACCATCAAGATCGACAAGCAAAAGCAGTACTACGATTCAGATAAATTCGATCAACTCAATGCCAAAGACGATCGAGGTCGTTCGGGCTTTGAAAATTTAGGGATTAGCTATAAAATCACGGAAGATTTGCGAAACAAGTGACAATAGATAGTTTTTGTTGATAAATTCGCAATAAATAACGCTAATTCTAAAACATAAAGCTTAATGCCAGAACTTGAAACACCACCGGCTCCAGCGCCTGCGCCAACGCCCACATTTGATCCCAATGCTGCGGTGTCGAATTTACAGTCGCTGGGTTACCACGTCTTCGATAAGGGGTATCAGTTTGACAAGGCCCAGGCCGAAAAGGACCCATTTTTAGGTCCAATTGTTTCGAAGGTTATCGCCGATAAAGTATCCGAAATCGGCCTACGTACGGATCAGGATATTTTTGATTCGACGGGTATTCCCAAGCAAAACAAGGATGAGAAATGGTATGATTACTTGAAGCGTGCAGCCGCCACGCTTCGCGATCAGGCTAAAGCTAATCCGGATGTTGATAAGATCAAGACCGACTACCAAACGCAGTTGACGTCGAAAGATCAGACTATCGCTGAGATTTCGCTGGTCAATGCGATTGGGGGCCTGAATCTTAATGTATCACCTGAATCGCTGGAGTCGCAGCGTGAATTGCTGGTGATGCGCGCCCTGAGTTTGCCGCACCGGATTGAAGGCCGTAATATTATCTTTCAGAAACTGGCCGATAACGGAGCACTCATTGATGTAATCGATACAACAACGGGAGCACCGATGGCAGCAGCTAAATTTCTGGAAACCCAGTTCAAACCATTTTTAAAAGTTGAACAGCCAGCGCCTGAAGGCCCAAATAAGCCGCCGAAACCAGCCAATACCAATAAGGCCATTCCAACGAATGTTGACGAGATCGGGGCCGAATTGATTGCGGAAGGGTTTATGCCGGGGCCTGAATTTACGGCGGAGGTGCAAAAGCGCAAAGTACAGTATATGATTAAATAGTACCCGCATCGAATGCGGTTCGCTTGTGTCCAAGGGGTGGACGAGGAGGCTTTTTTTATCGTTTAGTCCAATGTTTAACCGACTTCAAACCCAGCGCAAAGGGGCTGTCATGGGTGAGCGTCATAACCTCACACTGTCATGCCAGCAGGCTTGCCACTTACCCTGCCGACTGCCTATACCGCAGCGGTCGGCCGTTACAACACCGCATCGCTAGAATTCGAGCAGCGGAAAGATGAATACAATGCACTGGCGGCCTTTATTCGGTCGTCTCCTTCGCTGTTGTCGCAAACCGACATCAACCAGGAGAAGCAATCGTTTGAGCGTCCGTACCAGATCCCGGTAATCAAACGGGTTGCCATCAACCTGGTCGACGGTCGGATTTGCGATCTGGACGGTCAGGAGGCCAGTACGGACATGGTGGTAATTACGTTTACCACAAAAGGTTTCCGGGTGAAAGTGCCAACTGAAATGCTGGATCAGAACTACGTTCGCTACGTGGATTTGCTGTCTGATCTGATGTATCACGCCTGGCATGCCTGGTATGCGTTCATGGAAATCAACTGCGTTAACTACCTGGAGGCTAACAAAAGCACGTCGCTGGTAGCTGAACCAAACTTCTTTACCCAGGATAGTGCGGCTTACGTGGGTGTGATCGGCATGGATTTCTATTCAGCATATCGTTACGTGACAGGTCGTAACCTGCTGTCAGCAAATGGTAAATTGCTGGATGTTATGTCGGGCGCGTCGATGGTGACCCGTTACCGCATGGGGGCCAATGGAGCCAACAATGCAGTCAATCAGGCGATGTTCGTCGGTGGCGCTGATCCGTATCCATCGAATTTCCTGACTCCGGATTCGGGTTATCAGGAAACGCATTACCTGTTTCCGGTTGGCGCTGTGGGTATTTACCACTGGCTAACCCCAAATGCGCGTAATCGCAAGGTACAGGTAGCGGGTCAGGATTTCTGGTGGAGCGAGAAAGATCCGATGTTTGGTTATTTCAACGCCAGCGTCCACTACCAATCAAAGTGTCAGGAGAAAACGATTGGTACCGGGGGCGCGACTGAGCCTGTCTACTACGACATCTACGAATACACGATCGATCCGTCGCTCCAGAAGTCGTACACGTCGGTAGTGGGTGAATCGCCGATTATCAAGTACAATCTGGCTCCTGCTGTTATCTAACGAATGAAGGAGTCTGGTAATCGGACTCCTCGTTTTATTGTTTCATTTTAAGCAATCATATCCATGAAAAAAGCCATTGTTTATGCCCTGTTAGGCTGTTTGATACTGCTTAGCGCTGGCGTTTTTGCTCAAAGTGTCGTCGTACCCCCGTCCAAACAGGTTATCCCTACTGCAACGCGGGTATTTTCAACGACGGCCACAAATAAAATTACCTTTCAGAATGGCACGGCCGGCCGGGCAGTTTCGGTTACCAAGGGTACGACCCGTATCGTAGCGGATAAGACCAATTTCGGGGCGAATGTAGCCGTTATTCAAACAGGTGACGGTGCAGTTATCTGGTCAGGTCGGGCGAATACCTTAACTATTTCAGGAGTTAGCAGTACAACAGCGACAAAGGACAGTCTGAATCGAAAGTGGCTCGACGATAATTTAGACAGGTAAAAGGTTACTCAAAAGATTACTACTCAAAGCCCCCGCTACCGTCATTGGTGCGGGGTTTTTGGGTGAAAAGCACGCCGATTATGTACAACGTCACTGCGGTAACTGAAGCCCTGCGCGGCCTGGTTGGATTCCGGCCCCATATGGACGCATCGATGGAGCCACTGGCTGCTGACTTAACGATTTGTCGCTCCGGGCTGTGGATCGATAAAGCACACCCGCTGATTACGGCTAAAATTCTTAATAATGTAGCTGTTGATACCATTACGCGAAGCTCCGAACCTAATGATGAATCAGATAGTAATTCGGAAGCCGAAGCTGTTGATACTTTACTATCGTTTTTAATTCGGGATACAATCGACGGGGCCATCGCCGATGTACTGAGCGCACTTCGGACCCGAAAACTATTGCGTTATGAAGTCAAAAGCCTACTACCACTAACGCAGCTTTACGACGGCGAAGGAAGTATTTCGGATCTGATTCAGCCCGCAGGTCGGTTCGTAGGGCTTCAGTTAATCACTAACGATGAGGAGCTAGCCCTGTTACCGAGAAAACTGGGCTTACAGTTTACCGGACCCGTTACCGATTTGCCAATTTACGTGCAGATGGGTGATGGTAACTTGGTACAGAAAACAACGGTCAGTACAACCAATTCCAACCGGATGCAGTGGGCTACGATTAATTTAACCCTGTCAGGCGCATCGTACTACTATATTGGTTATTTTGAAGATAACCTGCCTGATGGCGTTCAAGCCATTCGCCGGGCCAAATCAATTGGAAACTATAGCTGTGGCGGCTGTTATCCACCTGATACTACGCTGTGGAATCGCTGGCGGTCATTTATTTCCGTTAAGGCGGTTCGTCGGGATAACGAAGGCGACCCCTTCGACTCAATCGACGATATGAACTACGGTTTAAATCTGGCACTGGCTGTAGGGTGTGATTTTGGTAGTCTGATTATTAGCCAGCAGATGCAACTCGCTGAGGCTATTCGTCAGCAGGTTATTGTTAAACTGCTCAGCGAGATTGCTTACTCGCAGCAAATCACTACACTGGAACAGCAGGTGCGTCAGAATGCAATGTTTGCGCTCAAAAATGGAGAGGAAGCGAAACTGGAAAAGCTACTTGATGCGCTGGATATTGATTTATCAGGCTTATCGGCTCGCTGTTTGCCTGATACAAGATCGGCAACCATGCCCGTGCGCCGTACGGTATTTAACCCCAATCGTCGATGATTGCTATTCTTGACCAACTCGACCGTATAGCTGACATTGACCTGGAACAGGTTTGTGAGCAAACGGTTATGCAGCATGAAGCGCAAATCACGGATTTTAACCGGAAACAACTGGATAAGGGGCTTAGAAGTGATGGTAGCGATTTAGGCCAGTACAGCAGCATCAAATACAAAGGACGTTTACGTCCTGTCGATCTGGATTTGACTGGCGCTTTTCGTGATTCATTCCAGGTTGACCCGGAAACGGGCGGTTTTATTATCAATGCAACGGATTCGAAAACCGAAAAGCTACAGACAAAATATGGCGAGGATATTTTAGGGGTTCCAGATCAGGATGAGGAGGAAGTAGGCGAATGGTTGCAGGATGCTCTAATTACAGAAATTGACGATCGGATATGACAAACCTTGACGCGGCCCTATTGCCGATACTGGACTCCATTCAAGCTCAAATCAATGTGTTTACCCAGGTGTACGGCCGACTTCGTATTGAGATGGTGAAAGGGGTTGATAATCTGGTATCAATCGACAAGGACAAACCCCGCAAGCTGCCTGTTTACTGGGACCAAACCAAGAAACGATCTATTCCAATCCTGCCTGACCAAAAGAAAGGGGGATTGCTGTTTTTTGTAACAACTGGCGCTGTCAAGGTTGTCAATCCAGAGCCTGGCTGGGTGATTCAAACCCAAACACAAACCAAACAGTACCCATTGGCGCTACTGGCGTGGTGGGATTCCAGCAAGCAGGCTTTTTCACGGGAACAGGTGCAGTTGGCCATAGAAACGGCGCTTGGCTCCTGTTTTGACTGGCAAACTGAATCCATCGAAGATCAACTTGCAACCCGCGTGTTTCGCGATCTGGATTACGATTTCACGAATCATGGGTATCTGATGAATCCATTTGTTGGTTTACGAATTGAGGGCACCTTAACCGTTGTCGAAAGTTTATGCAACTCCTAGAATTTGTCACCCTGTCGGCGCTGACCATTGCAGGCGTCCTATTCTGTCTAACCAAATGGGGCTTTCTGGCTTGGTATAGTGTGTACCGCAAGAACTGGATGCCGCCAGCGGACTGTTATTTCTGTATGAGCGCCTGGACGTCATTTCTGGGTTCATTATATTATTTTGAAATGACAATAGGTGAACATTTTTCTTTTTCATACACACCTACCACAAGCGATGCCTGGGTGGTTATCATTTCAGCCATTAGCGCACTGGCCATCGCAACCCTGTCAGCCTTTTTCTGTAGTATAATTATTCAACCAGAATGAATTTTATTATTTCGTACGGCGTATACCCATTTGATTTGATGGTGTCAATTGGCGAAGACACAGAAACGGTAAAAAAGCGGCTTTCGAAAACAAACTTAAGTCGACTGGATATTGAACAGACGGATGTTTATGAGATTGTTGGTAAGGGTAGAACGGTAATGTTTAGCAACGGTGCAACCCTACTTCGCCTGCCACACCTACCAGAAACCCCGTTTGAGTTTGGTGTTTTATCGCACGAAATATTCCACTGCGTTCATTTCCTGTTTGAGAAAATCGGAATTAAGTTATCAATGGACAGTGATGAAGCTTTTGCTTATATGGTTGGCTATATTACATCAGAGATTTTCCATAGAGCCAAACTAACCATACCATGCAATCCCTAACCCTACCCACTGGACAGACAATCCGGTATTATTCTGATCTTGACGAATTTCCTGCTGAGCGACGGTCGTACCTGACCCGCTACCAGATCGAAGCGGCCGAAATCGACCTTTCGCCCGAAGCCATTGCCGACCGATTGGGACTGATTTTGCAATACAATGCGGAGGGTAGAGGGGCTGATGTAGCTGTTTCGCTGCAAAATCTGCTTTTTTCCTTCAACATGATCCGAATGAATTATGCACCCGACGAACTGAGCTTTGGTGTGCTGATTTATGATGTCGATGGAGTAGCGGTTACTGATCTATCACCCGAGGGATTGCATCGAATACTAAAACCCCTACAGATTCCGCTCACTATAATTCAGCAGGTGCTGGATGACGTAAAAAAAAACTCTCAGACGACCGAATCCGTTATTTCCCTCGGTTTGCAGGGGATGCTCAGATAAGCTATCAGGAATATGTCGATGCACTGTGCGCTGATGGCATCGAGGCGACTGACGAATCCGCTGTCCGGCTCAAAGCCATTGAATTTGCTATTTTTGGGGAGACCAATAGCCCACACATACTAATGCCCGGCGACGAACGCAATGCGGCTGATGCCGATAAAAAAGCGATGGAGAGTTTGTTTGCAGCCTTAGAAGAACGGGGCGTTCATCAGCCTAAAAAACTGACCGAATTTGAGGTGTACGCCAGACTGGAGGAGTACAGAAAGAAGCCAAGAACTGAACGCTAAATTTTCCCTATCTTTACTACACTCAAAGGGGCTGGGTAAATATAGGCAAGCGTATTGGTTCGCTGCCTGTGCATGATTCATCGCCATGCGTGCTACTCGCGCCAATCTGCTGAGCTGGCTTACTGCAACAGCCAGCATCCCGTTTCCCCGAATAGTTCCTGATTGCCGAACATCAGCCCTGGTTACGTATCCCGGTGAAGAGACCCGGTTCTATATGAACCTGGCAACGCCTGTTGCGCCAAACTTAGGTGGCCCAGTCGTTACACTCATTGAGGCCCGTAATTCGGGCGCATCGGCATCGGTTACGGCCAGTCTGGAAATCGATAGCATAGCGTTGGGGCAAAGTTGTTTGTTCGGAACGTTAACCTGTCCATCAGTTTCGCCTGGTCTATATCGCTGGAAGATTGTTTGGGGGCCTTCCACCTGGACATCTTCACTGATTGAGGTACTAAGTCAGATGGACGCAGAAGTGCAGAGTATTCGGACTGTGCTGCATCACGCGAAGACACTGTTTGGGGTTCGCTACCCCTGGCTTGATTCCGAATTTACGTGCGCATTTCGGGTTCGGATGGTTCAGATCGGCGTTCCCGAATTTCCGACCGAATCCAGTTCGTACCGGGAAAGTACGACGGGTGAGCCGATCAATTATAATCAGGCATCCGATAAGGTGCTCAAATTTCAGGTACCCTATGCCGATTCCGATCATCTGGAAGGTATACAGTGGATGTTGCTGCACGATTCGATCACCTTCAACGGAATACCTGTCCGCACCCGCGATTTTCTGACGCCCTCACCGGGCCGATCGGCACTGGCCCCTGCTCAGTTTTCCGTAACCGACCTATCCTTTGCGTATCCTTTGATTTCTTAACCCATGGCGAAACGAATCAATTTTTCCGAACTGATTGATCTGGACGCTTACCACAGGGGAGTCGCCAAATTGGCGCAAGCCTATAGCCATAAGCCAATTGATGAAAAGCGACTGGCTTACCATGTAAAACAACTTCTTAAGAAAATAATCCGCTTTTAGGTATGGCCAAACGTCGCATTGAGTATCAGGAAATGGTCGATTTGGATGGCTACCGGAAAGCGGTAGCGGATGCCAAAGCAGACTATAAAGATTTTGTCGATAACGTTACCCGTCTGAATAAACAGATGGGCGACTCCATCCTGCAAAGTCTGAATGCGCTGGAAATGATCCGCAAAGGCAATGCCATGGCCGGTAGTAACCGCGAAATGGAAGAGTATGCCAAGGTGGCTATGGTGACAACGCAACAGCTTCGAGACCAACGGGCAGCATCGGCGGCATTAACAACAACGAATCAGCAGTTAGATAAGGCTTATTTCACCTTAATCGAACGACTGGAAAAAGTTGTAGCTGCCTATACTGCCAATGAAGGGGTTACAAGTCGGGACATTCAGTTAAAGAAGCGGCAGGCGGCTGAAATTGTCAGTCTGGATAAGCAGTTAAACCAGCTTAATAAGTCCGTCAAAGCGAATACGGATTCCGTAAAGGAGATTACAGGGCAGTACAATTTGCTCGAAAAAGAACTAAAAGAAGCTAGGTCCGCACTCAAAAGCCTGGATGGGGCTTTTGATCCATTGACAGGAAAAATTAACCGGACCAATGCTACCGCTGTGGTGTTGGCAAATAAAATTACAACTGCCGATACGGCTCTGAAAAAGATGGCGGCTACTATGGGTCAACATCAATTAAAAGTCGGACAATACGAAAATGCGCTAAATGGATTAGTCAATGGTGGATTTGTTGGACTAATTGGGTCGCTTGGAGTCGTTGGAATTGCTTTTACTAAAGTCATTCAAATTGCGGGGCAGGCTATTGATAAGATGAGTCAGTTCGAACAGATTCGGGCGGGACTTAAAGCAGTAACTAAAGACACCAATGACTTAGGAAGCTCACAACTATTTTTAGAAAAAACAGCCGACTCCTTAGGCATTAGTGTAGCCACATTAACCGATAGTTACAAAGGTATTAAGGTGGGTACGCGCGATACAGCACTGGAAGGCAAGGAGGCAGACCGGATTTTTAAGGCATTCACGACCCGATTGGCTGAGTTAAAAGCCCCGGCCGATAAATCTTACTCTGCCTTAAAAGCCCTAAGCGATATGCTTAGCCGAGGCAATATTACCGCAGATGACCTTAAGGATCAGTTAGGTCAGGCCATTCCAGGGGCTACCAAGTTGTTTGCAGACGCCCTCGGCGTTAGTACTGTGAAGCTACAGGACATGATGCAAAAAGGGGAACTGTTAGCCATTGATGTATTACCTAAAGTAGCGACACAACTTGAAAAAACATTCAGCGGAACAGCCGCTGAGAATGTCGAATCACTGGTAGGCGCTACGGCTAGACTGGACAATCAGACGGGCCTATTACTGGATACCTTCAATCAGACATTTGGCATTACCAGGTTCTTTGCCAGTATTAAAAATGGCATTGCGGACACATTATCAAATATGAGAGCCGCCATGCAGAGTAAAGATTGGGCCGCGTTTTTTCTGTCGCTTAATCCTAAGACATGGACGCTGGCCCAGTATCGGATAGATGTCGATAGTAGCTACAAGAAAGCGATTGACGACTTTATTTCTATGCCAGAAAACATGCGGAAGGCTAGATTAGACATATTGAAAGACTTAGCCGCAAATGCAAAAAATGTCGGCGAAACACTAGCTGGTACAGCACCCGAACGAGCACAGGCGCTTACTGATTACAAGAAATACACTGAACAGCTTACCATTTTGACCCGTGAGCACATCAAGCAAACCGCAAAAGATAGGGAACAAGGACGCATAGACGAACGGGAGTCAGACAAGAAATACCATGAGGGCCGCATTGAGGCTATCCGTAAGCAGGCACAGGAACTTTCATTGGCTGAACGAAATGCCCTTATATCTCGCTATCAAGGACAAATTAGCCAGGATCAATCAACTATTCAGAAACGGCCCGACTTGGTCAACTCCTTAACGCGAGACATTAACTACGCCAAAGAGTTTATTAAAGCTATTCAGGATGTAAATAAAGAACTGGAAAAGAAAGACAAAAAAGATGCAGAGCGGGATGCTAAAGCCGCAAAACGGGCCGCCAGCGTGGCCGCTAATCGAGCCAAACAGGAAGCCGAACAGCAACTGCGCAATTCATTGGGTGTAGTATCAGCCTCTACAGGCGAACAGTTAGGTGATTTGACCAGTAAGCACGAGCAGGATTTAGTTACCGATCAGCAGTACATAATGGCTCGGTATAACATTACTGTATCGGGCATAAATAAACGCCGGGCATTACTGATAGCGGCTGGTAAGCAAGAAACGGACGATTACGCCAATCTAAATAAAGAACTGGCTAAAGCAGATGCCGATTACCAGAAAGGAAGGGCCGATATTCAGGAAAAAGCCTTTAAGAAGGTTTTTGATGCCGCTAAAAAGGCAATTGTTGGCGATGAGAACACGATCAAAACCAATCTGAAGAATCGACTCGCTGATCTGGAAACTGCATTTGAAGCTGAGCAGGGCCGGGTTCGCGCGGCTGTTACCAAGCGGCAAATCACTCAGGAAGAAGGTGCTCAGCGCATTCGTGATCTGGAACTTCGTTATTTAGATGATATTGTCAATGCCACCGTTGCCGCTTCGGATACCCAGCAACAAGCCATCGCCCGACGGATTGATGAACTTAAAAAGCAGGGAAAAACACAGGCGCAGATCGAACAGATTCTGCAACTGGAAATTGAGGAGACGCGAAAAGCCACCGAAGAGGCCGATGTCGCCCGTGATAAACGACGGGTTGACCGGGCTAAAAAACTGGCCAAAGATGAAGAGGATATTGAGCGCGAACATCAGGATCGTATTCAGAAAATTCAAAATGCTGCTTTGGATAATCTGTCGACGGCCGTTTCGTCGTACTTTGATGTTCGGGCAGCTTTTCTGCAACAGGATCTGGATAATCTGGAAAAACAGAAACAGTACGAACTGGATTTGGCAGGATCAAATGATGAGCAGAAAAAAGCAATTGAGTCTAAGTACGCCCAGCGACAAAAGCAGATCCGTCGTAAACAGGCTGAAGATGAGAAATTAGCAGCTATCTTCTCTATCGCCATTTCAACCGCCAAAGCTGTTGCCGAAGCTTTGCCTAACTTAGTATTAGCAGCTCTGGCTGGCTCGCTGGGCTTAATACAGGGTATTGCTGTGGCGGCCAAACCCCTTCCCGAATTCTGGAAAGGTACGCAGGATGCACCCGAGGGACCCGCCTGGGTAGGGGAGCGGGGTTATGAGTTGATTGAATCCCAAAAAGGGGGTAAACCTTATTATCGTCTGGCTGCCGAAAAGCAAATTATGTATCTCAATCGACATGACCGGGTTATGACCCATCAGGAAACAAAACAGTTTTTGCGGGTTAATACCGAACTGGCGCAGGACGTTCGTTCGGCCCCAGGGGGCAGTATGTATTCTCCGGTTGTCCAAGCCGGACCATCGGAAGAGTCCATGGAACGGGCGATGCGCAATGCATTGGCGGGATTGCCAGTTGAGGAAAATCACTGGGATGAGTTAGGATACCGACGGGCGCAACGCAAAGCTGATCAGCACCGGGCTTGGGTGAAGAACCATTTCAGTTTGCCCAAAAACTAGAAATCAGATTTCGGGGTTTTCAGTGCCCTGTTTAATGATAATAATAGTGTGTACACCTGGTCATTGGTCTGATCGTAGACTTTTTGCATAAACCCTTTCGAGGCACCTTTCACGGTTTCGATCGGCCCTTGAATTGTCTTGACGCGAACAAAGAAATTATCAATTGTTGCGCGGTAGCGACCGTCTTTGATTTCTACGCTAATACTATAGTCAACGTCTGTATCCTGTGGAATGCCGATACTAGTCGGCCGAACAATAAATGTACCCTTTCCGGAAAGTTCGCCCGTTGCTGCATCACTGATTTGCAAGGAGGCATTAGCTGATTTGTAGGTTTGAGCAAACCAGCGACGGGCGCGCTGGAATAATTCATCTTTATTCGTATTACCAATCTGCTCAACAACTTGATACTGGACGCGTCCAGTCGCATCCAATGGCAAGACCTCGCCTAATTTAGTGCTGTTGGCGGGTTTGCTTTGAGCGATCACGTTTAACGATACCATCAAAACCAGAAAAACAGCTTTCATTTGATATAGTTAGTTAACAACCACAACCTTTACCAACAGTCCAAAAGCATCTGGGCTGTATATTACAATCGGACTTATTGTATTTTGAGCAACCGCATTGTGATGTCTTCGAAGGGCCTGGATCGCCACCTCCACAACTTAATAATCCAAGAATAAAACAAAAGGACATAATCTTTTTCATAGGAAGATTTGGTGTGATTTAAGGTCAAAAAATATCAATTCAACCTAGCAAGCAATCGTTCGTGTTTAATCAGAAGTTCGGCATAATCCCCCTCCTCCAATTCCCGCACCCGATTAATGGCTTCATTTAGCAAATCATTCATTTCGTTAAACGCCTTTCTCATTTGAGCCTGCGACTCCATCATACGATCATCGGCCTCTGTCATCAAGATAGCCCGTTCGGCGGCCTCATTAACCAGACGGGTAGCCTCTGTCCGGAACCGTTCAAATTCGTCTCTATCCTGTTGGTATCGGATCAGTTCAACGTCTTTAATGCTCCGCTCTAATTTGCGTTTTTCTCTGGCAAAGCTTTCCCGTTCAACCTGACGGGTGATAAAAAAAGCGAGTATGGCGCCGATACAGAAACCGATAAACATAGCACCTAAAGTACTTGATGCCCCCAAAATACTATCCACACTTTTGGCAAGTGGCGTAAACACGGTGGCAAGTGGCTAAAATTCGTATCTTTACCCTACTCAAAAGGCTCAGTAATGATACCGCTAAGGGGCAGCGCATTACTCAATGCCTTTCCGCCTGCTTATGGCACTGCCCAGCCCGTATTCCCTGCCTGATCTGTTTTATGGCTCTGCCGACGCCGATCACCGCATGTCGGATGCAGATACGTACTTTCGACTGGTTTCCCCTGCCCTCAACCAAATCATTTCGATTCGCGAACCAATCGGCTGGGATGGCGCAGAATGGACACTTGAAAGGGATACCCAATGGCATGGTATTAATTTCGAATTTACGGGCGAAGAAGCGGTTTTGCGATTCCAGCAGGTTGAAGCAATAGATTTTATTGAATTGAATTACAGTCGATCTGGACCTAATGTAACGCTTTTTCTGGAATGGGGCCTGACGGACAATACGGGCGATCTTGCCCTGCAAACACTTCGGCTCAACCTGGCCAAACGAAGCAAAAAAGGAGGAGAATTGACCATTCCGGCCGAACGTTACAGTGTTCACCCTGATATTCGGGCGGGATGGGACACTGTGCTTTCCATGGACCAAAAAAAATCTCTGATTAATGACAGTAGCAATAATCCGGTTGCAATCACTCCTCCAGCGCCATCTATTCTGGTTCTACACTCGCAGCGCATCAAAAAAACAACGACAATTAAACCGATGCCTGATTTTCAGGATACGGATTGGGTGAGTTTTCAGAATGATGGAACGAGTGTTTTGCAAGGAGGATCTGTAGGGCAATCGGTAGGGCAATTTCAGGCATTTCGGCATTTCTTACTCTACTTTCCGCTAACAGTAGAACGGGCTTCACCCGCCGAGGTGGATACTTATTTAGGCAATAACCTGGAAGTTGACACATCATTACCCCAGTCATCGGGTCATGCCCTTTTAAAGATTGCAACTGATGGAGAATATACATTCTCCGTTGTTATTGATTTTCAAGTGGACTGCCGATTGCAACGAGCTGCTATTTCCATTTCTCCGCCTAAAATTGATGATTATACGCTGAACTGTTATCTGGTTGTAGGTAATACAAAACATGTAGTAGGTTCGCAAATAGCTGGATCGCCGGGTAGTCGGTTTATGGGAGTAGCAAGGTACACGGCCAGTCTAACATACACAGAAAAACTCCCCAAAAATACGGATGTTTATTTTTATGCAGAACTGGTAATCAATCCAAGCCGGGCGAATTGGCGCGGAACCGACGTACGTCTATTGGTATACTCAGCCTCGATTAACATCACCGCAAACACCTACGCACCGCCATCAGCCTGTCCAGCCTATCCGGTTTTTGACGTATTATCCCACTTCATGGCCTGCCTGACAGGCCGCCAAAATGCAGTTCAAAGTAGTTACTATTCGTTTGCTGGTAACGATCAGCCGACTGACGGGGGCGGCTCGCACCGTCTCATTACAAACGGCTACTACGTACGGGGTTTTACAGGCAAGCCAGTTCAGAACTCCATGCAAAAATTCCTGTCGAGTTTGCAGGCGATCGATGCGATTGGTTTATCCTACAAACCGACGGATGATGGGGATGTGCTGGTCATTGAACCTATTGCCAATTTCTACCGGGATAACAAAATGCTGAGCCTTTCTTCGTATTCAGTTATCGAAGAGGAGACGGCTGGTGAGTACCTAAATACGGGTGTGGAGGTTGGTTATAGTACCTTTCCCGATGAGGGGCCACAGGTGCTCGATGAGTTTAACACCAAACAGCAATACGCTTTGCCGATGCGCGAAGGAGCGACCTATAGTGCCGTTTCGGATTTAATTGCCTCGGGTTACGCACTGGAGATGACCCGGCGCGCGCAGTTTTCGGCGCAACCGAACGATTCAACAACTTATGATGATAACAACTTCATTGTTTGCGCATCCCAGCTTGCCCAATTAACCCCCGAACACAGCGAAGTAACAGTAACGGCCGTATTTTTTATGGTAGCCGGCAAAGCCAGTCTTGTATTTGATCTGTTTTACAAACCCGCCTGGATGGCAAAAGGGGTTACATTTCTGGTATCAGGGACTGAGCATAACGATGGGGTTTATAAGGCCATTGATTATCTGGATAGTTACGTTGGCAATAAAAATCAGGCAGTTGTAACGCTGGATCGACAGATTACGGAGGAATTGGTCGTAGCTACGTTATCCGTATCGATGGATTTTGCGTTTCAGGCCGAACGGGATGAAAGCTTTGAATCGGTAACGGGTGTACTTGATCCGGAGACGACTTATAATCTCAGGCTGGCGCCCCGGTTTAACCTCCTTCGTCATGCGCCCTACATTGCTGGTGGGCTAATTTATAGTAATGGCTCGGAGCCTATTCGCTGCACGTATGTCAAGAATAACGGAACGCTTCGCACCAAACTGGCAGACAATGCAGAGGGTGATTTGAATATTGACAGTCGAAAACTCATTCAGCATAATGACGACTTAACGGTAGCCGATCTAAAATATCCAATCAAACCAATCTGGAAACCGGAACGGATCAAGATTAGCACGAAATTGAGTACAGGGCAAATGCTGTTCTTACGGGCCTGTTTGACGGGCGCTCACCCAGACCCTACACTTCATTATGGATTTATTGAACTAACGGGTAGTAATGGAGTTATTGAAGGATTCCCACTAAGTATCAGCTTCAAACGGTCGACGGGCGAGGCTATATTGATACTACTTAAAAAATCGCTATCTTTAAGCCAGTTACAAGGGCAAAGGGGCTGCTCGTTCTATGGCGCATATGTGTTTAATGTCTTTGAGGCATCACAACCTGGCGCAATAGACCCCTGGATCGAACAATGTACGTTCGATAATTTCCAGTAAAGCAGCCATTTCGTTGCTCATGCCTACTCCCCAGAAAATTCTCCCTGGCGACTCGCTTGAAACAGGCTTTCGGGCGAAGTACAATTCTACTGTCGGGTCAGTTTCAATCGCTGCACAAATTAATAGCAATGGCGTTGTCAGCTTTTATGGGCTGGATAACGCCCTTTTATTTTCTGTCAATCTAGGATCGGTACTGGCCTTTAAGAGCGACATACCCCCGCCGTATGATGGGCACCCACAATCCTTTAACTCCGCTTCAGAGGAGAGCGAGGGGGTGCTCAAGTTGGCTAACGAGGACGAGGCAAAGGCTGGTACTGACGAATTTAAGGCTATGACCCCCGCCAAGACATTGGCCATGTTGCTAAGTTTTGGTATTGTAAAAGTTAACGAAAATGGGGGGATTGTTTTTAATACAGGTCAGTTAAGTGACCTGCAAACTGTTCTTGGCAACGGTGCCGATACGGACATTATGCCGTTCTTCCGGGGAAGCATTGCGGCTGATGTTCCAGATAAACCGACTGGGGCGAAATATCCCTATCTATCGGTTGCTCCCGATGGTCAGTTTTATAAGGATGGCACAACAACACCGACCGATCCGACCGATCCAACAGACCCCACCGATCCCACCGATCCTACGCCGACCGACCCAACGGCTGACGAAGAAGAGGTTTGGGACAACTTCAAACACTACGACGAAGTAGCTGGAGACCTTGGCGATATATTCGTTACCTGTGACCGGGCCGAATTCACACCCATTGATAATGCACCTGTTTCGCGGGGTGTATGCCGCATCATCGATGCAGCCCATAGTAACCCACTGCTTTGTAAGGAAGGCTTAAGTATTCAGTTACAGGTCGAAGAACTCTTTACAGATGATCAATGGCGGGTAACTACGCATGCCGTGTCTAACTGGCGGTTGGTCAATTCAATATCAGGCCAGTCCATTTCATCTGGCGGCCTGTTTGCCATTGCTCAAAACTCATTATCATCTGACGGGTCAAACGGAGTCAGGGCCGACGTTGCCGATGGGTTCGGGACCGTAGAGGGGGTTATTCAACTATCCAAAAATAATCCTCCTGTATGGGACATTCCGGTAGCGTTCCTGACGGGCTATAAGGATCAAACCAACTCATTTAATTGGGCGGCTAATCATGCCAGAGACCAAGATAACGATAACCTCACCTGGTCGATGCAGTACTCAACTGATAACAGTACGTGGGGGGCTATGCCTAGCTGGGCAACGTTTGACGCTGGTTTACGCAAGTTCACCTATACCGCTCCTGGCCTTTCGGCTGGCGGGTATTCGAGTACCTACTATTTCCGTCGTATCGTGAACGATGGACGCGGAGGGATCGCGTATGATCCATTTTTCTTAATAATAACCTTAGCTCCATAATGGCATCTGTTTTTTCAGTTCGACGACGCATCGTAAATAAGAAAACTGGAGCGATTAAGCTTGAAGAAACGCGGTGGGGTAGCTATTCCAGTACACTAACCTGTACGCAGCAGGAAGTGGCCTTTTTGACTTTGGGGGGCACTCAAAAGATGGGTAACACCATCGCAACGCAACCCGTACCCGAGCAGGGTAAACACCTCGAACCAAGGGACTGTACCGGAGCATCGTTACCGGACATATTCGTGACCTGTACGCGGGACGATTTCACCCCCTACACGACACCACCGCCAACCACAAACTATAACTCTGATGGTGCATTAGGAGGGCACTTTGTTGTATGAGTACTTACTACGAAAAGCGGATCAGTGCCGATGGTACTGTTTCGTATCGCCCCGAATCAACGGCAGGAAGTGAATATTTTAAAGGTGATCCAATATCCCAGTTACCACCGGGTGCAACGGCTGTAAGGCTGGCCAGTCGGGTAGGTCGGCCACATACCTACGAAGCGGGAAAAGCTCAGGTAAACTTTATCGACATTGGCGGCAGTAAGTCAAAATACTTTATGTCGGTCGACTTTCGGCCGTCAACCATCAATCATGCCCAGTGGATCAGGTTCGGCAATAGCAAGATTTCCAAATGGTGTAGCGATCAGGCAGACGGTACAAACAAATTCAGTGACCTACCAGAGTTCCGAAAGTTTGACTATTCAGTAGAAGGCGGTGTATTGGCGAATCCGTCGGGCGGCCCGCGCCTTGCCGGACACTATTTCTATACGGCAACAGCTACCCAACTGGAAGCCGCTTTTATGAACAACATCCCGCGCTATGGTGCTGGCGCTCATTGGATGGCAAACATAGAAGAGTCTAACTATTGGATATGGGACTACTACGACAACCCAAGTCCTAACTACCCTCCTTGGGATGCTGTTAAAACCCAGAAAATAAAGTGTTACTCCGATGGTGTAGAACGGACGCTGGAGCAATTACGGGCTGATGTTGGTAGACGCACTGCTGAACAGAACGTCCGTCGTTCTATCGGCTTTGCCCTCTTCCTGCAAGTAGCTGGCCGTGGTGGTGCTTACGCGGCCTTTGGTTCGTCGGCCTGGCAAGGGGAACCCCGCACCAACTGCCTGACCTACATCAACCGCTTCCTTGATGATGCCTCGATCGATGTGAGGTACGTAGAAGGCTATACAGGTGTACCGGGCAAGGTGACCTTCTCAGGCGTGACCAATGGGCAGGCTTATAGCCGTACCTACGAGAACATGACGGGGAGCTTCTATAAGTTTGAGACGTTCCATCTGGATTACCATTACTATTTCTCGTATGAGTACTTAGGCAGCAACTTTAATGCAGAACCCGATTACCCGACCCTGTACGCCAACTCAAAAAACATTCACCCTTTTGCGCGTGAGGTTGGGCATTGGATGGCTAACCGGATCAGGCTACAGGATGTACACGGCGGTAAGCTTATTCCATCGGTTCGTATGCATGAGCTGGAGTATGAAGGCGATGGTTCATACAAAGAGCGCACACCGGCCGGTTTTGGCCTAAAACCCAACGCATGGGGTGATGGCGGAAACCCGAAAATTTACGTAATACCCTACGTCATACGGATCATGCGTATGGCTCACCACTTCTTAGAGGGCGAAACCGAGGGGTCAGGATTCCACATCTTTCACGCTGAAGGTGCCCCTAATCAGGGTATTGTGTACAGCTTCACCCAGGAGAAGTATAACCTTCACCTGCACACGGTTTCGGCTCTATATGCAGCCGCAAGGGACATGGAAACGATTTTAGACAAAATAGTAGACACTACCCTAACGTGTGACATTGATATAAAGATCGGTAATACAGGCTCTTTCCAGTCAGTCAATGGAGCAACAGCCTATGCGTTCGGTCCTGATGGTTCACGAGGTACAATGTTGCCCTGTGCGATTACTCGGCACAAAACTACCAGTGAGGGGCTGTACGTCATTTTCATGATGGCCATGGATCAACCATGGGGAACGACTCGCACCGACGTTATACGCATTCCCGGAGTCGGAAACGGGAATACCATCAAATGCACGTATAAAGGACCGGACTTACAGGTGTTTGAAGTCCTGTTCCCTTCTGGCGTTTCAAACACTGAATTCACCGCACAAAGCATCATACCCGCCTGGACAAAGCCCGGCTATGGTGGTATCGTAAACAGTTAAACATTTATCAGGATGGCGTTAGGCATTCAAATACTCAGAGTTTGGAAACGTGTCTTAAATGTGGAAGACTATAAGGTTTCGGCAGAGCGAGACACCTTGGTTTATCCGTTAACGGATGCTGGTGACGCGAAGTTGGCCAGTGATGCCGAAAAAGGGTACCTCAATTTAACGGTCGACAATGGGGCTATCATTCCCAAAGGCACTATACCTCCATTGGTAAAACCAGACGCGCCCACTGGCGGTGGTGGCGGAGGTGGTGGCGGTAGCGTTCCGGCCTATAACTGGAAAGAACAGGCCGAAAACGGTACGGGTACAGGAGACTGGTATCATGGCGATGCCGTAGGTGATGGCAACGTTCGGGGGCCATACGGCAACAGTTCGCAGTACCTTGAATTTTATCCCAAAGGTGTACCGATTACAGCCAATAATTACAAGCTTGAAATGCGGGTACAGACCAACTATGATACTGGCGCAACGGGCGAGGTTGGTAAAATTCGGGTCATCATCAATAGCGGCTCACCAATCGACATTGAGAACGTGCGGGGCATGGGCGGTAAGAAGAGCACCTACTACCTGGAAAACCTGACCCTCAGCGCAGGCGATAACAACAAGATCCGCTTCGAAGGTCTGTTCCGGGACTATGCGATTGACTACATCATTGTTTCACGTCCAGCCAGCTCCTAGTTATGCGACTCATTAAACTCCTTTCTATAATACTGCTGATGCCCCTGCTGGCATCGGCACAGCTTTTTACCTGGGAGGGTGTACCGGGCCAGCCCACGACCAAGCTATTTACGCTACAGTCCGACTGGAGCGGTACGGTTACCGTTACCGCCTATTATTCGGACGGTGGTCAGAAAGTACCGGATCGACTGCAACCTAGTTTTACCAAAACAGGACTAACCATTTCAGCGCTGTTTTCGGGAACGGCTACGTCGGGTCTCCCCAACAAAACATTTGTGGCTATTGCCACGGGTAACGTGGTTAGAATCCGGGGGAACTTAGTTCTAAAACCCCTCGCCGATCAGGTCTTTGCAGTTGGACAGGCCTCGGCCACAACGCCTGGCTACCTGTCGGCTCAGGACTGGAATACGTTCAACAATAAGCAGAACGCATTAGGGTTTACCCCGTTGAATCCAGCCAACAACCTGTCTGAGTTAATCGCCAATGCAATGGCTGTTCGGGCTAACCTGAACATCAAGAGCATGGCCAGCCAGGAAAACTTTCAGGTAGCCATAACCGGGGGCAACATCAACAACCTAAGTACGCTGACGGGGGCAAGCGGTGTGTTTTCAACGTATCTACAAGCGGGTGGTGTACGGTTGACGCCGATCAATAACAATAGCCAGAATCTGGTATTGGGCTATGATCAGAGCGCAGGCAAAACGTTTATCAATTCCTGGAACGGCAAGCCGCTGAATCTGAACCCTTCGGGAGGGCAACCCGTCAATGTCGGTGCAGCGTTGAACGTGACAGGCCCTATCAGTACGTCAGGCGATATAACATCCACCATCGGCACCATTACAGCCCCTTACCTGTACATTCCTGAATACACTAATGTGGGTGGTGGCTTCTACTCGTCAGGTCCTGCGCTGTTCGACAACGTAACAACGTTTTCAAATACAGTCACGGTTAACTCAAATCTGATCGTTACCGGACCAATTACGACCACAAACACAATCAATGGGGTAGCCGCATCGAAGTTCCCCTATCTGGATGTAACCAGCTCGATACAGGGGCAACTCAATAGTAAGGGGGATGCGTTTCAGTCGGGCAATAATGTATTTACCGGTGACAATGAATTCGATGGAACCACAAGCTTCTTTGGCCCTGCAGCGATTAGCGGGGGAGCCACCTTCGATGGAACCACAAATTTCAATACAGGCACCACAACCTTTAATAACAATGTGGTGCATACGGCCCCAGTCTCGATGAGTAACGGCCTGACTGTTAACCAGCTTAAACTGTCTTCGGTCAACACGGCCCCTTCGTCCTCCACGGCCGCTGGCAGTCCGGGCGAGATTCGTTTTGCCGCCGGTGCTCTGTATTTCTGTATTGCTACCAATACCTGGGTCAGAGCCGTCTTCAGTCCGTTTTAATAGCTAATACACATGGCCCTAACCACGCTCACCGATAAACCTAAAACGCTCAACCTGCAAGGGTATCCGGGCAACAGCCTGACTGTCGAACTGACGATTCAGGGCGATAGCCCTATGCCCGTTGTGACGAGCCGTACCTACTATGCGGGTACGGATACGCTGCTAACCAACCGGCAGGCTACGGTCAGCAGGAGCGGTCGCGTCGTAACGATTCGGTACGAAAACACAACAGATTTTGGGGATGCCTATCACGAAATTCTGTTCGACAATCGCAAGGTACTGGCTGGCTCGATAAACATTACGCGTAGTACGATGACTGGGCCATCGCTTACCCAGGCACAGATTGTGATTGCCGATCCGGCCAGCCCGTTGCAGGTTGAAATTGTAGGGTATACGGTTTCGGGCAGCACCATCATACCAGAGGAGTTGACTGATCACCTGACCGATTATAACAATCCGCATCAAACCACAGCCGCGCAAGTTGGCTTGGGTAATGTCGATAATACGTCCGATGCCAATAAGCCCGTGTCCACGGCCCAGCAAGCAGCCTTGAACGGCAAGGTTGATAAAGTAATGGGTAAGCAGCTTTCAACGGAGGATTACACAACGACCGAAAAGAGCAAACTGTCCGGCATTCAGGCAGGCGCTACGGCTAATAGTTCAGACGCTACGTTACTGGCCAGGGCAAACCATACCGGAACGCAGTCGGCTGATACTATCACCGACGGCACGACGAACAAAGCGTACACCGCTACCGAAAAAACGAAGCTGGCGGGTATTGCTGCAGGCGCAACGGCTAACGACACTGACACCAACCTGAAAAACCGTAGCAACCACACCGGCACCCAACTGGCCGCTACGATTTTGGACTTTTCGAGTGCAGCCGATGCCCGGATTGCGTCTCAGAAAGGACAGGCCAATGGGCTGGCTACACTGGACAGTTCGGGTACGGTTCCTGCTTCGCAGCTACCCAGCTACGTGGATGATGTACTGGAATTCGCAACACAGTCCGGCTTTCCGGTAACGGGCGAAGCGGGTAAGATTTACGTCACGTTGGATACCAACAAGACGTATCGATGGTCAGGGAGTGCCTACGTTGAAATCGCTTCGTCGCCGGGTTCGACCGATTCGGTAACGGAAGGCAGCACCAACAAGTATTTTACTGAAAGTCGGGTACGCTCTACACTGCTTACTGGCCTTGTTGCAGCCGTGTCGCGGGTGCTACCTGTCGATACAGACAGCCTGTTAACAGCATGGGGCAAGGTGGTTAAATTCCTGACGGATCTAAAAACCGTAGCGTTCACCGGTGCTTATTCGGATTTGACGGGTACGCCAACGTTTAAGACGATCAACAGCAATTCAATTACTGGCACTGGCGATATTGCCATTACCAGCAACCCGGTCACGACCACAACCAATTCCAGCGCATCGGGTAGCATCAGTTGGGCGTGGTCAACAGCGATCAACGTGTTTAACGTGACGACATCGGGGAACTGTACGTTTGCCAATCCGACTGGATTAAGTTTTGGTCAGCAGGGAATTTTGCTGGTAACGATTGGCGGAGCAGGGCATACGCTTAGTTTCGGTACGAACTGGAAATGGCCGAATTCGACTACACCCACGTTTCCGACGACTTCGGCTAGCGTTATTGAAATCAGGTTGTTTTCGGATGGTACGAACGTGTATGCGGAGTGGGCGAATCCGACCAGTTTGGTAATTGGCCCTACAGCCAGCCAAACAACAGCCCTTATAACTGCTAGAAACACGTCGAATGCGAACGCGAATGACGTTGAATGGGGACATCCTACTAGTGGCTATATGGCGACACTGGGGCACGAAAGCACGACGGGCAACCCCTTTGTTGCTTTTTTCGCTCAGGCAGGTACTGGTAATGCTACGTTTCGCACCAGAGGCTTGAAAGGCGTGGTTGTTAAGCCAACCACATCAGGAGATTTGACATTCAACTCCATTGCGTCGGCTAATGCTGACAATCAGGCAGCTACGGAATGGGGGCGGTTCGCTGTTAGTGGTGAACTAATGATCAACACAACGACCAACAATTCACGCGATAAGTTACAGGTCAACGGCTCAATCAGCTTCAATTTCGCATCCGGCAGCGCAGATCCTACAACGACAGACCTTCCTTCGGGTAAGTCAATCCTCTGGAAGAACACCACATCAGGCACAATCAAATGGTACGTCAACGATGGCGGTACGATCAAATCGAGTGTAGCCTTCTCATAACCTCATCCAACGACCATGACAACCGAACTACTCGACTACTTTGCGGCCAACCCGTTCCTGCTGAAAACGAACTGGCTCAACTTTTCAGAGCAGGACATAGCCTACCTCATCTCGACAGGCAGTGTGAAAAAGCGTCCTGAATACCATGTCAATCTGAGTTCAGACGGTCCCTATGATACGGGTTCCGCCGAAGGTCGATTGACCTATGTACACATGCAGCCAGTGCCCGAAGGATTCAATGAGGAAGCCTTGAAAGCCTGGAAAGCGCAGGGGTTTACCAATGCATTCGTGCTAAACGGAACACTGGAAACGATTGTGTACGATAGTCCCTGGTCAGTTGATTTCTTCGATCAACAGGAGATGGAGTTTACACTTGGAGCTATTCTAAGCCTACCCAAGAAACAGGCAGCACTAACAGCCATCAACGGCGGGTTCCCCAATATCGTCATTCGGGTGAAGCCTGCCGAAAGCCAGACTGAGCCAACCTGACGGTTAGACGAAGCGCCTACAAGAAAGTAACACAGTACCCACTCAACCGAAACCTTAATCATGAAGGAAGCTTATAGTATTTATCAATCCATTCCGAGTGACGTACTGATTGCAATGTGCCTATTCTTAGGCGCCATGGCCCGGTTAGCCCGGAATGAGTCGATTAGCTTTTGGGCGGCCGGGAAAGAGTTTTACTATTCAATTATCACCGGGGCCTGCATAACGGGCGCGGTGATCTGGCTGGCTGACTGGGATTTGAAGACGGGCTGGTGGGTCGCACTGGCTGCGCCCATGGCCTGTTCGGTGATCGTTGAAATCGCCCACAAGAAAGCGGAACAGATCCGCGACATGAGTCTATCCGAAACGATTCTTTTCATTTTCGATGAACTTAAAAAACGTCTCACCAAAAATCCAACTACGTAATCTGTATGAAAACCCTTGTCGATCTTCTGCTTTTCTTTTCGGCCATCGGGTCGGTGTTTTTTGTAGCCGTACTGGCTAATGTCCCAACCCGCGTACGGATGGCGGTACTGACGATTCCCCCGTCGTTTTTTATGGCGTTTTTGCTGCATTTACGGTGGGCAAGGCATCTGGATTGGGGCCTGACGGCCGTGGGGCTGTCGATCATCGCATCGGCACTATTGGGCTTTCAGTTTATTCATGATACACCCCTTTCCAAAGAAGTGCGCAAGCAGCTACTCAAACGGTTCGGCATTATCTGCGGCCTGTCAGCCCTATCGGCTGGACTCGTTACGGCCCTGGTTGTCAATAGCCACAGCGAAGCCATCAGTCCGTCAGCGGGTACTATCACCGCGCCAAGCTCGCAAACGGTAACAGTCAGCGATTCGACAGCGCGCGCCATTCAGGGATTTAACCGCAACCGTGATGAAAAATAGAGTCCTGCATTACCTGATCCTGATGCTTGTGCTGTCAGCCTGTATTCTACTGTGTCAGCTAGGCAAAGCCCAAACCATGCCCCTTGTCCTGAATCCCGATCCGGCGTTCTGGCATGCTAAATACGAACAGCAGAAGTCCCGCGCTGACTCATTGGCCTATTGGGGTACGAAAGCGATTACCGGACTGGAAAAGCACTTACAGGCCGCTAACGATACGATCAAGAATCAGAATACAGTCATTGCTACGGTTGTGGGCGATCGCAATCAGGCTACCGATCGGGCCATCAAAGCAGAGAGTCAGGTAGCGAAGCTCGAAGCGGACAGACCAAAAACAAGGTTTGGGCGAATCTGGAAAGGATTCGTGACGGGGTTTAAAATCGCCCTGCCAGCCTATGGCGTCGGGTTTATTGTCGGTCGGTTTCGTTAATAATTAAATCGTTTCCAGTATGTCAAATCTCGCTCAGAACACCTCGTTAATCCCTAAAGTAGTTGAAGTCGCCAAACGCTTTATTGGCGAAAAAGAAACGGGCAATAATGCAGGCTTTGCCGATCTGGCCTTTCAGAAAGAAATGCAGACATCAGGGTTTATGCGCGGCATGAGCTGGTGTGCGCTGTTTGTTGAAACCGTTTTCCGGATTGCGCTACTGGAGGAAAAGCGGCCAGCCCTCTGGAAGAACATCGAAAACCTGTTTTCAGCCAGCGCGATTGAGACACTGACCCGCTTCAAGGAAAAAGGCTATACCGTCCGGCAAACTCCGCAGGTAGGCGATCTGGCCATCTGGCGACATGGCCCCGGTCCAGCTGGGCACATCGGCATCGTCGTCGATGCGGGAAACCAGAAGCTAAAAACGTTTACGACCATCGAGGGTAATACGAATCTGGCCGGTAGTCGGGAAGGAGATGGTGTATTCCTCAAAACACGCACGTATGGCTCACCAATCAGCAATAAGCCGGGCACATTCAATTTACTAGGCTTCGTTGCTCCTGTCAGTTAAGTAGAGTTAGTTTTTTCATGTAGAATAGATTATGGGTTTAAAAACAAAACAGCCTGATCTCGCTTGAGGTCAGGCTGTTTTTTGTCAATCACTCAGAAAAATATTCCCGGGATTGGGCAAAAAATATTCCTAGGCTTTATAGATCATCATTATAATCGTCGTCTGATTCCTGCAAAGGCTCGTTCTGAGCAGACCTTAGTGCCAACAATCGCTTTTCCATTTCGCGTAAATCCCACGCTTCAATGGGTTTGGTTTGCAGTCGTTCAGCCATCGCTGTTGCTACCTCTTCCGTAACTGGATTGATGGCATACACAGCAGACGGATTTACGATTCGACTGTAGGCTCCCTGGGTAGACGTTTCTGGGACATCGATACGAATAAAGTTGCCGCCAAGGTTGTATTCACTTACTTTGCCAGCCATGCGGTTATGTCCAAAAAGTTCGACAACAGCGTATAATTCGAGGGGTTGGGCTTGTTGGTTCATATAATCAGTTGGTTTATCACGTTTTTTGCAATTTTTCGCACGCTTTCGGAAATTATTCTCCCGATTCAGTATAAAGTGGATGACCCGGCCGTTTGACCAATATCCTACCTAACTCCATCATCGTTACTGCCTGAGCTCCTAATAAAATCGCTTTAGCCTTTTTGCTGGAGCATATATCGAAGTGCTCATTGTAGGTGCCTTTATCCTGAATCCATTTGCGATTGACGCCAATCTGATCAGCCATCGACAACAGTTCTTCCGATGTATCAGCAATCATGTGGCACATCTTCATGCCACGGTAAGGCGCATACATATTATCAATGTAGACCATGTTATCTCGGGGCATTCTTTAGAATATAGTAGCGCAGATAGGCAGGATAAGCTTTCGGGTGAAGCTGTTCAGGCGTTGGCGCATAAAACGAAACGTCGGAAGGGACGTCTACATCAAACACTCCTAACGCTCCCTTTACCGGAAACTTACGGGTGAGCCACCGAAGGTCTTCCAGGATCAACGCCCAAGCTCCGACATACACCTTGATACAAGCCTCATCCTCATGAGCCTCTGTCATAGGCATAATATCTACAACGTTTGCCACGCAGGCCGCTAGTCCAGCATTAGGCGTTCGACTGGATTTCGAGCCTGTAAAAAGGGTTTGGCCCCGATGGTTACGCATAATCCAGTTCTTTCGGCTTTCGATCGTTTTCAGCTTGTATTCGACTAGCGTTAACCACGGATGGGGATTGTGCGCGCTATCGTCCTGTAGGGTGATTGCTTTCATCGGAGTCGTAGTTGCCATTGGAAATTCCAGCCGTGTTTAGCCAGTACATATTTTTTGAAATCCCGAAACTGTTTGAGAGGGCTAAAGACCTGTATACGCCATTGCCAGAATCGCCATTTCGGATGCTGATACCATTTCCGGTTGACGCCTTTGTAGATTCTGAAAATCTTCTGCATTCGATGGATCATTTCTTCGTCGCTTACATCATCTGCGTAAGGACGATCATTGTATACGCCTACATGACAATCCTGCATCCAATGGCGAAGGTTATCGACTTCATTGGTAATCAGATCAGCCGCTTTGGCTTTCTCCTTTTTTGTCAAATGTGGGTAGCTCCAGTCAGTTGCGCCATCGGGCTCCTGATAATGCCAGATATCAATCAAGGGCATGACATGGTCATATTGAACAGTGGGTTTACCTTTCTTACGAAATCTGATCGCAAGACTAAAGGCTAGAATAGAGGAGTCTTTCATTGTCTGGTGTGGTTAGGCGTTAAAAAATGACAACAAATGCTCCTCGGGTATTTCGATACCCGCTTCGTCTTTCAGGTGCTCCAGAAACTCACTGATCAGGTTCATGTTGGTTTCGGTGCGCTGTTCAAGCTCTCTGACTTCCTGTTCTTCTGTATTAGTTGGTCGATTCTGACAGAGCATATTCAGGAATCGAATGGCCCCTTTGTTGCTGATGTCATGTATCTCAGCAGAGCCTACGGAGGGTATGCCGCTTTTAATGACCTCAGCATAACAGTCCTGCATGCAAACTGCAATGTTAGCCTGATAGGCATAAAACAAATCAGGGTCCTTTTTGAGGGCAGTTGTGAGGACATCAACTGCCTGTTTGGTTGTCATTTTCATCTCGTTTTTGATTTTAGAATTAGTGCTTTGGTACTTATGAACAAACCGAATCCCAAACTCAGGCGTATATATCACTAGCCTCCACCGATTGGGTCGTTTAAGGTTCGTCACCCGTAGGCTTAGGATTCGGTTGGTTCGTTAGGCAGGTTTACGCAGGTGGACCGCGCAGGTAGATAGGCATGGCTAAACGGGAAAATCTTGGATTTGCAGATGGTCAGGCCACTCACTCGCATGAATACCATGCCGCGATTTTAAACCAAGATGTTTGGAGAGGTGTGTACCAAGTTGCTTGACAAAAATGTGGGTGTATCGCTCCGATTGTACTTCCCGATTAGCCCACTCATAAGCACCAATGATGGTTTGTATCCACTCCTGTTCGCAGGGCCGGTAGCGGTATTTCCCGTTATCGTTGCCCGACTCCCCGCCGATGATGATCCAATCGACTTCGCCAACGAATCCACTGGTCAAAGGGCCAATCAGCGGCTCGAAACTGATAAATTTGATTTTAGCAGGTATCTCTTCCAGTACACCAATCCGGCTAACAGCATCCTGATTTTCGACCGTTACACCCAACCAGACGTTATCGTAGCCATCGCCCCAATCATTGGGTAAATGATCAGCAACCCGTTCAATGCGTTTGGTTAAAATCTGGTAGGTCAGATGCGGAGTCTGTTTGATAATTGCCCATAGCTCATCCCGCCAGGCGTCAGCCTCTTCAATGAAAAAGTCTGACCAGGAGCAGGTAAATACACGCATCGGCTCTTTAAAAGCCTTTTTGCGGAGCGGAGCATAAAATGTCGCGTCCGACGATCGGTGCACGCGCTTGGGGTCCTGCTTATGCATTTCCTTATCGCGGTACATATAACAGAACTTACAGCCTTCGGATACTTTTCGGCAACCCTGATGCGGGTTCCAGGTAGCATCAGTCCAGCCTATTGTAGTTTTTTCAGCCATTAGGGAATTATTTAAGAGATGGAAAAATTTCGTTGATGGCCTCGATGCGCTGCTGACGAATGTGCGGAGGCATATCATGTGGTAACCCTGCCTGATATTCAAGTTTCATCATCTTGAGTCGCTGGATGCCGAACGCGTCGATCATCCATTGCGCCAATTTTGAATAGTGTTTAGGCGCTACCACGGGCGTTTTGCTCTTTGCCATAATTCTTCGAAGCGGGTTAAGAATGGCTGAGCCCAAACGAGCCCAGCCATATCCGCACTACACTTCTAAAAATTCACTGTAAAGGACTAGCTGTCAACTGATTCGTTGACACTGGATTCAAAGTTCATTTCCAACTGGTTAATGTCGACGGAGGTATGGCCATCCTGCGCCAGATCCTCCATGCGCTGTTTAAAGTCAGTCTGCCAGTCTTCGGCAACCGGGTGCCAGACGCCCAGAATCGGCGATTTAACAACGCCGGTAATTGTGTGGGAACTGAGCCAGTTTTTCATATAAGCTTCGGCCCGTTTTTCCGCATCAACCACATCGGCAGCGGCAACCAGATGGAAGCTTGTCGTTTTCTTTTCGTCAATTGAATCTTCCGACACAACCGTCACTTTGTAGAAATCGCCACCAACGTAGGGCTCGTAGACATTTTCGAATTTGACCTGCGCGATCGATTTGACTTCGAATTCTTTCAGGCGATCTTCAACGATTTTGAAGATTTGCGCTTCGACATCCGTAAAACTGACCCCATCATGCAGAAACGATTCGTTGATGGTTTTCCATTTGCCCGTCGCATCCTGCGTACGGTAGCTGATTTTTGATTGGAACCAGAGCGGCATAATTGAAATGGATTTTAGAATTAGTGTTGAACTTGAATTATCGGTAACACCACGCCAGCCGCATCGCATCGCGGGTTTCAGGATTCGATTGACCCTTATAGCCTGTTTGACGAGCAATCATTTCGGCATCCCATTTGTGCATCGTCGGCTTAATGGGCCTTACTTCGTGATGGTTAGCTTGTAAAAAATTGAGCATACTTAGCCCTACGCCAGCGTTTAAGCCGACATCCCGGGCAACCTTTTCCCGAACTGCTGCAACGTATTTGGCCTTGACCGCTTCAGATGCATTTTTGAGATGCAGCGGAAGTTTGATAGCGTGATAGTTTACTTTCTCATTCAGCCAGCCGGCATCTAAAACGAACAGCGCTGAACCGGGTGCATAAGCCGTTGCCTTGTCGATGAATTTCCAGAACGGCAGCGGCAACACTTCGATGAATCGGTTCTGAGAACGTGACCAAACGGCCCATCCAGATTTGTCGATATCTGGATCAATGCCGATCACCAGATCAATGCGAAGGTTTAGAATCGGCAGTTGATTCGTTTTGAGGATAGGGGTTTTCATATGCGTAGGCTGGGGGCGTCAGGGCTAAACTCAATCAGGTTGAACATCTGAATCATCCGGTCGTACACCCGGCCATCATAGGAGCGCTGTATCTCTTCATCACTGGCATTGGTCGTCAGGTGGGTAAACGGACCACGAGCAACCCTGTAGCGGGTTTGCAGGATAATATCGAGTAGGTTAACTTTTGCCCCCATGTAGGTCGCTTCGCCTTCAGCGCCGAAATCGTCCAGATGCAAACCAAGATGTGAATGGCCGTAATATTTTGAGGCTGCCGGGCTGGGAATGAGGCCAGCATACCGATCGATCAGAACCGAACCGCCTTCGTCTTTTTTGCTGTAATCCGTCGCCAGGGCAATGCAGGAGACGGTCAGGAACGGTGCGTACGGATTTCGGGCAAACAAATCCAGCATATCCGATTTGCCAACGCCCCGTGGGCCGCACAAAAGAATACCTTTGTTGAGCGAAAATGAACCCGCTTCAACACCCATCAGCTCGCAGCCTTCCGTTTCAAACCGGGCATCACCCGTAAAGTATAGACACAGCGTCTGGTAGATGTGCCGATTCCACCTGGTTAGCGTAAACGGATTGCGCCAGAATTTCTCCCTGGCCATCTGCGCACCCCGCTTCTGAATTTCGGCCATTAACAGGTCGGGGCTATTGGGTACAAACGCATCGGCTTTGCGCTTTTCGGCGGCTTTCTGACCTTCCAGAATATAGTGTTTGGCTTTTTGGCCACTAACCAGCAGATGCGCCAGATTCTGAACTAACCAGTCCTGCTCTTCCTCTTCGGACAACTGAGGCCAGGCTGACGACGGATAGCCACTATTCGCCGGAAGCCTTACGGTTAAAACCCGTTCGGGTTGCTCCAGGGGTTTCGGCGGAAATGGGTATTCTTGGGCCGCTTGGCCGATGGCCGTTAACGTGGGTGTTTTTCGTGTTTCCATTGCGTTGCTTGAACTTTTCAGGGAAGAGGCCTTGGTAGCCGTTTGAGATTGAGTTGTTGATGCAGGCGGTTAATTCGGATTCGGTCAGCGGAGATAGTTCGTTGATCTGCGCTTGAATGCTGTCGGCGCGCAATTTTTTTTTGAATACCTTGGGGTTTTGGCGAAAGGGTAGCCATCGGTTCTGGTAAAGCTCAATCATGGCCGTTGTCCAGTCTGGCGGGAACGACGCGTATATTTTTTTTTGTTCAGCGGCTAGCCATTTTTGATGATCTGAAAAACTAATTTTTAAAACCGACCAATACGAGGTCGGCGCATTTGCGCCACTGACTGTATATTTTTTTTCTATTTTACTTTCACCTTTATTTTCATCTTTATTTTCAGTCCTTATATATGGCTCTGTAAAATCTTTGAAGAGGGTCTGTAAGATTTTTACATAGGGTCTGTAAGAATCTTGAAGAGGGTCTGTAAGAATTTTATATAGGCTCTGTAAAACTTTTACAGTGAGTTTACTTGACTTCTGCCACCCCTCTGTAAGATTTTTACATAGGGTCTGTAATAGTTTTAAAGAGGGGTACATAATCCGTTTATTACCTTCCTCTTTACCAGCTTCAATGATGATGTAGCCTTTTTCTTTTAGGTGTTTAAGTGTCTGACTGACGGTGGTAGTCGTTAGCCGTGTTTGACTAGCCAGATGGTCATTTTGTGCCCGGCAAACCCCAACGCGGGAAAGCATGACGACCTGAGCCGCCAATACTTTCTCGGTGAGATTTAAATCGGTTATGGCCAAAATTTCGGCTGGCAACCAAATGCCGGTAAATTCATTCATGATTCAGATACTGAATTGTCACGGAACTCATTAAAGCTCTTGTAGGATTCGTCGATCGACGGGTCCGAGTCAATCCGTGGTTGTTGCTCTTCTTTGATTTCTTCCACGGTGTTGCGTATACGCTCAGGCAGATGGCCAACTAGTTCGCGCAAGAAATGGCGGGTTACCGTTAATTCCTGAGGATTTCCTGAGTTACTCTTAGTCCATCCAGACGTAGGTGACTCTTCAAAGTGAAGGCCATCATATCGGAATTGATAGGTATAAAGCGATATGCGGGTAATGTGATCAAGGAGAAAAACAAAATCAGAATCAAGATCAATCGAGCTACCAATCAGATGAATTCGAATATTGAATTCGTTTCTTTTTGTGTTGAATTTTGGTAAAATCAACTTCTTAAAGCCTGTACAATAACGGCATACTTGAAGTAGCGCATCAATTCCAATCTTGTCTCGTTTCAGCTCGTAGATGTCAATCGTAAAATGGCGAGTCATTATGTAATCATTAGAAAAAATATCAATAGGCTCCCATCCACGGCCCTCATAGGTCACCGTTATTAAATCCGCTATTCCATAGCTTCCCAAATTCACCTGACGATAGGCTTTCCCTGTTATCATTAAGCCGCGTTCCTGTAAAAAATCAAGACCTTCCTTCGTTTTACAGGCATCGTAAATCATGTCTTCAAGGTCTTTTTCAACTAATTCCATGAGTGTTTTTCGGGGTTTGGTGAAGCCCACAATATCATGTGTCAAAAGCTTATTTTCAAGGCCAAAACGGGCCAATCGCAGCGGCTACAGCACCCAGCGCAAACAGCACGAGCACCGGCCAGAAAACAGGTTGATTGCGTCGGTTACACATGGCCTAACAGCTGCAGGTGTAGCGAACAAATCCAGTGCATCGCGTAGCCGATCGTAGCCAGACAGCATACAATCGCTATCCATTCAGAGATGGTGTAGGTTGATTTGTGCATGGCCTTAAAAAGGGGTGTTGCGTGAGGGTGAATTATAGTCCCAGCCGGGCCCTTCTTTCAGCAGGCTGATGCGGTAAGACAGACCAGCCAGTACGTCGTGATAGGCGTAACAGTGATCGAGCGTCTGCTGATCAGCCGTAATCGTTTTCAGAAGCGCCAGTTCGAGCCGAAACCGAAAGAACGCCCACAGGATGCGCGTGTGGTGTACCTGTCGAAAATTCTCCTGGTAGTAGGTTTCGGCGGCCCGTCGCACGTAGGCCAGCAGCTCAAATCCGCGCATTTGCTCCTGTTGTTGCAGCAGGTAAAACGCAATGAGCCAGACCTCCAGATCGTACTGAATGCGTTCGACATCGCCCATGTACTGGACAGGAAGTTCATCCCAAAGGATTTCCAAGAACGCATGCGCTTCGCGGTGGGCGAGTTGGTGACGGAGCTTAGACACGGCTCACCTCCTTTTGGTTGACAGCGAGCCAGTGACGTTCCAGATTCCAGAAAACGGCCTGTAAGTGATGGACTGAGCGAATAGCTATATCGAATCTACGTTCAGATGCATCAGTAAACACGAAGTAGTCAGACGTTTGGGCCCAGTTAATTGAGCAGGCTGTGTAAGATTCGTCACTGTCTTCATATCCACCTTCCAGTTCGAACCGGTTGTCACAATCAACGAACCCCAGATTTTCCAACCATTCAGGCGTGATTGGTATGGGTTGGAAATTGCTGTAACTGAAATAGCCGTAGGTTTCAGGTTTACCAACCTCCTGACCTGCCAGACACTTACCAATACCTTTTACTTCGATAATGCGTCCGTCAAAATGCTTTACGTAACTCCCTACGCACAAGTCCTTTGGATCAATAGTTGTCTGGCTCATTGGGCAGGTGCGCTAATAATCAGACCTAACCGCACCAGACCAAATCCTAACAGCACGACCAGAAACCCTAGTATCTGATCACGTTTCGCGCTGTACCAGCGAATGATTCGGCGCTGGAGCCAGAATAGACGCTCACTTTTCAAATCATCCCGCAGGTAGCGGTAGGCTTCGGGTAAAAACGCCAGTACCATAATCGTGCAGACGATCAGCGAGCCATAGAGTAAAACAAAGCCTAGTGTCATGCCAGTGTGGAAGTTTGAGGGACATCAACTTGAATCAACTCTTTCGCACTGATGGCAACCTGAATTCGGGTTGGGTTTGCGCCCCAATACGGAGCAAAACGAGCCATCGAAAAGCCTTCCAGCTTTACCTCTTTGCCATTGTAGATGTAGAGATTCGCATTGCCATAGGCCTCAACCGTCGCATTGCCATAGGCCCGAACCGTCGCATTGCCATAGGCCTCAACCGTCGCATTGCCATAGGCCCGAACCGTCGCATTGCCATAGGCCTCAACCGTCGCATTGCCATAGGCCTCAACCGTCGCATTGCCATAGGCCTCAACCGTCGCATTGCCATAGGCCTCAACCGTCGCATTGCCATAGGCCTCAACCGTCGCATTGCCATAGGCCCGAACCGTCGCATTGCCATAGGCCCGAACCGTCGCATTGCCATAGGCCTCAACCGTCGCATTGCCATAGGCCTCAACCGTCGCATTGCCATAGGCCTCAACCGTCGCATTGCCATAGGCCTCAACCGTCGCATTGCCATAGGCCTCAACCGTCGCATTGCCATAGGCCCGAACCGTCGCATTGCCATCGACCTGGTGGAACCCAGAAATGTAAATTCCAGCAGCAATCAGATCCGCTTCGGGAAATAGTTTCAGTGTATCCAGATCGATTACTTTATAGGCTATACACCAATTAAAATTGTCTTTTATGACGGACAGCAATCCGGCGTCAGTCGTTGAGCGAAGTGCTTTGGCGTATTCGCCTGAGCAAGCCTGAGCGGACTTGGCTCGTGAGGTAATCAGGTCTTTGCGCTCTTGAAATGTGTTCATTGCAGTAGAGGGAGGGTCTATGGTTAGGAAAAGACGTTGTTTTCGATGGACCGTACTTCGTTCATCACACTGTAGGCGATCTGCTCAATTGTCATCTCGTCATGAACAGGCACCCAGATTCGTTGCTTTACATCCCCAGTATCAGGATACTTACCATCTTCATCGCGGTCTATCGCCCCATTGTAGACGGCCGTGCGCACGTTGAATTCCAGGCACCGACAGCCGTGTTTGCGGTTATCGTCGTGAAACTCGATCGACTTGCAGTAGGGACCTGCGAGCGTTTCGACCAGGTACTCGAGTTCGGAAAAATCCTGATCCGCATCAATGTCAGCCAGCGTCAAGGGTTTGTTGTTGCGGTAATGATCGACCATTTGAAGGGTCGGAGTGGCTAGTTTTTGCATACCTTTACAGCTTATTTTAGAATTAGTGTTTACAGGCAGGGCGGCAGTTGCTCCCTGCCTGTTTTGTTTTTAGAATTAGTGTTTACAGGCTGCCCCGATGTGCGCTTAGGTAGCCAGACCAGGGACTTTGAAGGAGATTTTAGAATTAGTGCACTTATGGCCGGGCCGCCGGAGCGGTTAGGCTGTTATTCGTTTGATTGCGGAAACGACTCGCTTGTCAGCGGAGGCTGGACTAACCAGTGTCGATTCGATGTATTTTCTCAGGGCGTCAGCGGCAAACAGCGGCTTTTTGCCTTCGTATCGGTAGATGAGTTTTCCCATACGCATTAGCCGGTGCAACGTCGATTCTGAGCAGTTGAGGGCCTGCATTGCCTGACGACGGTCCATCCATTCGCCCCCTACGCCAATCAGGTAAGCAACTTGTCGGGTTAGGTCGGCTACCTGCTGTTGCAGGGCTTCGAATTCTTCGTAGCTGGGAACGTTCATGGCAGATTAGGCGGGATTAAGATCAGCGATTCGATTTTTCAGAATCGATTCAGCAACGAGTTTGCTGGCTTTTGTACAGGCGAGTTCACATTCGGCATTACCGCGTAAATCGTGCTGCTCAATCTTTTCCTCTGCCAGCAGTTCAGCAAACCGCACGGCTCCCAGTTCGACTTTATTCAGATTGTCACGAACACTGGCTTTATCGGGGAGTCCCTTTTTATGACGAACCACTTCGGTCGTGCCGCCAAACAGAGGTGTATAAATTGCATTGGTGCAGTTGCGGAACCCTTCCCGTTCAACGCCATGCTTGGACAGGGTAGCCGTGAAGGATTTGCGCTGGGCCACTCCCTGAATCCGCTCTTCAATCCACTTGTCTGATTTACCCTGTTTCTTCCAGCCACGAACAGCGCGCTCAGTACCCCGCTGGAGAGCGAGTTCAGGATTACGCTCTTCTTCGAGTCGTTCCAGAAACGCCTGATTGACTAAGACAGCCAATTCGGGGCTCAGGTACTGAGCATATTCAAGTGCGATTTGCTCAATTGCCCAGGTACCGCCGTGTTTGCCTCGCTTGGATTTTAATTGTGATTCAGGGTCACATTTAAGGATTCTGGCTGAAGCTTTAATGTAAGCCTTTGTTTCATCCTGCTTTTGCCACTGAGCCGGCGCCTTGTTTTCATCGCTGCCAGCAAGCCGCCAAAGGTCGGTCAGGCTATAGAAACCATCCGCATCCCGACGAACGGCGCTTTCATGTCCATTGAATCGAATGAGTGATTTCATGGACTTAGGCGGCTAATGGTTTTGCATATGGGTCATATGACTCCATCCACTCCACTTCAGTTTCCGAAACTAGATTGTAACCACCTGTCTTATTTCGGAACGTTCCCTCGCTAATACCATGAGCCTCACAGAACTTTTGCTTTACTGTTTGGCGCTGAGTGAAGCTTAACCGCTCATAGGCTATTTTAAACCGTGCGCTTAACTCCTTCGACCGCTTGCTTAAATGTTTCGCTTTACTTATCATTGTGTTGCATAGGTTTGCTATGAATTGTCACTCAACTTCATTAGAAAGCCATGTACAAATGTAAGTCATTTGACCTGAAACAAGCAAGTATTTTGACCGAAATTATTTTGGAAAAGGATAAAAATGACCTGCCGATAAGCGAAAAGTCGCTTCGGTTAATTGAATTGAGGCAGTCATTAGACCTTGAGGTGCCGCAAATGGCTGCTAGACTTGAAATGAATGACTCGAATTACAGGAAGTTAGAAAACGGTAAAAGGCCAATAGGGAAGCATCTATCCAAGTTAATAGTTGAGTCATTTGACCTGTCGAAGATTTGGTTTGAGACCGGCCAAGGTGAAATGTTTGCACCTAAAGGTGAAGTAGAGCTTGAATTTATTGATGATGACGAATATGAGAGTGCCATCCTGCCGTACTATCCAATACCATTAGAAGGAAATTTTAACGAAATGTCTGACCCGGAATCGAATTATGGGAAGGCAGAGAAGATCAAAGTGATAATTAGGAGAGGGGAGAATGTTGAGCGAAATGTTGTCTTTCAAGTCAGAGGACAAAGTATGTATCCAAAGTATTCAGAAGGAACGAAAGTCAGGTGCAAGCTTGTGAATCCAGCCGACTGGGAGTACTTATCGTCGGGGGTTTATGCGATTAGTTACAACGATTCTTTTGTTGTGAAGCGGGTTAAGGACAATGACCTATTGACTAGAGGCCTATTGGTTCTTCATTCGGATAACTCGGATTATGGCAGTACACCCGTTCCGATTGATCAAATCCATCACATATGGCGAGTGATACGTATAGTTGATTCGCCTGCTGATTAACCAAGATCAAACATCCGCACCATGAAACACCTATTTACCTTTCTCTTTGCTATAGCTATATCTAGCCAGGCTATTGGTCAGACGAATTATGTTGCCACGTCACCCTTATCTGCAACACCTTCTGCATTCAATACGATAGTAGGGCCAGGGGCTGGAGCTTCTATTACTACAGGTGCATTTAGTAGCTTTTTAGGTTATCAGGCTGGTAAAAATAATTCTAGCGGAGAATCTAATACTTTTATTGGCTTTACGGCTGGAGAGGCTAATACGACGGGAACAGCCAATACATTTTTAGGAAGGTCAGCGGGGAGTCTAAATATCAACGGTTCTTACAATGTCTTTTTAGGTCTTAATGCAGGAGCAAATAATAGAACAGGATCAAATAATACGATAGTCGGAATTGATGCTGGTTACACAAATTCGTCTGGTTCCTATAATACGTTTCTAGGAGATTTTGCAGGCTTTTCAAATACATCAGGTGGAGGAAATGTTTTTATTGGCTCAGCAGCTGGAAAATATAATGTTGAAGGTATAGGAAATGTATTTACAGGATATCAATCTGGCATATACAATACAAAAGGAAGCTACAATACCTTTAATGGATACAGTTCAGGCTTGTATAATACTACTGGTAGTTCTAATGTGTTCGTTGGATATAGCACTGGTAACGATAATAAAATAGGCGAAAGGAATGTTTTTACGGGTAGCAATTCAGGTATACGAAATACTACAGGTTCAAACAATGTCTTTTCTGGATATTTATCTGGTGCCGGAAATATAACTGGCAGTAATAATGTGTTTCTAGGAGATTCAAGTGGCTTCTTTAATAATGGTGGTAACAATAATATTTACATTGGATCTAACGCTGCATATAATTTAAATTCAGGATCAAATAATATTATTGTTGGCCCTAATTCGGGTACAGCCATTACCACTAGCGACGACAATGTTCTGATGGGGTATAACTCCCAGGCTGAAGACGGGCTTCAAAACGCCATCGCCATCGGTTCCAATAGCCGGGTAGCTGTCAGTAACGCTATGATCTTAGGCAACGGAGTGAATGTGGGTATCGGCACCTCAGCACCAACCAGCCGACTTCACATCCGGGCTGATCAGGCAGATCAATCTGGTATACGATTGGAACAACTCACCAGCGATAGTCCAGTGTCTGGTGCTTCTGATCAGTTTCTAACGGTCGACGACCAGGGTAATGTGGTTAAAGCCCGGTACCAGCTCCGCGTACAGGATCCGTCCCAATGGAGTGATAAAGTCTTTAGGCCGGACTACTCACTTCAATCACTTCCAGCCGTTGAAGCCTACATTCAGCAAAATGGTCATTTGCCCGATGTACCCTCAGCTGACGAGGTGGCTGCTAAAGGGGTTGATCTGGTCAAAATGAATGCGCTACTCCTTCAAAAAATTGAAGAACTAACGATGTATAGTATTCAGCAACAGAAGGAAATTGAAGCCTTAAAGCATCTGATTAGAAGGGTCACAAAAAAGCACAAACAAAGGCAATGATCTTAACTTCAAATGCCGTTTGTGACAAAACGACTACACGAAATAAGGGAGTTTTTGAAATTTACAATACACCTATTTTTAGCCACACACTATATGACAGTTTACGAACAACTTTCATTTGCGACAATTAAAATTAATTGTGTGCGTCATAACGGTTCAACAAGTTCAGGTACAGGTTTTTTCTTTAATATTCAAAGAAATGGAGATATATCATTGCCTATAATTATTACTAATAAGCATGTTATTCGAGATGCCGCTGTAGGGACATTGAATTTTACCACAAGAAATGCTGATGGCACTCCTAATCTTACCAATCATTACCCGATAATTATACAAGGTTTTGAACAAGGCTGGACTCTGCATCCAGATCCGGATGTTGATCTTTGCGCATTTCCATTGGCTCCAATGGTAAACCTAGCTAAAGGAAAAGGGGTTGATATTTTTTATATCGCAGTAGGTAAAGAAATATTACCTACACAAGAGCAACTGGCCCAACTGGATATGCTTGAGGATGTTATTATGGTTGGGTACCCAAATGGTTTTTCTGACACCACAAATAACAAACCAATATTTAGACGAGGGATAACAGCGACGAGTATCAAATTAAATTATTGCGGCAAGCCGGAGTTTTTAATAGACTCAGCAGTTTTTCCGGGTTCAAGCGGTTCGCCTGTGTTTATTGCTAATAGTGGTAGTTACACAAGTGGGAATAATATTGTTCTTGGGTCTAGAATTTTATTGGTCGGTGTCGCTTATGCTGTCTACCAACACAATGCTATGGGGCAAATTATCCAAACTGCTATAAATCAAATAAACTTAAGTGTTATTACTGGTGTGCCGAATCATATTGGAATCATCATTAGATATGATAAGATTCTTGACTTTGAGAAATTCTTCAGTCTTGATGTTTAAAATAGCCCCCAAACTACGTAACCCATCATCAACAATTTCTGGATTGCCAATTTCGTGATCAATTGCCACGGTTAACCGTTTGCCAGAAAGACCCTTTAACTGATTGATCTTATCCATAGCCTTTCGTTTTGGTAAGAACGTAAATGTAGTCATTTTGATTTCATTGTCAAGCCAATGCCTTATCGCCTAAAATTGCTTCGGAGAAAAGTCCACTACGAAGCGCTCATTTCGGCCAACATGCTGGAAGTGAAGTTTCGAACCCAGCAAAAACAGGATTTTACGGCCGTATCCGATATGTACACATCAGGCATGGCCTACAAAGCAGCCCATCTGGAAGTCAGTAATTTACTCAACAAATAGGAATGGGAGCGACAACGTTAGCCGTTCGGCTCAAGCCTGAACCCAACCGGGATGGTGAGCATGTGATTCGAATCCGCATTACCCGTGACCGATCGGCCAGCTTTTGGGCGTTAAATATGGCCGTAGCCGAAAAGCATTTCGACGAAAAGGGAAATAAGGAACGGGCTAACTGGATCCGCAAATCATACCGGGACTATAAACTTTATAACGAGCGCATCCGGGAGGCTTACCTGAAAGCTGAACAGGCCGTTGCTTTTTTTGATAAACGAGATAGCGAATATTCCGCAATGGATGTCCGCAATTATCTGGAGATTGGCGGGTTCCCTGACAGACTTTTGCCCTTTTTTGCCGACCATATTGCCCACCGTCGCCGGGTATCTGGCGAGAATCTGGGAAAGATTCAAACGGCAGATACCTATGAGGCTACCTTAAAAGTACTTAGGCTCTACGCACGTGAGCTCTACTCAATTCATAAATCAACGCCCAATGAAGAGGTCGACGCCCGTAGCTGGATGCTGGGCAAGCTGACTAAAAAAGATATTCTGGACCTGAAGGCCTGGCTTCAGAAGCATTACGCCCAGAACTCGGTCAATACCTACCTGACCAAGCTTCGCCATGTTCTGTTTCAGGCAGCCGAAGTGGGGTTAGTGAGTTACGATAAGTTTCCGATGCGGGGGGTATCGATCGTGTCGACCAGAAAGAAGGTGGATCGCTTACAGCAGGACGAAATTGACCAGCTGGCCAGCGAGCCTGCACCCAAAAAGCATACGGGCGGTAGACGGGCCATTACGGAGGTGAGTCACGCTCAGCCGCTAGCCCTGGCCATGTATTTTGCTCATGGTGCCAGGTTAGGCGATGCGATTTTGTGGCGGGTCGAAAACTACGTGATTGAAGGCGATCAGCACCGACTCAAGTACACGACCACAAAAAGCAAAAAATCGTTGAGTGTGCTGCTCGATGAACAGGCCATTGAGCTACTGAAACCCTACTTAACTGACGAAAAAGAGAAGCCAAAGCCACCCAAAGCATTTCTGTTTCCGTATCTTCCCGATGATTTTGATAAACTATCGACCGCAGATCAGTACATTCATCTGCGCAGAGCCAAAATGCGCGCCCGTCAGCAGATTGGTAAACTGGGTCAGCGCGTTGGGTTGACCAAAAAGGTAACTCCGCACGTGATGCGGCACAGTTTTGCCGATATGATGCGCCGGTCAGGAGTGCAGCTGGAGACCCGTCAGGAGGCTTTAGGGCATTCGGACATTAAAACGACCCGGAATTATGAAGAACAGTTTGACCAGGAGGCCGTCGACAGGGTGAGTTCACTTTTTAAACGAACGACCAAATCAGGACAACAATAGGACAACAGATGTAACAGGAAGAGGCAGTAAGGGACAGTCAGCGGCTAGGTTGTCGCATTAATTGACAGTAAATAACTTCCTAAAACTGCTAGCTTATTTGTTCCTATCGAGAAATTTACTATCTTTGCGGCTCAATTCGCAAATACTTATCTGGCGATTATATACAGTCATGAGCGACTTAATCAAATTAGTGGAGGCAGACAACGCGCAGCGTCGCACCGAGTTGCCCACATTCCGGGCGGGTGATACGGTGAACGTACACGTTAAAATCCGCGAAGGAAATAAAGAACGTATTCAGGTATTTACGGGAACGGTTATTCAACGCCGGAACCCAAGCACGGGTGGTGAAACCTTCACTGTCCGTAAAGTATCGAATGGCGTAGGCGTTGAGCGTATTTTCCCATTGCTGTCGCCCAATATCGACAAAATCGAAGTGGTTCGGTTGGGTAAAGTTCGTCGGGCACGGTTGTTCTATCTTCGTGGTCGCCAAGGTAAGGCGGCTCGTGTGAAAGAGCGCAAGCCTAAAGCAGTGGCAGCTTAATTTCCTGTTTTGTTTGCCTAAAAGATCAAAAGCTGCCTGAAAAGGTAGCTTTTTTTATTATCTCATAGCTTAATGCCATGACTTTCGACTTTTATAAATACCAGGGCACCGGAAACGATTTTGTAATGATCGACGACCGTAGCCAGACCTTTCCGGCTTCCGATCAGGCTCTGCTAGAACGCATTTGCCACCGTCGGTTTGGGGTGGGGGCGGATGGACTTATTCTGCTCCAGAATGACCCTAATTACGATTTTCGGATGGTTTATTTCAATGCCGATGGTGCCGAAGGCAGTATGTGCGGAAATGGGGGCCGATGTATTGTCCGGTTTGCACACGATCTTGGCCTGTTTGAGAAGGAAACCCGCTTTATGGCTGTCGATGGTGAACATACTGCCGTAGTCAGTGATGACGAGATTTTTCTGAAAATGAGTAATGTGTCGGGCATAGAAAATCGGGGCGGATTAACGTTCCTGAACACGGGATCTCCACATGTCGTTCAGTTTGTTGATGATCTGGAATCGCTGGATGTTGTGGCGGAAGGGCGTGCTATTCGGTACGGTGCTCGTTTTCAGCCCGGTGGAACGAATGTCAATTTCGCCCAGCTAATTGATGAACACACGTTGTATGTCAGAACGTATGAGCGAGGTGTAGAGGATGAAACGTATTCATGCGGAACGGGTGTCACGGCTGTAGCTCTGGTTGCGTATCAGCAGTTGGGTATGGTCGAGCCAGTGTCGATCCGGACGATGGGAGGGAACCTCCGGGTTTCGTTCGATCCTACGAGTAAGGAACAGTTTGAGAATATCTATCTGATTGGGCCTGCCAAACGGGTATTTACTGGGCTGATAACTGTTTAGGGGTATACGTAGTTAAGTAAGATACCGATCTGAACAGTATGTATTTACTACCGAATGATTCATTATAAAAACAAAGGATTACTCTCTTCCATCTGGCATTTTCATACGGGCCCTACAGCCAAAGCCCTGCTTCGCCGACTTGTAGTAGTCGCTATCTACGTGACCATCGTTACGATTGGCGAGATGCATTACACGGACTTAATTTTAAAAGACACCCCAGGGCCGTTTCTGAGTGCCATGGGAATTCTGCTGAGTTTGCTACTGATTTTTCGGACCAATACGGCCTACGATCGGTTTTACGAAGGGCGGCAAGCTTGGGGTACTTTGGTGAACAACTGCCGAAATCTGGCTATCTTTTTTAATGCGGTTTTGCCAGAGGGAGATTCAGGCAGTCGTGCCTTCTTTGCTAAAGCGATTTCCAACTTTCCATTTGCCCTCAAAAATCACTTGCGGGATAGCTCTGGAATTGATGAGCTGGATATGGTCGAAGAAGGCGAGCGACGGGATCTGCGCAACTTCGATCATAAACCGGCGGGTGTTTCCAATCAGCTTTGGGTCAAAACGGAAATACTGTATCGGGAAGGATATTTGTCGGAGTCGCAGCATATTAATGTGAACCAGCATTTGACTACTTTGATGGATGTTTGTGGGATTTGTGAGCGGATCAAAAGCACACCGATTCCATTCTCTTATATGCTGTTTATCAAGCTGTTTATCATGCTCTATGTACTGTTGCTGCCGTTTACTGTCGTTTCTGTATATGGCTATCTGACTATTCCAGCTGTACTACTCACGTCGTATATTCTGGTTGGTCTGGAGATGATTGGTGAAGAGATTGAAGAACCGTTTGGTTTGGAACGTAATGACCTTCCCTTGAATCAGTTAAGCCAACTGATTCGGGTAAATGTACACGATATTCTACAGATTCATCTGCCGCACGTTGAAAAGCAGGCTGCCAGGCCCGGATTCACCATTATGACATAAGGGAGTATGATTTAGGGAATAGAACACGCAGTCTTTTTTAATCATACATCTTCAATAATTCCGCCGTGCAGATGATAAATCGTTTTGAGCTGAAACTCAGGTTGTCGTAGTAAATCTTTGGCCGCTACACGACTTCGTACCCCGTTTGTACACATCACAATGATGGTATCGTAGGGGAGTAGCTCAGACTTGCGTTGGCGTATGTCCGGTAAAGGAATGTTTAGCCCACCTAGGTTGAATTCGTCGAACTCCCACTCATCACGGACATCCACTACGGCTGTATTAGGCTGCTGACGTACTCGTTCAAGTTCGGCTAACGTAATGTCGGTGTATGAATGTGTAAGCATATACGCGCATAACATCCAATTCCTGCGAGCTGTTCCGAAGGCATTCTAAAGTTTCTTTATCAATAAAATGTGTATTTCGCTCACTTTATAGCGATTTCCCCATCCACATTCCAGATCAACTTGCTTTCCTGTTTCGATAAAGCGGACAATGGCCGTACGCTCCGACGGTTTTGGGTGCGCAGGGAGCTCATTCAGGGCTAGTTCGAAAATGGGTCGCGTAGCCAAACTTGGTTTAAACAAATTCGCTGTTGACTGGGAAGAATTGCTATAAATCCGAATGTGGCTGTCACAACCGTCGACAAAAAGCTGGTTCTCGTAAAGATCGGCAGTTTCAACGCGTTGAACCCCTTCTGGAATATTATCCGAATGACAGCCGATCAAAACGAATGCAATTAGTAGGCAAAATAGTTTCATGGCCGAGGTTTATTTGTGAAATAGACTCCAGTAAACGACGAATCGTTGGAAGGAAATGACTATCAATAAGGAAAAATCTGTCAATCTGTCAGATTACTCCATACTGGAACAGGATTTGAGAAAAGGGAGCTAGATTATAAGACTATACTCATAGCTAACTATCTATTTATGGAAGCCGTACAGAATGAAAAAGGGCAGATCTCGATTCATACAGAGAACATCTTCCCGATCATCAAAAAATTCCTTTATTCCGACCACGAAATTTTTCTGCGCGAGCTAGTTTCCAACGCCGTTGATGCTACTCAAAAACTACGTCAGTTGTCGTCATTTGGTGAGTTCGGTGGCGAACTCGGCGATTTGAAGGTGACGGTATCGCTGGATGAAGACGCTAAAACAATTACCGTTAGTGATAATGGTATCGGTATGACGGCCGATGAAATCAAAAAATATATTAACCAGATCGCTTTCTCTGGCGCAACGGATTTTCTGGAAAAATATAAAGATAAAACAGACGATAAGGGGCAAATTATCGGCCATTTCGGGCTTGGCTTTTACTCGGCCTTTATGGTGGCAGAGAAAGTTGAAATCATTACCAAATCCTATCGGGATGGTGCTGAAGCCGCTCGTTGGGTGTGTGACGGGTCAACCGAGTTTGAATTGACACCCGCCGAACGCACCGAACGTGGAACGGATATTATTCTGCACATTGCTCCCGATTCGGAAGAATTTTTGGCTAAAGGACGGTTGCAGGGAATTCTGGATAAATATGCCCGGTTCCTGCCGGTTCCCGTTGAGTTCGATGGCAAAGTCGTGAACAATACGTCGCCAATCTGGACAAAATCGCCTTCTGAACTCACCGACGAGGATTATAAATCGTTCTATCGGGAGTTGTACCCGATGAGCGAAGAACCCCTGTTCTGGATTCATTTGAACGTCGATTATCCGTTCAACCTGACGGGCATTCTGTACTTCCCCCGGATTAAGAACGAACTGCGTTTCCAGCGCGAAAAGATCCAGCTTTATAGCCGTCAGGTATTCATTACCGACGAGGTTAAGGACGTTGTGCCCGACTTCCTGATGATGCTTCACGGGGTTATCGATTCGCCCGACATTCCGCTCAACGTTTCCCGGAGCTTCCTGCAGGCCGATGCCAATGTGAAGAAAATTAATGGCTATATCACCCGTAAAGTCGCTGATAAGCTGAATGAACTGTTCAACGCGGACCGAAAAGCCTTCGAGGAAAAATTCGATGACATCGGCCTGTTTATTAAATACGGCATTCTGAGCGATGACAAATTCTGGGAAAAAGCTAAATCGTTCGTTCTGCTGAAGAACACGGAAGGAGCGTATGCTACACTGGATGAGTATCGGGAGAAAATTCAGGCCAATCAGACCGACAAAAACGAAACGCTGGTGATGCTATATACAACCGATGTCAAGCAGCAACATGCGTACATTGAGTCGGCTACGCGTCGGGGCTATGATGTGCTGAGAATGGATAACGTGATCGATGCGCACTTCATCAATGCGCTGGAGCAAAAACTCGAAAAAGTTCACTTCCAACGGGTAGATGCCGATACACTCGATAAACTGATTGATAAGGGCCTGAACAACGAGAGCGTTCTGTCGGAAGCTGATAGCACCAAACTGAAAGAAGTGTTCGATACCGTGTTAGACAATAAAATGCTCAATGTGAGTGTGGAAGCCCAGCCCGTCGACGAACTGCCGGTTACGATCACTTTCCCTGAATTTATGCGTCGTATGAAAGATATGGCGGCTCTATCGGGCGAACAGTCATTCTACGGAAATCTGCCTGTAACGTACAATGTCGTCGTCAACGCCAATCACCCGATTACGGCCAGAATCCTGGCTGAAACGGATGCGGATGCGCAAAAAGCGCTGGTGAAACAAGTGTATGATCTGGCGCTACTGTCGCAAAATATGCTTTCTGGGGCTGATCTGACCGCGTTTGTAAAACGCACAGTAGCTGGGTTATAAGGCTATAGGTAAAGTATATGGCGGGCCGATGCGACATTACAGCGCATCGGCCCGCTGTTTATACTCGCCCGTTGCTGCTACGAGGTATCTTGGTGATTGGATTGCTTCCCTGTTTAGCTGGGCGGGTGAACCATATTTTACGACGGGCGGTTAAACGTCCGAGTACAAATAGGAGCAGTAAACCAATCAGTACGATGGCAATGAGTGGCAGAAAGATCGTAACTAAAGATAGCCCTACAGAGGCTACGTTTTCGCCCGTAGCTACAACTGGATTGGCCACTCCGCCCGTAGTAGCTGTTGAACCAAGGCGTAACAGGCTGGTTCCTGCCTGAATAATACCTGCTGAACTGCCGCCGAGCATCAGCCCAAGTCCCCAATGCAGAATGGGATTATCGATATGCAGGAACGATGTACTGAGCAACGTTCCTGCAATAATCGATGTGGGTGTGGACAGCGTATCTAGCGCGTTGTCTAGCCAGGGAATATAATAAGCTCCCACTTCAACTGCTGTGGCTACCGTTAGTCCTAAAAGAGCGGGCCACTGGCCTATCCATTCGAAGCCATGAACGGGACCAATAAACCCCAGTTTTGTACCAATGCTGGCAATTAGTAGCGGCACAAAAACCCGAAAACCGCAGCAAGCCGCTAAACCAACGCCAATACAGGCGCTCATGATCCATTCGAGGGACATAAGGATGGAAAACCTTTATGTAAAAAACTGTGGACTAAAATTCATTAAAAAAGCCTCATCCGTTGCTCGTGTCAACCCGGTGTAAAGCCAGCGCACAAATTCGTCGTTGACCTGCCCATCGGGCAGGAAACCCTGATCGATAAATATGGCGCTCCACTGACCACCCTGTGCTTTATGACAGGTAAGCGCGTAGGCAAACTTTACCTGGAGAGCATTCAGATAAGGGTCTCGACGAATGGCTTCCGTTCGCTCCTTTTTGCTTTTAATATAGAAGTAGTCTTTCATGACACTTTCATACAAGCCCTTATACTGGTCGGAGATTAGCGATGGCGATGGCGAGTACAACGTATCAAGGATGATTTTGGCTTCAAAATCAGGCTGATCGTCATAGTCAACCATGCGTAGAGTAACCGTGGCGAACCGGAAACCATGCATTTCTTCTTTATTCCGAATCTTCTGTACTTCTACAAACTCACCATTGGCCAGAAACCCAGCGGGCGAGTCTTCATCCAGAATGGTGTAGTTGTTTCGGGCAATCATAAGCATATCACCGGCATCCAGCTCTTCTTCGCATTGGTCGATCATCCGTCTTACAAACTGATTGTACTGGACGGCTGTTTTGTTCGATCGACAAATAATGGCGGTATTTTCGCGCCCATACTTATCATAAGCGTATCGGATGCCATCTTCCAGCTTGGTAAGGGGCATTCTGTAGATGTCGTTAAACGGCTGGACAACCAGCCGTATGGCTGGAGTTTCCGACGCAGAACTTACCGGCTTATCACTTAATAAAGCATCGAATCCAACCCCCTTTGGCGTGGAGGAAGGAGAGCCGTCAAGAAGCATTCGCAGATTGGTGGCGTTGTAGAGAATGCCTGATTCTTCATCCTGCCGCATCACTTCCGTTAATTCCTGGTCATAAACCGTCATGTCGAACGAACTGGCGAGAAAGCCACGGTCAAGAGCAGGGCTTAATTCCTGCCCAATAGGAGGTAACTGAGCCGTATCGCCAACCAGCATAAGCTTATTGCCGGGGCTCTCAAAAACAAAATCGATCAGATCGGTCAGAAGACCTTTTCCGCCAAATTCAGCTTCATCAGAAATCATGGAGGCCTCATCAACAATAAAAAGCGTGTCTTCGTGATAGTTTTTCTGCCGTTGAAAGGCCAGGACACCTGATCCAGGATCAGCCACCTGACGGTAAATTTTCCGATGGATGGTTTGGGCTGGTTTCTTGGCGTAATTAGTCATCACTTTAGCCGCCCGTCCTGTAGGGGCTAATAAGACAGATTTATAGCCAAATCGGGGAAGTACTTTGATGAGTGTTCCAACCAGCGTTGTCTTACCTGTACCGGCATAACCACGGAGCAGAAAACAGTCTCGATAATGTTCGTATTCTTCGCGGGTGATGAACGCGCCAATCTGATCAAAAAACTGAATCTGGCCAGCGGTGGGCTTAAAAGGGAAACGTTTAGCCAGTAACTGAGCGGCTGTTTGGGTTTCGTTCATGCTTCTAAGTTACAAAAAAAGGAGGAAAGACGAAAGGGGTATCGCAGCAGAAAATCAGAGATAAATCAGGGCCAGCGTAACTGAATTTTATCATTTTTTAATTCTTTCTTCCTTTCGCTTTCATCCCTAACTCCTTTTTTTTATCTTCACCCACCACTAAATCCTTCTAACTCAAATGAAAATACGTCAAATTCTTCAGGGCAAATCGATTAATGCCCTCTATTCCGTTTCATCGGATCAAACTGTACTCACAGCACTGGAGCTAATGGCTGATAAGAACATTGGGGCGGTGTTAGTGGTAGACAAGGGAGCATTGACCGGAATCTTCTCTGAACGGGATTATGCTCGGAAAATCGTCCTGAAGGGGCGCCATTCGGATGATACTAAAATTGCTGATGTCATGACGGCCAATGTCATAACCATTGCACCGGATCAAAGTCTGGAAGAGTGTATGCGCATTATGTCGGATAAGCATATTCGTCACCTGCCCGTAATGGATAAAGGGGAACTGGTAGGCATTATTTCGATCAATGACGTAGTAACGGCCATTATTCGGGATCAGAAGACACGGATCGATTCCCTCGAAAGCTATATATCGGGAACGTATTAACGAGTAGGAGTGAGTAGGTAGGCGTGAGAATGGCTGAAGCAGGATAACTGCGACTGGAAGGATTCTAACTGGCAGCTACTCGCTCCTACTACTTAAAATTTTCTACCTTTGCGTCCCCAAACGATGAACAATGCATGACAGAGGTAGATTGGCCCCGTCAGGAGGTACAAAAGTTATATGGACATCGGATTCGAGTTCGGGTTTGTGGGTTGTGTCGCGAAGGAAACCAGTTGCTGATGGTTCGTCACCGGGGTCTCGGCCCAACCAATACGTTCTGGAGCCCTCCGGGTGGAGGCATACAATTCAGCGAAAGGGCCCCTGATGCATTGGTTCGGGAGTTTAGGGAAGAAACGGGACTCGCTGTTGACATTGGCGGCATGCTCTTTGTTAGTGAATTTGTTCAACCACCTCTTCACGCTCTGGAGTTATTTTTTGCCGTTAAAATCAAAAGTGGTGACCTGAAGCTGGGTTATGACCCCGAAATGAGTCAAGATAATCAGCTTATTGAAGAAGTGAAATGGATGCATTTTGATGACATAAAGCGGTACCCGGTTCAGGAAGTACATCACGTGTTTCAACATTGTCAATCACTTGACGAGATGTTCCAATTGAGAGGGTACGTGCCGTGAAGGTAAATACAACTGGTTATTAGTTGATTGAATCGTTTTTTTACTGCTTAGTTATTTGAATTTGTGCAACTTGCTGTGACCCTTTCGCCTACTGTAACTATCCAAGCCGATTCGTTCGACCCACGACGTACCGACCAGTCTGTTCTATGCCTGGAAGTCGGGAAAGATCGGTTTCAGGTATTGGTTCAGAATGGTCGTAAGCAGGCGCTATATCTTGAAGATTACACGTTTCCATCGCTCCTGACCAACCATTTACTGACGGATGTATTGCCGGATATTTTTCGGGATCATAAAGTGCTGTCGGCAGGTCCATGGCAGGAAATTCGAATAGGCATCAATTCGCCTTCGTTCACCCTGGTACCTCAGCCATTATACCGGAAAGAATATGCGAGTAGTTATCTGGCCTTGATGCGAGGGAGTGAACTGCCTGCTCACGAATTTGCACAGGCTTTTCTTCATACCAATGAGGGGTTTCTGACCGTATTTAATCTGGAACATCCATTGGCCGATTTCTTTTCGGAAATGTATCCCCTTCAGCCATTGACATTTGTGCATCAGACGAGTGCCCTGGTGCGGGCTACTGCCGATCTGGATCGCCGTTCGCTGACGCCAAATACGGTTTATTTATATTTTGAAGACGAATTTGTTACAATTCTATACCGGAAAGACCACGAGTTGCGCTATTGTAATCGATTCGGGTATAAGAACGTGCAGGATTTAGTGTATTATGTGCTTTATATACTTGATGAGCAAGGGTTGCCTACGGATATAAGTAGTATATCACTGTATGGTGAAATTACCCCTTTTTCGGAAGCCTATACTGAACTAAGTCGCTTTCTGCCAAACCTTTCGTTCGGGCAGATTCCCCCCGGATTATCACTGGTAAACGAATTTGACGACCTGCCAGCGCACCGTTACTTAAGTTTATATGGATTAGGTTTATTAAGTGAATGAAAGATTGAAAGAACGAATCCACTTCCGGGAAATTGATCGCTCTTTCGCTCTTTCAATCTTTCGCTCTTTATGAAACGAATTGCTTTGTTCCCAGGCTCATTTGATCCATTTACGAAAGGCCATGAAGACATTGTGTTGCGGGGCTTACGATTGTTCGATGAGATCGTGATTGGTATTGGACGAAATGCTCACAAAGATCGTTATTTCCCACTCGATCAGATGATTCGCCTGATTGAGGGAGCATTTGCCAACGAACCGGCCGTACGAGTCATTAGTTATGATGGCCTAACGGCTCATGTTGCCAAAGAAGTGGGCGCCCGGTTTTTACTTCGGGGGTTGCGTAACACCACCGACTTTGAGTACGAAAACGGTATCTCACAAGTTAATCGATACGTTTACGAAGGGGTCGAAACGGTATTCCTGATCACCTCGCCCCATCTGGCCCCCATCAGTTCGAGCATTATTCGTGACCTGCATCGCTATGGGCAGCATGTCAATGAATTTCTACCCTACCCATTGGATGACCTGCATCTGGTAAAGTAAGTTTAAGTACCAGGAGCGGTCCCACTCCTGGTACTTAAACTTACTCCACTTTTTGCCCTTTGCCCGCTTCGTCGATGACGTACCGGATAGAACTGAAGGAGTTGGTTAAAGCCAGTTTTGTTTCGCGCCAGTTGAGCCAGGCTAATTTTTCGATATCTTCATCTTCCTGTGGAGTCATCCGGCTATCGTCGAGTGCGGTCATACGGTACCAGCGCGTACGTTTCAGAATACGGCTCCCATTGAGCGTATAGGTGTGCCAGGTAGTGCAAATGCGTTCCCCAACCGCTACCTCAACGTTGGTTTCTTCTTCTACTTCACGCACGGCCCCTTCTTTGGAAGATTCGCCGGGGTCTAATTTCCCTTTGGGCAAATCCCAGACACCCCGGCGGAACATCAGCAGCATTTTATCGCCCTTATAGACAACCCCTCCGGCTGCCTTGATCACTTTAAAAGGCTTTTTCATGGCTTCTTCACAGGCCTCTTTATCCAGACAACCCAGTGTAATAGAAAGCAGATTACTAGTCTCTGATCGTTGAAGCAATGTAAGGAGTTTGCTCACGGTTGCTGGATTGGCATTCAGAATTAGTAGGTGCCCGTGCAGGGATTCGGCTTTAAGAGCCTCTAAACGAGCATCGACAATCTCATCATAATCTGTAAAAGAGGGTTGAGAAGCCGACGTTGAGCCGGTCAATTGAGCAGCGGCTTTGGGACCAATGAGCCGAATTGGTTGGTCGTTAATGAAAACAATCATCAGAGCATAGGCGGTTCGAACTGTAAAAGTAGTAAAATGGACGGTCAGTCGTATGGTCGATACAGTTGCAAACCAGTTCAGTTTCTATATTTTTGCAACAGGACAACCTTCTTCCTTCGTGGAACTCCTTATAATTCTACTACTAACCATCCTGAACGGTGTGTTCTCGATGTCGGAAATTGCCTTAGTTTCTTCGCGCAAGTCTAAATTAGAAACCGCAGCCAAAAACGGTGATCGTCGGGCACAGGTGGCGCTCGATCTGTCGAACTCTCCCAATCGATTTTTGTCGACTGTACAGATCGGGATTACCTTGATCGGTATTTTGCTCGGTATTTTTTCGGGCGATAAACTGACGGACGATGTTCAGAACTTTGTAGTTCAGGTTTCCTTCCTACAGCCGTATGCCCATTCGATTGCCGTTGTGCTGGTGCTGCTTCTGTTAACGTATCTGTCGTTGGTGTTTGGTGAGCTTGTTCCCAAACGTATTGGCCTGTCGAATCCGGAAGGAATTGCCAAAACGATGGCCGGGCCGATGATCTTCTTATCAAAACTAACCTCGCCATTTATTGCCCTGCTCACCGTTTCAAGCGATTTGTTGCTCAAGCTGCTGAATATAAAACCAAATGAGAGCGCAGTAACGGAAGAAGAAATCAAAAGCCTAATTCAAGAGGGAACCTCCGGTGGAGCTATCGAAGAAATTGAGCAGGAGATTGTACAGAATGTCTTTCAGCTCGGCGACCGTAAGGTTACCTCATTAATGACCAACCGGCAGGAAATTGTTTATCTTGATCTGGAAGATGATCCGGCTGAGAATAAAGCTAAAATACTGGAATACAAACACTCCGTCTATCCACTTTGTAACGGCGGGGTCGATGATGTAGTTGGCCTGATTTATTCCAAAGATTTTCTGGGGAAAGATCTCGATACCGAACTGCTGCACTTGAAAGACATCAAGCGAGATGCCTTATTTGTCCCTGAAAACAACCGGGCGTATCAAGTGCTGGAGCGTTTTCGGGAACGGCGCCAGTATGTTGGTGTCATTGTCGATGAATACGGGGGCATACTTGGTATTATCACACTCAACGATATTCTGGATGTGCTGGTTGGCGATATTAATGACGATGTCAATTCAGATTACGAAATCCGCGAGCGTGAGGATGGTAGCTTCCTGATTGATGCCCAATTACCGTTTGAAGATTTCCTGTCGTATTTCTCAATTAATATCAGTGCTCAGGCTAAGCGTGAACTGACGGGGTTCGACACCCTCGGGGGGTTTGCGTTGCATATTTTGAAAGACATTCCCAAGACGGGCGAGTCATTCGTATGGCATGGGTATCGATTTGAAATTATGGATATGGATAAAAGTCGGATCGATAAAATACTGGTCAGTAAATTAGGCGAAGAATAAACCCACAATAGCATTTACAAGGCGCCCGGCAAAAATTGTCGGGCGTTTTTGTTTGTCACAACCGGACTGAATATCCTCAAATTCTAGGATATGAAATCGTCAATTTTAAGGATTTTCGTTCGGCCCACAAACGCACAACTTTGTACTGTTATCCAATAGCCATAAAGTAACAGGTGCCCAGAGCAGGCTATTGAGCCAGATGTATATAGAATTAGGTTTTTGGATATTTATTATTCAAATTACAGCGGTCATACCAGTTACATAAATAGCCATGCGTATTCTACTTGCCGAAGACCACCGGATATTGCTGGATAGTTTAGCACTGCTTCTGTCGAGCATTGAAGGTATTGAAGTGGTTTCTAAACATACCAATGGCAAGCAGGTACTGACCTCACTAGAAATAGAATCCAATATTGACCTGGTAGTTTCTGACCTGCAAATGCCAGTAATGGGAGGTATTGAATTGACACTTCAGCTCCGCGAACGCTTCCCACATGTACGAATTTGTCTATTGACGGTAGCCGACCAACCGGAGGCCATAAAGGAAGCAGTACGGGCAGGGGCCGATGGCTACGTACTAAAAAGCGCCGAGCGGTCGGAATTGGAAATGGCGTTGACGATGATCGAAAAAGGGCACAAATTCTACACCCAGCAAGTACTGATGCAGTTGGCTAACGAAACAGGTCTGGAATTAGCCCCCGTCGTTGATAAGCCCCAAAAGATTGCCATTACCCAACGCGAACTGGACGTATTGAAACTAATTGCTCAGGAGTATTCGGGTACGCAGATTGCCGAAAAGTTATTCATTAGCCCGACCACGGTAGAAACCCACCGCAAGCATTTAATGCAGAAGCTGGGCGTTCAGACTACGATAGGCCTGGTTAAATATGCCCTTAAATTTCAGCTTGTTTGACTAAATCAGTTCACTTTTAACTTCCACTATTTGTATGATTGATACAGTACACCGACTGATTCCTTTGCAGAGTTTTGCCCGTATTAGCGGAAATACGGCTGTACTCATTGATGAAAAAGGCGACCTTATAGGTCAAAATCCACTCTACTTTACCGATGATGCATTGGCTAATGATGTCGTCTTTACAACCATAATTCAAGGAGAATCGATTAGCTTTATAAATACCCAGGTTGAGTTGGATGAGCATTCATTTGCAACGTATCATGAACTTGCCCGTACGTTCAAAGAATCAGGTAAGCCTTCATTTGCGACTGCAGCGGCCTACAAGATCCTGTCGGAATCGACAGATGGCAAAAACCCGATTAAACGTCCTCCATTGAAAATGGAATTGGAACCGCCACACATATAATTAAAGTGAAATAGTGTAACTACCATTATCCAAATCCCTATTGGCTTGAACAGTCTCAATGGGGATTTTTATGTGTATGCGAGTTCCCTTTTCAGTCGGTCGAAGCGTATCGAACGCACCACCAAGGGATTCTAATCGGGTCTGTATATTCTGCAAACCAACACCCCGTTTACCATGACTTTTGCTTAAACCAATCCCATTATCACTAACCTCCAGATCGATACTGAATTCTGCTCGGGTCAGGCGAATATCGACCAAGGTAGCCTGGGCGTGTTTAATAGCATTATTGATCAACTCCAGTACAATACTGTACACATTGAATTCAATAGCTAGTGGAAGCCGTTCGGTTAAGGCAGTTGTAGTAAGCAAAAATTGAAGGGGGGAATTCTGATTCAGCTTATTGATCAAGGTGGTCAGCGTTGTATCAAGGCCTTCTTTTTCAAGCTCTGCAGGCAGAATGTTGTGTGAGATGTTTCGCACTTCAGAGTAAGCGTTCTGGATTAGTGATTTTACGTTTTGATAAACAGATTGCTCTGATTCCGACAGGTTTTGCGGGTTAAGGTACTGAATACTCATATTCACGGCACTAAGCAAACTGCTCAGATTGTCGTGCAGTTCGATGGCTACTCGTTTTCGTTCTATCGTCTGTCCCTTAAATAGTGCTTCCTTGATTTCTTCATTTTTTCGAATCAGTTCACTATTCGCCGTGACAAGTTCTGCCGTGCGTTCTTGTACTCGTATTTCAAGTGTTTTGTTGACATCGGCGAGCTGTTTTTGCGCGTTCTGAAGTAGAATTCGCTGCTGGTTAATTTCCTGGTTTTTTGTTTGCAGCCGTCTGTTATTCCAAAAGAGTAAGCCCGCGATGAGTAGTATAACGGCAATACCTAAAAACAGACCATTTCGTGTTTGAGCCAGTTGTTGATTTTGATTTTGCTGAGCCAGTAATTGGACCTGTTTTTGTTGTAAAGCGTTTTCCTTCTGTACATTGTCGTACTGAGCCTGTAGTGATTCGATACGTTGCTCGTTTCTTTCTTTCGATAAGCTATCTTTCAGTAAGACGCAATTTTCGTAGGCTTTCAGGGCTTTTGCTGGTTGGCCTGTATGTTTGAAAATGATATAGTATAATTCCTCTGCTTCACGTGCTACACTACTGATATTGGACCGGGTAGCCGTTTGTCGGGCCATTTGGCAGTATATCAAGGCTTGCTGCCATTTTTGCTGTTTTATAAATAAGCGGCTTATATTAAGCAGAATAGCGCCTTCCATGTCTTTGCTGCCAACTTGTCGGGACAGGCTTAACGATTTCTGGTAAAAGACCAGTGCATCGGGTAGATTGCCCATTGCTTTATAAACCCATCCAACGGCATGGAGGCCCTGCGCTTCGAACCATTGATCATGTTGAGTTTTGGCCAGCTCATAAAGCTCCTGATTGATTCGTAAGGCATCCGTTAATTTACCTTGCTCCCGATAAACAGATCCGAGCGAATTCAGGATTGGTAATTGAATTTGTGGATCAGGATGCTGGCGTAGAATGGCAAGCCCTGCCAAACAAAGCTTCTCCGCCTTTGGGTAATCGTTCAGACTTGTATAGGCATGAGCCAGCGCTCCCTGCGACATGGCTATCCGGCCGTACTGGTTTAATTTTTCTGCCAGTAAAAGTGCTTTGTAATGAAACTGAATACTTTGGTAGTGGTCTCCTTTTACCTGATAGAGATAACCCGCAAACTGATAAGCATAAATTAGCTCTTTCTGTAACTGAGGACGGCTACAAAGCCTAAGCATCAGGTTTGTGTAATGTACCGACGAGTCCAGGTTAATATCGACAAAGTCGTTCATGACTGCTCTTAGTGTCTTGTAAAGGAGCGTGTCTCTTGCATACCCATCTGGCTGTTTGTCCAGTTTTCTTAATGCTCGTTTCAGACTGTCGATCTGACTCGTCTGCGCCAGACAGACCTGCCCGAAAAGGAATAAGGTAAGTAGAAGCTTTTTCATCGAATGGTGGATTACGAACAAACATACTAAGACCAGCTTAATTTCCAATCTGGGAGACTGGGTTAACATAGTACGACAATATCCTAGAATTCAGGGATATAAAATCGTCAAAATCCGGGATTTCGGCAGCAGACATAGATGCGGACCTTTGGCCTGTTCATTCGGAGTTCGCTGCAAACTCTATGGATGGGCGCTAAAAATCTGCTCTGTCATTCAGAAAATCAAAAAAGCCATGAAATCCTCATTTCCGCTTCTCTCCACGCTGTTTTGCCTATTGTTGTTATGGGTTACTTCCTGTAAGAAAACGGAGGATACCCCATCGCCCGGTGGAGGGACAACCACGCCAACCACCAAGAGTTCGGCCAAATCCATTACAACTTTTGCATTTAATGCCCTTAGCCCGGTCGTAAACGCCACAATTGATGCTACAGCCAAAACTATTTCGGCAACTGTCGCTGCTGGAACGGACGTAACGAAACTGGTGCCGACTATCACGATTTCGGACAAAGTAACAGTATCGCCTGCGTCAGGCGCGGTACAGGATTTCTCAAAGTCGGTGACGTATACCGTTACGGCGGAGGACGGTAGTACGCAGGCGTATACGGTATACGTTATAGTAGCCAGTGCAGGCAATGCAGGAGTAACGGGTAATAATCTGATTTATCTCTATGTGGCTACTTCTGCAACGGATAATTCTACGGGCAAACTCAATTTTCATTACTACATCAAAGCCTACAACATCACTACCGGGCAGGAGGCAGGCTCTATATCGCTCGGTTCCAGAAAAGAAGGAGATGGTACCTACGAGTCGGCCTATGCTGCGTATCCTGAAGTGTACAATAATGGGGTGCTGTTCGCTGCCAGTGAGGGGAAAATGAGCGCACTGGATGTTGCCACTGGAAAAACCAAATGGACTACTAGTTTAAGTTATTATTCGCCTGGAAGTTCGAACGGCGAGACCAGACACACGGTAGATGGTGGCGTACTCTTTGCAACAGGGTCTTCATCAAAAACCATTTTTGCCCTGAGCGAAGCTGACGGCAGTACGAAATGGACATTTGAGCATACGGATAATATAAATACCCTCACGGCTATAAACGGTGTACTCTACGTAGGTTATGGTGATGCAAACTACAGTGGCGGACTGCTGGCCATAGATGTAAGCACGGGAAAGCAAAAATGGGCTATAAAATCCATAGGTGTGTACTCAAACCCGGCTGTGGTAAATGATGTGGTGTATTATGGCGATTACAAAAACAAAGTTTTTGCTGTAGAAGCCGCTACAGGTACTAAAAAGTGGGAGTTCGCTGCGGCAGGTGCTGTAACGGGTAGCCCCACCATTACGGATGGCATCGTCTATATAAGCAGCGAAGACCGGAAAATTTATGCGCTGGATGCTGCTACCGGTACAAAAAAATGGGACTTCACCGCTCCCGGCAAGTATGGAATTAGCCTAACCGGCGATGCATCTACACTTTATGCCGTAGCCTACAATAATTCAAAATGGACTTTCTATGCCTTGGATAAGAAAACAGGCACTAAAAAATGGGAAGCTACGCCATCCACCTCTACAAATGAGACAACACCCGTTGCGGCTGGCGGTATGCTGTATTATGGCACGCTGGCCCTTGAGGCTGCTACCGGAGCAGAGAAAAATTTAGGCTTCAAGGGCACAAGCCCCTGTGTAGTAATAAGCGGGAAATATGTGGGCAGCAATACCAGTGGCTTGATGCAGTAAAGTTTTTAAAAAGAGACAATCATGAAAATATCACGCTTTACGCTGCTATTGGCGGCTCTCATCACAGTCTTTCTAACGTCCAGTAGCTCATCCTGTAGCAAAGAAGACAAAACCCCCACGCCCGATTTGTCAAAAGGCTACCCGGACGCTTTTACCAACAAAATGTCGCCTAGAAAACTGGCGAACCTGAAAAAAGCAGGTGCAACCATCTACGAAGGGCAGGACCCACCCGCCCTCGACGGTACTTTTAAAGCGGTTGAGTTCATTTATTCGGATTCAGACGGGATAGATGTGGGAGAGAAGCTGACGGGGTTTACTGATTTCCAGTTCTCAAAATTTGAAGACCATAATAAACAATGTCTGATCGACTGGGCTCAATGGAATGATAAAGACGGAAGCTTGATTGGAACCTCCGAAGGAGGAGGCAAGTATTTCCCTATGGCTGGACATGGCAACAACTTCACGGTGGATGCTGCTGAGCAGATCACGGATGCGAAGACTGGAAAAAAGTATGACTATTACAGCTTTTATTCAGGACAGGTAACTGCCGATGGAATTAAGAACTGGGAAAGCGGTCTCTACGAAGTTGATCAAAATGACAACATTACCTGGATACGGATTTTTCACGATACGGATAATTTTCTACCCAGAGAGATCCTAAAACCCGGTGGGCGACGTGCTGTAGTTTCAGGTAACGATCTAACGGCAATAACCAGAAATTCTGGTAAAAAGCTAATCACTCAATCACAACGATAAACAGTATCAACTCCACGAGAGCTACTAATTAAAAGTGCTTATTCAGTTGATATATAGGGGATAACACTTCCAGTAAGATCAGTCAAATAGTTTTTACATTTACTTACACTCAAATCATGCCAACTCCTAATCATCAGGGGCCTGCTTTTGCGCCCATCAGCGTTCAATTAAGGGGAAGCTTTTTTAGCCCTATTACCCCTGTTTCTAATTTCTCCGCAATCGTCAATGCGCAGAAGTCGCATTATCTTGCCGCACCGGGAATAAGCTATGCCTTACCATCCACAATTATTCAAAGAGGTCGGCTGGGAATGGCTAATCTGAGCGTCATTACTGACCTTATCCACTCCAATCAGTTAGAGTCAAAAACGACTAATTTTGCGAATGTAGTGGCTGACAAATGGTCGATACTTCAGCAGGATTTAACCCAAATGTTACGAAACTTACAGCAAGATCGGAATACTGCTGAGTTCGAACGTACAGTTAGGGAACGAGCCTCTCAGTCTAAAGACGAGTATAATCAGGCAGTTGATGACTATGTCGATCAGATCATTACACTTGGTACGAAACATCCACAAATACAGAATACCACTATTGTCACCGTTAACGATGTATTTGATGTAGTTAGCTCCGCAGCTCAGTCAGTATACCAGTTTTTTGACGATTTACTGGGTCAGGTTCGAGAGGTTATTGACTCTATAGTTGAGTGGGTAAGCGAAACAATCAATAAAATTGGTGAAACCATTGGAGATGCTGTTTCTAGTGTGGTAAGCGCAATAGGTGATCTATTCTAATCGGTTAGTTGTCAGTATACACTAATAAAGTCGTCACTGACTATAGCTCATTTGAGTGGATAAGGTCAGTAATGGCTTTATTAGTGTATACTGGACACAGGCGATGACGAAAGTTTCTCAAAACACATGATGCTGTTTTCAGGTTATAGGTGAGAATCAAACTCATCGACAGACATGCGATACTTCATGCCAAATTCCAGCGAACTGACTGGCGGTCCTACAAGCCAGCGGTCTGTCGGCAAGGTACCTTCGGGTATGGACAATGATCCGAACGCCGACGAGGAAGTAATTGACCAGCGAACGGGCGAAGACTATCCCAAACCTGTTGATGCTGATCAGAACCAGCCAGAAAATACACAATCGGCAAAAATTGCTCCCGACGATCTAGCAGAATCAATTGCGTATGCCATTGATGGAAGTGGCCCCGGCCCAACGAACGAAACGCCAAATGTGTCAGCACATAAAGTGATCTCTGAAGGGATAACGGGAGCAGGTCCTGAAGAAGAGGATGAAAATCTGAAGAAGAAATTGAAATCGTAAATAAAACGACTTTCAACAAGAGAAAGGGCTCGTACAGCTTAGTGTGCGAGCCCTTTCTCGTATTAAGATCAGACAACCTCTTTGTACTGCATTCGGTATAGATTGGCGTAGAAGCCTTCGTGTTGAAGCAGCTCTTCGTGATTACCTTGCTCAACAATCTGGCCTTTATCGACAACAATGATGTTGTCTGCTTTCTGAATCGTCGACAGGCGGTGAGCAATGACGATGGCTGTTCGACCTTTCATCAGTTTGCTAATGGCATGCTGAATCATTTCTTCCGTTTCGGTATCAACCGATGAGGTGGCTTCGTCCAGAACAATAATTCTTGGGTCTTGTACCATGGCACGCACAAACGAAATCAGTTGCCGCTGACCGACCGAAAGCGTGGAGCCCCGTTCCATCACATTGTATTGATACCCACCTGGCAAGCGCTCGATAAATTCATGAACGCCAACTAGCTTGGCCGCTTCCACAATTTTTTCGTGACTGATCGATTTGTCACCTAGCGTAATGTTGTTTTCAATAGTGTCAGAAAACAGGAATACATCCTGCAAAACTACCCCGATGTTTCGTCGTAAATGACCAAGTTCGTAAGTATGGACATCAACGCCATCGACGGTGATCTCTCCCTTGTTGATGTCGTAAAAACGGCTGAGCAAGTTGATAATAGACGATTTTCCAGCACCTGTAGCACCGACAAAAGCGACTGTTTCGCCCGCTTTAACCTGAAATGAAATGTTGCGTAGCACCCAGTCTTCGTTGTTGTAGGCGAACCAAACGTCCTTGAAGGCTACATCGCCCCGAATTGTGGTAGGAGCATACGTGCCATCGTTCGCTGTGAACTCGTTGCTATCCAATAATTTCAGAATCCGGTCGGTGCTGACAATACCCATTTGGAGCGTGTTGAAGCGGTCGGCCAGCATCCGAATGGGTCGGAAAAACAGGTTGATGAACATCACAAAGGCCGTAACCGTACCAAACGTAACGTCGGAATGGATTATCTGCGTGGCCCCGTACCAAACCACCAGCCCAACCGCTACGGCTGAAATAATATCGGCAACCGGGTAGTAAATGGAATAGTACAGAATAGACCGGATGTTGGCATTCCGGTGTTCGGCGTTGATGGCACGAAATTTTTCAGCTTCAATTTTTTCACTGCCGAAAATCTGCACGATGTTCATTCCCGTAATATGCTCCTGAACAAAGGCATTAAGATTGGCCACCGCCGTACGCACTTCATTGAACGATTTTTTGATCTTTTCCTTGAAAACATACGTGCTGAACAACATCAGCGGAATGGTCGATAAACTAATAGCTGCCAGCCGCCAGTCGGTATAGAACATCACGCCAATGATGAGGATCAATTGTAAAATGTCGCCTGCAATGGCCGCCATCCCTTCACTAAATACGTCAGCCAGAGTCTCGACGTCCGAAATGGCGCGGGTAACCAGTCGACCTATGGGGGTGTTGTCGAAGAACTTCAATCGAAGATGAAGTATTTTTCGGTAAAGCTGCGTCCGAATATCCCGGATCACGTATTGACCAAGCCAGCCCGACAGGTACGTATTGGAGAATTGAACCAATGCCTGTAAGACTAATACGCCAATCATAACGAACAGCATCTGATTAAGCCGATGATAATTACCGACAGCGATGATATTATCGATGGTGTACCGAATCAGCAAGGGTAATAACGGGGCCAGGCAGGCTGCCGTCATAATAATGCCAATCAGGAAATAAAAGCGAGCTTGATAGGGCTTAACAAATGCGTAAAGTCTTCGGAGAATAACCCAGTCGAAAATCCTTCCGCTTTTCTGTTCTTCGTTCACGGGGAAATAAAAAGGCGAGTTCAAAAGGAGTAACAGGATTTTTCGGCTGAACGTTTCCCAAATGGGATTTCGAATCGAAGGAATCAGTAAAACCAGGTTACGTGGCCGCTTTACGGTACAAAACCAGAAGCTTCCTGTTATGAATCGCCGACAATTTGTTCAGAATACCGCCGTGGCTGGATTGGCTACGCAGATTTTGCCATTCCCAATTTTTGGTCGAAACGCACCCAGCGAAAAAATCAATATTGGTCTGATTGGCGTTCACTCGCGAGGGAGTTGGCTGGCCGGTATTTTTTCGAAGTTGCCCGGTGCCGAAGTGGGGTATATCTGCGACGTAGAGGATGGGGCTATCGCAAACGGATTGAAGGCTGTCGATAAAGCCGGACAAACGCGCAAGCCTACCGTTATTAAAGACCTTCGGAAGTTACTCGAACAGAAAGACCTCGATGCGGTGGCCATTGCTGCTCCTGACCATTGGCATGCCCCGGCGGGTATTCTGGCCTGTGCGGCAGGTAAGCATGTATACGTCGAGAAGCCATGTGGACATAACCCACAGGAAGGGGAGTGGCTGCTGGAAGCAGCCCGTAATCATAACCGTATCGTTCAGATGGGTAGCCAGCGTCGGTCGTGGCCCACGCTTCAGCAGGCCGCTCAGGATATTCGTGACGGGGCCATTGGGCGACCGTATTTTGCCCGGGCCTGGTACTATAATAACCGGAAACCGATTGGCAAAGGGAAGGCTATTGGCGTGCCATCAACACTCAACTGGGAGTTGTGGCAGGGGCCAGCCCCTCGAATGAATTATCAGGATAATGTGGTGCATTACAACTGGCACTGGTTCTGGAACTGGGGTACGGGTGAAGCCTGCAACAACGGCACACATGAAATTGACTGCTGCCGCTGGTTGATGGGCCTGGATTTTCCAACCAAAGTTACCTCGGCGGGTGGGCGTTATGCCTACTCCGGCGACGATTGGCAAACACCGGATACCCAACTGGCAACGTTTGAATTTGGCGATAAGGCTACCATTACCTGGGAGGGGCTAAGTTGTCAGGCGTTTGGTCCCGAAAAAAGTGGTCGTGGATTTACCATTTATGGCGATAAAGGCGTGCTATCGGCACCGGAAAGCGGCCCCGATTATCAGATTCTGGATTTGGCAGGGAAAGTGGTGAAAGACGTAAAAGGCGATGCCCCTACGAGTGCCTCGTCGACCAATGCGGTCAGCCCCGGTGGGGAACGTCTCGACGCCTATCATCTGGATAATTTCCTAGAAAGTATTCGGGGTAAATCCAAGCCCAATGCCGACATTGCGCAGGGGCATAAATCCGTGTTGCTGTGCCACTTAGCCAATATCGCTCAGCGCACGGGAAGTATTATTCACACTGACCCGACAAACGGCCATATTCTACACGATAAAGACGCGCAGAAATACTGGAGCCGTGAATACGAAAAAGGCTGGAAACCAATTGTGTAGGATTGAAACGAAGCGTGGTTAGGGATAGTTAGGAATGGTCAGGCATAGTTAAGACTTGCAAAGCGATACCTGACCGTTCTTGACTATATCTGACTATTATTGACCATATTTGACTATCCCTGATCAGTTAATTCAATGAATCGACGGACGTTTACCCAGTTAGCGGCTGCCTTTCCGATTAGTTTTCCGTTTAATTCAGGTGCTAAACGTGCCAATTCGTTAGAGGCTAGTGCAATCGACGATCGGGCCTACTGGCTGCAAATCCTGTTAAAAATAGCCGATCCGGTGTTGTCGGCTTTAGCACAGAATCGACTGAAAGCAACCATGCCGGTTGAGTCGGCTCCGGGGCAGGAGGAAGGGCGTAAAGTCGTATCGCATCTGGAAGCCCTCGGACGAACCATCACCGGACTGGCCCCGTGGCTGGAGTTAGACGCCGACGACACAGCAGAAGGAAAACAACGGCAACGCTATCTGGAACTGGCCCGAAAAGCGATTGCCAATGGGGTTAATCCGCAATCACCCGATTACCTGAATTTTACCAAAGGCGGGCAGCCGCTGGTCGATGCCGCTTTTCTGGCACATGGACTCGTGCGCTCGCCGAAACTCTGGAAAGCATTGAGTGCTGACGAACAGGCTCTGGTGGTAAAGGCTCTCCAAGCCAGTCGGGTTATTAAACCCGGCTATAACAATTGGCTGCTATTCAGTGCGATGGTCGAAGCGGCTTTGCTAAAGTACACGGGTTCGGGCGATGAACTACGGATGGATTACGCCATTCGGCAGCATCAGAATTGGTACAAAGGCGATGGCGCTTATGGCGATGGCCCCGATTTTCACTGGGATTATTACAATAGCTATGTAATCCAGCCCATGTTGCTGGATGCTGTGTATGTGCTGGTAGAGGCAGGAAAAGCTGATAAGACACTGTATGAATCGCTACTGGCACGGGCGCAACGCTACGCGATCGTGCAGGAGCGACTAATTGCAGCAGATGGATCTTTTGCGGCTTTTGGCCGTTCGTTGGCCTATCGATGTGGGGCCTTTCAACTACTGGCCCAGCTGGCTTTGCAGAAAGTACTCCCGCCCGAACTAGCGCCCGCCCAGGTGCGGTCGGCACTTACGGCCGTTATCAAACGAACCATGGATGCCCCCAATACATTCGATGCTAAAGGGTGGTTGCAAATTGGTTTGTGCGGTCATCAGCCGTCCATTGGTGAAACATATATTTCGACCGGAAGCCTATACCTATGCTCGGTGGCATTCCTACCACTTGGACTACCCGCTTCTGATCCATTCTGGGTATCCCCAGCAACAGACTGGACCGCCAAAAAGATATGGTCGGGGCAGGATGTCAAAACCGATCACGCCATTAAGGGTTAAGAAGCTCACTACAAAAAAAGCCGGAGAGAGAACATCTTCCGGCTTTTTGATACGATGGATAACGGATTGACTATTAACTTACCGTTCCGCCATTCCAGACCGTTTCGCCTGGCGTAATCAACGATAGTTTACCGTCACGGTCTTCGGCCATCAGAATCATACCCTGCGACTCCAGGCCCATCATTTTGCGGGGAGCCAGATTCGCCAGGAAGGTTACCTGTTTTCCGATCACCTCTTCGGGAGCAAAATGCTTGGCAATACCACTCAGAATCTGCCGCCCCCCCAGGCCATCATCGACTTTTAACTTCAGCAGTTTATCACTTTTCGGAACCCGTTCGGCTTCGGTAATGGTGCCAACCCGAATATCCATTTTGGCAAAGTCATCATACGTGATTTCGGACCGGATTTGAGGCACTTCTTTTGTCGCTAACTCATTCATGCGTTTGGCATTCAGTAATTTTTGAATCTGTCTGTTGATCTCCTCATCTTCTATTTTGGCGAAGAGCAGATCGGCTGGACCAGCCGGAGCCTGTCCGAGAGCATGCCCTTCGACCAGTAAGTCGGCCCGGCCCGCATTTACCCAGGTGAAATGGTCGGTAATGGCGAGTTGGGTGCGTATTTTCTGCGCCGTAAAGGGTAGGAAGGGTTCACATACAATGCTCAGATTCGCCGTAATCTGAAGGGCGATGTTCAGAATCGTATGGGCACGTTGCGGATCGGTTTTGACGGCTTTCCAGGGTTCAGTTTCGGCCAGGTATTTGTTGCCCAGTCGCGCTAAATCCATCAGATACCCCAACGCTTCCCGGAATCGGTAGTTACTGATCGACTGACCAATACGATCCGGGAACAACGCCAGTTCGTCCAGCACCTGCTGATCGTATTCGGTGAGAGACCCTAAAACAGGGACACGGCCATCAGCCATTTTGTGGGTCAATACCACGGCCCGGTTTACGAAATTGCCGAGAATACCAACCAGTTCGGAGTTGTTACGGGCCTGAAAATCTTTCCAGGTAAACTCGCTGTCTTTGGTTTCTGGTGCGTTGGCCGCCAATACGTAGCGTAGGACATCCTGCTTGCCCGGTAGTTCTTCCAGGTATTCGTGTAGCCACACCGCCCAGTTGCGTGATGTACTGATTTTGTCGCCTTCGAGGTTCATAAACTCATTGGCAGGTACATTGTCGGCCAGAATGTAGCTACCCTCGGCCATCAGCATCGCCGGGAAAATGATGCAGTGGAATACGATGTTGTCCTTACCGATGAAATGTACCAGTTTGGTGTCTTTATCGCGCCAGTACAATTCCCAGTCACGGCCTTGTTCGGCAGCCCACTCTTTGGTCATGGAAATGTAGCCGATTGGGGCATCGAACCAAACATACAGCACTTTTCCTTCCGAGTCGGGGAGGGGAACTTTAATACCCCAATCGAGATCGCGGGTCATGGCGCGGGGACGCAAGCCTTCTTTTAGCCATGACTGGCACTGACCAAATACGTTGGTTTTCCATTCGGTATGGCTGTTGACGTATTCCTCAATTTTGGGCTGCATCCGATCCAGGGGCAGAAACCAGTTTTTGGTAGCTCGCAATATCGGTTTCGATCCGGAAAGCATCGAATGAGGTTCGATCAGTTCGGTAGGGCTGAGGGCCGTGCCACAACGCTCACACTGATCGCCATACGCATTCGGGTTTCCACAAACGGGGCAGGTGCCCACAATGTATCGATCGGCCAGGAATTGCCCGGCAACTTCATCGTAATACTGTTCGGTTACCTCTTCATCGAAATCCCCGTTATTGTAAATATTCAGGAAGATTTCCTGCGAGGTTTCGTGGTGAATCTGATTCGAGGTTCGTGAATAAATGTCGAACGAGATACCGAAGTCTTCAAACGCTTTTTTGATCTGAACGTAGTACTTATCGACTACCTGTTGTGGCGTGATGCCTTCTTTTTTCGCTTTAATGGTAATGGGAACGCCATGTTCGTCGGTGCCGCTGATGAAGGCGACATCTTTACCCGTTGAACGTAAATAGCGTACATAAATGTCGGCGGGCAGGTAGCAACCGGCAATATGACCGATGTGAATCGGGCCGTTGGCGTAAATCAGGGCCGCCGTAACGGTATAGCGTTGTGGATTTTCGAGAGCCATAAAGTTGGTTTTCAGTTTACGGTCTTCGGTTTACGGTGGCTGGCGTAAGACTCAAGGAGCCTCAACAGCGTAAACCAAAGGCTATAAACCTTATTTGTCCGCAAAATTAGCAATTCAGTCCCGAACGTTGTTATGTTTACACAATCAGTACAGCCGAACTGCTATGGATAACAATACCCCCGATACGAATAATTTCCTTAACTGGGTCGAAATCAAAAACTTCAAGTCCATTAAAGACCTACGGTTCGATTGCAAGCGGGTAAACATCTTTATCGGCAAACCAAATGTAGGGAAGTCGAATATTCTGGAAGCACTGGGGTTGTTGGGTGCTGGATATGATGAGAGTAAATTTTTAAAAGGGGCAGTTCGGTATACCAGTATTAAGCATCTGTTCTGGGATAATGATACTGGGATTAATATTGAGATATCGACTGAGCACAAAAAAATAATAATTGCTCGCTTGCCAACATTAAGAGTAGTACTTGATGACAGTCAATATTCAGACGGTGATACTAATTTTACCATTGTTGGAGAGGGAGCTGGGATTCGTAACATCGATGAAAAGGGAAATTTGAGCAACGTATTATCAACGAATCCAGATAGTAGAAAGGATTTCGATAATCAATTTAAAATAATTAAGAAGTACGATTATGCTAATCTCACCAAATTTGATAATCTATTCCAAGGTTTCTTGATACCTCCAGGTGGTCCTAATCTTTATTCAGTAATTAGAAGGAACCAAGAATTATGGGCAGAGTTTGCTAGACTGTTTACAGAGCAGCAATTGGAGTTTGTACTCTACGACGAAAAGCAAGAATTTATTCTTCAAAAAAGAAATGGTCCACTTATAACCCAATACCCCTATTTCTCCATTGCCGATACCTTCCGGCGGTTTATGTTTTATATCACAGCCATTGAGTCCAATAAGAATTCCGTCATTGTTTTTGAAGAGCCGGAAGTTCATTCGTTTCCCCCGTACACACAGGAAATGGCCTATCGGATGATTTATGATGACGATAATCAGTATTTCATCTCTACGCATAGCCCCTACATGCTTCATCCATTTATCGAAAAGATGGATTATAAAGATCTGAACGTCTTTATTACGTATTATAAAGATTATCAGACTTATGTAAGGCCGTTGACAGAAGAGGAGTTTACGGATATTCTGGATTACAGTACCAACGTTTTCTTTAATCTTAGACGATTTGAACCCAATGCCTGAGCGAATTCGTCTGTATCCCGAATGTCATGCCGATACTACACTCATCAATTATTTTGTTCAGAATAGCCAGCTAATTGAGCATTCCGCTGGAATAAATGAAGTGTCAAAGTCGCTGGAAAATGCAAAATCAGACGCTACTCTTTTGTTGGGAATTGTGGATAATGATAAGCACAAACCAAGATATTTGCAGGCTTTTGAGCCATTAGAAGAAGAAAACAAAGTTTGTTTAAAGCAGAAAACTGGGTCAAACCAATACTTGATTATCATTGACAAAGCTATTGAAACCTTTCTGCTTTGGAATGCCGTTCAAGTACACATTCAGGTAACTGATTATGGATTTAGTACCAATATTAAGCAGTTGGGAGCGAAGTTGAAAAGTCAATCTATCGAAGCCGATCCTAACTACCTCCAACTTCTTACGGACCTTCACGCGCTAAAGGCGCCTGGCTTTCTGACACTTGAACGCATCCTGAATGACTTCATCGTTACGTAATCCTGTTTTTGTTACCGGTGCTACGGGTTTTATTGGCTCGCACATTGTTCGGCGGTATCTAGCCGATGGACATCCGGTTTCGGTATTGTATCGGCCATCGAGTGGGTATGGCATGCTGGCCGATGTGGCCGAACAACTTACCTGGCACGAAGGCGATGTGCTGGATATTCCGTCGCTGGAAGCGGCTATTCTGTCGGGTCCTGAATCCGGTAGTTTAGATGTGATACATGCGGCAGCCATCGTCTCGTTTGTTCCGAAAGACCGGGACCAGATGGAGCGGATCAACGTGGAGGGAACGGCCAATGTGGTGAATGTATGCCTGAAAGCGGGCGTTCGGAAACTTGGCTACGTTAGTTCGGTGGCGGCAGTCGGGCGGCCAATAGCGCATAACGACGATTCGCAGACGCCTTTCCAGATCAATGAGAGTCAGAAGTGGGAAGACTCACCGAATAATTCCGTGTATGCCAAAACAAAATACCGGGCCGAACTGGAGGTTTGGCGGGGAGTAGCCGAAGGGTTAAATGCAGTCATGGTGAATCCGTCCATTGTGCTTGGTGTTGGCGACTGGCGTCGGAGCAGTTTGCAGCTTATCAAGTATGTGTACGACGAAAAACCGTTTTACCCGGCTGGTCTGGTGAACTATGTCGATGTGCTTGATGTAGCTGATTCATTAGTTCAATTGATGCAGTCCGACATTAGCGCCGAACGCTTCATTCTGAATGCAGGCACCATTTCGTACCGTTCGTTGTTAGAACAGATAGCCGCCGTGCTGGGCAAACGTCCGCCAAAGGTGCGGGTACCCACTTCGTTGACACGCTTGCTCTGGCCTCTGGAGGCTGTTCGGGCGTGGCTAACGGGTAAAAATCCGCTGATCACCCGCGAAACGGCGCGGTCGGCGAGTTCGCATTACCAGTACGATGGCCGGAAAATTGAGCAAGTGCTTCGTTTTCAATACAGGCCTTTAAGTGATACGTTGAAGCGGGTGGCAACTGCCTTTAACACGCTCCCGATGAGTCGTTAATTTTCTCGGTTGGGGGGTTGCAGTTTCGCTTTTTTGGGTATATATTTCACTGCCAAAGGATAAATCGCACTGATTGATGCGGCCCCTATCCTGATTTACGGTGTACGATTTATACATCATGATGCTATCGTGAGGTATGAACCGTAACTCGTGAATCGTACCAGAACCGGCTGCCCGGTTGTAAATTATCTATACATGGAGCAAGAGTTCGAAGAACGAGAAGGCGATATAAAAGAATCAATCCGGCGTTTTGAGCAGATGCTGGACCAGCAGCAAAGCCAGTTTTTCGATCTGGATGTCTATGAGCAAATGGTTGAGCACTACCTCAATCAGGGCGATTTAGACAAGGCGTTCAAAGCCGCCGAATCAGGTCTGGAGAATTTCCCCTATGCGCTGGAGTTGATGCTCGACAAAGCCCAGATTCTGGCTAATTACCAACGATTCGACGAGTCGCTGGAGTTACTGGAACGGGCTTCGTTGTTTAATCCCGGCGACCTCGATGTGCCGTTCATGCAGGGTTCTATCCTCAACATGGCCGGTCGGTACGAAGAGTCGATTCAGGTACTGGAAGAACTACTCGACCGGGCTGAGGATAAAGATGACATCCTCTTTCAGTTGGGCCAGAGTTACCAGAACTGGGGGAAATACGACGAAGCCATCAAGCAGTACAAAAAGTCGATCGCGCTTAACATTAACAATGAAAACGCCCTCTATGAACTGGCCTTTTGCCTGGACGTGACCGGCGAACTGGAGAATAGCCTGAGCTATTACCAGCAATTAATTGATACGGACCCTTATTCGTACAATGCCTGGTATAACATGGGCATTGCCTATAGTAAACTGGCCCGTTATGTCGATGCCGCTGAAGCCTACGATTATGCCGTTCTGATTAAAGAAGACTTTGCGTCGGCTCATTTCAATCTGGGTAATACGTACATGAATCTGGGCCTATTCGAAAAGGCCGAGCACTGCTACCGGGAGACCCTTAAATACGAAGAGCCAACGGCGGATACCTACTGCCATCTGGGGGCTAGTCTGGAAAAGCAGGATCGGTTGCCCGAAGCCATCAAGGAATACCGGGAAGCTTTAAAACTCGACCCCATGTGGGATGAAGCCTGGTATGGTGTCGGTGTTTGCCTGAGCGAGTCGGGTAAATGGTACGAAGCGTTACCCTTCCTGCAAAAGGCGGTTAAACTAAATGATCAGAACGGTGAATATTATATCGCCGTTGCTGAGACTGAATACAAAGTTGGGAATGTGATTTCGAGCGTCGAAGCGTTCGAGAAAGCTGCCGAGGTCGATGCAGAAAACCCGGATGTTTATCTGACGTGGTCACTGGTTCCGTTTGATCAGGGCGATTTCCTCCGGGCCAACGACATTATCCAGTCAGGCATCAACGATATGCCTGCCGAAGCCGATTTGTATTATCGCTCAGCGGTGTATCTGATTCACGCGGGTCATTATCGTGAAGCCCTCATCCAACTGGAAGCGGCCTTATCACTTGATTACGACGCGCATGTGCAATTGTTCGAGTTTTTCCCGGAACTGGAAAAACAGAAAGCCCTCTACAAGATTATTCAGCAGTATAAAAAAGATTAAGACTTTATGATAGAACGCGGATTTTTAGGATCGTTATAATTTACACAGGTTATAACGATCCTAAAAATCCGCGTTCTAGTTGTATCAAGGTGTTGGGTCCAGCACGGCCAGCCGTTTGATGATCTCGGTTTTGCTCAGGAAAATATCCGGGTTCGTCCAGTGGTTTTGCTGGCAGGTGTCATAAAACCATTTATTGATTGCTTCCAGGTTTCGCAGGCGTTTGAGTTTGCCATTATCTCCCCAAACAAACAAGTAGTCTCCAAGCTTGCCCTTATTCTCATTGATGGCATAGACCTCATCGTAAAGAGCAATTTTTCCGATAGTCAGCCGCCGATACAGGCGGTTTTTAATCCGCGCAAACATCGTTGAGTCAGATCGCGGTAGAACGGAAGTATCAGCCCCAGCAAGGGTTAAGGTTTCAAATTGGAAGAAAGGAATTTTGACGCCTTTGGTATGGCCGTTCTGGTAAAATGTAAACATAGTGCCTTTGTTGTAGAGGAATCGGCCTTGTAGCAATGAGCCATCCCCTAATCGGCCTACTCCGTCATGAAGCTGATAAACAATCGGAACAATATAGGACGACGTACGGGGAATGACGACGGCATGGGGATATGGATAGGAACCTGGGCGGGCCGTCTGTCCATAGACGGTGCACATTGATATGAGTAGCAAACCGGTAATGCTCCATCGTTTCATAAGTGTGCAGATTAGTTGTATTCCTAAAACGCTATTTATGATTGTATGGATATGGTTTAATATACTTTTAACGGTTTCCTTTCGATAGATCAGTTATAAAAGAGTAGAGTTTGAATCGATGGTAAACTCTTTGTATATCGTGGCCCGAATTTTGATAGCCTGTCAATTACGCCCCCGTACCATCAGCAATCAGTAAATCGTGATGATTCGCCAGGGGTGTATGAAGCATCCTTCAATTGCGAAACGTATGTCTCTTTGCAAACAAACTCTTCTGGCTGCCAGTCTGTTAACACTAAGCACAATCTGCCACGCTCAGGTAGGGGTTCAAAAAAAGATGATCCGGCTTGCCAGGCCCCAGAGTGAACCGACCCCCATCACGAATCAGGCGACTGGTCAGCGCATGACCATCAACGAGTATAATGAACTGGTGAAAGCCGATCCCTTTGCGTATCATCTGGTGCCCAATTACGATGAGTTCGGCCAACCGACTACGTATACGATGCGATCAGCCACTCCGGAAGAGCACGAAACACATCGGTTTCGCGATCGTGATCCTGCTAAACAACCAAAGGCAGGGCAGTCGATAGCGCCTTTTGTGATGACCGATGTAGAAGGAAATACCTACCGTTCGGCTGACCTTTTGGGCAATGTTGTGGTGCTAAGTTTCTGGGTAAGCCTGGATAAATCGGTCTGGGATGATAAACAGGCGGCTGCTTTTAGCGAAGCGTTGCGTCTTTTTCAGTCGAAAACGGCTCCGGTTGTGCTGGGCGTTCTAAACAGTGAACAGGCAAAGGCGGAGAAGGGAGTAATTGGAAAATCACTTCCCTTCAAGCCGATTCCGAACGCCTATGGCTTTCATAACAAGTACCATATCACCACCATACCGACCATCGTAGTGATTGGTAAAGATGGAAAAGTAGTGGCTAACCTACAGGGTGCCTCCAGTATTGAAAAGCTCAAACAGGTCTTGTCGACGGTTTTATAGTAGCCCAACCTACGTTTCGGGAGACGTAAATGAACGGAATGTTATGCGAATAGGTTAGTCAACACGTTACCAGTGCTGATTAACCTATTCGTTCATATGCTTAAGCCGATTGGCGGCCTGTCCCCTTTTTATCTGCGTTCACTTTGTATAAGCGCGTTCTGGATGCTGGCATCACTGAGTACCACGGCTCAGTCAGATTCTACATCGTCTAAGCCCGTTAAGCAGCAGATCGTTTCGATGCCTGATTCGTCGGCTGATATCTGGGATGTCTATTACGGATTTATCAACAAGAAAGGCCATCGTTCGGCGGAAAGTGAAAAGCCAGGTTTCCATCCGTCTTTTTTTCCTGAGTTAGCCTACGCCCTGCAAACGGGTTTTGCGGTTGGCCTCAATGCAAACCTTTCCTTTACCAGTGCAGACCCTCAGCAGAACGTTTCGGTTATCTATTCAACACCCCAATACACCCAGTATCAGCAGGTTATTATTCCTATTGAAGCCAATCTGTGGACCAAAGACAATCGCTATAATATTCTGACCGACTGGCGCTACTATAACTATTCGGCCGATAATTTTGGATTGGGCGATGATTCCCGTTCCGATGTGGACGATCATCTGGAGTATTCCTATCTGCGATTATATCAGTCGGTTTTGCGGCAGGTAGCTCCCAATTTTTCGGCAGGGATTGGCTATGCACTGGATTATCACTGGCGGATTCGGGAAGAAAATAGCACTCCTCAATTGAATAATGACTTCCAGCAGTACGGCAATACAGGTCGTTCGGTGTCGTCCGGGCCGACCTTTACACTGCAATACACGAACCGACGGAACCCAAACAATCCGCAGAACGGCTTTTTCGGCAGTATCATGTTCCGGCCTAATCTACGTTTATTGGGCAGTGATCAGAATTGGCAGTCGTTACTGGCTGATTTTCGAAAATATATTCCATTGACAGCCGATTCAAGGCATATTCTGGCAATCTGGAATGTAAACTGGTTAAGCCTGGGTGGGCAGGCTCCCTATCTGGATTTGCCGAGTACGGGCTGGGATACACATGCCAATTTGGGTCGTGGCTATACACAAGGTCGGTTTCGTGGCCGAAATCTGCTGTATTTCGAAACCGAATACCGGGCTGTCATTCTGAACAATGGCTTACTGGGTGGGGTGGTTTTTGCCAATATGCAGAGTTATAGTGATTACCCGAATACGGCCCATTTCGGAAAGTTGCTGCCAGGCTGGGGTGTTGGGTTACGTATTAAAGTAAACAAGCACTCGAACCTCAATTTTGCCTTCGATTACGGCTTTGGGATTGGAGGGTCACAGGGCGTATTTCTGAACCTGGGTGAAGTATTTTAAACGGGTTTCAGGCTCCGGTTTGTGCTAACTTCTGCTTCAGGTCAAAGGTCTGGGCTGCAAATACGATTAGAATCTGATTGTTGTCGAACGTACGCTTAATAGCCATCATGGCTTCACTTAAGGCTGTTTGCGCGTTTGTGACAGCCGGGTTAATCCAGAACAAGAGCACAAACTGAACGTTGGCGTCGGTAAACTGACGGTAATGCAACTCGACCGGATGTGATGGCAGCACGTACGGAAGAGCCGAAACGGCAGCCTGAGCCAGTTGTTTGGCTTTCGCCATGTCATCGAGGTACGAAATTCCCGCTACTACCTCAATGCGCCGTTGCCCCATTCGCGAAAAATTGGTGATAGGTTTCTGGAAAACATCCTTACTTGGTATTTCGACGGTTTGGCCTTCGCCATTGTCAATGACGATGGAACGTAACTTAATGTCGAGCACTTTACCTGTATACCCATTTGTTTCGACTTTGTCACCCACCTGAATAGGTCGGGCCAGCGCAATCATCGCGCCTGATATAAAATTGGTGGTCAGGTCCTGAAAGGCGAACCCAATGGCCAGTGCGATAACCCCGGCACCAGCCAGTAATGAAGTTACGGTTTTGTCGAGTCCTAAAATTCCCAACGCCACAAACAGGCCAGTAGCCATGACAATAACGCGCATGACGGCTCCCGTAAGATTAATGAGCGAAACATTGGTGCTGACCCGGTCGAGGCCACGAACTACCCACCGACTCAGCCAGCGTGATAGAAAGGTAAAGAATAGTAACAGTAAAACGGCAACGGCCAGTTTGGGCATGTAGCGGATGGCGGTCCGAATCCAGGTTGATAATTCGGCGTACATAAGCCCGGCAGCCTGTGAAAGATTCATAGTGTATGCAACTAGTGGTAATAGCAGAAGAGTACAAAGGTACAGCGTGAATGAGCAAAGAGCGTTTATCTGTACAATTCACTCTTTAGATCCTACATTCTTTCCTCTCTAAAAACGCGTACCTTTGCAGAATCGACAAACATGCCTACCGATGACACCAAACGCTGCCGTTTATTTAGATAATGCTGCTACCACCCGACTTGATCCTGAAGTGCTTGAGGCCATGATGCCCCTAATGACAGAGCATTTTGGCAATCCGTCGTCTATTCATAGCCACGGACGTACCGTACGGACGGCTATCGAAAAAGCGCGTAAAACAGTAGCATCTTTATTGAACACATCGCCTGCCGAAATTTTCTTTACATCAGGTGGTACCGAAGCCGATAACACGGCCATTCGGAGCAGTATCGAAACCTATAGTCTGAAACACGCCATCACCTCGCCCCTGGAGCACCATGCCGTTTTGCATACGTTGCAGCATCTGGCCGAACAGGGAACGATTCAGCTTAGTCTGGTCAATATCGACGCCAAAGGACATATCGATCTGGATCATCTGGAAGAACTACTCCGGACGAACAGCCGCTCGCTGGTGTCGCTGATGCATGGCAACAACGAGATCGGCAACCTGTTAAATCTGAATCGGGTAGGGGAGTTGTGTCGGCAATACGACGCTATTTTTCATTCCGATACGGTACAGACCATGGGCCACTTCCGGCATGATCTTCAACAATTACCTGTCGATTTCATCGTTGGAGCCGGTCATAAATTTCACGGCCCTAAAGGGGTTGGGTTTCTGTATGTAAACGCCGACCGGGTCAAAATTCATCCGTTTGTGTACGGGGGAGCGCAGGAGCGCAATATGCGAGGTGGTACAGAGAACGTCTATGGGATTGTAGGTCTGGCCAAAGCGCTGGAGATTGCCTATCGAGATATGGATGCACATAAGCAATATATTACGGCCTTGAAAAGCCGAATGATTGAGCGGTTGCGTGCCCAAATGCCCGATGTTCTGTTTAATGGTGATTCGGACGATGTCGACAATAGTTTGTATACCGTGCTGAACGTTAGTTTACCGGCATCAGACATCAGCGATATGCTTTTGTTTAGTCTGGATATTGCCCGCATTTCCGCGTCAGGTGGATCTGCCTGTTCGAGTGGTTCCAATGTCGGATCGCATGTGCTGGCGGCTTTACCCGGCCTGGACCCTGATCGCGGCTACGTCCGATTTTCGTTCGGCAAGTACAATACTACCGACGAGATTGATTATGCTGTCGATACGCTGGTAGGGCTGTACCAGAAAGAATTGGTAAAATAAACGGTTACCCATAGTTCTGCTGCCATTCCTTTTTAAGCTTCTTGTAGTCGGGGTCTTCGCGGGCTTCCAGGTATTTACCATAAAAAATACGGGCCGATTCCGCTTTTACGGGATCTTCGTCGCGTGGGAGTTGCGCCCGTCCATGCGCCCCCGATCGACCTTTTTGCTCAGTCGGTACAGGGCCATCGTATTTCTGGCCACTGGCATGGTTCGCGTAACGCCTGGATCGGGTATAGCCCATCTGTAGAAACTTACGGGCCATGTCCATACCGATGAAGTCGCCTTTTTGCTTGTAGTCCAGAAAAAGCTGATAGATTTTCTCCGACGACTCACGGGCGATGTCGGGGGTTTTAAATTTCCAGAAGGGTAATATTTCGTCTTTGTAAGGTTTGACCAGTAAAACTCCCTGTTCACCTTTACCGACACGGTACAGCTCGGGGTGCTCCCGCATATTCAGCGTTCGGTAATCAAGATCGTAGTTGAAAGCGCGATTCGTTGCGGCCATTGTCTTGTTTGCCTGTTATTAGGTATATAACAGCAAGCAAGGCGATATGGCTATTGTCGGATCAGGCGCGGATCAAATTGATAAGGCCGTTTATCCAGAATAACTACTTCTGATGCGCGAGGATGGATTGGATTGATCAGGATGTTGTATTCACCTGCTACAACAGCTGAAGGGAATTTAAGTAATAAAAAGCGATTGTCTGAAATCCAGGTTTGGGTTATCGATTTGATGGCATCGGGTGGTGTTAATCCGTTCCAGCCATCGTAGCGACAGCTTTTTTGGACAAACCTCGCCGACTCAATTCGATCAGATCAAAAATGGATTGAATAGGAGGAGCGTTTTTAGGGCCAAAATACTGATTGATGGTCGTCATACTTATAGAGTGTAGCGTCAATTGTCGCAAATATAACGACAGTTGTCACTAGCTTGTTCACTTCCCCGAAAAAATTGGCTTTCCCTTCGGCGTTCGTTTAATCAGCCGGTAATCAGCCCATTGAATTAGGCCGAAACCTACCAAAATCAACAGCATAGAGAGGCCAAACCGTGAAAATGTATTTGCTAATTCACTCAAGGCATTGTCAGGAGCCATCGTTAATAGGCCAATTGCGATACCTACGCCAACTAATACCCCCAAGCTATACAGAACAAATGCACGTCGCTCGGTACGAGCTAACTCCTGCTTCTGAATCAGCCGCGTAGTAGTAATCGCAAACGAATAGCTGAGAGCCGTTTGTGGAGGTTCGCTGCTCAATTCCTCGAACAGCCATTGGTAGAGCCTGAACTCTCTGTCATCCGTATGAATGGGTGTAGAGTTATCATGATTTCGGAACTGTGCGTCGAGAAGTTCCTGAAGTTGCTGGTCGTTTAATTGATTCATCGGTTTTGTTCGCGTGTTTGGTGCAATTCTAAAGCGGTCTTTAATAGTTTTCGTGCCCGAAACAGGTAGTTTTTAACTGTACCTTCGGGTAAGGCCGTAACCTGTCCAATCTCTTCATACGAGAGTTCATCCAGATGATACAGCGTCAGAATGGTTCGGTATTGTACTGGCAGTTTGTCGATTTGCTGTTGTAAAAAGGTTCGCCAGTCATGGTGTAGCAACAATTCTTCCGGCGTCGGTACGTCTGAATTCAGGTCTAGTTCCATTACCTGATCTGTTGCTATTGTAACGGTTTCTTTTCGATACTTCTTCAAATAATTGATACCCGTTCGGTAAGCGATGGTGGCAATCCAGGTTGATAGTTTAGCATCGAATTGATAGCTGGGCAGGTGCTGATACACTTTGATGAACACTTCCTGACAGATATCTTCTACATCGGCCGGTTGCCGAACAATGCGTCGAATCATGTGCAGCACGAGACGCTGATACCGCTCGACCAATGTTTGATAGGCCCGAACGTTACCCTGCAAAATTTGCTGTACTAATGCCTGTTCGTCATTCATCGGCCTATGAGACAACGACGTTTCGGGAAAGGTTGCAGTTTCAAAAATTTTCTCCGCTCCTGCAACATTTCGAAATCCGACCCTGTCACATAGGCAAACATGACCAACAAGCCAATGGAAAAGGAATATGGTTTACAGGCCGCTTATGTCATCCTGTCGATGGCAATAGGCCTTTACCTGACAATGCGCCCACTCACTACCTATCTGTTACGTCGTAGACTGCTCGAATTGGGCCAGTGGACCGAACAGAGGCATAAACAAATGGAACAGGAACGCGACGCGCCCTTCGAAAGCCTTAAATGGGGCTTGATTTTACTCTGTTCGGGTATCGGGCTGATTATCGTTCATTTTCTGCCGGTTCCGTCCGAATCCAGCTTGAACTATGGCGTCATTATGGTGTCGTCGGCATTTGGCTTTCTGATTTATTATCGAATCGTAACCACAAAAAAATGAACTAATGCAGACGATGACATACACGACCAATACGTCAATAGAGCAGCGCATTTGGGGAATAGCTATGATTGTAGCCCCTTTATTATATCTGATATCGACGTTCTACTGGCAGAATGGCGAATATACGATCACAGGTGGTACGCTTATGGTAGTGGCAACGGTTTTCTGGATACCAGCCCTGGCAGGGCTATTTGCGAAACTAAAAAGTACAATGCCCAATTATGCCAGTTGGGGTTGGTTGATTGCTTTATGTGGCGTTATCAGTGGTAATAACTTTGGTATGCGGGGCATTTACGCCCAGGTATTTGGAATTCCGAAAGAAACGTTGTTACACGAAGCAGCAATTCATTCCGTGAGTTTCAACATCACTATGTTTATGTCGGGGCCGTTGTTTCCGCTCAGTTTACTGGTGTTGGGTATTCAGCTCATGCGAAAAAAGGCGGTTCCCTACTGGGTTGGTTTTTTGCTGTGCGCAGGAGCCGTGGCGTTTCCGGTAAGTCGGATTGCGCGGATCGAGTGGATCGCTCACGTAGCCGATTTTCTCCTTTTTATCCCGATTGCGTACCTGGGCTGGCCATTGCTTACTAGAAATCAGGGAGCCAGCCAGGTCATTTTGGATTCGGGTTCGTACTGAAAACGGGCGCGTAGTTGGCCTTCAGGACTTAAGTACAGGTATTCCATCGCCAGTGTCCGGCATTCGATAACCGCAAAATTTTTCCGCGCCGACTGGTTCGCTTCCTTCGATAGTATTTTGTCCGACACATCATCGGGATAGCCCGGATAAGGAGCCGATAATTCTGTACCCGGAATATGCTCCGAAAAGTAAAGCTTCCGCTCGCGTTCGGTAGCCGACTCCCAATGCTCATCGGCTATATAGTCGTCCGTATGCAGGCGGGTTTCTACCGTAAGGCGGAGTTGAACATGGCGCTGTTTATCCCAGAAAAGTAGCGTGGCTGTCGGAAATGCTTCGAGTTGAAGCACCTTCTCGGTCCGGGCGTCGGTATGGAACCACACGTACTTGTGCGACGTATCGACCCGACGCAAGACAACAATCCGGGCATCGGCTCCCCGATGCGTACAGGTCGCAACGGTCATGAGTTTGAATCCGTCCTGTTCGTGATTCGCACCAGAGGCAAGCTGATGCCAGCAGGCATTCTCCAAATCGGAAAGGTTGTTCGACGTAATAGGTTGTATAGTTTGGCTGGCGTCAGAAACTTGACTCATAGAATAACAGGGCGATTAATTCGGCGTTCTGAGAAGGCTGTTTGTCTGGGCGAATCGATATCCTTAAAATCGAAAGAAATCAGGAAATCTGCTCGCATTGAGGTAACCTGAGCATCAATTTATTTGTTTACCTGATACGGACATTTAATAAGCGCTTAATTGGATCGATTCAGTGCTTGCGGAACTTTACGGCCGTTTCTGATAAACCCAAAAAACTAATGTGTTACCATAAATCGCTGATTGTAAAAGGCCCCGAACTTGAAGAGCGGTACGAAGCTAATTTGCCCGAGGCTTCTGCGTTTCAGCCGGTCTATCACGCCAATGCATACCAGTTTCCGGCCTGGCCTATCCTGACTCACCAGCAGCCCGACCAGTTTCAATATATGCGTTGGGGCCTGGTACCGCATTGGACTAAAACGTCGGATAATGCGGATGAAATACGCACACGAACGCTGAATGCCCGCTGCGAAACGATTTATGATAAACCTTCCTTTCGGTCGGCGGCCCAATCTGAAAAACGATGCCTGATTCCTGTAACAGGGTTTTATGAATGGCATACGATCGGTAGTAAGAAATTTCCCTTTTACATCAACTCGACAGCGCAAGCGATTGTCTCTATCGCTGGCCTTTGGGACGAATGGGCCGACCCCGAAACGGGTGAACTAATCCGCACGTACACCCTGCTTACGACCGAGGCCAACCCCTTGCTGGCGGCTATCCATAATTCGAAAAAACGAATGCCGTGTCTGTTATCAGAAAAAGACGAAAAAATCTGGCTACAGGATGATTTGACCGAACGGGATGCGCTGGCGTTACTAAACAAACAATATCCAGTCAGTAAACTCCATAGTTACAGTATCAGCAAACGGATTACCTCCCGTTCAGAACCGAGCGATGTACCGGAAGTACTACAAGCCAGTACCTATTCAGAACTGAAAAACCATCCCGAACTGTTTGCTGCCTAAACGGGGTATTTGCCAAATGCGTAACGCATTGGTGAAAATTAGATTTTTTCAGGAAATTTGCGGCCAATTTTGGCCAATCGGACTGCCTTTTAGGCCAGTTTTGACAGAAAGCTTACCATAAACTCATCTACTTTATTCTTACTCGCATACAACCTGTCTATGAAAAACGTATTACGTTCTCTTTTTGTAAGTGCTGTTCTGCTGACGACTGCGGTCGGAGTCAGGGCACAATTCCCGGCTATGCCTGGCAGTGGGCAACCACAACGCCCAGCCGCCATTCCGGGCACATCGAGCGATACCTCGCCACGGGGGAATGCCAAACTTACGGGGGTAGTGACTGATTCGACCAGTGGAAAACCAGTCGAATTTGCCAGTATTGCTCTGATTGATTCAAAAACTAAAAAGACTATCGACGGTACTGTGGCCGACGATAAGGGGAAATTCACGCTGAATAAACTGCCGGAGGGGGACTTTCAACTGCTGATTTCGTTTGTCGGTTACCGTAATAAAACGATCTCCAGTGTCAAACTAAATCGCAAAGGCGATGTCGATCTGGGAGCCGTAAAATTATCGGCTGATGTACGAACGCTGAAAGAAGTGGAAGTAGTTGGGCAGGCATCGCTGGTTGAAGAAAAGGTGGATCGGCTGGTATACAACGCTGACAAAGACATTACGGCGAAGGGGGGCGATGCAACGGATGTGATGCGGAAAGTACCTTTGCTATCGGTCGATCTGGACGGTAATGTGAGCCTACGGGGTAGTAGCAACGTACGGGTATTGATCAACAACAAACCGAGTACGATTGTCGCCAGTAGTGTGGCCGATGCACTGAAGCAGATTCCGGCTGACATGATCAAGACTGTTGAAGTGATTACCTCACCATCGGCTAAATATGATGCCGAAGGGTCGGCGGGTATTATCAACATCATCACCAAGAAGAATACACTTCAGGGGTTTACGCTCAATCTGGATACGGGTGCTGGTAACCGGGGAGCCAACCTGGGGCTGAATGGAAATTTGCGGACGGGTAAAATGGGGTTCAGCCTGAGTGGTTTCGGCCGGGCCAATTACAACGTGGTCGGAAGTTTTGCGAACGCTCAGAAAACGTTTGGCAGTAACGGAACAACGACAACTGAGCAATCGGCCGACACACGCAACCACGGCTTGTTTGGCCAGTATACATTGGGCTGGGATTACGACATCAGCAAAAACAGCGCGATCACAGCCAGCCTACGCTACGGAGCCCGTAATAACTATGTCAATCAGGATAACTTTATCACCCGCACGGTTTCGCCAACGTCCTATTTTCCCGTTGTATCGGACAGAAATGTGTTGACCAAAGATCTGTCAGGTACGGTCGATGCCAACATTGATTACACACGTACATTCAAGCCGCAGCAGGAACTCAGCTTTTCGACCCAATACAGCCGGAACAACCGCAACAACGATTTTACGGCTGATATTATGAGTTCACCAGATTTTTCTACGATCGCATCTCGGTTGCAAAACCTGAATAATAGTTACAATCAGGAGAGTACGGTGCAGGGTGATTATCAAACGCCTATCGGGAAGAATCAATTGATCGAGTTTGGGGGTAAGGGAATTTTTCGGCAGGTTGAAAGCGCCTATAGCTATAATGTGGCTACGGGATCGGGCGCTTTTGTTGCCGATCCAACTCGCACGGCGAATACGTTAAATTATGATCAGACCATTGGGGCTGGCTATGTATCGTATACATTGACTACCAAAAATAAGTACACGATCAAAGCTGGTACACGTTACGAACATACAACGATCAATGCCAACTACAGCCAGAGTCAGACGGGGGATCAGAACGTGAAAGCCGGGCAGGATTTAGGAATACCGAGCTATAATAATTTTGTTCCCAGTGTCAATATCTCGAAAAGTCTGAAAGGAGGGAAAACAATTAAACTAGCCTATAACCGACGGTTGCAGCGGCCAGGTATTCAGTTCCTAAACCCAAACGTGAATACGTCGAACCCAACCAACATTACCAAAGGAAATCCGTACCTCTCGCCCGAATTGACCGACAATTTTGAACTAAGCGGTAGTGCCTACGTAAAAAGTGTTTACCTGAACGTGGCGCTGTTTGCCCGTCAGACCAATAACTCGATCACCAGCGTTCGGGATACGATTACAACGGGACTAGGGCAGGTAACCAATCCTACACTCTCGCAGGCGATTCAGACCACGTACCTGAACATTGGGCGTGAGTCAGCTTACGGAACCAATGTTTTCGGCAATGCTACGCTATTCTCGAAATGGCAGATTGGGGGTGGGGTCGATGTGTATTATGCTTACCTGACCAACAACAACTCTTTGCCAGCCTATAACGCGACGAACTCGGGTTGGGTAGTTACGGGCCGTTTCTTTACGAACGTAACCCTGAAAAATGGCTGGGGCATGCAGGGTTTTGGGTTTATCCGGGGTAAGCAGATCCAGTTGCAGGGCTATCAGGGCGGGTTTGCCTTCTATAGTCTTGGGGTGAAGAAAGATCTGAAAGATAAGCGGGGAAGTTTTGGTATTGCCGCAGAAAATTTCTTCAACATGCCGTTTACGATTCGGTCTGAATCCTCCTCGCCCCTGTTTGCGCAGAGCAGCAGCACAAGTCTGTATAACGCGGGCATTCGGGCCAATTTCAGTTATAAGTTTGGTAAGTTAAGTTTCGATCAGCCGCAGCGTAAGCGAGGCCGCTCAGTCGATAATGACGACCTGAAAGCAGGCGAAGGTGGTGATGGTGGTCAACAGCAGCAGCAACAACCCGCTCAAGGTGGAAACCGGGGCGGTGGACGGCCCAGATAAACGGGTAAATTGATACTAGTACGGGGCAGAGGGCTAATTAAAAATTATCCCTCTGCCCCGTACTAGTATCAATTTACCCGTTTCCTACAACATGGCTGCGCCAAAAACACCGGCGCTATCGCCTAGTTTGGGTTTCAGGAAGTGGGTGTTCAGATCGCCACTATTGAACACGTATTTACGGGCGCGTTCTACGCCTTGCGTATACAGTAAATCGACGTTCCCTACGCCACCACCGATAACAATGACATCGGGGTCAATGATGTTAACAATGACCGATATGGCCCGGCCAAAGTATTCCAGTAAGCGGTTAATAGTTTGGCTGGCTACCAGGTCATTGCCTTGCTGGTATCGCTCCATGATTTCCTGCATGGTGCGCTGCTCACCACTGATTTGCTGATAATAATGCTGGAGAGCAGGGCCAGAAATTACCTGTTCCACACAGCCACGCTTGCCACAATAACAAGGATAACCTTTTTCTTCCAGCGTGTTATGGCCCCATTCACCCCCCAGTCCCTGAAAACCGTTGAGCACAAACGGGCGGCCGTAGGGCTTATTATGTTTGCTGCGAACCACTATGCCTCCGCCAACTCCTGTGCCCATAATCACACCAAACACACTCTGATAATCGGGAACTACCTCGGGGACAATGCCCATCGTAGCTTCGGCCAAAGCCAGACAGTTGGCATCATTAGCAATTTCGATCGGTAGGCCAAGCAGGCGAGCCAAATCCTGCTTCATGGGTTTCCCATTCAGGGAGGTAGTATTACAGTTCTTCATGGCCTGACGCGACGGGTCGAAGGTTCCGGGCGTAGAGAAGCCAATCCGTTCAGGTTTTAATCCGGTTTCGGCTTTGAGCATGTCGATCAGGGAACCAACCTGACTTAAAATATGCTCGTAACCATGCTGTGCTTCGGTATCAATGCGCTTTCGGATAAGGACTGCATCAGGCGAAGGTCCTGAAAGAACTACGCCTTCAATTTTAGTTCCGCCAAGGTCAATGCCCCAGTATGATTTCATAGAAGGGTTTCGGTTAAGGTTGTTGAGCCTTATGTTTAGAAAGCCACTAAGTACGAAGTAAAGTCGCTTTGCCGCAATTAAATAATAATTATAATCTTCTTCTCACACTCAGGAAGTTGGTAGCTAATATGTTATCCAGCGGTCAGACAAACTTTGTTTTTAGTGTGTATTGAGCCTATTTTAACCCGACTCTACATCAGGAGTTTGGTTGCTGAACATAAATCTTTCATAAGTCATCATTCTTATATGGCCTGGTACCATAACTTTTTTCACGGCCTCCCTCAGGAAGCCTGGAAGGCGGCACAAACCGAAGAGCAAACCCAGTTTGATCTAGAACTATTGGTCGATACGTTGGAGTTTGGTCCTGGCGATCAATTACTGGATATATTTTGTGGCTATGGTCGCCACGCATTGCCGCTTGCCCGGATGGGTGCGCATATTACAGGCATCGATATTTCGCCCGAGTATGTAACCGAAATCCAATCGTTGGCTAAGGCAGAGAAACTACCCATCACTACAGTCGCTGATGATTTTTTGACGATACCAGCGAGCAAGTTGGGTAATGGAAATACATTTGATGCAGCCTATTGTCTGGGTAATAGTTTTAGCTTCTTTTCTCAGGCTGATATGCTGACTTTTCTAACCCGAATAGCCAATTTATTAAAACCAGGCGGTCGGTTCTTAGCTCATTCTGAGATGATTGCAGAATCGGTGTTGCCTGACTACCAGGCTCGCAACTGGTTACCCATTGAGACGGCAGATGGCGAATCCATCCTGTTTATGGTTGAGAATGACTATGTGCCACTGGAGGGTCGGATTGATTCGCATCTGACGTATGTTAAGGGGGGGATTGTACAAACCCGACTGGCGCAGCATTACGTCTATACGTTAGCCCAACTGCGACATCTGTTTACGGAAGCAGGCCTGCAAATTATAGATTGTTACGGAACGGTTACAGGTGATCCCTTTGCGCTTGGGGATGAAGCAGTGTGGATACTGGCAGAAAAGTAAATAGCTGAGATTCGAAGATTGGGTTTTATTTCATATAAGTTACTATGAATTGTGGGTGGTAAACTCGGTAACGGTCCATCGGAAGTAGGAAAATTGCTGTATTTTTTAAGAAATTATACATTAATGTTAGAAAGTTTCGACATTAATCTGTAGTTTTCAGTCAATTAACACCGTTAACTGAGATTACTTTTACTAACCTGCTTTTATGGAAATAATTGAGCGTAAGCCGCGTAACCGTGAGCAGACCCGCTCCGGCATTTTAAAAACGGCTAAAGCTATCGCCCGTAGGGAAGGGTGGCAGGCTGTTTCGATTCGTAAGATCGCCGATGCCATTGAGTATAGTGCCCCCATTGTCTATGAGTACTTCGACAGCAAAGATGTGCTGTTGGATGAAATCCGAAACGAAGGTTTCCGCCACTTATATCAGGAGTATGACCGCATCCTGACCCTTTACCGGGACCCCGAAAAACGTCTGTTCGAAATATCGCTTGTGCAGTGGGAATTTGCCCGTCAGCAGCCTGAAATCTATCAGGTCATGTACAATTTAGATGGTGCGTTGTGTTCGCTGCCTGTTCATCAGTCCGAAGCGATGCAGGCTGTTAGTCGTATTGTATGCAAAACGATCTTCTCGTTTATTCCGAAAGCGGAGGAAAGTATCAGACGGCTCTATTTTCAGTGGTGGTCGGTTTCGCACGGGATGATTACCCTAGCGATGCTCCTGAAAAATGAACAGCCTATTGAGCAGTCGGAACAGGTCTATCGCGAAACCATGCGCCGGTTTGTACGTGATTTACGGTAAGTAAACGGTGGCGCTGTTGTGCGGGGGCACTGAACGGTGGCTGACCAATTTCCTGGATTCGTATAGCGAGTTTCTACCCGCGTGAGCGTATTATGCACATTGCTATAGTGGGTGCCACAGGTATGTTGGGACAGCCTGTCACCCGTGAACTGATTCGGGCCGGTTTTGCCGTCCGCCTGATTGCCCGTGATGTGGCCAAAACCAAGGCAATGTTCCCGAACGTTGACGTCGTTTCTGCCAATTTGCGTAATGTTGATGCGCTACATAATGCGTTGGCGGGCATAGATACTGTTTATTTGAACCTATCCATCAGGCAGGACGAAAAACAATCCGATTTTCATACCGAAGCCGAAGGACTGCAAAACCTGATTCGGGCTGCTCAATCAACAGGCATTAAACGGATTGGGTACCTCTCGTCGATTATCATTCGCTATCAGGGGATGAATGGTTTTCGATGGTGGGTCTTTGACGTGAAGCAGGCGGCCATAGAACTAATTAAGGCATCCGGCATTTCCTACAGTATTTTCTATCCGTCCTGCTTTATGGACTCTCTGAACGGAACCCAGCGGGCCGGGCGGTTTATTTTGCTCGTTGGACGTTCGGGGGTTAAGCCTATGTACATAGCCGCCAGCGATTATGGCAGGCAAGTAGCCAGGGCGTTTCAGATGGGGCAGGACAAACGAAATCAGGAGTATGTGATTCAGGGGCCGGAAGCGATCACACAACACGAAGCGGCTGAACGCTTTATAAAAGCATATAAAAAAGAAAAGTTAAGTCTGTTGACAACACCTCCGATTTTAATGAAGTTAGGCCGTCTTTTCTCCGCACAAGCAGATTATGGCTATTCTATTACCGACGCGCTGAATAACTACCCCGAAGTGTTTGAATCGCAAAAAACCTGGGATGACTTGGGTAAGCCGACCACAACAATCGAGCAATTTGCGGGTAGTTTATAATCGTATTTTAGGTCTACTGGGTTGAACCTCACATTCGTACTGTGTGAATTCTGAAACTTGACCCAGTAGGCCTAAAACGCTACGAAGCGCTTCCCGCCCGACGTTTTTCCTCTTCAGCACCACCCGTCCGTCGGCGCGATGGAGTTACCGTATCACTGCCGAAGCGGTACGAAAACGAAATGGTCGCCACGCGCGTGTCCTGACGTTGGTTGAGTTGTTCAATGTAGTTGTTATAGGTCGACGTTGCGCGTAAAGGGCTGGTGTAGAAAATGTCGGTCATATTCAGTTTCAGCACTCCTTTCTTCGCCCACATTGACTTTTGCAGACCTACATTAAGCTGCCCCTGCGGACGAATGTCGAAGAAGCCATACAACTGATGCGATTGATAGAAGCCCCCCAGGTCGGCAGTCCAACCTTTTCCGAGCGTCAATATATTGGCTACATTGATACTGTAGGCAGGTAAACCCGTATTGAGCGAAGTGCCCGCCAGATCACCTATGAATCGGTTATAGTACGCCACAATATTGTTATCCATCGTCCACCAGCTTGTGGGTTGCATAGGAACCGTCAACGTGAGGCCGTAGTAATCCGAACGGGTTAAATTCTGGAAGGTCGACACCACCTGGCGATTGCCTTCGGGGGCTGGTTGAACCACGCTGATAATGGGTTGGTCGGTACGGCTATAACTGAACGACGTAATGAATTTCTGCTTAAATGTATGCGTCAGTTCAATGTTGTAGCTTGATTGAGGATACAGCGACGGATTACCCGAAAAGTACGTTGTGGCATCAATATAGGCCCGGAATGGATTGAGTTGATTGTAAGTCGGACGGTCGATTCGACGGCTGAGCGATATACCTAAATCGTGACTTTTCGATAGGGTCTGTTTGATGAATACGCTGGGGAATAGCTGGAAGTAACGCCGTTCAAAACCATCGTTTCCAACAAGTTGTAGCCCCTTTGCATTGGTTTGCTCACCTCGTAGACCCGCCTGAATCGAGGTTTTTTTGATGGTGCGGCTAACATTAATGTAAGCCGCATTGATGTTTTCTTCGTAACGGAACTGATTACTCTTGCCTGTGTCTATTACGGTTTTTCCTTCGCTGGTATTTGTAAACAGCACGTTATTGTCAGAGCGAACCCAACTCATTTTCACACCTGCTTCCAGACGCATCTTGTTTTTCAACGTATGAACGTAATCAACTTTTACCGAACTAATATCCAGGTTACCATTCAGATTGCCATCCAGGATCGTTGCGGGTCGTACAGGAACCGAAAAAGTTGTGGCCAGATTTTGCAGGCGGTGCGTTTCGTAATGGGCGTAATCCGCGTCGGCCGTTAACTCACGACGACCTGTTGAGTCGAAACTATGTTTGAGGTTCATGTTGACCGCCGTGTTGGGTGTGGATAGGTTCCGGCGATTGGCTGACTGATAGCTGGATTGTAAGGCACCCCGTTCATCATAGGTTTGGGTAACGTTCGGAATATGGGCCTCCGCGTTCATAACTAAACCATTCACAACAACGCCCATCAGCGTTCGTTTCGATAGCGTATAATCCAGTCCTGCCCGGTAGGTTTCGGATATGTACCGGGTTTTGCCAACGTTATCCTGATCACTGCTTCCGGCAAACAGACTGTTCAGATAAAAATCGCGGTGGACTGTCAGACGAGTATATACATTTCGGTCATTGTGGTTGAAACTGCCGAACAGATTCACTTTTTTGTGGCGATGATTCAGCGAAATGCCACTCGTGAGCTTGCCATACTGACCGTACCCATAACTGGCATTCACGCTCCCATTGGTTCCCTGCCGACTATCTTTTTTGAGTTTAATGGAAATAATGCCAGCGCTGCCAGCCGCGTCGTATTTGGCAGGTGGATTCGTGATGAGTTCAATTTTGTCCACCGAATTTGCTGGAAGTCCCCGCAGCATTTCAGCGAGTTCGGTGCCAGTCATCGGTACACGTTTGCCATCAATCAGTACCAGCACCCCCTGTTTGCCTCGTAAAGCCAGATTATCGTTCTGATCGACGGTGACACCGGGCGAACGGCTGAGAACTTCGAGGGAGGTGGCTCCTGCACTTAGTGGACTCCCATCGACATTAACCACGATCCGGTCGGTTTCTCGTTCAAAAAGGGGCTTACGGGCTTGAACGGTTACTTCTTTGAGCTGGGTTTTGCTACTGGGTTTCAGTAGGATAGGAGCAAGCAATTTGTCGTCGGAGGCAATAGCAAAGGGAGCCGTTTGTACCCGCTCGAAACCAACCTGCGAGGCCGATACAAAGTAATTTCCGGCGGGCAGATGATCGAAATGAAAGTTGCCCGATGCATCGCTGAATTCGGTTTTAACAACGGTCGAATCAGAAGCCCGGTGTAAGGCTACCGTAGCAAATTCGACCGTTGAGCCTGCTGGATCGCGAACGATACCGCTGAGCACAGGATCTTTTTTCGCAAAGGCGAAGCTGCTACCCGCGAATAGAATGAGAAGAAGTAAACAAATACGTAAACGAAACGCCATGATGGAGACTGTTTAGGTTGTTGAGATAATCTAGTTTTGTGAAAAGACCGGAAAACGATTTCTCAACAAGGCAATACTCCATAAACGGACTAAAACGGGTATTAATGGTGAAGGTTTTTTGCACAATTGCCCGTCCACAAGGTATATGCTGAACGGGCAATTGGCAGTTGATCGTGGCGGATTAATGCAACGGTAGGCTTTTTACTTTACCCCCCGCCACATCGTCGACACTGTGCTGAATGATAAAAGCATTGGGGTCGATTTCCAGTGCAATTGATCGTAATCGGCTAATTTCCAGGCGAGTTACAACGGTATACAACACGCTGTCGGTATGTTGGTGGCTACCATGTTTACCGTATCCACCCTGGCCTTTCAGGATCGTAAGCCCCCAGCCTTTATCAATGATTCGCAATCGAATGGCTTCATGCTGTTTGGAGATAATCAATATAGCCGTGTATTCTTCAATACCATGAATGACAAAGTCAACGGTTTTGGAAGCAGCAAAATAGGTGATCATTGAATACAGGGCAGGGCTTACCCCTAAAAAGAAAGCGGCTGCGCCGAATATGAGTATATTAAGTACCAGAATAACATCGCTAACTTTCAGTACAGGGCTACCCCGGCTGATGAGGAGGGCTGCTATCTCTGTCCCATCCAGCACGGCGCCACCACGGATGGTCAGACCAATACCGGCCCCAATAAAGAATCCCCCAAAAACAGCGGTCAGAAGAAGATCAGGGGTGACGTCGGGAAAAGGAATAACCGCCAGGCTTATCGATAGCCCGGCAATGGCCAGCGTACTTCTGAATGCGAACTGACGACCAAACTGCCGATAACCTAGTCCGATGAAGGGAAGGTTAATTAACAGCAGCCAAATAGGTAGGGGAACCTTGAACAGCGTAGCCAGAAGCATCGAAATACCAGTAACTCCTCCGTCGATAAAATGGCTTGATGTAAGAAAACCTTTGATGCCCAATCCAGCACTAAGTACTCCGGCAATAATGAAAATATAATCTTTTATCAGTCGAAAAGAAGTCGATTGTTGAGTCATAGAAGGTGTAGTAAGTGGCGTTGGGAAAGCAGTAATATACTGAATTCATCCACTAATACAACCCATCAATAGAGAGATACCGTTCCCCGGTATCGTAACAAAACGTCAAAATACGACTTCCTACAGGAATAGCGGGTAACTTTTTAGCGATGGCAGCCAGCGATGCACCCGAAGATATGCCGACAAAAATTCCCTCTTCCCTGGCCGACCGACGAGCCATTTCAAAAGCGTCGTCTTTGCTTACCTGAATGGTACCATCCAGTAGATCGGTATGCAGATTTTGTGGAATAAATCCGGCGCCAATGCCCTGAATAGGATGGGGGCCAGGAGCTCCCCCGCTAATGACAGGCGACAGTTCAGGTTCAACAGCATAGACTTTCATCGCCGGAAATTTCTGTTTCAAAACCTCACTTACGCCTGTTAAATGGCCACCCGTACCCACCCCTGTAATCAGCACATCGAACCCTGCCGGAAAATCGGTCAGGATTTCCTGGGCTGTCGTGCGTACATGGATATCAATATTGGCTGGATTCTCAAATTGTTGGGGCATCCAGGCACCGGGGGTTGACGCTACCAGATCATGAGCCCGCTCAATAGCCCCACGCATTCCTTTTTCGCGGGGAGTCAGATCAAATTCGGCCCCGTAGGCTGCCATAATTTTCCGACGTTCGATACTCATTGATTCGGGCATGACCAGAATGATTTTGTAGCCTTTCACCGCAGCTACCATAGCCAGGCCAATGCCTGTATTCCCGGATGTCGGTTCAATAATAGTGCTACCGCTTCGGAGCATCCCCTGGGCTTCGGCGTCCTCGATCATGGCAAGGGCAATCCGATCCTTTATGCTGGCTCCCGGATTAGCTCGTTCGAGCTTCGTCCAGACTTCATAACCTGGAAATAGCCGGTTTAACCGAACGTGAGGAGTTTGACCAATGGTATCGAGGATGGTAGTCGCTTTCATAGACAGTTAAATGACAAAATTGATCGGTTCAACAGTCTCCAGTGACTTTAAACGAACCTCTGTTTGATGTTGGTGAAATACGAGCGAATGGGGTTCTACACTGCTGGTTAGCCAAACGTTGCCTCCAATGACCGAATCGTGCCCCACTACGGTATGACCGCCCAATATGGTAGCATTGGCATAAATCACCACGTTATTTTGAATAGTTGGGTGTCGCTTTTTCTGCGCCATATTTTTGGCCACATACGTTGCGCCGAGCGTAACCCCCTGGTAGATTTTGACGTTATTACCAATCACCGTTGTTTCGCCGATAACGACCCCCGTACCATGATCGATAAAAAATGACCGACCAATCCGAGCGCCGGGGTGAATATCGATACCCGTTTGTCCATGTGCGTACTCCGTCAACATGCGAGGTAGCAGAGGAACGTTTTGATTCATTAGTTCATGGGCAATTCGGTAGACGGCAATCGCATAAAAACCCGGATAAACTGCAACCACTTCTTCAACCCCAATTGACGCAGGATCATTGTCGGCTATGGAGTGAGCATCGAGCAACAGGTCGTCATAAATCGCAGGTAACCGGTCGAAAAACTGGTCGGTAATCGCTTCGGGGCTGGCCGATAAATTCTTTTCAAGTGGGCACAATAGCTTGATAAGCTGCTCATGTAACGCCTGATAGGTTTCTTCGACGTGCTGCGAAACGGACTTGCAATCCTGTGTAACGGGAAATAACAGCCGCATTAACTGGTCGATAAATCGACCGGCGTCGGGTCGTGAAGGGAGTTTGTAGCGATACTGAGAGCGTTGGGCCTGTAAATGATCGAGAAACGTATTGGTCGCCGTGGTCATGGGGGTTGTCTTTAGCTGTAAAACCATTCGGAAGTAGTAGACGTTCGATTCAGAACGAGTAAAATTAGCGTATCGTATTCAGCATCCAGTTTATGGTTTGTATCAATCCTTTGCTGTGGAAAGTAGGGCATAATAAAGCCTGGTTCCAGCAATGTCAAATACAAGTGGTCTTCATCTGAAAAGTAGAAACAACACCCCATACTGTGGAAAGACTACACAATCTATTCTTTCGACAGATGCACGGAAAGCCAGCCAATAGCCGCCAACTACCTGCTTTTGTACAAAATACGGGCCGAAAAATCAAAAGGCTGAGCTTGGAACCTTTTTTGTAAGTCAAATTTTGACGACAAATACTGTGAACACTAATGATAAGTAAAGCAATCATCGCGTTAATGATCTCACTGGTAGCTACCTCGGGGGTTGCCTGGCTGATTTCGTCAGCCTGCGAACCTGCACAGGCAGAAAATGCCGTAGAGGTAGTTACCAATCAGATCGTACCAGCCGTGTCTGCTAATCCGCTTTCTGTAAAAAAAGCTTTATCCGCTAAAGTCGTTAACGCATACCCAAAACTCACCTTCGAGTCGCCAGTCGAATTTACCCATGCCAACGATGGGACGAATAGGGTGTTTGTTTTGGAGCAGGACGGCCGCATCCGTATTTTTAACAACGACTCCGAGGCAACCTCCGCTGAGACCTATCTCGATATTCGTAAGAAAGTGGCCTCTGGTGGCGAAATGGGTTTATTGGGCCTAGCTTTTCATCCGAAGTTTAAGGAAAACGGGTATTTCTTTGTCAACTATACAAAGAATAATCCACGCGAAACCATTGTTAGCCGTTTCAAAGCCTCATCGGCTAATTCCTCAACGGTAGATCCTGGTTCCGAAGAGATTCTCTTTCGGTTCGAACAACCCTATTCGAACCATAATGGAGGAAAAGTGCTGTTCGGCCCTGATGGCTACTTGTATGTTTCTACGGGTGATGGCGGCAGTGGGGGTGATCCGCAGAATAATGCCCAGAATCGAAGTAGCTGGCTGGGGAAAATCCTGCGTGTCGATGTCAACAGCACCGAAAAAGGGCATTATGGCATCCCGGCAGATAATCCATTTAAAGGCAATACGAGTGGTTATCGGGAAGAGATTTACGCCTACGGCCTGCGGAATCCCTGGCGCATCAGCTTCGACAGTCAGGGACGTTTGTGGGCAGGTGATGTGGGCCAAAATACGTTTGAGGAAATAGATCTTGTAACCAAAGGAGGGAACTATGGCTGGCGGATCAAAGAAGCTGGGAGCGACTTCAAATCCAACGGCAATACAGTTGATGCTGCCGGGCTGATCCCACCTATCTATCAGTATGGGCGCGATAAAGGTGATGTCTCAATCACGGGGGGCTATGTATATCGGGGCCAGTCGAATCCAGCCTTAAAGGGGAAATATATTTATGCCGATTACGCAAGTGGTCGAGTATGGGCTTTGACGATGAACGGTAACAAAGCCAGCGATAATCAGGAACTGATAAACAGAGCAGGTTCTATTTCGGCTTTTGGCGAAGACCAAAAAGCCGAACTCTACCTCTGTGATCATAGTGCTGGTAAAATTCTGAAACTGGTTTCGAATTGACAGTTAGAATATCATTGACAACCTCATAAAGCAGAAACGCCTTCGAGCAATTACTCGAGGGCGTTTCTATGAGAAGCCAGGTCCATTTGGTTTCGGATGGCTGTTATGGGGGTGAATAATTCAATTAATTGCGCTTGCTCATTTCATCGCGAATCTTAGCTGCTCGTTCATACTCTTCGTTGCCGAGCGCTTCTTCGAGCATCCGCTGTAATTCTTCTGAGGAGGCATTTTTCAACTGATCGCCAAACGACCGGGTTGTGGGGCGATTCGATGAACGGACCAGCTCTTCCTGCTCTTCCTCTTCATCGTTGCCACTGGCGGTAATGCCCGCTTCTGATAAGATTGACTCGTTGGTATAAATGGGTACATCGAAGCGAATCCCGATGGCAATAGCATCAGATGGACGGGCGTCAATAACTGATTCGCGTACGCCATCGAAGCAAACGATTTTCGCAAAGAAAATTCCTTCGCGTAAATCGGAAATAACGATCTCACGAACCGTAAACTTGAATTGTTCGGCAAACTGCTTGAACAAATCATGTGTCATGGGGCGGTTCGGAACGATCTTTTCAATTTCAATAGCAATGGCCTGTGCCTCGAACATGCCAATGATTATGGGCAACCGCCGATTGCCATATTCTTCACCTAGTACCAGTGCAAACGAGCCCGATTGCGACTGACTGGGCGAGAGTCCTAATATTTCCAGCTTAATCTTATCCACGGCGTAAATTTAACAAATTTTAGTCGTCAGTTATCAGTCCATAGTCGTCAGTAATTAATAAAATAATCATTACTGATGACTATGGACTGATAACCGCTCCGGATTCCGGTTACGACTACAGCGCCTGCACGGCCTTCGTAAGGCGGGGAAGGATGTCGAATACATCGCCGACAATCCCGTAATCTGCCGATTTGAAGAACGGGGCATCTGGGTCTTTGTTGATAACAACAATTACCTTCGAGGAGTTTACGCCCGCCAGATGTTGTATAGCACCGGATATACCACAGGCGATATACAGATTCGGGCTGATCTTAAGGCCGGTCTGCCCTACGTGCTCCGAATGTGGGCGCCAGTCCAGATCCGAAACGGGTTTCGAACAGGCCGTGGCAGCATGGAGAGCCTTGGCCAGATCTTCAACAATGCCCCAGTTTTCAGGGCCTTTCAATCCACGGCCCGCCGAAACGACCAGATCAGCTTCGGGCAGCAGTATATCGCCCGACGATTTATCGGTGCTTTTCACCGAAATAGAAAAATCGGCATCATTCAACGTCGGCGAGAAGGCTTTAACCGCTGCTGATGCTTCCGTTTCTTCAGGTGTGATGGTATTTTTTTTGATCGCCAAAATTTTAACGTCAGCTTTCAGATCATTATAGGCGAACGCTTTCCCAGTGTAGATGCTGCTTTTTACCCGAAAACCGTTCGACAGCTCAGGAAGCTCAACGACATTGGCGGCTAATCCGGCTTTCAGCTTGCCTGCCAGCCGGGCTGTCATGGCATCGCCCAGCGACGATTTTGCCAAAACGATAACCTTACTGCCTTCCTGTTGGGCTGCCTGAGCAACGACTGTTGCGTAGGCCATACCATTGGGTTCTGTCAGTTTAGCATCACTGGCGTGCAGAACATTCGTAGCGCCAAAGCGACCGGCTGAAGCCAGTTCGTCGTCGCTAGCCTGACCAATGACAATAGCCGTGGCCGACGTGCCCAGCATCTGAGCTACTTTGGCCCCGTAAAAGATAGCCTCCTGGGCGGATTTCTTAATCTTACCTTCGTCTAATTCAGCAAATATGAGGACTGACATAATTTTTTAGGAATGAAAAATGAGTAATGTGCAATGAATAATGGCATAAGCTCCTGCTTTCATTATACATTCTGCATTTAAATTACTTTGGCTTCCGTGTGCAGCAGTTGGATGAGCTTTTCGGCCTCGTCGGCAGGAATCATCTTAACGGCTCCGCGAGGGGCAGGAAGTTCGTAGCTGGCAACCGTGGTGAGCTTGTCAGTGCCTGCAGGCTCAACAACTTTGAGGGGCTTGGTACGAGCAGTCATAATGCCCCGCATGTTCGGGATTTTCCATTCAGCAATGGGTTCCTGACAACCGAGTACAAGAGGCAGTTTAGCTTCCAGACTTTCTTTGCCCCCTTCAATCTCACGTGTGATTTTAGCAGTATCTCCGTCAATATCAAGCAGCATTACGGGCGATATGGAAGGGATGCCCAGCATTTCACCCACAATGCCATGCACCTGACCACCATTGAAATCGATCGATTCGCGACCCATCAGAATCAGGTCGTAATTGGCTTCTTTAGCGATGGCAGCAATTTGTTCGGATACGAAGTACGCATCGGTTGGCTCGGCATTGACCCGGATGGCATCATCAGCACCGATAGCCAGGCATTTACGGATAACGGGTTCGGCATCAGCTTCCCCTACGTTCAGAACCGTAATTGTAGCACCGGTTTTCTCTTTCAGTTCAACCGCCCGCGCCAATGCATAATCATCGTAAGGGCCCGTGATAAACGTGACGCCTGCCTTATTTAATTTCGTGTTGTTATCAGTGAAGGCAATCTTGGTAGTGGTGTCGGGGACACTCGTCACACACACTAGTATTTTCATGCTTTCTGGGGTTTTAAGAGTGAATCGTCGGTTATTGTTAGCCGTCAGGGGCTTGTTTACTGCTACTGACGGGCAATCATGACTACTTTTACGGCTCAAAAATACTAATCAAACTTAAAAAATAGTATGCAAGCATACTATTTTTCTTGAACGGATGAATACCATACGTATTGAGCAATTAAAGCAATTTATAGAAGAAGAACCGGATGAGCCGTTCAATGTTTATGCACTGGCGATGGAATACCTCAGTAGTCGACCGGAGGAAGCCCGTGTTTATTTCGATCAGCTGCTGGCTAAACATCCGGATTATCTGCCTACTTATTACCACGCAGCAGCTTTATATGCCGAGCGGGCTGAGCGTGAGTATACGGCTGAGTTATACGAAAAAGGAATTGCGCTGGCTCAGAAACAGCAAAACCAGAAAGCCCTACAAGAGCTAAAACGGGCTCAGCAGGCATTTGAAGAGGACGATGATGATTAGTAAACACGCTTATCGTCTTCTGGGGTGCTTTTTTTGCTGTACAAGTTCCTGTTTGAACAGTAAGGGGATTGTAGACAGCTCAGGGACGGTATAGCTAATAGCCAGATAGGTTGCGTTTGGCACTTTGGGTAAATAGACTAAGCCTCTCACCGATTGACCGGCTGGGAGTGTTCCCGCTTTAAGGGCTAATTCACGCCAACGGTATTCTTCGTAGTCATAACGCTGCATCCGATTGGCGAAGTTACTGTAGTTTACCACTCGCTTCACGGCCAGCGATTGATAAGCCAGGTTGCTCAAGGTTCTATTTCTGAGGTATTCGCTGTAGGTACGGCTATTGCTGGACGATGACGCATCGGCTGCAATGACAGCTACCATCAGGAGCGTGTTAATCACCTTGGCGCGTTTTAGTCGCCTGGTTTCTTCTTTTCGTTTCAGGTCCATGCGCCCTACTTCATACGATGGGTCGGCTGCCGAACGAGTCAGGATTAAGTTCGGATTAAGTGGGTCGGTGAGTGTATCATTCACCGAGTTTAGCGCTTTAAAATGAAAATCGGCCGGGTTGATGTCAATCGGGTGATCGGTATGATTTTTTAGTTCAATGTCGAGGGCAACGTATTCCAGATCTTCCTTTTCAAACGAAGCGACCACACTCACCCCATTTTGCTCTGCCTTTGTAACCTGTCGCCCGTCAATTCGAGCCACATCGCCCGAAACCGGTTCGAGCTGATAGGCCGTAATGGTGGGCGAGCAACTGCTTAAAACGCCGGCCAATAAGCCAATAGCAACAATATAAGGATAGCGGAGTAGGTAGAGTGGCTTCATAGGGAGGGAGTAATTAGGCCCGGATAAACCAATTGCTTTTGTAAAAATACGTATGAAGGTAATTTGTTGTGCTTATAACGCAATTAGTTTTTTTACAAACGGCTTATTTTAGTTACCGTATGATTCATCGTCCAATCATGGACAGCCATTCGTCCGTTTCTGGACAGTGTTTTTTATCCTTATAGGCGAATATGCACTCTAAAGGGCTTTTTTTAGTCTGGCCTTATATTTGATTTAAAATATTGTATCTAATGTCTGAGTAAGCATATTGTATGAAAAAGACTGTATTGGGTGAGTTAGAAGAAATGGTGCTTCTGGTAGTGGCTGCCAGCACGGAGGATGTATATGGGGTGCCGGTTTTGGAGCAACTTCAGCAACAAACCGGTCGAAGCTTCACCATCAGTGCTATACATACGACCCTGTATCGACTCGAAGAAAAGGGCTTTCTGACCTCCTCAGTGGGTGGTGCAACGGCCGAACGAGGAGGACGAAGCAAGCGTTTGTTTAGCCTTACAACCGAAGGGGGAAGGGTGCTGCTGGAGATTCAGCAGATGCGAACCCGACTTTGGGAGGCTATTCCTCAAGGCAAATTTCAACTTCTGGGTCTTTAAGATTTAATAAACGCATGGGTAGAAAGCCTACTTCCTCACAATCTGGCCGACAATCACCACCTCGCTGGGCTGACAGACTCCTGGAATGGTTTGTTGCTCCCCACTTACTGGAGTATGTGCAGGGCGACTTACACGAAACCTTTCATAAACAGGTAATTGAGATAGGGCCTACCCGCGCCCGACGTGCATACATCCGGGCTGTACTTCATTGCTTGACTCCATTCTTTGCCAAACGACAAACAGCTGAGCCTTCCAGAACCATTGAACATAAGTACCCTAAACCCATGCTTTCTGCTATGTTATCAAACTATCTGACCATCGCTTTCCGCAATCTGTGGCGGCACAAGGCGTTTACTGCTATCAATATTGTCGGCTTAGCTATAGGGCTGGCAACCTGCCTGCTGATTGTGCTGTTCGTACTGCATGAATTGAGTTATGACCGCTATCATACCCATGCCGATCGATTGTATCGTGTGACCTTATATGGCCGGATGGATGCAAAGGATATTAACCTGGCCTATGCATATGGGCCAACCGGACAAACTCTCCTGCAGGAATGCCCTGGGGTAGAGGCTGTTACTCGTTTGCGTCGGGAAGGGGCATTCCTGGTAAAACATGGTGAGAACATCGTTAAAGAGGAAAATGTAGCTTTTGTCGACTCCAATTTTTTCTCTGTTTTCAATTTCCCAATGCTGAAGGGTAACCAGGCGAGGGCACTTGTTGAACCTAATACGCTTGTTCTGACAGAAACCATCGCCCGAAAATATTTTGGTCAGACAGACCCCATTGGGAAAACGTTGTCGATGGGCAATTTGGGCCTTTTTCGGATAACGGGTGTATGTGAAGATGTGCCATCAAATACGCATTTTCATTACGATATGTTTGGCTCATTACAGTCTGTCAAAACAGGCAATAAATGGCTAGCCAGTGGTGCCTACACCTATGTACGGCTTCGGGAAGGGTACTCTATCCAGCAGGTGGAAGGCATAAGCCGGGGGTTTGTCAGCAAATATATGGCCTCAGAAATCAATGAATTCTTTGGGATGACACTTTCTGAGTTCCTCAAAAAAGGGAATGGATTTGGCTTTGTTTTCCAGCCTATTACATCCATTCATTTACAGTCTAATTTAGATGATGAGCTAGCGCCTAATAGCGATATCAAATACGTCTATATTTTTTCAGTGATCGCGCTGTTCATTCTTTTATTGGCGTGTATCAACTTCATGAACCTATCCACCGTCGGGTCGGCAGGGCGTTCTAAAGAAGTGGGCATACGTAAAGTGCTAGGTTCGGTTCGTAAGCAATTGGTTAGTCAATTTCTGACTGAATCAGTTTTACTCACCTTTCTGGCCTTGGGGTTGGCACTTGGACTCGTTTTGTTCCTATTGCCAAGTTTCAATGCACTGGCCGGAAAACAGTTTACGCTCGGTGCCATTTTGAATGGTAAGATGCTCGTTGGGGTAGTAATAGCCTGCCTGGTGATTGGCCTATTGGCTGGTAGCTACCCGGCTTTTGTGCTCTCTTCGTTCAAGCCCATTACAGTGCTTAATGGCAGAATGCAGGTCAGTTTGCGGAGTGGATGGCTTCGTAATGCCCTGGTGACCGTTCAGTTTGTTGTCTCGATAGGAATGATCATCGCTACTATTGTCGCTAACCAGCAACTGCGGTTTATGCAGAACAAAAAGGTTGGTTTCGACAAAGAGCAAGTCTTGGTCTTACATGATACACAGGTGCTTGGACCAAAACTCAACGCATTTAAAGATGACCTGGCCAAACTAGCATCGGTAATTCAGGTATCGAAAGCTGGATTTCTGCCTGCCGGATCGTCGAGTCAGAGTGTGGATGGGATTCAGATTCAGGATGGAGCACGAAGCGGAGTGTATCGTACAAAAAGCTATTACGTTGATGACGATTACCTGTCTACGTTAGGTATTCGTTTGGCGCAGGGGCGCAACTTTTCGAAAGCCTATCCGGCCGATAAATCGGCTGTTCTGCTGAATGAAGCTGCCGTCCGGGAATATGGATTTAAAAATTCGCCCATTGGAAAACAGCTTTCGACAGTAGGCGATGGAACCGAAGGAAGTAAACAGACATATACCGTCATTGGCGTGGTAAAAGACTTTCATTTCGAATCCATGCACCAGCGTATCGCTCCATTACTGTTATTCTACGGTGGCGACAATGGACAGTTGGCCTTGCGTATCCGAACGGACGATATCCCAAGCCTGCTATCGACCATCGAGCAACGATGGAAGGCAGAGACTGCCAATCCGTTTGCCTACTCCTTCCTGAACGAACGATTCAACACGATGTACCAGTCTGATCAACGCATTGGCCAGCTCGTCAGTATTTTCGCCGGGTTGGCAGTGATGATTGCCTGCCTGGGATTGTTCGGTCTGGCGGCTTTTACGACCCATCAACGCACTAAGGAGATTGGGGTCCGAAAGGTACTGGGAGCCTCAATCGTCAGCATTATCACGCTGTTGCTGACCAATTATCTGAAGCTGATTTTTGTCGCTCTACTGATTGCGTCGCCAATTGCCGGATATGTTATGAGCCAGTGGCTCAGGGACTTTGCTTATAGAATAGAGGTGGAATGGTGGTTCTTTGCCCTGGCGGGTGGACTGGCCATACTCGTCGCCGTGCTGACAGTCAGTTATCAGGCCATTAAAGCGGCTTTGATGAATCCTGTCAAAAGCTTACGAACCGAATAGGTTTATACACTTTATTGCAGGAAGGTGCTACCCATTATGTATACTATGCGCGTTTTTAGCCTGGGCATTTTTGGATCAATGTTGTTGATCAGCTATCAGATAATTGGGTCAAAGTTTAGCGGGTAGCTGGTTAGGGATAACGTCGTTGCCCAATGCACCGGGTACTAGGCTGCAAGTTTTACCGAATAGTAGATTTTAGGCTAATTAATGCATTCATCCATAGTGGATTGGTAATAATAGTTCGGAATGATTTTTGCTATATTTACTAAGTATTTCCGTAGCCATTTTTATTATGAAAGTTTCTACTCTCGTTTTAGCCCTGATTACTTCTGGCCTTATGGCAGAGGTGCATGCCCAGAGTCAGGTAGTTACGCCTGATAATCAGGTCGTCAGTTTTCAATCACCTAACGGTACCTATAACCTGATCATCGGCCAAAGTACGAGTGCGGTTGTCGGTGGATCTGGCACCTACAATACCTTTATGGGTAGTCAGGCGGGACAGGGTAACACAACTGGCTCCTACAACACGTATTTTGGCTATAAAGCAGGCTTCCCCAACACAGTCGGTAGCCATAATACCTTTGTCGGTTATGAAGCGGGTAAACTCAATACCGACGGTAGTGATAACGTATTTATTGGTTTCAATGCCGGTCAGGGTAACCAACGCGGTAATCGGAACCTGTTTATAGGGCCAAATTCGGGTGTTAATGGCTTAAATGGGCAGGACAACACACTGATCGGCGCTAATGCCATTGGGGTAGGAGTTGGCTTGTCGAATGCAACAGCCATTGGCGCCAATGCTCGGGTATTAACCAGCAATGCTATGGTTCTGGGTAATAACGTTAATGTGGGTATTGGAACATCCGCCCCCCAAAATCGACTCGAATTAACAGCGGGTACAGATGGACGTAGTGGTCTTCGACTAACGAATATGACGGCAAACTCGCCAGTCAATAACGCAACGGCTGCTAAGTTCCTCACGGTTGATGAAAAAGGGGATGTGACCTTAGGAGCGCATTTGTCGGCTACGGCTATGCGTGTACAACCATCGTCAGAAAATCAATGGGCCGACTATGTATTTGCACCGTCGTATAAGCTCCCGTCGTTGACCGAGGTAGAAAAATACATTCAGCAGAACAAACACCTGCCCGGAGTGCCCAGTGCTACCGAAATGGTTAAACAAGGGGTAGACCTAACCACGCTGCTGGCCACGCTGGTAAAGCAGAATGAAGAAATGACTCTTCGGCTTATTGAACAGCAAAAGCGAATCGAACAGCTTGAGCGAGAGGTGAATAAGAAAAAATAATAAGTTTTCCATGGTAAAATGAGCAGGGGCATGCAATAAGCAATTGCTTATCGCATGCCCCTGCTCATTTTGGTTTAAATCTATTGAAAGGCCAGCCAAAGGTTACGGATACCCAGGAAAGCCGTTACAACAACAACGATGACCATTGCTATGTTTTGCCACCAGGTATTCCGGTAGTTTACCGAAAGTATAGTTTTATTATTAACGGCCAGCAATAAAAACGTGGTTACAATGGGCAGCAACAGACCATTAGCAACCTGTGCCAGAATAATGATAGGGACTGGTTTAACCCCTAATAAGCCAAACGTTATCCCAATTACCATTACGATGAGCCAAACACACCTATACGCTAACGACGATTCTGACCAGCCAAGAAGGCTTTTTGCGGTAACTGCAGCCGCTAAGGGAGCCGTAAGACATGAGGTGAAGCCTGCCGCAAAAAGCCCGAAAGCAAATAAGATGCCAGCCCAATTTCCTAATCGTTTGCTAAGCTCCTGAGCAACTATCTGAAACGAAAAATCACCGGTTACCAACGTCCCGGCAATCAAAATGGACATTGAAATTATTCCTCCAATCAGTACAGCTAAACTAATACCCAATCGCATTTCTGCGAGTGATTGATGCTGCCCCAGCCCAGACCCAAGAAATAAATTGTAAGGCACTATAGTTGTACCGATCAGACCAATAACCAGAACCAAAGATTCGGAGGGTAAGCTGGGGATCACTAAGGCTTTGGCAACCGTTTCTGCAGGGGAATCAGAATTTAAAGCTACATAGACAAAGGCTGCCCCCATGGCAAAAACAATCAAACCGAGCACGTTAGCGATAAGTCGGATAGAGCCACGCCCTAGTAAAAGAATACAAACCAACCCCACCAGTACGGTCATGAATTGGGTAGAACTGCCCGTCAGGAGGGCTAAGCCCGAAACGGCACCTAATATATTTCCTGCCTGGTAAGCCGCACAACCCAGTGCTACAGCACCAAACAGCAATGACATAAGCCAGCGGATCTTAGCACCATAAAGCTGAGTAATCAACTCACCCAGGCTCAAGCCAGATGCGATCGTAATTCGGGCGGCAGCTTCCTGTAAAAGAATGGTGCCAATCGTGGAAAATGTAAGTGCCCAAAGCAGGTCTAAACCGAATCGGGAACCTGCCATTGCACAGGTAGTGACGGTACCGGGGCCAATAAATGCGGCCGAAATAACCGACCAGAATAAAATACTACCAAGACCAGAGCGAAGGGAAAGCGATTTGGGCACAGGTGAAAATAATTGATAATGTACAATGTATAATGAAAAGTGAAGAACTCCCCAATTATACATTGTACATTATCAATTATTCACTACGAAAGATATTTTCGTAGCATCCAGGCCATTGCTTCGTGATCTTCCATGGACTTCGTCAGGAAATCGGCAGTACCGGCATCATTGAGTTCATCGGCGCATTTATCAACGTCGTCGCGAAGTTCACGAATGATCTGCTCGTGGTCGGAGAGCAGGTTTTTGAACATGTCGGCCGTACTTTTCGGCGTACCTGTGTCCTCTTTCAGACTGGTATTATGGAGGAATTCAGCCATAGTGGCCAGCGGCTTACCACCTAATTGGCGAATACGCTCAGCAACTTCATCGATTTCGGCTTCGATGGCTTTATACTGACTTTCAAAGAATTTATGGTACTCCATGAAATTCGGTCCAGCCACGTTCCAGTGATATTTTCGGGTTTTGATATACAGGACGTGCAAATCCGACAGAAAGTCGTTGAGCAGGGTATTGTCCTGTTTCAGTACATCTTCTTCGAGACCAATATTGGGTTGCATAATGCTAACGTGAGTTTAATTATGTTGGTAGTTATGTGGTAGCTGTTCGGTAGCTATCAGCATAAATAACCGTCAATTAATCTCTTTGTTTCATTATCCGATCAATCCCGAAAATACCTCTTTGGCGTAGATTAAATCCTGCTTGTGCGCTTCGACAGGGCCCATGGTGTTGGGCGAACCTTTCTCAAGACATTGCTCCAGCACCAACAGAGGGCGAACATTCAGCGCTTTCAGGTCGCTAGTCAGGCGACGGTAATTGATGTCGCCGTCGCCAAATGTTTCCTGCCAGATGCCCTCCCGCGATTGCCGGATGTGAATCTCTATGATGCGCTTACCGTACAATTTAACTACGTCGAACAGAGCTACCTGCGAATTCCCGGAACCGCGATACACCCAGTGGGCATCCAGACAGAGCGACACGTTTTTGGGGTCTGTGGCCAGCAGCATGTGATGAAACTCACGGGCGGCCTGGCGGTGTTCAGGGGCATGGGTATGATAGGCCAGGGTGATACCTCGCTTGCGTAATTCAGCACCTAATCGGTCAAGGTTTTTGGCCTGCTCCGTCAAATCCGCATCGGTTTTATCTTTTTCACTACCCCATTGGATCGGACTAGGGTTGGTTACAAAAATGGTAGTACCAGCCTGCCGGGCTGCTTCGGCAATGTTTAAAACAGACTCAATCGATTTCTGCGCTTCATCGGTCCGGTGGAGTGTACTGTTCACATACAATGATGGCATTGTCAGTTTGTGCTTCGCCAGTAATGGAATCAGTTTGACTACATCATCGGCGGTGTTGACCGCAGGTTCATAAGCCGTTAGCCCTGCCTGAACAAACTCCTGAAGAGAAGCATCCGGGTCGGCCATCCAGGTTTTACCCTGGCGGTTATAGAAAGTCAGCCAGGCGTATGAATTACAGGAAACAGATGCGGTTTTGGTAGGCAAATAAGCCTGAGCAGCCTGATTCGAAGTAAGTAGAGAAGCTCCCGTACCAGCTACTAATGAACGAAGGAAGGGACGACGACCAAAGGGCATAGGAGGAAAGGCTGGTCTAAAAAAATGAGCAAACGGTTAACCTGCCAACTCAATAACCTGCCCTTCCTGACAACGCAGTACGCGAGCTGGGTATTTGTTCAACAGGTCATAGTTATGCGTAGCCATCAGTACAGCCGTACCGGCATTGTTGATAGCCTGAAATACTTTCATGATCTGGTCCGACACCGATGGGTCGAGGTTCCCGGTTGGCTCATCGGCAATAAGGATCAGCGGTTCATTGAGCATAGCGCGGGCGATAACAACCCGTTGTTGTTCGCCACCCGAGAGTTGGTGCGGCATTTTTTTCTGAGCAGTTCCCAGGCCTACCTGCATCAGCACGTCGGCAATGCGGTTGTTCATGTCAGTCTTATTGTTCCAGCCCGTTGCTTTCAGAACAAACTTAAGATTGTCTTCTACTGAACGGTCGAAAAACAGCTGAAAGTCCTGAAAGACAATGCCAATTTTCCGGCGCAGCATCGGAATGTCGCGGGGCTTTAGCGAGTCGAGCGAAAAGCCGGCCACTGTGCCTGTACCATTCTGCAGCCACAGATCGGCGTATAAAGTTTTTAGTAAGGATGTTTTTCCACTTCCCGTACGGCCAATCAAATAAACAAAATCGCCCTTATCTATTCGGAACGATACATCGCCCAGGATTAACTTCTTGCCCTGATAAATATCGGCGTGGTCGAGGGTAAGAACGGGTTCAGAGGAAAACATAAATCAGTTTTTGGTTTACGGTTTATAGATTACGGTGGCTAACGCAACCTAAAACGCACCAGCCACCGTAATCTATAAACCGAATACCCTAAAAAATTACTTTTTCTCAGCTTTTGCGTGATCGGCCAGGAATTTAGCCAGGCCAATGTCAGTTAATGGGTGGTTGAGCAACATTTTCATAACACTCAACGGAGCCGTCATTACGTCTGCGCCGATTTCAGCGCATTGGATAACGTGCATTGGGTGACGTACCGACGCAGCCAGTACTTCGGTTGTATAGCCGTAGTTGGTATAGATATTTACGATTTGCTGAATCAGCTCGATGCCATCGGTCGAAACATCATCTAACCGGCCTACGAACGGTGATACATACGTAGCACCAGCTTTGGCTGCCAGCAGTGCCTGACCTGCCGAGAACACCAGCGTACAGTTGGTACGGATGCCTTTTTCCGAGAAATATTTAATGGCTTTGATGCTATCGGCGCTCATCGGCACTTTTACTACGATGTTCTCATCGATCTCAGCCAACTCTTCGCCTTCTTTGATCATTTCGTCGTAGGTGACCGAGATAACCTCTGCACTAACGTCGTTCTGAACGATGTCGCAGATTTCTTTGTAATGGCGCATTACGTTGTCTTTTCCTGTAATGCCTTCTTTAGCCATCAGTGAAGGATTAGTTGTCACCCCGTCAAGAATCCCCATTTGCTGGGCTTCGCGAATGTCGGCCAGATTGGCCGTGTCAATGAAAAATTTCATGGTAAAATAGAGTTATTAATTGATCTGCGGTCAGTACGTGTATAAGGCTGGTTTTGGCTTATTTACTTACTAACCTATTGGTTTTTGATGATACCTGTTCCGTTCTGGATTTTACAGACGTGAAGGTACGTATCTTTAGCGGTTTGGGCTTTGTATTGTTTGGTAATCAATTCGGTAAATGAGTCAAGGGCCTCTTCGCGTACCAGATTGATGGTGCACCCACCAAAGCCTCCTCCCATCATTCGAGCCCCAAATACACCCGGATGAGTTCGAGCAATGTCGACCAGAATATCTAGTTCAGGGCAGCTAACTTCGTAGTTCTTGCTCAGACCCTCATGCGAGCCATACATCAACTGACCAAAAGCGGCTATATCGTTTGCTTCCAGGGCTTCAACGCCAGCCAGTAAGCGGGCATTTTCCTGAACAACGTAGGCACAACGCCGATAAATCAACGGCTCGGTATCCCGTAGATGCTGATCGAGCATAGTCATCGACACATCGCGCAGGCTTTTGATGTCAGGGTAGAAGGTCTGAAGGAAACGAACGCCCGCTTCACATTCGGCCCGGCGGGTGTTGTATTCAGAAGTAACCAGCGAATGTTTGACCTGAGAATCGCACAGAACAATACGGATGCCCTCCATCTGTAGAGGAGCGTAGGTATAGTTGAGGGAGCGGCAATCGAGTTTGATAACATGGTCAGCCTTGCCCATCATGCTGGCAAACATATCCATGATCCCCACTTTGGCACCCACAAACTCATTTTCAGCCCGTTGAGACAATTTAACTAAATCGATCCGATCAAGACCTAACCCAAACAGTTCGTTCAGGGCGAAGCCTACTCCATTTTCCAGCGCTGCCGACGATGAAAGGCCTGCGCCCATTGGAATCGTACCACTGAAAATACAGTTAAAGCCGGTGAATTCGTAACCTGCCAGGCGCATCTGGGCAACCACGCCAAGGAGGTAATCTGCCCATGTATGTGTTGGTTCCAGATGAGACAGTAACCCCTGATATGTTTTATTCAGATCGTGGGCTACAAAGTGTAATTCGTGATCAGTACGAGGGCCAACAGCTAGGTATATGGCTTTGTCGATAGCGGCCGGAAGCACAAACCCTTCGTTGTAATCGGTATGTTCACCAATGAGGTTGACACGGCCGGGAGAGCAGATTAACAGCGGGTCGGCCTGGAAATGTTGCTGAAACGAGGTAGTAAGCTGGTTCAGTAGATGCATGTTGGGTTTTCGGAATTTAGCGGCCTGATAGTGCTAAATGCATGACCCCTAAACGACATAACCGCAATAGGCGGAAATAAAAAATGGCAAACCAATGTCTCACCGCTACAACCACCTACCCTTGCTTCGGTCAAGACCTGGGGGATTCAGCAGGAGCTGGTAGCACCGATTTGCCGATGCAAAGTTATACAACTATTCGTCAACGACAAATTTTCGGGCATACCTTTGTAAAAAATCAATTTTGAACGTGATGTATAAAGAGCGAAAGACGGGGCCGCCCGGCGGTGAAAGAGTGAAAGTGCGAAAGAGCGAAAGATGGGGCCGCCCGGAGGTGAAAAAGCGAGCAGGAACGCGTCAGCTATTCGCTCATTCACTCATTCACTCTTTCGCTCTTTTAATTGCATGCTTTGCCTGCAACTCATCAGACAACTACCTGGAACAGGGGAGGGGGTATTTAAAAGAAGGAAAATTTCGGGAGGCTGTTCAGGCCTTAAATCAGGCGATCAATGCCGATGCCGGAAATGTGGAAGCGTTTAATTCGAGAGGAGTGGCTTATTTTGAACTAAAGGAATATGCCAATGCTACCCTCGATTATGACCAGGCTATTAAACTTCAGCCAAACTTCTATCGGCCCTATTATAACCGTGGATTGCTTAAGGTGGCTCAAAATGATCTGACAGGTGCGTTGAAAGATTATTCGGACGCGATTCGGCTGGCACCCGATACGAGCAAACAAATTAGCGCCGAACTCTTTCTGAATCGGGGGCAGTTGTTTGCAACGCAGGGGCAGATTCAACCAGCTATGACGGATTTCTCACAGGCAATCGCGTTAGATTCGCAAAATGCGCTGGCCTTTTATAACCGGGGAAACCTGCGATTCCAGCAGAAAGATCTGGCGGGGGCCATTGCCGATTTTCAGCAGGCCGTTAAGGCAGACCCTAAATTTGGGAAAGCGTTTTATGGGCTGGGTATTGCCCAGGTTTTGCAAAACGACCGTGAGTCGGCCTGCCTGAGTCTGAAACAGGCACAGACGCTGGGTTATGTCGACGCTGCCAACGCCGTGGCGGAATATTGTAACTAAGGGTGATTTTAATCAACTGGGGTAGAGCAGTAGGAACGGCACTCGTGAAACTTATTCCTGCCATCGTATGTATCGTTCTAACTCCATTTAACTCCAGTAAACTATGCGTAAAACACTGGCGATCATTTTCGGACTGTTGTTTATTCTATTTGCAGCATTCCAATACAACGATCCCGACCCTGAAGTTTGGATTCCTATTTATGGCGTGGCAGCTGCAGCCTGTTTTATGGCCTACGCCAATCTGGGGCGTTGGTGGTTTTTTGTTGTACTGGCCGTCCTGTTTTTTGCGTCAGCAGTGTATCAGTGGCCTCCGAAATTTGAAGGGTTTCTGTTCAGTGAAGTAGGTATGCGTAGTCTGAATATCGAAATGGCCCGCGAAGCCGGGGGGCTAGCGATCTGCGGAATGGTGATGCTCATGTTCGCCTTTTTGACGCGCCAAACTGTACGTCGATGAAACTAATCGAGTGTCCTCGCGATGCGATGCAGGGGCTGGACCATTTTGTTCCGACTGACCTCAAAATTCAGTACCTCAATACACTCTTACAGGTTGGGTTCGATACATTGGATTTTGGGAGTTTCGTATCGCCTAAGGTGATCCCTCAGATGCGGGATACTGCCGAGGTATTGGCGGGTCTTGACCTAACCGTTACGCGAACCAAACTACTGGCCATTGTGGCCAATCGACGAGGTGCCGAACAGGCGGTCGCTTATCCGCAAATTCAATACATTGGCTTCCCCTTATCCGTTTCGGAGACTTTTCAGCAGCGCAATACCAACAGGACAATTGCTCAGGCGTTTATTGAAGTGGCCGATATGCAGCAGCTTTGTGTAGAGTCGGGTAAGCAATTGGTGGTTTACTTATCGATGGGATTCGGTAATCCCTATGGCGATCCATATAGTTCAGCTATCGTCAGTGACTTTACGGAAAAACTTCTGCAACTGAGAATAGGTATTATTGCTCCATCCGATACCATTGGCTCTTCGACACCCGAAGCGATCGAAACACTTTTTCAACTGTTGATTCAAACATTTCCATCAGTTGAATTTGGGGCTCACCTGCATGCACGTCCGGGTGAGGCTCGGGTAAAAGTACGAGCGGCCGTTCGGGCTGGGGTTAACCGTATCGACGGTGCGTTACGCGGCTTTGGCGGATGCCCAATGGCCGCCGATGCGTTAACCGGGAATCTACCAACTGAAGAAATCATCCAAACCCTGTTGGATGAAGAGATTGCCTTAGCCATCAATCAGTCAGCTCTGCAAAAAGCCCTTATGGTATCGTCGGCCGTGTTTTGATTGACGACGACATAATGGCGGAATGGCGCATCACCGCGTTACATAAACATGGCTTGAATTTCTTCTTTCACGGCACGGAGGGCATCGGCCGTTGGTTGGCGGTCTTTTTGAATAATCCGTTCAAAAATGCGCTTTGAGAGTTCGAGGGCGGGTGCATCAGGTCGCGTATCGCCCGAGGCCTGGTTGATCAGGGTAACCACTTCGTTCATAGCCGCCTGAATCTGATCCCAGACCTTCTGACTCATGTATACCTGCTGTGACAGGTTGTGGTTATACTCATCCCGGATTTCCTGAAGAAGCCGCTGCTGGAACTCGATGACGGTAGTCGAACTATTGCCAAGTCGTAACAATAAATTATTGGGGCTGATACGTTCCAGAAAAAGTACCATTCGTTCGTAAGCCTGTAAGCGGATCGGTACAACTGTCTCCGTATATCGTGCCTGCACATCATAACGATGCCGGTCGGCCTCGCGTTCGAGTAATAGTTTAACGGTCAGATACATTCCATAAAGCACTAAGCCCGCAGGTACAATCAGTTTGAGGAAATCACTCACTAGATCCATAAAAAGAAGGAACGTTGTTCCGTAAAAATAGTAATTTTGATAAAAGGGTTTTTTAACGTTACCAGGTTTACCGGTTTCAGTTTACTGTTCAAACTTCAGTACGTCCGTATATTGGAAGCGGTAAACCAACAGAATATATGCTCATACTAGATAATCCCATTCGCGTTCGACCTGAAGCACGCCAACAGATACTGGACACACTTCAGGCTAATAAAATTCCTGGCGAGTACGGATTACGCGTAGGCATTCGCGGGGGAGGTTGCGGGTCATCATGGTTACTGGGATTTGACTTGCCTGGCCCCTCCGACGAAGTGTATAACGTAGAAGGGGTACAGGTCATTATCGACCGGAAGCATTTGCTTTATGTATTTGGTGCTGAAATCGGATATGAAACAGGCGGCTATACGGTAGAAAAACTGTCCAATGATCAATAGTCGATAGGGCGGCTAATCAGTATGCTGTTGATATGAATGATTACTAGTCCTATCGACTATTAGTCCTGGGTTAAAATCTTGGCATGATTTTAGGGATGGTTTCGGGAAAGACAAGATTGCCCACCTGGTGAAGCGTATAGAGAAACATATTTTCCTGCTCCTGGCTGCAGTAACAATCGGCTGTTCGGTTCTGTATTTCCTCTTTCTGGAGCAGAATGAACCCGGGGCTACCGATGAGCAATACCTGAGTGCGGTGCAGCAGCGGGTGAAGGAGGAGATGCAGGTGAGTACATCCGAACTGGATAGTGTGTCGGCATTGCTGGTTCGAAGTCCTAAACCCACATTTACCGACTATTTTAAGCTACCTTCTTACTACCCATTCTTTGTCTTTCGCGACGGTCGATTAGAGTATTGGTCGGATTATCGGTTTGTGCCCGATTATGGCCAGTTATCGGTCGTAACAACCATACCGAAATTAATTGACTTTGAGCAAGGCCGTTTTGTGGTCAGTCATCGTCGTCTTGCAACTGGAGGTAATGTGCTGGACGTATATTCATTGGTGACTATCCATCGGTATTATCACAGCAATAATGCCTATTTACAGTCGGGGTACAACCCAGATATATTTTCGCTTGACCCACAGGCCGTTACGGACAAACGACTCAATACATACGAGGCTATCTACGACAACACGTCAGCCTTTCTATTTTCGGTAGTACCGCCTAAAGTCGATGCCTATCGGAACCATTCAACACCCGTCAACACGGTTATTCTGGCTACACTGGGAGTTATTTTCCTGGGGTTGTATGTGTTACAACTTATGGTCCGACTCCGGAAAAAACGACGTTATGAATGGGGATTTGTGGCGTTGGCAACGTATCTGCTACTTCTGCGGGCCGTTATGCTTTTCTTCGGGGTTCCGTTTTTGTTCATCGAATCGGACCTGTTCAACCCTAAATATTACGCGTCCTCGATATTGGTTCCGTCTTTGGGCGATTTGCTGCTTAATGCGCTCGTAATGGCCATTCTGGCTTTTTACTGGGTGAGGTACTATTTCCGTTCTCAGTTCTATGTCTGGCTGCTAAATCAGCCCCAGTGGCTAAAACTTGTAGTATCAGTAGCCTGTGTTGTGCTCAGTTATGTGGCATTTACGCTATGCTACATAGAGCTGACCAATATCTACGAAAAGTCGCAGTTTACGCTTGATATTACGCTTAATATCCATTTTTCATTTCTGAAGATTGCTTGCCTGGTTGTCTTCATCATCATATCCTGTATTTATTTTCTGGTTACCCATTTGCTTGCCAGCCTGTTTTTACGCTATAACCGCATTAATCATGTTGGCATCGGCCTGTCATTGATCATGGCTGGTTCCGTATTAAGCGCAGGTATCTGGTTATTGGTAGGTGGTGCTCTGGAGCCCGTATTTCTGCTGAATGGTATTTATTTTCTGGTTGTCTATGTAAGTCAGTTACCCAAAACGCTTTATACATTTCGCTATAAAACATCCATCTATCTGTTTCTGGCGGCATTCATTTGCGCGGTGATGACATCGTACGTCGTTTATAATCAGGAGATTCGGAAACAGCTAAGTCATGAACAGCAATTTGCTGCCCAGCTTCTGGCCGAAAACGACGTATTTGGCGAATTCTTAATGAGTAAAGCACAGGAGTCGATTCAGAAGGATGCGGAAATTGGTCGTGCGCTGCGAACCGATACGCTCCTGGTTCGTGAGCGCATCCAACATCGGGTGAAAAGTTTACATCTAGACAAATATTTCGATAAGTACGATATTGAGGTGTTTTCGTTTCGGTCGAATGGTCGGCCTCTCGATATTAGCCCTGATCCTGTGTCGCTTTCGTCGCTGACAGCCCGGTATCGTCAGGAGGCTTATAAAACGGAGTATGCAGGTATTTACTTTGTCAGTGAAGCAGATAACCAGTTTGTAAAACAATACGTGTGCTTTGTGCCGATTCTTCGGTCGATGTCACCAGCGAATTCAGTTAACCAATCAGGAACGTCATCATCTGACACCTTAGGATACGTTGTACTTGACCTGCGGCTTCGAAAAGAACGGCCTAAAGGCGTGTATCCTGGGCTGCTGGTCGATACAAAGTTTACCCAAAACCAGGATACCCAGGAATACAGCTATGCCTTTTTTACAGGCCCCGACCTGGGTAAAGCATCGGCTGGGCCAGTAAAGTATAAGCTTTGGTACAGCTCTCCCGGAAATTACAACTATGACCGGCAGCTTGAACTTTCGCTGCTGAATAATCCGGCTTTGTTTACAACCGGAATTTCGAGTAATCATTATCAGCACATTGCACAAAGAGGCCAGAATGGGCGTGTTGTAGTGGTATCGTCGCCGGAGTACCCATTTCGGAATATCTTTTCCAATTTCTCATTTCTGTATCTGTTGCTGGTGCTGACGGTCATTCTGGTCATTGCCTTCTATGCGATCAATTATCGATTCTCCAAATTCAATATCAATTATTCAACCCGGATTCAGATCCTGTTGAATCTAGCCTTTTTTCTGCCGCTGATATTCGTGATCCTCATTATTCTGGGCGTCATAAGTTCGAATTACGTTGATAACCAGAAAGATACCTATATTGTCAATACCCGGAATATTGCGTCCAACTTTCTGATTTACCTCGACGAACACCTGTATGCGCAAAAGCGGAGTAAGGCGTCGATGGAAGAGGAGTTAGGAAAGATTGCCCGAGATGCTAATATCGATATTAATTTGTTCGACGCTCAGGGGAAGCTATACACCTCGACGCGCCCGATCATTTATGAAAGAGGGTATCTCTCCAAACGAATCAATCCGGAAGCCTATAACCATATTATTGAGGATAAGGAGAACCAGGTTTTGCTCGACGAATCGCTGGGAACGCTGAACTATCGGACGGCCTATGCCAGTATTAAGTCGTACGATGGGCACCTGCTGGGCGTATTGAGTATTCCGTATTTCTACGCCCAACCCGAACTTGACCGGAAAATTATTGAGGTTATTGCGACATCATTGAGCATTTTCACGGCTCTGTTCCTCTTCTTTCTGATCTTATCCTATTTCGCGTCGCATATGCTGACCAAACCGCTTCGGCTGTTGACGCAAAAAATTCGGAAAACTAATCTGGAGCGTCCGAATGATCCATTGCCCTGGCAATCGGACGACGAAATCGGCCTGCTGATTCGGGAATATAACCGAATGCTGTTGAAACTGGAAGAAAGTAAGCAGGCTTTGGCTCAAACAGAGAAACAATCGGCCTGGCGAGAAATGGCCAAACAGATTGCTCATGAAATCAAGAATCCGCTGACACCCATGAAGTTAACCTTGCAGCATCTGCAGCGGACATTCCCAAATAATGGAAAAGACACGGCAGGGCTGAACGGAGATCCTTCGCGTAAGGTGATACTTCGAACGTTCGATTCGTTGCTGGATCAGATTGATAACATCAGTGACATTGCCAACTCCTTTACAGAGTTTGCCAAGATGCCAATGCCTAAAAAAGAAGAGTTTGAAGTAACAGGCGTCTTCAATAAAACGGCAGATTTATACGCTGATGACAAACGGATTACACTTCGACGAGAAAGTGTAGAAGGCCCCATTATGGTTGTAGGTGATCGGCAGTTTATGGGGCGCATCATGACCAACCTGCTGATTAATGCCATTCAGTCGGTCCCGACCGACCGGAAGCCTGTAATCGATCTCAAGCTTTCGACCAGCAGTGATTCGGTCTTGATAGAAGTGCATGATAATGGAGTTGGCATACCCGAAACGATTCGAAATAAAGTCTTTCTGCCCAATTTCAGTACCAAAGGAGGGGGATCAGGCCTTGGACTTTGGATTGCCAAACGTGGTGTTGAACACGCTGGTGGCTCCATTTGGTTCGAGACGGATGAAGGAGTGGGAACCTCATTTTTTGTTTCGATGCCTCTGGCTGGCGCGCCAGGACTCGGTGTTGGGGCCAATGTGAATTATTGAAACAATTATGACAAATTTTTCAAAACTCAGCTTCTGATTTTGAAAAATTTGTCATCGAACATGCTACACAAAAGCAAGTGTAAATTGCCTGATCGCCAGTGGTTACCCTACTTTACTTAGTTATTTAAAGCAGACTGTATACGGGTTAGCCTTTAGATTCACTCAGAAAGAGGAGTTTATTCAATTGTGACATGCTTCCAGTTCTCACCTGACCGAATCCGGTTCAGTTGGGTGTGTGTGATACCAAACTGTTTGGCAATCATCTTTAACCGGTTTTTGTCGTTTAGTAGAAGTTTCTTGATGATCTTGACCTTGCTTTCGGTTAGTTTATAATTACGGGTTTGACGAGGAAGCTGCCGGTTTTTGAGGCTGGGATTGTTCCGATTATGCTCAATCATGTCGGCTTTTGTAACCCATCGCAGATTCTGGAAGTGGTTATTGAGTTTGTCATGATCGAGATGGATCACAAACGTTTGATCGGGATGGCTACGGGTAACAAAATGCTCGGCTACCAACTTATGGATGTACCGATTTATGGTTTTACCGCCTGATCGAATGTTAAGCGATCTGTAACCCTGTATAACAGAACCTTTTATAGGTTTGCCCGGTGTATGACCGGAAGGGCTTGCTGAACGAGTTGCGGGAACCGATTGGAAGCTTCGCAGTCGTCCGTAGTTGGAGACTTCATAATGAGGTGGATTCTCAATGCCTTCAAACACGATCGGTGTCCACTTTTCATTCCAAAAATTCTGTTTGTCTTTGGCATCCATGACCGATGATTTTTATGATTAGCCGTGAATTTCAGCCGGATAAGAGCTTTCTGATGAGTCCTTAACAACTATAGGGCAAAATAGTTGTAACATAATGATTTTACTACCAAGATTCTTTTAAAATGCTCACTTAACCTGATAAACTACTGATAATGAACAAATTTAAATCATAATGGATGTCGATTGTAAATTTTATTGATAGAGTGGGTGTAAATGGCTCCGAAACTGCTTCTTCACCAGATTGGTTAAGGGTATAGATAGGCATCTTATGCCTGCGTACGACTATGACAAAGACTGTTCAGGAAAAAAAAAACGCTTGTAGTTGGAGCAACAGCCAAAGAGGGACGTTATGCCAATCTGGCTGCTTATCGATTGCTTCGACACGGGCATGATATAGAATTATTGGGACTACGGGAGGGGGACATCGAAGGACATCCTATACGAACTGGAGAACCTGATTTACAGGGTATCCATACGGTAACGATGTATGTAGGTCCCCAAAATCAGCCTAAGCTGTATGCGTACATTAAACGGCTGAAACCCAAACGGGTCATCTTTAACCCCGGTGCAGAAAATCCCGAATTCGAAAAACAGCTTCAGGCGGAGGGAATTGAAACCATCGAAGCATGTACACTGGTCATGCTTTCGGTGGGCACCTATTAATGATTGAATTGTTGAATGACTGAATTGTTAATTTCATTCAGTCATTCAACAATTCACCATTTGATTAGTGCTGATGCCCAGGTGAATCCACTGCCAAAAGCGGCCAGACAAATCAGATCGCCCGATTTGATACGCCCTTCTTCAAAGGCTTCGGTTAACGCAATTGGGATGGATGCCGCTGTCGTGTTGCCATACTTTTGAATGTTATTAAAGACTTTTTCTTCTGGCAGATTCATCTGCTGCCGAACATACTCCGAGATTCGAATATTTGCCTGGTGAGGAACCAGTAAGGCTAGATCTTCCGGTTTGTACTCGTTGGCCGCCAAACTCTCCTGAATAACTTCCATAAACCGTACGACAGCATGCTTGAAGACAGCGTTCCCATTCATGGTCACATTGTAGTTGCCACCTGCCAGCGTTTCTTCCGTAAGCCAGCGCCCTTCACGACTACTACCAGGGTCTCGAACATACAGATCTTCCGCATAACGTCCGTCGGCATGTAGGTGAGTCGATAGAATGCGGTGTTCTGGGTCAGTCGTAGCCTGTACAACAGCAGCCCCGGCTCCATCGCCGAAAATGACGGCCACACCCCTTCCTTCATTACTTTTATTCAGGAAGGTTGATTGGATCTCTGAGCCGACAACCAGTATGGTTTTGTACATGCCGGTTTTAATGAACTGATCGGCAATGGAAAGTGCATAAACGAAGCCAGAACATTGATTCCGAATGTCGATTACGCCAACGCCTTCCAAGCCTAATTCACGCTGCATAAGAAAGGCTGAACCGGGAAAATAATAGTCGGGGGTAATGGTTGCATAAACAATCAGGTCAACTTCTTTGGCATCGACCTGGGCTCGATCAAGGGCCATGCGCGAGGCAGCCGTAGCCATGCTGGCGTTGGTGTCTTTACCGTAGGTGAAGTAGCGCCTTTGTTTAATTCCCGTCCGCTCCTGAATCCAGGCATCCGAGGTGTCCATATGTTGGGTTAAATCCTGGTTCGTTACGATGGTTTCAGGAACGTAGAATCCTAACCCTTTAATACTAGCGTAAGTGGTATTCATTCGTCAAAATCAAATAGTCGGCAAAGGTACAAAGGAATCACCCACAATCGTGTTCATTGTCCATGCAAAGGCACAGCTACTGCAAAGAAGGACACCTCATAACCAGTGAATTAATGGCCGTCGTTCTTTGGGATGGCTGTGCCTATATACTAAAGATACGTACGATTAAGCAGGTTGCAGCTCAAACGAATACTCCTCCATGATCAGGTTGGCCAGTAGCTGGCGGCAAGCCGAATCAACGGTCGTACGGGCTTGTTCTTCGGTATCGGCATCCACTTCGAGCCGGATATGTTTTCCGATCCGAACATTATCGATGGTGTCCATCTGGAGATTATGCAAACCCAGTTTTACGGCTTTGCCCTGCGGGTCCAGAATTTCCGAACGGGTCATGATGTTGATTTCGGCGATGTACTTCATTTTAATGAGTGAATGATTGAATGATTGAATCGTTGAATGAGTAAAGCGGCTCTGAACCATATTCAATCATTCAGTAATTCGATCATTCGATTATTTAGAGATTAGTGAAACAACGATATATAGCAGAATAATCAGGGGAATGGCTGCAAACTGCAAAAATAATAGCAGTAGCGCGGAAGCAATCAGAAAACTATATTTTATTCGATTGTCGGCCCAGCCAAATGATTTAAACTTCAGTGCAAAGAGGGGGATTTCGGAGACCATCAGGAATGAAAAAGCGATGATCATCCCCAGTGCGTAATCATTTTGCCAGAAAGCATCGTACTGAGGCTGATACGTATGCATGAGCGGGAAAGCCGCAATTAGCATCGTGTTGGCGGGCGTAGGCACGCCAATAAACTGGTCGCTTTGCCGGGTGTCGATATTGAATTTGGCTAACCGCAGAGCTGATAGCACAGCGATCAGGAAAGCACCGTATGAAATACTCCCCAGATTCTGATACCAGCAAAGCTGGAACATGATGGTCGCGGGAAGAACGCCAAACGTAACCATATCGGCCAGCGAATCCAGTTCCTTACCAAACGGCCCCGATACCTTTACCAGCCGGGCTACGAATCCATCTCCAAAGTCGAGGATGGCAGCTACGCCAATTAACCAGGCTGCTGTATCAAGGTAGCCACGCATGGCCATAACCAGTCCAATACACCCGCATAGCAAATTGCCGCAGGTCATGGCGTTCGGGAGATGTTTGAGCAGGTTCATATCTGTAAAACGGACTAGCCGTCCGTTTTATAGTTTTACGTATGGATTTGTTTGTTTCTCGCGACCAATTGTGGTAGGAGCCATGTGGCCTGGATACACAGTATAATCGTCGGGCAAGGTATACAGTTTTGTTCGAATACTGCTCATTAAGTCGGAATAGCTACAGTACGGAAGGTCTGTACGGCCAACACTGCCCCTGAACAATACATCACCACCGACTACATAGTGTTCGGCATGATTGACAAACGCAACATGTCCGGGTGCGTGGCCAGGTACAAACAGCGTATCCAGCACGGTATTGCCAAATAGAAATTGATCGCCCTCCTGGATAAACTCATCTATCTCTGAGGGTTCGTAGCCACGTAAGCCAAAAAGCGCACAACGGGACGCAACGTCGTTGTAGATGACCATGTCCAGCTGATTCAGATAGGCCTTTACCCCAAATTTTCGTTTTACATAGGCAACGCCAAATACATGGTCCAGATGGGCATGCGTTAACAGTAAGTACTTAACCGTTAGCTTATGGGTTTCGATAAAACGCCATAAGGTTTCCTTTTCAATTTGTTCGTAACAGCCAGGATCGATGATGACGGCTTCATTAGTCGTTTCATCGGCAATGACGTACGTGTTTTCCTGAAACGGAGAAAATGTAAAGGAGTGAATCATGCGTGACGCAGACATCTTGTCCGCTTTGTTAGGTAAGTATTCGGACAAGATCGGAAACGTCTGTCCAGCTGCCTTACGGTTACAAAAGTAGAAACACGGTTGGTTTTTTTCGTAAATCTGGTACGTTCGATTTCCATTCGCGGATGGTTAGTGTACGAACCAACGCATCCGTCGCGGTCAGGTTACTGGCTACACACAGCCGGGTGTTAGCCTGACAGCTAGCCAATATATCCGCGAAAAGTGCATCATTTCGGTAGGGCGTTTCCATGAAAATCTGGGTTTGCTGCCGCTGCTGAGCCTCTTTTTCCAGGTTGCGAAGTGTACGAGCCCGGTCTTGTCGGTCAATCGGTAGATAGCCGTGGAAAACAAATGATTGCCCACTCATGCCCGACGCCATCAGGGCCAGTAGAATAGACGAAGGACCCACCAATGGTTCTACGCGCCACCCCAGCGTATGGGCCATACCAACGACTACTGCACCCGGATCGGCCACGCCTGGGCACCCTGCTTCCGACAGGACACCTGCATTTTGTTTTCGTTCGGTCAACTCTTGAATCTGCCGCCGGGTATCGGTTGGTGGCGTTTCCTTCGTAAGATCGAAAAATAGCGTTTCGTCAATGACACGAGCGGTTTTCAACCCGCTGATAAATCGTCGTGCCGACCGTACATTTTCAACAAAATACGTATCCGTTTTTTCAATTATCTCCCGAATGGTAGAGGGGAGCACCCTGTGTGCCGTATCGTCGGCGAGTAAAGTCGGAATTAAGTAAAGTGTTGGCATTACTTATTTTCAATAAACTTCATCAACACGTCAACGAACTCGACTGGCTTTTCGGCTTGAACCCAATGCCCGGTTCCCTGAATCGTTTCAATCTGGGCCTTGGGGAATATTCGCTTGATCGTCGGAATATCATCGTCCAGAATGTAAGGAGATTCGCTACCTCGAATAAACAGCGTAGGTTCGGTGATAATCCGGGGATTGGTCAGTTCTTCTCCTATGCCATGCAGTTCGCGTTCAATGACCGGGATGTTTATGCGCCAGTCAAATCCACCCTGTTCGTTTCGGTAAAGGTTTTTCAGCAGAAATTGCCGTACGGTGTATGAGGGTTCATAGCGTTGCAAAACCGCATCGGCTTCTGTACGCCCTTTAATTGTATTGAGGTCAATGGCTTTCAGACCTCGTATGAGTTCGGCATGATGAACAGGATAGAATTTAGGGGCAATATCGACCACCACAAGTTTTTGATAGGTACCTGGGTAGAGCATGGCATATTGCATCACAGCTTTACCTCCCATCGAATGCCCGACCAGAATAGAATTATCTAATTGATGGTCGGTAAGAAACTCATGTAAATCAGAAGCCATACTCTGGTAGTCATGTTCGGTACCTCTCGGCGACTGTCCATGATTCCGTTGATCGACTGCAAAAACGCGGTAGCCTCGTGCAGCAATGGCTTTACTGGTTGTGAGCCAATTGTCTGATGAGCCAAATACGCCATGCAGAATCACAATGGCCGGACCTGACTCGCCAGTTTGGCGGTAAAATAATTTCATCCAAACGTTAGTTTACGTACACGATTTTTTCTCGTTGCTCGACCAGTTCGCCAAACGAGGTTAGATAGAATCCGTTTTCGGAGGCTACTCGTTCGAACTCGTCTGTACTCTCAGGGGCTACAGCGATGAGTAAACCGCCAGACGTTTGAGGGTCTGCCAAAACGTATCGTTGTAAATCAGTTAGTACAGCTAATTTATGTCCGTAGCTGTCCAGATTACGAATGGTACCACCTGGAAAACTTTTTTGAGCCAGGTATTCGTCCAGCATAGCCAACGTAGGAACAGCTTCGAAATTAACTATAGCACTAAGACCAGACCCTTCTGCCATTTCGATCAGATGGCCGAGCAAGCCAAAACCAGTCACATCGGTCAAAGCTTTAACGTATGGTAATTTGCCAAGTATAGCGCCAAAGCTGTTGAGTTGAGCCATCTGGCGAGGAGCGATATCAGCATGCTCGGGTTTTAGCAAACCTTTCTTTTGCGCAGTCGTCAGAATCCCCACTCCCAATGGTTTAGTCAGGTAAAGCCGGCAGCCTTTCGTCGCCGTATTGTTCTGCTTGAGGTGATCAAGTCGTACTCGTCCGGTAACTGCCAGACCAAAGATCGGTTCAGGGGAATCAATGCTGTGGCCACCCGCCAATGGGATACCCGCTTCCCGGCAAATAGCACGAGATCCTTCCAGCACCTGACCCGCGACCTCCGGTGGCAATTTGTCCAGTGGCCAACCGAGTATGGCAATCGCCATTATCGGCTCTCCTCCCATAGCATATACATCACTGATGGCATTGGCCGAAGCAATCCGCCCAAAGTCAAACGCGTCATCCACAATGGGCATGAAAAAGTCCGTTGTGCTGATAATGGCTTCACCATTGCCAATATCCATAACAGCTGCATCGTCGCGCGAGTCGTTCCCAACAATAAGTGAATAGTTGATTGAGGAATGTAAAGGTTGACCTGCTTGCACCGGTACGTCTGTATTACTGGTGCGGCCATGCAGAATCTTGTCCAGGATTTTGGGCGAGATTTTACAGCCACATCCCGCTCCATGACTGTATTGGGTAAGCTGTACAGCTTGTGTTTCCGATGGTGTCATCATGAGACAAAACTAAGACAGAAATCAGGCAGTCGGGCAAGTGCCGGTTAAGTTATTTACTGAAACAGATTTACTGGGCCATCGAAGTGGGTGAGTTGTAAAAAATGACTTAATAATATGGTAACATTGATTAATAGAACGTAAACATTTAAAAATTGTGTTATTTGTAGGAATTTGTCTATAGAAATTAATATGGTGGTACTTTTTTAAGACACCCCTCTTTTGGAAGCTTAAAAAAAATAGCATATTTGTCTCCTAATTGAGAACGCATCGAATCGATGAATACTCACCACTGCTAACCAAACAAACACTTCTATGTCTAAAAAACTACTGCAATTTCGAGCGGCTTTTATGCTAATCGGCAGTATTCTATTGGCTGTGCTCGGCGGAAGCGTAGCCATGGCGCAGGTAACGACCTCCGTAATCAGCGGACAAGTTACTGACGATAAAGGCGGCTCCTTGCCCGGAGCTACTGTCGTTGCCATTCACGAGCCGTCGGGTAGCCGGTACGGTACCACAACGAATGCATCAGGCCGGTACACACTTCCCGGTGTTCGGGTAGGTGGCCCTTTCAAAATTACCTCCACCTATGTTGGATTTAAAGATCAGGTAGTTGAAGGTGTATTCACGAACCTGGGTACAACTGCGGACGTAAACTTCAAAATGGTTGATAATAGCACCGCCCTGTCGGAAGTTGTTGTAACCGGAAACCGAAACGACATTATCAGTTCGAACCGTACGGGTGCTGCGACTTCGTATGGCCGCGCTATGATCAATACGGTTCCAACGATTGGGCGTACGCTGAATGATGTTACCAAATACAATGCCTACGGCAATGGGCAGTCATTTGGTGGTCAGGATTCTCGTTTTAACAACATCACCATTGATGGTGCGGTATTCAACAACGGATTCGGTCTGGGTAGCTCAGCGATTGCAGGTGGTCGTACCGGTACAACCGCTGTTTCATTAGACGCTCTTGACGAAATTCAGTTAAACGTTGCGCCTTACGACGTTCGTCAGACGGGTTTTTCTGGGGCTGGTATTAACGCGGTAACCCGGTCAGGAACCAACGATTTCTCAGGCTCTGCTTATTATCTCTTCCAAAACAGCAGTCTGGCGGGTAAAAAGGCAGATGGTAGAGATCTTCCTCCAGTGACGATTGATAAAAAAACTCAAGGTTTCCGTCTGGGTGGGCCAATCATTAAGAATAAATTGTTTTTCTTCATTAACGTAGAACAATTTAAGAGCAGTGTGCCTGCCTTGGATTGGGTAGCTAGCCGTCCGGGAGCAACCGGAAACGTGTCACGGGTTACGGCTGATGATTTGAATGATCTGTCTCAGTTCATGAAGACCAACTTCAATCGTGATCTGGGTGCCATTGACAACTTCAACAATGAAGTAAAAAGCTTGAAAGGCTTGATCCGACTTGACTGGAACATCAATGACAACAACAAGTTGTCGGTTCGATATTCTCATCACAATTCGCAGTCAGATCAGGCGATTAGCAACAGTAACAGTAGTAATACAGCGGGTAATGGTAACCGAACAGGGTATGCTTCTTCGGGTTATGCAGGTAACCTGGCTTTGTCTCCGCGAAATACAGGTTATCAAATTGCCGATAATACCCGCTCGATTGCGGTTGAATTAAACTCGACCTTCAGCGGTAAATTTGCCAACAAATTGGTGGCTACTTATAACTACCAAAACGAAGACCGTACGTATCTAACGGGGCTTTTCCCAACCATCGATATTTTGAAAGATGGAACGACCTATACGTCAATTGGTTTTGATCCGTTTACGCCGAACAACAAACTGAATTATTCGACGCTGAACATTACGGATAACTTCAGCTATTTTGCTGGTAAACACACGCTTACATTCGGATTGTCCTACGAAAAATATACGTCTAACAACGTATTCTTCCCTGCTTCGAACGGTGTGTATGTGTATAACTCGATTGCCGATTTTAAAGCAGCCGCCCTGGCTTCTATCAGCAATCCAACCTCAACCTCTTCGCCTGTTACACTGAACCGTTACAATTTGCGGTATTCGTTAGTACCAGGTGGTGCTGAGCCTCTGCAAACGCTACACAGAAGTACCTATAGCGCCTACGTTCAGGATGAATTCCAGGTCAACCCAAATTTCAAACTGACGGCAGGTATACGGGCTGACATCTTCGCTTATGACAACTCTACGGCTGAAGCATTTAACAACCCACGGGTAGCAAGCCTCGTTTATAAAGACGAGAATGGCGCTGATTATAAACTAAATACGGGCGCTTTCCCAAAAGCTCGTCTGTTGGTTTCTCCTCGTGTTGGTTTCAACTGGGATGTGAATGGCAACAAAATGACTCAGATCCGAGGGGGTAGCGGTTTATTCGTATCGCGTATTCCCGAAGTATTGGTATCTAACCAGTTAGGTAATAATGGTGTAAATACGGGTGTACTCAATCTTCAGAACTCGAATATTCCATTCGTTACTGATCCAAGTAAATTGCCAGCAGGGATACTGCCTGATCCATCGAAGGTAAAAGTTGAAGATTTGACGGGCTATGCTGTTAACGCAACTGATCCGAACCTGAAGTATCCGACAGTTTGGAAAACGAACCTTGCTATTGACCAACGTTTACCCTGGGGGTTAATTGGAACGGTTGAAGTTATTTATAACAAGACTATCCAGGCTCTTCGGTATATTGATGCGAACTTAAAAGCACCGACTGGCACATTGACTGGTCCTGATACCCGTGGCCGTTATCCAGCATTAGGTGTTACTGGTACTGCGGCTATCAACACGGCCCGTTACATTAACTTTCCTTACAATACAAACGCGTTTGTATTGAAGAATACGAACCAGGGTAATGCCTACACCTTTACGGCTAAGCTTGAAAAACCAACAGCCAATGGCTTCGGTGGAATGCTTGCCTATACCTACGGCCTGGCTCGCGATTTAATGTCAGTAGGTAGTACGGTAGTTGGTAACACCCCAACAGTTGGTGGACAAAACTATTTGACCGTTTCGTATGGTGATAATGACTTGCGTCACCGGATTATTGGTTACCTGAACTACCGTTTGAACTATGGTGGTAAGTTTGGGGGTTCGACTACCTTTACGCTGGGTATGCAATCGACCAGTGGATATAAGGGATCATATATTTATGGTAGCGACCTGAATGGCGATGGTCAAACGAACGACCTGATCTACGTTCCTAAAGCTGCTTCTGAGTTGACATTTGCTCCACTTACTGTGGGGTCTGGAACGTCGGCTGTAACCTATTCGGCAGAACAACAGCAAGCTGCTTTCGATGCGTATATTGAAGGTAATGATTATCTGAAAACTCGTCGTGGGCAGTATGCAGAACGGAATGGTGCATATGCTCCCTGGTTGACCCGTTTCGACTTCACTGTACTGCAGGAGTTCTACGTAGCTGTTGGATCGAAAGGAACGAAGCACACAATTCAATTGCGTGCGGATATCCTCAACGTAGGTAACTTACTGAACGATAAATGGGGTGTAGGTTGGGTTTCGACAACCGCTAACCCATTGGCTATTGCTAGTGTAAATGCGGCAGGTTTGCCAACCTACCGGCTTGCTACCCAGAATTTGAATGGTCAGACTATTCTGCTGAAAGATTCATGGGTTAAGAGCATAACGATTGATAACGTGTGGCAGGCTCAGCTTGGTCTTCGTTATTCGTTCTAAATTGATTTATTTCTGCATGAAAATCCCCCGCACAGTTTTGGCGGGGGATTTTTTGTTATTGTAGCTTTAGTCTATGAAAACTTCCTTTTTATTTTTTCTAATCAGTTTAGTGGCTATTCAGGTTGTGGCACAACGTGTTAATCGCTTTAAAGATACCCAAACGATTGACGCTTATTTTCGGCTAGATCCTGACCATAAACACCCACTGATCTTGGCTCATCGGGGTGGACCGGGCTCGACTGATACCGAGAATTCGATGACTACCTTCGATAAGACAGCCAAAGGACTTCCTGATGCCATTATCGAAATGGATGTACGCCTGACTCGCGATAGCAGCTATGTGCTGTTACACGACCCTACACTGGATCGGGAGTCGGATGCCAAAGGGGCAGTGGCTGAATGGACGCTGGCAGATTTGAAAAAAGTCAGGCTAAAAACACTGGCTGGTGAACTTACCACGCAGCAGATTCCTACGTTTACAGATATATTGAACTGGAATAAAAACCGGTATATGCTTGCGCTGGATGTAAAGCCCGGTACTGATCCGCTCCGAGTGATGAAGGAAGTGGAAAGCCACCAGGCGGTGCATTCTGTTTTTGTGATTTGCTATTCAATAGCCGAAGCACAGCGGGTACGAGATCAATACCCAACGCTCTGGCTGGCCGTTGGGGTAAATAGTATGCCCGATCTGGATCGTTTCGAAAAAACACCTATAGCCATGTCTGGTCGGCTGATTGCCCTAACGCCACAGAAACTTCAGCCTTCCTCCTTTTACGAGCGGTTGCATAAGCTCAACATTCCCTGCTCAGTTGGTACCTATGGTACGGGTCAACTGGACGAAAAAGCAATGACTGAAGCTGCGCCGGGTTATCGGGAGTTAGTTCGTCAGGGGGGCGATATTATCACAACCGATCGTCCTGTGGCGGTGGCTGCGCTGTTTTAATGGTTCATCAACTATGTGTGTTCTTCATAGAGTAATTAGTGCGCTTCTGATGGTGCTACCCGGCTGGGGGTTGGCGCAGCGAGTAGGCGAGCCAATCCCGGTCTGGCAGGAGGGGCAGCTCGATATTCATCATATAAATACTGGACAAGGCAATGCTACCTTCGTTGTTTTCCCGGAGGGCACTACGTTGTTGATTGACGCGGGTGCCATTAATTCGATGGATTGGCGGACCAACAAGCCCCGGAATATCCCAACCTGGCCCAGCAACGAACGACAGGCAGGTGAATGGATTGCTCGATATATACGAAATGTATTACGTTTTCAGCGTATCCCTGCTATTGATTATGCCGTTATTACGCATTTTCACGATGATCATATGGGCACTCCGCTCAACGTCGTTAAACGATCGAAAGGGGATTATACGCTGACAGGCATTACTGAAGTTGCAGACTACGTGCCGATTCATAAAATTCTGGACCGTGGCTGGCCCGATTATGCGTACCCTAAACCGATGGACGCTGATTCGATGGTGGTTAATTATCGCCGGTTTTTGTCGTGGCAGCAACAACATAAAGGGTTAGTTGTCGAGCGATTTCAGGCCGGTAGAGCTGATCAAATCGTTTCGGTGAAATCCGCTTCAACGCGGCAGAAAAATCCTTTTGAGGTGCGAAATCTGATGGTCAATGGCGAGCTATGGACAGGTGAGGGGGATAAAATAAAGGGCCTGTTTCCCGGTTTGCGTTCGTTGAAGCCCGCCGAGTATCCAAACGAAAATATGTGCAGTATTGCGTTACAGATTCGCTATGGAGCCTTTGATTACTTTTCGGGGGCCGATCTTCAAGGCGTACTTCAGTTTGGTGCACCTGCCTGGCATGATGTTGAAACGCCCATCGCTCAGGTCGTGGGGCCGGTGGATGTACAACTAGTCGATCATCATGGGTATCCCGATTCGCAAAATGGATCGTTGCTATCCAGGCTACAACCAAGGGTGTTGGTTCTGCCAGCCTGGGCTTCCTCGCATCCTGGTCGTGATGTTCTCGAACGGCTTTTTTCAGACCAGTTTTATAAAGGTGAACGGGATGTCTTTGCTACACACCTGCTGCCTGAAGCCAAAACGACTATTGCCGATTTGCTGCCCCACCTGAAAAGCGAATCAGGGCATATTGTTATTCGCGTAGAAAAAGGGGGCAAAACATACCACGTGCTGGTTCTGGATGACCAAAGCGAGTCATACAAGGTAAAAGCCATCTATGGGCCATATTCGGCACGGTAAGCTACACACGTTTTAGCGTATTTCTTTGTCGACCTGGCTTTTTTTTAGCAGTTCAACGCCAGCCTGATACCCTTGTACAATCATTTTACTGATATCGTCGGAGGTAAATTTCATTAGGTTGAGGTAAAGCGGTTCAGTGGGTCGAACAACCGTCAGGTTCAGCGTTCGGCCATGTAGACGTTCGCGCTCTACAAAACGTTCTGCCCAGGCAATGTCATTGTTAACCAACTGATTAACCGTGATATCTTTTACCCGGTCCATTAGGTTCAGCAGGTTACGGTAGTTAAATTTCTCGTTATATATTTTTCGGGCATGACAGGCCACACAGGCTATGTCCGTTGCCCCATCTTCAATGGCTACCCGCAAAGGAGCCACTTCGCGCAGACCACCGTCTAAAAAGGCCCGTCGATGATCGCCACCAATCTGAACGGCAGGCATCAAAAACGGTAACGAACTACTGGCATATACGTAGTCCAGAAAATGGGGATCGCTGGCATCCGCATAACACATATCACCCTGAATAATATCGACGGCACCAACTTTTATCTTCACAGGGCCTTTTCGAATAGCCTCCATATCCACATGTTTACTGATCAGATTCTGAATGGGCGAATTGTCCAGTAAACCGTCGAAACGGCTCATAATGGTATTGTAACCCATTCTAAATCTGGATCGAATCACAGCTACATCGTCGGGTTTTGTGATGTTGCGTATCCAGAATTCAATGAGGTGTTTCCCTACTTTCACCCAGTCCGTCTGTCCGGTTTCACGATGCTGACGGGCGGCTTCATTAGCAATAAAGGTTGCATTAAGGCTGCCTACCGAAATGCCATAGAGTTGATCGGGGACGAAGCCCGATTCAAAAAGCGCCATAACTGCACCAACCTGAAAAGCTCCTTTGAGTGATCCTCCGCCCAGCACAAGGGCACGCATGGGTGATTGAGGTGTAGGCAGAATTTGCTCTGCTTTTGGAACGGGCGGGGTAGGATTATCAATCATGAAACAGAAGCGACTGGATTTAGACGTCGGTAAGTTGACGCTTTTCAAATAATTATCAAAACGAATTGCCGTATCGATAGTTGTGAGAATGGACGTGTTTTTCAAAATGCCTTTTCGGCATCTGCGCTTTCCTTACTAATATTGCCAGAAATTTAGTCGATAGCCGATACGCGTTAGCTGTCAGTCAATGATAAAGAGAGAGTAGGTTTAGTGGCCGGTATCTCACTGTTGACTGAGTACTCGCGCCAATCGACTGTCAACTATCGACTCCAATATGCCTCTTACTGTCGCTGATATACAAGCTCCGATTGCTGCCGAAATGGAATTGTTCGAGCAGAAGTTCAGGAAGCAAATGAAAAGCGATGTGATGCTTCTGGATCAAATCACGAAATACATTGTCAAGCGGAAAGGCAAACAACTGCGCCCGATGTTCGTATTTCTGATGGCGGGTGTTTGCGGCCAAATTACCGAATCGACCTACCGGGGAGCGTCACTTATCGAACTTTGCCATACCGCGTCGCTGGTTCACGATGATGTGGTCGATGAGTCGAATTATCGACGTGGCTTTTTTTCAATCAATGCGCTCTGGAAAAATAAAGTTGCTGTTTTGGTCGGCGATTATTTGTTGACCCGTGGGCTATTCCTGGCTATCGACAATAATGACCACGACTTGCTGCGGATTGTAACCATGGCTGTTCGGGAACTAAGCGAAGGCGAGCTGCTCCAGATTGAAAAAGCACGTCGGCTCGATATTACCGAAGATGTTTACTACGAAATTATCCGGCAGAAAACAGCGTCGTTGATTGCAGCCTGTTGCGCAGTAGGTGCCTGCTCCGCCGGATCTGATCCCGCTACCGTTGAGCAGGCACGCGTGTTCGGGGAAAAAGTGGGCATTGCTTTTCAGATCAAAGACGATCTGTTCGATTACGGAACTGCCGAAGTTGGTAAACCGCTGGGCATCGACATCAAGGAAAAAAAGATGACCCTTCCCCTGATATATGCACTCAATAAGGCCAGGTTTCTAGAGAAACGACGGATTATCAACATCATCAAAAATGAAAGCGATAACCCGAAAAAAGTGGCTGAAGTGATTGCGTTCGTGAAAAATTCAGGCGGTATTGAATACGCTACCCAGGCTATGAATCAGTACGTTACCGAAGCTCAGAACCTATTGAACGCCTACCCTGATTCTGTCTATCGAAAATCCTTACACCAACTGGTGCAGTATACGATTGAGCGGAGTAAGTAAGGCTTAGTGCTAGGCGTGAGAAGTGAGAATGGCTGGCGCATCAAGGAAAGTATATGCGCCAGCCATTCTCACTTCTCACGCCTAGCACTGTTACTTGTTTTCTCCCCAAATGTTCGGTGGAAATCCGGACTTTCGGTTTTCATCCACTTATCCCAGAACGTAAAATAGAGGCCGTAGTTGAACCGAAATTGCGTATGATGCAGGCTATGGTGAGTAGCGCCAATTAGCCAGCGACCCAGCCAGTGATGATCGAAGTTTTTTGGGTAGATTTCCGTGTTCAGATGGTTGACCGCGCTCGAAAGGGTCATAATAATCAGAATCAGACCAACGGCTGTAAAATGCAGCGGTATAACGAACGTTAAGGCTGGAATAATAATCGCCTGTAATGTACTCTCAAGCGGGTGAAACGAGAAGGCTGTCCAGGGCGATGTGGTTATACTGTCGTGATGTGTCTTATGAACCCAGCGGTATATACCGGGCCGGTGCATCCAGCGATGCAGCCAGTAATAGTACGTTTCGTGAATGAACAGGACCAGTAGAATGCTCATCGGATACCAAAGCACAGAGTGGGCATGTATATCCGTATAAATTTGGGTAAACCCATTCTGATAAGTCAAAATAACGCCGAGACCAATTAGGGTAAAAATTAAGGACGTCACAGCCGACCATCCAATTTCGCGCCAGTCCTGACCTGCTTTTCGAGGTCGTAACTGTACCTCACGGTGGGCAAACTGATCTTTCATCGATACTTTGAATACCCACCAGAAGGCGATGGAAAAGAGCACATAGCGCCCAAAAATTGCGATGAAAAACAGGATCGCAGTTAGCCAGAAAGTAGCCGGTCCAGTAATGTGAATCATAGAGATGAATCCAATTCCAGTAGTTTGAACAAGATTAGGCTGATTTTCATTGAATAACACCTCTAAAAATATTGTCGATAAAACGTAGCACGAAAGGCGACGGCCAGTTTATGACGAAATGCCAATAACAATGACTTCATGTTGGGCAATCCATAACCCTCTGCTTTTGTTTTGTAGATTTGCAGCAAGTTACCTTAACGACTAACGAAACGGCTTTATGCGCCTGATTACTTCTGCTTTTCTAATCCCTTTAGCGGCACTCACTGCTTTCGCTCAACCCAAACAACCCTCAACCGCAACGGCCAAATCGACGGCTGGACAAGCGTTGGCCCGACCTAAACTGGTAGTGGGTATTGTGGTTGACCAGATGCGTTATGACTACTTGTATCGATACTACAACAAATTTGGCACGGGTGGGTTCCGACGCATGATGGATGGTGGCTTCAATGCCCGAAATAATCACTACCACTATGCGGCTACGTATACCGGTCCGGGTCATGCTGCCATTTATACCGGTTCAGCTCCGGCTCTCAACGGTATTGTCGGTAATGATTTCTATGAACGGAATATTGGGCGATTACTTTATTGTGCTGAAGATACAACCGTCAGCACCGTAGGTAATACCGGAACCGCCGGAAAAATGTCGCCCCGAAACTTGCTGGTAACTACGATTGGTGATCAGCTTAAACTCGCTACCGATGGTCGATCGAAAGTGATCGGTATTGCGCTGAAAGATCGGGGGGCTATTCTGCCAGCTGGGCACTCGGCAAATGCTGCCTACTGGTTCGATTCGAAAGATGGTAGTTTCATCAGCAGCACGTTTTATCAGAATGAATTACCGAAATGGGTGCAGGAGTTCAACGCGCGTAAGCTGGGTGATCAATTCCTGGCTCAAAAATGGGAGATGACTCTTCCCATGAACCAGTATACGGAAAGTACGTCTGATGATAAGCCGTATGAAAGCACGATGCCGGGTGAAGCAAAATCAGTTTTTCCCCATGAGTTCGCTGTTCAGACGGGCAGCAGCAAATATGAGGTGCTGCGTACCAGCCCTTATGGCGACCAGATCACGAAAGAATTCGCGCTAGCTGCGCTTAAAGGTGAGCAGCTAGGCCAGCATGACGTAACTGATATGCTTTGCCTGAGCTTTTCCTCGCCCGATTATATTGGTCATGCCTTTGGTACCCATGCCGTTGAAACGGAGGATAACTACATTCGGCTCGACCGGCAGTTGGCCGATATTTTTTCGCAGCTGGATGCCACAGTCGGGCAAGGACAATGGGTCGCCTTCCTTTCTGCCGACCATGGGGTTGTCGATGTGCCCGGATTTCTGCAGGAGTACCGTATTCCGTCAGGTATCAAAAGCTACGGAGAGATTGGGGAAGTGGTAAAAGCCACGCTCGAAAAAGCATACGGTCCAGGTCAGTGGATGCTGTCGTATATTAATCAGCAGGTATACCTGAATCATGCCTTACTGACAGAAAAGAAGATTTCTATTCAGCAAGTTTATGAACTTCTGCGGGCAGCATTGTTAAAGCAGAAAGCAGTCGTCAATGTCGTCAATCTACACAATCTTGGGGCAGAGGCTCTGCCAGTATTACAGGAAAATTTGTTTCGAAATGTCTATCACCCAAACCGCAGTGGCGACTTCTATGTAATGCAACCACCGGGCTGGCTGGAAGGTCGGTCGAAAGGCACGACACATGGCACAACCTACGCCTACGATACCCACGTCCCGTTTTTACTATATGGCTGGGGTATAAAACCGGGTCAAACGCTCCGTCGGACGCATATCCATGACATAGCCCCAACTATCACGGCCCTTTTAAAGCTACTTGAGCCAAATGGATGCATCGGGAATCCGGTGGAGGAAGCGTTGAAGTGATGTATGATTATGATGTAGGATGTCTTTAATTCTAGCTACACATCCTACATTATAAAACTTACTTCCTTAAACCCAAAATATCTTACCTGGCCATCGACAGCAATAGCCAGGCGTCCGGTGGTATCTACTCCAACGATTGTACCACGAAACAGTTGGCCTTCGCTTTCAAAGGAATGTTCTTCCTGATAGCGATAGAGAATTTGTAAATAGTTGATTTTTAGTGAGTCGCGCTGGCCTGAGCGTAACTGGATATAGCGTTGCTCCAGCGTTTCGCACAGCCGGCTAAGAATACCCGGCAGATCATAGGCATTGGGTAGGGGAGACTGCAACTGAAGGGACGTGGCAGTAGTGTAGCCAAATTCAGTTTGGTTAATATTGAGCCCCATCCCAACAATCGACCACTCAATATTGTATCCGTGTAAAATATTTTCAATAAGTATTCCGCCTAATTTCTGATTTCCTACGTAGATATCGTTTGGCCATTTGATCCGCAATGAGTCGCCAATTAGTGGGTGTAGCGTGTCATAAATACCAAGCGACAGGGCAATGTTTAGCCAGAATTGTTCGCTGGCCGATAAAAAAGTAGGCCGTAGGATAGCCGAAACGGTTAGATTCTGCCCTGTTTTGGCTTCCCATTGATTACCACGCTGTCCGCGTCCGGCGGTCTGATTGTCAGTTATGACAAGGGTGCCTTCGGAGGGGTCGGCATGGGCAATCAAAGCAGACGCTTCGTCGTTAGTAGACTGACAGCTTGGCAGATATTGGATTATTTGTCCAAGAAAAAGCGTTTTGGGATAGATTTTGTACAAAATATTGTATAGTTTAGTAGAAAGCTAATGAATGGTGCTTCGGGCGGATTGCCTTTTAAACAAAGTACCCGCTGATTAGTGTGGCAATGTTAAACCGAAAGCATGAGAATAAACAACAATAAAGAGTTTACCGCTGAGCAAATTCGTGACTTCGTTGTTCGGGGGATGCAGGAAAAGAAAGCGCAGGACATCGTGGTTATGGACCTTCGCAACGTTAAAAATGCAATCTGTGATTACTTTGTACTCTGTTCGGGTAATTCCGATACGCAGATTGATGCCATCTCAACGTCTATTGAAGAGGAAGTCTATAAAGCTAGTAAACAAGACCCTTGGCATAAAGAGGGGAAAATGAACCGGGAATGGATCTTGCTGGATTATGTCGATGTAGTGGCCCATGTCTTTAAAAAAGAGCGTCGTGCTTTTTACGACCTGGAGCAGTTATGGGGTGATGCCGAAATTCATTTGGTAGAAGATAACGAACTGACCCCCGCATCGTAAACCTTAAACGGCCATGTCGAATAAGGACTCTTGATTTTAGGCCGTTTATCGTTTTGTTTAACCGTCTGTCCTAACCGAATCACTAAAGAAACATTCACTTGTAAAACGGTGTTACTTTTTGAAATCCGTTTTGTATAACCTGAAAAAATGGCAGAAAACAATAATAGAAATCCGCTAGTACCCCGTGGTGGGCCACGTAAGCCCAATTTTCAGGGTTGGATTGTTGCTTTACTAATTGCCGCCATCCTTGGCATTACGTTCTTTAACAAAAGCTCATCAACGCAGGAAACGACACAGAAGCGGTTTGAGCGGATGGTGAAGGAGCATGAAGTGGCTGAGGTTGTTGTGGTTAATGATAAAATTGCGGAGGTAACGCTTACACCGCAAGCAGCGCAAAGCCCCAAATACCGAAACCTGTTTGCCGACAAACCTTATTTTGGGTCGAATAGAGGCCCTCATTTTCAATTTCAGATCGCATCTGGGGAGACCTTCAAAAAGGATCTGGATGCAATGCAACAGGGAGTACCTGATAATGAAAAAGTGGACTACCGCTTCGAACAGCGTAGCGACTTTGGAAGCATTATCAGTACTTGGGGATTCCTGATCGTTATGATTCTGGCGATGTATTTCCTGCTTGGACGTATGTCGGGTGCCGGTGGACCTGGAGGGCAGATTTTTAATATCGGTAAGTCGAAAGCCGCCCTGTTCGATGCCGATAACAAGGTGAAAATCACCTTCAACGATGTTGCTGGCCTGGATGAAGCCAAGGAAGAGATCAAAGAAATTGTTGATTATCTGAAAAATCCAACCAAGTTTACCAAGCTAGGTGCTAAAATTCCGAAAGGAGCGTTGTTGATTGGCCCTCCTGGTACGGGTAAAACCTTGTTGGCGAAGGCTGTAGCTGGGGAAGCTGGCGTTCCATTCTTCTCGCTGTCGGGTTCGGACTTCGTTGAAATGTTTGTTGGGGTGGGTGCCGCCCGTGTACGTGACCTATTCAAACAGGCGAAAGAAAAAGCTCCCTGTATCATCTTCATCGACGAGATTGATGCTGTGGGCCGTTCCCGTGGACGGGGATCAATGCCTGGAGCCAACGACGAACGTGAAAACACACTGAACTCATTGTTGGTAGAGATGGACGGTTTTGCTACTGACTCGGGTATCATTATTCTGGCGGCTACCAACCGTCCTGATGTATTGGATTCAGCTTTGCAGCGCCCAGGTCGTTTCGACCGTCAGATTAGCATTGATAAGCCAGATATTATCGGACGTGAAGCGATTTTCCGGGTGCACCTGAAACCAATAAAGCTGGCTGCTGATGTTGATCCAAAAGAACTGGCTGCTCAGACTCCTGGCTTTGCTGGTGCTGAAATTGCCAACGTTTGTAATGAAGCCGCTCTGATTGCCGCTCGTAGTGATAAGGAAGCTGTCGATATGAAGGACTTCCAGGACGCTATGGACCGAGTGATTGGTGGTCTGGAGAAAAAGAATAAGATCATCTCACCCGAAGAGAAAGAGATTGTTGCCTATCATGAAGCGGGCCACGCTGTAGCTGGCTGGTTTCTCGAACATGCCGATCCGCTCGTAAAAGTGACGATCGTGCCGCGTGGTGTAGCGGCCTTGGGTTACGCGCAGTACCTTCCTCGTGAACAGTATCTGTACCGGACCGAGCAGCTTATGGATGAAATGTGTATGGCTTTGGGTGGCCGTGCAGCCGAAGACCTAATCTTTGGAAAAGTGTCGACGGGTGCCCTGAGTGATCTGGAACGTATCACTAAACTAGCCTACAGTATGGTGACTATGTATGGCATGAACGATAAAATTGGTAACGTGTCGTTCTACGATTCGAAACAATCTGATTATTCGTTTAATAAGCCCTACTCAGAAGAGACCGCCAAACACATTGATGAAGAGGTACGAAAAATTGTAGATCAGGCGTATACCCGTACCAAGGACTTGTTGACCGACAAACGGGAAGCATTGGAGGTCATTGCTAAAGAATTGCTCGAAAAAGAGATTCTATATCAAAACGATCTCGTTCGTCTGATCGGCAAGCGACCATTTGAGCGGGAAACGGTTTATCAGGCTTATAAGAACAAAGGCACCGCTGAAGCAATAAAAGAGGAAATTGGCAAAGAGTCCAAACCTGCTGAAACTGAACCTGAGTCGTTGCCCATTTAAAAATAGTAAAAAGTAATGCGGGTGGAACCCCTCGATTGGCACAAAACTTCTTAGTCAGTTCGCCAATCGAGGGGTTCCACCCGCATTACTTTTTCCCTAATTCTATAACCTGCATATCCAGAACCTGGCCGGAATTAAGTGTAAATCGAACGACTGTACGCATTGTATGAAAGCCAGTCTTTCCTGCTGCACCGGGATTGATATACAGTAGCCGGTTTAGGGTTGAGTCTCTAATTACTTTAAGAATGTGCGAATGACCACAGATAAAAATATCGGGTGGGTTTGCTAAGAGTAGGGGACGGACTGTTGGATTATATTTTGGTGGTGTGCCGCCAATGTGCGTTATCCAGATGTCAAGACCTTCTATAGTAAAGCGCTGATTGGCCGGTAAGTCTACGGATTCCTGGTCGATATTGCCTGACACGATCCGCAATGGCCGGAAATCGCGAAGTTGTTGAGCCACCGTCAGAATACCTACGTCGCCCGCATGCCAGATTTCATCGCAATCAGCAAAATGAGTAAAAATCTGCGGATCAAGATAGCCGTGTGTATCAGATAAAAGACCAATTCGCGTCATAATAGTAGCCCGGACGGCCACGTCCGGGTAAAAGCATTGTGATAAAGCCCGGACGTGGCCGTCCGGGCTACTATTGTTAAACGACTGTCAAGACCCTAAAAGCTGTTCTTTCATTTCGGATCGAATTCGCTTTTTGTCAATTTTACCGACACTGGTCTTTGGGATTTCGGATACAAAAACGATCCGGTCTGGCACGTACCATTTGTGTAGTTCACCTCGGTCAACTTTCGTTTGTAGACTTGACCGTATGCTCTCTGGGGAGAGATTAAAACCCGGTTTTTGTACGACAAGCGCATAAGGTCTCTCTCCCCAGCGATCGTCTGGTAAACCTACCACGGCCGACTCAGCTACGCCTTCTATCTGCGAGAGTTCATTTTCCATATCTAGTGATGAAACCCACTCCCCACCAGTTTTAATAACGTCCTTGGTCCGATCTGCTATCATTACCCAGTTATCAGGCGTGATACTGGCCACATCACCCGTATGCAGCCAACCCCCTCGCCAAAGTTCGGCACCCCGCTCTGGGTCGTTGTAGTAACCTTGCGTAGTCCAGGGGGTACGTACCACAATTTCGCCTAGTGAATGGCCATCGTGGGGCACAAAATTCCCGTCGTCATCCATCAGTCGTGCTTCAACAAAAGGAGCAATTCTTCCGGCCCGTACCCGTAAGTCAATCTGTTCATCAAGCGGCAGTGTTCGTTCGGAATCATTTAGGTAAACGACAGTAAGAATGGGTGCCGTTTCGGACATTCCATAACCTGCCAGTATATTGATACCTAGCTCCATAGCTGCTTTGGCTAAACCTTTAGTAAGGGCAGAACCGCCAATCAATACGCTCCAGCGACTGAGATTATCGCGGAATTTCTGAGCCGCTGGACTACCGACGAGCATGGTCAGGATGGTTGGTACACAGTGGGATAGGGTTACGCCTTCGGTGACAATCAGTCTGCACAGCATCTCAGGTTCATATTTACCCGGATATACCTGTTTTGCCGACATCAATGTTGCCAGAAACGGGAAGCCCCAGGCATGCACATGGAACATGGGCGTTATGGGCATGTATACATCATTGCGAGACTTAAACGGGAGCGCTTCGTATCCGATCAGGTAGGTCAACAATCCCATCGTATGCATGAATAATTGCCTGTGGGAGAAATAGACACCCTTGGGATTACCGGTCGTTCCTGTTGTATAGAACGTCGTTGCCCAGGTATTTTCGTCGAAGTCCGGGAAATCGTATTCGGTAGAGGCTTCGTTCAGCAAGGCTTCGTATTCGCCCGCAAACCCTTCTGGTAATTCAGAAAGCGGCTGCGTTTCGGTAGCATTGTTATACACTTTATCGCTAAGAACAACGTAGGTATCAACCGTTTGTAGCTGGCCTTTGATTGCGTTCAGAATGGGAAGAAAATCTTCATGAATCAACACCGCTTTATCTTCTGCGTGATTCATGGTATATAGAATCTGCGCAGGCGACAAGCGAATATTAACTGTATGCAGAATAGCGCCGAGGCTCGTTACACCGAAGAAACACTCAAGATACCGATGGCTATCCCAGTCCAGTACGGCTACCGTATCGCCTGGTTTTATGCCCAGTTTAGTTAGCGCATTCGCCAATTGACGAACCCGCTGGTTAAACTGAGTATAATTGATTCGAAATAAATCCCGGTAAACAATTTCACGCTGCGGCTCGTACCGGGCAGACTGGGCCAGCAGCGATTTTATTAAGAGAGGTGGTTCATTGGCCTCTGGTGTACGTGGAATTAGTTTTGTGTGAATCATGGGTTGCCTAAGGGTTATGATCGTCTAAAAACGCGTACGTCGAAGGTAGGATTGAACGATGGAAAGAAAAAATAGTAATCCATAAAAAAGCCCTGTATCCTAGTTCAGGACAGGGCTTTTAAGTTACCAATCTTAGATTGTGTCAATTGTGGTCAGGTATAACTGAGCTTGACTTACGCTCAACACGATCTGGCTACAGGAGTAGGCCAGCTAATGTGGCTGACATATAACTGGCCAGCGTACCACAGATCAAGGCTTTGAAGCCAATACGAGCCAGATCGCTTCGCCGTTTTGGGGCCAGTTCACCAATGCCTCCTACCTGAATGGCGATCGAGCTAAAATTGGCAAATCCACAAAGAGCGAAACTGACAATAGCAATTGTTTTTGGGTCGAGTGTTTGTTTGATTTTTACCATGTCCAGGTAGGCAACAAACTCGTTTACCACCATTTTTGTACCCATCAAGGCCCCGGCCGTTTGCACATCTTTACCCGGCACCCCCATCGCCCACGCAAAAATGGAGAATACTTTACCCAATAGGAAATTCAGGCTCAGGTAGTCGATGCCTATCAGGTAAAAGCCAATCTTGAACAGAATTGTATCGAGTAGGGCGATCAGCGCGATAAAACCAATCAGCATAGCTACTACATTGAAGCCTACTTTCAAACCCTCGCTAGCCCCTGCTGCAATAGCATCCAATAAATTTGCATGGATTTTCTTGATCTCTACTTTTACGGTACCCTGTGTTTCTGAAACCTGTGTTTCAGGCATAACAATCTTACTGATTACCAGCGCTCCCGGTGCCGCCATAATACTGGCTGCCAGGAGGTAAGGGCCGGGGACACCTAAGGAAATATAGACCGCCAGTACACCACCCGCAATACAGGCAAAAGACCCGGTCATACTGGCCAGCAACTCGGAGTTCGTCATGCCATTCAGATACGGCTTAATCATGATCTGGGCTTCTACCTGACCAACAAAGGTGCTGGCAACGTTGGATAACGCTTCGGCACCACTAACTCCCATCAGCCACTTCATGGCTTTGGCCATCAATGCAACTATACGTTGCATAATACCCAGGTGATAAAGGATGTTTACCAATACGGCAACGAAAATAATGGTTGGAATAATGGAAAAGAAGAAGATGAAGTTGTTGCCTGGGCCAAACGCTTTTGTCAGGGCAGCGGGGTTCACAAGTGGGGCAAAAACAAACTCGGCTCCTTTGGCTGCCTTCCCTAACAGGCGTTCCACGAAATGCCCAACGGTCTGGAAAACCTGTTGCCCAACGGGGGTTTTCAGTACAAAAACAGCAAGGCCAAATTGTAAGGCGAGGCCTACACCTACAGTTCTGAAATTAATAGCTTTTCGGTTATCAGAAAGTGCATAAGCAATGCCCAGGATCAAGACGACGCCAATCAGTCCAGTAAAGCGCTCCATTCAGTAAAATCATAGTTACAGTTAGGTGAGCTAAGATAGGGAAAAAGTAGTTAGAAGCGAGGAGTGAGAATGCGGACGGGTATTTTTTAATGCGTCCGCATTCTCACTCCTCGCTTCTAACTACTTTCTGTTAAATATCCGCTATGGCACGCTCGGCACCTTCCTGGTATTCTTCTTCGATTTTAGCTACTTCGGCCGGTTTAATCTCCTCATCAAACAGCCGGATTGTCATAGTTTCTTTTTCGGTCACATCGAAGAAGCGCTGATGCATATTGAACGGTTCTTCACCAGCCGAAACATCGCATTTCTGGAAGTTGCCGTCTTCTTTCAATTCATACGCGTTAACATTATCAAGCAGATTATACTTTAGAATCAGCATAGCCAACTGCTTTACACGGGCATCTGCCAGATAGAATAAAGATTCAATTCGTCGGTCGAAGCTGCGTACCATAACATCAGCACTTCCACCATAGATCTTTGGATCACCATTGTTATGGAAATAATAGACCCGGGTGTGCTCCAGAAAATCACCTACTATAGACCGGACGGTAATATTATCGCTTAAACCCGGACGTTGTGGGCGTAGGCAGCAGATGCTCCGTACAATCAGGCGAACGGGGACGCCTGCCTGTGAGGCTTTGTACAGTTCGTCAATAACCTGCTTATCTTCCAGCGAATTTACTTTTATACATATGCCACTGGCCAGCCCGTGTTGGGCATTAGTGGCTTCCTGCCGAATGAGCCGTACCAACTGATCACGCATATCGCGGGGAGCGGTAATCAGATATTGGTATTCGTTGGGCAGCGAATGACCGGTAATAACGTTGAAAAACTCAGAGATGTCGTGCGTGTAAATTTCATCGGTTGTTAGCAAACCAATGTCGGTGTAGAGTTTAGACGTGTCTTCGTTGTAGTTGCCGCTTGCCATGTGCGCATAGCGTACCACACGCGTCCCCTCACTCCGAACTACCAATAGTAGCTTGGTGTGGGTTTTGTACCGGCTAATTCCATAAATCACAAAACAGCCTGCTTTCTGTAGTCGCTGGGCTTCACGGATGTTATTTTCCTCATCGAAACGGGCTTTCACCTCAAACAGAACCGATACGTGTTTACCATTTTCAGCCGCTTTCAGCAAGGCTTCGGTAATACGCGAGCGCTTGGCCAGGCGATAGACCGTAATTTTAATAGCCAGTACGTTTGGGTCTTCGGCAGCCTGTTCAAGCAATTGCAGCACAGGCTCAAAGTTGTTATATGGATGATGAAGCAGTAGATCGCGCTGTTTGATCTGCTCAAAAATGTTATCCGTTTTTTCCCGTGTCAATCCAAGCGGAGGCACCGGTGCATGAGGACGAGGCATATCATCCTTAAAATCCGGATGACCAATTATCTGCCAGAAGGCTGAAAAATCGAGTAGACTTGTCGATTCGAAAATATTCAGATCATCGATTTCCCAGCGTTTTTTTAGCAGGTTCAGCATCCAGGTTTCGCTGTCCTCGGTAATGCCATCCACTTCAACTTCGACCCGGGTAACCCGCCCCAAGCGCCTATTTTTGATTTTCTGGCGTACTTCATCCAGAAAATCGACCTCGTCATCATCGTTTTCATCAAGTGTAAAATCGCCATTACGCGTGATGCGGAACAGATTGACCGATAGGATTTCGATGTTTCGGTAAAGCTTCTTGATATTCTGACGAACAATTTCTTCAATCGGTACGAACAGTGTTATATCCTCGCGCTCAAACGACAGAAAGCGGGGTAGGTTGGCAGGTATCTGTACGAACGAAAGCCGCTGCCGATCATCATCATCCGCTGCATGACTCCCCGATGCGTTATGTTCGGGACTTTGTGTGACGACGCCAAAAATCAGCACCTTCGCCAACAGTACCGGGAAGGTGTGCGTATAGTCGTACAACATGGGAGTAAGGGTAGGATAGATCGTACGGTCGAAGTAAGCAGTGGCTTCTGCCTTTTCTTCAGCTTTCAGATCATCGAAGTTGACCAACTGGAGCCCATTTTCAGCAAAGAGCGGTAAAAGTTGCTCAGTAAATACGGCCTGCTGGTCCTGACAGAACTGATGAGAGGCTGTATAGAGCGCCTTTCGGAACGGGACCTCCCGAAGCCCGGAGTAGTCGACCCGTTGTTTGTGGTAATCAAGGTAATTATACAAACTCCCCACCCGAATCATGAAAAATTCATCCAGGTTTGAGGCCGAAATAGCCAGAAACTTCAGACGTTCCATCAAGGTGCGGTCTGTACTTCGAGCCTGATCCAATACGCGTTCGTTGAATTTAATCCAGCTTAGATCCCGACTCAAATAGTCGCTCTGGTCGATTACGCTGCTTACTTTTTCACTGACTTTTGCCATTTTATCAGTTGCCTGGGCTGCGGTTTTGGCCTGACGTTGGGTAAAGCGTGAAACCAGATTGCCCAATATGTTTCTGTTTGGGTTTAACGAATAACGCATACTACTATAAGTTTCAACGGGTGCACTATGAATTACGACTCAACTGGTCGGCTCTACGCTCAGGCGTGCATCGAATTTTATGCCTGTATTCTCCTAACTAACTTAGTAACGCCGAAATAAAACAAAAAAGCGGGCTTTAAGGCCCGCTCTATGTTATTATTCGGTTAAACATCCACTCGGGCGTATTTTGCATTTCGTTCGATAAAGTCGCGTCGGGGGGCCACCTCATCACCCATTAGTGTTGAGAACACGTGGTCGGCATCGGCGGCCGATTCAACCGTTACCACTTTGAGCGTACGGGTATCGGGGTTCATGGTTGTACTCCAGAGCTGCTCGGCATTCATTTCACCAAGTCCTTTATACCGCTGAACACCTACATTTTCTTCTTTACCGGCACCAGCGAGTTCTTTTACGGCGGCTTCACGCTGGGCTTCAGTCCAGCAGTAGCGCTCTTCCTTCCCTTTTTTGACCAGGTAAAGCGGAGGCTGAGCAATGTATATGTAGCCGTTATCGATCAGCGCCTTCATGTTGCGATAGAACAACGTCAAAATCAGTGTCCGGATATGACTACCGTCAACGTCGGCATCGGTCATGATGATGATTTTATGATACCGGAGCTTATCCAGGTTCATGATGGTCTCATCATCTTTTTTCTCAAGCCGAACCCCCAGAGCCGTCCAGATATTTTTAATTTCTTCGTTCTCGTATACTTTGTGTTCGAGCGCCTTTTCGACGTTCAGGATTTTACCACGCAGCGGCAGAATGGCCTGGAATGCCCGGTTACGACCTTGTTTGGCAGTACCACCTGCCGAGTCGCCCTCTACCAGATAAAGCTCACATTTTTCAGGATCCGTATCCGAGCAGTCGGCAAGCTTACCCGGCAGGCCCATACCGCCCATAAAGTCTTTACGGTCGGCCATGATGCGTTTATACGCCTGTTCGGCGGCTAGCCGTGCCTGGGCGGATACGAGCACTTTCTTGACAATGCCAATGGCCGTTTTAGGGTTCTCTTCCAGCCAGGTTTCGAGCAGATCGGCCATTGCCTGACTAACCGCACTCACAACCTCCTGGTTACCCAGCTTGGTTTTGGTCTGTCCCTCAAACTGAGGGTCCTGTACTTTTACCGAGATAACGGCGGTCAGTCCTTTGCGGAAATCTTCTCCGCTAAACTGTACCTTACCCGTATTTTTGGGCAGCTTATCGGCGTTGCGATCAGCGTAGTTTTTCAGCACACGCGTTAGTGCAGAACGGAATCCCTGAACATGCGTACCGCCTTCGTGTGTGTTAATATTGTTTACGTACGACTGTACGTTCTCACCAGCCTCATAGTTATAGACTAGCGCTACCTGAACGGGGGTAGAGCCTTTGTCGCTTTCCATATAGATGGGCTTCATCCCATCGAGTGAAGGGCGGGTTTCATCCAGATACTGGACAAATTCGATCAGGCCACCTTCGGAATAAAAATCATCCTGCCGAATTGGCTCACCCGCTTCATCGAGTTCACGCAGATCGCTGAGGAAGATATGGATGCCTTTGTTCAAATAGGCCAACTCGCGCAGACGACCAGCAACGGTATCGTATTTATAAACCGTTTCTGTGAAAATGCTGGCATCGGGTTTGAAGTGCGTTTTGGTGCCTGTATCAGACGCTTCGCCAATAACCCGAACATCATATTGAGGAACGCCGATTTTGTATTCCTGTTCGAAGATCTTGCCTTCGCGATGCACTTCGACCCGCACATCGGTTGAGAGCGCATTGACGCAGGATACACCAACGCCGTGCAGACCGCCCGAGACTTTATAGGTGTCTTTGTCGAACTTGCCACCAGCATGCAGAATGGTCATGGCAATTTCGAGGGCCGACTTACCCATTTTGGTATTTATACCTGTTGGAATTCCCCGACCATTATCCTGAACGGTAATTGAGTTGTCGGGATTAATCGTGACGCTGATTTTATCGCAATAACCTGCCAGTGCTTCATCGATCGAGTTGTCAACGACCTCCCAGATCAGATGGTGTAAGCCCCGTATACCAACATCGCCGATGTACATAGATGGGCGTTTGCGAACGGCCTCCAGACCTTCTAATACAGTGATGTTATCGGCACCATAGTTGCTGTTAGGTGTGGTCGCTGCAGGAGCATCAGCTTCAATCAATTCGTTGGTCATATTAGAATGAAAAAATGTCAGAAATCTGTTGCTTAAGGCTTAGGAATTTCGATGGTTCTGTATAGTATTACAGATTGTAAAAATACAAAAATTATTCGTCTTTTCCTACCCCTTTTAACAAGATTGGCTTAATATACAAAAAAATATTCTAATCAACAATAAATACCCCTTTTACTAGTTTCTAAGTAGGTTTTTATGGTGCGTGTATTTTTCCGAATATGCTTCTGATGGCTTGATTAAGGCCGAGAAAATACGACTTTAGACCTCTTTTTTCAGAGGTCGTTATTTCTAAAAAAAGTATTATTGAGGCAGTAAAAAAGTGAAGCCGAATCCAATTGGATTCGGCTTCACTTTTCTTGCCTGATTTTCAAGTCTAATCCTCTGGATATGGGATATAGACAAAGCCTGCAAAGTCTCCGTGTACCACGAATAAACAGCAGTACTCGTCAGGCTTTTTGTAGTTCTCTTTCCACAAATCGACGGATTCCATGCCGATGAGGGCTCGTTGTATAAACTCGTCCAGAAATGAGGCTTTGTAATTCCACTGATTATCTAATTCATTAGCGCCGAACAGTAGTTGGCCCATGGGTACTTCCCGGCGGGAAGCGACAAAAATGGGGTAGTCGGAAAAGCCACGTTTCCGAATCTGGTACGATGCTTCTTTCAGTTGATCGGCCACTTTGACAAAATCCGATGAAATTAGGCCCATTAACTCCTGATTCACATCGTAGGAGTTGGCGTCGTCAAGTAGGGTATTTTCGTTGCTGTGGTTAATCATATTTTTTTCGGAGTTCGAAGTGAGGAGTGAGAATGACTGGCGCTCATTTTTTCTTGATGCGCCAGTCATTCTCACTCCTCGCTCCTCAATACTATTTTTAAAACCGTGCTGCCAGCAGGAGGTCCAGATCTTTGAACCGCATGTTGAACTTACGGGCGATGTAGGCGTTTGTGAGCGTTCCCTTGTGTGTATAAACACCTTTCATAAACCAACGGTTCGCGTACATCATCTGTTCAATACCGCCCGTGGTGCCGGTTTCGAGTAGGAACGGTAAAAAGATGTTGCTCAGTGCCATACTAGCCGTATGCGCTACTCTAGCCGCTATGTTGGGCACGCAGTAATGGATAACCCCCATGTGTTTGTAGGTGGGGTTTTTATGGGTTGTCATGCGTGAAGTCTCGAAGTTTCCACCCTGATCGATGGATACATCAATGATCACTGAACCAGGTTTCATGCGGCCCACCATTTCTTCCGTCACGACTACCGGACTTAGTCCATCTTCGGCCCGCATGGCACCAATGACCACATCGGCTCGCTGAACGGCTTCGGCCAGGGTATCGGAGGCAATGATGGAGGTGTATACGTGCTGTCCAACTGCGTATTTGAGCCGCTGAAGTTTATACAGGTATTTGTCGAAAACCTTTACTTCTGCACCCATTCCCAGCGCCATTCGAATGGCATACTCAGTTACAGTACCTGCCCCCAGCATCACTACTTTCGTGGGTGGAACACCTGTGATACCGCCGAGAATAATACCTCGACCGTTGGCCGCATTGCTAAGGTACTCTCCGGCGATGAGCATAACCGTACTGCCCGCAATTTCGCTCATGGACCGAATTACAGGTAGTCCGCCTGACTGATCTTCAATATACTCGTACCCGAAAGCGGTCAGGTTTTTTTCGTTGATTTTCTCGAAATAAGACCGATCATGGGCCGGTAGGTTGAGGGCGGAAATAACCGTACTGCCAGCCTGAATAAATTCGAATTCACCGTCGATAAGTGGTTCAACTTTCAGGATCAAATTGGCCGTATACACTTCCTTGGGCGATTGCGCAATTTGCGCACCGGCTTCGCTGTATTCCGTATCGGAAAAATTAGCTTTTTCGCCAGCACCCTGCTCAACAATGACGTTATGGCCATGTCGAACCAGAATAGCCACCGCTTCGGGCGTAAGCGCAATACGATTCTCCTGAAGCGACACTTCTTTAGGCAGGCCAATTAACAGACCATTACGATTGGTCTTTACGGCTTGCAGTGCTTCTTTCGGATATAGGGCCGTCTGTTTGGCCAATTCCTCAAATCCAGTCACTTGTAAAAAGTTTACGGTTTACCGTTTTCGGTTTATAATGGGCTGACGCATCAAAGGCTTTTGCATTGGACCACTGTAAACCGTAAACGGTAAACTGAATACCGAAACTAGTCAATCAATTTAGCGTCCACGGTTCGGTGCCCTTCTAAATCAACCGAAAGATAGACCTTATAATACGTTGCTGGCCAGAGCGACTGAATGCGTTCGGGCCATTCAATGAAACAGTAATTGCCTGAATCAAAATATTCCTCAATCCCAATGTCTAACGCTTCGGCTTCATTGCGAAGCCGATAACAGTCGAAATGATATACAGAATGACCTTCATGTGTAGTGTATTCATTGACAATAGAGAACGTTGGGCTTTGGACTATGCTGATAACACCAAGGGCCCTGCAAAGTTCTTTAATAAGCGTTGTTTTACCTGCCCCCATGTCACCTTCGAATAGCCACACCGACTGCCCACGCCCCTCAGCCAACAGGTTGTGGGCTATCTGACTAAGTTGATCGAGTTGAGTCATGTGTAGTTTCATAAACATGTAACAGGAATAGCCCGCAAAGATACAGTTTTTTAGGCTGTTTACGTTGTGATAAGCCATTCGAATGATCCAGCAACTTTGTAGAAACAAAAGTGGTCAACAGGAAAAATTACCTATTGACCACTGTCGCCATGCTAAAGAAACGTTGGGGAAATATCAACAACTTTATCGTTTATCAATAGCCGGGATTTTGTGTTAACGTTTCTTTCCCATCTTTTTTACTGTTGAAGATTTCCTGAATTGGGATCGGGAAATACTCATGCTTGCCTTTTACGAACGTAACCCCTTTCAGATAAATACGCTTGCTGGCTTCGGCTGCATAATAGGCATTGAGCGTCTGATCGGCAATACCCCAGCGTACCAGATCGAACCGACGGTGTCCTTCCATCCCAAACTCCAGTCGCTCCTCAAATTGCACCGCTTTGCGGGCCGTAGCCTGGTCGGTCCAGGGAGTTGTATATTCTTTAATCAGGTAATTGGCGGCAGGGGTTCCATCCGCATTTTTAACAAACCCATCTGGATTAGCTGCCCGACGGCGAATCTGGTTCACATAGGCGCGGGCCTTATTTAGATCACCAATTTCGGTTTCGATCTCGGCCAGCCAGAGCAGTACGTGGCTGTAGCGAATCATGCGGTAGTTATTGGCATTCAAACGTGGGTTACCGGCAAAAGTATTTGTACCAACATCCGATTTGTACATGACATGCTTCTTCGGCGAATAAGGGCCACCGTATGACTGATCACGAACATAGGCTTTGCCCGGGTGAACACCCCAATCGAGAAAGGGAATACCCCGGCGACCTACCGTATGATCCAGGCGAGGGTCAACTGTACCTGCGTATGGCGTAAACGGAGCCGTCGATTCGATACCCTGGTCATTGGTCATGTCGGTAGCATTGAAGCTGTCGACCAAGGGTAAACCGTTGGCGTCGGTTTTGAAGGAATTAACCAGATTTTGAGATGGCTGGAAGAATCCGCAGCAGGTCGTTACGCCACCACCACCATAGGGGTAGTTCAGTGTGGAACCAATATTACCGTTTTCGCCACCCGGAGCCCCGTCGTTTACTGAATATTGTACCTCAAAAATCGATTCAGCGTTGTTGTTGGTTACGGCTCTGAAATTATCGTGGTACTTATCGACCAGCTTATACTGTCCACTGGCTACAATGGCTTCGAGCAAGGGTTTGGCTTCGGCATATTTTTTCTGGAACAGATAGGCTTTGCCTAACTCGGCAGCCGCAGCCCATTTGGTTGGCCGACCTACCGACGTCTGTTTGGTTGGCAAAACATCGTAAGCAGCTTTCAGATCAGCTACTATATTCGGCCAGATGTCGACGTTGTTTGGGACCTTGGTGCTTTCCAGATCATTCGGATTGTAGATTTTCTCGTCGATGTAAGGCACCATATTGAACATCTTTTTAAGTTCAAAATGGAAGTGCCCCCGCAGGAATCGGGCTTCGGCAGTTACTTGTGCTTTTTCGGCATCGGTCATGTCTTTAACTGCTGTAAGGGCCTGTAAAACGTCGTTTGCACGGGCAATTCCGTCGTACATACCCCGCCATTTACCCCGGAAATAGATGTTGTCTGACTGGCTGTTGCCTTGTTCGATCAGCGAAATGGGGGGCTGGTCACCGGCAATGGTTCCTTTGTAGGCATCATCGCTGGCTACGCTGCCGTATACCCAGTTGTCGGCGCCTACGTTGTAAGAACGATAAGCACCTTCGGCAGTAGCCCAGCCATCCAGCAGCGAATACACGCCAATCAATAAAGCATTGACCCCAACCTTATTTTGCAGCGTGGTTACGGCCAGCGCTGCTTTAGGTTGTACGTCCAGAAATTTGTCGGAGCAGGACGTAGCCACTGCCAGACAGAAGATGGTTATGAGTAGGGTAATTTTTTTCATAGTTATGTTTTTATGTATGATGTAGGAGATAGGGTGTATGAACGTTTGAGCCCATATAGCTTACATCCTGTACAGACATCAGAACGACAGATTTAAACCCACAAGAATCGTTTTTGCAACCGGATATGAGCCTCCATCGACACCAATCTGACGGTCGTTACCGGCGGTGTAGTTCCGCAGGTTGATTTCGGGGTCCATGCCAGAGTATTTAGTCACCGTAAACAGGTTCTGACCCTGGATATATACCGAGGTAGCTCCCATCTTTAGTTTGTTCAGCAACGTTTGCGGCAGTTGATAGGTCAACTGGATGTTTTTCATCCGGAAATAAGAGCCGCTTTCAAGATAATAGGTCGAGGGCAGAATACTGATCTGATCACTCGCTCTAAGCTGAGGAAGAATAGCATCGGTTTTGCCTGGCCGCCATGACTCATAAAGCATGCGGGTACTGCGGTTTCCGGCAAACGTTGGGAAATCCGTCCAGTATTTTACGTAGTTGAAAATCTGATTCCCCTGCACGCCCTGGCCAAATAAAGTCAGGCCAAAGTTTTTGTAGTTCAGATTGATGTTCAGACCGTAAGTGAATTTGGGGTGGGGATTGCCAATGATACTTAGATCGCCTGAATTAATAACACCATCGCCGTTGACATCCCGGAATTTGAAACGACCAGCCACATTTTCAGGATTGTTCGTTGTCGTTGTGCCAAACTGAGGGAGGTACGCTTTGGCTTCTTCGTTTGTCTGGAAGATACCATCAATGGTATACCCGAAGAACGATGCGATTGGGTAGTTCTGCTGCGTCACAACGAAATTCTGAATCCGTTCGTCGTTGATACCGAAGTACTGCGTGCTTGGATCGCCGTTGGTTTTGGTGACGGTGTTCCGATACGTGCTGAAATTCGCTCCGATGTTATACGTCAGGCCACTGCTCCCGATTTTGTCGCCATAGTTGATCATGAGGTCAACCCCCCGGTTGCGCATCTCGCCAATGTTCTGGAATGGGTTCGTAGCCACCCCTTGTGTGAGTGGTGCCGATACCGGGAACAACATATCGCTTGTGGTGCGCGTGTACCAGTCGAAATTAACCGTCAGGCGATTTTTCAGCAGGCTGGCGTCAAAACCGATGTTCAGGCTGGTCGTGGTTTCCCATTTGGCTTTCGCATTCCCAAACTGAGTCAACTCATAGCCTGGTACGGCTGATGTACGCGTACCATTGATGTCGTAGAACGAGGTAGCTGGATTTGTGCTGAACTGCGTGAACGAGTTATAGTTACCGATTTCCTGGTTCCCCGTCTGACCCAAACCCGCCCGGAATTTCAGATCATCGAACAAGGTGAGAGGCTTAAAGAAATTCTCCTTCGAAACCCGCCAGCCCACACTGGCAGCCGGGAATACAGCCGAACGATATTCGGGCGCAAAACGGGAAGAGCGGTCCCGACGGATGGTCAGGTCGATCAGGTACTTATCGTCGAGCGCGTAGTTGACTTTAGCAAATTCCGACGCCAGCCGCCAGTTAGAAGCACCTCCATTGTTAGTCTGCACGCCCGTACCTGCACTCAGGTAGCGGTTCTCAATGTCATCGACAGCGAAGTTGGTTCGGGTTGCATCAAAGGTTTCGAAGTAGTTTTTGATCGATTCCGTACCGGCAATTACATTGAAACGGTGTCGATCACCCAGCGACAGGTTGTAAGTCAGTGTGTTATACCAGGTCCAGGTCCACTCATAGTTGTTGTTGGTGGTAAGCTGGTTCGACCCACGCGCTTCCGCTGATTCAATGTCTCGGATGATGTAGTTGCGGTAGTTGTACAGGTTATAGTCGATACCGAAACTAGTACGAGCCGTCAGATTTGGCAGAATGTCCACCTCGGCGAATGCATTACCAAACAGACGAACTTCTTTCTGAACGTTGTCTTTGTTCCGATACAGGAGGGCAACCGGGTTGTTGGCGTTGTCGAGATCGCCACCGCGTGTACCGGCAAAATTTCCGGCTACGTCATATACGGGAATGATGGGCTGAATACGGTACGCAAATGAAATGGGGTTGCTTTCAGCGTTATTCCCGTTGGCCTGCGCAATACGCTCGCCATAGGCCACCTGAAAGTTCTGCCCCACGCGCACCCGCTTGTTGACGTTAAATTCTGTATTAGCCCGCAACGAATATCGTTTGTAGCCCGTATACTTCATAATCCCATCCTGGTTGAAGTAGTTTAACGACATGGCATATCGCCCGTTTTCGCTACCGCCCGATACACCTAGCTGGTGATTCTGAATGGGAGCGGTCTGGAAAATCTCTTCCAGCCAGTTTGTTCCTACCTTGTTCGCCTTGGTGATCAGCAGGAAGTTAGGCGAGTTGATGTCATTGTTATAGTTCTTATACGTTCCATCCGGGTTTAAGGCTACGCGTGGGTCGCTGGCCGAAGCGCCACTGGGTAGTACGAAATCTGGAATGACGGGCGTTGGGCCGTTGCCAAATTGTGAGTGAACCGGATTGCCATTGGCACCAACTACGCCCGAATTGATACGAGATTCCCAGGTTAGTTGGGCATACTCCTGCGTATTGAGCATGTCGAGGAGTTTACCATGACGTTGTGTGCCATAATAGGTATCATAGGTGAATTTTGGCTTACCGGCTTTCCCTTTCTTGGTTGTGATAATGACAACACCGTTACCGGCCCGTGAGCCATAGATAGAGGCAGCCGAAGCATCTTTCAGAATTTGCATACTCTCAACGTCGTTGAGGTTCAGCGTGTTCAGGTTGCCTTTTGTGGGAACACCGTCAATCACGTAAAGAGGTGAATTGTCGTTGATGGTCCCGAATCCTCGAATACGAACCATCACCCCGCCACCCGGCGCATTCTCGTTACCGACCTGTACACCCGCTACGCGGCCTTGCAAAGCCTGCCCTACGTTGGTAGAGGGTACGGATAATAATTGTTTGGTATCGACCGTAGCAACGGCACCAGTAATGTCTCGTTTGGCCTGTGCACCATACCCCGTTACAACCACTTCACTCAGGGTCTTAATATCAGGCGCTAATGTGATGTCTACAGAAGATCGGGAGCCGATGGTTACATCCTGCGAAACGTACCCAATAGCCGAAACGGTAAGCACATTGCGACCTGAGGCTACATTCAAGGAAAACTGCCCATTGGCATCGGTGACCACGCCCGTTTGGGTACCCTTTACCACAACGTTCGCTCCGGGGACTGCGCTGTTGTCATTTCCGTCGGTAATGCGCCCCGTTATTTTGCGGTCCTGGGCATAAACGCATATGCAAAGGAGCCAACTAAATAAAAATAAGGCCACTGTACGACATGTTTGCCGTAAATAATTGTTTGTCATAGGGTTGATTGAAATTAGTAAAATATATAGGAAAATTGGATAGGTAATTATGCCTAAATATAAAGAGTAAGACGTTTTATATAATGTTGCTTTTGTGTAAAAAATTAAAAATAAAGCACAAAAAAGCCCGTACGTTGGTGGGCGCACGGGCTTAGTATATTATTACTTCTATTTTTTAACTAAACAAAAGCGGAATTTTCTAGTTTAGCTGCAATTCGTCGATTACACGCTGGACTTTCGCCTTCAACTGCGCATAGGTTTCGTCAAAAGCTTCTTTGCTTGCCAGTGGCTCACGTACGCTGACGTAAAATTTAATTTTAGGCTCAGTACCCGACGGACGTGCTGATACTTTAGTGCCATCTTCGGTAAAGAACTGTAGCACATTGGATGACTCAATCCCCATTTTCCCCGCTTCGATAGCGGTCGTTGTACCTGTCTGTGCATCCAGTCGCGTCAGGGCTTTGTAATCATCGACACGTACGACAGGCGATCCGGCAATCGCCTGCGGAGGGTTTGCCCGGAAGTCGGCCATCATTTTCTGGATTTCTTCAGCGCCTGATTTACCTTTCTTGGTCAACGATACCAGCGCTTCGTAATAGAATCCGTTTTCCATGTACATAGCCATCAGCATGTCGAACAGACTCTTGCCCTGATCTTTGGCATAGGCAGTTAGCTCGGCAATAATTGCACAGGAGGCAATAGCGTCTTTGTCGCGGACGAAATCGCCGATGAGGTAGCCATAACTTTCTTCACCCCCTCCAATGAATTTCTCTTTGCCTTCGAGTTCACGGATAACTTCGGCGATGTATTTAAAGCCAGTGAGGGTATTGTAACAGGTGACGCCGTAGTTCTTACACATCTGATCGATCAGATCGGTGGTCACGATGGTTTTGGCGACAAACTCTTTCCCCGTCAGCTTACCGGCGTCTTTCCAGGCGTTGAGCAGGTAGTAAATAATCAGACTGGCCATCTGGTTACCGTTGAGTAGCTCAAACTCCCCATGATGGTTGCGAGCACCAGCACCAACGCGGTCGGCATCAGGGTCGGTTGCCATCACCAGGTCGGCGTTGATCGATAAAGCCAGGTCCAGAGCCAGTTGCATGGCAGCCCGTTCTTCGGGGTTGGGGGATTTTACGGTGGGGAAATTGCCATCGGGAGTCGCCTGCTGTTCTACAATATGGACATTGTTGAAGCCCAGCGCATCAAGTACGCGCGGTACCAGTGTAATACCTGTTCCGTGAATGGGTGTATAGACAATATTCAGGTTTGCCTGACGCTTAATTACATCGGGATTGACAGCGTTCGACTTTACGCGCTCCACATATGGGGCATCGATTATTTCGTCGATCATCGTGATACGTTCGGGAATACCCATGAACTTGATGTCATCAACGGAAGTAACTTTATTTACCTCGGCAATAATCCCCTTATCATGCGGAGACACAACCTGGCCGCCATCGCTCCAGTACACTTTATACCCATTATACTCAGGCGGATTGTGCGACGCCGTGATAACCAGGCCACTTTGGCAACCTAACTGCCGGATGGCAAACGACAGCTCGGGCGTTGGGCGCAGACTGCTGAACAGGTATACTTTTATGCCATTGGCCGAAAAAATATCGGCCGCTAACTGGGCAAATTCCGGACTCATCCGGCGGCTGTCGTGCGCGATAGCTACGCTCACATCTTCGCCGGGAAATGCCGCATTGATGTAGTTGGAAAGCCCCTGTGTAGCCGCACCCACGGTGTAGCGGTTCATGCGATTGGAGCCTACACCCAAAACGCCCCGAAGCCCTCCGGTTCCGAATTCCAGGTCGCGATAAAACGAGTCGGTAAGTTCAGTGGTATTTCCTGAGTCAATCAAATGCTGAATCGATTCTTTCGTGGCGGCATCGTAATTGCCACTGAGCCATTTATCAACACGTTGCTGGGTAGAAGAGTCGAGGGCAGTAGTCATATTAATAATTATAGGAATTTAGATCAACGATTATGCGTCAAAATTACAATTACCTTATAGACCACCAAATCTGCACGATAGATTCATACCGTTTTTTCCTGAGCGGCTAAGAATGCCACCGGAACCTACTCCTGCCAACCTTCTGGCTTAAACGGCGTTCGGCTGTCGCTGGGTACGCAAATGGCAGTAACCGGTCGGGGAGGGCCACCCCATATTCGGATGCTGGGGTATGGATAAATGGGTTCTGGTATCGGTTGCCTACGGTTTAAGGAATAAAAAAAGGCTGCACCAGGTTGCCAGGGCACTTTTTCAGGAACGATGTTGCCAAAGGGAAGCCCATTCACATCGTTTCGGTCGATCCAGTATCGTTTGGCCGACACGGCCGATGCTGTAAAGTACCCTACTACTTTCTCCCGACTATCAGCCATATTTCGAATGTTACCGACAGGTGCGGAAGGGGCCGTATCGGTCAGCCCATTAGTCAATTGGGTGCGCTGAAATTGATTGAAGTAGGCATGAGCGGATTGGGTTAGTGACGACTGACGAATTTCGACCAGGCAGGCAGTGCTATCATAATAAGGAATCTGAGCCACGGACCGATGCTGAATGAGACTCCCATTCGTGTATTGATCATCGAATACATTCAGTGCATAGCTATAGAGAATTTCCCAGCAATCGGTACGGCAGGGGTAATCATAGACATATAACCCAGTCTGAAAGGGCGGCTGACCAGCTTCCATATAATTTACGGGAACGAAACAGTCTTCATAGAGGTCATTGCCTGCTACGTAAAATGTTTTGTCTTTGTAGGTGTGAAGCAGGATGTTATTCACGGAATAAATTCCTTCATGACAACTCCGGCACCAGCTTTGTTTTTCCCAGAGCTTCCAGTCCCAGCGGTAATAATTTGGCTGATCGGCGGGGTCCTGCGTCTCAATAAAAACGTCGTGCCCAGCTCGGTAGCCTCCATCCAACTGCTGCTCAACGGGCAATGCCACGGGATTGAAGCGGGCTGATACACTACGAATTGGGGGTACAGCTGGCATAACCTGCTGTGTCGATTGATAGCGAGTACCATCGGAAAGGGTAAACCGCAGTTGATAGGCGTGCCCAATTTGTCCTTTAAAATCACTGGGAAGTTGATAGGTACCGTCAACGGTTTCGTGGCAGGGAATAACCTGAGTCGAGTCCACGATGATTTCTACCGTGGCTTTCGTAACGGGTACGGCTCCAAAACGACCGGTCAGCCGGTCGGCTTTGGAGCGATTCAGTCGGATCACCTGCGGCTCTGGTAGGTTTGTGATCGTGCCATCCACGACCAGCACATCGATCGAACTGTTGAGAGTAAGATCAAGTGAATCGACACAGGCGGTAAGCCAGTAGGTGATTGATAGACAGAGCGAAAGCAAAAGAAATGAACGCATACTCCTGATAAATAAGCTGTCCAGTACGGCTGGATTGCTATTTAGTTAACGAATTAAGAGGCTGTTCTAGCAAGTGGACTATGCTTATAGGTAGATTTTACAGAAAAGATGGTTTAACTAAATAGTATCATATACTGTTGAACACTAGTCTATTGTTCCCTCCTCACTGAATAGAACAAGGCTCCTGTGTGCAATAAAGTATAACCGCACCCTAGTTTACCTTTTCTTTTCATGCTTCGATTCGTATTTATCCTTCTTCTCGGGCTGAGCAGTATAGCGGCTTCTGCCCAGATTCTTTACACTCTATCGGGTACGATTCGAGACTCAACCTCCAATCAACCCGTTGTTCGGGCGGCTGTTGTGCTGGACTATGACAAGTCGGCTACGGGTACGTACACCGACGAGCAGGGGCACTATTCGATCAAGGCCCGGATGGGCCAGCACATTGTGGTGGTGCGTAGTATTGGCTTTGTCCCCTTCCGAACAACGATTTCCATTCGGGGCAACACTACCCTGGATGTACGCTTACCCTCCGTAGCCAGCCAGCTCGAAGAGGTAGTCGTTACCAGTAAAGGATACGATCGGAATGTTCGTCAGCCGTTGCTGGGTGTCAGTCAAATTAATATTGCTACGCTCAAGAAGATGCCGGCTGCTTTAGGGGAGGTCGATATTATGCGTAGTCTGCAAATGCTGCCGGGTGTTACGAGTGTGGGCGAAGCGGCCAACGGAGTCAATATCCGGGGTGGAACAACCGATCAGAACCTGATTCTGATGGACGATACGCCCATTTTTAATCCTACCCACATGTTTGGGCTTTTTTCGGTATTCCCGCCCGATGCCGTAGGAGGCCTTGATTTATACAAAGGTAATGTGCCCGCTCGGTACGGTGGGCGAGCGGCTTCGGTGCTGGACATTAGCTTGCGCAATCCTGATCTGAACGAGTTTAAGCTGAGCGGTGGAGCTAGTCTGGTTGCCAATCGGTTAACGGTCGAAACCCCAATTATAAAAGGAAAACTGGGATTATTGATTTCGGGTCGAGGTGCTTTTAACGATTTTCTGCTTCGACTGGCCTCCAAACGACTGGACGATATCCGGGCTAAGTTTGGTGATGGGACTGCTAAGCTTTTCTGGCGCATCGACGACCGCAACACGGTTACGGCAATGGGGTATTTCAGTCAGGATTTGTTCCAGACCAATCTATTGGGTAGTCTGGCGAATGTGAATGCAATTAATACGCAGTACGCCCAGCAAACAGCTAATGGGATGGTACGCTGGTTCCATGCCTTCAACCCCCGTCTGAATCTGCAAACCACAGCATTGGTGGCTCAGTATATTCCTCGTATCCTATCGACTGAGGACAGCACATTCAATAAAGTGGTCTTGAAACAGTCGCTCTTGCAACGGCAGCTCAAGTCGAACCTGAACTATCAGTTAGAGAATCAGAAAATTGAAATCGGGATTAGCGGAACCCATTACCGACTGAATCCCGGCGAGTTGATACCGAACAACAGCCTCGCGGTGAATTATCAGCGGACACCCATCGAAAATGCTATGGAACTGGGCATCCATGCTGAAGATGAGATTAGTGTTTCAGAAAAGCTGGCGGTGTCGGTGGGGCTTCGGTATTCCCATTTTCTTAGTCTGGGCCCATCAGTAGTTCGTCGTTACGGTAGTGAAGGAACGAGCGGTGCTGTTTACGATATCACCAATGTGGTTGATTCCGTCCGATACGGGGCTGGTCAGGTGGCGGGTCAATACGGTGGATTTGAACCCAGGCTGGGTTTACGCTATGCATTGGGTGATAACTCATCCATCAAACTGGGTTATAACCTGATGCGGCAGTATTTGCAGGTGATTACCAATACTACAACGCCATTACCTACGTCGCGCTGGAAAACCTCGGATGCGCACATCCAGCCGCAGGTGAGTCAGCTATGGTCGGCGGGGTATTTTCATAATTCGAAGAATAACATTTTTGAGTTGTCGGCTGAGGTGTACTGGCGTAGTACCCAGCATATTCTGGATTACAAACCGGGGGCTGATTTTCTGTTGCAACCCTATCCCGAAACGCAATTGCTACCCGGTCGAAGCAAGGCCTATGGGCTGGAAATCATGATGGCCAAAAAGAAGGGCGAGCTCACGGGTTGGGTTAACTACACCTATGCCCGAACGCTGAACCAGGTAGCCGCTGGGGTCGATTTTCAGCAGCAGATCAATGGTGGCGATTGGTACCGAGCCAATTACGACCGACCACATAGTGTCAATATAAGCCTGAATATCAACCAGGGACGACATCACAGTTTTTCGTTCAATTTTGCCTACAGTACCGGCCGACCGTATACGGCTCCAGAAGGGTTCATTCGCTATCAGGGACGCACCTATCCGTATTACGACGAACGGAATCAGTACCGGCTACCCGATTACCATCGGCTGGATTTCGCCTGGAACATCTACAACCCCAGCATGAAGCATCGTCGGTGGCAGGGGCACTGGACCTTTACCGTATATAATCTGTACGGTCGCCGGAATGTGTACTCGATCTTTTACCGGACTGAGGGACAGGCGACTAACCCGTATCGGCTGAGTATTTTCGCTGCTCCGATTCCTAGCCTGACCTACAATTTCGAGTTTAAGTAAACGGCTCAACGGAATGCGCTTCTTCTGCCTGATTTTGTTGGTTTGTGCAGGGGCTATCGGGTTGCCGATGGCCTGCTCCAGAGAGGCTACTATGGCCCCATCGCGCAACGTTGACTTTATGGCGACGGCCGCTCGTTCACTGAATTACCCTATACGTGTTCAGTTTGTAAATGTATCGGATAGTACAGGCGCTGCCCAGTGGGATTTTGGAAACGGACGAAGTTCAAAGGAATTTTCTCCTGTTATTCCGTATGATTCAAGCGGTTCATTTCCTGTACGTTTGACAGTAACGTATGGTGAGTTGAGTCAGTCGGTCATGAAACGGGTCGAGGTTCCGTTCAGACGGATTAGCGTAGCCGTGTTATATATGGTCCCTAAAGAGCGGGATTTCGACCCAGGTTTGCTGGCTGCGATCCGAAAGGCAATGCCCATTGTTCAAACCTGGTATGGTCAGCGGTTGAGTGGTCAAACTTTTACTTTAAATACACCGATTGTCGATACGCTTCACTGTAGTCGCTACAGCTATGAATATGGGGTCAACTCCATCGACCTGTTAAACAGTATTTCGGAAGAGATCTATAAAAAAACAGCAGCGAAACTAAATCCGAACGAACAGGTCTTCCTGGTATTTTATCCGATGGGAATTGCTAGTGCCGAAGGAGTAGGTATAGCTACTCAACAGAATGGAATTGACCGGCGGGTCGGGCTTATTGGGGCTAGCGCCTGTCAGAGCCTGACTAAAACAGACCCTAGCGGCCAAAATCTTGGCTATTGGACAACAGCGCATGAGTTGGGTCATGCCTTGGGGCTGTCGCACAATCTGAATCCAGATGCACTTATGTTTGGGCCAGTTGATAACAGTGGCTATTTCCCTGATGCCCCGCGTCCTGTTTTTCTGACCTGTCAGTTGACTTCGGGCGATAAAGTAATTCTACAAAACAGCTCATTCATACGGTAACGATGATACAACTCATGCGCCTTTTTCGTTGGTTTTTACGAATGAGCTTGTTACCTGCGTTGCTTATCGCCTGCGTCGATCCTGTGGACGGAATACTGCTCGGAACGGTGGATGTGCTAGTGGTGGATGGGATCATTAATAATCTGCCAGAACCACAGGTTATTCGACTCAATCGATCAAAATCCGATCCATTTACGGGACAGACCGGCTTTACGCCAATCACCGGGGCAACTGTAGAGGTCGTAGTGGATTCGGCTGAAGCGATCCCCTGCCACGAAACCATTGATGGCTCGTACCAACTCCCCAGCGATTTTAAAGGGCAAATCGGTCACGCATATCAACTCCGTTTTTCACTGGTGGATGGAACCCGGTATGCGTCGACTCAACAGATTGTGCCGGCTTATCCAGTTCCGTCGATCAATAAACTAACGGCCCGGTTCAATCCCAAAAGTTTACGAACACCACTGGATGGTTTCTATACAGCGGGGCACGACCTGTTTGTTGAATTTAAAGACCCTGTCGAGGCCCATAATTATTACCGCTGGGACTGGAGGATTTGGGAAAAGCAGCAATGGTGTCGGACTTGCCAGCAGGGCGTTTATGCCGTTTACGGAATTCGAGACAGCTTGGTATTGTCGAATGCGTCGCGGGGAAACTATTATAGCTACACGGAAGATCGGTCGACCCGGTTGGAAGATTGCTATCGGGAATTAACGCCCCCCGCTTTCTCCTATCGCACGCCTTTGCCCGACTACACCTATGATTACATGTGCCGTACCAATTGCTGGGAAATCTTTTACAGTCACGACATTACCGTCTTCGATGATGTGTATACCAACGGTGGGTTAATTACTGGACTTAAGGCAGCGCAAATTCCGTTTTATACCTATAATCCGTGTTTGGTCGAAATTCGGCAAAGCGCGCTCACAGCCGACGCTTATGGCTATTTTAAAGCGATTCAGGATCAGACCGAACGCACGGGTGGCCTGGCCGATACACCGCCGTCAGTTTTGGCGGGCAATGTGCATAATGTAGCCAATCGTAAAGAAGTTGTTGTTGGCTTTTTTTCTGCATCTGTTCTAGCCTCGTTGCGGTATTGGCTCGACCGGAAAGATGCCTCTGGTGTATCATTTGGGGGCTCCGGGCCTGCTGGGTATGGAGGTGATGTAGGGTCAGAGCTATTTTATGTGTTGAACAGACGTCAGCCTGTCATGGAGCCTACTCCGCCAGCTATTCCACAAATGGTAATACAGAATAGCCCGAACCGTCCTCCAACGGCCCTTTGTTTGCCAAACGATAATAGAACACCCAATAAACCCGAAGGCTGGCGGGATTAGTCCAGCCTGAACGTACGTTATGAAAGCCGTAGATACAACTAAACGTTTAGTGTTCTGGCTGATCGGTTGGCTTGTCATAGGCTGGTCACCGATTGCCTGTGTTAAGCCAGACGATGTACTTCTGGGTGGTACGTTGGATGTAGTAGTCGTAGATGGCACCCTGACAAACCTGATTGAGGAGCAACTTATTACGCTCAATCGCTCCCGCGCTGACCCACTTACAGGCCGATTTGGGGTATTGCCGATTACTAAAGCGCAGGTTGAGGTGATAGTAGATTCGGCCGAAGTCGTAAAAGCCGAAGAAACGGAAGATGGTATTTACCGATTGCCCAATGATTTTCGCGGGCAGGTGGGCCATGCCTACCAACTGAGGTTTACACTCAATGAAGGTCCCCGTTATGTATCCAGTCAGCAGGTGATGCTACCAGTTTCGCCAATCGATAAAGCACGCGTACAGTTCAATCCGGTCAGTTTGCCGCCGGGCCTGTACCCGACAAATTTCCGGGCAGGGTATGATGCGTTTGTTGACACCAACGACCCGCCCGATCAGCGTAATTATTATCGTTGGGACTGGATTTTGTACGAAAAGCAAAAATGGTGCAAAAGCTGCTACCAAAGTATTTACATCGACACCATGCAGACCCGCTACATCCAGAATGGTGTGGTAGCTACTATGAAACAAGCTATTGAAAACTGCGTAAATCCATTAACGGTGTTCTCCGGCTGGACTTTTCCCAATGGCGACTGGTATTCCGACTACCTGTGCCGGACACCCTGCTGGGCACGGATTCGTAATTATAACCTGAATGTATTCGACGACCAGCTCAGTAACGGTGGTTTGTTGGTGGGCCGCAAAGTAGCCCAGGTTCCTCTGTTGACCCGCCAGCCTGCGTTAATGCAACTGCGGCAGTCGTCGCTAACGGCAGAAGCCTACCGGTATTTTTATCTGTTTCAGCAGCAAACCCAGAATACGGGCGGTCTGGCCGACACGCCCCCAACGGCTTTGGTGGGGAATGTCAGAAATGTAACGAATACTAGGGAAACGGTAGTCGGATTCTTTACGGCAAGCACGGTAGCCGTGAAAGAAATCTGGCTCAATAAAAAAGACGCTACCAAACTTCCACTGGGTGCCTATGACGATGCCGGAAATATTGTACAGGACGATGATGAACTATTCTACGCGCTGAAGGTTCGTTTGCCAACGCAAGGTCCCGAAGGACCACCGTTTACGCCGGGTAGTCACGGCCGCTTTATCACCGCCCCCTGTACACCCGGCCCTAACCAAACCCCGCTAAAGCCCGAAGGCTGGCGAGATTGATCTAGCAACTTTTCGACTATGCACCTACGGCTTTTTTTTGTCGGACTTACAATGCTGGTAGTGGCCTGCGTTGACCCTGAAGATTTGTTATTGCATGGGACTAACGATATTATCGTGGTAGATGGCACAATTTCGGACCGGGCCGAAGCACAGATTATCAAACTCAATCGCTCTAAAGCAGATCCCTTCACGGGTCGTTTTGGAACCCTGCCTATTACCGGAGCGACCGTACAGGTAATGGTCGATTCTTCCGTTCTGATTACCTGCCATGAAACGATTGATGGATCGTACCAACTACCTAGCGATTTCAAAGGACAAACTGGGCATGCCTATCAACTACGGTTTACGCTAACCGATGGAACCACCTATCAATCGAGCCAGCAGGTTATGCCGACTGTAGTACCTATTCAAAAGGCATATGCTGAGTTTAATCCGAAAAGCCTGCCCGCTAATCAATTTGACGGTTTTACTGCTGGTCACGATATTTCTATCGATGTGCAGGACCCGGTTAATCAACATAATTATTATCGCTGGGACTGGATACTCTACGAGCGGCAATACTGGTGCAAAACCTGCCAGCAGGGTGTTTATTCGGTGTACAAAGTCTTGCCACATACGTATTTAAACGAATACTACTTTGTAGCCGGGAATGAGTTGTTTGAAGACTGTTTTATTCCACCTACGTATACGACCGACTATGGGGCTCCGTATGTTCCCAAAGGTTATTGGTATTACGACTACAATTGCCGAACAGCCTGCTGGGAAATTGTACGCAACGTAACGATAAATGTGTTCGATGATCAATACAGCAATGGAGGGCTACTTGTGAAACGAAAAGTGGCTAGTATCCCATTTTATCAGCATGCTCCCTGCCTGGTCGATGTTTGGCAGCTATCGCTGACGAAAGACGCTTATCGCTATTTTCAACTGCTTCAGCAACAGACGCAAAATACGGGTGGTCTAGCCGATTCGCCCCCAACGGCGCTGGCCGGAAATGTGCGAAATACAGCGAACAGCCGGGAGCCGGTGGCAGGTTATTTCACTGCTTCAGCAGTATCGTTGTATCATCAGTGGCTTGACCGGAAAGATGCAGAAGGTATCCCATTAGGGGCTATGGACCCGGCAGGACCGCACGATAACATCGGGGATGATTTGTTTTATGCCCTGAACAGCCGTCGTCCCAATCCCGAACCATCGCCCCCCTATCAAGGAAATCGTTTCCCGCCAAACGTAAGGATCTGGCCCAATAATGATCGTCCGCCTACAGCGCCCTGTACGCCCAGCGAAACAAAAACCCCTTATAAACCCGAAGGCTGGCGGGATTAAAACCGGCACTCCTTTCCTCTCTCCAACAACTGGAGAGAGGAAAGGAGTGCCGGTTGAAAATAGGTTAAGTTTACTTCAAAATAGGTTCTAGCGCGGCCCGGTTAGCGTCGAGCCAGGCATGAATGTCGGTGACAATCTCGCGGATGCCAAGTTCAGGCTTCCAGCCTGTCAGCTTCGTTACGTTCGTATTGTCGGTGATATATAGTCGAATATCAGCGGCCCGGTTTTCTGTGACCTGCTTGATCGGGATGGTTTTGCCCGTGACTTCCTGGCAAATTTTAGTCAATTCCTGGAGTGATGCACTACTTTCCACACCACCACCTGCGTTCAGAATTTCGCCATTGACTTTGTCCAGATTGTGCAGCTCCCAGTCGATCAACCGATACAGATCGGCTATGTGGAGCATGTCGCGGGTTTGTTTACCGGTACCCCCGTAGCCGATGTAGGCCAGTTGCTGCTCGAAATAGTGTTTGGCAATCCAGAGTACCATGACCCCCTGATCGACTTTACCCATCTGCCAGGGGCCGGTAATGACGCCACAGCGATTGATGACCGTTTTCAGGCCGTAGAATTCATTATACTCCTGAATCAACAGTTCAGATGCCAGTTTCGTGGTGCCATACAACGACCGGGCACCATCGAGTGGGAACTTCTCGGCAATACCTTTCGAAGAAACCCCTGACACGGGTTGATCGTCTGTCAGGACAAAGCGGGTTTCGGCTTCCTCGAAATTCAGGGTCTCAATCGTCTTGATTGGATAAACACGGCTGGTCGACAGGAAAATAAAATTAGCCCGGTGTTTTAGGGCGTAATTCAGGCAGTTGACCGTACCGAATAAGTTGGTGTTAATCAGATAATCGGGCGTTCCATCCAGACCCGCTAATACCGATGGTTCGGCCGACGCTTCGATGACGGTATCAACAGCAGGCAGCGCATCAAAATCTTCCTTATTCCGAATGTCGCCATGTAGAAACTCGATACCGGCAGCTTTCAGCCGTGCCAGACTCAGTTCTGAACCTCGACGCTTGAGGTTGTCGAGGGCAAAGATTTGATAATCAGGATAATTTTGCTTAAGCGAAATGGCCAGTGATGAGCCAACAAACCCAGCTCCGCCGGTGATGAGAAGTTTCATAAAATCAATGATTGAATGATTGAATTGTTGAATGATTGAATAAAGCTGGCATAAGGCCATTCGTCAATTCAATCATTCAATCATTCAATCATTAAGAAGTGATGCGTTTGAGTTGGACGTTTTCGACTGGACGAATAACCAGAGGGACTTTTTCGACTTTAACTGAACTGCTATCCAGACCGAACCAGCGATCTTCGGGGGTTGTGAAGTTCTTGATGGCAAAGTAGATGTTCATGATAAGCCGCTCGCGGGGAGGTAGTTCGTTCTCAAACGATAAAAATTTCTCCAATACTACGAACCGGAAATCACCAATTACATTCTGACGACTCAGCGATTCGTAACGGCTGGTAATATCCACCTCTTTATTCTTCACCATATCTTCGATCACTTTGCGGAAGAAGAGGTTAATACGCTGTTCGACCCGGAAACCCAGTTTAAACGTCACTTTATAGGCATCGTCGGGGGCAATGGTGTTTACTTTATACTCCATTGTATACGGATCATCGGTCGTATCGACGTGAACGAACCAGTAGATGTCGGCACGTTTTGGCCGCTTCTGGAAAATGGAGTAAATAATTTTTGATTCAATCTCCGACTGCCGGGCCGCGTTGCTCATAAACACCAGGTGCGTAGCATATTTGGGAATACTGATGTCGCGGCTAAGTTCTTTGATGGCCTGTATGTATTGATCGATGCGAACGTACTCGGTCAGGCGAAGTTTGATCTGGAAGGCCTGTAGCCAGATATACATGACACCGGCAATGGTAGAACCAATCAAAACAGATACCCAACCACCGTGCGGGAATTTGATTAGGTTAGCGACCAGGAATGAGCCTTCAATACCCAGATAAACCGTCAGAAACAAAACCACCCACCAGGCCTGATACTTGTGGGTGTAAAGGTAATACGACATAAGCAGCGTGGTCATGAGCATCGTCAGGGTGATCGCCAGACCGTAAGCGGCTTCCATGTTCGATGATTCACGGAAATACAGCACCACGCCAACGCAGCCTGCCCATAGCAGCATATTCACACTGGGCACATAAAGTTGTCCTTTCTGGACACTCGGATAACGTAGCCGAACTTTTGGCCAGAAATTGAGTCGGATGGCTTCACTGATCAGGGTGAACGATCCGCTGATCAGTGCCTGACTGGCAATGACCGTAGCGGCTGTAGCAATACTGATACCGATAGTCAGAAACCAGGAGGGCATTACTTCATAGAACGGAATCCGCTCATTCAGAACCTGTCCTTCCTGACCAATCAACCAGGCACCCTGTCCGAAATAGTTGAGAATCAGGCAGGTTTTGACAAATACCCAACTAACCCGAATATTGGCCCGGCCGCAGTGCCCCATGTCGGAATACAGAGCTTCGGCTCCCGTTGTACAAAGGAAAACCGAGCCAAGAAGCCAGAACCCGCCGGGGTATTCGGTTAGTAGCCAATACGCGTAATAGGGATTTATAGCCGACAGAATCCCTGGTGCCTGAGCGATTTGAATAATACCTAGTGTTCCCAGCATCACAAACCACACAAACATAATGGGGCCAAAGGCGGTCCCTACAACGCTTGTACCAAATGCCTGAATCAGAAATAGTATCGTGAGAATAGCAATTACAATTTCAATGATTTGAATATGCGTAATGGCTGGATACAGCAAACGTAAGCCTTCAACGGCTGAAGATACCGAAATTGGGGGTGTAATAATCCCGTCGGCCAGCAAAGCCGCTCCACCAATAATAGCCGGTAATGTGAGCCAGCGAGCATGTCGACGTACCAGCGCATAAAGGGCGAAAATACCCCCTTCGCCCCGGTTGTCGGCCCGAAGAATCAGGATCACGTACTTAACCGTCGTCTGGAGGGTGAGCGTCCAGAGTACGCAGGAAAGGGCTCCACGAACCACATCGGCTCGAATTGCATTATTGGGTCCAACGATCGCCCGGAGGGTGTACAGAGGGGATGTACCAATATCACCGTAGATGATTCCCATGGCTACCAGCAGTCCGGCAGCGGTAACGGTGTCTAAATGTTTTTTGTCTTCCATAAAATAGGCTTACGCCTTTTTGCCTTACGGGCGGGTCAAAACGGCGCAAAGATAACCGATGTTTAGATTCATTAATCGCAGTTTAATCGAAAGTTACCTTCCCTGTCAAAATGCAATAATCCAGCCATATACCAAATAAACGTTGGGAGGTGGCCAGAAAACTGTCGGTCGGGAAAATACGTACATACATGTGCCCATATTCTAGTCAGTTTGGGTTTTAATTAGGTGTAGTTGGCAGATGGTCTGTCTACTTGGCAGGCCATCTCTTTTGGTAGCCTGCCTATGATGAATTCCTTTGTTAGACTGGCTATTGCGAATTAAAGCCACATAATTGGATCATATTCCGATAATCCGTTATACGGATACGTTCATTAGTACCGGCTTAAATACCCTTTTTCCCCAATGCCGATCAGGGCAACAGGTTTGTTAAGTTCGGCTACGCCTTCTGTTTTAATGACGCCACCTTCGTCCAGAATATAGTTGAGTGAAATGTTTCGTTTTTCAGAGCAGCCGCAATGGTTTGCGCTTCACGGCCCGATGAAGAAACATCGGGACCAAAGGCCAGAAATAAGGTGCGCTCGGGTTGAAAATTGGTTCTGAGTAGATATTCAGTCGATTCCAATAAAGCAATAACGCTCATTTTGTCGTCGAGAATACCGCGTCCATAGAGGAAATCGCCTGCAATAATACCGCCGAACGGAGGACACTTCCACATTTTTTGCGTACCCTGAATAACGGGCACTAGATCGTAATGACCCATGAGCAACATGGGTTTCAGATTGGTATTGCGGCCTTTCCATTCCAATAGTAAACCGTATTTGTTAAACGTTTCGCGTTTCAGTCGTTGATGGATGAGTGGAAATGCCGTTTGAATGTAAGCTAGGAATTTGTCGAATTGAGCCGTATTGGTTAGGCTGTGGTCGGTATAGGATACCGTAGGGATTCGGATAGCTCCGGCCAGTCGCTGAATGGCTGAATCGGGGATGGAAATGGGAGCAGCAGGAGGTACGCTGATCAGTTGGTGCGGTGTCAGCCGAAACGTGTTGACAACCAGTACAATGAGCAGCAGCGCAAGCAAGAGCGCTAAAAATCGTAAAAATAATCGCATAGTTTAGGTCAGTATAGCCGATGAAGCCGACAAGCAAGCGGAAAACAACTAAGCCTGTTCATATCGCTGGCCCAAAAATGAAATTATTTATCAGAAAGCAAATACAGGCGAATTAAAAACAACTTGGTGGCTAAAATAAACTGACTATCGTCCTGATAAACCTATAAAAAACACCAAAACAGGGTAGTGCAGCGGAATATTTAGTCTACGATACACTACCCTGTTTTGGTGTAATTACAAAGCTACCATCGCGACGGTAAAACTCATCGACATTTGCTAGTACCTGACCAGAGGGTAGGGCAATGGTTTTCCTGGTATCGCCAAACTGCTCACTTTCATATCTCTGCACGGTTAGTCTCAAGCTATTTCAGTGTAATACAATTCCTTGGCGCTCAACTTAATGAATCGTATCCCAAAGCAAATACCCGTTCAGCCCCATGATGATCAGCGCAACGGCCCAAGAGAGTATTTTTAACCAGCTCGGATTGGCAAAGCGGCCCATTTGGGTTTTATCACTGGTGAACTGCACCAAAGGAACAACCGCGAAGCTGAGTTGCAGTGACAGGATAACCTGGCTAAGTACTAACAATTCAGCGGTTCCGCGTTCGCCATATAAAATGGCTACAATGAGGGCGGGGATAATGGCCACCAGACGAGTAACCAGCCGGCGAACCCAGGGCTTTAGCCGTAGATTCAGAAATCCTTCCATCACAATCTGACCTGCGAGTGTACCCGTCAGTGTAGAGTTCTGGCCGGAAGCGAGCAGCGCTACGGCAAACAAAATACCCGCTAATTTGACCCCAAGAATCGGATCGAGCAGACGGTGAGCATCGGCTATATCGGCCACCTGTTGATTTCCTGAAAAGTGGAATGTAGCCGCCGACAGCACAAGAATGGCGGCATTGATAAAAAAGGCCAGGAAGAGCGAAACCGTCGAATCGATTGTTGCAAACTTAATAGCGGCTTTACGACCAGTATCGTTGCGTCCGTAATCGCGGGTTTGCACAATACTGGAATGTAGATAGAGGTTGTGCGGCATAACGGTAGCCCCCAGTATGCCGATGGCTATGTAAAGCATGCCCGGATTTGTGACGACGGCTGAACGAGGAATCAATCCCGCAACAACATCGGCCATGACGGGCTGAGAAACGATCAGTTCATAACCAAAACAGCCTACGATTAGAAAGATTAAACCCGCTACAATCCGTTCCAGAATCTGAAAACCTTTGTTTTGCAGATACAGCAGAAGTAATGCGTCGAGCGCTGTTATGAGTACGCCAATCGTAATCGGAAGGCCAAAGAGTAAATTCAGCGCTATAGCTGACCCAATCACTTCAGCCAAATCGCAGGCGGCAATAGCTATTTCGGCCAGTAGCCACAGACCTATACCTACCGGGCGGCTAAAATGATCGCGACAGGCTTGTGCCAGATCACGGCCGGTGGCAATGCCCAGTTTTAGCGCCAAATGCTGTAATAAAATAGCAAACAGGTTGGAAATCAAAACGACTGATAGGAGCTGGTAGCCGAACTGGGCACCCCCGGCAATATCGGTGGCCCAGTTGCCGGGGTCCATATAGCCAACGGCCACCATCAGACCGGGACCTGCATAGGCACGCAACGTTCGGAAGAACCCCCGTCCGACCGGAACATGCACTGACCCGTGAACATCGGTCAACGGGGATGTTGTATCTTCAGCGTACCAGTGTTGCGTTGATGTATTCGTTACTTCCATTTAGCTTCAATAAGCTGCTTTAGTTGAGTCAATTGATTGTTCTCCTCTATAACGCAACAAATATAGGTAATGTTGAAATAAAAATTTAGACTGGCCTAAATTTTTAGAAAGTTTAACATAAAAACTACCTTTGTTGCCAAACTGTTTTGATTTTGTTCGTTGTTCTGAGCAAGAGCGCCGTACTATATGCAATCGTTCACGGAAGAAAACTATCTGAAGACCATCTACAACCTGGCTAACCGGCAGCAGGGCGAAGTCAGTACGAATGCCCTGGCAGAAGTAACCGCTACCAAAGCCGCTTCGGTAACGGATATGTTGCGAAAACTGTCTGACAAACAGCTTATTCATTACAAAAAATACCAGGGAGTGCGGTTGACGGAAGAAGGGGAACGATTGGCGTTGCAGATTATCCGGCGGCATCGGCTCTGGGAAGTTTTTCTGGTTGAAAAACTGGGCTTTAGTTGGGATAAAGTACATGATATCGCGGAGGAACTGGAACATATTCGATCGGAAGAGTTAGTAACGCGATTAGATACGTATTTAGGCAATCCGCAGTTTGATCCACATGGCGATCCGATTCCGACATCGGCTGGGCAGATGCCCGAAACGGGGTATCGGAAGCTATCGGAAGCTGAAGTTGGTGAAGGCGTATGCCTGATGGCTGTGCTGGAGCATTCGACAGGGTTTCTACAACACCTCGACTATTCCGATCTTTCGCTTGGAAGTACGGTTGTTATTCAGGAAATCAGTGCGTTTGATAAGTCGTTTCGGGTGCAGACCGAAACGGGCAGAACGGTGTTTGTAAGCCATGAAGTGGCTAAAAATTTATTAGTGAATTAGTGCGTGTTTACGGTTTTTGGAAATCGTAAACGATCAATCGGAATATGAAACTTTTAGACTGGTATATTCTTAAGCGCTTTTTACAGACCTACATTTTTGTGGTAATGGTGATTGTGCTGGTAGTTGTGATGATCGATTACACCGAGAAGGTGGACAATTTTCACAAGACAAATGCACCTGGTAATGAGATCCTGTGGGATTATTACCTCAACTTTATTCCCTATTGGGCCAATTACATTAGTCCGCTGATGGTCTTTATCGCCACCGTATTCCTGACCTCGCGATTGGCCGCCCGGACCGAAATTATTGCTATTCTGAGCAGTGGAGTCAGTTTTGTTCGGCTATTATTTCCCTATACATTGGGAGCAACCGTGCTGGCGGTGCTGACGTATTTTATGGTCAATTACGTAATTCCGAAAGCCAATAAAACCCGGATTGCGTTTGAGATTAAATACATTAACGATGCTTTTACGTACTCGAACCGAAACGTACACCTCAAAATAGCTCCCAATACCTACGCCTATCTGGAAAGCTATAACAACATGAGCAATACCGGGTATAAATTCACCCTGGAACGTGTAGAAGGCAATCAGTTGAAACAAAAGCTTTCGGCCGACCATATTGAATGGGATGCCAAGAAAAAGAAATGGTCGATTGTTGATTATCGGATTCGGGACATTAATGGGATGCATGAAACCCTCACACCCGGTTCCCGTATCGATACGACACTGAATCTGAAACCAGACGATTTTAGCTCTAATTTCAATCTTTTTGAAACCCTTACCCGGCCGGAACTCAACAAATACATTGATTTGCTGAAAAGCCGTGGTTCGGATGGGGTAGAGACGTACCTGCTTGAAAAATACAGTCGAGATACCCGACCGTTTGCGATTATTATCCTGACGATTATTGGGGTTATTATGTCGGCCCGTAAAAGCCGTCGGGGGGTTGGTTGGCAAGTGGCACTCGGTTTCATACTGGCCTTTACCTACCTACTATTTTTTATGCTGGCGAAGGGAATTGCCGAATCCGGTAATCTGAATCCTATTATCGCCGTATGGCTTCCCAATGCTATTTTTACCGCTATTGGTGTGCTGTTGTACAATACGATTCCCCGATAATTCTGACTGAGCGAATGATAGACTGAGTGGATGGTTAGCTGTTCCAATTCTATTATTCACTCAGCCTATCATTTAAAATTAATGACTTATAAACCCACGTTCACCGACTATCTCCAGCTCCATTTCATTGTTCTGATCTGGGGGTTTACGGCTATATTAGGAAAATTGCTGGCTCCGCTTGATGCGTCAGGAGTCGTATTGTTTCGTACGGTGCTGGCGGTAGTGGGAATGGGACTCGTTCTGTTAGGTCGCAGGCAGAATCTGAACGTAGCTTCTACCGATTATTGGCGATTACTGGCTACGGGCGGATTGATTGGCCTGCATTGGGTATTGTTTTTTCTGGCTGCCCGACTGGCCAACGTATCGGTGTGTCTGGCCGGTATGGCGACGAGTTCACTTTGGGCGAGTGTGTTGGAGCCATTGGTGTTGCGTAGGCGGGTAAGGCCGATTGAAGTCGTGCTGGGAGCCGTTGTAATGCTGGGGCTTTACCTGATTTTTCGGTTTGAGTTCGACAAAGTCGTTGGGTTGACGGTAGCCGTGCTTTCGGCTATGCTATCGTCGTTGTTCACCATCATCAATAGTCGGTTTACCCAGCGCTATAATGCCCTGGTTATTTCGTTTTATGAAATGATTGGCGCATCTGTGGCGGCTCTGGGCTTGTGGCTGCTAGTTCAATGGACGGCTTCGGTTGATACATCGGCCAGTGTTCAATATGTGCCTGAATCGACCTGGCAATGGCTCTGGTTATTGGTGCTTTCACTAGTTTGTACGGTCTATGCTTATTCGATAGGGGTGAGCCTGTTACGAAAGTTCTCGCCTTATATGGCAGTGTTGACCGTTAATTTGGAGCCAGTTTATGGTATCTTGCTGGCCGTTTTGATTTTTGGCGATACTGAACGCATGACATTGGGCTTTTACGGCGGAACGCTGGTGATTCTGGCGGCTGTACTGGCTTATCCGTTTCTTAATAGCCGATTGACGAAAACTCAAGCTCAGTTGCCCACCTCAACCTAAGAAGGTGGCTAGAGAAGCGATATATGGTTCACCGTTTACCATGATCGTAAACTGAAATGCATTTTATGTCTGGATCTTTATTACGTATTGTTACTTTTCTGCTGGGTCTGTTTGCTATTGTTGTCCTTACGCCTTTAGTTGCGCTGGCCACTTACAACCACCCATCACCCACCGACGATTATTGTTTTGCGAATACCGTGATCCACTATGGATTCTGGCAGGCTCAACAGTATTATTATGATGGATGGACCGGGCGTTTCTTTCATAATTTCATTGTTCATACCAATCCGATCATACTGGGGTGGTATAGTGCCTATAAAATCTATCCAATGGTTTTGCTGGCGCTGGTATTAGCGGGTTGCTATGCCATTGCGAACCAATTACTGTCCACGTTTTTTGATCTGGAAGCCAAACTTGCTTTAGCGTTCGGGGTTTTTATTGGCTTCATTACTACCCTGGCAGGGATTCCTGAGTATTTGTATTGGTATACAGGGCTGGCTAGCTATGGTTTGTCCAGCGCCCTTTTCCTGTTTTTACTGGCTGTCCTGATGGCGCACCAACAACGTGGATTTAACTGGAAGTCGGGTTATGTGATTACGGAAAGTTTGCTGGTTACGGCAATTATCGGGTCAAGTGAGATGACGATGGTACTAGTGTTATCCGTATTGGCGCTGATTGGCTTTGGGGAATTAATAGAGCGTCGTCGGGTATCGGCAACCCTGGTGATTTTGCTGGCAGTGGCGGCAGTGGCCTGTTATTATCTATTCAAAGCACCGGGCAATGCCATTCGGTTGGGGGGCAACCCGCATGGAAGCGATATCCCGTTCACCTTGATATCGTCGCTTAAGTTTGCGGTTACATACATTCCTAAACAACTGTTTACAACGCCCTGGCTTCCTTTGTCGATTTTATACGTGCCTCTAGCCTGGAAACTGGCGGGCACACGTCGACGCCGATCCGATTTTCCACCCTACCTGCGTTTACATCCACTTTGGGGGCTCTTGTATATGGTGGCAACGCTTCTGGCGCTTATTTCATTGCATTTTTATGGTGTGGGTATCGCTCCCATTCCCCGGCTGATCAATTTGATCAACCTGGCTTTCTGGCTATGCTTATTGTATAACCTGACATTACTGGTTATTCGTATTCGATACCGCTTCGATCCTGATTCGTTGGTTCCGTATCTGCGTCCGATTATGCTGTTGGCAGTAATCTGGGCAGTAGTTGCTGCGTCGTTGGGAACGTTGCTGCCGGTGGTATATGGCGACTGGCTTAGTGGTCGGGCTGCTCAATATGATCGGGAGATGCTCGAACGGTATGCTCAATTGTCGAAACAGGGTGATGCCAACAGTGTTATAACGCCACTGAGCCAATATCCGGTTTCCTTATTTCTGGAAGATATTCATGATAATCCACAGCACCTCTGGAATCGTTGTTGGGCCGATTATTTTCATAAAAAAACGATTATACTGAAAGGCCATCAGCCAACCCCATAATCGGTGCACGTACTAGCTGGCATATTGCCCTGAAAATTAACTAACGAGTTTCGCCAATTCGGCTTGAGTTGGATGGAATTGGTCAAATCGAATGAATGTAGCGTACCTATCTCGTAATCGGTCGTTGGTTGTTGGTCGGTTCGACAGACTCGCCTGGGTGCTGATCGGTATTCCGATTGTGTGCTTCAGCCTGTTGCTGTTTGCCTATATTGTCGATGTGCCCTGGATGGACGACATCGACGCGTTTCTGAGTTTTATTGTTGGGTATATTGATGCGCCTACGGTTGAGCGAAAAATATACTGGTTGCTGAGTCCTAACAATGAGCATCGTATTCTGACGGGTAAGCTCCTTACTTTGCTCTGTTACAACCTGACAGGAGCTGTTAATTTTCGTTGGTTGATCTTCGCGGCTTTTGCGTTTCTGTTACTGCTACTGGCGATTTTTTATCGGGTTTTTCGATCAACAGGCCTACCGATTCTGGCGTTTGTACCTATTCCTTTTTTATTGCTCCAGCCTCAATACTATCTGACAACGACCTGGGCCATTACAAGTCTACAGCATCAGGTCGTGGTGGCGATGGTGATAGCAGTCATCTATCTACTGGCCGATGGAAGCCGCAGCCGGTTTGGGTTTGGGCTTGTCCTACAGGTACTGACATCTTTTTCGATGAGTAACGGCTTGTTTGGCTGGGTGGCCGGGGCAGTGGTACTGGTTATGCAGCGGCAATGGGTTCGACTGGGCATATGGCTGGCCGTTGGGGTAGGGGCTATCGTCTATTATTTTCATGATTTTCCGAATACGCAGGGGAACGATAGTAGCGTCTCATTCTTTCTGGAACATCCGCATCTGATCTTTTTAGGCTTTTTTACCTTCAATGGCGGCCTTTTCGACTTTCTGCCTGAGACATCTATTCTGGTGCGGAGCATACTGCCTACCCTGGCTGGATTAATCCTGATTCCGGCGATGCTATGGTTACTCTGGCAAATGGCGGAACCAATTTTTCGCAGGCCAGTTAAGGCATCCGCCAATTTGGATCGGGCGACAGCAGCACTCTGGAAACGTCGCTATTTCCTGACAGGCAGTTACGCTTTTCTGATGGTCAATGCGGTAGTAGTCGCTTTTCTGCGGCCCCGGTTCGGTTATGCGGTTATGCTCATCAGCAACTACATGATTTACCCCGCGCTCCTGGTTGTACTGCTGTACCTGAATGTGTTGAGTGAGCAGTATAAAAATTCGCGTGTTCTGGAAACCTGGGTACGAGCTGGTTTGGTTGTCGGTTTCGTTGTTTGGGGCGCCTGGTATGTCTTTCGGTTGCCCAAAATTGCGTTCCGAAAAGAGCAACTCCTTACCAGCGCGTTTAATCAGAAATACAACGAAACGGGGTTAGGGCCAAGCTGGGGACATCCATTTGTGAATCTGGCTCGCCGGAGCCTCGACCAGGCCGTTCGACGAGGCCTTTATCAGTACCCTACAGATGCCTATTACTCCGCCTATGAGCAAATCCTGCTAACCAAAGGGCGGTCCATGAAACCCGACAAGAATCTTACCCTGCATCGTTCGGGTGGAGGGTACAGCTATCTGGTCGAAACCGATTATGGGGTGCTGCCCAGACCGGTTGGCCAGTCAGCGGTAGTGGTTCAATCCGATCAGCGGACGTATTTATTCCCTTCGTCGATCCATTTTTCGCCGGCTAATTTCTACCTGAATCGACCCGTTCAGACGGTTTTTGCAGAGGTAATTATTCCCATGTTACCGCCCGGAACGTATCGTCTGGGTATCCTGACAACGTCCGACGAGGCCTCTGCTCCCATACGATTTAGTCCGCAAACCATTACCATTCCTTAACAAATGCGCTGTGGGAGTGGCCAAAATGCCAAAAAAACGTACTTTTGCCAACGCTGATACCGTCTCAAGCTATACTACCTTGTTAGAACCTCAGATTTCAATCATTGCTCCACTTTATAACGAAACCGAGTCGTTTCCCTATCTGATTTCCCGGCTGAATGCCGTCATGGAGAAATCTCCCTTACGTATTGAAGTTGTGCTGATTGATGATGGAAGCCGCGACAATACGGCGCTGTTGATGCAGCAGGTAGCCTTGACCGATGCTCGTTATCACTGTGTCTTTCTATCCCGAAATTATGGACACCAGATTGCGCTGACAGCTGGTATTGCGGCCGCTCGTGCCTCCGAAGCCCTTTTTATCATCGACGGTGATTTACAGGACCCGCCTGAGTTACTGACCGAATTTTATGCAAAGCATCTGGAGGGATACGACGTAGTGTATGCGATTCGGAAGAAACGAAAAGAAAATTTCTTTAAACGAACAGCCTACGCTGCCTTTTATCGGTTTATGAAGGCCATTTCGTACGTGGATATGCCACTCGACAGTGGTGATTTTTCGCTGATAAGTCGCCGGGTGGCCGATGTACTGAACCAAATGCCCGAAGAAAGCCGCTTTATCCGGGGCATGCGTAGCTGGATTGGCTTTAAACAAATAGGGGTGGAGTATGAACGCGATGCCCGGCAGGCGGGTGAACCTAAGTACTCGTTCAAGATGCTACAGCGTTTGGCTTATAATGGTATCTTCAATTTCAGCGAATACCCGGTCAAGATTATTACCCGGCTGGGGATGCTCACGATTGGGGTCGCGATGATTTACCTGGTTCAGACGTTAATCAAGCGCTTTATTTACCATGATGTACCTCAGGGGTTTACGGCCCTGCTGTTCGTTATGGTCTTGTTCAGTGGTGTTCAGCTTATTGCGCTCGGCTTGATTGGGGAATATGTGCTTCGCATCTTTTTTCAGGCGAAAGGGCGCCCATTGTACGTCTTGCGAGACGTCATTAAAGATCAGCAGCGGCAGCCCGTAATGCCATTGAAGCAAGCCAGTGTGTCCTGATCGTTTTCAGTCGCTTTTGTATAGTGCTGGTTTGTTAGTTCGGATGCCAAGCGCTTACGTTACCGAATGCCCTAAACCGTAACGGTAGAACGGATGCTTTTTAATTCACTACAGTTTTTACTGTTTTTTATAGTCGTTACCCTAAGCTATTTCAGTTTGAAGTGGCAGGGGCGATGGATATTGCTGCTGGTAGCCAGTTGTTATTTCTACATGGTTTTCCAGCCGTCGTATATCCTGATTCTATTCCTGACTATTATCATTGACTACATCGCTGGTATCTGGATTGAGCGATCGAGTGGGCGTTCCCGGCGCTGGCTGCTTATTCTGTCGCTGATTTCGAACCTGGGGATTCTGGCCTTTTTTAAATATCTAGGTTTTTTTACGGAAAACATTGCCGGTTTATTCGACTTTCTGGATATGCCGCATATTGCCGAAACCGTAACAGCAGGAGCCAATCGAGTGTTTGTAAAAGTGTTGCATATATTCGGTAAAAGCGGTATTTCTTCCTACAAAGACAATATGAGTATTCTGCCCATTGGCTTGTCGTTTCATACGTTTCAGGCCATGAGCTATACCATTGAAGTGTATCGGGGGAACCAGAAAGCCGAGCGACATTTTGGCATTTACGCGCTCTACGTCATGTTCTACCCCCAGTTGGTGGCTGGACCCATTGAGCGCCCGCAGAATGTGCTATGGCAATTCCATAAAACCTTTGCCTACGATGCTGAAAATGTAAAGGCCGGGCTCATGCAAATGGCCTTTGGATTGTTTAAAAAGCTGGTCATTGCCGATCGGTTAGCTATGCTGGTCGATTATGCGTACGGTAACCCGTCTGAACAAAATGGGCTCACCCTGCTGGCGGCCACATTCTTTTACACCTTCCAGATCTACTGTGACTTTTCGGGCTATTCGGATGTGGCGATTGGAGCGGCCCGCGTTATGGGCTTCACGCTCATGGAAAACTTCCGAACGCCCTACATTGCCCAGTCGATTTCGGAGTTCTGGCGACGCTGGCATATTTCGCTGTCGACCTGGTTTCGGGACTACCTCTATATTCCGCTGGGGGGCAACCGGAAAGGTGAGTTTCGGCAATACCTGAACATGCTGATTGTGTTTCTGGCCAGTGGCCTCTGGCATGGCCCCAACTGGACGTATGTTATTTGGGGTGGGTTAAATGGTGTGTACCAAATTCTGGCTGTACTGCGTGATAAACTCCTGTCGAAACTGGGCTTTTCTAGTACGCAACCCAGTTTGATTACTTCGCCCGTTCATGATCGGGAAAGTCAGAAGTCGCCCGTTCGGGTAGTTATCAATACGCTTATTACGTTCGTTCTGATCATGCTGACGTGGGTGTTTTTCCGGGCGCGAAGTGTGGGGGATGCCTTTATGATTCTGGGACGAATTGGTACGCTGTCGTTCAGCGATGTCATTCAAAGCCCTATGAATGCTGTCGAAATGTGGTTCAGTCTCTTTTTGATCGTTTTTCTGCTCATTAAAGAGGCCTTTGTTCTTTCCATTCCAACGCGGAATACGGTTCAGTTTGTTCTGTTGTTTACACTCATTACGTTCGTTACCTATCTGTTTGGCGTCTTCTCGTCCAACCAGTTTATTTATTTCCAGTTCTGACAAATAGCTGATTTGCAATTCGCGAATTGCAAATTTCGTAAAACGGTTTACTTGGCAGGGGCAAACGTCAATGCTACGCCGTTCATGCAATAGCGAAGCCCAGTCGGGTCGGGACCGTCGTTGAATACGTGGCCCAGGTGGGCATCACAGACCGAACAGCGCGCTTCCGTTCGGTTACCATCGGGTTCGGTATAGATGGCGTTGGGAACAATAGGTTCATAAAAACTTGGCCAGCCCGTATGGGAATCGAATTTGGTGGCTGATGAGAACAGGGGATTATGACAGCAGACACAGGCATACCTCCCGACTCGATGTTCGTGGTTCAGTTCGCTGCTATTAGGCCATTCGGTCCCGCGTTCGCGTGTGATGGTGTATTGAGAACGCGTCAGTAGAGACTTCCATTCTTCATCGGATTTCTCGACCCTGCGGTTGCCCGGTGAGGTAGTGCCTGCCGGTGGATGATGCAAAGGGCGGGGTGTGGTTACAAACGTACCATAAAGCCATAACCCGCCAATCAGAAGCAGCGCGATGAATAAAAAAAGGTACGTTGGCTTCATTGATTAACGAGTAAAAAGAGCGAACAGTGCTAAAATTTATTTCTGAAATCTTATTCTTTCGCTCTTGATTACCGTCCAATGGCTACTTTTCGGAGTATGGAATCAATGACCTGCAAGGTGGTAACGCCATCCGCTTCGGCTTCGTAATTGAGCATGATGCGATGATTGAATACGTCGGGGGCCACTTCTTTAATGTCCTCAGGAAGGACATAATCGCGTCGGTCGAAATAAGCGAGGGCTTTGGCGGCCAGGTTCAGATAAATAGTAGCCCGTGGCGACACACCGAACTGAATGTAGCGGGCTTCGTCACGTAAATTGTACTCCAGGGGACGTCGTGTTGCAAAAACCAGTTCGATGATGTACCGTTCCAGGGTTTCCGAAATCGTGATGCTATTGATTTCATTTCGAATGGCACTCAACTCTTCTTTTCCCAGTACCGGCTGTACTTCATAATCGAAATTGAGGTTCGACATCCGACGCATCACTTCCAGTTCGTCGTCCTTGTTAAGATAATCGACAAAGACTTTCATCATGAAGCGGTCTACCTGTGCTTCAGGCAGTGGATAGGTCCCTTCCTGTTCGACCGGGTTTTGGGTAGCCAGTACCAGAAAGGGTCGGTCGAGTACAAACGTTTCCTCGCCAATGGTTACCTGTTTTTCCTGCATGGCCTCAAGTAGTGCCGATTGAACTTTGGCGGGAGACCGGTTGACCTCGTCGGCCAGAATCAGATTGGCAAAAATAGGCCCTTGCTTTACCTCGAATTCAGCCGTTTTCTGATTGAAAATCATCGTGCCAATCAGATCGGCAGGGAGTAGATCGGGCGTGAACTGGATACGCTGGAAGTCGAGTTCAAGAACTTTGGCGAGTGTGTTGATCGTAAGTGTTTTTGCCAGACCGGGAACGCCTTCCAGTAAAATATGACCACCCGTAAACAGGCCGATCAGCAGGCGATTGAGCAGGCGTTCCTGCCCGACTACAACCTTGCTCATCTCACCGAATACCTCGCGGATTTTTGTATGGTAACTGAATGAAGTGGTCGATTGCATCTTGTATCGTTTTCAGTTTATGGTTTATGGTTTATAGTAGGCTGACGCATCAATGATCTTGCGCTAACTCACCGTAAACCGTAGACCGTAAACGTATAAACTAAAACGTAGCACGGATACTGCGATCCTTGCCGTGAATATCTTTGTATACCTGTATGTTGGAGAATCCCCGATCAGCAAATACCTGCCGGGTAGCTTCGCCGAAGCGCTCATTAATTTCAACGTAACAAGCCCCATCTTTAGTGAGATGGCGTGTGCAGAAATCGGCTACGGCTTTATAGAAAACCAGCGGATCATTATCATCAACAAATAAAGCCAGATCGGGTTCGTAATTGAGTACGTTCCGGTCCATGTCAGCGGCTTCGGAACGTGTTACATAAGGCGGATTACTGACAACGCAATCAAACCGTCGGCTAAAGTCGGAAGGAACGGCCAGAATGTCCTGAATCTCGAACTGTACATCCGCTTTCAGGTTTTGTGCATTACGCTGGGCGAGTGCTAACGCTTCGGCCGAAACATCCCAGCCCGTTACAACGGATTGGGGAAGAAACCGGGCCAGGGTAATGGCAATACACCCACTACCAGTACCAATGTCAACGATCGGTACATCGTCGGTTCGGTCGGCAAAATCGTGCATAATGAGCCTGACCAGGTCTTCGGTTTCAGGCCTTGGAATGAGCACATCGGGCGATACGTCGAACTCTAATCCACAAAAGATCGTCGTACCAATAACGTGCTGAATGGGTTCCTGTCGATTGAGACGTTCCAGAATTTTAAACCAGTCGGGTTCCGTGCGGTTTGGCGGGAGTGGTTTATCGGTCAGAACATCCGTTTTGCGCAGGCCGAAGTAATGGTCGAGTAGCATGAACGCCATTTCCCGCGCTTCTTCGGGCGGGTAGGCCGTGATGTTCTTACTGAGCCGGTCGTATAGAGGTTTGGCGGTGGCCATTGGGTTCTATCAGGTAATTTTGCCAAAAATAGGGAAGTTTATGATATTCGGTTTACAGTTTATGGAAAACCCATTTATGCGCCGTGCGCTCGAACTGGCTACACTGGGTCGTGGTCGGGTGAGCCCTAACCCAATGGTTGGCTGTGTGATCGTACATGATCGAAAAGGAGAGATTGACATTCCGTTTGCCAGAATAATAGGTGAAGGGTGGCATCAACGATACGGCGAAGCACATGCCGAACGCAACGCGATACTATCGGTTCGGTCACAGGATGCCCATCTGTTGCCCGAAAGTACAGCCTATGTAACGCTGGAACCCTGCTCGCATTACGGTAAACAGCCCCCCTGTGCCGATTTGTTGATCGAACGAGCGGTCGGTCGGGTTGTATGCTGTAACGACGATCCTAATCCGCTCGTGGCTGGTCAGGGCTTCGCCCGGCTTCGTGCTGCTGGTATTCAGGTCGAAACGGGAGTTATGAACGAAATGGGTCGCCAGTTGAATGCCCGTTTTTTTACTTTTTTTGAAAAGAAGCGCCCCTATATTATCCTGAAATGGGCCGAAACATCTGACGGATTTATTGGGGGCGAAGGTGCCCAGCCTGTCAAAATCAGTGGTGAATTAGCCCATCGGCTGGTGCATCGGTGGCGAGGTGAAGAAGATGGCATCATGGTGGGTACCAATACCGCCCGCAACGATAACCCTCGACTCAATACCCGACTTTGGCCTGGTAAGAATCCTGTTCGTATTGTATGGGACCGCAACCTGACCTTACCTGCTGATCTTCATGTATTCGACGGTTCTCAACCAACAATTGTTTACCATCAACGTCTCAAAGAGCGCAACGGCGAAAGTGTGGTAGAGCAAAAAGCCGATTCAACCCTTTTTCCACCCAGCTACTCAATCGCTCAATCACTCAATAACACCTTGCAGGACCTTCATCTACAGGGTATTCAATCGGTACTGGTTGAAGGAGGAGCCTCTCTGTTGCAATCATTCCTGGACGAGGGCGTGTGGGACGAGATGCGCGTATTCCGTAGTCCTCGTATGTTGGGTAACGGAATAAAAGCACCAATAGTGCAGGGGAGACTGGTTAGCCGAAAACAGGTAGGAGAGGATGAATTGAGTATTTACCAACCCAACTAGACTATGGATTGAGATGATTCGTATGACCAGTATCGGCCGTAGGAACGCCAGCCGATCGACAGTTTTTTGTTGGTAGGGCTATACACGAAAATAGCTCCAGAAAAGAATCCAGAGCTATTAAAAAACACATTTTGCGGAAAAATCTTAACCTACTTTAGCGATATAACTCATTAGGGGTTTTGTCCATAAGCATTACGATTGGGCAACCGGCGTAGCATTAACGCCAATATTACCACTAGCTACCAGCGTTGTTCCCTGCATTACCTTCACATTGGCATCATATGTACTCAACTTATCATAAAAACCAGCTTCATTGATTGTAAAATATTTGTTGCTGGAAAATGCACCAGTGGTTCCGTTGATGGTATCCAGCGGTTTGAGTGACGTAGTCAATGCGGCCGATAGCTTGCCCTGAAAGATCGAAGATGAATACGATGTGCCGGTTGCGGTGTTGTACAGACCCACTTCTACCAGCGTAACCGACGTGTTGTATTTATAAAAAACAACACGTCCATAGATATTTTTTCCATCCGTTGAGGCTAGGGTATACGCCTTATAGGTAGACAGTGTACCACCACCTGAAGCCGCATTATAGATTGGCTCATAGTTTTCCTGCTCACAGGAGGTCGACAGTACAAGCAGTGCAAATAGCAGGACTAGTGCTGGCATTGAGCGAAAGTGATAAACAAGGTGTTTCATTGTCTGGATACATTAAAGGTTGAATAACACACGGCCATAGTAATAGGCGCCGTTTGATCCTTGCTGATAGTTGGAGTACAGATAAAAACCACGGTTTTCAGGACGAAGGATCTCTGGGTATTGGTCAAGAATGTTACTGCCACCAATGGAAAATTTCAGGCTTTTATTTACAGCGTATCCGATGCTTAAGTCGAAGATCGTTTGAGGCTTAAAGGTCTGATCGTAGTAATTCCCCTTATCGTCGGCCGATACAGAAAGGGCCGTGATTTTTCCATAATAGGTGCCACGCAGCATCACATCCCATTTGTTTTGCCGATACATGACTGAGCCAATGAGTTTGGTGCGTGGGGTTCCGGTTTCAAACTGACCGATAATATCCCGGCTAAGGTATTTTTCGACCACCTGATCGGGTGTAAGATTCTCGACCTTCAGGCTGGGCGGGTTTCGGCTCAGGATGCTGTTCTGGCTGAAAATGGCAGCCAGGCTGTAAGTGAGGCTTTTGTTGCGGGACAGATTCTGGGTGTAGTTGCCAACCAGTTCAAGGCCTTTGGAGCGTACATTGGCTCCGTTGACGAAGAACTGAGCCTGACCAGCACCGATTACTTCATCATAGTGATTACCTACTTCCTCAGCACTAAAGAAACTGGTCTGAAAAATACGGTTATCGACATCAATCTGATAGGCATCTACGGTGACCTCAAAACCCCGTGTAGGCTGGTAGGTGAGGCCCAGGCCATAAGTCCGGGAGTTTTCCTGGCTAAGACCTTTGATGCCCAGCACGCGGGCAGCTGTGCTGTTGGTCGCATAGGTAGTAACGTCCAGAGGTTGAGGCACTCCGTTGGCATCGGGTATAAAGGCCGTAGTGGTGTGGGTGAAATTCAACTCCTGCAACGAAGGTGCCCGGAAGCCTGAGGCAATAGAGCCCCGGACAGTAAGATTCTTGGCGATGTTGTACCGGGCTGCTAATTTACCAATCGCTACTCCGCCAAAGTCAGAATAGTTTTCAATCCGTACGGCAGCCGCCAGCAAGAGTTTCTGGGTTAACTCAAGCTCGGTATCCAGATATGCCGCCATCGTTGTGCGGAACGCGTTACGCTCATCTTTAGGCCCAAATCCAGAAAAGCACTGGCAGTTGGCTGCAAAGTTTTTGACCGTAATTTGCTGCCCGGCAAATACAGACAACGGTTTTCCATCGGCCCCTACAATCGGCTGAGCGGCTTCATTCTGTAACGGTAATCCGTTGGGACCAACCAGCAATCCTGCCTGCGTAGCGGTCAGAATGCCTGCATCGCCGTACGTATAGCTCTCATCCTGTCCTTTAATGATCTTGTAGTTTTCAACCCGCATCTCTGCACCAAACGCGACGTTCAGGCCGCTCATAACCCCCTTGAAATACCGCGAGAAGTCAAGGTTGGTGGAGTTCTGGGTGAACTGGTTCGTGCCAATGTTCATATCGACCGGCGAGTTAGCGCCGATTGATGCATTGAAGGTGTTGGTCATGCTAATCAGCGAGGTATTCCGACCGAATGTGTTGCTAAAATCGACGCTGAACTCACCCAGTTTACTGCGGATACCGACCGTGTTGGATATATCGGCTGTATTGGTGATCAATTGTGGCCGGAATCCATTGGGATAGAGCAGATAATTGAATCGATCCGTTTGGGCAGGGCGACGATAGTAGCAGGAGAATCCTTTCAGGTATTTGTACGACATACCCCCGAAACTGTAGAGCGTCGTATTGGCGTTGATTTCATACCCTGCGTTATAGAACATCGAACCCATCGTGATACCGGGCATACCCGCATATACCGAAAAATCGGAGGGTGTGAGGCCACGGGCGCTCAGTAAACCCGCTTCTGTTTTCAGGCTGGTGGCAGAAGTTGTGTTGCCAGCCGCCAGCGCGTTAACCAGTTCGGGATTAGTAATAATAGGGCGGCCATATTTGTCGGTACGCAGGTTGTTCAGGTATGTGTTGTCGTAGATCTCCCAGTCGTTTACAAACTGGCGAATGGTTGGCCGACGCTGGGTGATCTGGCCTGTTAGGTTAAGAAAGCCTTTGTCGCCAATCTTGAAGCCATAGTTTGCATCGAACTGGTAGTTGAAGCCATCGGGTTTGCCCGCCTTGGTCAGATCGCCAGCCTGCCCACCTGAGTTGAGATACCCACCACCCGTCAGGCTACTCGTTAATTTGTTCGTTCCTTTTTTCAGAATGATGTTCACCACCCCGGCAACGGCATCCGAACCGTACTGAGCCGCTGCACCATCGCGCAGAATTTCGACCCGATCAATCGATGCGGCTGGTATGGTCATCATATCGACCGATGTGGAAGGACTACCAACGGCCGTTGTACCGATCAGGAGCGATGACGTGTGCCGCCGTTTGCCATTGACGAGAACCAGAATCTGGTTGGGTGCCATATTTCGTAGCTGTACCGGATCGACGTGAGAGTCGAGGTCGCCCCCCTGGTTTCGGACCGCGTTAAAGCTAGGAGCAACAAAGGCAAGCATCTGGGCCAGGTCAATCTGAGGCAAGTCGCCCATAATGTCTTTAATCGAGATAACATCCACGGGTACAGGTGTTTCCAGAATGGTTCGTCCCGTATTGCGTGTACCCGTTACGACTAACTCGGTCAGTTGGGTAGCATCCTCGTCGAGCGATATGTTAATATTGGTTTGATCGCCTACTTTTATCTCTTTGGATTTGAAGCCGATAAAGCTAACAACCAATACATCACTTGGAGAAGCGTCAACCGAAAACATGCCCTGAGCATCTGTAATCGCACCTTTGCGGCTATTGCCTTTCACCAGTACATTGACGCCCTGTAAAATTTCAGCATTGCCGCTGGAGCTGACTTTCCCGGTTACTTTTCGGGTCTGAGCCAACGTCGTTTGTGGCACTAGTATTATCAGTGCTAACACGGTAACCAGCACTGGCATTACGTGAAGTAGAAGTCTCTTTTGTTTCATAATTATTGATGAAAAGTTAGATTGGATAATCCACGTTTTCCCCTGCCCAGGGGGTAGGAAAGGAGAGCAGTAAGGCATTCTGTATGCTGATGACTCACGCAATTGTTTGATTTTAGCCAGATTGATGATGAATGGGGCGTATAAATCAGCTCTGTTGCCGACGGTGTACAGAGGGATGCTGTTGGCTTACATTGGAAATGTGCTGCTTCATAGAGCGTTGCACCTCGGATCGCCCCATTGTCAGGCCGGCCGGCGATCGATAAAGTAAAATTCCCGGAGAATACCTTCGGCCTATTGTGTGTCCGCTGATTGATTCGTACGGTTTTATCATACTGATAAGTTGAACGGTAAGTAATACTTAGTTTTAATCACTAGACAATACACGACCTGACAGGGATTTTAGGGCCCATACGGAAGGCAAAAAAATACTATTGAAATCGGGCTATAGCGTATCGACTACGGGTTAGTTTCTGGCTATTAGCTTTTTTGATAGAGTGCCTCTCAGTTAAAACTCTAGCGCGCTATTGAGAGTATATTTTGTTGTACTTAGTCGAAATTACAAACTATAATAACGTTGTCAAGTGTAAATGTAGAATATAATACTGAATTATATGAATAGTGCAACAGAAAATTATATAGCTTCTATTTTTCTATTATCTGTTTTCTAAATATCCGTATTTATACTTACTTGATAAACCGTAAGCATAGTAGTTCAACTAAAACAAATTACCCCCGAAAAATAGCTGTGCAAGATGGGTTTTATCTGAGCCAGCTACCGTTCGAGGGTAACGTTAGAATATTGAAGAGGAAAGGGTAGGGTACAGCCCTCAACGGATAGCTACACCCTGGGTCCAGACCCCTTTTGTGTAGAGTGATTGATCTGTCCGTACCAGGTTAGCGACGTACCCTGGCTGAATCTTTCCCAGTTGGTGGCCCATGCCGATAATGTCGGCTGGAACCGTTGACGCCATGCGAAGCGCGTTGGTCAATGGAATCCCGGCTTTTTCAACCGCTATTCGAACGCAGTCGATTAGGGTTATGGCGGAACCTGCCAGATTTCCTTCATCGTTGACGTAACGCCCAGGTCCACTGCTATCTGGTTCATAATGAACGACAAACTGGCCGAGAGTAAACGAAGGGCGGGGTGGATTGGCGAATAAGGCATCCGAAATAAGAAATAACCGTTCGCCAAGCAATCGGTAGGCAATACGGATGGTAGTGGGATTGCAATGATAACCATCTGCAATGATGCTGGCCCGAACGGTAGGATGATCGAATACGGCCCCGACAACACCCGGCTCGCGACTTTCAAAACCTCGCATGGCATTATACAAGTGCGTAGAAAGCGACACACCATTGTCGAAGGCGGCTGTAGCTTGCTCATAAGTAGCATTACTATGGCCCAGCGAAAGCAGCGTAGTAGGATGCTTCAATTGCTTGATGGCCACAAAATGCTCTGGCGAAAAAATTTCGGGAGCCAGTGTCAGTATACGAATGATGTCGGCATTTGTACTGAACAGGGCTTCCAGCTCACCTTCGGCGGGAGTTCGTACATAGGCCATGCTATGGGCTCCCCGCTTGACAGGGTTAAAATAAGGCCCTTCAATGTGTAGACCCGGTACCCCAAATGGGTCTTCGTCTCGAACTACCACTACGGCTGCCATCGCTTGCTGCATAATAGCCAGCGAGGTTGAGTGAATGGTTGGTAGGAGAGTCGTAGTGCCATTGAAGGCATGTGAGTTATAAATGTGACGAACCGTATCGGGGGTTGGTACCTCGTTTAAGAATAGATTCGAACCACCATATAATTGAAGATCGATGAGGCCGGGAATAAGACAATCACCTGCCAGATCGATACTGGATGCTGAATCGGTAGAAAGATTGTTGGCTGTTGTAATTTCCTGAATCCGACCATTTTCTACGCGGACGGTTGCATCGGTAAGCCATTCATCGCCAGTAAAGACGGTAGCGTTGATAAACTGATTCATGTAAGGATGGAGCTTTTACCTCGTATTACAGGCAGATGATGACCGGAATCTACCCGATTTTTCGTTTTTTTGTGAACAATTTCTTTTACGTTTTTCAGTTTACGGTAGGCGGACGCCTAGTTGCTTTCGCGTCAGTCCACCCTAAACCGAAAACTATAAACAATAAACTGCTTGAACGCTGTTCGTTTAACTCCTCCTGCCAGCCTAACCAGCCCCGGCCTTGTCCAGGCTACGATTCCATTGGCTTCGTCGAAAAGTGAAAGTAACCGTGCTTTGATCATTGATGCCCTGGCTGGCTTTCAATCGGATCTGCATAACCTGTCGACCGCTCGCGATACACAAACGATGATTCGGTTGCTTAAATCGGACGACAGTACCGCCGATGTACTGGATGCAGGTACGACGATGCGTTTTCTGACAGCTTATTTTGCGGCAACCGGACAGAGTAAAACGATGACAGGCACCCCGCGCATGTGTGAACGGCCTATTGGTATTCTGGTCGATGCGTTGCGAACCCTTGGTGCTGATATTACCTATTTGAACAAAGATGGCTATCCTCCGTTGCAATTGAATGGATTTAAGCCTTTGGGCACTAGCCGAGTACAAATTCGGGGCGATGTAAGTAGCCAGTACATTTCGGCCTTGCTGATGATTGCTCCTACCTTGCCCAACGGGCTGACCCTGGAATTGACTGGGGCTATCGGCTCGCGGCCGTATATTGAAATGACGCTGGAGCAAATGATCTGCTTCGGGGCCGATGTACGGGCTGACTGGGATGCGAAAACGATTACTGTAGCCCCCAGGCCGTATATTCCTACAGCCTATACTATCGAGTCGGATTGGTCGGGAGCCAGTTACTGGTATAGTGTAGCGGCTTTAGCACTTGATGAAACGGCTGAAATCACCCTCTTAGGGTTGAAACCAAAATCGTTGCAGGGCGACAGTGCTATTGTGTCGATTATGCGATTGTTAGGTGTCGAAAGCACGTTTACAGAACAGGGCGTTCGGCTCACTAAACACCCGGCTGCTGAGTCGCTGGCCTGGGATTTTACCGATTGCCCTGATCTGGCACAGACTGTGGCGGTTTGCGCGGCTGTAAAAGGAGTTACGCTACGACTCACGGGTATCGAAAGCCTGAAAATTAAAGAGACCGACCGGGTGGCCGCTCTACAGGCTGAATTGCAGAAAATTGGCGCCGAATTAGTTGAAATAGATCCGAACCATCGGTATGAAGTTCGACGCTTGGGCCAGACGCACACGGTTCCGGCTGTCATTAAGACCTACGACGATCACCGGATGGCTATGGCTTTTGCACCTGTAGCCATGCGGGAGGAAATTATCATTGAAGAACCAGGCGTAGTCGCTAAATCCTACCCCAGTTTCTGGGACGATATGGCCCGAGTAGCTACCGTTGAGTTTGTCTCAGCAGGCCAGATAGCCAACTGACGGATACATAACAGGCGCAAAAGTTTTGGTATGCAGACTGCTCCTAGACTTATTATAGACGGGTAGTGTGTCATTAAGTATGCATTTTCTTTATTATTGGTTGCTAATTTCTTGTTGTGTATATTGCGAATAGGTATATTGCCCGCACATATTTTACTAAATTATATTCGCTAAATGACCCCTAATCGTAGACTTGATCAGTTGGAGCCACTAATGGCTGATTCACTTCAGAAGATTGATCGCTTGATCGAAGGACAAGGCCAGCTTGTTGAATTGGCTACCAATACAAAAAGTGAACTCGACCAGGTAAAAAAAACGGGAGAGCTTACAGCCATTGGGTTAGCAAATCTAACCGTTACCACGCAAAAACAACTGGAGATATTGCAAGCTGGTCAGGAAGAGCTTCGACTTGAACAGAAGAGCTTGAACGAAAACTATGATGGGTTGCGTCTAGGTCAGGAACGGATAGAAGCAAATTATGATGAATTGCGTCTAGGTCAGGAACGTTTGGAGGCAAACTATGATGGATTGCGACTTGGTCAAGAACGGATAGAAGCAAATTATGATGAATTGCGAATTGGCCAAGAAATCTTAAAAAGAGGACAAGGTCAGTTAACAAAAGCTTACGAAGAACTTAGAGTGAGTCAGGAAAAATTGGTGGCTGGCCAGGAATTGATTTTACAGATTCTACGGGAAAAACTCTCATAAATAACGTTAGGTAAAAAAGTGAATGCCGTTTTGGGCTAAATAAGATGATGACACGCCGGGAGCAATTTGATGAACAGGGGTATCTGATCGTTCGGAACGTGTTTACGCCCGACGAGGTAGCCCAGTTGCGGCAGGCAGCCTATACCTATCGAGACCAGCAGCAGAAGCTTGGCCTCGTTAAACAGGTAAAGCAAGCTGCCTCCGTAAAAGGTGATTTATTGAGTAAGGAGAAGCTTGGCTGGGTAATTTACGATCCAAGAATTGTAACCATCGCTACTGAACTTCTGGGCGATACTCCCGTTTACTTTTCCGATAGCACCTATCAGATTGGCACCGGAACCCGTGGTTTTCACCGAGACAATATCGATCGGTATCAGTTTGGGCAGGGAGCCGATTGGGATGGCCCGTATCCGCTCATCCGATTTGGTATTTATTTGCAGAATCACGATACCTACAGTGGTGGCATTCGCTTTAAGGCTGGTAGCCATAATGCAGCCGATGGTGCCGATGTATTTGCCGATACCCGCGCGGGGGATATTGTCGTCTGGAACATGCGGACTCTCCATAGCGGAAATGCCCGACGAATGAAAGTTTTTAATAGTCTGCCCCTGCACGTTGGGCTCGAAAATCGCCTGCCCAACTTTCTGTTTCGCGAGCAGCAAGGCGAACGGGTCTCGCTTTTCTTTAGCTACGGACTGGAAGGTAAACATCTCGACCGATACCTGGAACAGCATATCCAGAAACGGGCGGATATGCAGGAAAACGTCCGGCTATCGACCTTTTCGACGGATACGCTTCAAAAAGCCCAGGCGAATAATATTCGGGTGCTGGACGTGAAAAAACTGGTGGAGTAGGGCGCTATCGATCTCGTTGCTGCTTCAGTTCGTGCTGCTTGCCGTAAATGTAGCGAAGCGACATACCAAATCCCCAGCCTGTGCCGTTGGCCGTAGCAGATGCATACTGAACCGATGATTTATTAATCGAATAAATCAGGTCGGAACGAAGGGCATCGCCAATTCCCCAGTATTTTCGTAAATATCCTCCTAATTCGAGCGAAGAGGATATACGTACGTTGTATTCGAAACCTGCTTCAGCAAGCCCGGTAATCTGGTTTGTACTGGTTGAATTGTCGAGCCGCAGGGTATCGATACGATTGCCACGGCCTCCATACATATACCCGATAAGTTTGAAGTCGTCCAGTTGTTTGGTGCCGTTGGGAATCAACCACGCACCACCCGTAATCCAGAACCCTGTCCCATTTTCGGCTTTCTTACCAAATCCAATCCGTCGCTTTATCCGCAATGGAATACCGCTCCCACTATTCTGGTACGTATACACTAATGGCTGATTTCCGTTTGCGATGGTGATGTTCAGATGAATAGGCGAACGCGCATAGCCCGTTTCGACAGCCCAGGCATTGCGATAGGTATAGCCGGTCAGTACGCTCCAGACACCTTTAAACTGAGTGGCACTATTAACCAGCCGATTAAATGTGTTCGTTAGATTGCTGACGTCGCTCCGAAAACCACCTTCTATTGCTACAGACCAAGTTTGAATTTCACGAAGCTGATGAAGTAGTAAATAGTCGGACTGTCGACCACTTGCCGTTCGGCTGGTACTCGATCGGGGCCTGTTGGAGCGTTGTTCCGGGTCGTCAGTAAGTACGTTCCGGCGGATAGGAGGTGGGGCCGTTTCGCTGGTGTCAATCTCAATAATCTGAGCGAGAGCCGAGATGGATTGACAAAACAGAAACAAGAAGAGTAAACAGTGTTTCACCATATAAGCTTGTTCTGATAGGTAATACTAATCACGGTTACGCAACTTTGCGGGCAAGTGTTGCCAAATTTAGGAAGTTATATCATCCGAGTAACTCAGAGCCCATTCAGTAGCCTGTTGTGACCACTAGCCTTCATTTTTTCGTGAAAAGTCAATCGAATTGCGCGCTTTGTCAGCGACCAGTTTTGGCGTTCGTCGGACCTTTGTCATGTACTAATCGAGACACGAACCAATGAAGACCTTACTCAAATCCGAAGAGTTAATTCAATTCCTGGGTGCTATTTATCTGTTTTCCCGACTGAATTTTGCCTGGTGGTGGTTTCCCGCCCTGATTTTAGTGCCAGACATCAGCATGATTGGTTATCTGGTCAATCCGGCCATTGGGGCTGTTTTATACAATATCGTGCACCACAAAGGATTGGGGATTGCGATTGGGCTACTGGGGCTGATGCTGGGCAGTCAGAATCTGATACTGGCCGGGATTATTTTGTTTGCCCATTCAAGCATGGACCGAACGATGGGTTACGGCCTGAAATACGTCGATAGTTTCAAACATACCAGTCTGGGGAACCTGTAACGCGTTACGACGCCATTCGAAAAGCGCCCGGTGTTTGGCCTGTCCACTTTTTGAATGAGCGGAAAAAGACGCTGGGTTCTGCAAAACCAAGCAGATAGGAAATATCGGTGGTGCTAAGATTGGGTTCACGCAGGTGCCGGACAGCTAGTTCTTTTCGGGTTTCATCGAGTAATTGCTGGTAGGAGGTACCTGCCTCTTTCAGACGTAATTGTAGGGTGCGAATGCCGATCGCCAGTCGGTCGGCCACGGTAGCCAGGGTAGGCTCTTCGCCTTTCATGATCGTAACAAGTTCCGTTTTGACCCGGCTGCTGATGGATGGCGTTTTAAGCTTGTCGAGTAGATCATTGGCATGCTTCTCAAATAGCGCCGACAGGGTTGGGCTGGCGTTTAAAATGGGCAGATCGAGTAGAGAGGCATCGAGAATCATGGCTGTTTGTGGAGCGTCGAAGGTGAGTTTCGCGGGAGTAAATACCCGCTCATGCTCCCGAATGTCGATGGGACGCGGATAGGCAAATTGAATTTCCTTGGCGGTAATGGCTACCCCTGTCAACGCCCGCATAGCAGACAGGTAAACCGATAGTTCGGAATTGTAGGTATAATCCGGGTAGCGAATATCGGTGCTGGTAATGCGTAATGACAGGATGTATTGATTGCCAATTAGTCGCCCGGTTGTAGCAACCCCTTCGCAGGCAATATCCTGATAGTGACAGAGTTTCTCCAGTGCCCGGCCCAATGTAGGACTGTGCATCATCACATAAGCCAGTACACCAGCGGCAACAGGATTAACTAATTCGCCCAGTTTCAATGGAATCGTGGGGTCGCCGGTAACACGAACAATCTCCTGCCATAAAGCCTGTATCTGCCAGATAAATACGCGTCCGTCGGGGTCACGGAGTTGCTCAGGTGCAATGCCGACCGTTTGAATGAGTGGCTCCGTATCAACCCCCTGTTGTCGAACGGCAAACAAAATCAGATTGATAGATGCAACGGAAAGCGTGTCGTGAGTAGTGGACATGTAGCAAATTACGTTCGTCAGCAATAATCAATGATTGGCTCTGTCGGGTCATCGTTGCGAATAAAAGCCATGCTATTCTTTTTGGGAAAAGCGGATACTATGTTTGAGACGCAGCCAGTTCGGTACGCAAGTTCCTAAAATAGTCGGATGACCGCAACAGGCGGCTTCCGTACCAGGAAAACAGTTCGCCATCAACCAGCACCACTCGGGCGTTTGGACAAATAGCCTGCAGTTCAGCAATATGCTTGTCAGCAAATGGGTACGGCTCAGAGGATAAGAAGATCAGGTCGGGTCGGGCTCCCTGAAGATCATAGGCCGTGATTTCGGGGTAGCGTAGCCTATCTGAAAATGCGTTGGAAAAACCGGCAACTTCCAGCATGAAATGGATAAACGTTTGATCGGCGGCCACCATGTACGGATTTCGCCAGATCAGATAAGCAACCCGTTTGGGCGATGGATTAGCGAAGGAGCAAAGCCTATTGCCAATCTGACTGGCCAGATCGGTTGCTTCCTGCGGTTTACCGACTAGAGCACCTACTTCCCGAATCATCGCCAGTGCATCCGATACCGTAATCACATCCGTTACATGAACCCGGTATTGCTGCTGCAATTCTTCGATCTGCTCCCGGCTGTTTTCCTCTTTGTTGGCAATGATCAGGTCAGGGTATAAGTCTCGAATTTTGTTACTATTCAGGGTTTTAGTACCACCAACAATTGTCTTGTTCTTAACTTTATCAGCCGGATGAATACAGAATTTAGTAACACCCACTACCGCATTGTCGAGCCCAAGATCAAAGAGTAGTTCAGTTTGTGAAGGTACCAGAGAGATAATTCGTTGCGGGCTCATAACCTATGACATTCGACGGGTAAAATTACCGACTCAGCACCTAATAAACCCCTTTTAACGAGATTTGGACTGCTAGTTGAAAAAATTATGCAACGTTTACAATCAGAAATCCTCATTTCACTATGAAACCAGGTATTGTAACCCTATTAGTTATAGGTCTGACCGCAACCGCAGCGCTGGCGCAGACCAATGCCCCCACGGCGGGCAAGATTACATACGAAGGGATGCGTCAGATTGATCGTTCGCAAATGCGGATGGTTATCAACGGACAGGAGGTTCGTCCGGGTAGTGCCGGGGCTCCTGATGCACCGGAAGGGCTTCCCGAAACCATTTCGTTTACGCAGAAGCTGGTGTTTTCTGGTTCAATGGCCAAAGAGGAACGGGATCGGCAACAGGGACCAATGATGTTTCGTCGACAAATGGGCGATGGTGTTCCCGATGGAAACGGTGCATCCGCTGGTGGTGGCGAACGACCTAACCGTCCGCGTGGTGATATGCGGATGAATTTTCCATTTGAGCAACAGACGTACCTGGATCTGGCGAATAAGCAGCGCATTGATGTACTAACCGTTAAAAAAGATTCGGTTACGACCATCTACCGAACCGACCGCCCTATGCCAGCCGCAACCGACTGGCAAACCAGCGATAAAACGAAGAAAATCGCGGGGTATATTTGTCATAAAGCCACGGCCACGCATCGGAAAATGCCGTATACAATTTGGTACACCACCGATCTGCCGTTTACGTACTCACCCGTAGCCGACCTGACGCCCCCCCAGGGTGTGGTATTGCTGATCGAGTCCGATACAGAGTCGTACAAGGCGACTGGGGTGATGACAGAAAGCGTGGCCGAGGCATCGGTTCAGCCGCCTAAAGAGGCCAAAGTGGTTTCTGCTGAAGAGATGGAACAGATCCGTCGTAAGGGAATGGCTGATTTCCGGCAGCGGATGATGCAAAACATGCCATTTCAAAGGAATGACTAGTATAAAATGACTAATGTGTAATGAACAATGTATAATGGACTGTATTCGCGGTCTTAACTGTAAAATGAACACTTCTCAAGTATCTCTGAAGCGATTTCTGATTGCTGTTCTATTCATTTTTCAATGTACATTATTCATTAACTCGGCTTTTGGCCAGTCGACGGGGATCATCAGCGGGGTTGTCGTCGATTCTGTCACACGCAAGCCGTTGATGGAGGCCTCCATATCGTTGATGCTGGCTAAGGATTCGTCGCTGGTTTCGTTTGGGATTACCGATGGCGATGGCAAGTTTGTGTTTTCCAAAATAGCCGAAGGCCAATATCGCGTACTGGTTACGTACGTAGGTTATCGGAGCCGCGTCAAACGGGTAGCCATCACGCCCAATGATCACACGGTTGATGCAGGTACAATTGACATTGTCGCGCAGTCGCAAACCCTGATGGAAGTATCCGTACAAGGGGAGAAGGCTCCCATTGCCGTGAAGGGCGATACACTGGAGTTCAACGCAGGGTCGTTCAAAACCCGGCCGAATGCGCAGGTGGAAGAATTGCTCAAGAAGCTTCCCGGTGTGGAAGTCGACCGCGATGGGGCCATCAAGGCGCAGGGGCAAACCGTAACCAAGGTATTAGTCGATGGAAAGCCGTTTTTCGGCAATGATCCCAAAATGGCTACCCGAAACCTACCTGCCGATATTATCGACAAGGTGCAACTGTTTGACCAGTCGTCCGAACAGTCGGCTTTTTCGGGGGTAGACGATGGCGACCGCGAAAAAACCATCAACATAACCACCAAACGCGATAAACGAAAAGGCACCTTTGGCCAGCAGTCGATTGCCGCCGGACCCAAACCGGGTGATGATGCCCGGTATTCAGCCCGATTGAGCTTGAACCAGTTTAACAATGGTCGCCAGATTTCGATGCTAGGTATGGCCAACAATATTAACCAGCAGGGCTTTACCGCGCAGGATTTAGGTCTGGGTAATAGTTTTGGTGGCGCTGGACAGGGCCAGGGTGGGGGTGGAGGTAGCAACGTGGTGCGGGGTGGCGCCGGGGGCGGCAGTTTTGGTGGTGGCGGTCAGGTTGGGAGCAGTGCCATTACCTCGTCGTGGGCGGGTGGCATTAACTACCGCGATGGCTGGGGTAAAAAAATAGACGTCGTTAGCAGCTATAACATCAGCAATACCAATACAATCACCGATCAAAGCAGCCACCGGGTCAACGTCATTCCCAGTGCAGGCAGCACGACCCCTACACGGTCGGATGCCGGGTTTATCCGAGATCAGACCAACGGCTCCGATAACACAAACACCAACAATCGGTTCAATCTTCGGTTCGACTACCGACTCGATTCCCTCACTACGATCCGCGTAATCCCAAGCTTGTCGTGGCTGAGTTCGTCCTACAGCAACCATAGCGAAGCCACCACCAGAACCAGCGAGGGCGTAATGGCCAATACCAGCCAAACTAATTATAACTCGACGGGTAATGGGTTTACGGGAAGTAACCAGTTATTGTTCATGCGGAAGTTTCGCAAAAAAGGAAGGACGTTTTCGGTAAACTGGAGCATATCGGCTAATAATCAGGATAATGAAGGATTCAATAAGTCGCTGAACCAGTATAATGGCGCGTTCAACGGCGCTTCGACGAGCCTGACAACGGGTATCATTACAAAAGATACGGTAACAGGCATAACAACCCAAAGGATTGATCAGCGGAACAACCAGCAGACTCGTTCTATGACTAACACGATCAATGTGAGTTATACCGAGCCGCTCTCACTTCGGCAAACGCTGGAGTTTCATTACAACCTGTCGGACAATCATAATACCTCGAACCGAGCCGTAAACGATTTCAATGGAAGTACCAGCCAGTATGACCTGCCGAATACGTTGTTGAGTAATAACTTTATCAATGATTATGTGACAAATCGGGGTGGGTTGACCTGGCAGACCAAACGCCTGAAATACACCTATGCGTTTGGGGTTGATGCGCAACAGGCCAGTCTGAATTCAGATAACCTCAGCAACCGGGATCGAAGTGTAAATAAGTCGTTTTCGAATATTCTGCCGAATGCTCTGTTTACTTACAACTTTGGGAAGCAACGTACCCTGCGATTCAATTACCGTACTCGCATGAACGCACCGTCTGTCAGTCAGTTACAGGAAGTTCCGATCAATACCAATCCATTGAATATTCAATTGGGTAACTCGGGTCTGCAACCGGAATATAGCCATAACCTTACGCTGAACTTCAATCGTTTCGATGCGGCAACGTTTCGAAATCTATTTGTATTCATCAGTGGGAGCCGGACGGATAATAAGATCGTTAACTCAACGACATTTGCACCTAATGGCGCTCAGACAACCCGGCCAGTTAATACCAATGGTTATTACACAGTCAATGGCTCATTGGTTTGGGGGCAGCCGGTTAAGTTTGGTATGCAGAAAACAAACCTCAACTTAACGACCAATTTTACCTATAACAAGGGCCAGAGCTTTGTGAACAACCAGCCCAACGAAGCTAAAAATTTTCTGGTTGGGCAAGGGGTACGGCTGAGTTCGAATTTTTCGGAAAAGCTGGATTTAAATATTGCAGGCAACATCAACCTGCAATCGGCAAAGTACTCGTTACAGCCCCAGCAAAATACAACGTTCCTGAACCAGACGGCCACGCTGGATATTTTCTACCAGTTGCCGCTTCGATTCACCTTCTCAACGGATGTGTATTACAACCATTATGGCGGTAGTTCGGCCAGCTACAACCAGTCGTATACGCTCTGGAACGCTACATTATCGCGGCAGTTGTTCAAGCAGAATCAGGGTGAGATACGGTTTCAGGCGTTTGATCTGCTCAATCAGAATCAGAGCATCGTTCGAAACGTAACCGATACCTACACTGAAGAAGTGCGGAGCCGCGTTCTGAATCGTTATTTCATGATTAGCTTCGTCTATAACATACGCCGATTCAATTCAGGGGCTTCGGTTCCAAACGACCCATTCCAGCAACGTACCCGTGGGCAGGGTAATTTCCAACGCGGTCAGGGAAATGGTGGCTTCCGTCGGAATGAATAGGCGTGGTCGAATCCAATAAAACAAAACGAGCGACACAGGAAATGTGCCGCTCGTTTCATGTCTGTTATGCCTTTTTATTTGATGTACCGGAAATCCTCATCACCTTTCAGGGCCAGTAAGGTTTCATACATTAGCTTTATCACATTCTGTACATCGTCCATATGAACCGTTTCGACAGTCGTGTGCATGTATTTGAGAGGTAGTGAAATCAGGGCAGATGCGATCCCCTCGGTTGCGTAGGCAAAGGCATCGGTATCGGTTCCGGTAGAACGGCTAACGGCCTGACGCTGGAAAGCGATCTCCGCTCGTTCGGCCACGTCGATCATAAAATCGAGGACGTTATTCTGAACCGCCGGGCCGTAGCACAGTACTGGACCTGCCCCGCATTTAAGGTCGCCCTGCTCTTTTTTGTCGTATTTGGGCGATTGCGTGTCGTGGGTAACGTCGGTACAAATGGCGAGGTCGGGCCGTAGTCGACGGGCAATCATTTCAGCACCGCGCAAACCAATTTCTTCCTGGACAGCATTGACCACATAGAGCGTGAACGGTAAGGTAACATTGTTCTCTTTCAATAAGCGGGCCACTTCTGCAATCATGAAGCCTCCCATCCGGTTGTCGAGCGCCCGGCCTACGTAATACCGATTGTTCATCTCCGTCAGTCCATCGACAAACGTGCAGACTGTACCGACGTGAATACCCATGTCGAGTACTTCCTGTTTGGTATTCGCACCTACATCAATAAACAGGTCGGTTACTTTGGGAGCGGTATCTTTAGCCAGATCGCGGACGTGGATAGCAGGCCAGCCAAATACACCCTCAATAACGCCTTTTTTTGTATGCAGATTGACCCGCATCGAAGGGGCGATCAGGGCATCGGAACCACCATTCCGACGGACGAAAATGTAGCCGTCATCGGAAATGTAATTGACGAACCACGAAATTTCATCCGAGTGGGCTTCAATCACTACTTTATAGTCTTTGCCGGGGCCGATTACCCCAACGGCCGTACCGTATGTATCAACGATATACTCGTCGGTGTAGGGTTTGATGTAATCCAGCCAAATCTGCTGCCCCGACGATTCGAAGCCGGTGGGCGAGGCATTGTTGAGGTATTTGTACAGGAATTCTTTACTGTGTTCGTTCATTGTGTACTAAAAAACGGGTCTAAAAATTCTTTTAATGGTTTGAGTGATGTATGCTTCGGGTCGAGATTCCAGTGCAGCTTATTGTGATAATCAGGATTACGGTCCTTTATTTTTTCTTTCTCCGAATCAGTTTCGCCAACTAACGTTTCTATGTAGGCATAAATTTTAGTTTTGTTGGCGGGTGTTGTAAAGCTACCTGAAGGGGTTGACGAGGTTTTGTGCCCGCTTAAACAATCCTCAAATGCTTTCCAGCAATTAAAAATAACCTGATTATCTGGGCAAATGATTTCTTCAAGCAAGGTTTCTATTTCACCATCTCGTTGATTATCTGGAAATAAAAAATAGGTGAAGTTTAGTTTTTGGCTATGAAGATTTAGATTAGCCTGATTGGTTGAAAACGTATCTGCGTCGAAAATGACAACAGTTGGTATTCCCTGAATAGCTAATTGTTGGAAGACAGGAATTAACTTTTTCATCTTTTCTGGAGAATCGAAAGCTCCTTTTCCGTCCACTGAAATGATTTCACTGGATTTTCCTATGCTGCCTATTGATAGAGCAACCCCATACCATTCAGCAATTACATCCTGTAAAAACTTCTGATCGGTTACTCCCTCTACAAAGATTTGTATGCTACTCATAATACGCCACCCCTTGTATTAAAGCCAATATTCAGGGCATACTCAAACTGCTCAAAATCATAGGTTACGGCTTTTACCTCGCCTTGTTTATTTTCAAGCAACGTTATGTTTCGGGCGTCTTTCTGATACTGTTGCATTTCTGGGTCTTCTAACGCATCAACAAATGCACGCTGACATTCAAGACTATGCGTAGTAGCAAAAAGCTGAACTTTGAATTGTTTACAAAGTTGTAAAACACTTTTCCAGTAAAGTTTTAAACGTGAAAAGTGAATGCCTGAGCCGATTTCATCAACCATTAGACGCCTATTTCGAGATATAAATATTTCTAATAAGAATCGGAAATATTTTACAGTACCATCGCCAAAATAGGTAAGAGGTAATATAATATCACTGTTTAATAGTGTTACTCCAATGACTTCTTGCTCAGGTGATATTTTATGAGGCCTAATCTCTTCTAAATTTGGAATAAATTTACGAAGGTTATCTTCCGTCTCTTTTCTGTTTTTTTTGTCAGGATTTACAAATAAATAATAAAGATTTAAAAGGTCAGATTTATAGCCGATATTTGCAGGTATGAATGGGATATATGAACTTATAAAGTTATCCTTGTTATTAGTGCTAGCACCTTCCATATAGGCCGGGATTAATTGGTAATCTATCAAATTTCCGTCTTCTCCTATAAAAGAGACTTTTATCCAATAAGTAGGAATAATTGTAATAATAGCATTATTTATTAAAATCTTTTCTTCTTCTGATAATTTAAGATGCGGACGCAATTCTATAAATATATCAAAAGGCGAATCACTATTTTTGATTTTAATTGCCGAATTAAGATTTCTGAAAATGGACTCCCAGAAGCGAGTTTGTTGAATATCATCTGGTTCAAGTCTTGTTTTTTGAAATTGATACGTTCCTCGGAAAGCGGTTACTCCCCAAAAATTTGTCAATATTTTTCTTGCATCATCATCAAATGTCAACGCTTCAAGCACCGAAGTTTTTCCTACATTATTATCGCCCACAATCAGATTGAACTGCCCAAGATTATCCATCTCGAAGGAGTCGAATCGTTTGAAGTTTTCGATTTTGAAGTAGGTGAGGTGTTGCTTTTCCATATAATAGGTCGAATCAGGCTGACGGGGCACTGTGGGCAAATGTACTAAATGGGCAAGAATCTAAGGCAAACTTACTTGAACCCGATCCGCTCACGTTCCCGTTCGGGCGAAACACCCATGGAGCGTAGTAGTTCGAAGGCGATGCGATCATCGTATTTGCGTTTCCAATAGTCGGTTTCCAGGCGGAGTTTGTCCAGCTCAACCTGTTGCTTTTCGACCAGTAGCCGGAGCGTTTCCAGTTCGTGGTTGACCGCTGGTTTTTCGTCGACAACCTGTGCGGTAATGACCTCGTCGGAAAGCAGGCTCAGTGTAGAAACGTCCAAAACAGTAGCAATCTGGGTCAGACGAGAGAGAGTCAGGTCGGTTTTACCGCGTTCGATGTCGCCATACGCGGTGGTGGAAAGATTGAGCAAATCGGCCATATTTTCCTGCGATAAACCGCGCTGGAGCCGTTGTAGACGTATTTTTTCGGCGATGGAAGCTTTCATATCAAGTAACGACGATAAAATCTAAACCTAAACTGACAGGGTTTTTCGAGATGATAACGCAATTTTGTGACGAAACGATTCTCGAACTTACACCAAGTGTTCTTGGTTTTCAAATTAACGAATAGAAACCCTAGTATGAATTACGAACAAGAGTTCCGCAAATTCGCCGTACACCACATGGGCCTCAATGGCCTGACGGTTGATGGCTACATGAATCATACCGTTAATAACCTTACGGTTGAAAACATGACCCGCTCGGTCATTGAAGAACGGCCAATGAATTTCCGCGAAGTAGACGTGTTTTCGCGGTTAATGGCCGACCGGATTATTTTTATGGGCCTGCCTGTTGATGACAACATTGCCAATATCATCGTGGCTCAGTTGCTGTTCCTGGAATCGGCCGATCCGAAGAAAGATATCCTGATGTACCTGAATAGCCCAGGTGGGTCGGTATATGCTGGCCTGGGTATTTACGATACCATGCAGTATGTTCGTCCTGATGTGGCCACGGTTTGTACCAGTCTGGCCGCTTCGATGGGAGCTGTGTTACTAGCCGGTGGAGCTGCTGGCAAACGGTCGGCTCTTCCCCACGCTCGTATCATGATTCACCAACCATCGGGTGGTGCTCAGGGGCAATCGGTCGACATCGAGATTACAGCTCGCGAAATTGTTAAACTTCGCGAAGAACTGTATCAGATTCTGGCGAACCACTCCGGCAAATCGGTTGAACAAATCGAGAAAGATTCGGATCGCGATAAGTGGATGCGCGCTGAAGAAGCTAAAGAATACGGCCTGATCGACGAAGTTTTACGCCGTGAAAAATAAGAGGTCGCTCGAATAATAAGCTATGATTTCTTGTTCTGACGGAGAAAATCACAGCCCATCATTCGGTATTCGATAATCCTTTTAATAATTTTGTTACTTACAAAAGACTCAGGTTCGACCTGAGTCTTTTTTTTAGCGAAATTTAGGTCAACAACGAGTCTGTTTATAAGCAATCGGGCGAATGATAAGTCATCTGTAGTCTGCTAAACCCCAGCTCTTTTACCCTGCAAACATTCATGCCACAAATTAGCTGCTCGTTCTGTGGACGGCGCAAAAATGAAGTAATGGTGCTGCTGTCGGGCATCGACGCACACATCTGTAACTATTGCATCGAACAAGGCCACCAGGTGGTGCTGGAAGAAATGCGCCCTCGCCGAAGCGAACCGACCGAAGTGAATATCAATCTCATTAAACCTATTGAGATGAAAAAACACCTCGATCAGTATGTAATTGGTCAGGACGATGCTAAAAAAGCCATTACGGTAGCTGTTTATAATCACTATAAACGGTTGATGCAGCCCAAGACCGATGATGACGTAACGATTGAAAAGTCGAATATTATTATGGTAGGCGAAACGGGTACGGGCAAAACTTATCTGGCCCGCTCCATTGCTAAAATCCTTGAAGTGCCATTCTGCATTGCCGACGCCACCGTTATTACCGAAGCTGGGTATGTAGGTGAGGATGTTGAAACCATTCTAACCCGGTTGTTGCAGGCCGCCGATTACAATGTAGAAGCGGCTGAGCGGGGAATCGTATATATTGACGAAATCGATAAAATTGCCCGTAAATCAGATAATCCGAGTATTACCCGCGATGTCAGTGGGGAAGGCGTTCAGCAGGCTTTGCTAAAATTGCTGGAAGGTTCAGTGGTGAACGTTCCCCCCCAAGGTGGGCGTAAGCATCCCGATCAGCGACTCATCGCCCTGAATACCGAAAATATCCTGTTTATCTGTGGAGGAGCTTTTGATGGTATAGAGCGGCATATCATGAAGCGGATCAATACCCGCCCTATCGGTTTTTCGGGCGATCGTCGGTTGAACGAAACGCTGGAACGAGGACATCTGATGCGTTATATATCAGCACTGGATCTCAAATCATTTGGTCTGATTCCCGAACTGATTGGCCGCCTGCCTGTACTAACGCACCTCGAACCACTCGACCGGAAGGCACTTATGCAAATTCTGACTGAACCCAAAAATGCCATAACAAAGCAGTATAATAAGCTTTTCACAATGGAAGGTATTACACTGCATTGGGATGATAGCGCCTTGAATTATATTGTGGATCAGGCGCTTCAATATAACCTGGGTGCGCGCGGATTGCGGTCGATCTGTGAATCCATCATTATGGATGCCATGTTTGAGTTGCCTTCACAAACAGCCATTAACGAACTGACGGTTAGCCTGGAATATGCCCGTGAGAAATTCGGAAAATCGAGTACGTATCAAATGCGGTCGGTAGCTTAATGGCTTTCTGCTAGATTAAATATGCAAAATAGCGTATGCTGTATATACAAGTTGCGTGTGACCAATTAAATCCCCTGATTTTTCATAAAAAGTCAGGGGATTTTTTTGTCTGAATCAAATTTATGTGGATGGTCAGTAACAAATGCGAATTTGTCTGGTTTATCGCTTTGATAATATATTCGTTACACTAAATAATCTCTGAATTTGTTATGAAAAACACATCTAATTCACTGCTCACTAGTTTATTGATGATTCTGGTAATTGCCGCTTGTAGCCGCCCGGTGGCCCATTTCCAACCCAGCCAACGAGAATACTTCTCGGCGAGGACAACCAGCGAAACAACGTCTCCCATCACGACGCCCGTCATTGCAGAAACGCCTGCTCAACAGGCTGTTGCCACACCCGCTGAACAACTAGCTCAAACAAATTCGGCCCTTGATAAAGTAGACGCTCTCGTTCGGAACGATAGCAAACTGGCTGAGAATAAATCCGTACAGAAACGGCTCAATCGAATTCGCACGCTATTGGCTGCGCAGCCAACCGATCGTCAGACGACTACCGCTGTTACGGCTCCTAAAAAAATGAATCTGTTGGAGCGGATGATGGTAAAGAAAATGAATAAAAAAATCAGCCGCCAACTGGCACCCGCTAATCCTGATAAAACGATGATTAGCTCGGGAACCTTGGCTACGGGGGCAGTTTTGGTGCTTATCGGCCTCTTATTACTATTGCTGACAACGGGTACAGGGGCCACCTTAGGGCTCATCGCATTAATCGTTGGTGCGGTATTGCTGTTGGTTGGCTTACTATAAATACCAGTTGAATTAATAAAGTTTTTTCTTGTAAGCGCTTAGGTAAATCGCCGTTGGTCAGTTTACTGCTGACTGATGGCGATTTATTTTTTTAGCGGCCAGCGAATACTCCGGATTTAATCAGGAATTTATTTGTGGTGAGCATAAATGAATTAAGTTGCACGCCATGATGAAATCTATACGGTGTAAAGCTGTTGTCACTTATGCAGGTAGTCTTTAAAAAATCAGTTTTTCTGTTACTTGGGCTGATCAGTCTGATTTCTTGTCGCCGTTCGGTCGTATTTGTTCTACCTGAGCAACGTGCCCGTTTTGCCGAAGCCCAAACGAGCCTCAGTGTACCCGAAGCTCTGCCCAATCCAACAGATCTTTCGGCAAAACCATCACGTAGTGTATCAATTAATAACCAGGATACTGCTAGTAACCAGAATACTGCGGAGGCTTTGGTGCGGAACGACAACAAAATAAGTACGGACAATGCTGTTCGACAGCGATTTCGCCATACCAGAACCTGGTTGGGCGTACCACCCGCTACTGCCTTTGAGCAGACGGCTCAATCAACCGGACGCCAACAGATGACAGGGGTGCAGCGGCTCTTGTTAAAAAAACTGACGAAACGATTTAGACATCAACGCTTCTCGACAAATCCAGCAAAACCAGTCCTGATTGAAGGTATTTTAGTTTTGGGCGCAGTCCTGTTGCTGGGCGGAATCTTATTGATTTTACTGACGTCGGGAACGGGTTTTGCCATTGGCGTTATCGCGCTGGCGGCTGGTTTAGTATGCTTGTTGATCGGTTTGTTTTAACTTTTGAACGGTTAGAATCGAAGTCCCGTAAGATTGAATTTTAATTGTTCCACTCAACATTTTCTATTGTTTTTCAGGCTATTTCCCAACTTGTTTGAAAATTTTTTTTGCCTGAGCCCAACAAACCAATGGAGTTGTTGTTGTTGAGGATGATATTGCAATCGTTTATACTAAATCGTTCACTTTAATTCTTTACTTATGAAAACACTGTCCAAGTCATTGTTTTTCCTGCTTTTCGGTCTTGTTGTTCTGGCTTCCTGTAGCCGTCCGGTTGCCTATTTTCAACCCAGCGCCCGTGAGCATTATACGTCAACCCAACCTAAATCAATTGCTCCCACTACTCCTGTCGAAACAACAGTTCCTACAGAAACAAATATCTCTACCCCTGAAGCGACTCCGGCTGTAGCCACTCCGGCACCGGCCGAACAGCTTGCTCAGGCTAAAGAAGCCGTTAGCCAGGTAGAAGCCTATGTTCGGAACGATAGCAAACTGGCGTCGAACAAAAAACTGGCTAAACGGATGGCCCGGCTGAATGAAATGATGACGACGGCTACGGAAAAAGCAGCTGTATCGACAACAACCGCTTCTACCAAAAAAATGACGTTCATGGAGCGGACTATGTTGAAAAAGCTTGACAAGAAAATTAAAAGCCATGTAGCACCCGAAAAAACGAATGTAATGGATCGCAATGTCCGGCTGGGTCTGATCATCGGTCTGATCGGTTTATTGCTGTGGCTGCTGGGTGGGGCCAGTGTGCTGGCCGTAATTGGTCTGATCATGTTTGTTGTCGGCTTAGTACTGGTGCTGATCGGTGTTATTAATGGCTAACTGCTAATCCAACGTTGGCATGAGCCAATCTCCTGTTATTTGTCTCATCCACGGCCACGGCGTAGATGCTTCCATCTGGGATAGCATCTACGCCGATTTGGCATTGGAGACCCGTGTAGTGAAACCTGACTTCGCCTATCTGACGAACCATCGTACCATTGAAGCCTATGCTGAGGACTTATACGCTCAGTTACAGACCGCTCAAGTGAATCAGGTCGTTCTGGTTGGGCATTCGATGGGTGGGTATATTGCCCTGGCATTGGCCGAGCAACATCCCGATATGATTCATGGCCTGGTTTTATATCATTCAACCGCTCTGGCTGATGACGACAATCGTAAGGAAGTGCGAAGGCAGGCGATTAAGGACTTGAACGCGAACGGATCGGCTCCCTTTATTCGGAAACAGCTACCAAAAATGGTTGCTCCTGATTATCCTGTTGATAAAACACAGCAGTTAATAGATCGCTTTATCAAATTGCCTGCCGATGCGCTGATTGCGGGTATGGCAGCGATGGCCGCTCGCCCTGACCGAACCCACGTATTGCGGGAAGCTACCTATCCGATTTTGCTGGTACTGGGTCGGAACGATCAGATTATTGACTACGATAAAGCAGCTGAACTAGCCAATCTTTCGGACTATATTCGTATCGAAACGATTGAGGAGGCAGGACATTTAAGCATGGTCGAGCAGCCTGGCGAATCGTTTCAGATTCTCAAAGCATTCGGCACTTTGTGTTAGAATAGGCGAATAGGAAAATAAATTGGGAAGCTTAGCGGCTTCCTTTTTTGTTTTAAGCCCATTTTCAACGGATTATCCGTAAACTTGCACCTCATTTTTTTCGATAACCTGCTGACGAACCCAGGTGTGGTGAGTCGCTAATTGTTTACTAGAATGGCTGAGCTTTTTAACGTGTACCCGTTGTACGACATTGAGCCTGTTCGCGCTCAGGGTAGCTATCTTTGGGATGTCAATGGCACCCAATATCTGGACCTTTATGGTGGTCATGCCGTGATTTCGGTAGGGCATACCCATCCTCGGTACGTAAAAGCACTGACCGATCAGTTAAATAAGATTGCGTTTTACTCTAATTCGGTCAAAATTCCTCAACAACAGGAACTTGCCGATAAGTTGGGTGCCATTTCAGGGCACCCAGACTATGCGTTGTTTTTATGCAATTCAGGAGCTGAGGCCAACGAAAATGCTTTAAAACTAGCGTCATTTCACAATGGACGAACTAAGGTCGTTGCGTTTACTAAGGCATTTCACGGTCGTACGGCTGGGGCTGTAGCGGTTACCGACAACCCATCAATAGTAGCTCCCATTAATTATAAAGAGCACGTCACGTTTTTACCCTATAACGATGTAGAAGCTGCAAAAGCAGGTATTACATCCGAAACATGCGCCGTTATTGTTGAAGGAATCCAGGGCGTTGGTGGCATTCAGGTGGCAACAGATGCGTTTTTACAAACACTTCGCCAGCGTTGCGATGAAACAGGGGCTATCCTGATTCTAGACGGTGTACAATGTGGTTATGGGCGTACTGGTAAATTTTTCTCGCATCAGTACAGCGGCATCGAAGCAGATATTATTTCGATGGCAAAGGGCATGGGGAATGGCTTCCCGATAGGAGGGGTTCTGATTTCGCCCAAATTCAAAGCCAGTCATGGTATGCTGGGAACAACCTTTGGGGGCAATCACCTGGCGTGTGCAGCTGCCATTGCTGTACTGGATATTATGAAGGACGAGGGCTTGATGGAAAATGCGCTTCGTGTGGGCAATTACCTCATGGATGGTATCCGGCAGATTGGTGTCTACAAAGACTTGCGTGGTCGTGGCCTGATGATTGGGATCGAATACGATTTTCCTGTCGATTCGCTACGTAAAACGCTGCTGTTCGAACACAAACAATTTACCGGGGTAGCTGGGAAGAATACGATTCGTCTACTCCCCTCATTGGCCATCGGGGTAGATGAAGCTGATCAGTTCCTCGAAGCGTTACAATTGTGTTTGAAGGCTGAAGTTGCTTAAACGCAAAGGCGTAACGTGGAGCGCAAAGCACGCAATGGTAGAAAATGAACTACTGAGAGTAATCTTTGACTGTGCTCTCAAAGTCCATGAACCTTTGAGCCATGACTACTTGAGTCTGCTTATGAAGAGTGCTTGCTTCGTGTTGATTTGCTCGTTGAACAAAAAAGTAATAACTGAATTAAAAGCAGTTGAGTCGTTAACTAACGTTCATCTTGCTCAGATGATGACCTATTTACGTTTGTCCGGTTGCCGATTAGGTTATTGGTTAATTCAATGTGACACTCTTAAAAAATGATGTGCGCCGGATGGTTAACAATCTTTAGTGCCTTTGTGATCTTTGCGAAATACTTAGCACCTGTGCGTTTTATTACAAATGACTAATTTTCTTTCCCTTTCCGACGTAGTAAATCTCGATGCCCTCATCCAATCAGGTATTGATGCCAAAGCCAACCCGTTTGCTGATCAGCACCTTGGTAAGAATAAAACCATCGGCCTGATTTTCTTTAATTCCAGCCTGCGAACGCGGATAAGCACGCAGAAAGCGGCCCAAAACCTGGGATTGAATGTCATAACGATGAACGTTGGGCAGGATAGCTGGGGACTCGAAATGGAGGATGGTGTGATCATGAATAGTGATAAGGCCGAACACGTTCGGGAAGCGGCCGCTGTGATTGGTCGCTACTGCAACATCATAGGTATTCGTGCATTTGCCGAACTCAAAGACCGCACCAAAGACTATCAGGAGCAGGTAATGCACCAGTTTGCGAAGTATGCGGGCGTTCCTATTGTGAACCTGGAATCGGCTACCCGACATCCTTTACAATCACTGGCCGACTGTATTACCATTGAAGAAGTTAAACGCCAAACGCCTACATTACCTGCTAAACCTAAGGTAGTGCTGACCTGGCTGCCCCATTTTAAGCCACTACCGCAGGCCGTTGCCAATTCATTCTGCGAGTGGATGAACGCCCGCGCCCAATCGGGTGACGTAGAATTTGTTATTACCCACCCCGAAGGTTATGAGTTAGCCCCTGAGTTTGTTGGAAATACACGAGTCATTTATAATCAGGATGAGGCATTCGAAGGAGCTGACTTTATCTATGGTAAAAACTGGTCGTCGTATACGCACTATGGGCAGGTGCTTACGCAGGATCCATCGTGGGCAGTAACCATGAACGATATTCGCCTGACCAACAATGGTAAGTTTATGCACTGTTTACCTGTTCGTCGGAATTTAAAAGTGGCCGATGAGGTGTTGGATAGTCCGCATTCGTTGGTGATTGAGCAGGCTGCCAATCGGGAGTGGTCGGCGCAGGCGGTATTAAAGGAAATTTTAAAAAATAATTGAAACGTAGAAGCATAGAGAGTACAGAGCAACTTAGTTAAGTACGACTAGTTCTCTGTAATCTCCATGCCTCCGTGTTGATAAAACATGAATACACTTACTGTTATTAAAATAGGCGGGAATGTCATTGACGACCCGGCTGCTTTACATCGTTTTCTAACGGCTTTTACTGGTTTATCAGGCGCTAAAGTGCTTATTCATGGTGGGGGTAAGGTAGCTACCCAGGTTGCCGAAAAATTAGGTATCCAAACCACTATGGTCGAAGGTCGGCGCATTACTGATCAGCCTATGCTCGACGTCGTGACGATGGTGTATGGCGGTCTGGTCAATAAGCAGGTAGTGGCTAAGCTCCAGTCGCTGGAGGTGAATGCCATTGGCCTAACTGGAGCCGATGGGGGGACTGTTTTAGCCCGGAAGCGACCCGTAAAAGATATTGATTATGGTATGGTTGGCGATATTGAGGAAGTAGATTCGGGGCAGATTCAGTTTTTTCTTCGTCAGGATTTAACGCCGGTTTTTGCCCCCATAACGTACAATACGGCTGGTGACTTGCTCAACACCAACGCGGATACGATGGCTTCGGCTATTGCTGTCGATATGGTTAAGCACAACCAGGTAACACTGATTTACTGCTTTGAGAAAAAAGGGGTGTTGAAAGATCCGAATGACGACACCAGTGTAATTAACGAACTCACCCCCAGTGTATACGCTGACTATAAAGCGGCTGGAACAATCAATAAAGGCATGATTCCGAAACTGGATAATGCCTTTAAAGCCTTGGAAAGTGGAGTTTCGAAAGTGATTATTTGCCATGCCGATGAACTGGTTTTGGCGGTAAATCAGGGAGCAGGAACAACGCTACAGCTTTAACGAGTAAAAATTGGTCAGGCCATAGCCGTTCGTTCGAAACAGATACGAATGGCTATGGCCTGACCAATTTTATTGAAAATTGCTTATTTCTCTGCTAATAAGTGGGCAACACGTCGGACGCCCATGAATCGGCGCTGGTAATAGCTGGCATTCAGGTAATCATAGCGAACACCTCCATTCCAGGCGGAGTGAATAAATTTGATCTGATCGCCAATTACTTCCGTAATCAGGCCAACATGCCCGATCCGATTGCTACCTGAACTGTGGCCTTTAAAAAGAATCAGATCGCCGGGTTGCGCAGCGTCTTTATCGACGGCCGTTCCTACTGAGCCTTGGGCAGCACTAGAGTGGGGGAGGGAAATGCCAAATTTATTGAAGCAAAACCGGGTGAAGCCTGAGCAATCGAACCCGTGCGTGCTCGAACCACCCGATCGGTACCGAATGGAAAGATGCCGTTTGGCAAAACTTAGCACCTCATTCACGAGCGGAATCTGCTCATAAAAGCTTGTCTTTTCAGAAGATACGGTGGGTACGTCAGTTACGGCAGGTACGGAGGATACGTTCTGTGCTTGAACGATGCTAAGCGAGACAGTACAAAATACTGCCAGGAGCACTTTCTTCATCATAGAAATAGGTTAAAGCCAGGTTACATGTATAAAAGTATGGCATTGTGGGCAAACTACCTATTTTATGAGGAGGAATTTCTACAAGTTTTCCGAAATTTTTTGTGCCAGATTTGTTAAATAACTGACCGATAACTAATTAACTATTGGTATTTCGAGATTTTTATGAAAAGGTTTAGTTGAAACAAAACTTCCCGAAAGTTTTATACTTTCGGGAAGTTAATGCGTATCTGAAATCTATCAAAACCAGCCTGCACCGACAATACGGAAAGGCCAGGGAATGGAGGCCAGGATCAGGAGTAAGCCAAGTCCATAGAAAATGCCAACCAGCCGGTGTTTGGTTGTAGCGTCAGTGGCTCGTTTAGAGCGAGAATAGCCGATGGTGATCAGGGCAATGGCAATGAGCATGCCTGTTGTATGTTCGACACTATAAAAGCGGTACAGTTTCTCACTTAACATACTGAAATTGACCTTTGGGCTGATAAACAAGAGGATCAGGCCAAGAATGAATTGGGTATGTATGGAAATGAGCGTAAACAAATAAAGCTTCCGATTACCATCGGTATAACTGCCTCGACCCTGCCATTTGCTAATGCCGGTGCCAACGGCGGCAATCAATAAAACAAGAGCTATCCAGCGAAGCCCTGAGTGTGCATGAAGTAATCCAGAATACATAAAATGTCAGTTTAGCGTATAAATTGCTTTTGGGTAGCAAATAAACAACCAAAAGCCCAACTTACACTGACCATTTGGTGTTTCTGCGGTATGATTCTATATAATACTACCTATAGCGTTGCTACTGAAATTGCCGACGATTGGGTACGCTGGATGAAGCGGTTCTATTTGCCTGCTGCCATAGCCACTGAACTTCCGGTGAGCTATAAAATTCTTCGTCTGTTGACGGAACTGGATAACGGAGGGACCACATTTTCAGTGCAGCTCGATTTTACCACACGGGCCGACTACGAAACCTACCTGGAACATCATGCGGATACACTACGTCAGCGTATTCAGCATCGATTTAGCGGTCAGTTCGTTTCATTTGATACCCTTCTTCAGGAAGAGTAATAAGGAGTCATTAATTGCCAGTAATGACAGCGCAATGGCTATCAATTTTCAATGCCAACTTGCTTTCTGCGTTTATCAACAGTAAGCAGGAAAGCGGGTAAAAGGATTAGATTAGAGGCCATACCCATCAGCAACGTAATAGAAACCAGAATGCCCAAGGCAATAGTCCCCTGAAAAGTGGAAGCCGCAAAAATGGCGAATCCCGCAAACAGGATCATGGCCGTGTAAAACATGCTGATTCCTGTGTAACGAATTGTTTCGGCAACAGCCCTGTCTAGCGTAAGCTTCTGATTTCGAAGTTCATCCCGATATTTAGTGATAAAATAAATAGTCCCGTCAGATGATATGCCGAAGGCAATACTGAAAATAAGGATGGTTGAGGGTTTTAAATGAATCCCAAAGAAGCCCATTATGCCCGCCGTAACGATCAAAGGTACCACACTGGGCATAATGGCAATCAGACTCAGCCGTATATCGCGGAGCAGAATTATCAGGATTATAGAGACCAGTGCCACCGCCAGTACAGTACTTTCTGCCAGATTTTTTAGCAAATAGTCATTACCACGGGTGAATACTACGCTGTTGCCCGTAATGTTCACCTCATACTGTTCATCGGCGGCTACCCGTTTGCCGGTTGTTCGGTCGACGTTGAAAATGGAGTCGGCTTTGGGTTGTAGTGTATTGAGCAATTGGGTCGTGCGAACGGTGCCGACATCGGGCATCTGAAAACTGATGCGGGTGTATCGGAACGTCGTATCCATATACGCTTTAAAGGCAGCACCACCGCCTGTGCCTTTCGCCCCTTTCAACTGAGGAGCATAGCTGGCTAATTTACTCAATTCCAAAGCACCGGGCATAGCAAAATATTTCGGATCGCCCCCTCGATAGGACTGGTAAAAGAATTTGACGGCTTCGACCAGCGATAGAGGTCGTGTAAACTCATTGTATTTACTGAATTCCCGCTCCAGAACTTTAATTTTTGTCAGCGTTTGTGGAGTCAATACTCGGCCCGGCCGTTTGGTATCGATACTAACCTCAAATGGCATAACGCCTTTAAACCGACTTTCAATAAACTTAAGATCTTTGTATATGGGGTCGTTTTTCGGTAGATCATCAACGACGTAACCGATTGGGTTGATCTGTAAAGAGCCTATAATGGCAACAGCCGTCACGATGCTGATAAATGTGTAGATGGCGGCTCGTTTATGATGGACAATGTGGTTGACCCAGGTTAGGAAACCACTCACCTGACGGCGTTCCAAATGGCCGCGCTGCTTGTGCGAGGGAACAGGTAAGTAGCTGAAAACGATCGGAATCAGAATAAGCGACACCGCATAGGTAGTCATGATGCCAAAAGCCGCTACCAGGCCAAACTGGAGTAGCAGTGGGCTACCCGTAAAATAAAAGACAAAGAAGCCAATGCTGGTGGTAATGTTGGCGAAAAACGTTGTTTCCCCAACTTTCTCGGTGGCTATCTGTAGAGCTTCGTGCTTACTACGGTGTCGATTAAGTTCTTCATGATATCGATTAAGTAAGAAAATGGCGTTTGGAACACCAATTACAATAATGAGTGGGGGCAGTAAGCCGGTTAGTAGCGTAATATCGTAGCCAAATACGACGATGTATCCTGTTACCCAAATCACTCCAATACCTACAACTAATAAAGCGACCAGGGTAATGGTAATCGATCGGAAAAAGTAGAAGAGAATCAACCCCGTAACCAGAAAGGCCAGCCCCATGAACATGGATAATTCATGACTGATCTTAGCCGTAAACTCGGTCCGAATATAGGGCATGCCCGACATGTGGACGGTAGCATCGGGGCCAAGCAGGGTATGCCGACGTCCAAACGAATCGGCAATTGTTTCTACTTTTCGGACAAGGGCAATCCGATTTTTAGTATTGACAATCTTCTGATCGAAGGTGATGGCCATTAAATGGGCACGTCCTGTACTATCACTGACCAGGTTTCGGTAAAAGGGCAAAGCGGCTATGCGCTCACGAAGACTGTCAACATCTGATTGTGAGGTAAGTGGCCTGGTAATTAACGGACGAATGCGAAACGTATGGGCCGTATCGTCCCGAATGACTGTAAACAGGTTGGCATTCGATACTACATCCTTAATTCCCTCTATACGACGAATCTTCTGACTTAATGCATACCAGTCGTTAAAGAAAGGTAATTGATACATGCTATCGGTTTCGACGCATAATACCATAACGCTGCCGTCCTGGCCAAAGCGTGATTTGAAGGCTTCGTACCGCTGGTATTCTGGATCGCTAACGGGCAGGACCTTGGCAAGCTCGTAGGAGAGTTTAACGTTGGTGGCCTGATACCCCATGAAGGCAGTACCTAGCAAAACCACTACAATCAGCGCGATTCGATTCGATAGTATAAAGGAGGAGATTCGGGACCAGATCATGCCTGATGAACGCGGGATAAGGGCGCAAGGTACGTAAAAATGGTGGCGTTTAGGATATTGAACAGCTTACTAAACGTAATCCAGCCTGGAGTAACTAGATGCAAGTAATATTTTAGTTTTACCCAAATGGCTCAGTTATTGATAGAAATAAGTATACATAGTTTTTAATAATGATTGACTATAGGTGGTCTTACTATATTACTTTTTACGATATGCCTGATGTATATAGCAACCGTTTTGCGCTGAAGGAGAATCGATTTTGGTATGAGCTGGTTAGCTTATTCCTGATTCCGACTTGGGCATTGGTAGCACAGGTGGCTCCTCAGCCGGTAGTGCAGTGTGCTACCGAAACCCTGTCCCCTTCTGATCGGAAAGCGCTTGAGGCTGAAGCTGCACTTGCACTTCGGTTAAAACGGGCTTCGGGCTCGGTTTTTACCACGTTAACGTATGTACCGATTAGGCCCCATATACTCCGTAAATCGGATGGAACGGGCGGTTACAGTTTGGCAAGCCTGAATAATGTAATGGCGCTTACCAATAAATATTTTCTCCAGAATGGAGCGGGTATTCAATTCTATTTTGCTGGTACCACTCCCGATTATATAGACAATGATGCATTATATAATCAATATCGGCAAGGAACGGATGATGCCACTGTGGCTCCATATGATGTCGCAAATGCATTGAATCAATACTACGTGCATAAATTCGACAAGGACGGATTGGGTGGCTATGCCCAGTTTCCATCTAACAGTGTTAGCTCGACCCGAACCATTATCCTGGATGAAAATTATGATGACGATATGGGCAACCGACTGGTTCCTCATGAGCTTGGGCATACTTTTAATCTGCTACATACGTTTGAAGCTGCTTATGGATACGAACGGGTGACGCGTGGAAGCGGGGCTAATTGCAGTACTGCCGGGGATTTGGTTTGCGACACACCGGCTGATCCATACGGTCGATTCACAGGCGCCAGTGCTTCCTGTGTTACGGGGTGTCCATCAGCGTTCACCTGTACATTTACGGATGACCAGAACAACCTATACCAGCCATCGGCCACAAATATCATGTCGTATTATTACCCCTGTACACATGATTTTACAGCAGGGCAATACGATCGTATTCAGGCTGGGCTGGCGATCCGTCAAAGTCATACAGCGTATACTTTAAATGCGCCCGAAACGAGTATGGCGGCCCCGTCGAATGTAGTTGCTACGATAGCAAATGGTACTATCGTTATCAACTGGCAAGATAATTCGGGTAATGAAATGGGGTATTTTATCGAACGATCTACCTCGCCCACAACTGGGTTCATACCGATAGGCGGCCTGGCTCCCAATACAACAACCTTTACGGATGTATCGACAACAGCGCGTATCCAATACTATTATCGGATTAAAGCTTCTAATACAACTACAGGGAGCATTAGTCCAGTCGTCAGCGTTGTGGCCCCTGTCTGCCAGCCTGACTTTGATGATGATGGTTGTCCATTTGCTATCAATCTAAAGGGGGTTACGATTAATGGTGCTGTTCTAAGTCAGAATTCAGGATGTTCACCCGCCACTACTGATTACTATAGTTCATTTACAGCTGTCAGCGGGACGGTTACCGCAGGGCAATCGTCAACAGTGTCCATCAGCAAAGGAACAACCAATAAAATGGGCGTTGCTATCTGGATTGATTTGAATAACAATGGTGTTTTTGAAACCAGCGAACGGCTCTATCAAATGGCTGATGCCGATTTTGCCAGTACAGTTTCAGCGACTTTGGCAATCCCGGCCAGTACCACGGCCACTACTGTAGCCATGCGTGTTGTTGGGGCTTACGCAGAAGTTCCTGCTGACCCCTGCGGAAATTATTGGTATGGCGAAACAGAAGATTATAGGCTGATCGTAAATCCTCCTTGTATACTCCCAGTTGCTACGCTGAGTGGAACGACAACCACCATTACGGCCGGACAAGTGGCTACACTCACCGCTAGTTTAACCGGTAATTCCCCTTTTTCACTCACGCTCAATGTCAGCAATGGCGTACCGTCCATATTCACGGGTATTACTAGTTCATCATACAGTTTTACAGTTGCTCCAGCGGTGAGTACAACCTACACAATAGGCCAGGTAGCCGTTGGCTGCGGCTCGGGTACCACAAGTGGTACGGCCATTGTAACGGTCATTCCGTGTACTGTGCTATATACCCTTAAAGCTGGCAGTTGGGATGACCCAACCGTTTGGTCGTGTAATCGAATTCCCACGCAAACCGATCTGGTTCGCCTGGGGCATATGGTTACCGTTCCTGCCAGTTATATGGCCAGAGCCTTAAAAATCGAATATTCTACGAGTGGAGCCATCACACTAAGTACCGGAGCTCAACTACTTTTTACACCCTGACTACTTTTCTGACAGGGGTAAATGAGTTGCGTATAGACTGCATCGAACTCTATTTTTCGAATAATATCCATCAGATGTAAACGGGTAGTTTACCGAAAGATTTATAGGGCAAAAATGTGAAATAGTTGGATAATAGATTGCTGATAGAGAAAAAGGCCTCATTACCTTATTAAAATCTCTGAGTAGGCCAAACAAAAGGTATTACTAGTCGATTATAGTTGTATAGTTAATAGCGCGGCAACCAACCTTCTAAAAAATTAACTCAACTATATGACTACTCTTACAGGCTATACCCAACTGTCCGATCAACACGAACAAGCAGAACTTTGGAAACACCAACCCAAAAATGTTGCCTTCATTGGTGACTATCTGCCCCGGCAGTGCGGCATCGCTACGTTTACATCTGATTTATTTGCTTCATACAACTCATTTATTCCTGAATCCAGACCTATAGTTATATCGGTTAACGATACGCCCGACGGTTACGCTTACCCAAGTGAAGTACGGTACGATTTCTATCAGCAGGACCAGGAAGCTTACCGGAAAGCTGCCGAGTTTTTGAACTCGAAAGATGTTGATGTGGTCTGTCTCCAGCATGAATATGGTATTTTCGGAGGCTCGGCCGGAAACTATATTCTGACCTTGCTACGGAATCTGACCATGCCAATCATAACCACATTCCACACGATTCTGAAAGATCCCAATGAAGAACAGTTGCTCGTGCTGAAAAGCATTGCCGATTTATCGTCGCGGGTGATTTGCATGTCTGAAAAAGGGCGGGATTTTCTGATTAATATTTACGAGATACCAGCCGATAAAATTGACCTGATTCCGCATGGTATTCCGAACATGCCCTTCGTTGATCCACATTTTTACAAGGATAAATTTGGCATGGAAGGCAAGCAGACGTTGTTAACGTTCGGGTTGCTTTCGCCCAATAAAGGGATTGAAAATGTGATTCGGGCGTTACCCCGTATTGTCGCACAGCATCCCAATGTGGTGTATATGGTACTTGGAGCCACGCATCCACATTTGCTCAAACATGAAGGGGAGAGCTATCGGGATAGCCTGAAAAAATTAGCCGCCGATCTGGGGGTTCGGGATCACATCCGGTTCTACAATCAATTTGTTGAGTTAGAGGATTTGCTGGAATACCTTGGTTCGGCTGATATATACATAACTCCCTATCTGAATCCGGCTCAGATTACGTCTGGTACACTGTCATACGCGTTTGGGTGTGGGAAAGCTGTCGTGTCGACACCCTACTGGCATGCTGAAGAACTTCTGGATGACGGACGAGGGGTGTTAGTGCCTTTTGGCGATTCAGAAGCGATTGCCGATCAGATTATCAATCTGCTTACGGATGAGCCCGTACGTCATGCCATGCGTAAAAAAGGCTATATGATGGGCCGGGAAATGATCTGGGAGCGGGCCATTCAGATGTATGCGAACTCGTTTGCCAAAGCGCGCCAGGAACGTATGAGTACTATCAACAGTCAGGTGCCTTACACGATGGGGGCCAACACCAGCGCAGCATTCAAACTGCCTCCGGTTCGGCTCGATCATCTGTACCGCCTGACCGATTCAACTGGTATCGTTCAGCACGCTCGCCATCATCTGCCCTTTTATGAAGAGGGCTATTGTTCCGACGATAATGCCCGAGCCCTTATCCTGGCGCAGATGCTACTGGAGGGTGGAATAAATGACCCTAAACTGGCTCGGACGGCTGATAACTATTGTGCATTCATCAATCATGCCTATAACCACGAGTATAAGCGTTTCCGTAACTTTATGAGTTATGATCGGCGCTGGCTCGAAGAATTTGGATCAGATGATAGCACGGGTCGAACCATTTGGGCGCTGGGTACCTGCATTGGCCGGTCGTCGGACCGGAACACTATTTCCTGGGCTATCCCGTTGTTAGAGAATGTACTGCCAAGTGTCGTTCAGATGACCTCCCCCCGAGCCTGGGCATTTGCATTGCTGGGTATTTACGAGTACCAAAAGAAATTTAACGACGACCGTATGGTCAAAACCATTCAACGGCAACTACTCGATAAACTGACATTCCGGTATACTGAAACCGCCACGGAAGATTGGCCCTGGTTTGAGAATACACTATCGTACGACAATGCCGTGCTGGCACAGGCGCTTATTCGGTCGGGCGAAGAAAACCTGATGACCATTGGTTTAAACTCGCTGCGTTGGCTCATTGGACTACAAACGGCAAAGAGCGGCCATTTTCAGCCGATCGGCTCGAACGGATTCTTCACAAAAGGTCAACCTCGCGCGTATTTCGATCAGCAACCTCTCGAAGCGCAAAGTACAGTGTCGGCCTGCCTGGCTGCCTTTGATGTGACGGACAATGATGAGTGGCATCGTACCGCTATTCGTGTATTCAAGTGGTTTTTAGGATTGAACGATCTGGGGCTTTCACTCTATGATCAGCAAACGGGCGGATGCCGTGACGGTTTACATATTGATAGAGCCAACCAGAACCAGGGGGCAGAATCAACCTTGTCGTACCTGATTGCCCTGGCCGATCTGCAAATGGTCCAGAAAAAAGCGAGAGCCGTAAAGCCTGTTAATGTGGCAATGCCCGTGTTAATGAATGGGTAAGTGGAGGGTACGTCCGGTTTCAGTTTCTGGGGTAATGTGATATAATTTTGGAACTGTACGCCGTTATGGCATTAGTTCTTCTTTTTGAAACCATCCATTCCGACAATGAGTGTAAAAGCTATTCGAACCGGGATTGTGCTGCAACCCGATCCGACGCGGGTATTATTTCGTCCGTTTGAATTGGGGAGTACAACCCGTACGCTGAAAATCATCGCCCGCGTGGGCAGTATGACCGATGATGAAGCTGAGCAGAAACTTGATGAAGTAATCCGGGAGTTTGGCGGCCGTCATTATAAACTAGAGCGATTTCTGTTGCAGCGGTTTGAGCAGATCAAGCCGCAGCTTCTGACGGATGAACCTCTGACTGAAGACCGTAAACTGCTTCTGGGTGCTTATTTTACGATGGAATATTCACTCGAATCGGCAGCGTTGTTCAATCCATCGATGGTATGGCACCCTGATCAGACGAACGTTCCACCGGGGTATAAGCGATTTATTTTAAGTCTGCGGGCAACGGGCGAAGGCCACGTTTCATCCATTTCGTTCCGAATGGGCTACATTGATGAGGCTGGCAAAATCATCCTGCGCAAGCCATCGCGTTATGTTACTTCTCCCGATATGGTGCCCAATCACCTGTTCAACCGGACTGTGTTTGAACGCAAATTGTATGAGTTGCGGCTGGAAAACAGTATCCAGGAGAAAATGATGGCTGGCCTCGGTGATGAATTTAGCCTGGCCGAACTAGAAGCACAAATAAAGCGAGTGTCTTCGCAATATCGGTATAATGCAGAATATGAAACCATTGCCAGTGGTTTGTTAGCCCTGGCCAAGTCGAACTATGAGATCCATTTTGAGGAAGATCAAAGCCTGGATGAACGGTGCATTTTCCCAAACTCGCCCAACGAAACCAACGGAATTGAGGATGCCCGGTTCGTTCAGTTTACAGACGATAACGGCGAGGTAACCTACTATGCCACCTACACTGCCTATAACGGGAAAGTGACTTTTCCGCAATTACTGGAAACTAAAGATTTTACCCATTTCAGTGTTAGTACGCTCAACGGTGCCGAAGTGTCGAATAAGGGGATGGCGCTCTTTCCACGTAAAGTGAATGGAAAGTACGCCATGATTTCGCGTCAGGATGGCGAAAACATCTATCTGATGTACTCCGATGATCTGTATTTCTGGCAAACGAAAGACATTCTCCTTAAGCCAACCTATAGCTGGGAGTATGTACAGTTGGGTAACTGTGGATCGCCCATTGAAACCGAAGATGGCTGGCTGGTTTTGAGTCACGGGGTAGGTCCCATGCGGAAATATGCCATTGGCGCTTTCCTGCTTGATCTGAACGACCCCAGCAAAGTGATTGGCCGTACGGCGGAGCCAATCCTTAGCCCTGATGAGAATGAACGCGAAGGCTACGTTCCTAATGTAGTTTACAGTTGCGGAGGACTCATTAACAACGAAGACCTAATCATTCCATACGCCATGGCAGACTATGCCAGTAGTTTTGCAACAGTGAATGTAAAAGAATTATTAGCTGAGCTGAAAGGAGAAAGTACGCTAAAACCCGTAGAAAAGCAGGAAGAAATGGCCAATAAATAAGGCCATTCTACTACTAAACTAAAGTGAACTTTGAGGTTATGCCTCACTAATTTACATTCTGATAAACTGTTCGATAGTGTATAAAGAAACCCTCCTTTCTGCATTTGTAGGAAAGGAGGGTTTTGTGTATAATCAGGGAAAAATACTGACTTCAGGATAAGCTATCCTACTGCTGAGTGTTTATACTTAAATGTAAGTTAATCTTCGACCGAAAATAATTTTTGTTGTCGTCCACAGTTCAAATCATTTTTCTGAAAAACGGCAGAAATGCAGTTTGTTAATTGGCTAATCAAGTTTTAATATCCAGCACGTATTTTTTAATTTTTCTGGTATCTACGCAGCATAAAACGATTTTGTTACAAATAATTGAATAAAATTAAATTATTTTTTTTGTTCCATAGTAAGTGATAATATTCTGAAAATATATTGAGAGACGCCTGTAAAACAGAACAATATTTTGATATTATCTATTATGTAACCTTTTTTAGTATTAAGGGTGATTTTAATGTGGTTAATAATTTTTTAATACATTTGAATTGGTTTTTTACCAGTTTTTCATTCTTAACTTAAACGATAGCGTATGCGTAAATATCTACTCACACAGTTTTTACTGTGTCTGTTCGCTATTCCATTGCTTGCCCAAAATCGGACAATCACTGGGAAAATCACTTCATCAGAAGACGGCTCAGTCTTACCGGGGGTTACCGTTTTATTAAAAGGTACGAACCAGGGTACAACAACAAACTCCGACGGTACATACCAAATCTCTGCGAATAAGGGTGATGTACTTCAGGTAAGCTTTATTGGTTTTGCAACCACAAGTATTAAAATTGAAAACCAATCGACGGTTGATGTTGCGTTAAAGCCTGATGCTTCACAGCTTCAGGAGGTCGTCGTTACGGCCCAGGGTGTTCGGAAAAGCCAGCGGGAATTGGGGTATGCCGTATCAAAGGTAGCCACGGAAGATGTAACCGTGGGACGTTCTCCCCAACTGGCTCAGGCTCTTTCCGGTAAAGTAACGGGTCTTGCTGTATATAACATTAATAACAGCGTTGACCCAGCGGTAAAGGTCGTACTTCGGGGGTATCGTTCGTTGACGGGTAACAACGAAGCCCTGGTTGTATTGGATGGAATGCAGACTACGTCTACAGTTCTGGCGCTGATTAACCCGAATGACATTGAGAGCGTAACGATTTTGAAAGGTGGTCAGGCAGCTACACTGTACGGATCGGCGGGTATCAACGGGGCTATTCTGATCACGACCAAAAAAGGGGTAAAAGGAAAGCTGAAAGTAGCATACTCGAATAGCACAAACTTCGATCAGATCAGTTTCCTACCGCAACTTCAGGATAAATACGGTTCAGGCTCCCACTATGCTACCTCGTTTGGGGGTGCTGGTTATAAGACCGATTACCTGGAGCGTATGAAAGACAATTGGCGGCCGTACGAAAACCAGCAGTATGGTGATCAATTCGACGGATCGACGCGGATTCAGGGCCGTACCGCCGAAGATGGTAGCCAGCTAATTATTCCGTATTCAGCTATTCCTGATGCACGCCGGAAAGCATTCGACACAGGTGTATCAGTAAACAATCAGGTTAATTTCTCGGGTGGCGACGAAACCAGCTCGTTCTATATGTCGATTGAAAACCAGTCGATTGCTGGGATTGTACCACATGACAAAAGCAACCGGACGGGTACTCGTTTGTCGGCTACCAAAGAATATGGTAAAGTAACGGCCAGTTTCAATGCTGCTTACACGCAGGCCAGCTACGACCGTACGTCGGCTGATTTCTATAACGATGTACTGAACCAGCCTGCCAACTTACCCCTGGCCGATCTGCGCAACTGGCAAACCAATCCGTTGGCTAACCCGAACGGTTTTTATAATGACTACTATAACAACCCGTATTTCAACGCCGATAACCAACGCATGAAATACAAGGATGCCAACCTGAACGGGAACCTGAACATCAATTTCAAACCGACTCCCTGGTTGTCGTTCAATGAGCGTCTGGGGGTAATGAATAATTCGCGTACGGGCAAAAACACGACGGGCAAATTCCTGTATTCGGACTGGGCCAAAACCAAGTCGTTTATTCCTGCACCCTATTATCATGATGGTGATGGTACCGGAATCTATCGGGCAATTACTGATATTCTGGGTAGCGTTCTGGATTATTCTGGTACTGAGAATGTAATCAACAATGAATTCCAGATCAATCTAACGAAGGACTTTGGCCCGGTAACGACCAAGTTATTATTAGGTAACAGTGTTTATCAGCGTACTACTAAGAATATTGCGATTGGATCAAGCTCGATTGTTGTGCCTGATGTATACAACGTAGCCAACCGCCAGGGCGAATTGACAGGGGGCGAAATTCTTACGCAGGAACGTCGTATCGGTTATTATGCTGACTTAACCGCTAATTATAAGAACTGGCTGATTTTGAACGGATCGTTCCGTTTCGACCAGACGTCGAAATTCTTTAAGCCAAGCCGTCCATCGAATTATTATTCGTATCCGTATTATGGTGCTGCTCTTTCGTTTATCGCAACGGATGCTTTCCCAAATATTCGGTCGTCGTTCCTGAACTATGCTAAGTTCCGGGCTAACTACAACAAGAACGCGAACGATAACATCCCGCTGTATGGCCTGGATCTGACTTATCCGAATGGTTCTGGTTTCCCATACGGAAACACGGTTGGTCTGACGGTAGGTAATACACTGCCCGATGCGAACCTGAAGCCAGAGATTGTGTATTCGTCTGAAATCGGGGCTGAATTCCAGTTATTGAACAACCGGATCAATATTGACGTATCGGCGTATACCCAGACATCGCAAGGCCAGGTAATCACCGTTCGTATTCCGAACTCGACGGGTTTCCAGAACCTGCTGATCAATGTTGGTGAAACCAAGAACTGGGGGTACGAAGCAGAGTTGAAATACCTGATTGCACGGGGTAACAAATTCTCCTGGGACGCCAGCGTGCGGTATTCGTACAACGACAACAAAGTTGTAGACCTGTATCCGGGCGTGAATGAATTCCAGTATGGCGGATTCTCGTATGCCAACACGAATGTAATCAAAGACATGCGTTTCCCATACCTGAAAACGGATGGTTATCAGTACGCTCCAGATGGTTCTGGTCGAGTGTTGGTAAATGCTACTACAGGGTATCCCTTGCGTAATACGCAGTTGCAAGGTCGGGGTGGGGTATTGCCACGGCACATTGCTGGTTTGGGATCGAAAATCGAATATGGTGATTTCGGCTTTACGTTTAACTTCGAATACCGGGGTGGCAACGTGATGTTCAGTGATTTAGGTCGTCAAATGACCTTTACCGGAACGGGTAAATGGACGGAAGACCGCGCTCCGCACATCTTCCCGAATTCGGCTTATTTAGGACCAGATGGAACCACGGTTGTACCGAATACGACACTGAATGTTCGGGAAGCTGAGTACTCATTGTGGGTAGATAACTACCGGCTGATTTCGGAAAACTTCGTTACACCAGCCTGGTTTATCAAACTCCGCGACATCAACCTGTCGTATCGGTTGCCACAGAGCCTGATCAACAAAACAAAAATTTTCTCGGGAGCCAGCATCGCCCTGTATGGCCGGAACCTGCTGACGATTGTTGATAAGCTTAACTACTACACCGATCCTGAGTTCAGCTACCAGGGTAACCCCTCTCCAGGTAGCCAGGCCACTTCGACACCTACAATGACTTCTGCTATTGGAACGGGTATTAATACCACAACCCAGACTCCTCCAGTACGGCAGTATGGCGTGAACATCAACCTCTCGTTTTAATTATCCCAACGATTGACTTGACATGAAATTAAAAACATTAGCTATAGCGGCTTTTATTGTCGCAGCAGGAACCAGTTGTGATACGAAGTCATTCCTGGATATTAACACCAACCCCAACCAGTTACCAACCGCTTCGCCCAGCTACGTATTCACCAATGCCCTGAATACATCGGCACGAAATATAGCCGGAAACAACGACGGGGGCGGTTCGAGCGAAATTGGTTTCTACTGGTCGGGCCAGTGGACACAAGGGAACGGGTACATTATCAATACGGCTCAGTTCGCTTACCAGTATACCAACGGGGATTTCAACTATTGGGACCCATACTTCGATAACCTGGAAGATTATCAGTATGTAATCAACAATGCGGATGCCAACAATCAGAAGTATCTGAAAGGTCCCTCGAAAGTGATGAAGGCCATGCTTTACCAACAACTGGTCGATATGTATGGCAACGTTCCATTTACTGATGCATTGAAAGCAACGGCTTCGCTGGCGCCTAAATTCGATGATCAGAAAACGGTATACGAAGGGTTGATCTCTTTATTGGACGAAGCCATCGTTGATTTGAAAGCCAACCCGTTTGCCAGTGCTTTTACGGGTTCCGACATCGTTTTCAACGGGAATACGACCAAGTGGGCTCAATTTGCCAACTCGCTCAAAATGCGGATTCTGATTCGTCAGACTAAAGTTTCGGGAAGAGATACATATATCAAAACCGAAATCAATAAAATTGTTACGGAAGGGTCGGGCTTTATTACAGGCGCTGAAGTAGGTATTGGCGGTACTTCATTCTATCTGGCTACGGCAGGTAAACTAAATCCCGTTTATGATCGCTGGGGCTATGATGCCAACGGTGCCAAGCGGGCATTGAACAACTACCCGCGTTTGACGAAGTTCCTGATCGACAACCTCAAAGCATCGGGAGATACCCTGCGGATGAAGCGGATTGCGTATGCCAATGGTGGTGAGAACTCGTCGACACCGGGTGTTAGTACGCAGAAAGAAATTTCGGCTAACTATTCGGGAACACCATTTGGTGTAAGTTCGGGTTACCTGCCTGCCAATACGACCTCGCTGGGTCCCAGCCTGCTTGTAAAAGGTGAGTATAACCGACCATACATTATTATGACGGCTTCAGAAGTCCAGTTCCTGCTGGCGGAGGCCAAACAACGCTACAGTGATGTAACGCTTCCGAACACGGCTAAGGCCTATTTTGAAGAAGGTATTCTACAGTCGTTCCGGGTATTGGGAGCGAATACGGCAGGCGCAGCGGCCTATAAAGGTAGTGGTATCCAGAATTATGACTGGGATGCTACGACGGATAAACTGGCGGCTATCGCTATCCAGAAATGGATTTCCTTCGTGAACTTCAATGGTCTTGAGGCATGGGCAGAATACCGTCGGACAAACTTGCCGGTTATTCCGCAAAGCGTTCAGGTGCCAGAAGCTAACAAACGGCCACTGCGGTTTTTCTATCCAAATACAGAGTCGGGTTCAAACTCGGCCAACGTAACGGCACAGGGTACGATTGATGTGTTCAGCACCAAACTGTTCTGGGATGTCGATTAAGCTGTCCTGATTCAGGTCCATATAAAGAGGTTATCTTAACAGGTGACCTCTTTTTTTATGGGCCTGGTGGGCACCTGTAGATATTGGTCATAACTGTTGGGTCATAAAAAAAGCGGATCGATAAGATCGGTCCGCTTTCTGCATTACGCTTTATCCAACTATTAAAATTTACGATCCAACAAAAATTGCTTGAGCATTACAGATAAGCCGGTCAGCTTTTATAGCAAGTCTTGGTGGGCTTTACCCTATTGGTAGGGTGTAAATTTGTCAGGCAATTAAATGGCATTCCCTATCCGATCATAGAAAACCTGTAGTAATGTATATTTTGCGGTATATATATTAACTTTTCGGTAGGTAGCTCTATAAGGTTAACCGTGGTTACATCTAGTAAAAGAACTTTGGAAAGCTTTATGAAGCCTCATAAATGGATAAGTTTAGCGGTATAAAGACTGTTTGCTGTATGCCGAATGGCCTAAACTTTTTCGACATTCTGAAGTTATTTTATAAAACCAGTTGACTCAACGACATGAAAAATGAAGAGGATGTAAATCATGAAAATGCCCAGATAACGGGCCGCTCCGAAGGTCCGTTTGGGTCAGACGATACGGACCGGGATCGGCCTGTGGAAGACAACCGCAATCGATATAGCCAGGAGAATTCAGTAAATGGACTCGATAGTGAGCAGGTTCGGGGTGGTCAAGATGGCCGGAACGACCGCGCGATTGGTAGTACCGATATGGATAGTAAAAATGGCGTGCTGCGCATGGGAGACATGAGCAACAGTACTATGGAACTGACCGAAGAAGGGAAGAATGCTGCGGCAGCCGACGATGCTAAAACAAACACGGCTATGGTGGATGTAACAACGCATGGTCCCGATGATTATGCATCGGATAATGAAGTTCCCAATCCAAAAGCACAGGAAGCGGCAAAGAATCAGAATGATCCGAAGGAAAGCGAATTGGATGAAGAAACGCAATTGGATCATGAAGCATCGCTGGCTGAAACGGGTACCGATCTGAATAATAAACCCGCTTATTAGCCAAGAACCGAAAAAGAATTAAAGAAAAATTTGCCATCCTTATAGCGAGCTGATGAATCTCATCTAGCCCGCAACGAGTTTTCAACCCTAAACAAACCAACGTTATGAGCGTAAGTAGCAATTCCCGGAAAGAAAGCACTGAGTCTTATGCCGCTCAGGCCATGCACAATACTATGGGCACTCCACCCGCATTGGCGCAATTGAACGATAAAAATCTCGATAACGAGCTGCCATCGCGTGTGGCCGATAGTAACGATACGGATGTGCCTGGTGATGTAGCCGAAGCGGAAGCCATGGCTGCGGAAGTAGACGATAATATGGCTAGTGCTGAAATCGAAGAGTCGAAACGAGCTTCGTGGGGGCAACCCCCTGTATCAAATGAGCAGGATAATCCCGATTGGAACAGTGATCCAACCGAACAGGTAGTTCCAGCCACTAGGGCCAATGAGCCTGAACGAACATTAGGCAATGCCTAAACCAGTTGTCACGCGCTAGTTGTCAGTCAGTAGGTATTGGATCAATCCTTGATGCCAGCCTCTACAGACTGACGACTAGCGTTTTAATTTGTTCAATGTATAGCAGACCAGATGATTCATCAATTTTTTCTGGCCTGTATTGGCTTCTAAGTCGCCAAGCGTAAGTTCATAAATACGGCCGGGCGTCAATTCGGCGAGGGTGAGCGACACAGTTTTATGATCGTCGGAAAGCGAAACGGCAGTTACTGGAATTGATTTGACATCCATCTGCGGAGAGCCATACGCCTGGTGGTATTCGTAGTAATAACTTCGAAAGCGATAGGTCGCTACAGCCCGAGCTGATGCTTCGTCGAGGGGTTGGGTAAACGTTAGGGTAAATCCGGTAGATGTGAGTTTCATACTCATAATGTCGAGAGGGACGGCATTACCTGATGGGCCGCCTTTGTAGCGTATCCGTTGAATGCCACGAGCGCCCAGCCAGCCATGATCCGTTTGGCCGAGGTATAGGCTGCCATCCGGAGCAAATGCCAGTCGATTGTTGCCAATCCGCAATCGGACTCCACGGTTACCGCCGTTGTCGAAAAACCGCACACAAGCTCCCTGCATCTGTCCATCGACCTCATCCGGCAGCATCCGTAAGAGATGCGGGAAGTCCATCTCGCCAATAAACAGTTGATTTGTAAAGGGCCCAAACTTCCCCCCTGTATTATCCAGAACAATCTGGGTAGGGGAGTGAGCCATCGATTCATGGGGGAACGCTACACTCTCAACCGTTCGCATACTGTCAAGCGTTTTGACAGGCAGGGTTAATGGATCAATATCGGGAAAGCCTGGTCGCCAGACTAAGCTGGTCGGATGCCCATAAAATTTGCCCTCTTCAACGTGATATAACTTACTGGTGCCTAGCCAGTCGCCCTGATTGTCGGTAACGAACAAGCGTCCTTGCGCGTCAAAACCAATACCATTTGGCGACCGGAATCCACTGGCAAACGGTTTTAGCTGACCGTCGGGTGTAAGCTGCATGACCCAACCCCGGTAGGGGACACAGGCATACATACGCCCCTGGCGACCCAGGGCATCATACTGCCCACGAACTTCATCCCGAATTCCCGCTCCATTAGACGCCGTATTCAGGCTAATGTATATATTCCCTTTTGCATCTCGTACGGGGCCAAACGCAAACTCATGGTAATTGCCCGATAGGCCATATTGATCTGTAATGGTTTCATAGGTATCGGCTACACCATCACCATCCGAATCAGTCAGACGGGTTAATTCAGGACGTTGCACGACCAGAAGCTGACGGTTATTCAGGGCTATCACCCCCAGTGGATCATGTAGTCCCTCGGCAAAGAGTTTCCAGATTTTTGTTTTGGGATTATACAGCATAACCTCGCCCCGGTGAAAACAGGCTGCCAATCGCCCATCGGGCAGAAAAGACAGGCCCCCCGTTTCGGCTATCAGCCCTGGCGGTGTAGGAATCGTTTCAACCTCATAATAATCTGAGATTGTGTCGACTGGGGCAACGAGCAGGAAGGAGGAAACAAGAAGTGTCGCGAGCATAGGAAAGTGAGTAATTAATCGAACGTGAGCATAGACAGTGTACCGCTGTAGCCTACTTTATACATTAGTTGGACATGGTTAACGTAAACTGGCGGGTTCCGGCAGGTACTCGCAACGCCCCATTTTTGAACTGCCCAACCGACGATTTTAACTGGATACCTGGTTGTACCGACGTTAAAAAAGCGATAGGCTCTTTAGAAGAGCTTAGGGTAAAGAAGCGAACCAGCCCCCGCCCCGTAGGAAGTGGCCTGATAAGTTCATGTATAGTCACGCCATTGACGACATACTGAAATTCGGGATAGCGATTTCGTAACCGATACCCTTTAAACTGGGGCGTCTGTTCTGAGCCTGTACCGATCCGCCAGGGAAAGCCGCCTGTGTCGCGGAAATAAATTTCACCCACAATCCTGGTGAGACGCTGGCCCTTGCCCTCCCACTGATCTGTATTATCGACAAAACCACCTGACCACGCATACCGCAGGCGACATTGTCCCGCATCGAATACATACGATTGCCCCCCTTCCGGTCCAGGTAGCCCAACCGCGATGGCAGCAGGACCACAATCGGGCATAAACGTTCGGTAAACGGCTGGTAACTTTAGTAGGTAGGGATGGCCCGAATTCATCGGCTGGTGATGTCGATGGCCTGTTTCGGCTAAGCGTTCGGGATTTGGTATGTTCGGGTCCTGATCGGTGGGAAGGAGCCGCTTTGGCTCATTCGTAGCGTAAATGACTCCATACATGATTGATCCGTGACCCGGATACGTGCAGACAAATGGGAAGGCACCCTCGGTCAGGGTGACAACCAGTGAGTCTATGGTGCCGGGCTCAACGCTTCGGGTGTGAGCGAGTACTTCATCCATTACGGGTACATGGTGCTGTGCAGGGCCTTTTGGGCCAAGTGCCAGCGCAAATTCGACTACCCGCAAGCGTGAGTTCGGTCGGGTTACGACCAGGTTATGGGCCATGTCGTCTTTGTTCTGAAAAATAAGTTTCAGCCGCGTTTGCTGACGGACCACCAACCGCTTCTGATCGAATTGAAGCGCGGCTGTAGTGGTAATCGTAATCGTTGTATCCCGTTGCGCTTTGACTGTCTGAACGAGTAGGACAAAGCCTATCAGAAGTAATTTATACATACGAACAAAAGTAAGCAAAGTGGTGAACAGGGGATACGTTACTCCTGGTTATCTGCCAGTAATCGATTGGTTACTAAAGCCTCTACCGCTGGAGCGGGTAGGCGCTTGCCTGCCAGTACCTGTTCTTCCATCGCAGCAATCTGCTGGAGCATACCCGGCTGAGCATAAAATTGGCTTTCAAGGCGCTGTCGCAGTAATGACCGGAACCAGGTACGTTGCTGCTCCTGCCGACGCTGGCGCCAGTGCCCGTTGTTAGTCGTCAATTGCTGATGTGCCTGAATGGTTTGCCAGATAGCAGCCAATCCATCATGGGTAAGGGCTGAACAGGTGAGTACTGGTGGAAACCAGCCCGTGCCCGTGGGAGGAAACAGATGGAGGGCATTTTGGTATTCTACCTGAGCGCGGTGGGCAGCCGGTCGATTGTCGCCGTCAGCTTTGGTAATACAAAGCGCATCGGCCAATTCCATAATCCCACGTTTCATGCCCTGTAATTCATCACCTGCCCCGGCCAGCATTAGCAGCAGGAAGAAATCGACCATGCCATGTACAACAGTTTCTGACTGCCCCACACCTACCGTTTCGACCAAAATGATGTTGAAACCCGCTGCCTCGCAAAGTAGTATCGTCTCGCGGGTGCGGTGAGCCACGCCCCCTAGCGAATCGCCTGCTGGTGAAGGGCGAATGTAGGCGCTGGGGTTCATCGAGAGGGTTTCCATGCGTGTTTTATCTCCGAGCAGACTCCCTCCCGAACGTTGACTGGTAGGGTCAATGGTCAATACCGCCAACCGATGCCCCAGGTTCGTCAGGTACTGACCAAATCCCTCAATAAAGGTGCTTTTTCCAACGCCAGGAACGCCCGTAACGCCCACCCGAATCGATTGGCCGGTAGTTGGTAAAACAGCCTCCAGTACTTGCTGAGCAAGAGCCTGATCGTCGGGCCGACGGCTTTCAACCAACGTAATGGCTCGGCTCAATAACAGTCGGTCGCCAGCAAGAATGCCTTGGATGTATTGATGGGCAAGCAGTCGTTGACGCATTCCGGGCTGAGTATGGGTGATTATAATGTGTATAGGCTGTTACACTGGCTTATTTCAGATCTTCCGGTGTTGTAATCTTGATGTTTTCGTACGAGCCGTCGATCAACGTAATCGGAAATCCGGCAAACTCCATCACGCTGGCACAGTCCGTAAAAAAGGGTTGTTCCTCCACGGCAAACGCTTGCCTGAACAGATTGAGTTGAAACGTTTGTGGAGTTTGTACTAACCGATAGTGGCTTCGATCGACCGCTTGGCTTCGACCATCGGCATGAACAACGCGAACAGAGTCTTTTACCGGGACGCAGGTAACTGCCGAACCCGTGCGGGCGGCTGTGTCGAAACTGTTTTGTATGATTTCGGCTGACACAAACGGGCGTACTCCATCATGAACGGCTACTAATCCTTCGGTCACAGGTATGGCGCTTAGTCCGTTTCGGACCGACTGAAACCGGGTAGCGCCCCCATCTACAAGCGTGAGGGATGGAGAAAACTGATGCTGTTCACACAGATTTAACCAGGTTGTCCGATCCGTAACAGGCAGGACCAGAAAAATCTGCGAAGCCGGAATGACCTCTAGAAACCGTTCCAGGGTATGCTGAAGTATGGGCTTACCACGAAGCAGAAGGAATTGTTTTGGTATATCCGATTTCATCCGGCTGCCACTGCCTCCGGCAACAATAATAGCATATCGGTCAGCAGCCGGGCTATCGGCCGATTGATCGTCGTCAATCATAGGTAAATCGCAAAAAATAAGGGGCACTAAGGCCCCAAAAATACAAATGACGGATGACTAATCCCTAACGACTTACAGAATCAGCATGGCATCCCCATAGCTGAAGAAGCGATATTTTTCTTTGATCGCAATCTGATACGCTTCTTTGATGAGTTCATGCCCACCGAAAGCGCTCGTCATCATGATCAGAATTGATTCAGGAAGGTGGAGGCTCGTTAGCAGGGAGTTAGCAATTTTAAAATCGTAGGGTGGGAAGATGAACCGATCCGTCCAGCCTTCTATGGGCTTTAACCGACTATTGGCCGATACCGACGATTCAATCGCTTTTAGGGAAGTGGTCCCTACAGCACAAACCCGTCTTCCGGCATCCAGCGCCGTATTGACGATCTGAGCAGAACCCTCCGTGATTTTGAAGTTCTCCGAATCCGTTTTATGCTTGGTGAGGTCTTCCACATCCACCTGCCGGAACGTGCCTAGCCCTACATGCAGCGTGATAGGAGCGAAATGAATGCCTTTGATTTCCATCCGCTTCATCATGGCACGGGTGAAATGCAGACCGGCCGTAGGGGCTGCTACGGCACCGACATGCTGAGCAAAAACGGTTTGATAATCATCCCGGTCGGCAGATTCTGCTTCCCGATTCATAGCCCGTGGGATTGGTGTTTCGCCCAGTTCATCGATGGCTTTCATAAACTCTTCATGGTTGCCGTCGAATAAAAAGCGGATGGTACGACCCCGTGAAGTCGTATTATCGATAACCTCGGCAACCAGATCACTATCGCCAAAATACAGTTTATTGCCAACGCGAATTTTGCGGGCAGGATCGACCAGCACATCCCAAAGCTTCATTTCGCGGTTAAGCTCGCGAAGCAGAAATACTTCAATTTTAGCTCCGGTTTTTTCCTTATTGCCATAAAGCCGTGCTGGAAATACTTTCGTATCATTGATAACCATCACGTCGCCATCATCAAAATAGCTGAGGATGTCCGAAAACTGTTTGTGCTCAATGGTTTTAGTTTTCCGGTCAACGACCATCAGCCGCGATTCACCCCGCTCTACCGGGTATTTGGCAATAAGACTATCGGGTAAATCAAATTTGAATTCGGATAACTTCATAGTGTATCAGCACGGAACGAACGGTGCGTTTTTTGTAAAGGCCGCAAATATAGTGAAAAACCCGGAAAATTTACCATCTTCCGGGAGTTTTTCTTGTAAATATCCGAGAAATGATTAGTGCGGAGCCTCGTGTTGATCCAATGGTTGTACCGAACCTTCGGTAGTGGTTACATGATGGCGGTCCGAGATGTTAAATTTTGCCATTAACTCGGGCGACACTTCATTCGAATAAGTACCCTGAGCAGCAACGAAAACACCTTTCATACCATTGGAAGCTGTAATGGCGTACAATGTCATTTCATCACCAGGGTCAGAAGTACCTTCAAATCGGTAAAATTTATCGACGTGAAAATCCTCACTTTTTAGTTTGGTCTGGGTACTTTTTTCTTCCAGAAAATCTTTGCGGGGGCCAAACTCATGGGTATAGCCCTCAGTCCGAAGTTTATCCATGGCTTCGGTTAGGGTGGTCATGTGGTTCATAATGGTAGAGAATTAGTATAGAATTAAAACACAAAACAGGCTGGATGGTTTTCGGCCAATAAGTGACCGGTTAAGCCTTTTGCTAAACATTAGGCTCAAGAAAGCTATTAGATAGTTAGTATATCACACTCGAAGATTACCATGATAACTCGCACCTATTCGATTCCCACGTTGCTTTTGGTGGGATTTAGCTTAGCAGCCTGTAACTCTGCAGATCCAGAGTTTGACGCGCCGGTGATCCCCCAGCGGATCGATTTTTCAGCTACGCGTCAGTATCCGGAAGGGATTACGTACTCACCTACAATCGATAAATTCCTGGTTAGTTCGATAACGCAGGGGAAAATCGGGACCGTTGATCAGAACGGTCGGTATGAAGAGCTGATAACGGATGATAAACAGCTGATTAGCAGCATTGGCATGAAAGTGCGTGACGGTCTATTGTATGTGTGCAACGGCGATCAGGGCGTTTCGGTTAAAAGTACAGCGCAAACAGCGCTTAAAACGGCCGGTCTATTTGTCTATGATCTGGCTACAAAACAGAAAGTGCGTCAGATTAATCTGGCCAGTTTGTTGCCAGACTCGAATCATTTTGCCAATGATATTGCTTTCGATGCCGATGGAAACGCCTATATAACGGATTCATTTGCACCCGTAATTTATAGGGTGCCAGCCGATTCGACACAGGCGGTGGTGGCCGTTACGTCGACACTTTTTTCAGGTGCGCAGGGCATCAATTTAAATGGAATCGTGTATCATCCAGATAAGTATCTGCTCGTGGTAAAATCCAACGAGGGTAAATTGTTCAAAGTTGAACTGGACGATAATACAGTAACGGAAGTAACGGGTGTGAGCTTGCCAAATGGCGATGGTATGCTGCTCTACAATAATGATTTATACGTAGTAAACAACCGTAATAAAGTATCGCAGGTGCGCAGTACGGATGGATGGAAGACGGCCACGCTGGTCAAAACCGATGAGACAGGCTATGACCAGGCCACGACGAATGTCTTGGTTGGCGATAAAATTTATACGTTGAATGCCCGGATCGATGAAGTCAGTGCGGCCGCAGCGGCCAAAGATCCCAGCCGACTGCAGGCTAATGCATACAGCATTCAGCAGTTTAAATAACAAAAGACATGGGTCAGAGGGTAAAATGGCTTACCCTCTGACCCATGTCTTTTGTTATTTGCCAGTTAATCTGGCAGCACTTTAATCATGATGTCTTTGTAATACACTTTGCTTTTTGGGTCGTGGCCTTGTAAGGCAATGGTCCCCATGCTGAGCTTTTTGGGTTTAGACGACGTGCTGATGCTGTCGGGCTCGGTATAATCGTTGATCACTTTGTCATTGACTTTGATGATCACTTTTTTACCATTCACAATGATGTGTTCAGTATACCATTCGTCGTCTTTAACAAAAACCTCTTTTACGTCCTGAACGCCATAAACGCTTCCGGTTTTCCGCCAGTCGGTATGGGTTTGGTTGACCTGGATTTCGTATCCTTTTGATGGCCAGCCCGATGGCTGATAAGCCGTATGGATAAACATACCCGAGTTGGAGCCGGGCATCGTTTTGACACTGGCTTTCCACTCGAAGTTTTTGAAATTATGATTATGAACAGGGCCTTCGTAAAACAGGTGTGCCCGTGGGCCATTGACGACAATAGCCCCATCCTGAATGGTAAATGTACCTGGACTTTCTTCGGTGACTTTCCAGCCGTTGAATGTCTTGCCGTCGAAAATACTAACCCAGCCGTCGGCCGTTGGCCGAATGGTAAAACTTAAGCAGAAGCCCAGTAGAAGCGTTGCTGCTAAAAAAGTCATGCGATTTTTCATACAAATAGGGCGAGTTATGGTTGAGAGCAGCCCGTTCCTAAAAGCATAGCGTATCGAAAAACTAACGACCTGTCTGTATTCCGGCCTGGTTTTAGAATAAATCCCTGTTTCCATGCAACCCAATAGCTTTATTCCTGTGCGTTCATCATTTTTGTCCGCCAATTCGTTAGATTGGCAACCGAATCAACCAGACTATATCATGCGCAGTTTCGTTCTGCTGGTTTTGGGGTTGGTCTTCGCTTCTTGTAAGCTCACCGTTCCCAGTGTATTTGACGCTCAATTTTCATCAACACCCACCGAAGCACCCGTAACACCGGGTCAAATTGACGAGGCTTCGGGAATGGTCGACAGCCGTACTCAGCCCGGCTCTATCTGGATTGAGCAGGATAGTGGAAGCCCCAGTGAGTTGGCCTTGTTAGGCTATGATGGGAAAGTAAAAGGCAAGATTACCATACCGAATTCTACAAACCGCGATTGGGAAGAGATGTCAATCGGGCCAGGGCCTAAAGACGGTACTAATTATTTATACATTGGCGATATTGGCGATAACAACGCTCAGTATTCGGGTTACGTCATTTATCGATTTCCTGAGCCTTCATCTGTACAGGCTACTGTAACCGGCGTTGAGCGGATCAACTTTCGGTACCCTGACGGCCCACACGATGCCGAAGCCATGTTTGTCGATCCTGGAACCAAAGATATCTACATCATCACCAAGCGTGAAGAGAAAGTCCGGCTTTACAGTTTACCGTATCCACAGAATATTAATGAGGTAACGGTCGCGACAGCCTTTGGCGAACTACCTTCATTTGGGGGGGGAGGACTGGCCAATTACGTCACGTCGGCGGCTATTTCGCCGGATGGCAGCGAGATACTGGTTCGCACCTACACGCAGATGTATTACTGGAAGCGTAATAGCGGGCAATCCATTGCGGATGCATTGCAATACGGTACATCGCGCCAGCTAACGGTTCGGCTGGAGCCACAGGGGGAAGCCGTGTGTTTCGATAAGGATAACAAAGGCTTTTTTACCATCAGCGAACGAGCCAATGCGGCTTCTGTGAACCTTTATTATTACGCCAGAAAATAATTATTAATGAGCGAAAGAATGAAAGAGTGAAAGAGCGAAAAGTTGTCGAAAGCTTTATTACGTTACTTCGCTCTTTCATTCTTTCACGCTTTCACGTATGGACTCATCGATACTGATTATAGTTCTGAGTTTGTCGGTACTGATTTCGTATGCGTTTGATTTGTTCAGCAGTCGATTCAAGACCCCGTCGGTAATGTTGCTGTTACTGCTGGGTATGCTGACCAAGCAGGCAACCGACTACTTTAATGTGCAGGTTCCCTATGTAGCCACCATCTTACCGACCCTGGGTACACTTGGGCTGATTCTGATTGTGCTGGAAGGAGGACTCGATCTGGAGCTTCATACGGAGCGACTGAGCGTTATTCGACGAACACTTCTGGCATCGTTGATGGCTATTATTGGGGGGACCCTCCTGATGGCCAGTATGTTGTATCTGCTCCTGAACGATTCATTTTATCATTGCCTGATTGCCGCCCTACCGTTATCTATCGTTAGCAGCACTGTAACTGTACAGACCGTTGCCAAACTAACGGGCGGTCAGCAGGAGTACGCGGTTTATGAGTCGGCCTTTGCGAGTATCCTGGGTATTATGGCTTACAACTTTCTGTTGCTAAGCCGAAGCTCGTTGCTGGGTGCAGTCTGGTCGTTTACACGCGATACGCTGGCAATGGCCCTGATTTCGCTGGGCTGCTGCTTTTTACTTCTTTATCTGATTAGCCGAATCAATCACCGCATCAAATTCCTGCCCATTATTTCGGTGCTGTTTCTGGTCTATGCACTGGCCGAAATCAATCATCTGTCGTCGTTGCTGCTCATCCTGATCTTTGGTCTCTTTCTGAATAATACTGATCTGTTCATTCGCGGGCGGCTGAGCCAGATTTTGAAAAACGATTTGTTTGAAAAAGAGCTTGACCAGCTTAAAAGCCTGGCTGCTGAAGGCGCTTTTGTGGTACGGACATTCTTTTACTTACTATTGGGCTATGCTGCTGTGCCTCGGAGTTTAATCGACATCGATGCGCTGGTGGTGAGTGTATTGTTTGTTGGGGTAATTATTGGCTGGCGCTGGGTCACCCTTCGGGTAACGTATCAGGGCGAACTGACACCCTTGCTCTGGATTGCTCCCCGTGGCCTGATCACGATACTACTCTATCTGAATATTCCTGACGACCTCCGACTGGTCGGCTTTCGGGAGGGTATCCCGGTTCTGGTCGTTGTATTCTCGTCCTTAGTCGCAACGATTGGTATCCTGGGCAATAGGCGATTAATGAACTATAAATTATAGCGCATCATTCGTCAAATAGTGCCAGAATTGCCAGAAGGGACGATTCGGTAAATACGTTAGGTTCTGATCGTTGGCAAAGGCTTCCCGTTCGAAACTGATATTTCTGTAAGCCGTATAATGATCCCGATACTGAAATCGACGGATTAGATACTCGATTACATACCAGAGATAAAAGGGAAGTATACCAAGTTCGGCCTGTTGACGGAGATGAATCTGCTCATGATTAAGCAATGTTGGACCCGGATTAGGCCGCTTTACTAATATAAATGGAAACAAGGCCATACCGTCGGCCCGCATAAACGAGAAGCGAACGATAAACATATACGTACGTTTATGGTAACCGAACAATGATGAGCACAAAAGCATTCAGAAAGGTTCAAAAAGTACGTGTTTTAGGCTGGTTTTCAACGCATGGCCCAGCATGCATCTACTAAAAACAGTACATAATGTCAACTCTGTTAATACTCCTCTTTGTAACCGGCTACATTTTAATCACGCTTGAACATTCAATTCGGCTCAACAAAACTGCAACAGCCCTTATTACGGGCATCATTTGCTGGACGGCTTATGCGTTGATGAGCGATAATAATGAATTAGTTGGCGAGCAACTCAGCCACCATTTATCGACTATTTCCGAAATTCTGTTCTTTCTGCTGGGAGCCATGACCGTTGTCGAATTGATTGATGCTCATGATGGATTTACGCTTATTACCGATCGAATTGCTACTCGAAGTATACGCACTTTACTCTGGATAATCAGTTTGATCGCATTTTTCTTGTCAGCATTGCTGGATAATCTGACAACGGCTATTGTGATGGTATCGGTTACCCGAAAACTGATACGAAATACAGAACAACGGCATATTATGGCCGGAATGATCATTGTAGCCTCAAATGCTGGAGGAGCCTGGTCGCCTATTGGCGATGTAACCACCACAATGCTCTGGATTGGAGGGCAAGTGACGACTCTGTCCATTATTCAGGGTTTATTCCTGCCCAGCCTTGTATCGATGGTTGTGCCCTTGGTATTACTGACCCGATTGCAGCCGAAGGTAGAAATTAAATCCTCATCGCAGGGCATTAGTCGACCGTATGTAACACCCATTGCGCGTCGCGATCGACGGATCATGTTGGCTGTTGGGTTGGGTGGGATGCTGTTTGTCCCGATTTTCAAAACATTGACTCACCTGCCTCCATACATGGGTATGATGCTGGTTTTAGGATTGATATGGGTTGTATCTGAAGTGTTACATAGTGACAAAGATGAATCGGAACGGAAAAAGTTTACGGCGGCACATGCGTTAAGCCGGATTGATGCGTCAAGTATTCTGTTTTTTCTGGGAATACTACTGGCGGTAGGGGCCCTTGAGGCTACTTCTATCCTACATACATTGGCTGAATCCTTAAATAAGACAGTAGGTAATCTGGATGCAATTGTGTTCCTGATAGGGATCGTTTCAGCAGTGGTCGATAATGTGCCCATCGTAGCAGCCGCTATGGGTATGTACGATTTACAAACGTATCCGGTCGATGCTAAACTTTGGGAGTTCCTGGCCTACTGTGCTGGTACAGGAGGAAGTCTGCTGGTGATTGGTTCGGCTGCAGGGGTGGCTGTGATGGGCATGGAGCGTCTTTCATTTGGCTGGTATTTACGAAAAATAAGTTGGTTGGCACTAATCGGCTATGTGGCTGGCGCTTTGGTGTATCTCGCTGGATTTGCCTTGTCAGATTAGTAGCTGATAAGGGGAAAAGTTTTGTGCGCAAAGCATGTTGTATACTTGATGTTTACTTCTTCATATAGTACCTTTGATAGGATAAAATGTAAATAATCATGAGAAAAACAGGACTTATTGTAGCCTTCCTGCTGAGTTGGCAAACCTTGCTGGCTCAATCGACACCAACCGCCGAAGAAATCATGGATAAGTACATTGCCGCTATCGGCGGAAAAGACGCACTGATGAAAGTAACCGATCTGACCACCAATATGTCGTCGGAGATGAATGGGAATGCCATTATCATGACCCGAAAGCAAAAACTGCCGAACAAATTCTCGATGGTTATTAATGCCAATGGCATGGAGGTCATGAAGCAAACCAGCGATGGGGACAAGGTCGTAATGGGAGGGATGCAGGGAAGTCGCACCCTGGATGGACCCATGGCTAAACAGATGGTGGTTATGAATACACTTTTCCCTGAGCTGCACTATACCGAAAATGGGGTAAAAAGTGCAGTAGTGGGTACCGAAAAAGTGGATGGGAAAGACACCTATAAACTAAGTCATTCAACGGCCGATGGGGGCGCCACCTGGACGGATAATTTTGACACCGCAACGGGCCTGAAAGTACAGTCGACGACCAAAACGCAGCAGGGGGAAATGACGACGGTCTATTCTGATTATAAAGACGCTAACGGGATCAAATTTCCCATGACGCTCATGCAGCAATCACCGCGAGGGCCAATGACCATGTCGGTCGATAATGTCAAAGTGAACAAAGGACTAAAAGATGCTGACTTCAATACTGCACAGTAAACCGTGTTCTGGTTGATTCAACCTCCCAACTGTGTTGACACGTTTGGGAAGTTGTGTTTTTAAGCCCCACTGCATACGCATAGGCGATCCTTTGAATAGGTGCTGAGATGCTTCTGTCAATACCTGATACTGGTATAAAGGGCTTCACAGAGGTAATGTTTACCCGTACGAATAACCAATAACTGATCAGCAAGCTTCTACATGTTCTTAATAAATGCTTCCAGGGCGTTCAGGTGATCAGTAAACGCTTGCTGACCGGCTGAGGTAGCTGAATAGGTGGTGTTGGGTTTGCGACCAACAAACTGTTTCTGTACCAGCACATAACCCGCGTCTTCCAGCGCACGGAGGTGCGTGGCGAGGTTGCCATCGGTTAAACTAAGTAATTCTTTTAGCGCGTTGAAACTCAGTGATTCATTGACCATCAGGACCGACATAATACTCAGCCGCGCTTTGCTTTCAAAAGCTTTGTTAAACTGAGCCAGCAGGTCGTTCTTCATGGGGAGTACGTTCGTATTTATAATACATGGCTAAGCCATAGGCAATATGCAACAGGCCAAATCCAATAGCCCAGGTCAGCAGGTTATAACCTGGCCAGAACAAGGAAAGTAAGCCGAGAGCAATTTCGCAGTAGGCTAACGATTCAACGTCGCGCAGGGTATATTTGCTCCCGTTGAGCAGGGCCAGCCCGTAAAAAATGAGCGTTGCCGGAAAAGATAGCCAAATCAGGTTATAATACAGTAACGCCAGACAAAATACACCGCCTGTTGCCAGGGGCACAATCATGGCCCACAACAACCGTTTCGACGGTTGATTCCAGACGGTTAACCCCTGACGCCTGGCTTTACGAACGGTAAAATACGTGCCTGATGCCAGTGCCAATGCCAATACACTAAGGGCTACGGTTATTAGAAACTGCCTGATATCGTGTTGATTGACGGGATTGCCCGGTAGCGAATCGTATGACCCTATTGTCGTAAACAGACCCGTGCGTAATCGTGTATAAACAACAGCCGCTCCTCCGAGTGCAATTACCCCGGCTGATACGCCCGATAAACCACTCAGCGACAGAAATTTGGAAGACCGCTCCATTAATAAGCGGATCTCCGATAGGGTTTGCAGATGTTCGCGGGATTCGTGCATGGCTACGTATGAGTCAGAAACGTAAAGATTGGATACCAGGAATAGGGGTTATAAACTATAGGCTTTTAGTTAGAATCCGGCCAAATTTGGGTCGAACGAAATAGAAAACAAAGGCTTGGGTCTGCTTGACATGCTTAAGAAGCCATCGAGCAGATGGCTACCAAAAATAATAATACCAACGAGTACGGCAGCAATAACCACGATCAGCACCGCGCCGGATGAAAGGTCTTTGATTGCTTTGATTTTCGGATGGATACCCGGTGAAACAAAGTCGCACAATTTTTCGATGGCCGTATTAAAGGCCTCTGCCGCCCACACCAGGCCAATTTGGGTCAGGATAATGGTCCATTCGATATGAGTTAGATGAACCCAAAAACCTCCTGCCAAAACCAGTCCGGCTACCAATAGATGCACTTTGGCGTTGTTCTCGAAACGGAACAGGTCCAGAATGCCCTGTCCGGCAAACCCAAAACTTCGGATGACCTTTCGAAAATCAATCATACCGCAAACATAGCATTGTAGCCTGGAATAGTCTACCTCGATTTTCGAGGGCGGACATCGTTAGAGCTTGTCAAAATGAGTTTACTTCTACGATCGACTATGTTGTAGTAATACGTAAAAGCAGGTTTTAAGGTGTCTTCCGCCGATTCCACAAGAAACAAGTACCGTGTTCCCTGAATATCATTAAGGTTAGCTAATTGGTAAGGATACCACCAGGACTCCGTTGATGTATCATGAACAATACCCCCGATCCGATTGCGATTCAAGAATTTTATCACGCTTAGCAACCGAGCAACCTTGGCTTTCGGCAGATTAACAAACCCTGGATTGAGTAGGGATACCGTGTCGATTTTGCCTATGTTGTAGTGAGAGCGAAGCGTAGTAGCTTTATCAACCTTGAAATGAAAAATACTATCCTGGCGGACATAGCAACTTAAAAATATGGTTGGATTGATCGCTTCACACACTCGACGTAGTACACGCATTGAGTCCTGAACAGATTGGACCGGATCGTTCAGCACGATCTGGGATTGATAAACCGCCGGGTTCGGTCTGAAAGCAAAGTAGTAGACCAAACCAGCAATACCTATTGGAGCAATAAGAAATTTCATGTAGGGTGCTTGTAAAAAGCTGTTATATACTTGCAGGACTGTTGCAAAAGTCCAGATTGACGGATCGCTGATGGCTTAGGCGTTAGTTTTCGGCCTCAATAGTATCAGAGTTGGTGGCTAAAAGTCGTCGCTTTGAACCACCGACTTACTTTTGCAACAGGTATGATGAGGGGTAAATAAACACCCGAACTGGAGCTAAGACTGGTCGTCATGGGCTGCATACCAGTAGAAAGCGATGTAGAGAGCTACCAGAACGAAGCCATAAGCCAGGGTGAGTTGTACGCTTAAATGATCATGATAGGCATGAGCGATGGCCCTGGTCAGGGAGGTTGGGCGTGCCAGAACATCCCAACTATTCCAGCGGCCAAACCGACCCAGGTAAATCCCAAACCCCGACAGTATCTGGCTGGTCGTGATAGCCGCCCAGGTATACCCATAGCCAACCAGCGGCCTGAGCATTCTGTGGGCAAGTAATGTCGAATAAAGGCCTGTGAGTAAACCAGTTAGGGCGAATATGAAAATGGACATCGTATCGAACCAGAGCAACGGATGATCAATATACTTGAGATGAAATAAATCGGTAATGATGTAAGGTGCGTTGGGCAGAAAAGCCAGCCAGAGCATCAGACCACTAAGCAGCAGCCATGGACTTCGAAAGCCAGCCGTTCGCAGATCACGAAGGGTAAGTATGGTGCCAAGCGGAAACCAGGCTAAAGCCAGATTCCAGGTGAGGCATATAAAGAACCACCAGTTTCCGGTCAATAGCCCGCGTGCGACGACCAGACTTAGCCCAGTGGCGCTTAGCAAGGCTAAAATACGTAACCCTTTGCCTGTCCGGGCATCCCGGTGCTCCCAAAAGCCAGAGCGATACGAAGGAGAATAGAATGTTTGCATGTTTAAAGTACTTTGTTTTGCAAAGTAAAGTGTTTATTCGATTGCGAGTCAAGTCATTTGATAAAAAATAATAGGAAGGGAAGAAGCGGGTATAAGGTCGGCTGGGTGTCCGTTCGATCCATCCGGCTTTGCTGCTTTCTCCTTTTCCCGTATTTTTACCAGATGACTTTTGATCAATTACCCCCTCGCCGTCAGGAACAACTGATGGCATTCGACCGATTGCTGACTATCATGGACGAGTTGCGTGAACAGTGCCCCTGGGATCGCAAACAAACGCTGGAGAGTCTGCGCCATCTGACCATCGAAGAAACCTACGAACTGTCCGATGCCATTCTGGAAAACGATCTTCCTGAAATCCGTAAAGAGTTGGGGGATATTCAGTTACATCTAGTTTTTTACGCTAAAATCGCATCAGAGTCGGGTGCTTTCGACATGGCCGATGTGTTGAATAACGTGTGTGAAAAACTGATCAGCCGCCATCCGCATATATACGGCAACGTAGTGGCCGAAACGGAAGAACAGGTAAAAGCCAACTGGGAGCAACTGAAGTTGAAGGAGGGCAACAAGTCGGTGCTGGGTGGAGTGCCTGGATCATTGCCCGCGCTGGTCAAAGCCATGCGTATTCAGGAAAAAGCGCGGGGGGCTGGGTTTGACTGGGATGAAAAACAGCAGGTATGGGAAAAGGTGGAGGAGGAAATGCAGGAGTTTAAAGCCGAATTCAATGCAGAAGCCAATGAGACCATCGACCCGCAGCGAGCCGAAGGCGAGTTTGGGGATTTGCTGTTTTCGCTGGTCAATTATGCCCGGTTTATTGACATCAATCCGGAAACCGCGCTGGAACGAACGAATAAAAAATTTATCAGGCGTTTTCAATACCTCGAAGAGCAGGCTCGGGCGAATGGCAAAAAACTTAGCGACATGACCCTGGCCGAAATGGATGTGTACTGGAACGAAGCAAAAGTGCGTGGATGATACAGGATGTAAGAGATATAGCGTACATTGCTAGCCCATACGTGCCAGACCACAGATCACACACTGATTATGCGAATTGCGTTTATTACTGACATACATCTCGATGCCGAAGGCGAAAAGCCTCAGGGTGTCGATGTCCGTACGAATTTTTTGAATGCGCTGGCTTTTCTGGATGAGCTAAAGCCGAATTGTGTGGTGGTTGGTGGCGACATCTGCAATACGGAAGGCGATAGAGAGATTTATGAATGGGTTAAAAAGCAACTGGAGAAACTGATTATTCCGTATTACATCATTCCAGGTAATCATGACGATGCTACGCTCATTGCGGAAGTGTTTCATAAAAAGCACGACTTATTCGATAACGAGCTGTATTATGCGTTGCCGCTTGAAGGTCGCCCGGTGCTGTTTCTGGACTCATCGAAAGGCGTTTTGTCCGACGCTCAATGGACTTGGCTAACGGATTATCTGATAGCCTTGCGCGACAATAATGTTGTGATCATGATGCACCATCCTCCATTGCCAGCCGATGTCCTCTTTATGGATGCCAAGTATCCTTTTCGGCAAAGCGATGAATTCCTCGAATTGGTGCAGAGACTCCCTTGCCATGTGACCGTGATTTGTGGACATTATCATGTCGAAAAAGTAATTCAGCGAGGTAATTTGCTGGTACTGTTGTCGCCATCGACGTTTTACCAGATGAAACAGGATACACCCGGATTTGCCGTCGATAACTACCGGGTAGGCATCCGCGAAGTCAATCTGACTACGCATGGCACCATCAGCACGGTCCACTATCTCTGATCAGGCGAGCCTTCCGAAAAAAGTATAAATTTGGTACTATCTTTGACCAGAAGCATCGTTTAGATCAATGATGCAACAAGTCTATATATCTGTCGGTAGGTTCTCCCAAATCTGGGTTCTTATGGCCGTACTTTTTTTGTTCGGCGCTTCGAAAACCTATGCACAAACTGAACTTGAAACCGCAAAACGGTATATCGTTACCAATGCCGGAACGTACAAACTGACAGCAACCGATGTTACTGGATCGATTGTATCGAGTGCGTATCAATCGCCTACTACGGGCTGGTATCATGTTTATTTTAATCAGGCCTACCAGTCGGTTGAGATCTACAACCGGCTTATGAATGTGGTACTGGTCGATAGCCAGGTCACTTACCTTACGCATAATTTTATCCCCCGTGTCGACTTTGTATCCAAAAAAGGGTCGCTGAAAGGATTGATAACTCCGCTGGCTGCCTTACAGAAAGCGGTTGCCAACGTGGGACTGACGCAGGTCAGTTTGACTGCCATCCGGGAATTAATTACTACGAAACTGACCGATGGAACGCTTACGCAGAGTGTTTTCTCGATACCAGCCCTTTCGGATGAAAAAGTTAATGTCAAACTCTACTGGTTGCCGGTCGAAGTAGATCAGAAAGGACAAAAACAGATTGACAAACTGGCGCTTACCTGGAATGTGCGCTTTCTGACCAAAGATGCTCAAAAGGGCTGGAATATTCACGTAGATGCGGCCTCGGGCGATATTGTTCAGAAAACGGACGACGTTATACACTGTAATTTCGGCTTGGCCCATCAGGCAACTCATTCATCAGTACGCACGACTAATCGAGAACAGGTCCGCTATTTTGGCCAGGACAAGATAAACTTTGTGGCGAATAGTTATACCGTTTTTGATTATCCAATCGAAAGTCCGAATCATGGTTCCCGTACCGTTTCTGTAAATCCTTATACGCGTTTTGTGCCTTCCGGGACTGGCCCCAGCACGACTAATGGGTGGCATAATGACGGAACGACGAACTACCTGACAACGCGCGGAAATAACGTCTGGGCGCAGGAAGACACAACAGATATTGATAGTATTGGGTACAGTCCGACTTCGGCAACGAAAGAATTTAATTATCCCTACACGCTAGGATTGAACACGGCCGCCAGTAACCAGAATGCCGCCATCACCAATCTATTTTACTGGAACAACCTGCTTCACGACGTGTTATGGAAATTTGGTTTTGATGAACCCAGTGGAAATTTCCAGAACAATAACCGTGGGCGAGGAGGGTTGGGAAATGATTTTGTCTATGCTGATGCACAGGATGGAGGAGGCACTAACAACGCTAATTTTTATCCACCTCCCGATGGGACGAATGGTCGTATGCAGATGTACCTCTGGACTATTCCGACTACGTACCAGGCTGATGGCGACTTTGATAACGGCATCATCGCGCATGAATATGCTCATGGCTGGTCGACTCGATTAACGGGCGGCCCCGGTAACTCGTCCTGTTTGCAGAACGCCGAGCAGGGGGGCGAAGGCTGGAGTGATTATCTGGCACTTATGCTTACTACGAACTGGTCTTCGTTAAGTGCAACTGTAACCAGCGCCAATATACCACGGGGTATTGGCACCTATGCAATTGGAGAGCCGACAACTGGAGGAGGGATCAGAAATTATCCGTATTCCTACGATATGGCGAATGTAAATGGGGCTGTGACCTATGCTAAGGTGGGCGATACTGGTTTCTCAATTCCGCACGGTGTGGGCTCAATCTGGGCGACTATGTTATGGGATATGACCTGGGAAATTATTTTGCAGGATAACCAGATCACACCGTATATATACGATACGCCAACCAGTGTAACGGCAATGCGGGGCAATATTGCGGCCCTGAAACTAGTCAATGAAGGATTACGATTACAGCCTTGCAGCCCAAGTTTTGTGCAATCAAGAGACGCGATTTTGCAGGCGGATCAACTTTTATTTGGCGGCCGGTATCGGTGTGCCATCGGGCGGGCATTTGCACGCAGGGGTTTAGGAGCGAATGCGTCCACAGGAGCTTCGTCAAATGACCGAACAGTGATAGAGGATTATACGCCTTTTGGGGGCAATACGCTTAGTTCGCCAACATTACTTACGGTTTGTTCAGGAACCTCATTTACTTACACTGCCACATCAAGTACGACTGGCGTGAGTTTTAGCTGGACGCGGCCAGCCGTAACAGGTATTAGCAATGCTACAGCCAGCGCCAGCTCGGCAGTGATTAACGAAACCCTGATCAATACAACGAACCAATCCATCAATGTTCAATATAGCTTTCTGCTTAACCCAAGTGGCTGCGTAGTCGGTACATTGCCTCAGTCTGTTAGCGTAGTGGTGAACCCTGTTAGTACACCAACGGTCCGTTCATATTCGGTATGCCAGAATGCGGCAGTGCCAACGGGTGAAGGCCTTGTTGTTGCCAGACTGATTCTGAATACTGTAAAGGGAGCCTTATCTACCAGTTCACCAACCTATGTTCGGGCATCGGGCGATGATGCTACCACCTATATAGCAGGCTATACGGTGTATTATCAATCGTTTACCTTTACGGCTCCGGTTAGTGGTCCGTTAACGGTCGGCATCTCGGACGCAGGTTTAAGTGATGGATTCAATGACACTTATTTGTCGCTCTATAAAGCACCGTTTAATCCGGCTAGTCCAGCTACCAATTTCCTTCATGGCGACGACGATAGTGGCCCGGCTTATTTATCTCAACTGACGCATACCCTCACAAAAGATACCACCTATGTACTCGTGGCCGCTACTTATTTTGGGGGTGTAACGGGGCCATTCACCTTACAGGCGAGTAGTCCTGTCTTTGTTGCTGGTCCGCCGAATTGGTTTACCGCATCGACGGGGGGGGCGCCCATTGCAACTGATACCCTGTTCAATCCAGTAGGAGTGGCTGGGTCAGGTATTCCAAATACGGCCACGCCAGGTACGACAACGTTTTATGTTGCCAGGCCCGACTATTCGGCCTGTCGGGTTGCTACGACGTTTACGGTACTGACAACGGCCTCACCAATTGTATCCAGCACAACCCTTACGATGGGCAATTCTGTTTCACTGGTTGCAAGCGGCTGCACTGGCGAAGGAACAATGGTACGGTGGTATCAGGTAGCGGATGACCTTGCGGTGACTATGCCGATCTCGCCAACCGTAACCACACAATATTATGCCCGCTGTGAACGGACAACCGGAACGAAAATATGCGTAAGTGATAAAAGCCAGAATGCTACAGTAACGGTGGTGGTGCCTCCGCCCTACAACTCTGTACAATCGGGAAACTGGAATGTGGCGTCAACCTGGAATTGTAACTGCATTCCAGATGGCACGCGCTCGGTTCAGATTATGGATACACACACGGTAACGATTCCGAACGCTTATACGGGACTGGCAAAAGGAGTTCAGTTTTTTGGAACTGGAAAACTGAACGTGCAGGGCACTGGAAAAGTGAGTATTACAAATTGATTGGCTGGAAAGCTGGGACTTTCCAGCCAATCCGTACTTTATCGGGACGAGTAATTCGGCGCTTCTTTCTGAATCTGAATATCATGGGGGTGGCTTTCGCGAACACCGGCTGACGTAATTTTCACGAATTTTGCCTGTTGTAAAGCAGGAATATCGGCGGCACCACAATAACCCATACCAGCTTTCAGCCCACCTACCATCTGGTAAACGATCTCGGACACTTTACCTTTGAACGGTACGCGCCCTACGATACCTTCTGGAACCAGTTTCTTAATATCATCTTCGGCATCCTGAAAGTAGCGGTCTTTCGAGCCTTCTTCCATGGCTTCAACGGACCCCATTCCCCGGTAGGTTTTAAACCGACGACCTTCATACAGAACTACTTCACCTGGCGCTTCTTCGGTTCCGGCCAGGAGCGAGCCAATCATGACGGTACTGGCACCACCGGCCAGCGCCTTGGTGATGTCGCCGGAGAAGCGAATACCACCATCGGCAATAACGGGGACGCCTGTTCCCTGTAAAGCTTTGGCTGATTCGTAGACGGCCGTTAGCTGGGGCATACCAATACCGGCAATGATACGGGTGGTACAGATACTGCCCGGACCAACACCTACTTTTACGGCATCGGCTCCGGCATCGGCAAGGGCTTTGGCACCTTCGCCGGTAGCCACGTTACCGGCAATGACTTCCAGGTTGGGAAACTTTTGTTTAATATCCCGCACAGCATCCAACACCCCTTTTGAGTGACCGTGGGCCGTGTCGACGCTGATAACATCGACTCCCGCTTTAACGAGTGCTTCGATTCGGCGGTTGAGGTCTGGAGTAACACCCACCGCTGCACCTACCCGTAAACGGCCCAGTTCGTCTTTGCAGGCGTTGGGGTGGCTCTTTTTCTTGAGAATATCTTTGTATGTAATCAGCCCAACCAATTTATAGTCGTCATCGACGATTGGCAATTTCTCGATGCGGTATTGTTGCAGAATACTTTCCGCTTCTTCCAGGGTAAGGCCCTGGCGTGCCGTAACGAGCTTTTCGCGGGTCATAATATCGGTGACGGGCTTCGAGAGGTCGTTCTGGAAGCGTAGATCGCGATTGGTCAAAATCCCGATCAGTTTGCCATTGTCGTCGACGACCGGAATACCACCGATTTTGGATTCACGCATGATTTTATGCGCATCGCCGAGGGTTGCCGTTTCCGAAAGCGTGATCGGATCGATAATCATACCACTTTCCGAACGCTTAACCTTGCGAACCTGGTCGGCCTGAGCATCGATGCTCATGTTTTTGTGGATGATACCAATACCCCCTTCCTGCGCCATGGCAATGGCGAGTGCCGATTCGGTCACGGTATCCATAGCCGCCGAAATAAGCGGAATGTTTAGCTGAATCTTGCGGGTAAGTTGGGTAATGGTGCTGGTGTCGCGGGGAAGAACCTCCGAGTAGGAGGGCAGGAGCAGTACGTCGTCGTAGGTGAGAGCCTCGTAAAGAAACTTACTGGTATCTAAGCTCATGAGCAAATAAGCAGGTTGTGTTATTTGCCGGGTAAAATTACAAAAACTTTTCGATAATCGGCTATAAATTTAAAATATACCCCAAAAAGCTGTTGACATCTATGGGCCTATGTCACCCCGGTTTGTACTCGGTTATACGTATGACGAAATGTTTGTGTTTTGCTAGCCTTTCGTTGGCAATGGCTTGCGTGATGCTTGTGTTTAACATAGATTTGCTTGCATTAGCCACCCTGGAAAAGGCGCTGGCTACGAAGGCCGATTTTTTAAATTACCAACACCATAAACCTTTCCATATAATGCGCTACCTATTCCTTATCTGTGTTCTTTTTCTTTCTAGCCACTGTTTTGCTCAACTTGATACCATCTACACCAATAACGAAAAAATAGCCTGCACAGTAAAGGAGGTCACCCCCGATGCTGTACAGTTTACCTACCCAAACGAAACGCTGCCTAATTCCCTTTACAAAAACACGATTAGCAAAATCGTGTTCCGATCGGGCCGGGTTCAGGTGTTTTCTGAAGCCACCGCCCTTAGTCCGATCCGATCCGTTGAAGATTTCGAAAAGGTCACTATTACCCAGGTAGAAGGGGATACGAAAGGACTCTTCAAGCTGGGCGAAGTAAGCTCCTCGGCCCGTGGGGGAACAATCTATTCCAACGTAGACAAAGTGAAAGATCGGGCCATGAAAAAACTGAAAATGGAAGCGGCTATGAAAGGGGCGAACCTGGTTTATATGGCCTATCAGAAAACCGATGGCAATCACTATGGTGGCTACTTTCAGGCCTCAAAAGCAGCCGAAACAATTTATACTGGTGTCGCCTATACCAACAACACGATTAACAAGGATGACTTTTTAAAGAAAATCGGGGAGCCTAAACTGCTAATGTCAACTACCCAGATTATTCTCTTAAAGGGCATGGCTATTACAAAGTCGGAATATTCGACGGAAAATATTTCTACCCCGATTCAGATCAAACGTATATTCAATGAAGGCAGCCAACTCTTTGTCGAAGCTGATATACGCGGTTTCACTATGCCTGCTTATCGAGTCGTTCGCTTTGATGAGTATTCATTTACTCTACTGGCTGAGGATAAAAATAAAACAGTTGATTTTATCGTGCCCTTCAATCGGAATCAACCATAGGTTCCTGGAAAGGCGCTGGCTACGAAGGACGATTTTTGTGAAACCTACACCGAATTTTGCTAGCTGAGAAACACACCTAAACACGACCTTACCATGAATACGACCCAACCCGAACCCCAACCCGGCGATTATTACGGTGTCGTCTACAAGGGCAGCTTACTGAAGCCCCTTTTTCTACTGATCTTATTGGGCGTAGGTATCTGGCTGTTGATCCGCAGACGACGAAAATAGGCCCTTCAGATGACTCTGTGACGACAATAGGGCTAACCCATCAAGTAGCTGCACACCTTTCTGACGAATGAAATACCTCTTAAGTTTTCTCCTTGTATGGCCCCTCTTCGTACAGGCGCAAGAGGAATGGCATCCCCGCCCTAAAAAAACAACGACCATTACTGAGGCCGATCTGCACCAGGGGAAACGGTTGATTGGTGAGGATTTTGACTATGGGTATCAACCCTCCTCAGCTCAGGGCTGGATTATTAAAACGGGAGACACCCTGCAACTGGGTAAAGGGACTATGCCTGATAAATCGTTTGCCTTTATCTACCAGGATCCCGCCAATTTGACCTTGGCCCGTAGAAATGGATTCATGGGTAAAGATTATCTGGACAATCTGTACCCTGGTACCCGTTTAGTGGTGAAAGAATTTACGACAAGTGGATCTACAGCGATTGCGATTGTCCGATCAGGGGTTCGCTATTATATCCAAATCGAGAACGCCATCGAAGCCGGAGAACTCCTGCCCCCTTCTCAGTATAGAAAATCGATAGTATTAGCCAGTCAGCCAGTAGGTAGTGTAGCTGATGAGCTATTGAAATTTAAAAAACTACTTGATTCCGGCGCTATAACCCAACTGGAATACGACGCTCAGAAGAAAAAGCTTTTGAATCAATAATAGTCCACTCCACTCATCCTGTCCATGAAACACCTGTTTATTGTCCTTATTGCAGCTTCACTTACTGGCTGCGCCAGTTTTATACCTGCCGAAATCGAAAACGATAAAATTCTAGGTATTATACCTATACAATATGGAATGGGTAGCTATCAGGCAACCTATAAAGTCAATGCCAGTCGGGAAGATATTTTTCGACAGGTTCGCCGGTGGGCTGCTTTTCATGCCACAACAACCGTTACGACTCCCTATGGTTTGCCTTTAAAAATTAATACCCCAACAACTGCTTTTAACATTAGTGATAATATGTTAGGAGACGTTATTTCCAGTGGGGTCATTAATGGCGGACCGAGTGACTATAAAACTGTGATGTACTGGCCTGGTGGTAGTTACTCTACGAGCATAGAGTGTTATGATGGCTATTTCAGGGTAACCATCACAAACATAAAATTGTATGGCGTTCCTGCTTATCATGCCATTGAATTGCGCGACAGATCAACCCCGATCAGAAAGACGAAAGCATATTATCAGTTTATTGATAAGGAAATTATGAGTCTGTTAAATCAAATGGAGCGATTTGTATTAGCCGAGGTTCCCAATGGACGTTAATCGACAAAAACGCGCTATTGCTTCAGGAAATCGAGGAGTTGACGCTGCATGGTATTGAGCAGGGAAAGCGTATTAAGGCTCTTGAGAAGAAGCTTTCAAGGAAATAATAATCTAATCACCTCACCTTAACTTTTGTAATAAATGAGCGTTAAAGACTTTTTTAAAAAGCAGACTGCATCATCACTAATTAAAGCAAAAATAGTTGCAGAATATTTTCCTCAGTATGCTCGGATTTTGCTGTCAAGACCACAGGAAGAAATTATTTATTTAGACTTATTTTCTGGTCCGGGTGAATATGAAGACGGTTCTTTATCAACCCCAATATTATTATCACAACATGTTGCTAAAGATGCCAATCTGAGTGAAAAAGTTAGATTGATGTTCAATGATAATACTTATATTGAAGAGTTAAAAGTAAACTTTCATAAGCATTTTCCAGTAGGTACATTTAAAATCGAGCCTAGATTCGCTGATAAAACTGTTGGCGAAGACGAAGGTATTCAAGATTATTTATCCAGAGAAGCGCAAAAAAAGAACCCCAAACCCACACTACTATTTTTTGACCCTTTTGGCTATAAAGATATTGATACAAAAATTTTAGCAAAGTTTCTTGAGCACTGGGGTAACGAGTTGTTTCTGTTTTTTAATATAAAGCGCATAAATGCTGCAATTGAGAATGATAAGTTTGAAGAACTAATGCGTGCTATATTTCCCACTTCCTTTGATTCTCTAAAACATGATAAGAGGTATAAATCAACAGTTTATGAAAGACTTAATTTAATAATTGAAAATGTAGCTAAGGAGTTTAATCTACATTGCAAGCGATTTTTGTACCATTGTGCTTTTAAATTTCAAGAGGAAGATAGTTCAGCAACCAGCCACTTTATAATTCATTTTACAAAAGATAAAAAAGGGTTTGAGTTAGTCAAGCAAATCTATTATGATTTTGATAATATTGGCTCTATACTAGAAAGTAGCGGTGTGTACATGTTTGATGCCAAAAAATTAGGTAGTTTGCAACAGAATGATACATTATTTGGGGATTTAAATGTTTACTATTTGTCTTTAGATCTAGTTGAGAGATTTAAAGGGCAAACTTTATCGGCTAGGCGTTTATTTGATATACATCACACAACAAAAAATTACTGTGCTTCTCATTATGCGAAAACTTTAAGAAAAATGGTAGATGATGAAAAAATTTCCGCTAAATTTATTGATAATATCGCTCATAAAGTGAGCGTATTAATTACAGATGAATGCATATTAACTTTTAAATAATTATGGCGCAATCTTCGATTGAATGGACAGAGATGACCTGGAACCCTACGACTGGCTGTGATAAATTATCGGCAGGTTGTAAGTTCTGTTATGCTGAGATAATGCATCGAAGACTCCGGGCGATGGGCCAGGAGAAGTATAGTGCCAGTTTTAAGACAGTGCGTACCCATGAATCAGAGCTAAACCGTCCTTTCGAATGGAAAAGCTCCCGGACTGTATTTGTGAACTCAATGAGCGACCTTTTTCATAAAGACGTTCCATTGTCGTTTATTCAACAGGTGTTTACTACTATGAATCAGTGTCCTCAGCACACGTTTCAGGTATTAACCAAGCGATCTGATTTACTGGCAATTTATTCAGAGCAGCTTACTTGGACTGAAAATATCTGGATGGGCGTCTCTGTTGAGGATCACAGGGTAGTTCACCGGATTGATGATCTGCGTAGTACAAATGCTCAGGTAAAATTCCTATCGCTAGAACCGTTAATTGGACCATTACCCAACCTAAACTTAGCGGGTATTGATTGGGTAATAGTCGGGGGTGAATCTGGCCACCGACCACGGCCAATTAAAGAAGAGTGGGTTCAGGACATTCGTTTGCAATGCGAACGGGCTGGTGTCGCCTTCTTTTTTAAACAGTGGGGAGGTAAAAACAAAAAGGAATCTGGTCGATTGCTTAATGGTCGAACCTACGATGAAATGCCGAATCCAATTGCTGCCTAGTTACAGCCGATTAACTCAGTTGACCCTATTCCTCGATATATGAGTCAAGTAGATCAATAAAAGTCTTCTCAAAATTTAGGCTTTCGTTATCGCCCCATTTCTTTTCTTTGCCAAGGTTTGATAAGAATAAGCCTGTTTGATTTCGGTAATGGTCAGCAATACGGGCCAGATTATATAAATCGTCCACGTCCATTTCCTTTTTAAGAAACGAGGCTTTTAGGCTCATAAGCTGATCTTTTCGAATTCCAGATATGTGGGGTCTTACTGAGTGAAGGTCAGCGTTGCCACCAGGAAAATTGTCAGGGAATTTTGGGGATAGAAACATGATATATAAAAGTTGATTAGAGCACCAAGGTAGTTAATTTACAAGTAGTTGATACTGACTCATTGGACCATTCCGGGGCCTGGTACGCCTTTATTCTCTATCTTTTGTTTCAAATTATTTTTTTATTCCCCCATCTGCTTATCCTCTGAAACTGCCCAGATAGGAGTGGAGTGTAATCTTACTACTGGTTCAGTTTACCCCTTCTTTTTCAGTTATTTTTCAGCTAAAAATCAAAAACATCCCCACAACTAATTGGTTATAGATAGTTGTGTGTCGTTTATTTATTTGCCGGGTAAAACATGACTTACTCATTGGGTGGCCGTGAATCTTAATCGCCCTAAAAATGGCCAGTTCAGTAGTTGTATTGCTTATGAGCGTTACAGCAGCCCATTAAATTATAGTTATAATTGGCTGGCAGGATGGGCATTTTGTTTTCTACTCAGTAATTATGCCCTACGAACTCATTTGAATGGGTTACCAGAAAAAGGAATTAAACCCGGATTCACGTTGAAGTCCGGGTTTTTTGTTCGTTGTGCCGATGGGTTGCGGATTCTATTCTAATGTTACTAATTTTCTATAATGGAAATATAATGTTGTCTTTTATGATTGTTTATCAATAGGTTGTACCGTTTAATCATTTTGTTAGACGGGCTTTGTCTGCAAGGAGTTAGAAAGTAAATTCAACTCAGCAGTACATGAATAAATTAATTGTCATTCGGGGGACTTCATCAACTGGTAATGTGGTACGCATGTATTTGAATGTGGATGAACATGAAGCCCTTCAGCAATTTTTAAAGCAGTTCATCTATGTATCCAGCGATATTATCGAATTCGACCACGAACTACAGGTCGATACACCGGAACCTTATTTACGCTTTAAAGCCGTTACCGATTCTGTTAATACCCAGCCCAAACCAATCAATACCAATACGGCAACTTTTCGGCTACCCTGGCACTAGGAGTGCATAGCCTCTACGCTATAGCCTATCTTTAACTGCGTATTTAAAACAGCCTCTACTCGTATGAGTCAGAGGCTGTTTGTTGTATAGAAAAAGTAGTGGTTAATCAGGTCTGCCTATTCTGGGCGTCAATGCGAAGTCTCCCAATCATTTTACCGCAATTCGGATCGACTTGCCGCCATCTCCAGTTGTAAACTGGCAATCACTGAATTTGGGAGCCGACATTTTGGGGCGGAAATTATTGCTGAATCCATACGGCTCTTTAGGAATCCCGAACAGATTTTTATCCAGTTTCCCATTATTATTTTCATCGTGAAAAACGGCAACGGCATAATCCCCTGGGTCAACACTGAGGGTTGTCTGAACACTATTGCCTTGTATGTCCAACTTTTTTCCTTCTATGGGCTTCCCACTCGGGAATGATTCTCCCGGCTTGAATAGCGCAATAAAAACAGCTCCTTTTTGCGACTTAAGGTTATGAACCTCAATGGTTAGCGTCGTCTTTTTAGGTGACGAAGGAGCGGTATGGGGCGTCAGATAGAGGCCAAAAAGTGAAAACCAAAGCAACATACAGTACGGTGTTTTTATAAAAACGGATTTATTTTGCATATATGATAGCCCAGCGCCCACTTCCGCCAAAACGATGGATCACTAAACCGTACCCTAACCAGGCGGAATACGGAGAGATAATTGATGAATTAACGCAGTCTTTGGGAATTAGTCCAGCGTTGGCGGCCCTGCTGGTACAACGGGGGGTGACCACTTTCAATGAAGCCCGTTTGTATTTCCGTCCCGAACTTGGGCATCTGCACGATCCATTCCAGATGAACGATATGGACCGGGCTATTGAGCGGCTTCAAAAAGCCCTGAGTCCCGAGCGGAGCGAGAAAATCCTGATCTACGGCGATTATGATGTGGATGGAACAACGTCGGTGGCACTGGTCTATGGGTTTCTGAAAAACTATCATGCAAAGATAGACTATTACATTCCCGATCGCTATAAAGAGGGGTATGGGATTTCGAAACAGGGTGTTGAATGGGCCGCTGAAAACGGATTCTCGCTAATTATTGCGCTCGACTGTGGCGTCAAATCCGTGGAGCGGGTGGCGGAAGCCAAAGCGCTGGGTGTCGACTTTATTATCTGTGATCACCACCGTCCTGGAGCCGAATTACCCGATGCCGTTGCCGTTCTGGACCCCAAGCGTGACGATTGTTCGTACCCCTATAAAGAGCTAAGTGGTTGTGGCATAGGTTTTAAGCTGTTGCAGGCTTATTGCCTGAAGGCTGGTATTAGGCTTGATGTGCTTTACCCGTATCTGGATCTGGTGGCCGTAAGTATTGCTTCCGACATTGTCCCGCTGACGGGTGAAAACCGTGTGATGGCCTATTATGGCCTGAAATACCTGAATGCCGCTCCTCGTACCGGATTAAAAGCATTAATTAGCGTAGCGGGTTTCACAAAAGGGGAACTGGATATTTCTAACCTGGTTTTTGGTCTGGGCCCACGAATCAACGCGGCAGGACGGATTCAGCATGCCAAAGCAGCTGTGCAGCTTTTGCTGGCAGAGTCGAAAGACGAAGCTGATGAATTCGCGCTGGCTATCAATAAACACAACAATAGCCGACGAGAGTTTGATAGCAGCATTACTGAACAGGCACTTTCGATGATTCGACAGAGCGAAGCGCTGACTCGCGCAAAAAGTACCGTATTATACGATGCTTCCTGGCATAAGGGTGTAATTGGTATTGTCGCATCACGCTGTATCGAGCATTTTCATCGGCCAACCATCATCCTGACGCAGTCGAACGACAAGGCGGCAGGGTCGGCCCGGTCGGTGCCGGGTTTCGACGTGTACGAAGCCATTGAAGAGTGTGCCGACTTGCTGGAGCAGTTTGGTGGGCATACGTTTGCGGCTGGAATGACCATGCCTCTCGATAATATCGAGCCATTCCGCCAGAAGTTCGAAGAGGTCGTTTCGCGTACGATTAAGGAAGAGCACCTGACCCCGCTCATCGATATCGACCTACCGCTCGACTTTAGCGAGATTTCTGACAAACTTGTCCGAATTGTGAAGCAAATGGGGCCTTTTGGACCTCACAACATGCAGCCGATTTTCATGACTGACGATGTCTATCTGGCAGGGGAGCCATTTATTATGAAAGACAAACATCTGAAAATCAATGTTCGTCAGGGGCGGTCGGGGCACACATTAACTGCCGTTGGTTTCGGATTGGCCCATGTTGCCGCGCATCTTCAGCCCGGTAAACCCTTCTCGATATGCTATCTGGTAGAGCACAACGTGTATAATGGAAACGTGTCTTTACAGTTGATCCTGAAAGATGTAAAAGCCTAGTGGGCAGAGATACGATTCGTGGCAATAGCAGGCTGATGCTTCGCTTTTGGCAGCCAAAATTGAATACCAAAACTGGGTACTTGCTCGACTGGGTAAAAATCGGGTGTATATAGTTGGCTTTGCTTGATCAGACTTAACCGGTAAGGAGTCAGGGTAGTATCCATAGTCAGAGTAATCCGGCCAAAGCGTTGTAAGCTCATATTCAGTCCCCAGGCTTTTGTAATCAGCTCTTTATCCTTTACTGCGACAACGGTTCCTTTAGGAATTTGCTTCAATGCCAGAATTTCGTGAATGCCCCGACGAAAATGGGGTTCGGTGCCTGTCAATACATTATTCCTTATAAATAGAATCGTCAGCCCCAGGCTGATAAGAATAGGCGTTGAGAGGCTTATTAGCTGAATGAAAAAGGTAGGTTTAGTTGACCGAGCTGTCAGCCATTCGGTCAGGCAACCTGCGAAAACAAAAGCGATGACAATACCCAGAAATGGAACACCCGATGCAATGTAGTAGGCATTTTGTTTAGGGCTTACCATGATGGGCAGGATACCACTTAGCCCAATCAGGACCAGCCAGAGTAAGATGTGTTGGTTGCCTGTCCAAAACGTCAGCGGACGTTTTAGTCGCCACCTTGTCCAGGCCAGGCTTACACCACTGACTATGCCCATTGGAAGTAAATTTTTTACCAGCGTGACTAAAACAAAGAAACGACCCCAACCCGTTAAAGAAGATTCGCTAAAATCGGAGCGTGTGCCCTGCAGGGCTCTTATAATTTGCTGATTGAAATAGTGGTTGAAGAACGAACGGGCAGGCGAATACGTGAATAGCGCACCTATTAATAGGGCGACTACAACTGTGAGCAAGGCGGTTTGGCTACATGCACGCCCAACTGGATAAGGTCCACCTGGCCTGGCGATATAATACAATGCAGGCGTTGCCAGCAGAAATAACGCAAATGGGCCTTTGGTAAGGAATCCGAGGAAAATGCCAAAGGCTGCCCAGTATAATCCGGAAATACGGCCTCTCAAGATGAGTCGACAAAGCTGATAGAAACTAAATTGAACCCAGACCAGCAATAGACTATCCAGGTGGTTACTGGTAATACAAAAGCGGATGACTGGCAGTAGGCAGACGAATAATATAGGCAGCCAACTAAAACGATTTAGGGGAGAAGTGGGGAAAAGTAGACGCCAATTTAATCCTAAAAGCCATAAAAACAGAACCCCGATCAATGCGCAAAACAACTCCTCTACCCACCAGTGGTCGCCCAGGGAGCGAAAGAAAAAAGACTCGATAATCAGCATTAAGGGTGGGTGCTCATAAAAAGAATCTCCCCGTACACCCTCCAGCCAGAACGAATCGACTTCACCATAGCGAGGAGCCCACCACGAGCCATACCCCACGGCCATGTTGCGGGCCAAAGCCGCATAGGTTGGCCCGTCGGTAAAGGTACCTACAGTCAGAAACCGGGGTAAATAAAGGCATAGGAGAATAGAAATAGTCAGGCTGATACCAAGTCGGTAATAAAAAGAGGTGCTTAAAGTTGCTTGATTAGAGGTTAAGCGCATCGGCTAGGCTTGGCTATTAGGGTATGTAGTAACTATGCCTATATAGAGTGGTGTGGGTGAATAGCCCCTTCAACAGCAAAGATAAACGGATATCATTGTGAGTGCCAATTGAGTTTAGTAGAAAATACCCGGATGCAGCCTGAGAATAATCATGCTAATAATTGTTAATAATCAGTGCTTAAAGCGTATCGTGACGAAAAACGCTTGCCAGTACGTTGGAATAGCCCGACCTTTGTTGGAATAACTGCGTGGAAAACGTAGTTCGGTTCAGGCCGTTTTGCTATAGTATTCGAATGATTCTCAGAACTGAAAATTTAATAAAGAAATACGGGTCCCGGTTGGTCAACAATAACGTATCGTATCAGGTCGAAACGGGTGAAATTGTGGGCCTGCTCGGACCTAATGGAGCTGGTAAAACAACCTCCTTTTATATGGCGGTGGGGCTTATCAAACCGAATAGCGGTAAAGTCTTTATTGATGATACGGATGTGACCGACTTGCCCATGTATAAGCGGGCGCGACTGGGGCTGGGGTATCTGGCACAGGAAGCATCCGTATTTCGTGATCTGTCGGTTGAGGAAAACATCCTGGCTGTGCTTGAAATGACCAGTCTGCCCAAGCAGCGCCAGAAAGAGAAAATGGAAGAGTTGCTGGAGGAGTTTAGCCTCTCGCATGTACGAAAAAATAAAGGTAAGGTATTGTCGGGAGGAGAACGTCGTCGTACGGAAATTGCGCGTGCCCTGGCGGTCGATCCAAAATTTATTTTGCTGGATGAACCCTTTGCAGGGGTCGACCCTATTGCTGTCGAAGATATTCAAAGCATCGTGGCAAAGCTCAAACACCGGAATATTGGTATTCTGATCACCGATCACAACGTAAACGAAACGCTGTCCATCACCGACCGGGCTTATCTGTTATTCGAAGGGAAAATTCTGAAACAGGGTACGGCGGAAGATCTGGCCAACGATGAGCAGGTCCGGCGCTTATACCTGGGGCAACACTTTGAGCTGAAACGGAAAATCTGAAGTAAAGCAGGTGGAAACCCGCTTGTTGATAAACATTAAAGGCAGGGGAAACCTGCCTTACCCAAGTACTTCTCGCAGAACAGGCAGCGACTTAACTTCGCCAATTGAATCGATGTGAATCTGGTAATAGCCAACCAGGGCGTCCAGCAATTCATTTCGGGCAGACCGGGAGAGTTTTATGGGCGTGCCGAGTGGTTGTCGAAGCATGATATTCAGCGCTGTTTCCATTTCGGTATCGGGTAGAAATGCGTAAGAGTTTTCACGGAGCTGACTTTCAAATTCGCGGGCCGATTCGGGGCCGAAGCCTAAAAAGAACGAGAGTTTGAGTAAAAAGGCAAGGTGGAAATTCTCGAAGTGGGTGTGAGCAGTTTCCAGAAACACGATCGAATCGACCAGAAATCGGAATAACGCCGGGTTGGGCGCTTCTTCTTTCAGCACTTTGTTCAATAGCTCAGTCACAAACAGTGCGATCGTTGATTTACTGACGTCGAAAGGAATACTCTGGAATGGATAGCTCGTTTTGAGCTCCGACAGTCGGTGTAAATCGCGATCAGGCTTGTTATAAACCACCATGTCCAGCAGGGTCAGTGGCTGAAAGAGCGCAATTTTGTTATTCTTACTGCGGGCTGTTCGGACGCTATTGACCAGATAGCCCTGCAGGCCAAATTCTTCGGTGTAGATGCGGGCAATAATGGAGGTTTCGCGGTAACGGATGTAGCTAAGGGCAATTCCCTGCGTTTTTTGCAGCATTGTGAGTTGACCGCCGAAACGGTAGAACATGAGTTTACTAAGATAGCTCTTTTTCAGCGAAATTCCGGTCAAATGCCCGAATTTCGTCACCCCCCGAACCGTAGCAGCCAACTCGCCTGAGACAAGTTCGTATACGTATACACGTGGTGATTCGACAACAATTTAGGTTGGGGTAAATTTTATAGATGCCTATAGTCGGTTAATCAGTGATAGCCGTATTCACTAATAGGCTGTTTCTACCAGATCAAAATCGGCTCACCTACAAACTCATCTACCGGATGTGCCGAACCCGATGAAGTAAAAGTAAAAACAAGCTTACTTTGTAAAAATGAATTCACCTTTATTCTATGAAACTGTATAAAACCCGTTCCGGTATCGTTGTCGAGAATGAAAATACGTTTTACACCATGCCTGATGCCGATTGGGATGAACTGGTAAACCGGGATGACCTGCACGAATTTTTGAATACGTTTACGGCTCTTCCAGCCATATCCGATGAAGGCCAGGCCTGGATACAGGCTGGATTACTGGCCCCCATTGGCCGACAGGAGGTCTGGGCATCGGGGGTAACCTACCTGCGCAGCCGTAATGCGCGTATGGAAGAATCCAAAAAATCAGGGGGTGATAACTTCTACGATCGGGTGTATGATGCCGAACGGCCGGAATTATTCTTTAAAGCTACGCCTGAGCGGGTGGTAGGGCCAGGTGCTAATGTCCGTATCCGTGCCGACTCGACCTGGAATGTTCCTGAGCCCGAACTTACCCTGTTTATCACCTCTGCCGGGAAGATAGTCGGGTACACCTGCGGTAATGATATGAGTTCGCGGAGTATTGAAGGCGAAAATCCACTGTATCTGCCTCAGGCCAAATCGTACGATGGCAGTGCTGCATTGGGGCCTTGTTTATACGTACCTGAATCACCGATCTCGCCCGATACTACCATCCGCTTGGAAATTATTCGCAATGGGAAGGCGGTCTTTTCCAATAGCATTGCCATTAGCCAGATGAAACGGCAGCATACCGAACTGGTTTCGTTCCTTTTCCGTGAATGTTCGTTTAAAAACGGCTGCTACCTGATGACCGGAACCGGTATCGTGCCTTCCGATGACTTTACGCTTCGGTCGGGCGATGAAATCAGCATTACCATTGATGGTATTGGTACGCTGACCAACATAGTCGAGTAGGCGAGGGCTTGCATCATTTTGGCAGGGGCCAACCCTTCTCAACTGGATCCGAACGATACCTATACCTACGCGGATTATCTGAAATGGCGTTTTGAAGAAAGCCCTACACGCTCTTCAAAATGCCATTTCAAGCTGTTAAATTTGAAATAGGGGAATGGACCAGCTACTCGGAGGCAATGACTTTAATGCCCTTCCTGACGTCGGCAACTTTTTCACGCAAAGCGTCCAGCGAATCGTCCATTACCGTGACATGTCCCATTTTTCGAAATGGTTTAGTAATAGCTTTCCCGTAAAAAAACGGAAATACACCGGGCATGGCCAGCAGCGTTTCGAGTCCTTCATAGTGGGCTGGACCAGTATGCCCATCTTCACCCAACAGATTGATCATAGCGGCAGGCTGGTAGGCTGAGGTGTCACCTAATGGATAATTCAGAATAGCTCGCCAGTGTTGCTCAAACTGCGAAGTGACATTGGCCCGGATCGTGTGGTGACCACTATTGTGCGGACGTGGCGCAACTTCGTTGATCAACACATTTCCCGCTTTATCGAGAAATAATTCGACGGCCAGCAACCCGACAATCCCAAACGCTTCAGCCGTTTTCCGGGCAATTTGTTGCGCTTGCCGATCAATCGCTTCGGCTATTTCAGCAGGGGCAAACAGGTACTCGACCAGATTATGTTCGGGATGAAAGACCATTTCCACCGTCGGGAACGTAATTATATCTCCCTGTTCGTTGCGGGCTACGAGTACAGCCAGTTCTTTTTCAAAATCGACCGCTTTTTCCAATACGCCGGGTGCATCGAACGCTTTACCGACATCGGAGACGCTGGCAATACGCTGAACTCCCCGACCATCGTACCCGTCGCGGCCGAGTTTATGAAAGGCTGGTAAAAAATCAGGCTGCTGGATGTCAATCATCGCTACATCAGCCCGGTTCTCTGTCAAAATAAAATCGGAGGTTGGGAGGTTGTGATCCCGGTAAAATTGTTTCTGCAACCGTTTGTCCTGGATCGTTCGGATGACAGAGGGTTGCGGGAACACGCGCTTTCCTTCACGTTCGAGCGCTTCCAGCGCTTCGACGTTGACGCGTTCAATTTCGATGGTTAGCACATCAACCCTCTGCCCGAACTGATACACAGTGTCGTAATCAGTTAGCGAGCCCTGCACAAACTGGCTGCAAAGATGCCGACAGGGCGCTTCGGCATCTGGATCGAGAATATGAACGCGAAGGTTCCAGTCAATAGCGGCTTGCAGGAGCATCAGGCCGAGCTGGCCACCGCCTAGAATACCAATGGTAGGTGTCACTTTTGTGAACGAGCGAAAGAGTGAAATCGGACGGCTCAGGCCGCCCTGCGCCGAAGCAGAACGAATAATAGGACAAAGTTACCGCTTCGCTCGTTCACTCGTTCGCCCGTTCGCTCTTTTTCTAGTCTCTTCGCTTAATATCGCCACCACCCGACTCACTTTTCGAGAGCACTTTGGCTGAGCCAGAGTAATAAATGTCGGCTCCGCCAGAGGCTTTCAGGGTCAATTCCTGATTCGCATTGACATATACATCCGAGCCACCTGACGAATTGGCGTTACAAACATCGACGGTCAGTTTGCGAGCGTCCAGATCCGCTCCCCCAGACCCGTGGGCATTGAGTGTACGGGCCGAACCTTGTAAAATGGCATCGGCTCCACCCGATGCGGATACGTTTAGCTCATCGGCTTTGAGATCGAGTTTAACATCCGAGCCACCCGAAGCTTCAAGGTTTAAATCATTGAATACCAGTTTTCCTTGTCCAAATACGTCCGCTCCACCCGATGCCTGTAAATTCGACAATTGCTTGAAGGTTACGTACGCTTTCACGTAGTTGTTGCGACCAAAATTCCAGCCGCTGAACCCTTTTCGCTCAATGTACAGTTTTAGGGTGCCATTTTTAACTTCGGTAATGACCCGATCTTCATCAATCCCTTTTCCTTCGAGGGTTATTTTCTCTGAATTTCCCTGGGTTAAGTAGAGGTCAATGCCACTGCTGACACTGAGACCGGTGAAACCTGAAACAGATCGATCTTTTTTCCAGTCCTGCGCATGCAGGGTATATGTCGTGGCAGCTAAAAGAATTGTAGCGAAGAAGATGGTTTTCATTGGCAGGTTTGTTTTTGGATTTTTGAAGAAGATGACAAAACTTTCGGCAACGTTGCATGGCAACTGAAAAAAGATGTCCGATTTCAATGGTAGCTTTGTCCGTTACCGGACGGTGTTTAGTAAGTAGCTATACCTAATGACTTATTAGTCAGATAGCTATGACTTTGGCACGACGGTTGAGTAACATGGATAAAGGCCAATAGGGCAATCTCTTAACTGAACGAACATAATTTCAAAAGTAAACTAAATATGATTCAACTACGCAACGTCTCTAAGTTCTACCCAGCGGGTTTTGGCCGGGTATATGTGTTGCGCAATATCAATCTCGACATTGCTCAGGGTGAGTTTGTTTCCATTATGGGGCCATCGGGTTCGGGTAAATCGACTCTGTTGCATATTCTGGGATTATTGGAAGAACCTTCCGAAGGAGAATACTTCTTTGATGACCAACCCGTACAGAAATTGTCGGAGAAACGTCGGACCGAGCTGCACCGTACCCGAATCGGCTTTGTATTCCAGGCCTATCACCTGATTGATGAACTGACGGTTTATGAGAACATCGAAACCCCATTACTTTATAAAGGGCTGAGTGGTTCTGAGCGAAAAAGCCGTGTCGCTGAATTGCTTGACCGATTTAATATGGTTGCCAAAAAAGATTTGTTTCCATCACAGTTATCGGGGGGGCAACAGCAGTTGGTGGGTATTGCACGGGCCCTGGCCGCTGAGCCTTCCGTAATTTTTGCCGATGAGCCAACTGGAAATCTCCATTCCGATCAGGCCCGTGACATCATGGAGCTATTTCGCGAACTGAATAAGAAAGATGGCGTAACCATTGTACAGGTCACGCACTCCGAAATCAATGCCGAATATGGTACACGTATCCTTCGATTGAAAGATGGCTGGCTGGACGATTCAGCCGTGAAGTTGAGCGAACAGGAGGTTAAGTAATGTAAAAGCATCTGACGAGGAGGCCGTTTCTATCCTGATGCCATTCACTTGATTCAACCATTGAATGCCCATAACGTTCGTACAGAATACGGCTTCGGCCTGCATAAGTGAAGCTGGTTGAAATAAGCCTTCCTGAACGGTAAGACCTTTTTGTACTGCCAATCTGAGCAGTTGCCGACGCAGAATACCATTGATACATCCCGTGTCGAGCGAAGGGGTAAAAAGGGTTTGCCTGCTGAACCAAAACAGATTGGATGCTAAACATTCACCTAGGTTTCCATTGGTATCGAGTAGAATTACCTCGTCGAACCCATGCTGTTGTTTATAGAGTCCAGCCAGCACATAAGAAAGGCTATTGATCGTCTTGAAGGATGAAACAGGCGATTTCAATACCCGAAAGTCTTCAAAGATGCCTACTGCTGTTTTTTCGCTGATCGAAAATGAACTGCTCGGTTTGGTAGTAATGAGCAGATTGAAGCTATTCTGGGCAGGGGTATATAAACCACCCGACTGACGCCAAACCTGAACCTTAATCCGTACCGACTGATCGGTTAACTGATTCGCTGACAGAAGCGTCTGAATATGTTGAAAAATGGTTTCGGCGAAGTGTGGTTCAGGTTGATTAAGTTGGAGAGCAGCCATCCCGTCCGTGAGCCGATCCAGATGATCGGGCCAGAACCAAACCTGGTGATCTTCGTAGCGAATCGTTTCAAACAGGCCGTCGCCATATTGAAAAGCCCGGTCATTTGCCGATAGGCAAAAATCGTTCTCAGAAAGTACATCCGAATTATAAACCAGAAACATACTTAGTTTGCGCCGTTTATCCCAAAATGATAGTGGCACCGAAGGTAAGTTTGTAACATTGAACCATCAAAATTATGAGTATGCAGCGCGTGCTTTTTTTAGGAATCGGAATCGTTGGGTGTTTACTGACCACCAGCCTGACGACTATACGGGCGCAGAGCGCATCAACGGCTGTAACGGCAGGAACCGGGGCTGTCAAAACGGATACACTGCCCGTATTGAATTTGCCGCAGTGCATTGAAATTGCTCTGCAAAATAACATCACAGTTCGGCAGGGCCAGCTACAGGTTCAAAACAGTAACCTGCTTCTGAAACAGTCGAAGTATAACCAATTACCGACCATTAACGGATTTGCCTCTCAGGGATTCAGTGCTGGTCGGAATATTAACCCAGGAACCAACCAATTTACCGATGTAGCCGTACGGTCCAATAACTTTCAGCTTTCCGGTTCGATGCCAATTTTTCAGGGGTATCAGCTTCGGAATCTGATTCGGCAGAACCAGACCATCGTTCAGGCCACGGAGAAAGAACTGGCGGCTACCGAAAATAACGTCATCCTGAATGTGATTCAGCAGTATCTGAACGTACTGACCGGGGCTGAGCAATTAAATGTTGCCCGTCGACAGGCCGAGACGTCGCGATTACAGGTAGATCGTACACAGCGGCTGGTCAACGCAGGTTCGGCTCCCGAAGCTAATCTATATGAAATTAAGGCGACACTGGCCAATGACGAGCTGGCTATTGTAAACGCTCAAAATACTGTCGATCTGGCAAAACTGGCGCTTCTTCAGGCGATGAATCAACCGGGCGGACAACCGTTTGAAATTGAGTATATCAAGCTCCCCGATCCACGTATTGAAGGCTATGAAGTATCGGCCCTGCAAGTGTATGAAAGCGCTTTGGCTACTCAGCCACAGGTTCTTGCAGCAGACTTGCGGACACAGAGTGCTAAAATTGGTATTGATGTAGCCAAAGCTGGCCTTTATCCACGACTCTCTGTCAGTGGTAATTTATCGACACTTTATTCAACTGTTGGGCTTCAGCGTTTTGTGGCCGATGGAACGACAAATGTTAATTCAACGAGTGCCCTGGTAACCCTGGGTGGTATTACGCAACCCGTTACGATCAGTACAACATCGCCGGGGGGATATAATGAAACCTATCCTTTTTTTGAGCAATTAAGTAATAACCTCAACCGGGGGGTTTCGCTGAACCTGAACATTCCGATTTTTACAAACCGTCAGTATCGTACGAACGTAACGAGTGCAATCATTCAGCAGCAAAATGCCCAACTGACCGCCGACAACACCCGCCTGCAGTTGCGTCAGCAAATTGAAACAGCGTATACCAACCTGTTGGCGGCTTCGAACCGATATCGGGCTACCGAAGCATCGGTTGCCTCGCTGGAGCGGGCTTTTCAGGCATCGGAAAGCCGATTCAATGCAGGAGCAATCAACGCAGTAGACTACAGCCTGGCAAAACTTCGGCTGGATAACGCCCGAGCACAACTGGTTCAGGCGAAATACGATTACGTTTTCCGAACGAAAATTTTAGATTTTTACCAAAATAAACCGCTTAGTTTTAATTAATGGGCGAACGAGCGAAGGATAGAAAGAGTGATCGTTTCAGATCGAAAACACTCTTTCGCTCATTCATTCTTTCGCTCTTTCATTCATTATGAAGAAGAAATCGAACCGTATCTGGTGGATATTAGGTGGCGTACTTGTACTGATCATTGGGGGGCTGGTAGCAGCCAAACAGTCTGGAATTATTGGGCAACCCAAAGCAACTGAAGTAGACTTTGCCTCGGTCAAACGATTAAATATTACTGAGCGGGTAAGTGCCTCGGGCCGGGTTCAGCCCCAAGTTGAGGTTAAAATCAGCCCTGATGTTTCGGGCGAAATTATTGGCCTGTATGTTAATGAAGGAGATCCAGTTAAAGCTGGTCAACTTCTGTGTCGTATTCGCCCGGATAACTATGAGTCGATGATGGCGAGAGCTAAAGCGACCGTCAATCAGAGTAAAGCACAGCTAGAACAATCCAAGGCGTCGGTAGCTCAGTCGAGTGCGAGATTGATTCGCTCGAAGGCCGATTACGAGCGGAATAAAAAATTGTTTGCTGATAAAGTTATTTCGTCGGCTGATCTGGAAACCAGTGAAGCTAACTATAATGTAGCTCAGCAGGAAGTAGAAGCCGCAAAAGCCAACGTACGGGCGGCACAGTTCAATATCCAGAGTGCAGAAGCCAGCCTGCGCGATGCCAGCGAAAATCTTCGTAAAACTACCATTTATGCGCCCGTCAATGGAACCGTATCCAAGCTTAATATTGAGTTGGGTGAGCGGGTTGTCGGAACTTCGCAAATGGCTGGTACCGAAATTATGCGTATTGCCAATCTGCAAAACATGGAAGTACGCGTGAATGTCAACGAAAACGATATTGTACGAGTCAATCTGGGCGATACAGCTGATATTGAAGTTGATTCATATACGACGGCTGGCCGGAAGTTTAAGGGTGTCGTATACGAAATTGCTAATACCGCCAATGGGATGACCAGTTCGTCGGGTTCTGCAGCAGCTGCTTCGGTTTCGAGCGATGCGGTAACGGAGTTTGAGGTAAAAGTAAAAATTCTTAATACATCCTACGCCGATTTGCTGGCTGAGAAAGATAAAAAAGGATACCCCTTCAAGCCCGGTATGACAGCCTCGGTCGAAATTATTACTGATCGTAAAATGGGTGTGTTGGCCGTACCTATTGCTGCCGTGACAACGCGGGGAGCCGACTCTACGGCTATCGACACCGAAAAAATGGCCGATAACAGCAATGGAACCGTAGCCGAAAAACCGGCAAGTCAGGCAGACAAGAAAGATAAGCCTAAAGAAATCGTCTTTGTTAATGTAGGCGGTAAGGCTAAACAGCGGGAAGTGAAAACAGGCATCAGTGACTTTGAAAATATCGAGGTTATATCGGGCCTGAAACCTGGCGAACAGATTATTTCGGGCCCATTCATCGCCGTTTCGAAAAAGCTTAAAGACGGAGAATTGATCTCCAAACGAGACCCAAAAAAGACGAAGAAAAAAGAGGATAAAGAAGAGTAGCCCGAACCGGGATTTAACGGATTTGCGGATTAAATAGATTTTGTTTGTCCCAAGCTTCTGTAAAGCTGCTAACAAAATCTGCTTAATCTGTAAATCCGTTAAATCCCGGTTCTGATTTTATTTCTTTTCTTTACCCCATGAAAGTAACACAACCTGTCCGGCTAACCATGGTGGGAGGAGGGAGTTGGGCCACAGCACTCGTTAAAATCCTTACCGAAAACAATGTCAATATAAAGTGGTGGCTCCGCAAAGCCTCTGATGCGGAACATATTAAGAAGTTTGGGCATAACCCCAGCTACCTGAGCGATGTCCAGATCAATACGAGGAAGGTAAAAGTCTGCACCAAGATTCGGGATGCTGTCCGCGATAGTGAATACATCATTTTGGCCGTCCCGGCTGCTTTTGTATCCGACGCGCTTACGGGATTAAAACCAGATCATTTTGCCGGAAAATATGTGGTTTCTGCCATTAAAGGAATGATTCCTGAGGCTAACCAGCTTGTCACCGACTGGGTGAGTGATCAGTATGGCGTCCCGCCGGAACGTATGTCAGTTATTGCCGGGCCATGTCATGCGGAGGAGGTGGCACTTGAAAAGCAATCGTACCTGACTATTGCCTCATCCGATCCGACTTCTGCTGAAAAAGTGGCCAATTTGCTTCGTTGCCGTTTTGTCCAGACAACCCCCGTTGATGATATCTATGGCATTGAGTACAGTGCCGTCATGAAAAATATCATAGCCTTGGCTTGTGGTATTACGCATGGTTTAGGTTATGGCGATAATTTTCAGGCGGTTCTGGTTTCCAATGCCATGCAGGAAATCAAGCGATTTGTCGACGCAATCTATCCCAAGCACCGTGACCTGAGTGGTTCGGCCTACCTTGGCGATTTGCTGGTTACAGCTTACTCGCCTTTTAGCCGCAACCGAACGTTCGGAACGTTAATAGGAAGGGGATATACGATTCAGTCGGCTCAGGCTGAAATGAATATGATTGCCGAAGGGTACTATGCGGTAAAAAGTATTTATGCGATTAACCGAAAGTTTGGCGTCAACATGCCCATTACCAACGCTGTTTACAACGTTCTCTATGAACGGGCAGTACCGACTACTGAAATGAATGCGCTCAAAGGATTGTTAATGTAGAGCGGCAACGGCACGAACTGACCAGTCTTAGTATTGTTACCTTATATATGCAAAAAGCCCCCTGACCTGTCAGAGGGCTTAATACCGTATATAGCGTTGTCGGTAAAAGTTACCGGCAGTTGTGCCTTAGCAAAAATTACTTCGCGCTATCTGCAGACATCGTCGAAGCCGAATCCGTAGCCATCGTAGAGTCCGTAGCTGCAGTAGAGTCAGACATCATGGTCGACGTAGAATCGGTCGTAGTGGTCTCAGTTTCAGTTTTTTTCGAGCTGCAAGACGTAGCCAGGGCGATCATCGCCATGAAAAAGAAGGCAGATTTCGTGATTGCTTTCATAGTTTTGAGAAAGTTTTCGTTTAAGTGATTAATGATAAATGTCAACCTTAATACCCGATCGGGAAAAAGGTAACCCACTATTTTTAAATTTTTTTTGGGTTACGTATCAGGCATTTTTGTATTAAGTAATGACTCGACTCAATGAAGGAAAGTAAGCGCCCCGTATTGACTGATGAAGAGTTGCTTATGGGGTTGGCCAGTGGCTCCGATGACGCCCTTAGGCAGTTGTATGGCCGATACTTTCCAATGGTGCTTCACCTGGTGATGACCAATACAGGTACTGAAGATGATGCAAAAGATATTTATCAGGAAGCATTGATTGTGCTGTATGAGAAAGTGAGGAGTGGGTCACTGGAGTTGCATTGCCAATTGAAAACCTACTTATATTCTGTAAGCAGGCGATTATGGCTTAAGCAATTGGCTCAACGGAGTCGATTTATGGTACGCGACATTGAGTCGCCTGTGTCGGACGACGTTGCGCTGGATCATCTGACCGATGATCTGTCTGTACACGAAGAACGCGACCGTCAGTTTGACCTGATGGCTGATTCGCTTGATCGGCTTGGGGAACCCTGCCGGACATTGCTAGAGGATTTTTATATCCAGCATATGAGTATGCAGGATATAACCGAAAAGTTTGGCTATACCAATGCCGACAATGCCAAAACGCAGAAGTATAAATGCCTGATGCGGTTGAAGCGGCTGTTCTTTTCGGAGTATAAACAGGGATGAGTTACAGCGTTGTAGAATTGAAAAATTGTAGCGATAGTTAATGGTCTCAATTTTTCAGCACTAGAACGTTTCAACCAGACAACTTTCTTTAAAGATGGACGAGGAAAGAGACATTGAGAACGCATTACATGCCTATGGTGAGCGAATCCGGTTTAAACAGCGACTGGCTAAAATTCATGCCGAAACTGACATGAATGCCATGCGCCGGGCAGCCGATTTGTATCATTCCAGTTTAGAGCAGTCGGGGCAGGTTCGTGGATTATGGAAAACCTACCGTACTACGCTGGCCGTGGCAGCATCGGCGGCTATCATTACCACGTTTGGCTCTATTTTTCTATATCGCTCGTATCAGCAAAGCCACAAGCAGGAGCAGCAGTACAGCCAATTAAGCAAAGAGATTCAGGCAGTTAAATCATCGCAACGGAAGCTGCTGAGTGATCTGAATGGACGCGGACGGGCGCTGAGCCTAAACCCTGGTCAGGTAGCCGGGACTGGATTTCTGATTACGGGTGATGGTTACTTTGTTACCAATAACCACATTGTCCGTGATGCGGATTCGGTTTATGTGCAGAGTAACAAAGGCGAAGTGTATAAAGCGAGAGTCGTTTATACCGATCAGTCGCATGACCTGGCTTTTCTGCAACTTTGTGATGACAGTGCATTCCGGCCGATGCCAACAGTGCCGTATAGCTTCGATGCCCATTCCTCCGATTTAGGTGAGCGCGTTTATACGTTGGGGTATCCGCGTGAAGAAATTGTATACGGCGAAGGCTATTTAAGTTCAGGCACAGGGTTCCGGGGGGATTCAACGGCCTATCAGGTAGCTATTGGTGTGAATCCAGGTAACTCGGGTGGGCCGCTTTTGAATGAAAAAGGAGCTATAATTGGCATTATCAGTGGGAAGCAAACCACATCGGAGGGGGTAAGTTTTGCCGTTAAAACAAACTACCTGCTTGAATCGCTGAATAGTATTCCTGCGGATTCGCTGAAAGGGCAACCGATTCGTTTGAATAGAAAAAATGCACTGGCAAACTTGCCCCGTAAGCAACAGATCAAGCGAATGCAGGATTATGTTTATCAGGTAAAAGTGTTTAAGCATAAAGAATAAAAAACGACGTAAGTAGCTAAACAATGCGATACAGGTTCGAGTTATTGGAAATGAAAAATAACTCAACAATCATGAAAAAGCTCGCAATACTGACTACTATGCTTCTTATGACGACTGGAGTCGTTGTGTTCGGTCAGGATACGAAGGAAAAAGCAAAAGAAGCTGCCCATCAGGCTAAAGAAACAACCAAAGCGGCCGGTCGTAAAGTAAGCCGGGAAGCGGATAAAGCGGGTGATAAGATTTCAACCGCTGCCAAAAATACTAAAGAAGACGTTAAACAGGGTACCGATAAGGCACTGGATAAAGCCGACCGAAAAATGAAAAAGGCTGAACGTAAACTTGACAAATCCAACTAGGTTTAGCCTAGGTAGAAAACGGTGGTACCTCTAAAAGTTGTACCACCGTTTTTTATTGGTTCAAAAACGAACTTCAATCGGTCATTGATACGTTCTTCGAGGGATCTCTCTGTTGATTTACTCATGAATTCATCCGTTTCAGTGCTGTTGTTTGGTATTACCCGCGATCTGACTGGGCAGTCTTCTGTATCAGTATCTCTTTTAGAAGAGGCTCGTGTAGGCGATCTGTTAACGCAATTGCATCGACAGTACCCCCAATTAGCAGCCATTCGGTCTTTGTTAGTAGCTGTTAACGGTGAATACGCCGAAACCGATCAGATTCTTACACCGAACGATGAAGTTGCTTTGATTCCTCCTGTTAGTGGAGGATAACCATAAAAGGCGGAACAGGGTAAGAATTATGTAATTCGCTCTCTATTTCACCCTTTCTCGTATGATTACACTTACTTCCGATCCTATTGATGTGACCGCTGCCTTGGAGAAACTGCAATCTTCACAAGCGGGTGCCATTGATATTTTTCTTGGCGTTGTTCGGGACAACACACAACAAAGAGCTGTTGACCGACTTGAATACGAAGCCTATGACCGTATGGCTATCAGCGAAATGCAGAAAATTGCCGACGAAGCTCAGCAACGATGGCCGATTCTTAACTGTATCATCATTCATCGCAAGGGAATTTTACAAATAGGCGAAACCGCTGTTCTGATTGGCGTGGCTACTGCCCACCGGGCTGATGCGTTTGAAGCCTGCCGATTCATTATTGATACCATCAAACAGACCGTCCCTATCTGGAAAAAAGAAGTGTTTACGGATGGCGAGCAGTGGGTGAATGCCCATCCTTAAAGTAATAGGAGAAAATAAGTGTTAGTAACTCTTATTACTTTAAAAGATAAGTCCCGACGATAGGGTAGTGGTCGGAATAAGTGATGTAATTGATGGTTTCGAAGTTTACAACAGACAGTCTGGGGTCGTGAAACTGGTGATCGATGCGAATAAATTTGGGCAGTCGGTTATAAGTAAAGCCAAATCCTCGTCCGGCATCTTCAAAGCTATTGGGCAACACTCGGCGCATTCGTTCATAAACGACACTATAAGGCGTGTCATTATGATCGCCAGTTACGATAACTGGATACGGGCTTGTCCGAATATATTCCTCAACTCGTCTTACCTCATTGTTACGGTCGATAAATCCCATACGAAGCGCACTTAGAACCCCACGTGTTTCGTGTTGCACCCCTTTGATTTCGTTCTGCCGAAGCACCCGTCCCACCCGGATGCCCATTGAGTGTAAGTGGACGTTGATGACACGTATAGTATCATTCCCTATCTTGATATTGGCCCAAACCAGGCCATTGTGGGTTTCAAAGACTTCCTGACCCGAATCGACAATCGGAAATCGGGAGAAAATGGCTACCCCAATGTCACCATTCGATTTAAGGCCTTCTTCGGGATGTAATAATGCGTTATAGGCATAACCAGCCTGACGGAATCGGTTTAGCAGGTCATATTCTGGAATATTACTCTGGGTGTACGTTTCCTGGAAGCACTTGATAGGTGCATCAAAGCGTAACACAAAATTAAGCATACGCTGGGTAAGTACTTTGTTTGAGTTGAGCAACGGATTATCCCCCGTTCCAAATTCATTGAATTGATGAACATTATAGCTGAACACTTTTACCGACGCTCCCTGATTGGTAGAGTCGGCAGGTGAATGCCAGACAAAGGTGCGGGAACCAAACAGAGCAAAACCCAGAATGAGAATAATACCCGATAGCCAGCTTCGCCATGGGCGGCTAGTAAGCCAGAGACAAATGACAATAAAATTCAATCCCCAGACGATAGGGATGCTGATCATAATCATACCAGCCGACCAATGTTCAATCTGTAAGCTATACAGGAGCCAATAAGCCAGGCATGTATACAAAGCCAGCATTAAATTGATCGACCACAACAATGACCGAAAAAAAAAGGAGATGAGTTGTCCGACCCGAGTTCGTATTGTCATAGTATCGGCCTTGAGCGCGCCAGATAGGTAATTTATGAGCCAAAAATAAGGTATTGTGTCGGCAACGTATATAATAGAGTGCACTCAGTGTTTGCTAAACCCGCAAAAAACTATTATATTTGTGCATTAAAACCATATGGCATTGATTAAAAAAGGGAGTCGCACTCCCTTTTTTGTTAGCCCTACCTTATGGACGATAAAGCAAAAGTAACTGAACTGCTCCAGCCTTATTTGGCTGATGGACGGTTATATATTGTTGATTGCCAGATAGCTGGTCGGCAGGGAGGCCGAATTAAAGTAACCGTCCTGCTGGATAGCGATGAAGGAATTACGATTGATGAGTGTGCTAATATCAGTCGTACATTAGGCACGCAAATGGACGAAATGAATTTTTTTGGTGATTCTCCCTTTACGCTTGAAGTTTCGTCGCCGGGAGTCGATTTTCCACTAAAGTTCATGCGTCAGTATCTCCGAAACATTGGTCGTACGCTGATAGTGGCCTTGGCAGACGGGAAAACACAAAAAGGTAAATTAATTTCGGTAGCCGACGATCATATCGTTTTGGCTATTGAACCCGAAAAAAAATCAAAAAGTAAAAAGAAAAAAGAAGCTGATTTAATGGTTGATGCGGCTCCGATTGGGCCTACCCCAATCCCGTTTGAGCAGATTAAAAAAGCGAATGTAGAGGTATCTTTTAAATAGTTTTCAGTTTGCTGTTTTACAGTTCGTTAGAGTATAACGAGCAGCAAGCAGTAAACTGAAAACAGTAGACTGAGAACAAAAAAATGACCAGTGGACTTTTAATTGAATCGTTTGCTGACTTTGCCCGGTCGAAGAATATTGACCGGCCTACGATGATCGCTATTCTGGAAGACGTTTTCCGAACGATGATTCGTAAAAAATTTGGCACCGATGAAAATTTCGACGTGATTATAAACGCCGAAAGCGGTGACCTTGAGATGTGGCGGACGCGTGAAATCGTCGACGATAATTCCGAAGATATTTGGGATTATGACAAAATTCCGCTTGCCGAGGCCCGAAAGATTCAGGATGACTTTGAAGTAGGCGAGCAGGTGGCCGAGGAAGTTAAACTCGAAGATTTTGGCCGTCGGGTTGTGCAAACGGCTCGCCAGACGCTTATCCAGAAGATAAAGGATATGGAAAAAGAACTCCTTTATCAGAAGTATAAAGATCAGGTAGGCGATCTCGTCAGTGCCGAAGTATACCAGCTTCTGAAGCACGAAATCATTCTGGTTGATAGCGAAAACAACGAACTAAGCCTGCCCCGAACGGAACAGATTCCGAAAGATCGTTACCGAAAAGGGGAAGCCGTAAAAGCAGTTATTAGCCGGGTCGATATGTTGAATGGTACGCCTAAAATTATTCTGTCGCGTACATCACCCGTCTTTTTGGAGCGCCTGTTTGAAATCGAAGTGCCTGAAATTTACGACGGCTTAATCTCGATTCGTAAAATTGTTCGAGAGCCGGGCGAACGGGCCAAGGTGGCTGTTGAATCGTACGACGATCGCATTGACCCAGTTGGTGCCTGTGTGGGGATGAAAGGGTCCCGTATTCACGGTATCGTACGTGAACTGGGCAATGAAAACATCGACGTAATCAATTATACGGAAAACCTTGAATTGCTGATCAGTCGTGCGTTGAGTCCGGCTAAGATCAGTTCGATGCAGATTGATCGCGATCATAAGCGGGTATCTGTTTTCCTGAAACCCGATCAGGTGTCGTTAGCTATTGGTAAAGGTGGCCAGAACATTAAACTCGCTGGGCGGTTGGTGGATATGGAAATCGACGTATTCCGCGACAACGAAGGCCAGGAAGATGATGAAGACGTTGACCTGATGGAGTTCTCCGATGAGATCGATGGCTGGATGATCGAAGAGCTTCGCAAGGTTGGTCTTGATACCGCTAAGAGCGTGCTGGCCCTAAGTAAGGAAGAACTCGTTCGCCGAACCGACTTGGAGGAAGATACGGTTGAGGAGATTGTTAATATTCTGAAACAGGAATTTGAATAACAATGCATAAAGGCTAATGAATAATGTAAAATGAGTCGATAATAGACTGCGAATCATCGTTCATTTTACATTATTCGTTACACATTCTTAAAATAAGGGATTTTAATTACCCTAAGTATTGTTCATACCATAGGAACAACCATTAAATTTGCCGAATATAGACCGAACGTATGGCAGAAGAAAAGTCAATGCGCCTGAGCCAAGTGGCAAAAATTCTCAACAAAGGACTTTCCTCTGTTGCGAGTAGTCTGTCTGCCAAAGGGTTTAAGGTTGAAGTAAATCCTAACACCAAAATCAACATGGAACAGTTGGAGGTGTTAGCGAAAGAGTACAAATCAACGGAACTCCTGAACGGAGCTCGCCGGACCGAATCGTCGGTTACCGTTGCCGAGCCACCGCGTTCTCGGGAGGAGGATGTCGTTGCCTGGCGTCGTGATGATGCCGGACGGCCACTAGTCGACAAGAAACCCGAATCAGCTCCGGCTGAATTGCCTAAACCACCCACTTCGGAACCTCGATCAACGCCACAAACGGCCCAGACAGGGTTGCCGGGATTAAAAGTGGTGGGTAAAATCGATTTGAATCCCAAACCAGCAACTCCCCCTGTGACGCAGGCAAAAGTAACGCCACCACAGGAAGTAAAAACACCTGAACCACCTAAGCCTGTTGAGACTAAGCCTCAGCCGGTCAATGTGGTGACGCCTACGCCTGAGCCTCCCAAACCCGCTGCTGTTCAGCCACAGGCTGAAGTGGTAAAACCTGTAGAGACGCCACCCACACCTGTTGTTGAGGTAAAACCCATACCAGCACCGGTGCAAGTGTCTGCGCCGGTTAATACGCCATCCAAGGAAACTCCTCCGGCTGTCGTAGAGAAGCCGAAGGTAGAACCTGTAAAAGCTGAATCGGTAAAACCTGTACCAGCTCCTACTCCACAAGTGAAAGCTGAGCCAGAGAAACCTGTTGTTAAACAGGAATCTACTAAGGCTACACCTACTCCTGCACCACCTATGCAGTCGAAACCAGAGCCCCCACAGGCTAAACCGGTATCGGCTCCGGCGAATGAGGAGGAGGAGGAAGTGCCTACCGAAACGATTCGGGCTGCCGGTAGCCATCAGCTCGGTGGATTGAAAATCCTGGGTAAAATTGAGCTTCCTGTCAATAACCCACGTCAGGGACAGGGGGGAGGCAATAATAATAACGCAGATAAGAAAAAACGCAAGCGGATTCGCGGTGGACGCGAAGGTGCGTTGGGTAGTACCTCACAGCCTCAGCAGGGGCAGGGGGGCGGACCTAACAACCGAAATGACCGTGGGCCACGGGATGGTGATCGCAGCCCAGCCAATCGGAATCCGAATGACCGGAATCAAAACGATCGCAACCAGGCTGGTGGCCAGCGCGATGGCAATCGTCAGCAAAATCAGGCGGGTGGCCAACGCGACGGTAACCGTCAACCGAATCAGCAGGCTGGTGGTCAGCGCGATGGTAATCGTCCGCAGGCTCAGAATGCAGATACCGATCGTAACCAGGCTCCTGCCAATCGTGCAGCAGGGCAAGGCCAAGGCCAAAATGCGAACACCAACAACAACCGGAATCAAGGTGGTGGACGTAATAATAATAATGGTCGGGACCGAGACCAGCGTGGTAATCGGAATAATGATCGAAACAACAATCGCCGTGAAGCGCCTACCCAGGCCGATGTTCGGAAAGCTATTCAGCAGACCAATGCCCGGATGCAGGGTAATACTCCGAACCGGGGAGCTGATCGTCGACGTGATCGGCGGAATCAACGGGAGGAAGATCGTCGTTTGCTGAACGAACAGGAAGAGCTGGAAGCAAAAACGCTGAAAGTGACCGAATTTGTGTCGGCTAATGATCTGGCATCCTTAATGGATGTGTCGATCAACGATGTCATTTCGGTTTGTTTGAATCTGGGTATGTTCGTGTCGATTAATCAACGGTTAGACGCTGAAGCGATTACGGTTATTGCCGATGAGTTTGGTTTTGATGTACAATTCGTATCGGCCGAAGATGAAACGGAAGCCGGTATTGATGTAGAAGCCGATGCTCCAGAGGATCTACAACCACGGGCGCCTATTGTGACTATCATGGGTCACGTTGACCACGGTAAAACATCGTTGCTTGACTACATCCGTCGGGCTAAAGTGGCGGCTGGTGAGGCTGGTGGTATCACACAGCACATTGGTGCCTACAGCGTAAAAACCTCCGATGATCGGATGATTACCTTCCTCGATACACCGGGTCACGAAGCCTTTACGGCTATGCGGGCACGGGGAGCCAAGGTAACTGACGTAGTTATCATCGTGATTGCTGCCGACGATAGTGTGATGCCGCAGACTCGTGAAGCGATCAATCACGCTCAGGTAGCAGGCGTTCCCATCGTGTTTGCTTTCTCGAAAGTAGATAAACCAGGAGCTGATGCCGAGAAGATTCGTACCGAGCTGGCTGCTATGAACTTCCTTGTTGAAGAATGGGGTGGTAAGTACCAGGCTCAGGAGATTTCATCGAAATCGGGTATGGGCGTTGATGATCTGCTTGAAAAAGTATTGCTCGAAGCCGAATTACTCGAATTGAAAGCGAATCCTGACCGCCGGGCATTGGGTACGGTGATTGAAGCATCGCTCGATAAAGGTCGTGGCTATGTATCAACTGTACTGGTTGAAAATGGTACGTTACGTCAGGGCGATGTCATGCTGGTAGGCGCCCATTATGGTCGTATTCGGGCGATGACCAACGACCGGGGTGAACGGATCAAAGAAGCGGGACCAGCAACACCCGTTCAGATTTTAGGTCTGCCGGGCGCACCTCAGGCAGGGGATAAGTTCAACGTGATGGAGACGGAGCGTGAAGCCCGCGAAATCGCAAATAAACGTGAACAGCTCTTGCGTGAACAAACTTTACGGACCCGCAAGCACATTACGCTGGAAGAGATCGGTCGTCGTAAAGCCATCGGTACATTCAAAGAACTGAATGTAATTGTGAAAGGTGACGTGGATGGATCGGTAGAAGCCCTGTCGGATTCGCTGTTACAACTTTCGACCGAAGAGGTACAGGTGAATATCATCCATAAAGCTGTGGGGCAGATTTCCGAATCGGATGTACTGCTGGCTTCGGCTTCGGATGCGGTCATTGTCGGCTTCCAGGTTCGTCCGTCGTCGAGTGCCCGTAGACTAGCCGAGCAGGAACAGATCGAAATCCGTCTCTACTCGATCATTTACGACGCAATCAACGAGGTGAAGGATGCCATGGAAGGCTTGCTGGCACCAACGGTTGAAGAAGTAATTGTCGGTAATATCGAAGTTCGCGATGTGTTCAAGATTAGTAAAGTTGGTACGGTAGCAGGTTGCTACGTAACCGAAGGTACAATCAAGCGAAACAACAAAATCCGGATCATTCGCGACTTTATTGTGATACATACCGGTGAAATCAGTGCACTGAAACGCTTTAAGGATGATGTTAATGAAGTGAAAACAGGCTACGAATGTGGCTTGAGCATCAGGAACTTCAACGACATCGAAGTCGGTGATATCATCGAAAGCTTCGAACTGAAAGAAGTTAAACGTACACTATAGTCTGAACTAGTCCTGGATCGGATTGCCCCAACTGGTAAAGCCAGTTGGGGCTTTTTTGTGCCTGAAATCCAGTTAGATTACCGAATGTCAAAATTTTGAGTAGATTAGCCAGGTCGATCCATTTTAAATGGATTGTTCACTACCGCGCCTTAACCTATTCTGTAATGGCCTACCGACCAGGCTTACATTTACTATCTACGTTTACGGCTTCAGCCGATCAATTGGTCGAGCCTTCAGGCTGTCAGGCTCTTTTCGATCGGTTGATTGACTCATTGGAGCTCACAAAAGTTGGGGAGGTATATCATGCGTTCCCGAATGGCGGGTTTACGGCTGTTGTCTGCCTCGCCGAATCGCACGTGTCCATACATACCTGGCCCGAACTAGGAATCGCAACCTTCGATGTATTCCTGTCCAATTACCTGCATGACAACACCGCAAAAGCTCGTCAGTTTTACGTGGATGTCCTATGCCATTTTTCCGCCACCGAACTTTCTAAACAGGAACTGACCCGATGACTGATATGGCTTCTTCCGGCCAGACTCCTCCGTCGGCCACGCTCAACTGTCCGAAATGCCAAACGGAGATTACGTACTACGATGTATCGGGGAGTTCGTATTATGGATGCCCGAATTGTCATGCGTTTTTTCAATATGAGTACGAAAATCCACCCTATATTCTAACGGCTTTTTCAAATTCGGCTTCGCCAGTTGTTTTACCAATCGGAACGGAAGGTTACCTGAATAACCAGTTTGTAAGAGTGGTTGGGTTTATTCATAAACGGGAAGCGGGTACATCATACAATTGGGTCGAATACATGCTTCTGCAAAAGGATGGCCGATACTGCCAATTGGCAGAGTATGATGGCCATTGGATGCTTATCGAGCCGATGGGCAAGCCGTATCAGTATCAGGCCAATATTGTTCGGACGGACGAGCGGCAGTATAAAATTTTTAGTCGGTATAAGGCCGAAGTGATCAATGCTGTGGGTGAATTTGACTGGAACCTTCTGAATGATGAACAACTGACAATCTCCGAATACATTCAACCGCCCTACATGGTGGTTCATGAACAGGATCAGCAACGATCCGACTGGTATAAAGCTCGTTATGTGAAACGGTCTGAATTGGCAACCGCCTTTGGTATGACCGAAAAGAGTTTGCCACCGTCTGTCGGCGTTGGGGCTATTGAACCGAGCGATGCCAACCAGGAAGCCTGGAGGGCCACCTGGGCATTCACTGGGCTGGCGCTCGTTTTGATTCTGGTTTTACAAGTCATTCTGATGATTGTCAGGCCATCGAAAGAATTAATCAATCAATCTTATGACACCCAACCCGATTCGGCTGGCGTTAGTAAACCGATTATAACCTCATCGTTTGATGTGCAGGGACCAACTTCCTTACTCATTGATTTGTCGGCAAATACCCTGACCAACCACTGGCTTGAGTTGAGCATTACGTTGATGAATGAACAATCGGGGCGGGTTTATGAGGTGTCAAAATCGTTGGAGTATTACGAAGGTGTAGAGAGTGGCGAAAGCTGGACGGAAGGAAGCCGAACCGAAGAGGCCATTTTGTCGCGGGTCCCGTCAGGAAGATACCACATGAACATCTACCCGGTATCGGAAAAATATCAGACAATTTCGTATGCAATTCGAGTTCGTCAGAACAAAGGGCTAGGTTCAAATCTGGTTCTATTTATCTTGTTATTAGCGGTTTATCCAATTATACAGGTATTCCATCGAAGCTCGTTTGAAAGTCGACGGTGGGCTAATAGCAACATTCAAAATGAACAGGCAGAATGAATACAGGCTTTTCAAAAATCAAATACTATGTTTTGGTGGTGATTATTGCACTGGGCGTATTTGTATGGGCAGGTTTCACGGGTACGCGTCTGTTGGGTGATGATCATCTAAATGACGATACCAACAATAGCTATTACGGAAGTTCAGGTCGTTCCTACTCCAGCCATCGGCATTTCTATCACAAATAACCTTTACCCCTATATGGAATATAAGTACATTACCGCTTCCATCGTTTACTCGCTGCTGGGCATTATTATTCTGATTATCTGTTTTGTATTGATCGAAAAAATAGCCCCTGAAAATCTTTGGAAAAAGATTGTTGACGAGCAAAACGTAGCGCTGGCCATTTTAGCAGCCGCCTTTATGATTGCTGTGTCTATTATCATCAGTTCGGCCATTCATGGTTAGTCCTCCGAAGCAGGTAAAGCCACCGTCGGAGTTGCGCCCATTACATTGGTTACTGCTGGTATCCGTATTTGTGATTGCGACCTGCGGACTCATTTATGAGCTTGTAGCTGGCACGCTGGCGAGCTACCTGCTGGGTGACTCTGTTACCCAATTCTCGACAATCATTGGGGTGTACCTGTTTTCGATGGGCATTGGTTCCTGGCTATCGAAATATCTGGACGGCAACTTATTGAAGTGGTTTATCCAGATTGAGCTACTGGTAGGGCTGGTTGGCGGTTTTAGTGCACCCTTGTTGTTTGTTTTGTTTGAACAGGTCGCTTCTTTTCGATTATTGCTTTACCTCTTAGTAGGGCTCACCGGGACGCTGGTAGGGCTGGAGATTCCACTGCTGATGCGGATACTGGAAAACCAGATTACCTTCAAAGATCTGGTGTCGCGCGTTTTTACCTTCGATTATATTGGCTCCCTGCTGGCTTCGCTCGTATTTCCCTTGTGGCTCGTGCCTCAATTAGGCCTGATTCGGACATCGTTATTTTTTGGTTTGCTAAATGTGGGAGTCGCTGCATTTCTGTTGTTTCGCTTTGCTGAAACTCGCTCATTTCGAACCACTTTTACAGCTATTTTAGGCTTGAGTATAATTGGGTTAACAACTGCGTTTGTATATGCCGAGAAGATAATGGCCTACAGTGAAGGGGCTACTTTTCAGGACGCCATTATCTACAGCAAAAGCACCCCGTACCAGCGTATTGTACTGACTCGAAATAACCGAGAATTAAGACTCTATCTGAATGGAAATCTTCAGTTCAGTTCGGCCGACGAATACCGGTATCATGAAGCCCTTGTGCATCCGGCTATGCAGGCGCGTCCAAACGCCCAACAGGTGCTTGTATTGGGCGGGGGCGATGGGCTGGCGGTTCGGGAGCTGCTAAAATACCCGGCTATTCGGCAAATCAGACTAGTCGATCTCGACCCGGCCATGACGTCGTTGTTTCGGCAAAATCCAGTTCTGGTAAGGCTCAATCAACGTGCGCTCCTGTCGCCTAAGGTGCAGATTATCAATAAGGATGCGTTTACGTGGGTAAGAGAAGACACCGTTCGTTATGATGTAATCATTGTCGATTTTCCTGACCCTTCCAATTACTCGATTGGAAAGTTATACAGTACAACGTTCTATAATGAACTGGAAAAACGACTGGCCCCTGATGGGTTAATTGTTGTACAGTCGACCTCGCCCTATGTAGCTCGAAAGTCGTTCTGGTGCGTGCGGAATACGTTGGCTGCGGTAGGTTTTCAGACGATTCCGTATCATGCCTATGTACCCTCATTTGGTGAATGGGGCTATGTGCTGGCGTTGCGAAATCAGCACTGGCGAGTTGGTGGCGCCTTGCCCGCCGGATTGCGTTTTGTGAATGCTCAGACGATTCGCGATATGCTCTACTTTCCACCTGATATGGCAGCAATACCAACGGAAGTGAATAAATTGAACAATCAGGTTCTGGTTCAGTCGTTTGAGGAAGAGTGGGCACCGTATGGACAATAATCCCGATTCAATCAGTCGTCGTCAATTCTTGGTTCAGGCTGGGGCAGGAACTACCACCCTACTAGCTGGTTCGTCAGCTTTACTTTCCTGCAAATCACCCCGTTCGGTTAGTCATATTCGGGGAAGCATCAATGGCGCCAATCATCAGGTGGGGCATAAACTGCGGTCGATCCCCGATCTGGTCAAACTCCCGATCAAGGAAAACGTATCGGCCGATGTGCTGATATTAGGTGGGGGAGTGGCTGGTTTATCGGCTCGTCGCTGGTTGCAAAAGCAGGGTGTTAAAGATGTACTCTTACTGGAAATGGCATCGCAAACAGGGGGCAATGCGGCTTATGGACAGAACGATGTTTCGGCCTATCCGTTAGGGGCTCATTATCTGCCTATACCCGATATTCGAAATAAAGACTTGCTTCAGTTTCTTCAGGAGTGTGATGTGATCTCCAGATATGACAGCCACAAATCCCCTGTTTATAACGAGTACTTTCTTTGTCACGATCCAGAGGAACGGTTGTTTATCAATGGATTATGGCAGGAGGGGCTGGTGCCCGATACGGGTTTATCTACAGAAGATAAACAGCAGATAGCTCGTTTTTTTGCCCTGGTTGATCAACTGAAGCAGGCTAAAGGTGCCGACGGTCGTGATGCCTTCGCCATTCCCCTCGATCAGTCATCAGCAGATGACCAGTTCCGGTCATTGGATGCAATTTCGTTTGCCAGTTATTTAACTCAGGAAGGCTTTATGTCTCCGTATCTGCGTTGGTATCTAAACTATGGTTGCCGCGATGATTATGGAACTACACTTGCCAATACATCGGCCTGGGCGGGTTTGCATTATTTTGCCTCGCGTAAAGGGAAAGCAGCCAATGCCAGTGCGTCTTCTGTGCTGACCTGGCCGCAGGGAAATGGCTTTCTGGCAGATCATTTGCGTAAACAGGCCGATTCGCCAATCCGGGCCAATCTGCTGGCCTATGATATACAGGTAAAGAGTACCGGCGTAATGGTGCGGGTCTATGATGCTGTGGCCAATCAGAATGTTGTGGTACAGGCAAACCGGGTTATTCTGGCGACTCCACAGTTTATAACCCAACGATTGCTTCACTCGCTTGTCTCAGAACGAAGTACGTTGGCTGGATTTCAGTATGCCCCCTGGTTAGTCGCCAATCTGACTGTATCGGGGTTACCACAGGGAAGGGGGGTATCACTTTGCTGGGACAACGTGCTGTACAACACCGCATCGGTCGGTTATATCAACGCCAATCAGCAGGACCTGCACGATAGCTCCCCAAAAGTAATTACCTATTACAAACCCCTGACAGACATTGGCCCCGATTTAGCCCGACAAACTGCCTACACAACTACCTACGACCAGTGGCTTTCCCAAATTCTGGATGAGCTGGAGATGGCTCATCCGGGCGTAACGGCCTATGTGTCGCAGGCCGACATCTGGCTATGGGGACATGGGATGATTGCGCCATCACCTGGCTTTATTTGGGGTAATGAACGTCGGAAAGCAGCACAGCCGTTGGCCAATCGTGTTTTTTTTGCGCACTCCGACCTGAGTGGTATCTCAATTTTCGAAGAAGCATTTTATCAGGGTATTCGTGCAGCCCAGGAGGTGGTTGGTTCTGTATGAAACAGCCTTGGATCAAAAGCCCCCGTTTCGATGGTTGGTTTGTGCTGGCTCCTCCATTTGTGGCACTACTAGTTGTCCTGTTATTGCCCGAACGGTTTCGAACGACCGATGAAATGCCACTGATCGGGTGGGTAGTTCTGGTGATGTTGGTCGATGTGGCGCATGTGTATAGTACCTTGTTTCGTACCTATGCGGACCCTGTACGCTTTCAAAAACGAAGACTGCTCTTTCTAGGAGTACCCCTGGTTTGTTATCTGGTGGGTGTAGCCTTGCATAGCCTGGATGGACTTTGGTTCTGGCGGGTATTGGCGTACCTGGCCGTTTACCACTTTGTTCGGCAGCAGTATGGATTTCTGCGTATTTATACTCGGTTGGAAATGAACCCTGCTTGGTCTGTCCGGCTCGATACCCTAGTGATTTATGCAGCTACCCTGTATCCGATTTTGTGGTGGCACCTGACCCCTGATCGTCATTTTACCTGGTTTGTCGAAGGCGATTTTGTCCAGCATGAAGCCGACGGGGTTAAGGGTCTGCTAACAGGATTGTATGGCTGCTTGCTGGTTGGATATATAGGCAAGGAAGTATGGCTGTATCGCCAGCATGGCTGGTTGAATGTGCCCCGAAACCTGCTTGTTCTGGGAACGGTTGTTTCCTGGTATTTTGGAATCGTTCAGTTCAATGGCGATCTGGCGTTTACTATGCTCAATGTGGTATCGCACGGGATTCCGTATATAGCGCTGATTTGGGTGAGTGATGGAAAAAATGCACTCCCTCGAAAATTACCTGACACAAGTTTAATGAAATGGGTTTTGCAAAACCGTTGGGTCACTTTTCTTGGTGTACTCGTTTTGCTGGCCTATCTTGAAGAAGGTTTATGGGACAGTCTGATCTGGCGTGAACATGCTTCTGTTTTCGGCTGGTTTCAGGGATTCCCGGCCATATCCAACAAAAAGATTATGGCGTTGCTGGTGCCCTTACTGGCATTGCCACAAATGACCCATTACGTGCTGGATGGTTTTATCTGGCGCGGTAAACAGAAATTATGACTATTCTTACCGTTAGTGACATTCATGGTCGAAACGTTTGGAAGGAAATCAATACAGATATTTATGATCAAATTGTTTTCCTGGGCGATTATACTGATAGTTACGTATTCGACAATGAAACAATTTACAACAACCTGATTGATATTATTCAGCTAAAACGTAGCCAGCCCGATAAAATCGTATTATTGATAGGTAACCACGATGCGCAGTATATGCACTTTCCGCATTACCGCTGCTCTGGGTTCCGGCCGTTGGCACAACCTATACTGAGCGAGTTGTTTGAGCAGTATGAGGGGCTGTTTCAAATTGCCTATCAACAAGGATCTTATCTGTTTACGCATGCAGGCGTTACCAATCGATGGCTGGCGCATCTTCTGGAGAAAACAGAAAATAATTCACTTACCATTACACCCGACTATGATTTGGCTGAATTATTGAATGATGTTCATCAGCGGTCGATGTCCTACCGAAATTTATTGTTTGAAGTGGGCCCCCGGCGTGGTGGGCATGATCCATTCGGTGGGCCAATCTGGGCTGATCGTCAGGAAACGAAAGTGGATTATTTGACTGGCTTTCATCAGGTAGTAGGGCATACCCCTATAAATGAATTTACCACGTTTGGCGATGCGGTAAGCTCCATTACATACACGGATGTTTTGCAAACCAAATCAGCATTTTACGAAATCATAATACCTGATTAACTTAGGCTCAAAGAAGCGATTTACGAGGTAAATCGGCTTCCGAAAAAACGAAAGACCCATTGCAATTCGTTTAAAAACAATGAGGTTGTCAAGTAATTGTTTTCATTCGTTGTTTATTACTCTAAAATGACGTCGAATGACTATGAATGACTATTTGATAGCCATGAATGACTTTCTCTGTTTCGTCTGAATGAATTTTTTATATCCTACATTCCTGTTTGGCCTGATGGCCGTATCGGTTCCGATAGCCATTCACCTGTTCAATTTCCGGCGAACCCGACGGGTATTTTTTACCAACGTAGCTTTGCTACGGACGGTACAAACGGAGACCAAGTCATTTCGTCGGCTGAAACACTGGCTCATTCTGGCCTGCCGCTGCCTGTTTCTGATTTGTCTGGTGCTGGCGTTCGCTCAACCTTTTATTCCAAGCAAAAATAAACTGGGTTTATCGCGGCAGGGCGTTACGAGCTTATATGTCGATAATTCGTTCAGTATGCAGAACGAACGGAACACCAAACGGTACCTCGACATTGCTATAAGCAAACTGGATGAACTGCTGACGCTTTTTCGGAATGCTGCATCGCTGCAGTTGATCACCAATGATTTTTCGGCGGCTGAGCAACAGGCTGGTACTGCGGAAGCCGTACGAGACCGGGTAACCTCTATTCGATTTGCTCATACACCCCGTAGCTTGGAGACGGTCTATCGTCGCCAGCGAAACCTGCTGAGCTCGCTCAACCCAAGCGGACGAAATCAGCTATTCTGGTTTTCTGATTTTCAGAAAAGTACCGTAGGCGATCTATCCCGGCTAAAAATCGATACTACTGATCGGTTGTTTATTGTCCCCCTGGATGCACAGTCAACCAAAAACGTATATGTCGATTCTGTCTGGCTTAGTACGCCGTTTATTCGTGAATTGCAGAACAACAGCGTGAATGTCAAGCTGAATAATGCCGGTCGGGAAAATGTCAAAAACCTGCCGATACGACTTTATCTGGATGATACTCAAACTTCAACAGCGTCGGCTACACTGGCACCGGGAGCTTCGGCTACTGTATCGCTTAATTTCAACGTCACCTCAAAAGGGTTTCACCGGGGGCGTATCGTATTCGAGGATTTTCCCATCACATTCGATAATCAATACTTTTTTGTGATCGAAGCGTCGCCCGCCGTTCGGGTGTTGCACCTGTTTGAACAAAAAGCCAGTTCACCCACCCGTTCAACGGATTATGTCGACGCAGTATATTCAAACGACAGTTTGTTTGTACGGAGGAGCTTTAATGCCCAGAATTTCGATGTTGGCCAACTGAAAGAAACGGATCTGGTTGTACTGGAAGGCGTTTCCGACGTGAGTGGTACGCTTCGGACCGAACTGGAACGGTTTGTCCGGCAGGGAGGAAGCTTGACGATTATTCCGCCTACTAATCCAAACGCTGCTTCCTACGAACCATTTCTACGGTCGTTAGGCGTTGGCAGTATCCAGGTAACGGCATCCACTGGAGGTGCACCATCACCATTGCCCGTTGCCGACCCCGACCGGCGAAACCCGTTCTTTGTCGACGTATTTCAGCAGAGTTACCAATCGGATCGGCTGAATATGCCAACCGCGGCTCCGGTCTGGCGTTGGAATTCGGGGGATCGCCTGTTAAGCTTGCGCGATGGAAGCCCTTTGCTGACACGAACAACTGTAGGTGGACAGGCGGGGCGTCAGGGTAGTGTTTATCTGCTGGCTAATCCGTTATCAACCACTTACGGCAATCTGGCCGAACACGCGTTATTTGTTCCTGTCATGTACAAAATGGCGGCCATGAGTGTCCGTCCACAACGAACGGCCTATTCGTTCGACGAAAACCTGATTACCATTCCGGTTGCTAATCCGTCGGAGAAAGCAGTTTACAAACTAAAACATGATAAGCTGGAAATTATTCCAATTCAACGGGTTGTGGGGAATCAGTTGCTCCTCGAAATGCCGAAAAGTAACGAACTGGCGGCTGGACAGGAAGTTGAAGCAGGCTATTATGCCTTGCAGTTGGATGGAAAAACTGAGCGATTGTTAGCCTTTAACCACGGTAATCAGGAATCGTCGATGGATTTTTATTCAGCCGATGAACTTCGCCGGGCATTTGCGAATCAGCCTAATGTAGAGGTGTTCGACAGCATTCAGGATGGTGATTTTGTGCAGGTGCTGGAACAGGAAAACCTGGGCAAAAGCCTATGGAAATATTTTCTGCTGGCCGCACTGGGCTTTCTATTGCTCGAAGCCGGGTTAGTTCGGTTTATGAAAGGGTAATTCAGTGTTTCGTTCACGGCATACGATGTTTGGTGAAATAGTTCTGGTTTCGAACCCGCGTCCGCAAAATGGATGGTTTCATAGGCCAATACGATTTCGGGATACGTTTCAGGTAAATTTATGTGTCCTCTATCTTTGCTGAGTATGAAAACAATCTTTCGCCTTTCTGTGATGCTGGTGGCCGTGGGCTTACTGGCTATGACGGTTGCTAAACCAACACGCGTCGTTTTTTTTGGTGATTCTATCACGCAAGCGGGTGTTAAGCCCGGTGGATACATTGATAAGTTAAAAACCATGTTGCCATCTGATCAGTATGAACTGATTGGCGCAGGTATTGGAGGTAATAAAATTTATGACCTCTTCCTGCGTATGGACGACGACGTGATTGCCCAGAAACCCGATGTAGTCGTGATTTGGGTGGGTGTAAATGACGTCTGGCATAAAGCCACGTCGGGTACTGGTACCGATCCCGATAAGTTTGTCCGGTTTTACGAAGCGGTTGTGAAGAAATTGCAGGCTGCAAATGTTCGGGTGGTTTTATGTACGCCAGCCGCCATTGGCGAAAAAACCGATATGACGAATCAGCAGGATGGCGACCTGAACCAGTACAGCCAGTTTATTCGTAACCTGGCTAAACAATACAATCTCCCCTTGGTCGATCTGCGGAAAGCGTTCCTGGACTATAACCTTAAAAATAACCCTGAGAATAAAGATCGGGGCATTCTAACCACCGATCGCGTCCATCTTAACGATGCTGGTAACATGTTTGTGGCCGAACAAATGCAAAAAGTACTGACTTCAGCGAAGTAATGATCACTATCCGTCACAATATACCGTGCCAGGGCTCTATGCTATGGCACGGTTTTTTGTACCCAGAAACCTCTAGCATTTTCAGACTATTGATCTGGACCGTTTGCCGAAAAATGGTTCAACGGTAAAACCATTGGGGCGGGTTGTAGTTTACACGCTATTCTGACAAATCTCACCAGCTAATCGACTATGATGACCGAATTATTTGGCGATTTGCTTCATAAAGACGATCAATTGACTGATGGCCAAATGATATGCCGGGCGGTAGTGGCCTTTCTATTGACCATTGCGCTGGTGCGATTGGCTGGTCGGCGTTCATTTGGGATGCGTTCTCCCTTCGATACGGTAATTTCGCTGCTTTTAGGGGCAACCCTGAGTCGGGGTATTGTAGGCGCTTCATCCTTTACGGGTGTTCTGGGTGCAAGTCTGGCGCTGGTTATTCTACACCGCTTGCTGGCCTATCTATGCGTTCAAAGCCCTTTGTTAAGCCGTCTTGTAAGTGGTAATGACAAAGTACTGTTTGAAAATGGACATTTCATCCGCAGCCATATGAGAGCGATGCTGGTGAGCGAACAGGACTTACGGGAGGCTGTCCGGCAGGTAGGGCAGAAGGATAGTATTGATGACGTAAAAGCGATACTAATCGAACGAAATGGTCAGATTAGCGTCGTAAAAAAGGAGAAGTACTGATTCAATACAGGGTTCAATGGGGGAGGAGAAGATACGGTCCCTCATTGAACCCTGTATTGCAGAAATTTCTAGTAGTTCTTGTCAGAGCCGAAATTTAGAAAACGACTGTTGCCGCTACCACGACCTGGTTTGTTTTGAGGGGCACCCTGCTTTGAAGGATGCTGATTCGGCTCTGATGTACGTCCGAAAGAACGATTTTTATCAAACTGTCCGTCAGGTCTATTTCCCTGATTTTTGCTGTCGGAAGAATTCGTCGTCCGATTCGCATGACTATTCGGACGTTGGCGAGACTCCTGCCTGGCGGGGCTACCTGATCCCTTCGGTCGGGCACTCGGCTGAGCGTTCCGTCGGTTTTGGCCCTGACGCTGAACCGGAGCGGACGTTACAGCGACTGTCGCCATATCGAGAACATACGGATGGTCCGTAACGACAGGAACGTTTTTACCAATTAGCTTATGGATGTCTTTCAGATACGCCGTCTCTTCCGAATCACAAAAGGACAACGCAACGCCATCGTGGCCCGCTCGACCCGTTCGCCCGATACGGTGTACATAGGTTTCCGGGATATTGGGGAGCTCATAGTTTATCACATGCGAGAGCTCGTCCACATCGATACCGCGAGCGGCAATATCAGTAGCTACCAGTACACGGGTTTCGCGGCTTTTAAAATTCGAAAGCGCGCGCTGACGGGCGTTTTGTGATTTATTCCCATGGATGGCTTCAGCCTGAATCCCAGCTTTTTGCAGATCCTTGGCAACCCGATCAGCGCCGTGTTTGGTACGGGCAAAAACCAGGGCCGAGCGGATGTTTCGGTCATTCAGGATATGAACCAGTAGTTTCCGTTTGTCTTCTTTGCCTACAAAATACATCGCCTGCTGGATGGTATCGGCGGTCGATGAGACGGGCGTTACTTCCACTTTGGCGGGATTGTGCAAAATCGTATCGGCTAGTTTCGCTACATCGGGGGGCATGGTAGCCGAGAAAAACAACGACTGTCGACGTTCGGGTAGACGTGCGATGACTTTTTTGACGTCGTGAATAAAACCCATATCGAGCATACGGTCGGCTTCGTCAAGGACAAAGAACTGAACATCACGAAGGTTAATGAAGCCTTGGTTCATCAGGTCCAGCAAACGGCCAGGGGTAGCGATCAGCACATCAATGCCAGCTTTTAAGGCATTCACCTGAGCGTGTTGCGAGACCCCGCCAAAAATAACCGTATGGCGAAGGTTCAGGTGACGTCCGTAGGCGGTAAAGCTTTCGGCGATTTGAATGGCTAACTCGCGGGTTGGCGTCAGTACCAGTGTTTTGATGCGCCGGGGAGCTTTCGGATTTTTAACCCGGTCTTCATTGAGCAATTGCAGAATAGGAATGGCAAAAGCGGCTGTTTTACCAGTCCCGGTTTGCGCACAGCCCAATAAGTCGCGACGACGCAGCAAGATGGGAATGGCTTGTTCCTGAATGGGGGTTGGGGTGGTATATCCTTCTTCAGCAAGCGCTTTCAGGATAGGATCTATTACTGATAAATCGGAAAATTGCATGAATTGGTTGGACGTCGGCAGGCTAGGAAACTTGGTTTACGATAAGGTCTGCATCCAACGTCTTTATATAGTTATATGTCTAAAACTATAGTATGACAAATAAAGTGCCATTTATTAGCGGAATGCAAAAATGGTTATTCGTATATGCTGCCAGCGGTCTTTTCCACAAGTCCTTTAGGGAGCAGCCAGGCCATGAATTTTCCTGCTTTATTGAGTAAGCCCGTTACGACTTCGGCCTGCCCGGCTAAGGTGGCCTCAACGGCCTGACGGGCTACTTCCTGGGGCGTCATATTCACTTTTGCGGCTGCTTTCCGGCCTTTCTCACCAATTTGAGCCCGATCAACGAAGTTTGTATCGGTAGAACCAGGACATACACAGGTAACCGATACAGCTGAGCGTTTTAATTCCTGGTGCAGACCCCGGCTAAACTGGAGCACAAACGCTTTGGAGGCAGAATATAGACTAAGCCCCGGTACGGCCTGATAGGCTGCAGAACTTCCAATATTCAGAATGTAGGCTTTAGGCTGTTGTCGCAGGACAGGAAGAAACAAGTAGGTTAGTTCTACCAGAACCGTCATATTTACCGCCATCATATCTGTATGTTCGGCTAACGGATGCTTTTCAAAGGGCCCACTCAGACCATAGCCTGCATTGTTAACTAGCATCTGTATGGCATATCCTTTTTGCTGACACCAGGCAAGTACGTGTTGAGCAGCGCCCGTGGCGGCTAGATCGAGGGCCAGGAAATCTGTTTTGATTCCATGTTCGCTGGCTAGCTGACTGGCTGCTTCCCGGAGCAATGTTTCAGAACGGGCAACCAGCAATAGATCAAATTTTTGCCGGGCCAGTTCTGTCGCAATGGCTAAGCCAATGCCCCGGCTGGCTCCTGTAATGAGGGCGTAGGCCATATAAAATGATTTAGCTAAGTAAAGTTATAGGGTTATAAAGTTGCAGGCTTTGCCAGGAGCTGCTTACAACTTTATAACCCTATACTTTATAACGCTTAAATATTGACTTTAGAGATAAAGCGGTGATAGAACGGCGTTTTGCTGTTCTCATGCTTAGGCATATACTTACCCGTTACGACAGGTACATACATCACGCGTCGACGGCTGGCTTCACCAAAGTAAGGCGATTGCTGTGCCCGGTGCCAAAGCCGTCCGTCATGTACCGACAGGTCACCTGCATTGATGTCGAAGCCCACTTCATGCTTATCTGGCTCGTTGTCGACGAAGTATTTTTTGCGGAACAGCATTTTAAGAATACCCTGTTTGTGGGTGCCAGGAATCACACGAAGTCCTCCGTTTTCGTAAGGTGTCGCATTGAGGTGTATGCCTACGTTAAGCATGGGCATAATGCGCTGACCGAGGAAAATGTCGCGAGGGCTATCCGTATGCCAGCCCATTTGCGAGAACTTACTGTTGGGGGTACGAACGTAATGGTTCAGAATAAGACCATCTTTTTCAATTTCAGCAATGCGGCCCTCATAAGGTTGCAACAGGTCTACAACAGCCTGAAGGCGAGGGTCCTGCAAAAATTCATGAAGAGCTGTGCTGTGCTGCGACAGGAAGCACATGCGCTGAATCATAGGGTTCCCTTCTTCGTCCTTACCAAATTTTAGTGGAACGCCATTTACCTTATCACGCCCTTCGTCGAGCCATTGTTTTTCGATCCGCTCCGTTTCACTGATAAAAAGTTTAACTGTTTCGGGCTCAATGAAGTTACGAAATACAATGACACCATATTTGTTGAAAAACTGGCGTTGTTCTGGAGTGATAGATTCGCCTAACGTAAAGGGCGGTAAGTTTAATTTGCTCATATCGGTGGTTTACAAATCGGAGGTTCCGTAGTTGATGCCAACCCATTGGCTGCCCCCTATTGAATGGGTGCAGACTGTGTCGGTTAATAAAAGCCCAAATCTACGAAATTTACAATTTTAGGATTACTTTGCCGCAATTTAATTAATGCGAGTTTAATTAACGGTTAATTCGTTTACAGTGTCAGTTTTACTTGATAAAAGGTTGGTTTTGCTGTTAATCAGCCAATTAATGGGCCTGGGACAAGCACTTCGAGCGCAGCCCGACAGCCTCCGTGTTCCGCGCGAACCCATTCCCAGTCAGCTAATTCGTACCCGAAATACGCTGATTTTGCCGCTGGTAGCCCGTTCTATCGAAACAGACTGGTCGTTTGGCCTGGCTGGATCCTTTACATTTCGGTTTAATCGGCATGATACCATTACCCGTACGTCAAACACTCAGGCTCTTGCATTATACTCCCTTCGGAAACAATTTATTGCGGCAGTGAATGGAACAACTTATTTTCCGGGCGAACGAATTATCCTAAATTATCAATTGTCGTACAGCTATTTTCCCGACCGATTTTGGGGACTTGGTAAGGATGCTCCTGATGAACAGGTAGAAGCCTATATTTTTAAACAATACTACATTTATCTGCATGCCCAACGTAAACTTAAAGAGCGCGTTTTTGCCGGATTGGTTTACGAATACCAGCGATTGCTGGATGTCGACTATCAGTCGGGAGGACTTTTCGATCAGCAGCAGGTGATTGGCCGTCAGCCGTACCACATTTCCGGAGCTGGATTAAGTCTTACATACGACTCCCGGAATAATGCATTTGCACCCGATCGGGGTGGCTTTTTACAGGTGTATTTCAACCATTTTAATCCTGCACTTGGTTCAAATTTTCGGTATACCAATTATGTGGTCGATTTTCGACGTTTTCTTCGGACATACCGACAGCAGGTATTGGCCATTCAGGCCTATGGATTTTTCAATGGAGGCAATACGCCCTTGCGAAGTTTAGCCAGCTTTGGTGGGTCTAATAGTATGCGGGGCTTTTATGATGGGCGTTATCGTAGTGAAGATCAGATTGTAGCCCAGGCTGAGTACCGGGTGCCGTTGTTCTGGCGATTTGGGGCTGTTGGTTTTTTTGGGGTTGGTAACGTAGGCGACAACCTGCATGAACTGAATTTTCAGGAGCTTAAATACTCATTTGGTGGTGGACTCCGACTGGCCCTGAATCAGAAAGAACGCTTAAACCTTCGTGTCGATTATGGTTGGGGCATTGGCCAGAGTGTGTCGAACGGCCTGTATTTTCAGTTAGGTGAGGCATTTTAAAATTTCTTTTCAATAGGATGTACAGCCGAAACGTCGGCCCGGCTGTACATCCTGTCGAAGAAAATCAGTCCATTGCTTCCAGGATCACTGTACAGGCTTCCCGAATCTGTTCTTCGGTAATAATCAATGGGGGAGCTATTCGCATGGAATTAGTACAAAACAGGAACCAGTCGGTTATAATACCCAGACCGTTTTGGCTGTTTGCTATGGCACGGTCGATAATGGGTTTCAGGACGTCAAAAGAGTCGAATTCAACGGCCAGCATCAACCCTTTACCACGGATTTCCCGAATGGCTGCATGCCTTAACAACTGCCTGAATAATTGTCCTTTAGCCTCAGCCTGCTCATGCAATTTTTGCTCCTGAATGATTTGTAGCGTGGCCAGTGAGGCAGCACAGGAAACCGGATGTCCACCGAACGTTGTGATATGACCGAGAATCGGATTATTTTTAAACACACTCATTAATTCATCTGAACTGATGAAGGCTCCAATGGGCATGCCGCCCCCCATGCCTTTGGCGCAAAGAAGGATGTCGGGCACAACCGAAACGCCCTCAAATGCCCAGAACGTACCCGTGCGTCCGTAACCCGTTTGAATCTCATCAAAAATCAATAAAGCACCTGTTTCGGAGCAGCGTTGACGAAGCGCCTGAAAATAGGCTGGCTCCGGCACGCGGACACCTGCTTCACCAGCGACAACTTCAATAATCACGGCGGCCGTTCGAGTCGTAATTTGGCCGAGGTCGGTTGGGTTACCATGTCGAATATGACGTATATCGGGTAGGAGTGGGCGAAAATTTCGTTTAAAATTTTCATCCCCCGATAATGACAGGGCTCCCTGTGTAGACCCATGATACGCATTAAAGCAACTAATGATCTCGGAACGCCCCGTGTATCGCTTCGCCAGTTTCATAGCCCCTTCAACCGCTTCGGTTCCCGAATTGGTGAAATACACATTGTTTAGGCTTGGAGGTAACGTTTGGGCAAGTGCCTGGGCAAGCTGGGTTTGAGGAGTTTGGATGTATTCCCCGTACACCATCAGGTGCATGTACTTATCCAACTGCTGGTGGATCGCTTCCAGCACACGTGGATGCCGATGCCCAACGTTGCTTACTCCGATGCCCGAAATAAGGTCAATGTAGCGGCTGCCATCACTTTCGTATAAATAAATACCTTCGGCTCGTTCGATTTCCAACCCTAATGGAAAATCGGAGGTCTGAGCTATATGCTGAAAAAATAATTGTCGGTGTGTAACCGTTTGCATAAAGAAATATAAACGCCAATTCTTCAACCTTAACGTCTTCTATTGTGAAAACAGTTCTATTTCTTTTATTCCTATGCCCATTTCTAGCCCAGGCACAGCTTATTAAAATAACACCAGAAGACACCTATCGCAAACACTCTTACCTGCTCATGCGTGACGGCTCGGTTGTACGGGGACAGATTGTCCGACAGGATAGTTCGATCATCAGTGTTCGGGTTCGGGGTGGTGATCTGTCTTTTGTAGAGGCTGATCAGGTCGTGAAAATACTGGCCGAACGTCCGAAGGACGACAATTTGATCATTAACCCATCTGCTTCCCAAACGGTTTTTGTCTTAAAAGATGGCACGCAGTTGCCGGGTACGTTTGTCCGTAAGAATGAGACCATGATTACGGTGCGTAAGCAGAATGGACAACTCACCTATTTTGAACCTGAATTGCTGCTTCGGGTCGATACAGTACGGGCAGGGGGAGATGAAAAGGGCCTGACTACTTTGGGTAAACCCGCCTTCGCTAATCGATTTTGGCCGTTTCTCCCGCTTACCGCTACTGCTTTTAACGCTGAGAAAGGGAAAGGATATTATCGGAATGCGTTGTTACTGCTCAATGAGTTTCATTACGGAGTTACCCAAAATTTGAGTATCGGGGCTAGTGTGAATCCCTTTATCGATGTGTTTGAACGGGAAAATATGGCGAGAGAAACTGTTTTGAGTACTAATTATCGTTTCTTTTCGAAGCTGACATTTCCTATTGGTGATCAGTTCCGATTTGGGGTAAATGTGACGTATCAGCCCCGACAAAAAGGTACGCTCTTTTCAATGCCTCAGCAACTTCTTTTACATGGTTTGTTTTCGTTAGGAAGTAACCAGCGCAATGTAACACTGGGTTATGGCATGCGACTTTTGCCTGATTACACTGTTTACAGTAAGACTCCGTTTATATCGGCTGGCGCTATGCATAAAATCAGCCGTAATCTGACCGTTTTAAGCGACAATGTATTCTATTTGAATCCATATCAAAGTAACGCTAGTGCAAACTTGTCGCTGGCATTTCGCTTTGATCGACGTCGACACGCGTTCGATCTGGGAGCTTTATCGGTTATACAACCCCGGCTTGCATACTATGGAATGTCGACTAGTCCGAGTACATACAGCTACTTCTATCCCTATATTGCGTATAACCTGCTTATTGGGCGTAACTAATTCGGATAGAGTCTGGCATTTCGTTTGTAAAGGTTTAGGAGAAATAAGCCATTCCTGTAGTTAATCGGAGTCGATACATCTATTTCTGCTAATTTCGCCGTTATAGATCCGACGACCCATTCATTCATGACCCGTAATCCAACTGATTTACCTCCTTTCGTGCGTTCCTGGCCACAGCTTTATGCTATCGTTATCGGTAGCCTGGTTGTCGAAGTGATTCTATTTTATGGTTTAATGCGCTGGTTATCATGAGTATTCTTGATTGGGGCGTATTAGTGTTCACGCTGGTGGGCATCATTACCTATGGCATTGTTCGAAGTCGGGGAAGCCGGAGTATGAATGATTACCTGCTGGCCGGTCATTCGCTGCCCTGGTATCATGTTGGGCTGTCGGTGATGGCTACGCAGGCCAGTGCCATTACGTTTTTATCGGCACCGGGGCAGGGCTTTACCGACGGTATGCGGTTTGTACAGTTCTATTTTGGACTCCCGCTGGCTATGGTCGTCTTATCGGTAACGTTCGTACCAATCTTTCACAGACTAAAGATTTTTACTGCCTATGAGTTTCTGGAATCACGTTTCGATACGCGGGTTCGCACCCTGACGGCGGGCCTGTTTTTGCTCCAGCGGGGTTTATCAACAGGTTTGTCGATCTATGCGCCTTCCATTATTCTATCTACTATTCTGGGCTGGAACATTTACCTGACCAACTTGATTATGGGGGGTATCGTGCTGGCCTACACCGTTACCGGGGGAACCAAAGCCATATCGTATACCCATCTTCAGCAAATGGCCATTGTGACCTTTGCCATGGCATTGGCAGGTTACCTGACCGTGAAGCTATTGCCCGATGGAATTGGCTTTGTTGATGCGCTGCACGTGGCGGGTAAGGCCGGACGGATGAACCTGATCGACCTGAAATTTGACCCAAACAGCCGATACAACATCTGGTCGGGACTGATTGGGGGCTTTTTTCTGCAACTCTCGTATTTCGGTACCGATCAGTCGCAAGTGGGGCGATACCTCACGGGCGAAACCATCGGACAAAGTCGACTCGGCTTATTGATGAATGGCCTGTTGAAAGTTCCAATGCAGTTTTTAATTCTGCTGGTTGGTGTGCTGGTGTTTGTCTTTTATCAGTTCAACCCCTCGCCCATCTTTTTTAACAAACAGGAAACCGACCGATTAAAACAAAGCGCGTATGCCCGCGACTATCAGCTTGCCGAAATCAAGCATCAGAACCTGACCGTCCAACGGCAGCGGGCCGTCCTCGATATGCAAGCAGCGCTGCAAACCGACGATCAGGCGGGGCAGGAAGCGGCTGGAACGCGGATTCGAGAAACTGACGAAGCGCTAAAAGGTGTTAAGACCAATGTGACGAAGCTCATCAAAAAGGCCAACCCTGCGGCTGATACAAATGATGTGAATTACGTATTCCTGCGATTTGTACTGGATTACCTTCCGCATGGATTAATCGGTCTACTAATTGCGGTCATTTTTGTGGCTTCGATGGGGTCGATAGCGTCGGCGTATAACTCCCTGGCATCCAGTACCGTTGTGGATGTGTATAAACGCCTGATTCGCCCCGATGGCGACGATGCTTTTTACGTACAGGCATCGCGCTGGGTTACCATTGGCTGGGGTATTTTCTGCATTATCGTGGCTCAGTTTGCCAATCAGTTTGGCAGTATGATCGAAGCCGTCAACATCCTGGGGTCCTTATTTTACGGGGTTATTCTGGGTGTTTTTGTCGTCGCTTTTTACGTCAAATCCATCGACGGGAAGGCCACGTTCTGGGGGGCTATTATCGCTGAGATTCTGGTCATTCTGAGCTGGTACTTCGACCTGACTGCTTTCCTGTGGCTGAACGCCATCGGGTGTCTGCTTGTGGTAGGAATTGCGTGGATATTGCAGCGTATATGGGGACGGTAGGCCAATAAAACAGCACCAATTAATCGCGCCAACCAAGTGGCTTGTTGGGCGTACGGCCATCACTCGGTACACAGGTAGCCGTTGGGTAATCCTTTGAGCCATAGCCTCCTGTATTAAAGGGCTGCGAGGGGGGGCGGTTGTTCAACGCGATAAATAAGCCCGGCGGACGACCCGTTGCATCCTTTCGGTCGATCCAGTCCAGCGCTACTGACACCGATGAGGCCGTAAAGTAGCCAATCACGCTTTCATGTTCATTGGCCACATTGCGAATATTTCCCACTAACCCCGTTGGCGGAGTCGTCGCCACGCCCCCATTATTTTGGGTCTGTTCTTCTACCGTCCGGTAGTACTGGTAGGCTGCCTTCGTAAGTGAGGATTGACGAAGCTGAACCAAACAACCATTCTGCTGGTAAAACGGAATCTGGGCCACTGAACGGCCTAAAATCTGCCCGCCATTACTATACACATCGTCGAACACATTCGTCGTATAATTGCGCAAAATCTCCCAGCATTGGGTACGACACTGGTAATCTGAGACAAAGTACCCATTATCGACTTTCTGACCATAACAATCTTCGATGATAATTGGCGGGTTTCTATCCAGCAAGGCGATCACATACTCATTATTAATACAAGTACGACACCAGTCCTGTTTCTCCCATAGCAGCCAGTCCCAGCGATAATAGTTGTGCTGATTGGCAGGGTCTTGAAAATCAATGGTTATTTCATGTGCCCCCCGGTATTGATTAATGGTGCCATCGCCAAGGGTAGCGGGTAAACTGGCGGGGTTGAATTTTGTATGGACGCGGTCAATGGCAGGGACTGGTACCATCACTTCCGTTGTTGAGCGATACTGCGTACCATCCGAGAGGGTAAAGCGCAGTTGGTAGGCGTGGCCGGGTTGTGCCCGAAAACCCGCTGGGGAGCGGTAGGCGCCCGCTGTGTCGGTCTCGGTAAAGACCAGTATCTGGGTTGAATCAACTACGACCTCGACTCGGGCTTTGGTGATGGGCAAGCTGCCAAAACGGCCAGTTAACGAATCGGATTTGGCACGGTTGATATGGATTTTCTGGTCTTCATTGAGGTTCGTCAGTGTTCCATCGACTACTATGACGTTGACCCGTTGCGTTAAGGGAGTCTCCAGCAAATCGACGCAGGCGGTTGGTAAAATCAGCGTCGTTAAGCCAACGAGTAAAACTAAACTAGCAGCACGCATAAACAAGAAGGTGTAGAGTAAGTAAAATACGGTATGTGGAGTGTTCTACTTATTCCAGTTGATTTCTAGTTAATTGTCAGGATTTGGCCACTAGCTAACCTATAAGTAACTAGTTGTAGTCACATTCGTTTACATGAAGCTCATTGTAGCTAAGCGCTTAAAAGGGTTATAAACACAAATGCAGGCCAATTTGACCTGCATTTGTGCTTTCGGAAAATGGAACTTCAGATTATGCTTTTTTCTTGCCTTTGCCTTTGATGGCTGGCACGGCTGGTACTTTGGCAGTGTATTCTGAAATGCTTTTCTCAATGCCATCCTTAAAGAAAGGGAAAGCGCCATCAGTAGACGACTGACCGAGTGAAAGGGCTTTTTGTGCCAATGGCAGCGCTTCAGCATATTTGCCCATCTTGCCCAAAATTTGTGCCTTTACATACAGGTTCCGGTAATTTTCGCCCGCTGCAATCGACTGATCGATCCAGCTTAACGATTGCTCCAGATTCCGACCTTTTGAGAGGTTATAGCTGGCGGCAGCCTGTAGCACAGCTGGGTCGTTCGGTTTTTCGGCAACAGCCTTATCGACGTTGGCGGCAGAATTGGCCGCTACGTCTACTTTTAAGTCGGCAACGGCTTTGATGTTAGCCCAGATGAAATTCAGTTTGGCGGTGCTATCAGTTACATCGCTGAAACCGATGGTAAAGGTTTCCACTTTCTCACTGTTCTCCATCGGCGTCAGGTTGACACGAAGCGCGTCTTCCTCCTGCTTATACGATTGCTCGGTACTCGTCTTGTTTTTGCTGAAAATCAGCGTTGCCGAACCTTCCTCGGGTATCGACAGAATAGCATAGCTACCGGCTGCAAGCGTTTTGCCGTTAACCATCACATCGGTTGTGGTTGTAAATAGGGTAGGTGAGTTGGCTCCTGTTCGCCACACTTTACCCAGTGGTACAAACGATGACGTAAAAGGCTGACGACCTTTCAGGCTTGGACGCGAATAGGTTATGGTCATGTCGGTAGTGCCGACCGTTTGCATAACGGAGGCACCAGGGCTGGGAGAAGGCAATTTGATTTGCGCGGTGGCTAACTGAGCTGCCAGACAGAGCGTTACGGCTGTAAGCGTTAACTTGTGCATAATAGTCGATAGAGTATTGAAAAAACGGTAGCAAATTGCAGTTTTTACCTAACAAAAACAACGAATGTACCGCCAGCCGTTATTAAGTTTACTTTACCAGCACACCCCATCCGATTTCAATGAAAAGGCCATGACGGAGGCCACCATTGCCTTTGTTGAACAGCATCCGGATTGCTTTGAACGGTCGTTGTTGATTGGACACGTTACCGGATCGGCCTGGATTGTAAGCCCCGACCGCCAGCAGACACTGTTGATTCATCATCGCAAACTGGATCGTTGGCTGCAACCGGGTGGCCATGCCGACGGCGACCCCGATGTGGCTGCTGTAGCGCTGAAAGAAGCACAGGAGGAAACCGGACTCCAATCGGTTCGTCTACTCAGCCCGGCGATTTTCGACGTAGATGTGCACACCATTCCAGCGCGGAACGCTGTGCCCGAACATCTGCATTATGACATTCGATTCCTGTTTGAAGCTGACCCGGAAGATGTGTTTGGGGCTTCTGACGAACGAACAAATATTCAATGGTTTTCTCTGGAAAAAGCCACTTCAATAGCCGATTCAGAGTCGATTTTGCGATTGCTGCGTAAAAAGATATAAGAACTATAAACATAGTAGCTATTTTAATCGTTTTTTAATCTGACGAGGTATTAACTTTGCTTTACAACAAAACCAGAGAAAAACGATGAAATCGCTAACCTTTTTGCTTGTCGGCATCGGCATTCTGTCGATAGCTGGTCAAGCCAATGCTCAGACAAATCGGGATGATGGTCAGAAAAAGCCGTTGAATAATCCCATGTATTCGACCGCCAATTATAAGCATCCCAACATGGCGGCTGCTGCCAGTCGATGGGAGAAAAAGTCAGGAGTTGCCGTTCAGAAACCTTCTCCTTCGGATGCTCAGCTAGCAAACTACAAGAACCAGCACCCAGCGGTACAGCCAGTTGGTGGCGTTTCAGTTGATCATACGCCTTCCATGAGTCTGGCTGACCGAAACTATAAAATTCAACGGGTGAGTGAACCCCGCGAATCGTCGACTGCTACGGAGTATATGGTCAAAAAACGTACTAAGAAGAGCGATAGTACCGCTGTTGGGGAAGACTAAGTAATTCTATACTCATTTCTTAACGAGCCATCTAGCGAATAGATGGTTCGTTTTTTATGGGGTTAAATGCATTTCCAAATCAGTAATTCGCCATTCCCTATTGGCACTAAGGACGTGTCGAGGCCGGGTGTTTGCCGTACTACACTCGTAAATTCAGCGAGTTCGGCTTCATGCGATACCGCATTATCAACGACGAGCAACCCACCGGGCCGTAAAAGCCTGAGCAGTTGATTCAACCAGCCAGCATACTGACTTCGTTCAGAATCCAGAAAGATAAAATCAACGCTATCCGATGGGCAGGTTGGTAAATAGGTTTCGGCTGGAATCACGATTTGGGTAATGAACTCATCAACGGAAGCTGTCTGAAAATTAAGGCGAGCCTGATTGACTTTCCAGGGATTCATCTCGATGGTGGTTACATGGCCACCCGTACAGCGTGCTGCATCAGCCAGCCAGATCGTCGAATAACCATTTGAGGTGCCGATTTCGAGGATATCTTTTGCTTTGGCAGATTTGATGAGAATGGATAGGAATGGGCCCGTATCGGGTGTAATATTGAGCATTCGTTCACTACGTTGAGCCGTCTGCTGATCGTTGGTTTTGCCAAATTTCGCCAGATCTTCCAGAAACCTGTGTAAAGTCTGATCCATACCGAGTTGCCTGTTCAGGATGGAACACGGATCATTATGATGATTATGATTTACACAGATCTTAAGAAATCATAATCATCATAATGATCCGTGTTCTATTCATTTTGCGAATATAGCCTTTGCTCATAAAGCGTTAGATTATCTATATCGAAGCAGACAAAGATAACCTCCTGAATGGATGTTTGCTTTTTCAGGTAATTCCTGACCGCAGTGATGGCAACTTCAACGGCTTTGTCCTTGGGATATCCGTAAATACCTGTACTGATATTCGGGAAAGCGATACTATTCAGGTTTTCCGCATTGGCGATTTCCAGCGATCGTCGGTAACAGCTTGCCAGCAAATCGGCTTCGCCATGCGCTCCTCCTCGCCAGACTGGCCCTACAGCATGAATGATGTAGGGAGCAGGTAAACGATACCCTCTGGTTAGTTTGGCATCACCCGTTTTGCAGCCGTGTAACATCCGGCATTCGAAAACAAGTTCGGGGCCTGCCGCCCGATGGATAGCCCCATCTACGCCACCACCACCCAGTAAACTGGTGTTGGCTGCGTTTACAATGGCATCGACTGCCTGCTTGGTTATATCGCCCTGAATGACACGGAGAATTGGCATAGCTTTGTATGCAGTTTATGGTTTTCAGTGTACGGTAGGCTGACGAGTAAACACTTTACTCGTCAGCCTACCGTACACTGAAAACCATAAACCTTAACTACTGTTTTACCAGCTTTAAGGTACGTTTTTTATCGCCAGCTATGAGGGTCATCACATAAACACCAGCCGACAGGCTTAAATTGGGAAGACGGAAAGCCGCCAGCCCTGGTGAAACATACCGATTTTGCCAAACTATCCGTCCGGCCATGTTGGTCAATGTGGCATCGAGCGGTGTATTTTCCTGGATTTCGCCCCACTGAACGCCCAACGATTGCTCGTCGCTGAAGGGGTTTGGGAACACTGACAACTCTTTGTAAGCGTCTGAAAGGGACGACGCCCGCTCAAAATTGGGAATTCCATAGCCTAATTGGTCATTGGGTGTACCATACTGACTACCGGATCGACGGAGGGCATCGGTGACCTGAGCGGCCGTCAGGCGTGGGTGGGCCTGCCAGAAACCGGCCACCAGACCAGCAATTAGCGGTGTTGCAAACGACGTACCGTTGCCAGAAGCAATTGAACTGGTTGGATAGCCCACAATTGTTCCGAGTCCCTGGGCATCCAGATCGGGCTTCACCCGACCATCGGCCGAAGGACCGAATGAACTGAATGATGCCCGTTGCCCAGTTGTACCAACCGCACCAATTGCCAGTACAGAAGCCGCATCGGAGGGAGCAGACAGGTAATGCCAGCTACTATTCCCCTCGTTACCAGCCGCTACCACCACTACCATACCCGTTTGGGTAGCGATTTCGGCTGCCCGACTTGAAAGAGCCGTTTTCCCGTCCATATTCTGGTACGTATAGCTGGTCGATGCATCGTCGAATTGTGTATAACCCAGCGAAGAGCTAATCACATCGACGCCAGCGCTATCCGCATATTCGGCCCCGAACAACCAGTTGGCCTCTTCAATCTGGCGTTCGCTAGCGGCATCCTCAGTACGAAGCAGAATAAAGGAGGCTTTGTAAGCTGTGCCATAAAGCTGATAATCGGCTGTGGCGGCAATGGCCGACAGGCAGGATAAACCGTGCGAGTCATCTTCATACACACTGGCTTCTTTTTTGACAAAATCGTAGGTGGCCAGTATGCGTTTGTCGTCGAAAACAGGCTTTAAAAAACTGACTTTGTCGGCATTCTGAAATCCGGCATCGAGTACAGCTATCAGCATACCTTCGCCATGATAGCCCTGCTGGTGCATTTTATCGACCCCAATCTGAGTGATCTGCGCCAGGGATGAACCATAGTTGAGTGGTTGTACATCCCCAAATTTGTTGATTGCACTGACTTCGTTAACGAATTGTACTACTGAGTCGGTAACACTAACCCGCGCATTCGCCAGCGAACGACCAAACTCCAGCCCTTTCACAATCGGCAATTGCTGAATTGTACCTATTGTGGCCTCGTTGGCTTCGACCAGAACGGCATTGAGCCAGCGCGACGAAAACCAGATTTTGGCACCGGCCTGCTGAAGTTGTTTGACGTAGGCAGGGTTAACGGGCAAATCGCGCTCCAGAATAGTTATATTTTGCCGCTGTCGACGGAGGATCGACCGTTGCGAAAGGAACTTGTCGGGTTGGTTCACACTGTAAGGCGAATTGGCCTTGTCGCGCAGTAGGACCAGGTATTTTCGATTCTGGCCAAACGTATCAACATGACTCAGAATGATGAGCATGAGTAAACCAGCTAAGTTAGTCAGTGCCGTATGTGCGGATACGGTAAATCTGTTGAGTACCATAGTCAATCAGTTGATGCCCAATGCAGGTTGGCGAGGCTGTACAAAACTGCACATGGGTACGTTCCTTATACACTAATCCAATCCCTCGGGCATACACGTCCATGCGTTTGTCCTGCGATACCAGCGTAGAGTCATCCTGAGCAATGACTGTTACGGTATTGTCGAATTGTTTTGCCAGTACGCGGTAAGGCTGTCCGACGTTGCGGACTACATATAGATCCGCGCCCGCACCAGAAAGTTGGTTGCCATTCCAGCTTGATTGATCGCTGATTGGAAACAACAAGCTAACAAAATCCCTGCCGTTTTCCGAGCGTATGGCCAGGTTATTGACTAACCGGACCGACCATACCGAATCGGGTTGCCAGGGTTGCGTATCGTCGCTTCGTTTGTAGCGCAATAGTCGGTAAGCCTGTTGCCCTGTTACATCCGTATACGCCTGCCCCACGAGTTCTTTTAGCTGATAGGTTCGCTGAACTGGCGAGTCTGCTGATGTAAATTGCTTTTCCTGTACGTCGTAGATCCAAAATCGGCCCGTTTCGAGTGGAAAATAGGTATAATCTGGCGAGGCTGGCTCCTGTAAAGAAGGTGTACAGGTTATTGATAAAAACAGAGCAAGGCAACTAAGTGCCTGTGTAAGCAGACGAAGAAACATGGCTATTGTAATGGATTACGCAAAGCAACCAGACGTGATTGCTGCCGTACATGCATAGCCTTCGCGCTCGCTCATGTACGACGCCAGTTGTTCGATGAAAGCTGTTGTGTAGGGCGGAAGCTGTTTGGTTTTCAGGGTAGCCGCGTACCAGGTACGAAGAATCCGCTGCTCCGTAACCCGAACAGTGGTCAATTGCCCCGATTGAATATAGGGTTTTATAACCCAGGTCGGCAGAACAGCTACCCCCAAGCCCGCTTTTACCATCTCCAGAATGGCTTCGGTCAGCGTAATCTTATAGACTTTTGGTGGTCGGCGATGCTTGAAAAACGTCATAAAATTGGAGCTTTCCTCATCGGGAATGTTATACATGATGTAGTTGTAATCGACAAACTCATCGATCTCAATCCAACGACGACTGGCCCAGGGATGGTCGGGAGCAACAACGGCAACAAACTCGTCCTGAAACAGGGGCGTGTAGGAAAATTTAGGGTTTTCGTCGCCTTCGGTAATGGCTACGTCAATTTTATTGGCTAGCAAATAGTGATCCGCAGCATGAAAAGGGGCTTCCAGCTCAACCTTCACATCCACTTTTGGATAAATGGTCTGGTATTCCCGCAGAAAACCAGCCAGCCAATGGTAGGAGGTATAGCATTGGGTACACAGGCGTACTTCGCCCGATTCGGGATCGGTAAGGCAACGAACTTTCGCCCTGGTTTCGGCTACTTCCTGAAGGATTTTCTCAGCGGCCTGCAACACCACTTCGCCTGCCTGGGTGAGCAGCATTTGTTTTTTATCACGAATAAAAAGCTGGGTATGGAAATAGGCTTCTATTTCCTTCAACTGGTGGCTTAACGCCGATTGCGTAAGAAAAAGACGATCAGCGGCTTTGGTCAGGTTACCACTGGCCGCTACCTCTTTAACCATCTGAAGATGCCTGATTTCCATGATGAGCAGAATTCATGATTTCTACAAAAATAATTCGCTTTACTCATGAATCAAAGTGCACTACCTTTGGCCTCTTGATCAGTAAATAACACCTGAAAAACGAAAAGCCATGAATCAACCAACCCAAAAAACTGTATCGCCACTTCTGGTTATCAGTGCGTTTGCTATCGTTTATATTGTTTGGGGATCTACCTATTTTTTTATCCAGATGGCCATACAGGATTTCCCGCCGATGCTGATGGGGGCTATGCGATTCCTGGCGGCTGGTATGCTGATGTTGCTGTGGGGATTCCTGAAAGGCGAGCCGCTGTTTAACAAAAAAAGCATGCTGACTTCGGCAGTAGTTGGTGTCCTGCTGCTGGTCGGGGGCAATGGGGCTGTGATCTGGGTGGAGCAGAGCCTGCCGAGTGCACTGGTTGCTATCATGGTGTCGTCGGCTCCGCTCTGGTTTGTCCTGCTGGATAAGCCCAACTGGAAAACGAATTTCAAAAGCCAGGCCACGCTGGCCGGGTTGTTGATTGGTTTCATCGGAGTGATTTTGCTGTTCAGCGAACAATTGGGCGATTTGTTCAGCGGCAATGCTAATCAGGCTGAAACGATATCCATGCTCCTCCTGATTGGTGGTTCAATAGCCTGGTCGTCAGGTTCGCTGTATTCAAAGCACCATCCATCGGAGGGAGGGTCAACGGTCAATGTAGCCTGGCAAATGATCATAGCCGGGTTGGTATTTTTGCCCGCCAGCCTGCTCAATCAGGAGTACGAACGGGTTCAGTGGGGACAGGTGTCCGGTCAGGCCTGGCTGGCGTTGGGGTATCTGGTGGTGTTTGGATCGATCATAGCCTATAGTGCTTACGTTTGGCTGCTTCAGGTGCGCCCGGCTACGCAGGTCAGTACCTATGCTTATGTGAATCCGGTTATTGCTGTTATTCTCGGTGTTTTGTTTGCCAATGAGCCTATTTCCTGGACTCAAATTGCCGGACTGGTTGTGATTCTGGGGAGCGTATTGTTGATAAACCTTCCGAAATACCGACAGGAACGGGCCGCTAAACAGATAGAAGCGAACCGTTTGTCGATTGCCAGTGAGTAGTAGACGAGCTACGCTATAAGCCTAAGTACGAACTTTCTCTGATGGGGTTTGCGCTAAGTTGAATGTATATTGATACATGTCAGAAAATGCGGCTCCAGGCGAAGCGAATGATAAGTAGAAGGGCCACAAACCCAACGACAATGTAGGTAAACGGGATGTAGGTAACGGCGTAAATGCGGGTCCGGTCGATGAACCACATAATTCCTATAACCGCAGCAATCAATGTCAGAAAGCCCGACAGCTTTCCGAAGCCTGGTATGTAATCGAAAGGGATTTTTCGCCTGATCAGCATTAGGGTGGCAATCATGGTGAGTATGGGAAGTACCTGAAGCGCCAAATTCATATCCCACACACTCTGCCGCTCGAACAGAAACAGGTAAAGGTTCAGCGTAACGGCAAACACCCCTGGAATGCAGGCCAGATATACCAGCACAGCATACACATACTTCCACTTAATAATTTCTTCGGCCGTGCCCCCCGACCACAAATTCACCAAAAAAGCTCCTGTCGGTATGGCCATCAGAAGCATAAACAATAAAGCAGGCTGGCCCGAAATGGCCTGAAAAACATCACGGAGGGTCATGGGAAGGAAATGATTGAATGCTAGAATGACTGAATGATTGAATAGAGGACATATTTCCAATTCAATCATTCAGTCATTCTAGCATTCAATCATTATTTTAGTGTCAACAGATAGCCGATGGTGAAGTTTGCATCCCAGTCGAAGACGAACTGGTTGCAGCCAGTGGCGTCGGCAATAGCTTTGTAGACGTTCAGCCCAGCTTTCGATTTGGCACTTTCCAGTTTATAGGCTGATGGGGCATCGAGAACCGTATAGCGCTCTTTGCCTTTCCGAACCGACTTGGCCAGTTCGAAGGGAACGCCACCGATGATAAAACAGGTTTGCCGATGGTCGGAAGGCACCTGCTTTGCTTTCGCTTTTACTGCATCATACACGGTAGCATCGCTGGTACCTTCACTGTAATATTTAGATCCGTAGGTTTCCAGAGCTTTGATAGAGCCACCTTCTTTCCATGAAATTTTGGTGTTGCCCGATCCAATGTCTGTCACAAACGAGTTGCCTTCGTAGGAGTCTGGCAGCACTGCTCGTAGGGCCAGACTACCTTCCTGTTCGGGCGTTACTGTATTGACAAAGTAGTTCAGCGATTTCAGCACTTTGATAATTTTCTGGGTGCCTTCAGCTTTCACAGCCCCAGAGCTAACGACGAAATGGATATTCCGGCCACCCACGCCAAAGTCCAGCATCTTGCCGATATAGCTTTTCAGGCCAGTCCGCACGTCGTTGTCTGTAGCCATATTTTCCAGAACGAGGCTATTGCCAAACTCAGCTTTTTCGAGCTTCCAGCGTTTCTGATCGTCAATCCGAACAACGAACGAATTGAATCCACTGGCCCCTAATTCAACCACACCTTTCAGAACGCCATTCTGGGGTTCGGGCGCCGTGTACGAAAAATTCGCCTGGGGCTGGCTGCTGCTCGCTTCGTCCGATGAACCGGATGAAGAAGCACTCGACTCTTCGGTAGCTTCCTCGGCCGTCTTGTCGTCGGCGCGTGGCATGGTTTGCGACTCTGTGTACTCCTTTTCTTTGTCTTTCGACTGAAGTTTCTTCAGAGCATCGTTACCACCAAAGTAACGGAACGCGAAAAAGATAGCGGCCAAAATAAGGGCCGTAATAAGCAGCCGACCGGCTACGGTTAATCGTTGCATAGGAATGTTAATTTTGAATGATTGAATGAGTGAATGAGTGAATGGAGGGAGAGGCTGTGAATATTATTCAGGCATTCGATCATTCACTCATTCAAAATTGAAATTAGTCCAGCAAATTCTTATAACCAGCGTCTTTTTGTGGGGCGGGGCCGAGGTTAATGGTTTGGGGCGGGGCATCCAACTGAACCATCTTGAATTCTCCTTTATTGTAGGCTTCCAGCAGGGCCTGACCTTTGTCGGACAGGATACCATTCTGAATATCGACTCCATTGATAAAGTCCATCGACAGGTCCATGGCCCGCTTCATTTCGCCCAGCTTATTGCTCATATCATCCTGGATATACTCCATCGACTGGTCGAAATAGAACTTCTTGTCGGGATCGCCTTTGAAGATGCTGACCGCCGTTTTCAGCGCGTTGGAACTCTCTTTGACGATCTGGTACTCGGTCTCTTTCAAACGAACCTTAATTTCCGTTTCCTTGATAATATAGTCGGCGCTCTGGTTCACTTTTTCCATAAAAGCCAGCACCTGTTTCATGTTGCGTTGCAGCGGCAAAAGCTTCTCGTTCATTTCCTGAAGGCCAGCTCCCTCAATGGTAGCGAGCTGAGCCGCTTCGCGCATACCCGGCTTTTCGGTCATTGAATTCGCCTTGTTCGCTTCCGCAAATTTCTGCTTGATGGCTTCATTGTTTTCGTTGATCCGTTTGTTAAGCTTTACCAACTGCCCGGCCAGCGTATTAATCTGTCCCTGCATTTTTTCGCGCTTATCTTTCAAATCCTGAACATAGATTTTCATGATCGCGATAGGGTTCAGTTGAATGACCGTACCTGTAAGGCTGCGCATTAGCGATTTGAACAGGAAGAAGATCGCCGTCCGAACGTCTTTGCTGGTGAAGAGGAAGATCAGTACGCCCAGCGCACCCAGCAATAGCGACAATTCAAGTATATTCGAGGTTGCCCGAATCAGGAATTCCAGAATATCGTTGAGGTGCCAGAGGCCAAAACCAGCGATTCCCGCCAGTACAATCATGCCCAGTACACCCTCGGGGCGGTTCCAGAACGATTTCTTTTCGGGACCGGAACCACTACTCAGTTGAGAAAAATCAGGAGTTGCCATGTTTTGATGTATGATGTAAGATGTGTGATATAGGATGTAATAGTGTTGGTATTAATTGACTACATCCTATATCATACAACATATCTATTGGTTTAAGTACTGTGTCATTTTGGCGATGTCGCCTTTAATCTGATCGACAAAGTGCGCAAAGGTGGTTTCGTAGTTTTGCTTATTCTGCGTTATTTTACCTCCCTGCTCTGTAATTTCTCCGCTGATACTGGTCAGCCGGGCTGTGTTGGCGTCGATCTGCTTCTGAATCTCGATCAACTGTTTTGCCAGCGACTCATTTTCGGCTTGTAGCCGCTTCTGTTCGTTCTGCAAACCGCCGACACGTTCAGTCAGGGCCGCTTCTACGCTTTTGCCAAAGCCATCACGATCTTTGTTGAGCGCTGCAATATAACCATTTGCCGTATTGGTCAATGTGGTCATATCGGTACTGCCCCCCATTGCCTTAAAGCTGGCCCAGGCTGCCTGATACTGCTTGTCTTCGGGTAATCCCAAGTTCGACAGACTGCGCAAGGCTTCCCGAAACTCAAAATAATCGGGGCCGGGCGGATTGTTCTGCGCCAGTACAGTAGCAAAGTGCTCGGCAAACTTTGAGTCGACAGAGCCGGTTTGGGCTGGGGCTGGAGCCTCCGGCCCTGAATTCGACGGCGTGGGAGCTGGTGGTCGGGGCGAAGCTGGTCCTGTGGTTGGCGCAGAGCCCGTTGCAACGCCCTGTTCATCTTCCTTGATGAAGAAACTCAGAATTTTACGCCCAATGGATTTATCAGATTCTGGCATAGGAGTCAGTCAATTATGTGAAAGACAGAACAATGTTACAAGGTTCGGCCGAATCCCACAATATCAGATTAGGCCGAACGGTTATGGGAATGGGGAAATGGTCGTAGGACGGGCCGAATGTTGGAAAAGGCGGTGTGGCGTTTTCGTTTTAGGTGGCACCTCGCTCACTTCAACCAATTCGCCATCCGTTCGCGAAAGGTTTCTACTTTGGCTTTTGAGACGAGTTGGATATACATATTGTATGAATTATGCTCGTAATAATCCTGATGATAAACCTCGGCTGGAAAAAACGCTTTGAATGGCACGACTTGTGTAACCACTTTGGCTTTATGATGGCCTGATTCGTTTTCACGACGGATGGCTGCTTCGATTCGGGCCTTTTCAGCGGGTGTACGGTAGAAAATAGCTGAGCGGTAATGTTTGCCAATATCAGGGCCCTGCCGGTTTAGTTGAGTGGCATCGTGTCCGGCAAAGAAACCATCGAGCAGAGTATCGTACGAAATCACCTTAGGATCGTAGTAAACCTGTACCGATTCGGCATGTCCCGTCTGATCGGTACCGACCTGTTCGTAAGTTGGATAATCGAGATCACCACCTGAGTAACCCGACATAGCAACACGAACACCTTTAAGTGATTTCATTTCTTCCTGCACGGCCCAGAAACATCCTCCTGCGAATGTCGCAACAGCCTCACCGGTACGTTGTGTGGGTAGTTTAGCCGGGTTAACGTCGATAGTGGTAGTCGCTTTTTTGTTAGCTGGCTGCTGATTACAGCTTGCTAAAAGCCCTGATACAAGCAAAATCAGGAAAAAATAAACAGGTTGTTTCATTCGCGAACTTTACATTGAAATAACACGAAATAAGTTCAGGATGTTATGCATCCGCTCATATACGCAATAAACGTCTATAGTTTATCAATAGCCGATTCATGGTAAATCAATATTATCTTTTTATGGGATAGGTACGCTTTTTAGTGAATGGTAATTATATCCTACGAAAGAAGTGATTTAATGTATAAGTATTAAGAAATTGCATAACAATCTACACACATACGACTCTTGAAAAGGTATTTACTGTTTTTTACTGGTTTTGTGTTGATGTTGTTGCTTCTAGCAGAAGTTGCTTTTGTAACAATGCCCTATACGATCGCTACGAATGGATTAGTTATGCCCACAAGTGAGTGGACATTAAGCCGGGCACAGAACGGAAACCTTATTTCAACAGTAAAAGATAACCGGACAGGCCAGTTGAGTTCGTTTTCCACTTCAGTTTTTCAACGAGGTTATCAGGCTAATTTTCAACTGAGTCCGAGTTTATATGATAAACCCACTATTCAAAAGGGCGATACCGTGGCTAGCCTGTATTCGAATCAGGATCAGGAGCGGCTCATGCAACTGCAAGGCGATCTGGCTGTGCAGGAGGCCGAACTTTTGCTGCACAATTCAGGGCACAAGCTGGCTGATGTAGAGAAAATAGCTGGCCAGATGGCGTTAGCGAAAGAGGAGCTTGAGGCTCAGCGTAAACTGACAAATCGGACTGAAGCTCTGTACAAAGATTCTCTTACGTCTACTCAGGAATACGAAACAGCGCTTAACAAACTGCGTATTCGTGAATTGACAGTAAACATGACTGAAGCGGATTACAAATCGGCTATTACAGGTAGCAAGCCTGAGGAAATTCAGGTAACCCAACGGCGTATCGGCGCTTTACAGCAACAGATACAGCAGATAAAAAATGGCCTGAAAGACTTAACGCTTCTGTCACCAGTGTCGGGAACGATATTGTTCAAGAAAGCCTCCCTAAATCCTACTGAAGAAGTACTTGTGTCGGTAGCCGATAATTCGGGATTTATAGTGGTATTGCCCGTCAATTATCTGGAGCGCGAGTACGTACAGATAGATCAGGAAGTAGCGGTTGACATTACAGGCACAACGCAAACGGTTCTGGGGAAAATCAGTAGCATTGATAATACTATTCAGCTTGTCGATGGACGTCAGGCTTTTTTTGTGACTGCACTGATTGCCGAAAAAAACGTACCACTTGTGCCGGGAATGCTGGTTAAAGCCACTATTCAATCTCAACCTATTTCCATAAAAGAGCATATTATCCGAGTGGGTAAGCTATTTCTTATTCACTAAAGCAGTTCGTTCATTACTGCCCTTTTCTTGCCATACTTCGTTTTACCTTTCTTGCTCATGCATCAGGAACTTCAGCAGGTTTTTAATTTTTCCATCACCATTCGAGAAGTTATTGTCAATACGTTGCTGGCTACGTTTTGTGGAGGCATTATTTCCTGTTTTTATATTCTTACGTTTCGGGGAGTAGGCTATTCAATCAATCTGATTCGTTCAATTGTGATGCTCTCCATGATTACTGCCTTTATCATGATGGTAATTGGCGATAATCTTGCTCAGGCATTTGGTATGGTTGGCATTCTGTCAATTATCCAGTTTCGGGCGGCTATGAAAGGCGCACAGGATTTTATGTTTCTCTTTTTTGCGTTGGCTATTGGCTTATCCTGTGGTGAAGGATTATATACTGTAGCGTTAGCCGGTTGTTTTCTTATCGGATTAATAACGATTGGAACTGCTAAAGTGCTGGCCAGTACAAAACAGCGATATTTTACCCTAAATGTAATCAGGAGTGCCACACAGAGCGATAGAAGTCAGCACCGGACTGTTCTAAGCTCTTTTTGCAAAAAATACGAATTGATCAGTACGAAACTGTCTACAAAGGGCAATGACTCATTTATTCGGTTTTCCTATACCATACGCATGAAAAACAGTGAGGACAGCGACAGCCTGGTCTATGCATTGAAAGCTATTGAGGGGGTTATGGAGGTTAATCTATTGTCCGAAGATGAATAGCTAGTTCTTTCTGATTCCACATCTTAATTTACATGAATGGCGGTATGTATATGCGCATCAGGACCTTATTAATTACATCGATCAGATACGGCTTCTATTGGTTATTCATCTATGTATGCAGTTATGAAGCTTTGGCACAGAAAAGCTGGACATTAACGGAATGTTTGTCATTTGCGCAAAAAAATAATCCGCAGATTCAACAGGCAAGTTTGCTCCAGAACAGAAGCCTTTTGCAACGACAACAGGCAAAAAACCAGTTTTTGCCAACGCTCGATGCTCGGGTCCGCTCAGCCGGAAACTGGGGGTTTATTATTGACCCATCGACTAATTTATTGTCAAATCAGTTCAATTTCGGTAATCAGGCCTCAATTAACCTAAACCTTGATTTATTTAATGGGCTTTCGAATGTGAATCGACTCAAACTTCGCAATCAGGAAGTAACTACAGCCAATTATGGATATGAGGTAAGTGTTAATGACGTTATTATAGACGTTACTTATGCTTATCTGCAAATTTTGTTAGCTCATGAACAATTAAAAAGCTCAAAAATACGGTCAGGTTATCTGAACAGGCAGCAGCAAAAAATACAGGCTTCGTTTAGTAAAGGCATATTGAATAAGGGCGACCTGCTTACTATACAATCACTGGTTGCTGCTGAAGAGCTGATGGCTGTTTATGCGGAAACCAATATTGAGAAGGCAACTTTCACATTAATGAATGTAATGGGTATGCCGCTCAACGAAGCCATTACGGTCGATACTGTTCGTGTTCCCGATAACTGGCAGATGACGAAACTTACCCTTGACGAATTATTAAATACATCAACCGCTACGTTGCCCGATCTGAAAGCGGCTGATTCGAAAGTGCAGACAGCCTATTATTTGTGGCAGTCGGAGCGGGCTATTTACCTGCCTGCGCTGACATTTACGGCACAGATTGCTACCCGAACGTCGAATTATAAACCGGAGCGCTTCAACCAGCAATTACGTACCAATCTGAATCAACAAGTGGGTTTGTCGTTATACCTTCCTATTTTCAATCGGCTAATGCTGCGAAACATTGACCAGATAGCCAGGCTCGATATGACGGCCTCTAAGTTGGCCTACCAGCAGGTTGACCGGGAACTCAGGGGGAAAATAGTCAATGCGTTTCTGGATTATAAAGCGGCAGCACGGAAATATCAGGCATTATTGACTCAGTATGAAGCAGTGCGTGAAGCGTACCGATATGCTGAACGAACCTTGGAACTGGGAAGTATTGATGCGATTGCTTTTGGCGTTACTCGGAGCCAATTGGTCCTGGCGCAGTCAGAATTGTTGCAGGCTAAATACGATAGTTTTTTTAAGCAGAAAGTACTGGACTTTTATCAGGGTAAACCCTTGTTTTTTTAGCGTCAGGCGATAGTTATTACCTTTGTTGAATAAACAATCAACCAATCGTACGAACGAATGTCGCTGACGACTTTAGGGCTTGAATTACCAACCGATCCGCGTTGGGTCAACATCGCCGAAATGAATATTGGCGATATCCTGATTGATCATGCTTACTGTGAACAGAAAGCCGCATCCTCGTGTATCTCGTTGATTGTTCAGTATTCAGATAAAACAGAACTGGTCGAAACCCTGACGCCCGTGGTGGCAGAAGAGTGGGGGCATTTTCAGCGTGTGCTGAAAGAACTTCGTAAACGGAACATTCCACTTGGCCGTCAACGTAAAGATGAGTACGTCAATCAACTTCGCAGCCGACTTCGCCGACCCATTGGCGATCAGAAGGAGCAGTTGATGGATAATCTGTTGATCAATGCGCTCATCGAAGCCCGGAGCTGTGAACGATTCAAACTCCTGTCCGAACATATTGCCGATGAAGGGCTACAGAAATTCTATCGTGAACTAATGATTTCGGAGGCAGGACACTACCGTAATTTTATCGACCTGGCCGAAACCTACCTGCCTGCTGAACGGGTTCGCCAGCGCTGGAAAGAATTTCTGGCTGTCGAAGCTGACATCATGGCCAACCTAGACGTACGGGGTGATCGGATGCACTGATTAGGCCTTAAGCCAACCAATTAACAGCCGCAGGATACAGTAATGGCATAGCAGTGAAAAAAAGATAGCAACCAGCCAGGTAAGAACAAGAACGGGGTCAAAGGATTTGGTGCGATTCATGGTTACGGCGATATGGTAACATAAAGAATTGACCATGTAAATTATACTTATTGATTTTGGTTAGTAAGTAACACTATGTGAATGCATTCGGCTGATTTTAGTCACGTAATTACCTAGTGGGCTCATATAAATCTAAATAGTAACGTAAAAACGGGAAAAAATATAAGGTGGCGTGTCTCATCCCTACCTGAATGGTACTCAACTACCAAGAAACAAAATTGCAGGCGTGTTACACTTTCGACTTCCAATCGCATCGATAGTTAAGAGTTATTGAGCGTCTGGATGCCAATCGCTTATAAATTTTGCGTTGTGCATTGGGCAAATTGTCGGCCTTTCGGGCAGGAAATCGGTCGTTGGTGGGTTATCTTTGCTGATTGGCTGCTGGAGCAGTCTGATTATGTACGCACCAACTCATGACATTTCTTCAGCAAACGGCCCAACGAATTTTTGAAACCCACGGCCCCAGCCTGAGCGATGTTTGGGTGATTTTGCCTACCCGTAGGGCTGTTTCCGTTTTTCTGGACGAACTGGCATCGCTATCCGATCGCCCATTTCTGGCCCCTCATGCCTTGGCGGTCGACGATTTTATTACGCACGCAGCCGGGGTTCAGTTGATCGATTCGGTAAGTCTGTTGTTCGAACTCTTCGAGGTATTCAAAGTGATTGATCCACAGGTTGAGTTTGAGCAATTTATTGGCTGGGCCTCCGTACTATTAGCTGATTTCGATCGGATCGATCAGTACCTGATTGATACTCAGGAGTTATTTAGCTATTTGACGGCGGCTAAAGCACTTGAACGCTGGCAGGTCGATCATCCATCATCGGCAAAACCTATTGTCGAAACACCGGGTACATCCCGTTATTTCCGGCTGTTTGAGAATCTGCATAGTGCCTATACCAGTCTCCACAATCGATTGAGCGAGCAGCGATTGGCTTACCGGGGAATGGCTTATCGAATTCTGGCGCAACAGGTTGACACGCTGATTCGTGATAACCTGGCGTATGAGCGGATCTATTTTGTTGGATTCAACGCGCTTAGCCGGGCCGAGGAGCAAATAATACGGGTGCTGATCGATGCTAAAAAAGCTGAATTGATCTGGGATGCTGATCAATATTATGTAGCCGACTGGCGGCAGGAGGCCGGGGAATTTCTGAGACGATACCGGGATAATGGTTGGTTTTTCTCAAAACAGAACCGCGAAGATTTAGCCCAGCTATCAAATAATCTGCTCAATACCGAAAAAAATATTCGGGTAGTAGGCGTGCCGAACGCCAGTATGCAGGCGAAAGTAGCCGGAAAAATTTACAGCGACTGGCAGGAGAACAGCAAGACGGTGGCCAGGGGGAAAACCGCTATTGTGCTGGCCGATGAAACCCTGTTGATTCCGGTATTGTATGCGCTGGACGAAAATGTGACAGATCTGAACGTAACGATGGGGTTATCGCTACGTTCGTCCTTACTCTTTACCCTAATCGATACGCTGTTTGAAATGCAGAGGACGGTGCATGAGTTTCGGTCGAAAGATGGCCCGAATGGACGATTGTTTAAGTACCACCATCGGCATGTGGTGAAGTTGCTTAATCATCCGTTCGTGAAGCAGTACGAGCGCATCAAAGGGCTGATGTGGCCGGGCGACGTACTCGAATCGGGTGAAGAACTGCCACCGGAACCCTTGTTTCAGTGGATGGCTAAAGAAATTGTTCAGAACCAGCGGGTGTATCTGACTGAGAACGAACTCCGAATGCTGGGCCAGAACGACCCACTCGTGCAGGTCTTGTTTGCGCGATGGCCCGAAAACGAACCCATGCGGGCTGTCCAAATTTTTTACGAGCTGATCGAACGCCTTCGGGATGTTTATCGGGTCAGTCAGGATGCCATCGAAATCGAATACCTGTATCTGTTTTTTACCTTGCTCAAGCAACTCGAAGCTACACTCGAACAACAGATGGCAGATGGAAGAGGGCAGGGGCAGAAAGGGCAGGCTTCATCACAGGCTACGGTTACCGTGCGAAGTTTTCGTACGTTTTTGTATGAGTTGATTCGACAGACTAGTATTCCATTTACCAGCGAAGGCAAGAGTCAGTTGCAGATCATGGGTATGCTCGAAACGCGGGCACTTGACTTCGACCGGGTAATTATTTTGTCGGTCAATGAAGGAGTTTTACCCCAGGCCCGTCGACTGAACTCTCTGATTCCGTTCGATATAGCTGCCGAACTAAAACTGCCGACCTATCGGGAGCAGGAAGCCGTAATGGCCTATCACTTTTACCGACTGCTCCAGCGAGCCAGCGACATTGTACTGCTACATACCACATCGACGGATGCCTATGGAAGTAGCAAAGGTGAGCCAAGCCGATTTATCCGACAGATCGAGCATGAACTTGTTCCTGGCTCCCAGGGCCGTATAAAGTTAAGTTACCCAACGGTTCGTTTTGGTAAGGCTGGGAGTAATACCGTAGCCGATCTGACCGATTTGCGCGTTCCTAAAACGGCTGCCATTCGCAAACAGCTTATCACCCTGCTCACAACGAGGGGCTTATATCCATCCTATCTGAACCAGTTCATTAGCTGCTCCATGCGGTTCTACTTTAGCCGGATTGTAAATATTGCGGAAGAAGACGATATCGAAGAAAAGATGGGGGCGGCTGAGTTTGGAAGCTGGCTGCACATGGTGCTGGAACGGCTGGACAAAGAATACCGACTAAAATCCTTACCCATTGATGAGGCCATAATCAAGCATTTGCTGGAAGAGGAATTTGCTAAATCGATGAAAGGCCGGGTGATCGAATCGGGTATGAATCTGCTGCTGTATGAACTGGCCCAGAAGCTCATGCTTGATTTTCAGCGTGAACAAAGCAAACTGACTGGCCTGACGGTGATCGCTACTGAACAAACGCTGGAAACCTACCTGGATGTACCACTTGAAAAGGGCGTGTCTATTCGGGTACGCATTGCCGGTAAGGTTGACCGGATTGAGCAGTATGGTGGCCAGATTCGGATTGTCGATTATAAAACCGGTCGCGTTGATCTGGCTGATAAAACCCCTCCCGACTTAACCGAAAAGCTACTGAAAGACGGGCGCGAGGAAAAAATGCGTCAGTTGTGGATGTATCGGTATCTGGCACTCAAAAATATCAGTCAATGGGGTGGGTTGCCCCGTGATAAAGCGAAGAACGACGTATTTCTGACGGGTGGATTGCCCGTTGAAGCTGGGTTTTATTCGTTCCGTGATTTGAATGGCGGTTTTAAAACCAACCCGGTCCGATTTGGGGCGAACGACGATCCCAATCAGTACATTGCCGATTCGGAAGCCATTTTGCAGCAACTCATTCGGCAGATTCTGGACCTAAGTGAGCCATTCCGAAAAACGGATCGGCTAGAAACCTGCCAATACTGTGACTTTAAAGGCATTTGTGGACGGTAGGACAGGCTACTCAGTTGTCGTCTATCGGCGTAATTAGCTCTTTGGCTTATTGGGAATTTAGATTGTTCCCAAGTGTTTTGAGGTTAGTTGTCTGATTATCAATTAGTCGTCGATCGGCCCGTAGTTTCGAAGCATTGCCGATTGACGACTAACCTTCTCAAAAAAATCTCTAAAACAGCATATATGCTCCTACAACGCAGTTTTTTATGTAAATTCTCTCGACTTTTAATCGTACCTGATTGGAATTGAAATGCAGTCGCTTTCGACGCAGGTCGTAGAAGAGGCAAACTTTTAATCGTACCTGATTGGAATTGAAATACCGAATGGATCAGGTTGATCAAATCGTCAAACGTGCTTTTAATCGTACCTGATTGGAATTGAAATGATGGTGAGCAAATAATAGACAGGCCGCATTCAATACATGAATGCGGCCTGTCTGTATACTAGGCAAAAAGAGAACGATGGCTTACAGGGCTAGTTCTTTTTCCGTGACTATTGTCAGCACTTCGGGGTCTTTCAACCGAACGGCTAGTCCCAACGTTTTGGGTACTTCGTAGTGAAAAAAATATTTCATTGTATGAATCTTTCCTTCATAAAAGGCTAGTTCGTCGCCTTCAGGATTTTGGGTCAGTAAAGCCTGTTTGGCAACTATGGCCTGTTTGAGCCACTGCCAGGCCACCACCACAATCCCAAAGAACTCAAGGAACAAAGTGGCATCCGACAAATACCGCTCAATGTTCCCCTGTTGGGCATAGGGCATTAGGCTGGTTAATACCTCCTGGGTGCGTTTGAGTTCGGTTGTCAGGCTGTCGGCGTAGGGTTTCAGGTCATCGTAGGTGCTGGCAGTACCTATCGTTTTACTGATTTCAGCGAAGAGCAATTGGGGTGCTTTGCCGCCTTTCATGGTCATCTTCCGGCCAAGCAAATCCTGCGCCTGAATACCCGTTGTCCCTTCATAGATGGGCGTGATACGAATGTCGCGGTAAAGTTGCTCTACCGGGAAGTCTTCAGTATAGCCGTAACCGCCAAAGGTTTGTAGGCTCTGGCTGACCGACTGAACACCCATTTCGGATGGATACGATTTCGCAACGGGCATCAGCAGATCAAGTAGCAAAAACGTGTTCTCTTTCTCTTCGCCTTCCGTTACTTCATGGAGATCATATAATCGGGCAGCTTCGAGCAGTAACGACAGCGATCCTTCGGTAACAGCTTTCTGAAACAGCAACATCCGGCGTACATCGGGGTGATTGATAATAGCTGTTTGGGGGGCATCCAGGTGATTTTTCTCGTTCAGACGACGGCTTTGCGGACGCTCTTTCGCGTATTGGAGAGCCGCATAATAGGCAGCTGTAGCTATGGCAGTAGCGGTCATTCCAACGCCTATACGAGCTTCATTCATCATCTGGAACATGTAAGACAAACCCTGGTTAGGTTGCCCGACCAGATAGCCGATGGTATCATCGTTCGACCCCATCGTCAGGTGCATGGCCGGAACGCCTTTCTGCCCCATTTTGTGATATACTCCGGTTGAGGTAACATCGTTGTCGACAAAGTTCCCCTGTTCGTCTTTGCGATACTTAGGAACAACAAACAGAGAAATGCCTTTAGTCCCTTTGGGCGCTCCATCGATCCGGGCCAGCATCAGGTGAATGATGTTTTCGGTGGCATCGTGGTCGCCCGCCGATATAAACACTTTCTGTCCCTTGATTTTATAGGCTCCTGCATGGCTTACTTTGGATTCGTCATCGGGCAGTGGAGTCGCTGTTGTGATCACATCCGACAGTGACGACCCGGCCTGCGGTTCTGTAAGTGCCATAGTTCCCTGCCAGGTGCCCGAAAGCAGATTAGGTACGTAGGCCTCAATTAACTCGGGCGATCCAAATGATGTGATCAGGTGAGCCGAGCCGGATGTAAGACCGGTATACATCATACCGTTGTTGGCAGCCATCACAATAAAGCCGACGCACGAACTGATCATTTCGGGCAGTTGCTGACCACCGTGCTCGAAGGAGAACCCAGCGCCAATCAGACCCGCTTCACCCATTGCTTTGAGGTACTCCTTTATTTGCGGGTGTACCCGTACCTTGCCGTCTTTAAGTTCAGGCTGATTCTTATCGACTTCTTTCAGGTAGGGGTACATCAGTGTATCGGCAATGTAGGTCGCCGAATCCAGAACGAGGTTAAACGTTTCCCGGTCGTGGGCACTGAAATAATCGTATTTCGTTAGTTCGTCTGCTTTAAATACTTCATAGAGCAGAAATTGCAGATTTCGCTTACTAAAATAAGTAGTTGCCATGTTGGGCCTTCGGATTAGGCCAATTGTATGATAATTGGCTATTGACAGGGATAAAAATACCATCTTTTGGCCTACATTTTGTACCGATGTCGAAAAACTATCATTTACTTTAGGCTGTTATAAAAGACAGTTAAATAACTTAACAGGTTAACCATGAAAAAACTAATTGCAGTAGTTGCGCTCTTACTGACTATGGTAACAGTGGCTCGTGTTCAGGCCCAGGCACCAGCGAGTCCCAAAATGACTGCCGAAAGCCCTGACAAGAGTATTAAGGTTGTGTATGGTCAGCCATCCAAAAAAGGTCGTGTTATTTTTGGCCCTGAAGGGTCTAGTAGCCTGGAAAAATATGGGAAAGTATGGCGTACCGGTGCAAATGAGGCCACGGAAATTACGTTCAAAAATGATGTGATGTTCGGAGGTAAAATGGTTAAGGCCGGTACTTACACACTATTTACGATTCCGGGTGAGAAAGAATGGAGTGTTATTTTGAACAGTCAGCTCGGTCAGTGGGGGGCGTACGATTATGAAAAAATAAAAGCCAGCGATGTAGCGATGATTAAAGTGCCGGTTTCAATGAATAAAACACCAATCGAAAAACTGACGATCACCCCCTCGAACTCCAGCATTGCCATTGCCTGGGATAACATGACCATCTCGGTGCCAGTTTTGAAACATGGCTCATAAACGCATAGCTTTTAAGTCCTGAAAAACTTTTTAGTTGCGAAAGCCCAGTCCTGAAGGCTGGGTTTTTTTATGTTCTGAAAGGTAGAAAATTACTCAAACGACTTTAGTAGTTAGCGCCATATACTTGCCTAGTTTCCATTGGTATTTCGCGAATTAATAGCTTGTATATGGACCGCTTTTGTTCAAAAAAGTGAAGGAATTGAGTAGACGGTTGTACGTTTAGTAATTTTAATCGCTTTTTATAAAAAAAAGAGCTGTAAGTGATTAACAAACAAATGTTTATCACGTTATTTGCGATACCATTTAACCGATACCCCGTATGATAAAATACTACTTGCTGTATGTACTGCTCGGCTTGGCCGTACTGCCTGTATGTGGTCAGGGGGTAACGGACTATTACCAGCTACCCGAAAATGGGCAGCAATACAAACGATTACTGAGCCGTTATGGTGGGCCACAGGTACGCGACCGCTGGTACGTATCCCTCGAAAGTTTTGTTCGGACTGATCGAGCCCAGCTCGATAATTCGTTAAATGGACTTATTCAGAGTGACCCAGTTGGTAAAGCAAGCTGGGGTGTTGTCGTTGGATGGGCTTATCATGAACGATGGATGGTGGAGGGCGGCTATTCTCGCATGCCCATTCATACACAAATGTCGATCACCAACACGGTGCCAACTGTTTCGTTCCGGTATTCAAATGATCAGAATGCGTTTGTTCTGCGAGGCAAACGTTTACTTCTCTCGACCAGTAAGCCCTGGCTTCGATCGGGATTCTGGGTTAGTGGAGGGATGTGGGTAGCGCCCAACACTACTCAGCAGGAAGGCGTTGTATCCATAACCGGTAAGCGGTACTCAGGCCGTTGGGAAGCTCCTGAAATGTTTCAACTGACAACCCAGACGACCACAAACGCACAGACCGCAACCCTGGCCGAACTTGGTGCTGAATACAATGTCCGGCTGTCCAATGCGCTGGATTTAGGCTTATCGGTTCGCAAACTGTGGGGGCTCGCCAATTCCGTAACGACGGACGTAACGTATACCGCCAATCGTTCAGCGGCTCAGCAGGCCCAATTGCAGGGAGCAGGCTCAGGTATGAGCTATGGACTGACCCTGCGCTACAATTTCGCCGTTCGGCGGGCGCTGTCAAATGTATTGGAAGTACAGGGGAAATCGAAAATCAGCAGAATCCGTTGAGCGATTGACCAACGAAATAGAAGAGAGTAGGCGGCTTTACTAGCCGCCTTTTTTATGGACTCTGATTCATTTTCTTAACCTCTACCAGCATGAAACGTTTCGCTTTGTGGTTCTGCCTTGCGAATAGTCTTATTAGTCAGACCTCCTTTGCTGATGTCCGATTACCAAATGTATTTGGCTCGCATATGGTGCTCCAGCGCCGAAAGTCCATACCCATCTGGGGCTGGGCCGACCCCTCTGAAAAAGTCATCCTGATGTTCAACGGGCAGACAAAAACGGGTAAAGCCGACAAAGAAGGTAAGTGGACGCTTAGGCTTGATCCAATGGAGGCTGGTGGGCCTTACCAACTGGTTATAAAGGGAAAGCAAAATACGGTTTCCTACGATGATGTGCTACTGGGTGAAGTGTGGGTGTGTTCGGGGCAGTCGAATATGGAATGGCCACTGCGAGCTGCTGCCAATGCAAAGACCGAAATCCCTCTAGCCAACTATCCGAACATTCGCCAACTGCTGGTCAAGAAAGATATTAGCCTAACGCCTAAAGATAATATCGAAGGGAGCTGGGATATCTGCACACCTGAAACCGCCCCCAGCTTTACAGCCGTTGGTTATTTTTTTGCCAAACAGCTTCAAAAAGAACTGAACGTGCCTGTTGGTCTGATCAATACATCCTGGGGTGGTACGCATTCCGAAACCTGGACTAGTCGGGAGGCTCTTAATCAGAATGATGAATTACGACTGGTCGCCAGCAAGTTACCCGCTACCTATGAAGAGGTGATAAAAAGCGGTTCCGAACGAACGCAGAAACTCGTAGCCTCTCAACAGGGTGGCTTGCCAACGGCTGCTGAAATTCGGACTTGGCCCGATCCCGCTTTGAGTACGTCACAATGGAAATGGATGAATGTGCTGGGGGACTGGGAATGGAAAGGCTTGCCGACACTGGATGGGGTTGTCTGGTTTCGTCGGGAGGTTATGATTCCCGAAGGGAGCAACCTGAAACGAATGACGCTCCAATTTGGCCCCATCGACGATCAGGATTCTACGTACATAAACGGTCAACTGGTTGGGTCGGGCAAAGGGACGTCGCCGAGGTCGTATCCAGTACCAGATGGATTGTTGAAGCCCGGTCGAAATGTGATTGCCGTACGCGTGCAGGATACGGGTGGAGCAGGTGGTTTTATGGGAGAAGCCGAACAGCTACGACTAGCCGGGGAGTCGGTATTGGTCCCATTGGCAGGAAGCTGGCAATACCGAATTGCCTCCGTAAGTGAATCGTCTTATAAACCAGGCCCTAATACCTACGCAACCCAGTTGTTCAATGCCATGTTGAAACCATTGATTCCTTACGCCATTGCCGGAACAATCTGGTATCAGGGGGAGTCGAACGCAAGTCGAGCCTATCAATATCGTGAATCGTTCCCACTGATGATTCAGGACTGGCGGAAGCATTGGGGTTATGATTTCCCGTTTCTGTTTGTACAGTTAGCCAGCTTTAACGCGTCGAATGGGGATAGCCGGAAAGGAAGCACCTGGGCTGAACTCCGCGAAGCACAGACCATGACGCTCCAGTTGCCGAATACGGGTATGGCCGTAACGGCCGATATTGGCGAACGATCCGATATTCACCCGAAAAATAAGGAAGATGTGGGTAAGCGATTAGCAGCCGAAGCCATGCGAATTGCCTATCAAAAGCCCGGGGTGAGCGCGGGGCCTATATTCGATAAGCTTACGGTGAATGGGAACACGGCTACAATAGGCTTTCAAAATGTAGGTTCTGGACTATCGGTAAAAGATAAGTACGGTTATCTGAAAGGATTTGAAATTGCTGGCGCCGATCAGAAGTTCTATTTTGCAAAAGCCGATATCCAAGGAAATACAGTGGTCGTACATGCCGATTCGGTTACGACGCCTGTCGCTGTCCGATACGGCTGGGCCGACGACAACGGTGATGTGAACCTGTATAATCGGGAAGGTTTTCCGGCAATACCCTTTCGGACCGATACCTGGAAAGGAATAACCGAAGCTGCTAAATTTGGAGAACCGTAAACAGGCCAGTCTCTATCTGGTCGCTACTTATTTGCTTACATACTTTTCTGTCTAAAAGTTATGAGTCGTTCTACGTATTGGATAGCATTGGGTTTTTTACTGCATATAGCTACACAAGTCGTAGCGCAGGTAGAGTATGGCTATAGCCGTACCATTCGAATTTATGCGCCGAATTTCAAGCCTTACGATGATGTAGAAGGCTCGCCTTTTGTACCGGGCGATAGTGTCCAGAATGGGTGGCTCGTATATGGCCGGAAGCAGGTGCCCGCTCGATTACGATACAACTCCTATTCGGGTGAAGTTGAGTATGTGGAAGGAGGTAAAGTACTTACTCCGGTCAATTCGGTAGTTGAATTTGGGATCATTACCGCCGATACACTCCGGTTCCGAAAAGGTTTTCCGGCCGTAGCAACCTGGTCACCAATAGATTTTTACCAGCTTGTGTATGACGGACGACACACAAAACTGCTCAAACGTATCGTATCGGTTATCAAAAGCAATACCGAAACGATGGCCAATGATTTTGGCAAGAAGCGATTCGAGCAGCGCGAAGATTATTTTATCTGGGTGTCGACAGTAAAACCATCGACAGATACTTATGTTGAAAAACTGTCGGACGGCGAAATGAAATCGGTTTTTTTGAACAAGAAGGCATTGCTCAGTGCATTGCCACAAAAGGCCGATCAACTAAACGGGTATCTGACTGAGCAGAAAATAAAGCTTAAATCCTGGAAAGAAGTTGCCAACGTATTAAAGTACCTGGATACGCTATGATTCCAACCATAATGTAGCCGCTTTGGGTATTAACACGATTTTGTTTTAAATGTAAACGCTGTAGATGGGTAGGATAGCTTGTGGTGTATGAACCAGTAAATATCATATTCATCATAAAAATCTGCGTTCTCTCATTAATCTGACAAAATCGTGTTAATGCTTAGACATGGATTACAGCTCCTCCAGGCGCTCCAGCATCAGAATAGACGATTGAGGAACAATGACATATTGCTCCCCTTCGTACTGTACGTCGATGGCATTACGTTGCAGATAGATCGCCAGATCACCTTCCTGCGCCTGAAGAGGCATATATTTTACTTTCTCCTCTGTTTCTTTCCAGGGCTCATCTTCAGTAGGTGCAGGAATCGGGTAGCCTGGGCCCACTTTTATGACATGGCCAGCCTGCACCTGTTCTTTTTCCTGAACTGTGGGAGGCAGATAAAGGCCGCTACTCGTACGGTCGGTAGGATCTTTAGGTTTTATCAGCACACGGTCGCCTACAACAATAAGGCGTTTTAATTTATTATCGGCAGTGATACCAAGCATAGGTTTCGGTCAATGGTAGTCGGTTAATATCGGTTTCCGGATGTTGCTAATCGAGGGCAAAAATCGGGCAAGATGTGTAAATGCGTCAAAATGTCAGCCTATTTTGTCGATATATGAATCATCAGGGAACAGGGTCGTAACCGTGCCCACCCCAAGGATGGCAACGACCGATGCGTTTCAGCCCAAGCCACGTACCCCGTAAGGGGCCATGTTTACGAATGGCTTCAATCGTATATTGCGAGCAGGTAGGTGTGTAGCGGCAGGCATTAGGGAAATAGGGCGATACTACTGCCTGATACACTCGGACCAGACCAATTAAAAATGATGTCATCATATACGCTTAAACAGCAAATCGGTCAAAAACTTTCCCGCAATATGTATCTTTGCTTTTAGTTGGTTTATAGTTCATGATTTTCGGTTTACGGTAGGCTGACATGAGTAGCTTTGCTGCGTCAACTGGGAGTAATCCGACAATCATTAACCGTAAACATCAAACGCATTTTTCTTTCTTATGCTTCAATACATTATTTGGGAGGTCAATCCCGAAATTTTCCACATTGGTTCATTCTCAGTACGTTGGTATGGCTTGCTGTTTGCGTTGGGTTTTCTGATCGGTATGCAGATCATGAGCTATATCTACAAAAAAGAGAATAAGCCTGTTGCCGATACCGACACACTCCTGATTTATATGGTAGTGGCTACTATTCTGGGAGCCCGCATCGGCCATTTCCTCTTTTACGAACCCGACGTATTGCTACATCATCCTTTAACGGTTATTACGCCACCGTTTGCGGGGCTGGCCAGTCATGGAGCTACTATTGGTATTCTGACTGGACTATGGCTGTATTCTCGTCGGAAACAAAGCCGGTTAACCAATCAGACATTTTTGTGGGTAACCGACCGAATCGTTATTGTGGTGGCGCTGGCCGGAGCCTGTATTCGGTTTGGCAACCTCATGAATTCCGAAATTGTAGGCCGTCCAACCGATGTTCCCTGGGCGTTTGTTTTCATGAATAATAATGAATACGCCAAAATTCCGCGCCACCCTGCTCAGTTGTACGAGTCGATTTCGTGTCTGATCCTGTTTTTTATTCTGTTGTGGTTCTGGAATCGGACCAAGGAGCGCACCCCGCGAGGGAGTATGCTGGGTATTTTTCTGATTTGGGTATTTAGCCTGCGATTCTTCTACGAATACCTCAAAGAGAATCAGGTGGCTTTTGAGGATAATTTACCCTTAAATATGGGTCAGTGGTTGAGTATCCCAGCCGTATTGATGGGGGTCTATTTCCTGATTCGCAGCTACCGGACGCCGGTGGTTGTGTCTGATCATGAAACGTCGAAACCGATTGAATCTTAAGACGAGTTTAGGTAAAGTTGCAGCGATACGGTTGGAGCGAGAAGCTTGGCCGTATCGCTGTTTTTTGTGTAGTTAGTTACTTGATCTCGTTTTGAGTGGTATTGGAAATCTATGTATTTTTGGCGATTACTGACTGTAAATCAAACTTCATCTGTGAAATCAACACCTAGTATTTTTTGCCGTTTTTTCATTGTTCTGGTAATTACGCTCTCAAATCATTCGTTATGGGCACAGGTCCCTGGCCGACAAATCCATTGGTCGGCTGATGGGAATGCTTATACAAGTATCGAGCAGGGCGATTTAGTAAAAACAGATATTCGAACGGGAAATAGAACGGTGGTTTTACCCAAAGCCAGATTGCAGCCAGTGGCCCACGATCAGGCATCGCCCATTGCCGATTTTACTTTTTCCAGCGATAGTAGCAGCATTCTACTGTTTACTAATACCGCTCGGGTCTGGCGTTATAACACGCGTGGGGATTATTACCTGGTGAATCGGACCACGGGTGAGTTGCGGCAGCTTGGAAAAGGCCGACCATCACAATCGCTGATGTATGCCAAACTGTCGCCCGATAGTCGTACTGTAGCGTACGTTAGTGAGCATAACCTATTTGTGGAGGATGTAGCAACAGGTAAAATAACCCAACTTACTGCCGATGGGACCCGTAAACGCATTAATGGTACGTTCGACTGGGCCTATGAGGAAGAGTTTGGATGCCGCGACGGATTTCGGTGGAGTCCTGATAGTAAGCAGCTTGCGTATTGGCAGGTCGATGCAACGGGGATTCGCGATTATCTGATGCTCAATACAACCGATTCGGTGTATTCGCATGTTGTTCCAGTCGAATATCCTAAAGTGGGAGAGTCTCCTTCGCCCACCCGAATCGGGATTGTATCGGTTGCGGGTGGCCGTGACGCCGTACCGACAACCAGCTGGCTGGCCATACCCGGTGATCCGCAGCAGCATTACCTGCCTCGAATGGCCTGGTTACCAAATGGAAGCGGTCTGATTGTGCAACAATTGAACCGTAAGCAAAATGAAAGTAAACTTTTGATCTGTTCAACTACGGGACAGTCGATAACACCAATTTATACCGAAACCGACAAAGCCTGGATCGATGCCAAAGATGATCCCGCTAGCTGGGAATGGATTGATGGTGGAAAAGCGTTCGTGTGGCTTTCTGAAAAAGATGGGTGGCAGCATCTATATCGGATCAATGCCGATGGAAAGAAAGAAACGTTATTGACGCCCGGTTCGTATGATGTGGCCAGTATCAGCCATATCGATGAAGCGACCAACCTGATTTACTTTATTGCCTCTCCTCAGAATACTAACCAGCGATACCTTTATCGTACCCGGCTGGACGGAAAAGGGAAAGCCGAACGGGTCACCCCCGCCGATTTGTCAGGGACGAACAGTTATGTTATATCCCCAAATGGCCGACTGGCTCAGCATACCTTTACCAATTACCAGACTCCACCCGTTCGCCAGTGGGTTACCCTGCCCGACCATAAACCTGTAAGTGGTCAGAATGGTCTGAAAATCAATACAATGCCTAAACCTAACATCAATTTCTTTACCGTCACCACCGACGATGGCGTAACGCTAGACGGCTGGATGGCGAAACCTACGGATTTTGACAGTACCAAAAAATATCCAGTTGTTTTCTATGTCTACGGCGAACCGGCCAGCAGTACCGTGAATGATGTATTTTCGGTAGGTCAGAATCGACTTTTCAATGGCGATATGGCCAAAGCGGGGTATCTGTATGTGGCGCTCGATAATCGGGGAACTCCCAATCTGAAAGGGGCTGCCTGGCGCAAATCGATTTATCGGCAAATTGGTCGGCTCAACGTCCGCGATCAGGCTATGGGGGCTAAAAAATTATTGGCCCAGCATGCCTACATGGATACCAGTCGGGTAGCCGTCTGGGGGTGGAGTGGGGGAGGTTCAACAACGCTGCATCTGCTTTTTCAGTACCCCGACATCTATAAAACAGGTATTTCCATCGCGGCTGTTGGCAATCAATTATTTTACGACAATATTTACCAGGAACGATACATGGGCCTCCCCCAGGAGAACCGCGAGGATTTTGTGAATGGGTCGCCGGTTACCTATGCCAAAAATCTGCGGGGCAATCTGCTCTATATTCATGGTACCGGTGACGATAATGTGCATTACGATAATGCCGAGGTACTGATTAATGAACTAGTAAAATATAATAAGCAGTTTCAGGTGATGCCCTATCCAAACCGGACGCACAGCATTTCGGAGGGAGCGGGTACCAATCTGCATTTGCGGACACTGTATACCAATTACCTACTGAAATCATGTCCTCCCGGCCCTCGTTGATAGTAAGCAAACAAATCGTCCGCTCATATTTGAAGGGCTTCACCACTGTCAAAGGGGACCATTCAGAACGTTAGGATACATGCAACAAACTAAGCTAAATCGTTCGCTTCTAAGTTGGCTGCTAATGGCCTGCTTACTTGCTTTGCCTGTTGTGTCATCAGCGCAGCGTATGGAGTTTACCCACGATGATACGCTGCGAGGTTCCATAACGCCTGAACGAGCCTGGTGGGACTTAACGTTTTACCACCTGAACGTGCGCGTACGGCTTACCGATAGTACCCTGACGGGGTCAACGACCATTCGGTATCGGGTACTGAAAGCCAATACGGTCATGCAGGTAGATTTGCAACGCCCCCTGCGAATTACGCGTGTAGAGCAGGATGGGGAATCGTTGTCGGTTCGGCAGGATGGTAATGCCTGGTTTGTGACCCTGTCGAAGGTACAGACACCAGGAAGTAAGGAATCGATCACTGTCTATTATTCGGGCAAGCCCCACGTGGCTAAACGTCCACCGTGGGATGGGGGTATGGTCTGGAAACACGACAAAGCAGGCCACTGGTTTATTGCCACAGCCTGCCAAGGATTAGGAGCCAGTGCCTGGTGGCCCTGCAAAGACCATATGTACGACGAGCCTGATTCAATGGCCATCAGTGTAACCGTACCCGAAGACCTTACTGACGTATCGAACGGGCGCCTTCGACGAGTAACAACCAATCCCGATCATACGCGTACCTTCGACTGGTATGTGCAGAATCCCATCAATAATTATGGTGTTAACCTCAACATTGCCCGGTATGAACATTGGGAAGAAACGTATTCGGGTGAAAAAGGACCGCTTACGCTGAACTATTACGTATTACCGGAACATCTGGACTCCGCCAGGGTACAGTTTCAGCAGGTGCCTAAAATGCTGAAAGCGTTTGAGTACTGGTTTGGCCCGTATCCCTTCTATGCTGACGGCTATAAACTGGTCGAGACGCCCTACCTTGGCATGGAGCATCAAAGTTCGATTACCTACGGCAATCGCTTTCAGAATGGCTATTTAGGGCGCGATCTGTCCAGAACGGGCTGGGGACTAAAATGGGATTTTATCATCGTGCATGAGTCGGGTCATGAGTGGTTTGCTAATAATATCACCTACAAGGATATTGCTGATATGTGGATTCATGAGAGTTTTACCAACTACTCAGAAAACCTGTTTACGGAATACTATTACGGTAAAGATGCTGGAGCGCAGTATGTAGTCGGCTGCCGGGCCAATATCCGAAACGACCGGCCGATTATTGGCATTTACAACGTCAATTACGAAGGTTCAGGTGATATGTATTACAAAGGAGGGAATATGCTCCACATGATCCGTCAACTGGTTGGCGATGATGCCAAATGGCGGCAACTGCTGCGGGGTATGAATAAAACCTTTTACCACCAGACGGTCACAAGTACGCAAATTGAGCAGTATATGATTCAGCAAACGGGCTTGAACCTGAAACCTGTTTTTGACCAGTATCTGCGCGATGTTCGGATTCCTGTACTCGAATACAAGCTCGTTGCCAGTGGGGTACAATACCGATGGACTAACTGCATAGCCGGGTTTTCGATGCCCGTTCGGGTGTGCTATAATGAAACCGGACCATTTCAACAGCTCCAACCCACTACTCAATGGAAAACGATTGCAGCTAAAGAGGTAACCTCGCTATTGCCCGATTCAAATTACTATGTGAATTGCAGGCGTGTTGATTGAGGCCTTCCTCCATCGACGTATGGGTATAAACACCTGTAGAATATAGGAATTAATTCTTAATTAAACCAGGCATACGTTTACTCAATAGATGTGCCGTCGTATCTGAAGAAAGTGTAGCTTTCTGATCATTAAACCTTTACCTCATTCTAACGTAAATTGATTATGCGAACGAATCGACATTTGTTGTGGGCCGGATTGCTGCCGGTGATGTTGTTGATGGGTTGTGGCGGAAGTAAAGAAAAAGAGGAAGAAGAGAAAAAAGAGGAGGAGTCGGTGTCGGCCTTAGGAGCCGTTGGCGCCCTGAAGGAAATGGCATCGAAGGCCGAAGAGTTGCAGAAGAATGGCCCAGTCGAAACCGTCGATTTTCGTAAGCTGAAAGAGCTGTTACCCGCCGATGCGGATGGACTGCCGCGTAAAGAAGCGACCGGTGAGAAAAATGGTGCGGCAGGCATGGTCATTTCGACGGCCAATGGGAAATATTCGAACGACGATGGCAGCGAAAGCATCGAACTGTCTATTATCGATGGGGGAGGCTCTGCTATGATGATTGGCCTGGCTGCCTGGTCAATGGTTGAAATTGATAAGGAAACCGATAACGGGTACGAGAAAACGAGTACTATGGGTAGCAACAAATCCTACGAGAAATACGATAACGCCAGCAAAGACGGTGAGATAAACGTACTGGTAAACAAACGATTTATCGTCTCAGCAAAAGGACACGGAGTTAGTATGGATAAGTTAAAATCAGTCCTGGGGGATCTCGATCTTGATAAAGTTGGCGCTCTGAAGTAGCGTTTTCGGTCATTATAATTCAAAAAAGAATGGGTTAACTCTGTGAAGTTAACCCATTCTTTTTTGCCGGTCTTCCTAATACAAATGTTATTCAAACTGCTCGTAGATCAATTTTCTGTCTATTTTTTCGGGCAGTGGTCCCTGGCGGGTTAGTTTCATTTTGGCTAAAGCGGCTCCCGCATGCGCGCAATTGCCGGGGGCGTAACCGTCCAGATAAGCCGTCAGAAAACCAGCCCAATACGCATCGCCTGCTCCGGTTACATCGACGACATCGATCTTTTTGCCGGGAATTCGGGCCTGTTTTGCACCTCCATCGTAGGAAACCAGACTTCCATCGGCACCCAACGTTAGGCAAATCATCGGCGCTCCCATTTGATGAAAGTCCTGAATAACCTTTTCCGGAGCTTGTCGCTCACCATAGAGCCGTTCTATATCATCTTCACTCACTTTTACCAACGCCCCTGCGGCAAAATAATCTCTCAATACACGCCAGGCTTGCTGACGGTCGGGCCAGATGGTCGGGGCATAATTCGCGTCGATACTCACCTGACAACCAGCCGCCTGAGACCGCCGGGCAGCATCGACAATAACCTCCTGGGCAGGCTGGCGGCTTAAGGCAAAACAGGTTGTGTGAAAAAGCTGAGTTTGAGCCAGCAACGAGTCGGGAATCTGTTCGGGACGAAGCTGACAATCGGCATGACGATAGGCGACAAAATCGGGTGTACCAGCGGTACGCGATACCACTACTATGGTCGTCGGTTCGAGCGGATCGGCAGTAATGAACTGCGTATCAACCCCCGACTCGTTAATCTCACGGGTTAAATATTTACCGATACTGTCGTTGCCAACACAGGCTACCAGCGCTACCTTATTGCCGAGCCGGGCCATGTTGGCGGCCATATTCGCCGGACTGCCGCCCTGGTATCGGCGAAAGTCCTGTGCATCAACCAGGTTGGTAGATACGTGATGACCAATGAAGTCGGCCAGAAGCTCACCAACAGAAAGCAGTGCGTAAGGGCGGTCGATAGAAGCCATGTCAATGATTGACTGAAAACAGGATACGAGTTACGAATGATTGGTAACGCGAATATGGCAGTCGTTGGCAATAAATGGTAATTCGTGTCCGTATTTCGTAGATTGTTTTAGTTGCCACCGGGTTCAATCGGGAAGGCCGCTTCTTCGCTCCGCTTAGTCTCTTTGACCAGAAAACAGGCCCCGGCTGCCAGTAAAAGGCAGACTCCTGCTAAGGCCAATGCATTGCGTGGGTCATTGTTGAGGAGGGTGGGGTAGAAAAAACGCACTGTTAAGTTGTTGACAATCTGCGGAACAACGATAAAGCCATTGAAAATACCCATATAAACACCCATACGTTCGGCTGGAACGGAGCTCGATAATAGTACATAAGGCATCGACAGAATAGACCCCCAGGCCAGGCCCACCAGCGTCATTCCCACGAAGAAAATATATTTATCGTTGGAGAGTAACATCGACAGAAAACCCAGCCCTCCGATGGTTAGAAATGCGGCATGGGTAGCCCGACGGCCAATTCGTTCAGCAATGGCTGGCAGAAAGAACGAAATCGTAAAGCAACCGACGTTGAACATGGCAAAACAGATATTTCCCCATTCGGTACCTTCCTGGAAACCCGGCGATTCGGCGGTGGGTGCGTTGAAGGCATGTCGGGCTACAGCCAGCGTCAGGTATTGCCACATAAGCGGTAAGGCAAACCAGGTGAAAAACTTGACCCACCACAACTGCTTCATGGTCGAGGGCATCTCTTTAAAGGCATGGAATATTTCTGAAAAAGCCCCGCCAATGCCACTACCCTCTTTCTTCATCCGCTCAAATTCCTTCATGTCTTCGGGCGGGTATTCATCTGTCGTATACACCGTCCAGATCACAGCCAGTAAAACAGCAAGACCTCCCAGATAAAATGGGTATTTAATGCTGTTGGGGATGACATTGGCAGCTACGGCAGCGGTTGTGGTTAATCCCAGAAGCCGGAAAATCGTCGGCATCAGGTTGGCCAGGGTTTGACCAAAACCCACAAAAAAACTTTGTACGGCAAACCCTAAATCGCGTTGCTTGTCGTTTAATTTATCGCCGATGAATGCCCGAAAAGGCTCTTGGGTGATGTTTAGTCCCGTATCCAGAATCCACATTAAACTGGCAGCCATCCAGAGGACCGAGGAGTTGGGCATCAGAAAAAGGGCTAAACTGGTTACGATGGCGCCAATCAGGAAAAAGGGTTTACGCCGGCCCCAGCGTGGCGACCAGGTTCGGTCGCTGATGGAACCAATAATGGGTTGGACAATTAATCCTGTAATAGGGCCAGCCAGCCATAGGATGGGAATATTGGCTTCGTCGGCCTGCAAGTATCGGAAAATAGGACTCATGTTGGCCTGTTGTAGACCAAAGCCATATTGAATGCCAAAAAAGCCAAAACTCATATTCCAGATTTGCCAGAAGCTTAGATTCGGTTTGGCCTTTGTGGAGGATTTTTGAACAGTTCCCGTTTGCATCGATTGTAGTATCTTTAAAGAATCATCATAGGTGTTCGCTCAAGAGCTAGCAATTATACATAGCGATTTGCAGGATATGGAGATATTCTTGTCTTATTTTTTTGAAAAGACGTATTTTTGAGAATGATTCCCAAAATGTGGCCGTCCGTTATACTGGCTGTAACGGTGTTTCTGATGTCTTTTCAATGCGCTCTCGCTGATTCAGCGACCGATTCGACACAGACAGTCGTGATACGTTCCATTACGCTTAAAGGTAATTACCGTACAAAAGATCGGATCGTCGCACGCGAAATGACCCTGCATGTTGGTGATTCTGTTCGGTTGTCGGACCTGCCGGACCGCCTTGCCTGGGATCAGCGAAATATCAATAACACGACCCTTTTTATAACCGTCGATCTAACTACGTCACTCAGCTCACCGTCGGATTCGACTCAATTGGCGCAACTCGATCTGACTGTGACGATGAAAGAGCGATGGTATTTTATTGCTTACCCAGTTTTCGATCTGGCCGACCGTAATTTTAATGAATGGTGGTACGACCGGGGACGTGATTTCAGCCGGGTTATTTATGGAGGCCGACTGAGTTACCGAAACGTTACGGGTACTAACGACCGGCTTCAAATAGCCATCGAACGTGGTTTTCTACAACGTACTGTGCTGTCGTATGCCACTCCTTACATTGATAAGGCCCAGAAAATCGGTTTACGCGCCGATCTGGTGTACGTTACCAATAAGGAAATTCCTTACCGGACTCAGTTCGATAAATGGGTATACGTCAAATCGGAAGATGTGCTTCGCGAACGGGCTTATGCGACGGTAATTCTGACGCATCGCCGGGGGCTATATCATTACCATACGCTCAACGCTACCTATACCCGAAATACCATTGCTGATACCATTGCAAAACTGAATCCTGATTATTTCCTTGATGGTCGTACAACCCAGCACTATTCGTCGCTGGGTTACAGTTACCGATACGACCGGCGCGACAACGTTGTCTATCCGTTGCAGGGAACGTTGTTTTTTGGAGGGGTAACGGTATCAGGCTTATTGCCCAGCGATAACTTTCGGTTTCTGGATGTATCGGCATCTATTACCCGATATTGGCCATTGGGAGGTAAATTTTATGGAGCTGTCAATGTGCGTGGGCGTTCCACCTGGCCGAATCATCAGCCCTATTACAACCTACGCGGCCTCGGTAATTCCAGTGATATGATCCGTGGGTATGAGTTATACGTGATTGATGGCCAGCGTACGGCTATCTGGCGGAATAGTCTGCGATATCAGCTGTTTAATGTTCGGAAGCAACTCAACTGGCTACACGTTCGTCAGTTCAATACCGTGCCGATAGCGGCTTACCTGACAGCCTTCGGGGATACCGGCTATGTACACAGTACAGTAGCCGAACAGTATCAGAGCCATCTCGCCAATAAACTACTGGCTGGTACAGGAATGAGCCTCGATATTGTAACATTCTATAATCTGGTGCTGCGATTCAGCGGTACTATCAACGCTCAGGGTACCACTGGCTTTTTCTTTAATCTGGCGCAGGAGTTATAAACTAAGCCACTCATCAATCCCCGGCTCCAATCCGGCCATGCCGTAACCAATCATCCGATTTTCGATACACGGAGATCGGGTGCCGCTATACATTTGACCCGTCAATCTGACAGTCAACTCCCTACACCGATGTAGACCTAATGTCTTCATTCTCCGATCACTAACAGAGTCATCTGACTCTGGATCTCTCCACTTACTTTTTATTTCTTAACCATTTTAACACTGTTTCAGCTATGGAACTAAGTCCACTTATCATGAGTTGGGGCTGGATTATCCTGCTCCTGTTGACCTTTGTACTTTATAAAGTAGTACTCCGCTTTTTGTTCGGGATGGTTATTGTTCCCGAGGATCGGATCGGTCTGGTTACGAAAAAATACGTGCTGGTTGGTGCCGAAAAAGGCCTGCCCGATGGGCGAATTATTGCTACCAAAGGCGAAGCGGGTTATCAGGCGCAAACCCTGGCTCCGGGTTTATACTGGTGGATGTGGCCCTGGCAGTATGGGATAACCATGCAACCATTTACGGTCATCCCGGAAGGGAAAATCGGTCTGGTCTTATCGAATGACGGTGCTGAATTACCAACGGGTAATATTCTGGCTCGTCGGGTCGATTGTGACAACTTTCAGGATACTGAACGCTTTCTGAGCAGTGGTGGGCAAAAAGGTCGCCAAACGGCTTTGCTGACACCCGGTACCTATCGGATCAATACGTTCGCGTTTACGATAACCATTGCCGACATGACTGTTATTCGGGAAAACATGGTCGGTATCATTACGACGCTCGATGGGGCACCTTTACAACCAGGACAGATCGCCGGTAAAAACGTAGAAGGCCATAACAACTTCCAGGATGTTGATAGCTTCCTGAAACATGGCGGTAATCGGGGACTTCAGCCGCAGGTTGTGCTGGCAGGTTCATATTACATAAATCCCTGGGCCATCCAGATTGAGGAAATACCGATGACCGAAGTGCCGATTGGCCATGTGGGCGTCGTGATTTCGTACATTGGCGAAGATGGCGAAGACCTGACCGGCGAGTCGTTTAAACACGGCAACATCGTGCGGAAAGGCTTTCGGGGCGTCTGGATGGAACCGCTGGGACCGGGTAAATACCCGATCAATACCTATACCATGAAAGTGGAAGGCGTACCGACCACGAACCTGGTCCTTAACTGGGCCAATGCCCGAACAGAAGCCCACGCGCTCGACCGAAACCTCTCGACTATTACGGTTCGCTCGAAAGACGGTTTCCCATTCAACCTCGACGTGGCCCAGATTATCCATATTCCATCGGCGGAGGCTCCGAAAGTAATTGCCCGCTTTGGGAGCATGACAAATCTGGTCTCGCAGGTACTGGAGCCGACTATCGGCAACTATTTTCGTAACTCAGCGCAGGATTCCGATGTGATTGCCTTCCTGAGTACTCGTAAAGAACGGCAGGAGGCTGCCCGCGAGCATATCCGTGCTGTACTGGAAGTGTATAACGTAAACGCTGTCGATACGCTGATTGGTGATATCGTACCACCGGATAGTCTTATGAAAACCCTGACCGATCGGAAGATTGCTCAGGAGGAGGAAAAGACCTACGAAACGCAGCGGATGGCGCAGGAAAAACGGCAGGGGATGGAACGCGAAACAGCCCTGGCCGATATTCAGCGCGAAGTGGTGAAAGCCCAGCAGAGCGTCGAAATTGCCCAGCGAACGGCTGATGCCGCCGTAAAAAAATCGGAAGGGGAGGCACGAAGCCTTAAGTTACAGGTTGTTGCTGAATCAGAAGCTACCAAGATACGGGCCGAAGCCAACGCCGAAGCGCGTCGTCGGCAGGCGGCTGCCGATGCGGAAGCTACCAAACTTACCGCCGATGCCGAAGCCGAACGCATTGCCAAAACGGGTAATGCCGAAGCCGAAAAAATTCTGGCCATTGGTCGTTCAACGGCCGAAGCCTACGAATTGCAGGTACGCGCTATGGGCGATGATAACTTTACCCGATTCAAAATCACGGAAGAGATCGGTAAGGGTCAGATACGTATCATACCCGATATCGTTATCAATGGAACGGGCAATGGCTCCGACGGATCACTGAATGGGCTAATGGGCCTTCAACTCCTGGAGCAGATCGAGGAGCGTAAAACAGGTAAGGTTACAAAAATTGTGGATGTGACCAAAGCCGTAGAGCCGAAAGCTGGGGAAAGCAACTAAACTGGTTTGTGGTTAAAAGTTGAGCAGAGTGCTTTGCTCAACTTTTAACCACAAACCGATACGCTTTTTGCTACCTTTGTGCTATCCTTCACCCAAGGCTATCTATGAGCCAACCTGTACCGAAAAAAGAAGCAGCAAAGAAACCTCCTTCGCCTTTGCTGGGGTTGTTGAAACCCTACTCCAGAACGATTTTCCTGCTGATTTTCCTGGCCTTGGCCAGCAACGGAATCAATCTGGTGCTGCCTATGATTATCGCAAAGGCAATTGACGCGTACGGTGCCGGTCACTATGTGCTAAAAACAACGCTGATCCAGTTTTTGGGGGCTGCACTGGTTATTTTTCTGTTTACCTATCTGCAAAGTATTGTCCAGACGCGCGCGTCAGAGCGTGTCGCCAAAGACCTGCGAACCAAACTGGCCGATAAAATTTCCCGCCAGAGTTTTACGTATATCCAGGATACCAATCCGGCCAAACTGCTTACTAACCTGACATCTGATATTGATTCTGTTAAGACATTCGTATCGCAGGCCATCGTGTCCATTGTGTCGTCGCTATGCATCATCGTTGGGGCTAGTATTCTGCTAATTGGCATCAACTGGCAACTGGCGCTGGCGGTTCTGTCGATTGTACCCATTATTGGGGTTACGTTTTTTCTAGTCCTGAAAAAAGTTCGCGTGTTGTTCATCAAAAGCCGTGAGGTAATTGACTGGCTCAACAAAGTCATCAACGAAAGTATTCTGGGATCAGCCCTGATTCGGGTTATCAACTCGCAACAGCTGGAATATGAAAAATTTCTGGCAGCGAACACGCAGGCAAAGGAGTTAGGTATTGGCATCTTAAAGTTGTTTGCCGGACTCATTCCTGTTATCACGTTTACGGCCAATATGGCTATGCTGACAATACTGGTACTGGGTGGGCATTTTGTCATTAGGGGCAGTATGTCGTTGGGCGACTTTGCGGCCTTCAACAGTTATCTGGCCCTGCTCATTTTTCCAATCATCCTGATTGGGTTCATGAGTAACGTGATTGCTCAGGCATCGGCCTCCTACATGCGTGTGAATCAGGTCTTGCAGACAGCTGAGACGGTCAAAAGTGGAACAATTGATGTTACCTTGAACGGTGATGTAGCGCTTCAGGATGTGTCGATTAATTATGGGGAAAAGCCTGTTCTGAAACATATTTCGTTTTCGGTCAGTGCGGGGACCCAAACCGCCATTGTAGGGCCAACGGCTGCGGGGAAAAGTCAACTTCTGTTTCTGTTAACAGGGCTGATTAAACCTACGTCCGGCCTGGTCATGTTTGATGGACAACCGATTGATGCGTATGACGAAGATGCTTTTCATCAGCAGGTTGGGTTTGTCTTCCAGGATAGCATTATCTTTAATATGAGCCTGCGCGAGAACATTGCCTTCAACGAAACCGTCACCGAAGCGTCAATGAATAAGGCCATTGCCACGGCAGAATTGCAGGATTTTGTCGATTCGTTGCCCGATAAGCTCGAAACCATTGTGTCGGAAAGGGGTAGCAGCCTGTCGGGAGGGCAGAAGCAGCGGATCATGCTGGCTCGTGCGCTGGCACTCAACCCAAAAATACTTCTGCTGGATGACTTTACCGCGCGGGTGGATACCAATACCGAGCAGAAAATTCTGGCTAATGTGCAGCAGAATTACCCTGGCATGACCCTTATTTCGGTCACCCAAAAGATTACCGCCGTGGAAAATTACGAGCAGATTATTTTGCTTATGGAAGGCGAAGTCGTAGATAAGGGTACACATACCGAACTGATGACCACTAGCCCCGAATACGTTCAGATTTACCAGTCGCAGCGGAGCACCAACCAGTATGAACTACGATCTTAATCAGTTTGTCGGGCAGAAGGAAGAAAAAAATGCCACGACAAAAGCTCTCCGCAAACTCCTGACATTCATCAATGATGAGCGCCAGACGTTGCTGTTGGCCTTTGCTGCTATCCTGATCAATTCGAGCCTGAACCTGCTGGGTCCCGTGCTGATTGGTCGGGCGGTGGATACGTATGTGCAGGCCAAACAGTTTCATGGGTTGCTGGTGTATGGCAGTATTTTGCTGGCGATGTATGCCTGTACGTTGGGCACCAGTTATTTACAAACCCGGCTTATGGGGGGCGTGGGGCAACGGATGCTATTCAAGCTGCGCAATGCTGTGTTTAGCAAACTTCAGGAATTACCCGTCGCATTTTTCAATCAGAATAAAGCAGGGGACCTGATTTCGCGGATCAACAACGACACCGACAAGCTGAACCAATTTTTCTCGCAATCGCTGATGCAGTTTGTCGGGAGTATTGTGACCATGATTGGTGCAGGGCTGTTTTTACTTTTTATTGATCTGCCATTGGGAGCGGCTGCCCTGGCACCAGCCATTCTGATCTGGTTGTTTACACAGGTTACCTCCCCCTGGGTAAAGCGGAAAAATGCTGCTAGCCTGAAAAGCGTAGGTGGGATGAGTGCCGAAATTCAGGAGAGCCTGACCAATTTTAAAGTAATCATCGCCTTTAACCGACGCGATTATTTTCGTAAGCGTTTCGAAGAAGCGAACGAAGTAAATTATCAAGCGGCTATAGGTGCTGGAATCGCCAATACGGTTTTTATGCCTGTTTATGGTTTCGTTGCGAGTTTGGGACAGGTAGTCGTTTTGACATTTGGTATTTACCTGATCTCAACAGACCGATTTACCGTTGGGTTATTGATTAGTTTTCTGGCCTATGTGACGAACTTTTATAACCCGCTTAGGCAACTGGCTGCCTTGTGGGCTAGCTTTCAGGTGGCCATGGCGGGTTGGGACCGGATTTCGTATTTGCTGACGATGCAATCGAATTTGCCGACGATTGAAAACCAGTTGGCGGTATCAACCGCATCTTTACTGGCCTTTCAGAACGTATCGTTTAGCTATCCCAATGGTCACGAAGTGCTGCATAATATCAGCTTCACGCTCGAACGAGGGAAGACCTACGCACTGGTTGGCCCAACGGGAGGAGGCAAAACCACAACCGCTTCGCTTATTGCCCGTTTATACGACCCAACCAGTGGAACCGTATGGCTCGATGGTAAAGATATCCGGTCGTATAGCGCCGAAGAGCGGACGCAGAAAATCGGTTTTATTCTACAGGAGCCCTTTTTGTTTACGGGCACCGTTCGGGAGAATATCCTGTATGGTAATGAACAGTACCGGAATTATTCCAACGAGCAATTGGCGGAAGTAATTCGGCAAGCGAACCTGACTGGATTGCTGGAACGATTCGACGAAGGATTGGAAACCAGCGTGCAGTCGACCGGCGATACGATCAGTCTGGGGCAAAAGCAACTGATAGCGTTCATTCGGGCAGTTTTACGTAATCCTGAACTGCTTATTCTGGACGAAGCGACCGCCAACATCGACACCATAACCGAACAGTTACTGGAAGAAATTTTGCAGAATCTGCCCGAATCCACCACGCGCATCATCATCGCGCACCGATTAAATACCATTGAAAATGCCGACGAGATTTTCTTCATCAATTCCGGGGAGGTTACCCGCGCCGGTTCGTTGGGGGATGCGGTCGATATGCTGCTTCATGGCAAACGAGTTAGTTAATGTATGAAACAAATAGCTATACTTCTCTTGAGTGTTTTCTTGGTATTCAGCCAGCAGGCTTGTAAAAATCGCCAGCAAACGAATACACAAACGGCTGATACAACGGCCACAACTGCTTCACAATCAGACATAGACGTAACAATTACCGACCGCCTGGCTGAACTGGGGCTGACGGCTGACAGTGATTGGCGTGGTATTAAGTTGGGTGATGACTTTGATAAGGTGAAGGGAGTGGAGAAAGGTGAACCGTTCGAGAGTGATGATGATCACGTTGGTTATACCATCGAGTTCAAAAACCTTGAATCGGCTGATATGCTCTATTATCAAACGGCCAAAAAAGTATCGGCCATTGATGTTGATTTATTCCTGAACAGCCAGGAGTCGGTTAATGCCTATCAGAACGAGCTGAAATCCTATTTTACTGCCCATTACGGTACGCCAAAGGCTAATCAATGGACGAGTCCGGGCGGAATTACAGTGACTATGAAGGACGTTTCGAAGGGCAAAGATTTCGGGTTGAAAGTCAGAATGGCGCTTGCAAACGGCTCGGCTACGGCTTCCGCAAAATAGCCGGTTTGGCAAGGCGAGGTCTATTTGTAATAGCCCCACACTTCGCGCGACGCGATACCGGGTTTAGAAATGCTTATTTTAACCACAAATTCGTCCAGTATTGTTTTGCCGATCAAACGGTCGCTGGGAAGTTGGTTGACGGGTATATGGGGCTCGTTCGACTCTTTGGTGTTGGTCAATATGAAGGCAACAGGCAAGACGTATTTCCCCTGAAGCTCAGGATTGACGGGTGGCATCTTTTCCAGCGCATTTCGGACGGTTAAATCGAATCGGAAGCCCGCATTGTCGGGACTCAGGATGCTTACGTTTGTGATCTGCCCCTGATTGTCAATGTCGAAGCCTGCATATACCCGGCCATAGAAACCCTGATTTTGCGCATAGGCTGGATAAGCAAGTTTTTGATGGAGTACTTGTGTAAACGTAGGATTAGCCAGCAAAGGCGATTTCGCTGTGCGGTCGGCAGCCATTAAGTTATCATAGTAAGCCAGCATTGGGATGAGAGCTTCCGGCGTTAGTGACTTGTCAGGTAATTGGGCCTTCAATTTGTCTGCCTGTTCATACAAAACGGCCAGCACAGAGCTATTTTTTGCCAGATTGATCAACTCCGGTTTGGCTTCCCCTTTCTGAATATAATAATCAGTTTTAGTGATGTAAGCCCCGAGTGTGTAGATTTCCTTACTATAACTATCGAGTCGGCTATTGGCTCGGAGTTGCCGACTCATACCTTTCAGCAGTTTGGTTGGCCCATCGGATAGAGCCATCAAATAAGGCCGGAACGTATTGGTAGATATAGTGCCCTGAGGGCGAATAAAACGATCTGAATTGATCGTAAATGCTTCTGGGGTAATAATCTGAACGGCAGAATCACCCGGAAACCGGTAGAGCACTTCGTTAGTCACCAGATTGTAGGCGAGTTCGGCATCGACCTGCTTCCCCTGTTTATCTAACAAAACGGTGCCAGGTTGCCAGATTGGATAGGTAAGAAACGGGCTACCCTGATACGTCGTCTGCGTTCGGGCACTGGCATTGATGCCGCTTGCGTACGTTTCGAACGTAGTGAAAAGCTGCCCACTATCGTTCTGATATACGGTAAACTGGCTGTATGCATTCGTTACACAAATGATAATCAGGAGCAGGAGAATTGGCAGCTTCATAGCAGTAGATAGAAAGATTGCTCAAGTAAGCAAATGGTATTTATGAAGCAAAATACTGGAAAAAATTAATTTTTATTAATCCATCACTAATACCGAGTGAATAGTTAATTGAGGAACGGTCACAGTGGCGATACCATTGGCATATTGAAATGTTAATTGTTTATTTTCAGGTTGTTGCATTACCCGTTTCGGTTGATGATTAGTACGTATACGAACTTCTAGATTTGTGAGGGGCGGTACCTCATCATACGTAAAAACCTGCGGATCGGCATGGCGACCTCCGGTATTGATCAGGTTTACAGTGAGTCGGTTGTGTTGTTGCCCCAGAACGACATGGACTAAATGCGAGCCACGAACCTCAACCAGTGGATTGGGTAGTAACGGCTTGGCTAGAGCAGCTATAAAATCGCGCAGACCCGATGACTGATGGATGCGATAATCGGCGCTAATGTCAGCATAGATCCCCGTAAGCTTCCCTTTCCCCCAGGGTATTTCGGAAGCTACAACACCATTGACCAGTTCGTTAGCCTCTGATGCCAGAAATTTTCCAATGGGTTGAGCGGCTTTGCTGGCGAGTCGAATGGGTAGGAAAGGGCCGCTGAGCATCAGCGTCTTACCATTTAACAAGAGGGTTTTGGGCGAGCTGGTTGATTGAATAGGACCAGCAGTTACACCTAGTTCGGTCGCGAACTGCTGGGAGGTACGGGCACCCATAATGAACAAATGGCCTCCCTGTTGAGCATAGGCAAGTAAGTCATGTCGGAAGTCGGGGCTGAGAGAATCCTGTTGCGAGACGATTATGAGGGGATATTGATTCATACGACCCTGCAAATGCTGTTCCGACAGCACCTCAACCGGCAACTGCGCATCGAGCAGGGCGGTTAGGACCCCATTGATACGCTGCGTTTGGCCGTTGCCGAAAAGCGATTGATTGAAAGCCCGAACGGTAGTGTTTGCATAGACCACCGCCACTTGTGGAATTGGGGTAGTGCCTTCGCAAAAAGGTTGCCGGGCTCGAACAAATCGGCTCAGTTCGGTCATGACGGATAGGTAACGAAGGGGAATAGCGGCTGTGTTGCTTTGCTGATAGTACGCCTGAAAACCACCTCCCAGCGAAAGAATCTGTGCCGCATCCTGCATCAAATGGATGGCTGTTTTCTGGTCGCCCTGACGATTGGGGTTAAAGCTATACCAGAAACTCCACGACATAATATCCCAGGGCTTTTTATAGAGTTGACTCTGGGCAGCCAGAATTCGCCCTTCCAGGGCAGCAGAATTAACGCTATTACCCGGAGTCAGATCACCCGACAGGTAATCGACATTTGTGGTAATCGGCTCTGGCATCATAGAGGAATAAGCCCAGTTCGATGCTATTCGGAATGTAGGGTATTTCTGGTGAATAGTATCAACATATCGACCGAGATAACGGACAAACGACCGACGGGCAAACTCCCGAAAGGCTTCATAACCAGAATCTTTGCTGGAACGTGGAATGGTGGTGATTCCGGTTTCTTCGCGGAAACGCTGAAGGGCAGTTGGTGAGTAATCGAGTATAGTAGCCCAGCATTCACCATCTACCCAAACACCATTGGCTCCACAACTGGCTAACTCGTTAAGTTGCGGGACCAAAAGCGAATCGGCGTAAGGACCGTGTACCGAGGTTTTCGATTTGTCGATAGAGCCGTCGGCTTTTACAACGGCCCAGTTTGGGTGTTTTTCGATAGCTGCTACATCAAACACACCAGAGTAATGGAGGTATAAATCAACGCCATGTTTGCGGGTAACGCTCCGGTAAAAAGCCAATGGATCACCCGTGATGTTACGGGCATGAGTAGCCGTTGGTACTTTCGACGGATAACTGCTAATGCCTGGGTGACCTTTGCAATCGACCTGGATGAAATCGGGTTTGATGGCTGTCAAAAGCGAGTCGAGCGATTTTTCGGAGAGGTTCTTTCCAATAGTGGTATCGTTTTCCGTTGCGTGGAAATCGAAATGCATGCCAAAATAGCGTTTAAGCGTTCGCGGGGGCTGCGCGAACGACTGAAGGCTAAAAACCATGAAGAATAGTACCCAGATGGCTCTCATGCGGAAAAAGGTTAATGCAAAATCAGGGAAGTAACTTCGATGGGGAGGTGTCCCGAAAATGAAGGAGTATATCGAATCGGCCTGTCAAAGTCGATACGGAATAATACTGCTCTGGCCGCGTTTCGTCGAAAGCCGCACCGGTTTCGAACAGAGGATGTTTGGATCCTAACCAGTTGGTTAAAGCAGGCGCTAATGCCGGCTGATTTAAATTGAGCATAAAATTGGAATACTGAGCTTTGCCCAATAAGTTATTAAAGGACGTGCTAACATCGCCCGTATGAACGGATAATTGGGACAAAGGCGAATTATTCTTGGAGGCATCCCGAACCGTAAACGAACCATTCGTAAGGAAGGTGCAGATCGTCAGATACTTGTCTTTCAATAGTTGTTTTAAATAGCCGCCCATCGATGGTTGGCTACAGTTAGCATAGGGTATATTAGAAATGTGATAATTATGTGCCCATAGGCTTGCCTTACTCACATGCATTCGGGTAAGCATCCATTGCACATTCTCCGCCATGTACATATCCCGTTTTATATAGGTATTGCAGACATCTCCATTCATTACATCCGCCTGTTGGATCAGCACACGAACGGCCTGTCTGGCAATTTCGTAGTTCTCCCGGCCACCTGCTGCTGCCCATTTCGTTTCATTCTCTACAAACCTATTGTATAAATTAGCCAATGAATCGCTTCCCGGTAGGGAAGTAGGCTCTACTTTAGCCAGAAACTCATTGATTAATGGCCGCTCATCATCCGCATACTGACAGTCGAAACCGTAAAAAGACAGTTGTTGATCATCCGGTTTTCCAACATTGTAGTCTTTCATCCATTGTAGTAAATCGCGTACTTCCTCCGTCGACCAGGTCCAGAAATACATACTTTTAGCGGCTACCGAAGCTGAGGCCAGGTTTGTCGTCTGGCCGTGAATAAACCGATTTACAATCACCGAACGACCAAAGTTAGCTTCAAAGCCAATGGCCTTAATCCCGTGTTTTTGAACCATATATCGAAACAAGCGGTCTTTCATCTGGAAAAACTCACGGGTACCGTGTGTGCCCTCGCCCATACCCACAACCTGAGCTTTAGCCAGAATGGTATCAAGAGGGGTCAGGTCAGTAAAATCACGGTTGGGGTCGGCATCCTGGATCGGTGCGATGCTTTTGTTTAAGGCTTGGACAATAGCGATTTGATCGGTGGTTAACCCCTCAAACGGGTCTATATCGGGTTGTTTACAGCCTGCTAAAAACAGGCTAAACCCGAGAACGAATAAAACTCGATATCCTAATGAGGACATAACTAATTGCTGATGTGGTGATATAATCGTATGTGTACTGTTCTAGCTTAGTTGACTGATAGCGACACATCGTCATAGTAAGCTGTCCCCGTAGTGGTTGGCGAAAAGAAGATTAATACATATAAACTATAAGTATCCGCAGGAAACGAGTCGAAGGTGATTGAATATTCCTTGAAATCGTTCGTACCTGTAATCGGGACTTTACCTTCGGTTGATGTATAAAAGGCTGACGCATAATTCTTATTGAGCCCGTAATTGCCACCGACGGCTATGACAATACCATTTCCCTGGACATTAACCGTCTTGATTTTTGCCTTCATCGTAAGTTTCGCGCCCGTGGGTATGTTCAGTATCTTAGCCCCATTTGGTGCTGACGAGCTGGGTGTGTAAAAAAGCTGTTGTAACAAGTGGTAGGTAGAATCATTGTAAGCCGCATTGCAGCTAACTTTAATGGAATGGCTAGGTGAGGAGGCAGCTTCGGTAGAGTACTCAACGGTATAACTATTCGGTTTGGTTTTGGAGACCCTGTTTACATTGGATAGCCAGTCTTGATAAGGAGAAGCTTCAAAATCACCATTTACCACAGCATTGGCAATCGATTGTGGTTGTGCATCGTCCTTTTTGCAGGAGTTGAACAGCAATGAACAGATAAGGAGCGATAGAAATAAGGCAAGGGCTTTCATTATAACAGGGAAAAGATGTAGATGAACAGATGGTAACATTACCGTGACGTAATAACAGCTATAATTGGTAAAAGTCAATTAAATCTTAGTTAATTTAGATTTTTGCGAATTGGTTACTGAACAGCTACAATTAATAATTGCTATAAACGCAACAACCCCGACCGTTTGGTCGGGGTTGTTGCGTTTTGGTTATTCTGTGGTTTACACTTTATATACCCAGCCAAACTGATCGGCAATCTTACCCGTCCGTAAGTCGGTCAGGTAATTTTTTACCCGAACGGCAAACGAATCTTCGGGCGCAAATTCCGGCAGCATGTAATCTTTACCATTATAGCCGATGAGCGAATAGGGCGACACAACCACGGCTGTGCCCGCACCGAAAGCTTCCGTCAATCGACCGGTTTCAATACCACTGATTATTTCCTCAATCGATACCCGACGTTCTTCAACGGGTACATCCCAACTGCGGGCAATCTGGATGATGGTATCGCGCGTAACGCCTTTAAGAATCGAATCAGAGGTAGCTGGTGTAACGAGCTTGCCATCAATTACAAACATGATGTTCATGGTGCCCGATTCCTCAATGTATTTATGTTCGCGGGCATCAGTCCAGATCAACTGATCGTAACCTTGCTGTTGAGCCAGCATCGTCGGGTACATCGAACCGGCATAGTTACCAGCGCATTTGGCGTAGCCAACTCCACCAGGAGCCGACCGAATGTACTCCGTTTCTACTTTCAGTTTAGGTGGATTGGTATAGTAAGCGCCCACCGGACCCGTGAAAATACAGAAGCGATAGGTTTTTGACGGAGCCACGCCCAGATAGGTGTCGGTCGCAAACATAAACGGCCGAATATACAGCGAACTATCAGGGGTATCAGGTACCCAGCCTGCATCTACCCGCAGCAGGGCTTCCAGACCACCCATGAATACATCTTCTGTCAACGTGGCCATGCACATCCGACGAGCCGATTCGTTCATCCGCTCAAAGTTGGCATGGGGCCGGAACATCAATACCTCGCCAGTCTCATTCTTAAATGCTTTCAGACCTTCAAAGATCGACTGACCATAATGTAGTGACGACAGAGCAGGGCTTAGCGTGAAGTTGTCGAATGGCACAATCATCTGATTTTTCCATTCACCATCGACAAAATCGGCCACGAACATGTGGTCTGAGAAATGTTTTCCGAAAGGCAGATGGTTGAAATCTACCTCCTGAAGGCGGGAGCGTTCCGCTTTCCGCAATTCAATTTGCAATACGTCCGTCGTCATAACAGCTTGTGGTTAATGAGTTAGCCTGCTGAAGATCAGGCTGCGGCAAAGCTAAAAAATTAGATCGACTAAATTTAGTTGTCTTGACAACTTTTTTTTCGTCGGTCGGAAAAATTAGATTCTGGGCTTCCAGACTACCTCGTCAGAACTCAATTCCTGTGCCATTTTCCGGCTAAGAACAAATAAATAATCGGATAATCGGTTGATATATTGGCGCACACGTTCATCGACCGGTGATTGTTCATGAAGTGTAATAATCAGACGTTCGGCCCGTCGACAAACGGTTCGGGCCAGATGGCAAAACGACACGGCCTGATGCCCCCCCGGCAGGATAAACGCCCGTAGTTCGGGCAGTTCGGCGTCCATGTTATCCATCGCCTGTTCGAGCATTTCTATATCGTCGGCAGTAATACTGGGTATAGCTCGTTTGGAAGCTTTCTCTGGATCAGTAGCGAGTTCAGCGCCTACCGTAAACAGCCGGTCCTGAATTTCCTTTAGTAGCGTTGAACGGCTTTCATTGACAAGCTGGTCTCGTACCAGACCAATCCAGGCGTTTAATTCATCAATGGTACCATAGGCATCAATCCGTAAATCAGCCTTGCTGACCCGGCGGCCTCCAATTAGCCCGGTCTGACCTTTGTCTCCCGTTTTCGTGTAAATCTTCATAATGAGTAAGGAGCGAACGAGTAAAAGGGCACTATAAGGGAGGTTGAGTGAGGAATTGGGCGTTTGTGGGAGATACGTATAATCGTTAATACAGGCATAAGTGCGATAGTTCTACGAATCGAGTGAGCGAAACTAACGGATTTCATCCGTTCCAGCCGTAACTTTGCTCCTGATTTTAACGAGTCGATTAAAGAGGTTGGGTTAGTTGTCCTTTCACTCTTTCGCTCTTTCTCTCTTTTACATGAAAGCAGGTACTTTTTTTGTCCGAACATGGCGCATTCTGTCCATAATCGGATTTGTTGGTTCATTATTTGCCAGTTATATCTCATATCCCGAAGAGGTCGCAGTTCGATTTGATGATCTCAAACAGCCCATCCAAACCATTAATCGGGAAACGATCTTCTACCTTTCGGTTGCTATCTTTCTTATTGCCAACACGGTTTTAAGAGCTATTTCGAAATTGTTTTTGCGCGTACCAACCGCTCAGATTCCTGTTCCTGCGGGGGTATGGACAAGCCATCGCTCGTTGCTCAACGAGATTTTTACCAATTGGTTTTATGCGCTCATTGCTGCTATTAATACGATTCTGGCAATGGGTTTGTTTGTCTTATCGTTGGTTAACCGCGCCGATCGGAGCCTGCAACCTTTTGATTACGCCTGGTTATTACCAATAAGCACGGTTATTCTGATTGCTGTATTGGCCGGACTACCTATTCGTTTGTTCATGAAACCCGGCGCTGATGACTGAGTCTAATGGATTGTTGCTGAGGCAGTTCCAGTACGATCTGCCTGATGAACGTATTGCCCGTTTTCCACTGGCCCAACGCGATGCATCAAAACTGCTTGTTTATCGAAGGGGAGAGATAGTCCATGAGCGGTTTTCTGGTTTACCAGCCTTATTGCCAAAGAAGAGTTTTCTGGTCTTCAACAATACCAAAGTAATTCCGGCCCGGTTGTATTTCACAAAGCCAACGGGCTCAATAATCGAACTGTTTTTGTTAAGTCCATTTCCTAATGATTTGCCCATCAGTCAGTCAATGGAAGCGACGGGGTCGGCAATCTGGCAGGGAATGATTGGTAATCGGAAACGTTGGAAGCGGGACGAAACGCTGCTATTACAGTTCGCTGGAGATGCAGAACACAGTGACATTGATATTTCAGTTTCCTGGTACGACTACGACCAGTCATTGGTTAAGCTTAGTTGGCAACCCGCTGATTTAACATTCGCCCAAATTATTCACTATGCAGGCGAAATTCCGTTGCCTCCCTACCTGAAACGAGACCCTACTGAGGCTGATCGCGAGACTTATCAGACAGTTTACTCAAAACAGGAAGGAGCGGTAGCGGCCCCAACAGCCGGGCTTCATTTCACCCCTGCCGTGTTCAATAATCTGAGTAAGCAGGGCATCGGTTATGATTACCTGACGCTGCACGTAGGCGCTGGTACTTTTCAGCCGATCAAAACAGAGGACGTCCGGCAACATCATATGCATACCGAACAGGTAGTCTACACACAGCAAAATCTCCAAAACCTACTACAGCATACAGAAAAAATTATTCCAGTAGGGACCACGTCAATGCGTGCGCTGGAAAGTTTATACTGGATGGGGGCCAAGTTAATCAATGGAGAGAATGAGCCGTTCCGACTGGACCAAAAGTATGCCTATCAATTACCAACCACTGATCAGCCTACTGTAAAAGCATCGTTGACGGCTGTATTGCAGCATATGATCGAGACTCAACAGGAAGCACTCGTGGCCCATACTGGGATTTACATCACACCCGGTTATGAACTAAAACTGTGCAAAGGCATTATCACAAACTTTCATCAGCCCGGCTCAACCTTAATTCTGCTTATAGCCGCTCTGATCGGTGATGAATGGAAGCGAGTTTACAACGAAGCCCTGCAAAACGACTATCGTTTCCTGAGTTACGGCGATTCATCGCTGCTTTTACCATAAAAAATTAACTTTGCGATCCTTAAAAAGTGAACGAATGAAAGAGCGAACGGTTCTCGCGTCAGCCACTCGTTCACTCATTGACAATTATGAATTTTATCGAAGAACTGCGCTGGCGTGGTATGTTACACGACATGACCCCCGGCACCGAAGAACAATTGGAAAAGGGAATGACTGCCGGTTATATCGGTTTCGACCCTACGGCAGCCTCGCTGCACATTGGTAACTTGGCTACAATCATGCTGCTTGTCCACTTACAACGGGCAGGGCATAAACCATTTGCTCTGGTGGGCGGAGCTACCGGAATGATTGGTGATCCATCAGGCCGTTCGACGGAACGAGATTATCTCTCTGAAGAGACACTGCGTCGAAATCAGGAAGGAATCCGGGCTCAACTGACTCGCTTTCTAAATTTTGATTCCGGCGAAAATGCTGCCGAAATGGTTAATAACTACGATTGGTTTAAGGAGTTGTCGTTTCTGGACTTTTTACGGGAGGCAGGGCAGCACATTACCGTAAATTACATGGTGGCCAAAGATTCTGTAAAAAAACGGCTTGAAACCGGGCTGTCGTTTATGGAATTCTCTTACCAGTTATTGCAGGGGTACGATTTCTACTGGCTCTACAAACATAAAGGTGTCCGACTGCAAATGGGCGGATCGGACCAATGGGGTAACATTACAACCGGTACTGAACTCATCCGACGTAAGGAAAGTGGATCGGCTGATGCTTCGGAAGAGCATCTAGCTTACGCCTTAACTACGCCGTTGATCACAAAAGCAGACGGAACCAAATTTGGTAAGTCGGCTGGAGGCAACGTATGGCTCGACCCTGCTATGACGTCTCCGTATCAGTTCTACCAATTCTGGCTCAATGCAACGGATGACGATTGCCCAAGGTTAATTCGGGTATTTACACTGCTACCTAAGGAGCAAATTGAAGAGCTGGAGCGACAGCATGCCGAAGCGCCCCATTTGCGCATTTTACAAAAAGCCATTGCAAAGGATGTAACCATTCGGGTTCATTCGCAAGCTGGCTATGATCTGGCCGTAAAAGCATCGGAGGTTTTATTTGGTAAAGCAACACTGGATACATTACGCTCCATTGAGTCTGACGAGTTTGACGTTATTTTTGAAGGCGTACCGCAAACCGAAATAACGAGCGATGAACTAGCCAGTTGTAAGGATATCACCGATTTACTGTCAGTCGGCAGTAGGGGCGAAGTGTATGCATCAAAGGGAGAAGCTCGCCGAGCAATTTCACAAAATGCGGTCAGTTTAAACAAAATAAAAGTAGCCGATCCGGCGGCTCCGGTAGCGTTAGAGTGGCTGCAAGAGCGCTATATCCTGGTATCGAAGGGCAAGAAAAATCATCTTTTGAAAAAAGTTTAAAAATTTTATTTCTACTAACTGACTGATTTTAGGGTGCTTACCAAATAATGTTTGGTGAGTACCCTAACTATTTTTGGAACAGGTCTTGACAAGGGGTAAAAAAGCCCCTACCTTTGCAGTCCCAAATCGAAAGAAACGGGGCTGATCGATAAAGCAACCGCCTAACAATCAGTGAGTTAAGTGTAAACCGCTGAAAATCAAGTCAAAAAATATTTTCAGATTTT